>NZ_JAINZP010000023.1 GCF_020166435.1 Pectobacterium versatile | reverse complement strand
ATCGCATTCCTCCCAAATTGCTGCCACCTGACCTAAGCCATGAACAACTGGTCGATGAAGAAACACGGGGATTGATGAGCGAGGTTCAGCACGCGTTTAATCATGCGATGGTGCAGTCGGGAGGAAAGCCTCTCGAACAGCCTTTTATGGATACGCTGATTGGCCGTTGCGATCGTTTCTTACAGTTATCCACCACTGAACTTGAGTATCAGCGTGATGATTTGCCACCAAGCGTGCGATTTATTGGGCCCTTATCCCACCACGCAGCAGCAGAACGTGTTCCGCAATGGTGGGCACCGGACGACAAGCGGCCACTGATTATCGTTTCACAAGGCACACTGGCGAATGTCGATCTCCAGCAGCTCATTGGGCCAGCGCTGCGCGCATTAGCTGACTTACCTGTCAGGGTGCTGGCGACCACCGGAGGGCGTTCGGTTGATTCGCTGCAAGCCTCCTTGCCTGAAAATGCCAGAGTGGTGAGCTTCCTCTCTTATGACGATTGGCTGCCAAGGGCGTCGATCGTCATCAGTAATGGCGGATATGGTTCGATTAATGCTGCGTTGAAAGATGGCGTTCCCTTAATTGTGGCCGGTGTTGGGGAAGATAAGCAGGAAGGTGCTGCGCGTGTGGTATTTGCCAAATGTGGGATTAACCTGCAAACCAGTACGCCGAGTGAACAGCAGATTAAGCAGTCTGTTATTGAGATCTTGGAGGATCCTGGTTATTTACAGCGTGCAAGATGGATTCAGGCAGATTATGCAAGCCATGATGCGCTTGCTCTGATTAAGGCCGAAGTGAATGCGCTATGCCTTCCAAATGAATGTCCACTAAAAGAGGGCGGTATAACATCAGGTAAGGATGTTTCTCTGCTTCGCGTTTAGCCATTATTTCATCGTAGTAACCTGCTGAAATCCGTCACGCGTTATGGGGTAAAAGCGTGCCCCATAACGCTATTGCGAATTGTGTTTTTAAAATAGAATCCGTACACGGATTTTCTATCGCAGGGTTGCAGTAAATGAAGCTATTGTTGGCCGTGATTTTTTCAGTATTGATGATTCCCCAGACCGGTTTTTCGGCAACACAAACGGATGCGCTGACGGTGCTGAAACATTTGGATGTGACCACTTTCCGCAGTTCTTTTGGGCCGAAGCATTTCCCCAAGGGGACGCTGCTGAAGGATACCGGTGATTATGTGTTTAGCCAGGAAAACGACTGGGCAGACGCAGCGCGAAAAGATGGTAGTTGGACGTATTCGCTACGCATTATCTCGGAAAATGAAAAGGAGATCATTGTCTGTTTCGTGGATGATGCTCACATTGGGAGTTACTTTTCAAGGAAGCCTTTCCTGATAAAGAAAACGAAAAATGCTCAGGCGTATTCCGTGATCGAGCCTGATCACGATGTAGAAGGATGTGAGCTCAATCCCAAGGATCAATAATCCTGATTTCGGTAAATGAACCACGTTATCCGAACGTTGCTAAAAATAAGGAGCCGCTATAAGCCGCTCCTTTGTTGTTTCTATTCTTGCTGTTCTACAGCGCCTTATCGGTCAGCAAGGCAACCTTGCTGGCTGTTGAGACACGCTCAAGGTAGGCGTGGACGTTAGGGCCAAACTGTACGCCTTTCACGATCGTGAGCGACAGTAAGATCGGGAACAGAATAAAATCGGTGGTGGAAATGGCGCTGACGTTTGCCAGACGTGGCTCCAGCGCCTTGAGTTTCTGCTCCACTTCCGCAATCAGTTCCGGCGTTTTTGCGAGCAGTGCATCCAGGTCACCGAAGGCTTTTTCTTCGCGCAGGATGTAGGCATGACGCGCCTCTGGCGTGGAAAGTTCTTTGAAATCGGCTTTTGTGAAGCGAGGGATCGCAAGGTTAAACACCGCGCTGGAAACAGATTTACACCAGGCTTCAATCTCAGTATCAACCGGTTTGTCGGCGATTAATGGTGCTTGCTTGCTGTCGACATAGTGGACGATATCCATGCTTTCCGGCATGAAGCTGCCATCTTCTTTTTGCAGGATCGGCACCACTTTGCGGCCCACCATACGCGTTGGCGTGTCGATGTCGCCTTCCATAATGACGGATTGCTCAACAGGCAGATCTTTCAGACCAAAAATCATTCTGGCTCTGACACAGAATGGGCAGTGTTCGTAAATGAAAAGTTTCATGCATCGCCTCGTAAGATTTTGAGAAAGGCAGCAAAAATTTGCTAGCCCTGCCATGACAAATCATGCCATCAGAGTAATACCTGATGCGGTCAGCGGTAAAGCGAATGTGCCTGAAGATGGCGATGGCAGGGAAAAGAAGGGTGCGGTGTGGATCCGCCTTATCCTCGCAGGATTCCTGTATGATGCAGTGCCCCCCCTTTTGCGGAAGAGAAATCATGGATCGCCTGAGCGCGCTGGAAACATTTATCTGCGTTTTTGAAACGGGGTCGTTTTCCGCTGCGTCTCGCAGGCTCGGTATTGGGCAGCCTGCGGTTTCCAAAGCGATTATGCAGCTTGAAAATCAGCTGGCAACGCCGCTGCTGCTCCGTTCTACCCGAGGGCTGACACCGACAGAAGCTGGGCAGAATTTTTATGAGCAAATCTCCCCCGCGTTAAAGGTACTGAGGGATGCCCAAGAGCATGTGGTTAGCGGGAGCGCTGCGCTGTCTGGGCGGCTACGCATCTGTGCGCCCGTCACCTTTGCCAGACTGCACATTATGCCGCGACTCTATGAATTCATGGCAGAACATCCGCAGCTGAATATTGATGTCATTCTGGACGATCGTCCGATCGATCTGATTGCTGAAGGAATTGATATAGCACTGCGTTTGGGGGAAATGAAGGATTCAAGCCTGATCGCCCAGCGGTTGGCCTCGTGTTCCATGCGCCTCTTAGCGACACCCGATTATTTTGCCGTTCATGGCATGCCTGCTTCTCCTGATGCGCTGGCTGCGCATCCTGCCGTCATTTATTTGCAGGGAGAGAGAACCGATCGCTGGATTTTTTCTCGGGATGGAACACAGACCACAGTATTCCCCAATGGGCGTATCCGTGTTTCTGCGGCGGAAGGCGTGCGCGCTGCGGTGCTATCCGGCGTAGGGCTGGCCGTCGCTTCCGAATGGATGTTTGCACCAGAACTGGAGAGCGGACAGGCCGTCACCGCGCTGGATTCATGGTCGCTGGGTAAGATGGACCTGTGGGCTGTCTATCCCGGAGGCCGCATGACATCAGCTCGCGCTAGAATTTTTACCGATTTCGTTCAGCGTCTTTTCTCCTGATTCATTCCTACTCAGAATAGCTGATATCCATTTTACCTCTCTACTGGGAATGAGTACGACGTCTTATGCTCTGTTCATTGCTTGCCGATTTCCGGCAGGAAACACACAGACAGGTATGATGATGAGCATATTATCCAGTGAAGCCGATGTCAGAACGCAGCAGGTTCCCGGCAAAATATTGATTTTCTCGATGGCCGCAGCCAGCGGTATTTCTGTTGCCAATATCTATTACAACCAACCGATGCTAGGCGTGATCGGCGAAAGTTTTACGTCAAGCGGGGTGGTTTCTCTGATCCCAACCGTGACGCAGTTGGGCTACGCCTTGGGACTGCTACTGCTGGTTCCGCTCGGTGATAAGTTCGATCGGCGTCGGCTGATCGTGTGGCAATTTTTGCTGCTGGCGTTGGCCTCTGCGTTTGCTGCGTTGTCGACATCGGCTTTTGCCTTGTTAAGTGCCTCGTTGCTTATTGGCCTTGGTGCCACCGCCGCACAGCAGATTGTTCCGGCTGCGGCGGCACTTGCCGATGCGAAGCTGCGCGGCGCGATTGTCGGAACGGTGATGAGTGGATTGCTCAGTGGCATCCTGCTTAGCCGTACGATTGCGGGCCTGGTGGCGGAAAGCGCAGGCTGGCGGGAGATGTTCTGGCTGAGCGTGCCGCTGGCGCTGGCGGGCGCGTGGGCAATGGGAAGAATGTTACCAGCTTCACTATCGAATCAAACCGTTCGTTACCGTGAACTGATGCGTTCACTGGTAACGCTATGGCAGGGGGAGCGTGCATTGCGTAAAGCCACACTGATTCAGGCGCTGCTGTTTGCATCGTTCAGCGCGTTCTGGAGCGTGCTTGCTCTGTATCTGGAAAGTGGACGCTTTCACATGGGCGCTGCCGCCGCGGGTCTGTTCGGTGTGATTGGTGTCGTGGGCATTTTTGCGGCTCCACTAGCGGGAAGACTGGCCGATAGAGCCGGCAGTCGCCCGGTTGTGATTGCCGGATCGCTGTTAACGCTGCTCTCATGGGGAATATTCATTGGTTTCGATTCCATCATTGGCCTGATTATCGGCGTTGTCCTGCTCGATCTCGGCGTGCAAAGTGCGTTAATTGCCAATCAACATGTGATTTATGGACTCGGTGAAGCCGCCAGAGGCCGGATCAATACCGTATTCATGGGCGGCATGTTTCTGGGGGGCGCGGCGGGGTCTTCGGTTGCGATGGCCGCATGGCATCATGGGGGATGGTTGATGGTTGGGGGGCTTGCCAGCGTTCTGGCCATCGTGGCGCTGCTGGCTGCGATGATGAAACCCCAAAAAGCCTAATTGCGATCGGGGAAAGCAGGTTGAAATAGCCAGATATGGTGGCTAGGAAATCTCGCCAATGTTGTTTTACAACCGGTAGATTAACCTTACTTGCCGATGACAATACTATACATTTGGCTTGCTATAGTCCTTACATCCCTTGTCAGTACCTCACATCTCTGTGAGTGTTGTGTAGTTAACCATCCCTGTCATTAGAATGACCTTACCCGCCTCGTGCGGGTTTTTTTTGCCTGGTTTTCAGCGAGCTGGATTGGTGCTGAGTGTGCTTATTCTGTCTCGCTCTTGATTGAACTGTCGGGAACGGTTTTGGTAACGACTCGGTTTCTGCCTTCATGCTTAGCCTGATAAAGGGCATCATCCGCGATTTTCAAAACGCTATCGATCTGCTCCTCTCCCGGAATAAAACAGGTGACGCCTAATGAAATTGTGATGTTTTCAGGAATGGGCAGCGGCATTTTTTCGACTTTTTTACGCAGCCGTTCGGCAATTTCGGCGGCTTGCTCTATGTCCGTATCGGGCAAGAGCGCGAGGAACTCCTCCCCTCCGGTACGGCCGATCAGATCGGATTCGCGTGAACCCTGTTTTATGTTTTTAGCCAGTATCCTGATGACATCGTCGCCAACATTGTGCCCATAGGTATCATTCACGTGTTTGAAGTGGTCGATATCAATCACGATAGCGGCAACCTGATGACTCTTCGACAGAATGAGTTCGATGTTTTCATAGATACCACGGCGGTTGAGTAACCCGGTGAGCGGATCGGTGTGGGCTTGCAAACTCAGTTTGCCAATTCGTTTGTGTAGCAGCAGAGTACCGAAAAGAATGACGCGTTTTAGCTGGTCAACCTCAAAATACCAGGAGGGGACTTTCTTAATTTTTTCAATGACATCGGGTTCCTCCATTTTACTGGCAGAAACGGCCAGTAAGCGCAGAGGGTTGGCAATAGAGAAAGCGAGTAGGGTGAGAGCAATAAGCGTTAATATCATCACTGGCGCACCTTCATATAAGACGGATCGCATCACGCTGTCGAGCAAATCGATAACGGTTTGAGAAGGGTGTAAGGTAATGATGATCCAGCCGGATGAATTGACCGTATCGAAACCCGCCAGAGACGGCATGCCCTGCATATCGGGCATGGCGGCGGTGCCACTCTTCTTGTTCTGAAATACCGCTTTGATTCTTTCGTCGCTGACGGGCTTGCCGACCCATTGTTTATCCTGATGATAGAGAACAATCCCGCTTTTATCGATAACGTAAACGCTGGAGTAATCGTTATAGAAATGGGTATTCATGAATTCGTTTAAGACGCTTTTGCTTTTTAAATAAATCGTCCCGCCGATGTAACCGAGATAATTTCCTTGTTTATCTTTTATGGGGGAGGAAACCAATACGAGTAGATTCCCTGTCATGGAGACATAAGGCTGGCTGATTAACGGCTTTTGTTCCTCCAACGCCAGCTTACTGGCCTCTGAAGTCAGTGTATTTCCTTTCAGGTTCAGCGAGGTTGGGTAAACCGCTTGTATCTTATTCTGGGTATCCGCAACGAAAATAGAATTAAAACTTTGGCTCATGCGGTATGTCTGTTCACTTTTCTCCAGTAGCGCAGCATCGTCACTAAAACTCTCAGCGACTGATGCCGCGCTGTAAGCCAACTCCTTCTGTGCCGAAGACAAAAAGCTTTCTGTGGTAGCCGCTAATTTGGACGAATAGTTAAGGTTTGAACTCAGTATCTGATCGGTAATGAGCTTCTTCTGTACGTTATAAACGGCAACATAAGCGTTAGTCAGCGTAATGATCATGCTGACAATGGCGAGGGATAAAATGAGTGAACGTAAATTGATTGAGAACCGTTTTCTTATTTTCATGGTGGCCGCACCTACTTTCCGCTAGGTAAGCAAAAAATTAATCTTTATTGTTGTTATGTAACACAGGCTGAACATCTCTTACGGCCGTTAAATAAATCCCGCTATTCAAAGTTATAGACGCTAATTGGGCTATCTGGCAACGTTTCAACTTAAGGGAGAGAATGCACGATCTCCAGTGTACCGTTTATGATGAACTGCACGCCCATGCAAACCAGCAGGAATCCCATCAGCCGTGAAATGGCTTCAATGCCGCTTTTCCCGATCAGACGCATAATCAGGCCAGAACTTTTCAGGCTGAGCCAGACGATCAAGCTGATCAACATAAACGTGAGTACAGGGGCAACGTTAATCACCCATGGCGTGATGTCGACGCCGCTCTTGATTTGTGAGGCAGAACTGATGATGAGGGCAATGGTTCCTGGCCCTGCGGTGCTTGGCATCGCCAGTGGAACGAAGGCGATATTGACGTCATTGGCAGAGATACTGTCGTTAATTTCTTCTTTTTTGCTTTTGACTTCAGGTGCATGTTCTGGCTTTTGCTGAGGAAAGAGCATGCGAAAACCGATAAATGCCACGATAAGTCCACCAGCAATGCGCAATCCAGGAATGGAAATTCCGAAGGTATTCATCACGATCTGACCCGCATAGTACGCGACGGTCATAATGATGAAGACGTAAAGCGAGGCTTGAAAGATCTGACGATTTCGTTCCCCTTGGCTCATGTTGCCGGACATCGCTAAAAATACCGCTACCGTTGTCAGTGGGTTCGCGAGTGGTAGGATTAACACCAGACCAAGACCAATGGTTTGAATCAATTCCAGCATTCTACGTTCCTTTTAGTGGGGTGTTTTCGTCAGTTCAGAAAAACGGTCAATGATGACCTGTTGCTATGGTGTCTGATGCGGCTTACGCCAGCTCATCCTCAGCTAATTTTTTGAAACGATAGAGCGTTTTCGTCAGCATATCGCGAGAAAACATATCAAACATTTGGCCGATCTTTTTCCCAATCACCCCCCCCGGTGGATTGTAGCGAATCGTCAGTGTTACGGTTGTACCCGCTTCCGATGTGGCAGCTTGAAAAGAAAGCCGGCCTTCATTGGGAACCCGAGCCCCTTCCAGCGAACGCCAGTGGATATACTCCCCCAGTTTTTCATCAATAATACGAGCCTGCCATTCAATGAGCGCGCCAATCGGTGTGTTAATCCGCCAGTTAGAATCGGTATAGTTCAGTATCTCGATACTGGCGAAATGGCCCATCAGGATCGGCAACGTTTCCGGTTTGCGCCAGAGATCAAACAAGCGTTCCGCTGGGCGATTGATCGTAATGCTGCTGCTGATTTCATTGGCATAGCTGCCGTTTTTCGCTGCTGTTCTTCTTAAGAAAGAGGGAAACACCCGTCATCCTCCCTAATGGATTATTACCCCTTTATGGGCATGTGCACGCCATTCTGACCGATCTCGACCAACGAAGCAAAGCGGAGACGGTGGCGATAGTGTTGGTGCTGGCTATCACAGCAATCGTCAGGATTTTTCCACGCCTAATGTTGCGTTAATGTTCGTTCGGTACTGTAAGTATCAGACAGAAGCCGAATGATGTGCCGCAAAACACCAGGGTTTTTACATAACGATAATAGCAGTACCCCGCCCACTATTTTTAGTGGGCTTTTTTTATTTATCTTTCCCTGTCTAGATATTTTATTTCCATGTGAATTGATATTTATCAATTTATCGCTAATGGGTTTATACCTATTAAGATGTAAAAGATGTTTACCCCTATATTCTGGCTTGTAAATAGCACATTGATTGTGAGGTGATTATACTTTATAAATATGTCGTGATACGTTTATAGCTAGCTTTTATGCTGGTAGGAATAAATATGAGTAACCCATTTGTTGCTAAGTGGAGTCGCAATGGCAACCTACTTTGCCACGGCCACTGGTTGATATCTTATAAAGAAAAAGAGTTCACGTTACCGGAAAAATATAAAGAAAATCATATGGGAACGATAGGGATTTACTCTATCATCGATCCTGATGATGAAATGTACCGCGACGGGTTAGATGAGGATGATTGGATTCTGGAAAATATCGACTGGCTGGCCGATAGCTTTGAAGAAAATAATATCCCTATCGAAGAGTGCTATTTTAGATATTTCTTTCAGGCTATAAATAAGCAGGACTGGCGATGCACCAGTTGCGCTGGCTGTATGTAAATTGTCCCATCACTATTAATGACTCTTATTCCCTCTGTATCCCTGCCGACCGACAATCTATTAGGGTAGTGCTATTTTCTCTCTGACTATTCGGCGGCGTTTTATTCGCTCTTCTTCGGTTTTCATCCCTTTTTCATCTTCTTTGCTATGCGCTTCGCATACCGTGCAGCGGGACGTCTTTTTCGGGGAAAAGTGTTACCCTGACCCAACAATCCTTGATTAAGATGAGGCAGCAATGACGGAAGCTGACATTCTGCGGTTAAGTGCTTTGGTGGGTGAAAAACTGAAGGCGCGTGGTGCCACGTTGACGTGTGCAGAATCCTGCACCGGAGGCTGGTTGGCTAAGTCTATTACCGATATCGCAGGTAGTTCTGGCTGGTTTGACTACGGCTTTGTGACATACAGCAATCTGGCCAAGCAGCGTCTGGTGAATGTGAACGCAGAAACACTGGAACGGCATGGCGCGGTGAGTGAAGCCGTCGTCAATGAGATGGCTGCAGGGGCTTTACAGGCCGCCGATGCCGATTTTTCCATATCGGTAAGCGGCGTCGCCGGGCCAGACGGGGGGACCGAAGAGAAGCCTGTCGGCACGGTGTGGTTTGGCTTCACAGACAAACAGGGTGAGGCATTGGCCCGGACAATGCGGTTCAGCGGAGACAGAAACGCGGTGCGTCTGCAATCGGTCCATTTTGCGCTGCAAACGTTGCTCGACACGTTTCTGAAAAAATAACCTTGATGCTGTATGCGCATACAGTATAATGTCAGTAATTATTCGGCAATTCATGATTAAGCAGCCGCGTAGAGACAGCAGCGCTACGCCGCATGACAGGAGCAGAAATGGCTATTGATGAGAACAAACAAAAGGCACTTGCGGCAGCACTGGGCCAAATCGAAAAGCAATTTGGTAAAGGTTCTATCATGCGGTTGGGCGAGGATCGCTCAATGGATGTTGAAACCATTTCTACAGGCTCTTTGTCTCTTGATATCGCTCTGGGCGCCGGTGGTTTACCGATGGGGCGTATCGTTGAGATTTATGGCCCGGAATCTTCTGGTAAAACAACGCTGACCTTACAGGTTATTGCTGCCGCTCAGCGCGAAGGCAAAACGTGTGCGTTTATCGATGCTGAGCATGCGCTGGACCCGATTTATGCGAAAAAGCTTGGCGTAGATATCGATAACTTGCTGTGTTCTCAGCCGGATACCGGCGAGCAAGCGTTGGAGATCTGTGATGCACTAACGCGCTCTGGCGCTGTTGACGTTATCATCGTCGACTCCGTTGCAGCATTGACGCCGAAAGCCGAAATTGAAGGTGAAATCGGTGACTCCCACATGGGGCTGGCTGCACGTATGATGAGCCAGGCTATGCGTAAACTGGCGGGTAACCTGAAGCAAGCCAATACGCTGCTGATCTTCATTAACCAGATTCGTATGAAGATCGGTGTGATGTTCGGTAACCCTGAAACCACTACCGGTGGTAACGCACTGAAGTTTTACGCCTCTGTTCGTCTGGATATTCGTCGTACTGGCGCTATCAAGGAAGGCGAAGAAGTTGTCGGCAGCGAAACCCGCGTGAAAGTGGTGAAGAATAAAGTAGCAGCACCGTTTAAACAGGCTGAATTCCAAATTCTGTACGGCGAAGGCATCAATATCCACGGTGAGCTGGTTGACCTGGGTGTGAAACACAAGCTGATCGAAAAAGCCGGTGCCTGGTATAGCTACAACGGCGATAAGATCGGTCAGGGTAAAGCCAATGCCTGCAATTTCCTGAAAGAGAACCCGACGATTGCCGCTGAACTGGATAAGAAATTGCGTGAAATGCTGCTGCATAAAGGCAATGAACTGACGCCTGCCGCTGCCAGTAATAGCCGTGACGAAGATGAATTCGCTGGTGAAGGCAATGAAGAGTTTTAATGGTGGCTGAATTATCGCCGACAGAGCACTTCAGCGGGTAGATGGATGAATAAACCATTACGCTATGCGATGAATGTGCTTTCTGTTCGCGATTATAGTGAAACCGAAATACGCCGCAAATGTGCGGCGTATTTATATAAGTCAGAAAGCGCAAAAGCAGAAGATGAAGCAAATGAAGCCACAGCTGCTGCAGAAGATGTGGAAGCGGCTATTGCGTACTGCAAGGAACATGGTTGGCTGGATGACGAGCGCTATGCTCGCCGCTATATCAGCAGCCGGAGCCGCAAAGGCTATGGTGCCCAGCGGATCAAAATGGAGCTAAGCCAGAAAGGAATCGATAAAACAACGTTAGCCGCAGCATTAAACGAGAGTGATATCGATTGGTGTGCGCTGGCGAAATCGGTTGTGGAACGAAAATTCGGGCATCCTCTGTCCGATGAATGGAAAGACAAAGTCAAACATCAGCGATATCTGCTCTATCGTGGCTTCTTTCATGAAGAAATCCAGTCAATTTATACGAATTTTTCAGATTGAACGCACACGGGATTTTACTTCCCATCGAAGAAAATTTATCTTATTCCCACTTTTTGTTCGTGAGTTGCTCGGTAACGTCAGTATGCTGGACTAACCTTGCCCGCGATCTGTTCTTCTAGCTTGATTCCAGGACAATTATGAGCAAGAGCACCGCTGAGATCCGTCAAGCGTTTCTCGATTTTTTCCACAGTAAGGGACACCAGGTTGTTGATAGCAGCTCTCTGGTGCCGAACAACGATCCGACATTGTTATTCACCAATGCGGGTATGAACCAGTTCAAAGATGTGTTCCTCGGTCTGGATAAACGTAACTATGTCCGAGCGACGACCTCGCAGCGCTGCGTACGTGCCGGTGGTAAACATAATGACCTGGAAAATGTAGGTTATACCGCACGCCACCACACCTTCTTTGAAATGCTGGGTAACTTCAGCTTCGGTGACTACTTCAAACATGATGCGATTCGCTATGCGTGGGAATTGCTGACGTCTCCTCAGTGGTTCAATCTGCCGAAAGAAAAACTGTGGGTAACGGTATACGCAACAGATGATGAAGCCTACGACATTTGGGCTGATGAAGTTGGCGTACCGCGCGAAAGAATTATTCGTATTGGTGATAACAAAGGCGGACCTTACGCCTCTGATAATTTCTGGCAGATGGGCGAAACGGGGCCGTGTGGTCCATGTACCGAGATTTTCTACGATCACGGTGAGCACATCGCAGGTGGCCCGCCGGGAAGCCCTGATGAAGATGGCGATCGCTATATCGAAATCTGGAACCTGGTGTTCATGCAGTTCAACCGTCAGGTTGACGGCACAATGTTGCCACTGCCAAAACCTTCCGTCGATACTGGCATGGGGTTAGAGCGCGTTTCTGCTGTCTTGCAGCACGTCAATTCAAACTATGACATTGATTTGTTCAAAACGCTGATTGATGCAGTAGCGAAAGCCGTCGGAACGACGGATTTAACCAATAAATCGCTGCGTGTTATCGCCGACCATATCCGCTCTTGTGCGTTCCTGATTGCCGATGGCGTGATGCCATCTAATGAAAACCGTGGTTATGTTCTGCGCCGTATTATCCGCCGCGCTGCGCGCCACGGTAATATGCTGGGCGCTACGGATGCTTTCTTCTACAAACTGGTTGCGCCGCTGATTCACGTCATGGGGCCAGCAGCTGAAGAATTGAAAAAACAGCAGTCTGTGGTTGAGCAAGCGCTGAAGACGGAAGAAGAGCAGTTTGCCCGCACGCTGGAACGCGGCTTGTCTCTGCTGGACGAAGAAATTAAAAACCTGAAAGGGGATACTCTTGATGGTGAAACGGCCTTCCGCCTGTATGACACCTATGGTTTCCCTGTCGACCTCACTGCCGATGTGTGCCGCGAGCGCGGCCTGAAAGTCGATGAAGAAGGTTTTGAAGCTGCGATGACGGCTCAGCGCCAGCGCGCACGCGAAGCCAGCGGATTTGGCGTAGATTACAACAGCCTCATCCGTGTAGATGAAAACACACCGTTCTGCGGCTATGAAAAAACGCAGCAGCAAGCGAAGGTTATTGCGATTTATCACAATGGAAACGCGGTTGATCAGATTGCGGCAGGTGATGAAGCGGTTGTGATTCTGAACGAAACGCCATTCTATGGTGAATCCGGTGGTCAGGTTGGTGACCAGGGTGAACTGAAAAATGCGGGTGTTAGCTTTACCGTTCAGGATACCCAGAAATACGGTCAGGCAATCGGCCACGTCGGTAAACTGACTCAGGGTACGCTGCGTGTTAACGACAGTGTCGATGCAAACGTTGATAGCCAACGCCGCGATCGCATTCGTCTGAACCACTCTGCGACGCACCTGCTACATGCCGCGCTGCGTCAGGTTCTGGGCGATCACGTCGCGCAGAAAGGCTCTCTGGTTAACGATAGCTATCTGCGTTTTGACTTCTCACATACGGAAGCGATGAAATCTGAGCAGATTCGTCAGGTTGAAGATATCGTTAACGCGCAAATCCGCCGTAACCTTACCGTGCAAACGGATGTCATGGCGCTGGATGATGCGAGAGCGAAGGGCGCAATGGCGCTGTTCGGCGAGAAGTACGACGACCATGTCCGTGTTCTGACGATGGGTGATTTCTCCATTGAACTGTGTGGCGGCACGCACGCAAGTCGTACCGGTGATATTGGCCTGTTCCAGATCATTTCTGAATCAGGCACTGCTGCCGGCGTGCGTCGTATTGAAGCGACCACGGGTGAGAATGCGCTGTCTGCGCTGCACCGCCAAAGTGATGTTTTGCAAGACATCGCGCAACTGCTTAAAGGAGATAGTCACAACCTGACGGATAAGGTACGCTCTGTTCTGGATCGTGCCCGCGCGTTGGAGAAAGAGCTTCAGCAGTTGAAGGCTCAGCAAGCGGCGCAGGAAAGCTCGTCGCTGTCTGGCAAAGCAAAAGAGGTTAACGGTGTGAAGTTGCTGGTCACGCAACTGGACAACGTGGATCCTAAGCTGCTGCGCACGATGGTTGACGACCTGAAGAATCAGCTTGGATCTGCTGTTATCGTTCTCGGAACGGCGGCAGAAGGCCGGGTTAGCTTGATTTCTGGTGTAACGAAAGATCTGACTGACCGTGTAAAAGCCGGTGAACTGATTGGGTTTGTTGCCCAGCAGGTTGGCGGTAAAGGCGGTGGTCGCCCAGATATGGCTCAGGCTGGTGGTTCAGACGTGTCAGCACTGCCTGCTGCGCTGGCAAGCGTTGAATCTTGGGTTGCTGCTAAGCTGTAAAACGACGGATAACGTTTTATTCGCGTTATCCGACAAAACGCCATAACTTTCTGGTTGTGGCGTTTTTGTCTGCGGAAAAGGATCCGGCAAGCAGGATAGAAAGTGTGTTACCTTCAGATATTCTGAAGCTTTACATGCTCAGTTCTGTTGTTGTGATAACAAAAGCACAAGCTACTGATATCGACTAAACTAACAAGTAGTGACAAACCGGAGTGTGATGGTGTGGTTATACCATCGTCTAGGTTTACGTTTTCACAGCACATGATGGATAATGGCGGGGAGACAGAGAGACCCGACTCTTTATAATCTTTCAAGGAGCAAAGAATGCTTATTTTGACTCGTCGAGTTGGCGAAACCCTCATGATCGGCGATGAGGTAACGGTTACCGTATTAGGAGTGAAAGGCAACCAGGTGCGTATTGGTGTTAATGCACCTAAAGAGGTTTCTGTCCACCGTGAAGAGATCTATCAGCGTATTCAGGCCGAAAAATCTCAACCAACGTCATATTGATTGACAATGCGTCTCGTGTTCGCGGGACGCACTTGTTATTTCCCGCTTTTCCCCCACACATTTATCGATATATCCATTTTTACTGTGCGCTTCCTTTGGCAAGGTAACCGCCTGTTTTTCTGTCGATAAAATAGACTTTTTGTTGTGAAAGTGCGCGTCTTGGATGCGAATTGTTCAAACGAACACAAGGTGGGAAAAATTGTTTGACTTATAAGTCTGGGAAAGTAATATGTGCGCCACGCAGTACCGGTGAGCACTAACAAGAAGTTCTTAGTAGCGAATCAGGTAATGTAAGGTGAGGTGGCCGAGAGGCTGAAGGCGCTCCCCTGCTAAGGGAGTATGCGGTCAAAAGCTGCATCGAGGGTTCGAATCCCTCCCTCACCGCCATTTAATATGCATCCGTAGCTCAGCTGGATAGAGTACTCGGCTACGAACCGAGCGGTCGGAGGTTCGAATCCTCCCGGATGCACCATTAAATACTGTCTTTGCAAGGCAAGTAGTATTAGTGAAAGCAAGTTTTGTCGCAGATGAAGAATTATCAATGCATCCGTAGCTCAGCTGGATAGAGTACTCGGCTACGAACCGAGCGGTCGGAGGTTCGAATCCTCCCGGATGCACCATTCTTAAGTATCTCGTTTAATTGCTCACCCCATTATTTCTGCACCACACTCTGCATCCGTAGCTCAGCTGGATAGAGTACTCGGCTACGAACCGAGCGGTCGGAGGTTCGAATCCTCCCGGATGCACCACATTTTGATGTAAATAAAACTCTTACCTTAGTTAATCGATAAGCGTAGAGTAATCTTGTTTTAGCAACGTCCTGAAGTACTAAGCAAGCCAGATAATTTTCTCCGATGCCCCATTTCTGTTTTAGCAACCGCTCTCTACCCTATTTTCGCGCTCTGGTGGCACAGCCTTCTGTTCTGCTGATATCAGAATGATATTTTTCTCATTACTCCGTGTATTAATTCTTGCCTCTCTCTTGCTTATATTGATATTGAGCCGACGAATAAATGAAGGCTGCCTACTCCTATGGAGGTAATAACCTGTTTTTTATAAGGTTATTGAATAAGCGACAACGTTTTCACTTTACGATAAAGTAAGCTCTCTTTTCAGTGATCATGGAGTCATGATGTACGATCGCTATCACGGGCTGATCTTTGATATGGATGGCACCCTGCTTGATACCGAACCGACGCACCATAAAGCGTGGGATCAGGTTCTTGCCCGATATGGTATGAGATATGATGCCAGTGCCATGACCGCATTGAACGGCTCGCCCACCTGGCGTATTGCACAGCGTATTATCGACAGTCATCAAGCTGATATTGATGCTCACCAACTCGCGGCGGAAAAAACCGCTGTGGTTGAGGAGATGCTGCTGGATACCGTAAAACCACTGCCGCTGATTGATGTTGTTAAGCACTATCGCGGACGGCGTCCGATGGCAGTTGGCACAGGTAGCACGCATGGCATGGCTGATAGATTGCTAACGCATTTAGGGCTGCATGATTATTTTGATGCAATCGTTGGGGCTGATGATGTTATGCAGCATAAGCCTTTCCCCGATACCTTTCTGCGTTGCGCTACATTGATTTCTGTCGCACCAGAACACTGTATCGTGTTTGAAGATGCTGACTACGGCATTGAAGCCGCTAAACGCGCTAACATGGCCGTGGTTGACGTCCGTACATTGTGAGTGAATTCTGGGCTGTTTTTTCTCTTTTCTGGAGTAGCCTGCTCAGTGCAACACTGTTGCCTGGCAGTTCGGAAGTGCTGCTGGTAACGTTATTACTTGCTGACAGCGCAAAACCCTATCTGTTGATTGCTGTGGCAACGGTAGGAAATACGCTGGGCGGGTTAACAAATATTTTTATAGGGCGCTTACTCCCTCAGCCAAAACAACAAGCTGGGTATTCGGTGGCCATGCGCTGGTTACAGCGCTATGGCTGCGCTGCGTTGTTATTTAGCTGGGTGCCGGTAGTAGGCGATTTATTGTGCGTGTTAGCGGGTTGGCTACGCATGCCCTGGATGCAATCGGCGGTTTTCATCGGTATTGGAAAAGCGCTGCGGTATATCGTATTGGCAGGTATAACGTTGCAGGGGATGGCGTGGTGGTCTTAACCAGATTGCAATGCGAACTGGTGAGTGCTGCTGAGTTTCAATTATGCTTACAACCATTACATTTTAACAACGGGAGGTCGATTTGATCCCGGACATTTCAGAAGCACTTTCTTGGCTGGAAAAACACCCACTGGCAGTGAAGGGTATTCAGCGTGGAATTGAACGCGAAACATTGCGCGTAACGGCAAATGGACATCTTGCTACAACAGGGCACCCAGAAATATTGGGCTCGGCGTTGGCACACCCGTGGATCACGACAGACTTTGCTGAAGCGCTGTTGGAGTTCATTACGCCAGTCGACAAAGATGTCGATCACCTGCTGACGTTTCTGCGCGATATTCATCGTCACGTTTCCCGTAATCTGGGTGATGAGCGGATGTGGCCATTGAGCATGCCGTGCTTTATCGACAGCGAGCAAAATATCGAGCTGGCGCAGTATGGCTCATCAAATGTTGGGCGCTTCAAAACGCTTTATCGTGAAGGGCTGAAAAACCGCTATGGCGCGTTGATGCAGACTATTTCCGGCGTGCATTATAACTTCTCTCTTCCGCTGTCATTCTGGCAGGCGCGAGAGGGGGTCGCTGATGCAGAAAGCGGAAAAAAAGCCATTTCTGCGGGATACTTCAGGCTGATCCGCAACTATTACCGCTTTGGCTGGGTGATCCCTTATCTGTTCGGTGCTTCTCCGGCGATCTGTTCTTCTTTCCTAAAAGGGCGGGAAACCGCACTGCCGTTTGAGCGTACGGAAAAAGGCATGCTTTATCTGCCTTATGCAACCTCTCTACGGCTTAGTGACCTAGGCTACACCAATAAATCACAGAGTAATCTGGGAATTACGTTTAACGATCTTGATACTTATGTCGCCGCATTAAAGCGCGCGATAAAAACGCCGTCTGAGGAATATGCCCAGGTTGGTATGAAGAAGGATGGTCGTTATCTACAATTGAATACGAACGTCTTGCAGATTGAGAATGAGCTCTATGCGCCGATTCGTCCGAAACGTGTGACGCGTGCGGGTGAAACGCCATCTGATGCGTTGCTGCGTGGCGGAATTGAATATATCGAAGTGCGCTCACTGGATATCAACCCGTTCTCTCCGACAGGAGTGAGTGAAAGTCAGGTGCGTTTCCTGGATTTATTCCTGATCTGGTGTGCGCTGGCAGATGCACCGGAAATGAGCGCGGATGAGCTACTGTGTACGCGTAAAAACTGGAACCGAGTGATTCTGGAAGGGCGTAAACCTGGGCAAACGGTGGGGATGCGGTGTGAAACCATCCAGCAGCCGATTGCTGAGGTGGGGAAATCTCTGTTTGCGGATTTACGTCGCGTTGCAGAAGTGCTGGACGCTGAAAACAATCAACCGCACTATCAGCAGGTATGTGATGAACTGCTTGTTGGTTTTGACGATCCAGAAACGACGTTCTCTGGTCGACTATTAACGTTGATGAAGCAAGAAGGCAATGGTAGCGTGGGGCTGAATTTAGCGGAAGAATACCGCAAAATGCTCAGCAGTGAGCCGCTGCAGGTGTTGACGGAAGAACAATTGGCTGCTGCGAGTGAGAACTCCTGGCAGCGTCAACGTCAGATTGAGTCTGAAGATACGATGAGTTTTGACGACTATCTGGCGACGCATTAAAAAGAAAAGGCCACAGAAACTGTGGCCAAATAAACATCTCTAATAGGGATGATGATAATAAATGCGCGTCTTTCAGTAAGTCAGACTCGCATAAAAAGGAAAAGTTCTCGGAAACGAGAAAAAATGAATTTTTTCTATGAGGAGGTGGCATTATGCCGTTACTAGACAGCTTTACCGTTGACCATACCCGTATGGCCGCACCCGCAGTTCGGGTCGCTAAAACCATGAAAACCCCTCATGGCGACAATATCACTGTATTTGATCTGCGCTTCTGCCGTCCGAACATCGAAGTCATGCCAGAGCGCGGTATCCATACGCTAGAGCACCTGTTTGCTGGCTTTATGCGCGATCATTTAAACGGTGATGGCGTTGAAATTATCGACATTTCTCCGATGGGATGCCGTACCGGTTTCTACATGAGCCTGATTGGTACGCCGGACGAGCAACGCGTTGCTGATTCCTGGAAAGCGGCGATGGCGGACGTTCTGAAAGTGACTGACCAGCGTAAAATTCCTGAGCTGAACGAATTCCAGTGTGGCACCTACGAGATGCATTCGCTGAAGGAAGCGCAGGAAATTGCTCAACACATCGTGGATCACGATATTGGTATCAACCAAAATGACGATCTGGCGCTGCCGAAAGATAAACTGGCCGAGCTACATATCTAGCTTGTTGGATAGGCACAGATAAAAAAGAGAGCCGAACGTTGGCTCTCTTTTTTTGTGCTTGTGAATGTGTCAGACCGCGAGGAAGTGCTGTATAACCCGGCTGCCGAAGTAGGACAGCGTCAGCATCAGTGCGCCGATCAGGCTGAACCAGACGACGCGCCGTCCCCGCCATCCTTCATGGTAATGTCCCCAGAGCAGCAGAATATAGATGAACCAGGCAAACAGGGAGAATACGGCCTTGTGCAGATTCTCTTTGTTATCGATCAGGTCATCCATATAAAACAAACCAGTACAGAGTGTCAGCGTGAGCAGGATGACGCCAATCTGCGTGATGTGGAACATCTTACGTTCAATGCCCATCAGCGGCGGCATGTCAGCGGCAAATCCCAGCTTTTTATTCTTGAGCAGATAATCAAGCCAGGCGAGTTGAAGCGCATAAAGGGCTGCAATTAACAGCGTTGCATAGGAGAAAAGGGCCAGGCCGATATGGATCATCAAGCCCGGTGACGCTTCCAGATGCGTAATAAATTCACTCGGCATGAAGCTGGCGAACGCCAGATTGATCAGCGCAAAGGTGTAGACGATAGGAAGAATAAACCAGCCGCGATCGCGCGTGGCGACAAACGTCATCACCGTACAGATGATGAGGCTGACCAGTGAACCGATATTCAGCAAGCTAAGGTTTTGGCCGACCTGAACATCGAAAATGCGTTGATAGAGCGCCACCGCATGACAAATTAGCGCAGCGCTGGCCGAGAGTATTGCCAGCCGACGATATGCACTGTTCTTGCGCAGCAGACTGGGGATAATCAGTCCGAGGCTGAGTGTGTAGGCGACAAGCGCCACAATAGCGAAAACAGACATACAAATAGGTTATTAAATATCAACTAGGTAAAATAGAGAATCAGTATAGCGTTAGTCGTCGTGGGCACCAACAGTTCTCCATCAGCAGCGCTGAGATCGTTGCCGCTTTTGTGTATAATCTCTTCCATTCGTGTCGCGCTGGCGGCCTGTCTTACGTTGAGCATGAGATATGTTTGAAAATTTAACCGATCGACTCTCGCGCACATTGCGCAATATCAGCGGCCGCGGGCGGTTGACTGAAGAAAACATCAAAGAAACGCTGCGTGAAGTGCGTATGGCATTGTTGGAAGCCGACGTCGCGTTACCCGTGGTGCGTGATTTTATCAATCGTGTAAAAGAGCGTGCTGTTGGGCATGAGGTCAACAAAAGCCTGACGCCGGGCCAAGAGTTCGTCAAGATTGTTAAGAATGAACTCGTCAGCGCAATGGGTGAAATTAACGCCGAGCTGAATCTTGCCGCACAGCCGCCTGCGGTTGTTCTGATGGCCGGTCTGCAAGGTGCGGGTAAAACGACCAGCGTGGGCAAGCTGGGTAAATTCCTGCGCGAAAAGCATAAGAAAAAAGTGCTGGTGGTTTCAGCTGACGTTTATCGCCCTGCGGCGATTAAACAGTTGGAAACATTGGCAGAGCAGGTGGGGGTCGATTTCTTCCCGTCAGACGTGCAGGAAAAGCCGCTTGCTATCGTACAACGTGCGTTACAGCACGCTAAGCTGAAGTTCTACGATGTCTTGTTAGTCGATACCGCGGGTCGTCTCCACGTTGACGATGCGATGATGGACGAAATCAAGCAGGTTCACGCGGCGATTAAGCCAGTTGAAACGCTGTTTGTGGTTGATGCCATGACGGGGCAGGATGCGGCGAATACGGCGAAAGCCTTTAATGAAGCGCTGCCGCTGACCGGTGTGATCCTCACCAAAATTGATGGTGACGCTCGCGGCGGTGCGGCGTTGTCTATCCGCCATATTACTGGCAAGCCAATTAAATTCCTCGGTGTCGGCGAAAAAACCGAAGCGTTGGAGCCGTTCTACCCTGAGCGTGTTGCCTCGCGAATTCTCGGTATGGGCGATGTGCTTTCACTGATTGAAGATATTGAAAGCAAGGTCGATCGTACACAGGCAGAAAAGCTTGCCAATAAGTTGAAGAAGGGCGATGGGTTTGATTTGACCGATTTCCTGGATCAGCTCAAGCAGATGCGCAATATGGGCGGCATGGCAAGCATGATGAGCAAGATGCCGGGCATGGGCCAACTGCCTGATAATGTTAAGTCACAAATGGATGACAAGGTGCTGGTGCGTATGGAGGCGATCATTAATTCGATGACGCGTCAGGAGCGTGCCAAACCTGAGATTATTAAAGGATCGCGTAAACGTCGTATCGCGCAGGGTTCTGGTATGCAGGTACAGGACGTGAACCGTCTTCTGAAACAGTTCGATGATATGCAACGAATGATGAAGAAGATGAAAAACGGCGGTCTGGCGAAAATGATGCGCGGTATGAAAGGGATGATGCCACCTGGATTCCCGGGGCGTTAATCACCGAAATCGATGGTGTAGAGAAACTCTTGGCGTGATTATACGCTTTAGATTGCTTTTTGCGCCAAAATGAGTAAAATTTTCGGGCTTTTTATATGACATACTGGGCTCCGTTCCTCGATGGGGCCCGGTTGTTTTATTCACTAAAGAGGATGTTATGGTAACAATTCGTTTGGCACGTGGCGGCGCTAAAAAACGCCCCTTCTATCAAGTAGTCGTGACCGATAGCCGCAATGCGCGTGATGGTCGTTTCATCGAGCGCGTAGGTTTCTTCAACCCAATCGCATCTGGTCAAGCAGAAGCCCTGCGTCTGGATCTGGACCGTATCGAGCATTGGCTTGGTCTGGGTGCAACTGTGTCTGATCGCGTATCTTCGCTGATCAAAGACGCTAAAAAAGCAGCATAACCTGTTGCGGTGGTGATAATGAGCAATCAACTCAGCCCAAAAGCTCCCGTTAACCCGATTGTGATGGGGAAGATAGGATCGGCATATGGCATTCGAGGTTGGCTCAGAGTGTTTTCATCCACCGAAGATGCCGAGAGCATTTTTGATTATCAACCTTGGTTCATCCAGAGTAAAAGCGGTTGGCAGCTTGTCGAGATTGAAGGCTGGAAGTATCACAATCAGGATCTGATCATCAAAGTGAAAGGTGCTGATGACCGTGATGCGGCTAATTTACTGACCAATTGTGAAATTGTCGTAGATTCGTCACAACTGCCCGATCTGGGCGAAGGTGATTATTACTGGAAGGATCTTATTGGCTGTCAGGTCGTGACCGTAGCTGGTTACGAGTTAGGTAAAATCATCGATATGATGGAAACCGGCTCGAACGATGTGATGGTAATAAAGGCCAACCTGAAAGATGCCTTCGGAGTCAAGGAACGGCTGGTTCCGTTCCTCACCGAACAGGTTGTTAAGCGCGTCGACCTTTCTGCTCAAACTGTTGAAGTAGATTGGGATCCTGGTTTTTGAACTCTGAATCGATCAGTAGTACCCAGCGGAACGAGACTATGTGGATTGGGGTGATTAGCCTATTTCCAGAGATGTTCCGTGCGATTACTGATTACGGAGTCACTGGCCGGGCAGTTAAAAATGGCCTGCTGAACGTACAGTATTGGAGTCCTCGCGATTTCACTTACGATCGGCATCGCACCGTGGACGATCGGCCTTATGGCGGCGGCCCCGGAATGCTGATGATGGTACAACCTTTACGGGATGCGATCCACGCAGCAAAAGCAGCGGCAGGCGAAGGCGTGAAAGTGATTTATTTATCACCTCAGGGCCGTAAATTAGATCAGCAAGGCGTACATCAACTCGCTACGAACCAGAAGATGATTCTGGTCTGTGGACGGTACGAAGGGATTGATGAGCGTGTAATTAAAACCGAAATCGATGAAGAATGGTCGATCGGCGATTACGTACTCAGCGGTGGGGAACTGCCAGCGATGACCCTGATTGACTCAGTTGCCCGCTTTATACCGGGCGTTCTGGGACATCAGGCTTCAGCAGAAGAAGATTCTTTTGCCGATGGATTGCTGGACTGTCCTCATTTCACTCGCCCTGAAATACTGGAAGGCATGGACGTTCCGGCAGTGTTACTGTCTGGCAACCATGCGGAAATACGTCGCTGGCGATTGAAGCAGTCGCTGGGCCGAACCTGGCTTAGAAGACCTGAACTTCTGAAAAGCCTAGCTCTGACTGACGAGCAAACAAGGTTGCTGGCTGAATTCCAACGTGAATATCAGTCTGAGCAACAAGAGTATTAGGTGGTTACGCCGGTTTGACCTGGCGAACCCAACTATCAGTTTACCTAGGGTAAGAGACATATTATGAGCAACATTATTAAGCAAATCGAAGACGAACAAATGAAGCAGGACGTACCTGCATTTCGTCCGGGTGATTCCGTAGAAGTGAAGGTATGGGTTGTTGAAGGTAGCAAAAAACGTCTGCAGGCATTCGAGGGCGTGGTTATCGCTATTCGTAACCGCGGTCTGCATTCTGCATTCACTGTTCGCAAAATTTCTAACGGCGAAGGCGTGGAGCGTGTATTCCAGACTCACTCTCCTGTTATTGACAGCATTACTGTTAAACGTCGTGGTGCCGTGCGTAAAGCCAAACTGTACTACCTGCGTGAGCGTACTGGTAAGTCTGCTCGTATCAAAGAGCGTCTTAACTAAGATAGCGCTTTCGCAACATCCGAAAGTTGTTATTTTTCAAATGCCTAGCAGGTTTGCTAGGCTTTTTTTTGTCTTGATGTCCACATTATGTCCACGGAAAAATAAAATTCAGGTGTCATTGTTATCTAATGGACGTAAAAAAACCCGCTTTCGCGGGCTTCGTGGTTGGCTCATCAAACCCAAAGCGACCCTTGATTTGACCGATCAGGATGTGGCGGTACGGGTTTAACATCGCCCGGTGTCATAATAATATCCGCTATAGTTTCCATTGATTTGAATGTACAACCACAGTTGATATTCTGGCACTGGTGATAACGTTCTTTTGTTTTATTTGTAATGTAGCGACTGGATCTCGCGTGCGCTGCATTTTGGCAGAGCGGACAATGCATCATAGAAATCACCTGTCTTGTCTAATAATGTTCGCATTATAGACAAAAACATGAAACTTAAAAATTTAAACTTAATGTTATTTTTTTAAGATTTCTCGTCACTATCATAATCAATATCAGACAGCAGCACCTCTAATTCCAGCGCAGTAACATACCCTGAATTACTCAAACTGTGCGTCACTTTTGAGATTGTCCATTCCTGTTCGTCGATCACCTGCTTAAAGCCGCTCACCTGAACAGGGGTTTCCGGGAACAGGTCAGCGCGCCCCATTGCCAGCGTAATAGAAAACTCCGCGACACCCCGTTGCAGTTTGTCCCACTTTGCCTGTGCGGCACGCATGGCTTGTGCTTTGGTCGCAAATACCGTGGTCAGTGCCAGCACATTTTCATCGGTGCCGACCAGATAATCACCCTCGCGGGCTTCCGGCTCCTTCTTTGTCTTTTTCGCTTTAGGGTGTGGCGTCTGGGGTTGTGGCCCTTGATGCAATAGCACTTTTTTCTGACGTTTTACCTTTACCGTTTTCGGCTTTTCAGGCTGCGGCTCTTTGGTATGCAGCCAGCTTGCCGTGACGCCTGTGTACGCGCCCCGGTCAGCCAGGCTAAAACTGTGCTGATCGCCGTCGCTGCGCTCAATTATCTGCTGCGGGATAGGTTTGCCGCTGGCCGTCTTCCCCGTTCCGGGACGGATAAACAGCAAACCCCCAGCCTTGATCGCCACTATTGCCCCGTTGCGATCAGCCAGCCGGGTAATAAATACCGCGTCGGTTTCCTGCGTCTGGTCGATGTGCGGAATTTTTATCCCCGCGAATCCGTCGGCCAGCATCGGAGCAAGGTTGTTACGCTTCGCCACCTGTTCAACAATCGCCCCCAGCGTCGTATCGTGATACGACTGCTCACGCCGGGCGTTCAGCGACCCGCGAAAATCGGCACTCCGCGCCCGGATGGTGAGCGTATCCGGCGTGCCACGGTGTTCTATTTCATCCACCGTAAAATCGCCTTTGCCGATCAGCGCGTCTCCTTCCCAGCCCAAAAACACCGACAGCACCGCGCCCCGGCGGGGTAACTGCAACAGCCCGTCGCTGTCGTCCAGCTCGATGTCGAGCTGATCGGCTTCAAATCCCCGGTTATCGGTCAGGCTCAGTGACAACAGGCGCGGACTGATAACGGTCGTGATGTCCTGCTCATTGAGTCGCAGCAGGTACGCGGGAGCGATTTTACTGCCAGCGCGAACATTCAGCGGGTTAATCATGCGAATAATCCTCCGATGGCAGATTGCGCCCGGTTAGCCATTTCCCCGGCGTTGCCGATCAAGCCCTCCGCCTGCTGGCGTAAATCGCCCAGCATGGCAGACAGCGACGAGTCCACACGGGTCAGCGTGATGGTAAACTCAATCCGCCGGGAACGGCCATCAGGGAAAAAATCGGTTTTTTTCTGGCTGATACTGTTCACCACAAATACGCCGTAAATGGTGCCGCTGCCCTCAATCAGCGGCCATGCACGCCCCTGATCGGCCATCGTCTCCAGCATCAGCAACGACAGTGTGCCGCCTGTGATTTCCGGCAACAGTTCGCCTGACAGCGTGATTTTCTCGTCTTCAACGCCTAAGAACTGCAACGCCGGACGCTGACCGACGCGGCTGTTTGACGGCCAGCGGTAGTCAACGTTGCGCTGCATATTTTGATACGGCAATGTCTGGAGCTGGAAAACAAACAGCCCTAACGTGAGCATCATCGGATTAACCCCCCTGATAACTGTACTGACTGAAGGCACGTGACCGCGCCGCCCGTTCCCGCTGTTCAAGCTGGCGCGTGACTTCCTGCGCGATGTCCTGCGCACTTTGGCCGGGCTGGGCAACAATGCTAATTGGCGCGTGAATGCTGACCGGGGACGATGCCGCGCTGGCCTGAACCGTTGGCGCTATCGGGCGATAGGCTGACATGTTCATGGCTGCGGACGCCATCGCCGCCGTTTTTTTACGGCTGGTGACATTGGCCGGACCCTCAACGATTTCCGGCCCATGTTCACCGACGACGGCAAACTCTCCCAGCGGGACGCGTCCGCCGTTGTCGCGGTCGCCGCTGTATCGGGCAGCAATTGACGTTGCGTCGACTCCCTGCGGTGTCGGGGCGCGGCTCACGCCGACCTTGAGTGCGGCGGCTTCTTCCGGCGGCAGGATACTGTCAGCGGTTGGCAGCTTCTTCGATTTCTCGTCAACCAGCCCCAGCTTTTCCAGCAGCCACGACACGCCTTTTTTCAGCGACTCTAGCGGGTGCATGATGATGTTCAGCCCGTTAGCCAGCGCCTCACCGAACCGTTTCCCCATGCTGGCCGCACCGTCCAGCTCGGCGGCAGTCGATTTGACGGGCGTCAGCAGATCGCCGAACCAGCCAAACAGCGCCCTGATTTTGTCGCCTATCCACGTAAATACAGGTTGAAGCGGCGCGAACGCGGCGATAATGGGCGCACTGGCTGCAACGAATCCCTCGACCACACCACCGATGAATGCCTTGATAGGCTCCCAGTATTTCCAGATAAGTAGCGCACCGCCGACAATCGCCGCGACAACCAGCCCGACAGGCGACAGCAGCACGCCTAACGCACTGCCAATAAACATAATCCCGGTACGCAGCAGCGCCAGCGGTGAGGTAAACAACCACATCAGCACCCGGCCAAAACCCGACATCGCGCCCCGGACAACGGCCAGAGGGTTAGTGAGCGCCCCGAATCCGACGCCCAAAAATCCCGCACCCGCGATCAATGCATTAATCCCGGCCATGACAGGCCAGATGACCAGCCCGATCCCACCGACGACCGCTATCAACGCCGCTGCTGCCCCGGCCACCATGACAATCTGGCGCGCCAGTTCTGGGTTTGCTGTCACCCACTCATTGACCCGGTTCAGCCATGCCGTGGCGGCTTGCGTCAGTTTTCGCAGTATGCCGTCGTCGTCATTGAACAATTTAAATCGCAGGCCAGCCATCGCCCCTTGCAGCTTGCTGATATCCCCTTGCAGATTATCGCGCAGGGTATCCCCCATCCGGTCAGCCGCCCCGGACACGTCGCCCAGCTTGTTTTCGGTTCCGGCCAGCGCGGACAGAAATTTCGGTATCTGGTCAATCGACAGGTCTTCAATCGGCGTACCAAACAAGGCAATGGCAGCATTTGCCCGCTCAGCCGGGTCTTTAATTTTCAGCAACCCGTTGGCGGTTTTCTGCATTGCCGCCCGCGCCTTATCGCCCCCACTGGCGATGGCGTTAGACATTTTGGCCGCATTGAGTCCGATGGCGTCATAGGCTTCAATGCTGGCCTTTGACATGTCCGACCCGCGAATACTGAATTCCTTAATCGCGTCGCCTGTTTTGTCCAGCGCGAACTTGCCTTGCTGCGCCATATCGACCAGCAGCGTCATCGCCTCCGATCCGCTGAATCCCATGTTGCGGAAGTGGGTTGAATATTCATGCAGGATTTCCGGCAGTTCGCCGCGCATCTGCGCAGACACGCGCTGCATCCCGGAGACCATCAAATCAAACGCCTCGTCGCTGTTTTTCGCGAGGCCGTTTTTCATCATGATGGCGGCTATCTGGATACTCTCTGTCGCATCGCCGCCGAGCGTCGCCTGAATGTCCAGTGCTTTACGCGATATCCGCGCCAGCTCGGTTTCCCCTACGTTTCCCATCGCCCCCAGCGTGCTGCGCACGGCGGCCACCGCGTCGGCTATCTGGTTGAGGTCACCACTGACCCCAGAGGCGTTAATCTCTTTGATAACGCGGGTGTACTGTTCGCCGTCGGCCGCATTTCCGCCCGTCTGCGCCGCAATGCGCGCCCCGTGTCCGTCGGCCTGAACCGAGGGGGCAATTAGCCGACTGCCTGCATACAGTGCCGCTGACCCGCCCGCAAAGGCTGCCGCGCTGGTATTGCGTACGGCGGCGGTAATTTCTTTGCCTTTCTCGTAGCGCTTTTTGACCGCGTTCAGTTTTTCCTGTTGCTGACTCACGCGTGCCAGCGCTGCCCGTTGTCGGTTCAGGGTGTCGGTAGCGGCAGCAATATTCGTTCTGAGTTGTCGCTCTGCACTTGCCAGATTGCGTGTATCGATGCCCGCCGCCCGCAATGCGCCGCGCTGGTTCTGAACAGACTGTCGCAGGCGGTTTTGTTGCGCCTGTAACTCCGTGGCTTTTTTGCGCGCCTCTTCCAGCGCCTTAGTCTGGGCGCGGGTTGGGTTGGCGGTGTTTCGGAACGCAACCGCCAACGCGGCGGCGTCAGCTTTTGCCTTTTCCAGCGCCCGTCCCGTATTTGCCAGTTCTGTGCTGGTTCGCCGGAACCCCTCAACGCGACCGGCCTGTGCGTTCAGGCTGCGCAACTGGTCTTGCGACCCCTGAATTTCACCCGACAGTGTGCGCGCCGCATCCTGCACCGCCCGAAAGGGGCGGGTTGCCTGATCAACGGCGCGCAACAATACACTGAGTTGTAGACTGTTACTCATTGTTATGGTGTCCGCTGCGTTTCAGCGCTTTGTCGCGCCACAAAATCAACTCGGTGAGGGTCATCGGGTACAGCTCGGATGGCGGCCAGTGAAAAATCACTGCGATATCCGCCATCAGCTCATCAACACTCAGGCTTCGGGGTAGTCCGCCTGTTGCGATTTCGGCGTCAAAAAACCGATCACCTTGCCTGCGATGGTAATCATATCCGGCAATTCCATACGGGCGATTTCGGTTTCGGTCAGTGCTGGCAGCGTCATGCGTGGCAGCACTTTAATCATCGCGTCTACGTCCGACCCGGCCAGCGCCGCCAGGCTGACACCGCGCAGCGTTCCGGTGTTTGGCTTAATCAGGGTGATAGTGTCGATGACGGTTTCGCCGCGCTTGATAGGGGTTTCCAGTGTTACCACGTTGTCGTTTTTGTTCATGATGTTGCCTCTGTGTTCAGATAGAAAATAGAAAGAAGACGGCCAGCGCCGGGCTGGCCGGACAGGGTTATGCCAGACCAATAGCGCGGCGGTGTTGCTCCAGACGGTCAGCGCCGACTACACGTTCAATCATGTTGATGGTGTCAATCTCGATCATCTCCTCGCCGTCGATGGTCAGTTTGTAGTACGTGCACTGGGTCGAAACCTTGGTTTCTGTCGCCTCACCTTGTTTGCTCTCGCCGCCATCAATTTCTTTATGACGACCACGCATAACGACCTCAACTGCCGAAATTTCCCCAGTGTCATCACGCTGATATGACCCGGCAAATCGCAGCAGCACTTTATCGGCACCCGGCGCGGCGTACTGACTCCACAGCGTTTTGTCAGCAAAACCGCCGAGCGTCCATTCCATCGCCAGCGCATCATCATCCAGCCCAAAATCGACAGGGGCGGTGCCGTTCATGCCGCCGCCGCGATAGTTCTCCAGTTTGCGCGTGAGTTTTGGCAGCGTGACGGCGGTGGCGATCCCCATGTAGCTCATGCCGTCATTAAACAAATTCATAAATTTCAGGTGACGAGGCAGTGCCATAGCGTTAGCTCCTTAGCTGTTGACCGATGCAGCCAGATTCACCAGATATTTATCGGTGATGCGCTGGCGCAGGGTGAGATTTTCCAGAGGGGGAACGGGGGTATAGTCGTAATCGATATACAGCTTCCCCGCTTTCAGCGTTTCCTTATCGTTGGCGGTTTCGTCCAGCCAGCAATCGGCGTCAATGATGTAGCCGCCCGTTTTCAGCTCACGAAACTTGGCCTTGATACCTTCGATAATGTCTTTGATAAGCGTTGCGGTAACGGGCTTATCCACCGCCCACATGTGCGCTTCGGCCATCGTATCGGCCAGTACCTGTGCGGTGCGGGTGTAGTTCTCAAACAGGAACAGCGGATCGTCAGAACAGGTGCGGTTACCCCAGAAGCGGAAGCCGTCCTTACGAACCAGCGTGGTGACACCTGCTTCATTCAGTAAATCCGCGTCGGTGCCGGGTGCCTGCAAATCCCAATACACCGAGGCGCTGATACCCGTCACGCCGTTCACGCCGACGTTAGACAGGGTTTTATGCCAGCCTGTCTCTTGGTCGATTTTGGCACGCAGACCGAGGGCGCGGGCGGTGGCATACGCGGTGGCGCTGGCGTTGGCCGTGGTGTCCCACGCGATAAAATCCGGCCAGATCACCATCAGTTCACGCTGGCTGAAATTTTCCCGGTAATTAATGGCGTCCGACAGGGTTTTGCAGCCCCACGCGCTGACGTAACCAAAAGCACGCAGCGACTGACAAATGGACGCTAACGCCGTGGCAACGGGCAGCGAGTCCAGCCCCGGCGCACCGAGAATGCGCGGCTTCACGCCTGTTACCGACAGGGCATCTAACAGGGCTTTCATCCCGGTGTATTTGCCGTTTTCGTCGCTGCCGCCGATCACATTGCTGATGGTTTCGGCTTCATCTTTACCCTCGGCCACGCGCACCACAACGGTGACGGGTTTGGACTGGTCGGCGATGGCAGACAGGGCAGCGGCCAGCGTGCCTTTTTTCCCGGCCTTGCCGACGGCGGACAGCACGTTGGTAATCAGTACCGGGGTATTGAGGGGAAAGGTGGCCGCGTCGGCATCGGCGGCGGTACACACCATGCCGATAATCGCGGTGGAAACGGTGGAAATAACGCGCGTGCCGTCGTTAATCTCGACGACCTGCACGCCGTGGTGAAAATCACTCATACATTCAGGCTCCAGCTAATAGCACTATTGCTGCATTAGGAGAGGTTATTGTCCGGTGTGGTGCGAGCATGGGCGAGTCATGCGGGTACGGTGGGGGCTGGTACAACAAAGAGACGGAAAACAGGCACAAAAAAAGCCCACCGTCTCGCTAACGGTGGGCTTTGCTTTCCCTGATATGTCATTATTTTTAAAACCAACAACATAATGACATTTCGGGTGATTATTTTATAAACGTTTATACAGATCGATTAGGTGTTATTGATCGGCAGTAACGATCAATTTACGTTTGCGATTGACTGTAAATCGAGCATCTAACCTTGGTATCCTGATAAAAATCTAAAGAAATTAGAAATTCCCCCGATAACTGTGGGTCATTGGAAATCGCACAGGGATAAGAAGTATGGGGAGTTTCTCAAACCAAAATGGCTCAAGTAATAATCAATTACACGGATTGACCATTTTCAGATTTATCGCGGCCTTTTATGTTTTCGTTTTCCATTGTCAAATCAGATACCCTCTTGATGTACCCCATTTTATTACGAGAGTAATCAATAATGGTGCCGTTGGTATGTCATTTTTTTTCGTCTTGTCGGGTTTTGTTATGGTTTGGTCTGCCAGAAATGGCATCCGAAGTGATTATGTCAAGGCAAGAATATCAAGAATATATCCAGCATATATTTTCATGGGGATAATTTCACTTCCTTTTTTATTTGATGTTGAAAGTGGAAAATTAATACCATCTCTTGTGTTGTATTTTACAGGGATGCAATCTTGGATACCTGATTCTTTTTTTTCTTGGCACTTTGGAGGGTCTTGGTCGGTCTCCACAGAACTTTTTTTCTATATGGTATTTCCTCTAATACTTCCATTGGTTAACAAGAATCCTAAAGCATCTTTATTAATAGCATATATTGTAACTTCGCTAATTATTCCTTTTGTCATGGTTTTTGGTAACTCAGATAAGATGCCATACTTTTATATAAGCCCAATACATCGGCTTCCCGAGTTTGTCATTGGAATGGCTCTTGGTGCTATGTATATAAATGGTTTTCAATTAACATTGAAAAAGCACAAGTTATTGTTAGTCGGTTTTTCTTTATTGATTCTACTTTTTGTTTCGCCAGTAGGTAATTACGGATTCATGAAGAGAAATTTCGCCACCGTACTGGCAACCGCATCTTTGGTTTTTGTTTTTGCTTGCTCAAAGATTGAAATAAATTCACTTACACGCCCGTTTGTTTGGCTAGGTAAGATAAGTTACTCTTTTTATCTTATGCAAATACCAATAATACTGTTTTTTGTAAAATATCCGAGTGTTTTTTTTGGAATGGAAAACCACCAAGTTTGGATAGTTGTAGGTGTGTTCAACCTTATGATGGCGACAATCTCCTACTATCTCATTGAAGAGAAATTCATATCAAAAATAAAGAGAATGTCTTTTGCTTAAAATATGTGGTTGCATTTCGCTATGAGATGCAACCACTTTACATTTATGAACTTACCGTATGTGATACAACATCAGGTAAATATACGGTACGCTGATGAATATTTATCTCTTCATCTGTAGCGGGTCTGGCACCCTCCATTTCATTTCCAATATAGATCCATCCATCTTTGTGTTTCCAATATTGAATATCCATCTATTATACTCCTAATAAAAAATACGAAGAATACAACGCCAATTAGCCATATTCAGTTGCTGATTGCCTATCGTGCTGGTTTTAAATGACGCAGCTAGATAGTGCATGATGTTCAACTGCACAGTGCCTGCATTCAATGCTGGCAACAACGAATAGGGATGGGCGACACCTTGTTGCATGAAAAGTGTCATGGGATTAATCGCGAACTCACCGACGCGGTATTCGCCTTCTGCGACGACACATTTAATCAACACATCGCAACGACAGTGCAGAGGATTAATACCGACCAATCCGTGAGACACTACGATTGGCGTGCTGGTTGCAGGCGTGTACTCACCCGAAATCCATACTCGTGACCCATTTAGATCAATGTCCGATGTACCATCAAATGCTACGCCATTAATTTTTCTGGGGGTTGCCAATTTAGTCGCCGCCGCCGCAGTTCCATCCGCTGGCAACGCTGCATTCGCTTTTGTCTGCGCGTTAATTGCAATCGAGTGAGCCGTAAAAAGTTGCTGCGCTGTCGCAGCAATAGTTCTGCTATTAGTGTTAATTGACGAGCTCAACAACACCACACCCGCGACGTCATATGATGCCGCGGGAACGTTTTTAATCTGTGACCAGTCAGAATCAACGCTAATATCTGCCGAACCGTCAAATGCCACGCCGTTGATTTTGCGGGCTGTAGCCAGCTTAGTAGCCGCAGCCGCAGTGCCACCCGCAGTCAGCGCACCAACGTCACCAGCAGTGAGCACGATATCTGCCGACAGCGCTTTACCGTTGACAGTACGGCCAGACGGCACCCGGCCATTAGCGTTCGTGTTAGCATTGGTCGCTGCCGTAGCGGCATTATTCGCGGCGGTGGTTGCTGCCGCGACACGGGTGTCAGTTTCGGCTTTGGTGTATGCCCCCACATCCCCGGCACCCAGCGCGATATCCGCCGACAGCGCTTTGCCGTTAACGGTACGGCCAGACGGCACCCGGCCATTAGCGTTCGTGTTAGCATTGGTCGCTGCCGTAGCGGCATTATTCGCGGCGGTGGTTGCTGCCGCGACTCGGGTGTCAGTTTCTACTTTGGTGTATGCCCCCACATCCCCGGCACCCAGCGCGATATCTGCCGACAGCGCTTTACCGTTGACGGTACGCCCGGACGGCACGCGGCCATTAGCGTTCGTGTTGGCGTTAGCCGCTGCCGTAGCGGCCGTGTTCGCGGCAGCTACGGCGACAGAAACAGCCGTATCAGTTTCCAGCTTGGTGTATGCCCCCACATCCCCGGCACCCAGCGTAATGTCTGCTGTCAGCGCCTTACCGTTCACCCTGCGGCCAGACGGTACGCGCCCATTGGCGTTATCATTCGCTGCTTTCACCGCTTTAGGGGTTGCGGCCAGTACGTCACTGTCGCTGTTCGTCGCGCTGCTCAGTTGCACGAATCCTTTTGCCGTCAGTGTCCCGTCAGGGTGTTTGCGGCTCTTTTCATGCTCCGCCAGTGCATCATCCACATAACCCCGCGTTGCCAGCACGACAGCCGGATCAATTTTCAGCGTCACGGCGTCGGTACTGCTGACAATCAAAATCATGCGGACCGTCTGAATGCGGCCGCTTCCCTGCTGCAATAGCGGCTTGTAGGTTTCAGGGCAATTGGCGACAGCAATCAGATTGCCGTCGTCATCAAACAGGCCGACTTCCCGCACCCACCAACCTCCTTCATTTTCGGGAATGACCTGTTCGGCGATAATCTGGCTGGGGTTTTTCGGGTCGATGATCAGGTTGTTGAGTGCCGCCCGGCGCTTTTCGTTAATCAGTTTGGTTTGTGCCGGGTTTGGGGTTGGCAATACGCCGCCGCCGTCACCCACGGCCATCCGGGTGATGCTCAGACGACTACCCAGCGCGGTCGCGTTAGCCAGTTTGGCCGCGCCGATGTTAGTTAACAGGGCAAAATAGGTTGCACTCATGCGGTTACGCTCACGTTGTCGATTAAATGAAGTGCTGCCCCGGTCACATCCAGACCGGATACAGTAATGGTTTCAGGAAAATAGGGGTAAATGGTCAGGTCATCACCGCTGTATGTTGTAGCGGCAACATAGGCCGCACCCTGTGTGTCGAGGTTGATATTCAGCCCCAGCAGGTGACGTGACGCGGGTTTGGCGTCGGCAATCAGGCGTTCCAGCTCGTAAAAGGTTTCCTCTGTGATGCCGTTATCCTGCACGCCGATATCCAGTCGGAACGTGCCAGGCTCTCCGCCGTTCTGAAACCATTCACTGATACGGATCAGATAACCAAACGGCTCCACCACGCGACGCAACGCACCGATGGTGCCTTTGTGACGATGGATAAAGAACGCATCGCGGATCACCTGCCGTTTCACGCTCTCCGGCCAGCGTTCATCCCAGCGGTCAACGGAAAACGCCCACGCTAGATACGGCAGCAGGTGTGCCGGGCAGGTGTCCGGGTTCCACAGCAGGCGCAGGGGAACGGGTACGCGGGTAATCTCGGCACAGGCAGTGGCGGCGGCGACTTCCAGCGCGGACGATCCGACAGGCAGCAGGCGGGTATCACTCATCGGCACCACCCACACCCAGTCGATAGCCGGAACAGTAGGACGCCTGCGCGGCGGTCAGCACGATATCAGCGGCGGGTGTCGTCAGCTCGACCCGTTGCACGCCCTCGACGTGCAGCGCAGCGTAAATCGCCGAGCGACGAATATCCCGCCCCAATCGGTGCTGCGCGCTGATATAGGTTTTCAGCTTCTGTTCAGCTGCGGCTCGCACTGGCTCCGCTTCGGGACTCCGATACAGGTACAGCGTGGCGGCAATCTCATACGGCACAATGGCGGCAGATTGTACCGTTACCCGATCAGCCACCGGGCGCACATCTTCGCCGTTCAGTGCAGCGGCAACAATAGCGACCAACTCTGGGCTTGCGCTGCCGTCGCCCTCGCGTGACAGCACTGACACGGTGACACTGGCCGGGCTGGGGCTGATAACCGACACATCCGCTACACGCCCGTCGGCGCTACGTCCGTGGTACTGGTAAGCCCCAACCGACCCGGCAACGCTCAGTCCTTCAAACGCCTGTTGAATGCGCAGGCGCAAATCGCTGTCGGATTCCATCAGGGCAGGCGTGGGCGGTAACGTTGAATCGTCAGCCGGGGTGATCACCAGACGGGACACGCTGAAATTGGCGCCGAGTTGGTCGAGGTCATTCCCCTGCGCAAAGGCCACCATCACGGCGCGTGCGGCTTCATTGACGCGCTGGCGCCATAGCAATTCCCGATAGGCGTTTTCCTGCAACAGCTTGACGAGTGGATCCGATTCCAGCGTCAGTGTGCGAGCGACGGCGGCGCGCTGGTCTTCCGGGTAGAGCGACAGCAGCACCGCCTTGCGCTCGGTGTAAATTGCCTCGTAGTCCAGTTCTTCCACCACGGCAGGCGCGGGAAGCTGGCTTAAATCAATCATCGCCATCGTGTCAACTCACAGGAACAGAAAGGGAAACGGCGTTGCTGTCAGCCAGCACGCCCGTGATATCAACGTACAACTGACCGTCGAATGCGCTGGTCAGGTTGATGGCCGTCAGCGTGATGCGTGGCTCCCAGCGCAGCAGCGCCATGTAACACGCGGCCATCACCTGCAATTTCACGGCGGGATTTTGCGGCTGGTCGATTAACGCCGACAGCAGCGACCCGTAATCACGTCGCATCACCCGCGACCCGACGGGCGTGATGAGAATGTCGCGCACGCTCTGGCGAATGTGTTCGATATCGCCGAGCGTCTGGCCGCTGTCACGGCTCATGCCGAGGTAGCGCGCTGTCATCGCGTCCCCTCCGTCCAGCCACCGCCGTTCTGTACGTTGCCGTGATTGTGTTCATCCACTTGCACGCCGTTTGAGGTAAACGCGCCGCCACTGTGCTGGATAGTGCCGCGCATTTCCCCGCCTTGTTTTACTTCCAGCGTTCCAGTAATCAGCTTGTTAGTGCAGACGACTTCCGGCGTGTCGAGTGTGATGCGGGTTGACGCTTTCACCGTGACCAGTGGCACGGTGGCGGTGAGGGATTCAGATGCGGTGACATCGGCGGTTTTAATCCCGCTGACGGTCAGCGCTCCGGTAGCGGGTTCGTACTCAATCACCGCACCATCGGGAAAGCTGACGTGATACGCATCGGCAGACGCCGACGGCGCGGGGTTGGCATCGGAATAGATGCCGGGCAGCACAAAGGCGGTGTCCAGTTCGCCGCCGATGGACAGGATCAACACCTGTTCACCGATGGACGGTGCCCACCAGTCGCGGGAACGTCCGGCACGGCGGGTTAACCAGTTCAACCAGCCTGTGGTCATTTCTCCGGTTTGCACCCGGCAAAGGGCGTCCGTGGTGTTGACGTGGGTCACGACGCCGACACGGATCAGATTGCGCAAGAGGCGCAGAATTTCGTTGATAGAGGATTGTGTATTCATGAGGAAAAGAATGCCGCCGGGGGAGAATGGCGGCAATGTGATGCGGTTCGCTGGTCAGTCAGACAACGACAAATGCTTAATTATCTCCTGTTCTACGATATTCATGTCGTGGTCACTAACTCCCAGCAGTGGCCGGGGGTCGTATGGCACTGCGCGGCTGGTACGACTGGGTCGATCTCGCAGGCCATAATGATGCACCTGCGCCATGCGCTGCACCCGACCAATAAACCCCACGCTGGCCGCGTCGGCGGTGCCTTTGGCCTTCATGTATTTAGCGGTGCGCAGCTTCTGGAACATCTCGCGTTTAACTCGCCCTGTTTTCCCGCTAATTGACTGCGTGCGGCGCGGGGCATAGGGCGTTCCGTCTGGTGATTGCTGTTTTTTGATGTGCTGCTGCTGACTACTGCGCAGCACTTTTGCAATTTTCCCGGCGAGTTGCCGACGACTCGCTGCCGACAGGCTGGCTAGCAACGCGGCCAGTTTGTCGTCAAACGGTTTCAGCTCATTCATGCCACTGACTCACTAACTCACCGCTGATGTACAACGACACCGGACGTTCTACGGGAACAGGTAACGGCGGCTCTGGTGCATGGGTCACGTGCAATGCCTTGTCTACCTCTTTGACGATCACCCGCTCAGTCAGTTTCAGGCTGATGCTGATATCACAGCTACCATCATTGTTAATGTCAGCAAGATAGGTAAACCCCTTAGGATCATTGGCGATATCGGGCTGATTTTCCCGTAGCCATGCCTGAATCGGCACCAGTAGCCAGTCGATATCGTCGGTAAAATCCGTGATGACCAGATTCAGCGTGTACTGGTTCTCAAACGACAGCGACGCGGCCAGCGTAGACACCACCGCGCCGCTGTCGATAAAGATGTGCAGCATGTCCGGGTTATTTTTCAGTACCGGCACCGCGTCACTTAAGGCGCTGCGCAGGCTGTTGGGTTTCAGCATGGTGTTGTTCCTGACAGTGTTTGATGGTTTCGACCTGTAGCGCACAGCTCACTAGTGCGCTTTCCAGTTGGCGGTTATCCGCGCTTACATCACCGTTGGTTTCCGGGCGGCTGCCCGGTATCGGGCAACTCGTTACTTTCGGACAGCCAACGTAAATAATCATTGGGGTTGTCAAAGGCGGGGCGGCGGTGCAGCCGCTTAACATCGTCAGGCAAATTAGCGCTGTACCAGCGGCGTAAATCGGCGTTTTCATTAAGCAACCTCGTTAGTGTACGTTCGCGCCCGGCGGCCAGTTGCCCGGCCTGTGACAGTTTGGTGCGGAGTTCCGCCTGTGCCTGTTCGTTGCGTATCGCGCTGGACTGCAATGTGTCGATCACCCCATCCCTGACCAGCAGTTCAAGCGACTGTTTGACCAGTCTTTCGCTCTGTTCGCTAATCAGTTTTTCCGCGTCAGACAGTTGCCGCTTAGTCACGAACAGCAGCACGATGAACAACGCGGCAACAACAAGGATTACGCGGGTAAACGTGCTCATGCTGCCCCCTTAAGGCAGACGGCACGTTCACGCTGGCGACGGATTTCAATACCGCGTGATGTCTGGCCGTTGACATACACCCAGCGCAGCAACTGGTCACAGGCGTTGCTCCACTGGCCTTTGTTGATGAAAAACGCCAGCGTAGAGCGGCAGGCCGCGCCAACGCCGACATTAAAGGCAAAGCTCACAATGGCGTCATAGACGGCCTGCGGCATATTAACGGCCATACAGCGTGCCAGCGCCTTTTCGACCCGTAGCACATCGGCAACCAGATTGACCGCCGCTTCACGCTCGGTGATGGTTTTCCCCGGCACCACGCCTGCGGTGTGTCCGATCCCGTTTGTCCACACGTTCGCGCTGCACTGATACGGGCTTAAGCGGCATCCCTCAAGGTCAGCAATCAACGCCAGTCCTTCCTGTGACGTTTTCAGCAATGAAAAATCCGGCACTAACGCGGCCAGCGCTAACACCGTGGCGATAACGCAGCGTTTAACGAGTGATTTCATTGATAACCTCGCGGGGATCGATAGTCTTCAATAGCTGGTAACTCTTGCGGCGGTAGTACCAGTTAACGCCGACAGTGAACACCACCCCCAGCGCCCCGAAATAGGCCGCGAAATCCTGCGGCGTCATCGCGCCAAAAAAGGCCAGCGCGACGCTTATCCAGTACGCGATAAACGACGTGATTCTTTCCATATTCAATCCCATAAACTCACCGTTTCTGCGACAGGGGCGGCAGCAATATCCGGCAGGGTGACGGCGGTGCCGTGGGGCAGAATCGCCCCGAATTCAGCCAGCCCCGGATTAGCGGCTAACACTGCCTCAACGGCACCCTGCGTGCGCCCGTAGTGGCGATAACACAGGGCGTCCAGCGTGTCGCCCTGCTGGGCGATAACGTTCATCAGATATGCCCGATGATGCAGCGGGGCTTGTCCTGCAACTGACTGATTGACCAGCGCGCATCGCGCCACAGTTCATCAATCGTGCCGTCGAGCGAGTCGGCTTTGCGGTCGCCTTTGGCGCTGGCGTCATAGCTCCGGTAGCGCTCGTACAGCGTCGCCGTGGTAATGGCACTGACCGCACGCAGGTAGTGATGTAGCTTTTCGCTCTGGCCGTCTATCTTCTCGGCGGGAACATCTGCCAGCGTGGTAAACCCTAACGGGATCTGCTCCCGGCGGAACTCGAACAGCTCAGCGTTAACCTCTGAAATTGCGGTTAATGCCGCATGGCGCAGGCGTTCCGGCGTAACGGTGTTCTCAAGACGCATCAGCGTGCGCAGCGTTCCCGGCTCCACGGCAGGCCAGAAAAAGGTATTTTCGATGACCGCATCCTGTTTTACAGGCACAGGGATAACCACCGCATCCGGGTGTGGCTCCGCTTTCGCGGGGAAAATCATTGTCGTCATGACAACCTCTGAATAGGTGGGCGGTGGACACAGGCACAGAAAACAGTGAACTGTTCCGGCCTGTGTGCCGCCCGGCGCGGGGCGCGTTGGGTTAACGGTTGGCCGCTGCTTTGCGCAGCGCGGTTTCCAGCCGCTCTATGTCTTTTTTCACACCGCTTCGGCTATCAAGCTGAAAGGCGCGTTTCAGGTGAAACAGGGCTTGCTCCGGCTTGCCGCTGCGCAATATCAGGCCGATGATTTTGTGCAGCTTGGCGCGCACCTGATCGGGCATGTCTTCCGCATCGGTCAGTGTCAGCGTGTCGATCAGCAGGTCAATGTTGACCGCTTGCCCGGCGGTATGCGCACGGGTCGCGGCGTCGGCGACTTCCTCGGCCAACAGGTACGGCGTCGGGCGGGTGTAGCCCTCCGGCATCACCAGCTTGTGCTGGAGCGCATATCGGGCAATCTCCAGCGCACCGGGGACATCTCCGGCGTCGAGCTTCCACACCATGACCGTCATCAATACCGCGTCCTGTGCGCCGCGACCGTTAGCGAGGACGCCCGCCACCCACGGTGCATACGTGGGCAACAACCCGCTTTTCATCTCGGCTTTACGCTCCATTGAGCGCACCTGTTTTAACGTGCGTTTGTCAGCCGCAAGCCGGAACAGCATTTGCTCGTATCCGGTGGCCTGTCGCAGCGGATCATCCTCCCGCTGCGACGCCTCAGCAGCCGACACCCGCATCATGTGACGCTGGGCGGGGCTTAACATGGCTTAGGCTCCCGCTTTGGCTTTCGCGTCTTTGGCTTTTTCCTCATCAGTGCGGAAATCACCCAACTCGATATTTTCAATCAAACAACCGCTGCCGTAATCTTCTACGACGTAATCCTGTTTAATGGATTCGTAATTTTCGATGCGGTCACGCTTGGCGTTCTCTTCGATGTGGCGGCGGTGGCTGTCGTCCATGTAGTAGATAGACAGGTTATCCAGACGAGTGATCAGCAGCGCATTAGCCGGGAAGTACGGCACACGCACCGCGGGCAGGTTGCCGATGCGCTTCTGGCTGATGATGACATCAGCGGCCAGCGTTTCGCTGTTGGGCTGCTGTTGGTTGACGATGGGAAAATATTTATCAGCCAGCAACTGACGGCCACAAATCACTACCAAGTCAGGGTCTTCCTGATGCCATTCGTCAATCATGCTGTTGGTCGCATCCATCACCAGCGCATCCAGAGTGACGTAAGCCGCTGCCTCACCCAGCCCGACGCGGATTTTTTCGAAAATCACAGTGCCGTCCTCTGCCGTTTCTTTATCCATCACGCGGCGGGGTGACTCGTTGCGGTATTTTTGCAGCCAGCCCACCGCCACATCCTGCAACAGCGGATTTTTAGCTCGGTCAGAGGTCGCCGCACGTTTCACGCCGTGCCATCCGGCCATGATGTAATCCAGCGACTGACGTTTGGCGATGGCGTTGCGTAAACGCAACTGGAAATCCTGAAAACGCGCCCACAGGTCAAGGGTGTTGTAACGGATATGAAAATCAAAATTCATCTGTTCGCACTTGTACTGCCGCGCTTCCAGATTCAGCAAATCGGCGGTTTCGCGCTCGTCGCCGTTTGACGTATCCGTTGTGCTGGCAACCGACCCGGATACGCCGAGGCCGATTTTTTCCCCGGTCAGCTCGGCAACGGGCACGATGTTGATACGGGTCAGGAAGTCGCTGGATTCCTGCACCACTTCCATCAGTGACTGCGTGACGGATGGCTCAACGCTGAATTTCTTGCTCAGCGTTTCCACCTCAACGCCGTTGATGCTGGCAAGCTGGGTCAGGTAGGCATTAAATTTAAAACGTGTTTCTTTACGCATTGTTTTTCCTGTTCTTTCTGAAAAAAGGTATTGAGGGGCAGCGCCCCGATTAGCAGTTGGTCAGCAATGAGGCTTCACCGTCGCCACCTGTCGCCGGGGGGCGTCGCTTCTGCGACAGGCTTTCGGTGCCGTCCAGCGTCGCTTTGAGGTCGGTTAACTGCTGCTCACTGGCGCTCAGTTTCTGCGTCAGCGTGGCAACGTCCTGCTGCTGGCGCTGCTCAAGCTGGGTAAAACGTTGCTCCACGCTGTCGGCGTTGGTCTGTACCTGTCCGGCGACCTCGGCCACGGCTTCATGCACGTCATTAAAGCGGGCGTCATCGCTCGACTGTTTGCGACCAAACAGCGCTTTCACGCGGGTTAACAGAGTCGGCTCCACGTCCGGTAGGTCTTCAAACTCCAGTGTCACTTCGGTAGCGACAGAAAATAGGTTTTCCGGGGAAGATTTACGGGTAGCAAGCGGGTTGTGTTTGGCTTTGGCGCTGAACTCCAACATTTCCGTGCCGAGGCTGGCCGGATCATCGGTGACCGCCAGGCCAACCAGATACGCTTTGCCTGTGTTGGCAAAATTGGGCTGGATTTCCATGGAGGTATAGACCTTTTGCGAGGCCTTATTCAGGGCGACCAGCTCGTCAGTCGGGGTGATTTTGGCAAACAGCGCCAGCTTGCCCTTTAGGGCTGAATCATCATCAATCGTCTCGGCTTTCAGCTCGACTACATCGCCATAACGGCGAAACGGGCTGTCAGGTAACAAGCCTTTCAGGTGCTCAAGGTTGATGCGGCAACCATAGACGCGCGGATCGAACGTCTCCGCCATGTCTTGAATATCGTTCGCGTCAATCACGCGACCGTCGCAGGTGTCACCCTCGACACCAACGCGGAACCACTTAGAAACTTTCTTTGCCATTTTCTCATCCGTTGTTTGCGGGAAGTCGGGGCGAGTATCCGGCGTGACACTTTGCCGCGCCATCAATCACGGTTCGCTAACCGCTGGCACAACAGGCACTTAAGGCGGGGAAGGTCGGCGCTGACGTAGCCTTGCCGTCATGAATACAGCCATCGATACCACAATCATCAGCGACCCACGACGACAGGCGGCCTTGCTCTATTGGCAGGGTTTTTCGGTGCGTCAGATTGGGGAAATGCTGAACCAGAAAACGCCGACCGTTCAGAGCTGGAAGCAGCGCGACGGCTGGGACGCTATCGCCCCGGTATCGCGTGTGGAAGCTAGCCTTGAGGCACGGCTGATCCAGCTCATCATGAAGACGAAAAAGGAGGGGCATGACTACAAAGAGATTGACCTGTTAGGCCGTCAGATTGAGCGGCTGGCGCGGGTGAACCGCTACAGCCAGACGGGCAACGAGGCCGATCTCAATCCCAACGTGCGCAACCGCAACAAGGGTGAACGCAAGGCACCGGAAAAGAACGCGTTCAGCGATGCGGCTATCGAGAAGCTGAACGACATTTTCCTGAGTGAGATTTTCGAATACCAGCGCGGCTGGCATCAGGCCGGGCTACAGCACCGTATCCGCAATATCCTGAAATCGCGCCAGATTGGGGCAACGTTCTATTTTGCGCGGGAGGCGCTGATTGATGCGCTGACCACCGGGCGTAATCAGATTTTCCTGTCAGCAAGTAAGGCACAGGCGCACGTCTTTAAAAACTACATCATTGATTTTGCCCGGCTGGTTGATGTTGACCTGAAAGGCGATCCGATGGTGCTGCCCAACGGGGCGCGCCTGTTCTTCCTCGGCACCAACATCCGCACCGCGCAGAGCTACACCGGAAATCTGTATCTGGATGAATATTTCTGGATACCCAAGTTTCAGGAACTGCGCAAAGTCGCCAGCGGCATGTCGTTGCACAAAAAGTGGCGCTCCACGTATTTCTCCACGCCGTCAAGTCTGGCGCACAGTGCTTATCCGTTCTGGTCGGGCGAGCTGTTCAACAAGGGACGCAGCAACAAGGCCGATCACCTCCATCTGGATTTAAGCCATGCCAACCTTTCCGGCGGCGTGCTGTGCGGTGATGGGCAGTGGCGACAGATTGTGACGGTAGAAGATGCGCTAGCCGGGGGCTGCAACCTGTTCGACCTTGACCAACTCACGCTGGAATACAGCCCGGCAGAGTATCAAAACCTGCTGATGTGCGAGTTTGTTGATGATAAGGCGTCGGTGTTCCCGTTTGAGGAATTACAGCGCTGCATGGTCGATGCGCTGGAAGAGTGGGAGGACTTTAACCCCTACGCGCTGCGCCCGTTTGCCTATAAACCTGTCTGGATTGGTTACGACCCGTCGCACACAGGTGACAGCGCAGGCTGTGTGGTGCTGGCACCGCCGCAGGCACCGGGCGGTAAGTTCCGTATTCTGGAGCGCTTCCAGTGGAAGGGGATGGATTTTGCCGCACAGGCTGACGCTATCAAGTTGCTGACGGAAAAATACATCGTCGAATACATCGGCATTGATGCAACCGGCATCGGTCAGGGCGTGTACCAACTGGTACGCGGTTTCTTCCCCGCAGCGCGTGAAATCAAATACTCCCCCGAAATCAAAACCGCGATGGTGCTGAAAGCAAAAGACACGATCACTAGCGGGCGGCTGGAGTACGACACCAGCCACACCGACATCACTCAATCGTTTATGGCCATACGCAAAACCATGACGGCCAGCGGGAACCGTACCACCTATGAAGCCAGCCGCAGCGAGGAAATCAGCCACGCTGATGTGGCATGGGCAACCATGCACGCGCTGTTAAATGAACCCCTGATCGCGATTAACGGTCATGTCCCGATCAGCATTTTGGATTTTAACGAATGAAAAAGCGTAAATATCGCCAGCCAACATCAGCACCCGTCAGCCAGGCACAGCCAATGGAGGCGTTTACTTTTGGTGAGCCGTCCGCCGTTCTGGATCGCCGCGACATTTTGGACTATGCCGAGTGTATCCATAACGGCAAGTGGATTGAGCCGCCGATCAGCTTTAGCGGTCTGGCTAAAAGCCTGCGCGCTGCCGTTCATCACAGCTCACCGATTTACGTGAAACGTAACATTCTGGTAAGCACGTTTATTCCTCACCCGCTACTAAGTCAGCAGGACTTTAGCCGCTTCGTGCTCGACTATCTGGTGTTTGGGAATGCGTTTCTGGAAAAGCGCCTGAATCGGGTAGGGGGCTTATTACGGCTTGAGTCTAGTCCGGCCAAATATACCCGGCGCGGCGTAGAGGAGGATGTTTACTGGTTCGTGCAGTCATTCAAAGAGCCGCACCGCTTTGAGCCGGGTAGCGTGTTCCATCTGCTGGAGCCGGATATCAATCAGGAAATGTACGGCCTGCCGGAATATATCAGCTCGTTGAACTCGGCGTGGCTGAATGAGTCGGCGACGCTGTTCCGGCGTAAGTATTACCAGAACGGCGCACACGCGGGTTACATCATGTATGTGACCGACGCAGCACAAAGCGGCACCGACGTAGACAAACTACGCGCCGCGATGAGTAATACAAAGGGGCTGGGGAATTTTAAGAACCTGTTTTTCTACGCGCCCAACGGTAAGCCGGACGGCATCAAGATTGTGCCGCTCAGCGAGGTAGCGACCAAAGACGACTTCTTTAACATCAAAAATGCCAGCCGTGACGACCTGCTCAGTGCCCATCGCGTACCGCCGCAGATGATGGGGATTATCCCGAATAATACGGGCGGGTTTGGGGATGTGGAAAAGGCGAGTCAGGTGTTTGTCAGGAACGAGCTGACGCCACTACAGGAACGAATGAAGGAAATTAATGATTGGTTAAATGACGATATCATTAAATTTAAAGTGTATGCTTTAAAATGACATGAAAAAGCCATCTACGATGGCTTTAATCTAGAAACCATAATAATGCAACCTTAACATGCTAATTATACTTTCAGCATCATTAACTTCTGCGGAAGGTGAGGAAAAGTTAGTGATGTGTCTCGGGCCTTTATGTGCTACAGCACCTCTTCGTTTTCCGTAGCTGTCAACACTATTTAATAAAACATTATCAATGGCTGCTGGTTCATAGCCGGAAAATAATGCCATTTTTATAAACGAATCCTTACGGATTCCGTTGTTTTTTGATATTTTTCCCTCAGCATTTTTAATAATAGACTCAACAACATTTTTAAAATCCGCCTCATTATAAGGTAAATTAATTGCCAGGGGAGTTTCGACTTGTTTTGATATAGCAAGTAGGTTTTGAAGATATTTAGTTCCAAAACCACTCAACTGCACATCGGATCGGATTTTTTTCAAAACCTCAAGTGCTTTTGTCTCTATATACTCTTCAAGCTCTGCGTGAACCAGTAATCGATAAGCAGCCATGTTTAGAGGGTCATGCGTGTAGGTTAATGGGTTAAGCAACTCATTTCTAATTTGGCGAGCCATATACTTACCCTTTAACTTTTTGACTCGCTTCGTCATTTCATTAAATAGTGCGCTGGCCTTAGGCATTTATACAATCCTTCGTAATACACCATCATAATTTTTACCAATGACCTGTGCCAAAACGTTTCCCCACATATCAATTCGGGTGTGAGTAGCACCTGTGGTTTTTGGAGTTTTCTCTACAGAATCTCTAAATGATTGCACCGTGCATAGCGTTTTGAAAGCTTCTTCAACTTCAATCGTTTTCTGTTCTGACAAGCTAGCGATTGTCGGATCGCAGAAGAACCGAGCTATACAGTCAAATATCGCTCTGTTAATAACCCTTTCGTATTTATTTCCTAGCCATTTTTTAAAGGCATTATCACCAAATATTTTACGAGATGCCTCTAAAGCTGTATTCAAAGATTGTAATGAACCAATAACTTCTTGTTGTAATTCATCCCAATTATTCTCGTAATATTCAACGGTTTCATCTAGGAACTCTTTAAAGTTACCCCGATATCCAGAAATATTATTATTATATGCGATAAACCTTAAGACTAACTCAGAGTCCCTCATTCTTTTATCAAGACGTTCACCAAACAAAGAGTGGAAAGCATTGCTGTTCGCAAGATAATTTTCAATCTCATCCAGAAGTTTCCCACCAATTAAGGCTTTTCGCAATTCCTGTGGAGATAAAGGAAGACTACCGCTATTTAATCTATAGAAAATAGCATACAAAAAATTCTCATCTTTCCAACTTCTGATTACAGTTGAGCGTAATGTACTATTATCTAAATATTCTCTGTCTTCGCTTGGTAGTTGGCTATAGGTTAGACCATTCAATTCTGGTCTTATATCTAAACCTCTCAGTTTAAAATTATCACCCAAGAAGTCATTTATTGTGATCAATCGCTGCTTACCATCGATTACAATGAAACGACCACGATGCTCTTTTTGCTCTGCTAATACTATATTAGGTACAGGCATACCAACAATTATGGATTCTAAAAGTCGGCTTTTTCGAGTGTCATCCCAAGCACCTCGTCTTTGAAAGCTTGGTTGAAGATTGATATTCCCTTTAGTTATTTGGCTATTTACTGTTTCGATAGTCCAGTCAGCGTTCATAACAACAGAATCTTTAAATGAAATTTGTCTATCTAAATCATCTTCATCTTCTTGTTGATCATCTGGTATTTCTAATTCATATTGGCTAATTTGAGACATACCATTTCCCTTGTCTAAGTCTGGATTCATCTATGTGATCACTATTCTAGCAGAATTCTACATTAGCAAAAGCGGGTGATAAATTTATAGCAGGATTTTGATAGACTAAGCTAAATGGAGTATATGTTTTTTTGATACGCACACTTTTCCTCTCGCGCTCGCGCGCAATGCTATCCCCGCCACGCCTGCCCGCTTTGTGTGTCGCTTTTCATGCACTCGCACGATCCAGCGCGATCCGCGCCAGCCGTGGCGTTAACGGGGATAAATTGGCAGTAGATCATCATGCAAAATCATGCGGGTTATGCATGCATGGCTAAAAGACGGCATTCTCTAATCGTTTTTTCAGGTATTCGACCAGTTCCGACTTATCTGTAATCTGCCGATATTCTCTGGTTTCAATCGTGCCGTTCGCTAAATCCGCAATCAGTGACATCGCGGTTTTTAATTCGTCTACATCGCACTGAGCCACTAACGATATGTCAGCGATTAACTGAACCCGCGACAAAACGGCTTGTATGTGTTCCGTGTTTTCCAAGGGGTGCCATTTCCTTATTTTTACTGTATGCGCATACAGTATTTTACATATTGAAATTTTCGTCAATCACTTAGTGTGCTACGGGTGACTGATTGGTTATGTGTTCAGCGCGATTAATACGGCGTGACATGTCACTTAAACATTTCACGCCGTGGCACGTCACAGAATTAACTTTAAATCATGCCAGCCTTGTGTGTTCCAACACTCAGACGCACCGGATAGGCAGCACTTAGCGACGGGTAATTTCTCTCCGCATTTCTGGCAGTTACGCTTATTCAGAACGGCTATTTTTTGTTGCAGGGCAGCAGCATCTTGACGAATTAACGTGGTCAGGTACTCGTCGATATCATACGGATCGCGCCCCGGACGACGCAGGGTACAGTTGCGCTTAAGCATTTCCAGCTCTTGTGCATCAACATGAATCTCGACTTTCACCACGCCAGCATCTCGCTGACGTGCGCGCTGGGCGGCTTTACGGTCTGCGGGGGATTTAGGCATCATCGTCTGTATCCTCAAAAGCGATAAAATCACCAAAATGCTGTAATTCAGCGCCAGCCATAAAGTATCCGAGCGACTCAGCCCGATCACCGTCACATTTGAACATGTTAAGCGGGTATCTTTCGTAGAATTTATTGATGAGTTTAGCAGTATCAAATTTTGCGTCGCCATCAGCCAATGGCTGGCTTACAGCTAACGGAACGGGCGCACGATAAAGCATTATTTGGCGGCGTGGGTCGTGGTATGGGTTATCAGGGTCAATCTTGTACAAATACGCACAGTTGTGCGCCGCTAAGTCGCGGAGTTCCTGCTCATCAGTCCACGCGACAGGCTGCTGTTTTTTCAGCTCATCTAATTCACACTCAAGCCGTTTTGCATGGGCGCGAATCCCTTTAGCTGTCCAGCCTCCGGCGATGGCTTCTGGTGGTAACCCATCCAGAACGGCGCGGAGGGATAAAATTTCCTTCGCCATTTCTTCGATAATCTCACTATCGCAAGCATCACTCAGATTACGTTCATGTTCCGAATCGAACGGTTTATATGTAGCCTTTCCCGCCAATTCTCCAATTTCTTCCAATTTTTCGTTAGTTAACATCGTTAAACCTCCATCTGATTACTAAACCCCGGCCATTCATCAGCCGCCGGGTATGAAATAAGCTCACCGTCAATCTTCATTTTTGCCCCACGCGCCAGCGCTTCCAGCTCCCAGCGTTGAGCGGTGATACCGCGCTGGAATAAATCACGCTGAATACGAGGTATCCGCTCCCGTTCTTCGCCCGTTAATCTGGCCGACGGTGACGGATCGCGGAGGGTATTGGGGTTAAAGTCGCGTTGCTTATGGTTTTTCCTGACGGATTGCTCACGCAGACGCATTCCTAGCGCCCTCACAGCCGCGTCGTCACTCCAATCAATCGGTGGGTTATCGGTTTCTAATGTCGTCGCTATGCCGCTGTTTTCGGCCTGCTTTTTGACATCTGCACCCGACCGTTGAGAACCCAACCCACAGTTATTGACAGGACTCCGAGGCGCGCCGGAGGCGCTTTTTAAAGTCAAAGGCTCAAGGTCAACGGCTTTAGAAACGATGCGCCATTCGGTTGTCCGGGTTTCAAAAACATGACCGACGCCCAAGTGCGGGGCGAAAATCCCGACCACCTTTTGCACCTCTTCGTCATACTCGTTGAGCATGTCCGACACTCGGCGCGCAACACGCACCGTTTGCAGTTCGCGGGAAACATTCGCGCCGCCCTGCGCTGTCATGTATGTGGCAAAGTCGCCAGCATCGGCGGCACAACGAACGGCTTCGACTTGCTCATCGAACTGGTCAGTGAGATTGACGGTACGCAATGGGGTACTGCGGCATTCACGGTAAGCGCCCATCGTAGGGATACCGATGGCTTTAAATTGAGGGATGCGCCACGTTGACGCCCACGCAGTGACGGCGGCGGCCACATCACGCAGTGGCTTTCCGGTTTCGTCGTCCAGTTGGCCGTCCAGCGCGTAGCCATCAATGTTTTTACTGATATATTTCGCGATATAGCCAGCCGCGCCGCCTTTATTGAGGTGTTTACATTCAAAACGGTACTTAGCCGCGCCGCGCTCGTCGCCGTCTTCTTTCAGGGCGTAGCTGCGCATAATGTCGATCACAGGTTGGCGATGCGCGCGTTTGCAAAACAGCATCATGTGCCAGTGTGGCGTCCCGTCGTGATGCGGCTCGACAACGCGCATTCCGTATACTTTCAGATCATTGTCCTTAAATGCCGTGCGCATCTTGCTCCAAATGTTGACCAGATAGCGCTGGCCGTCTTTCGGAGTAAACGCTTCACCGTCCCAGCTCCGATTAAACTGGACTGTCTCTTTTTCGCCCTTGCCGATCACGCGAGTCGGGTGATATTTCGACGGGGTAGTGATGGTGATAAACATCCCGACGTCTCGCTGTTCGCTGGCGTAACGCTCCACTCCGGCGATGGTGCTCATCAGCTCCATACGGCGGATTTCCGGGTTAGAGATACTTGCCATCACTTTGTCGATCAGGTCGATGCGTTCACCGGTTGCGACGTTCTCCAGCTCACAGCTTTTCAGGTAATCCATATTGGCGAGGCGACGCGCCTGTACATCGCGGATCGCCATCTTGCTGGCATAAGGTGACGCTTTTTTACTGACCTGACCGACGGCAATCATCAGCGCTTCACGCCAGCGTGTGCGCTGGGCTTTAAGCTGTCGCACCCACCATTCTTCATTAAGAAGGCGGCGCAGGCTGGCTATTGCCTTGCGTATATTCAGCGTGCCTTTGAGGTATTTCTTCCAGAAAAGCGGGGTGACATTGAACGCACGCGCCATTCTGGCAACATGACCGAAAAGATCGGCCTGTGCCGCGTCGGTAAAGAGCGCGTCCGGCTGGCCGCCGAGCTGCGCTTTCATGGCATCACTCATTTCCTCATACGCAGAAAATATCTGGCCGGAAATACGCGCAGCCAGACGCCCCAGCGCCTTGTCATTCATGCCGGGTAGCGTTTGATAAGCGTCAGATTCAGACAGGAAACGCTCGGAGGCGTGGCGGTTCATGGCATGCCGGGCATTGATCGCCTCAATACGCGGCCACATGCGCTGCATAAAGCTGTCAGTCAGAAAACGATTAGCGCTCAGCATCCCTTTATTTTTTTTCAGGTATGCGTAACGGTTCAGGCAGATTTCGCGCAGGAAGTGCGGTTGCTGGTTAATTTTCGATAAAACGGCTTGCCCCTGAGTCCATTCCTCACGGGTAAGCTGTCTCTCTTCTGGCACGATGGCCGGGCGGGGGGAGTTCCACGAATGCGCGCCCACGAACGCATCGCGGGTGCTGCCGGGGAAAGGTGGTGGAGGGGTGGGAGCGGTGCGCCCCCGGTGGGTAACGGTCATTGATGATCGCGCATCACTGATTCAACACGCGCCATTAATGTGGCCTGCATTTCTCCGAGCGTCTCTGGCGCGCCGGGCTGGCCGATACCTGCAAAAAAATCACTGATTTCGCTGAGAACCAACTTATCTAAGGATGTGCGTACGGATTCCGCATATTGCCAAACACCATCATCAGCGACTAATGCGCCTCCAGAAACACCACTATCTGGATCACGAAATATGGCAAGCCCGATGGGGTGCATAATTTCGTTATTTATGCGGACTAAAAGCCCGCGGCGTGAAATTTCGTTCCAATCAATAGACTGCATAATTACTCCACCTTATCGCTGTTTAACTGGTCAAAGGCTGACTGGCACAGCGCGGCAAAGCGTTTGCTTTCGGCCAGCAATTTTTTGGCGTCGGTGACGTTCCCGCGCCAAATTTCGGTGGCGATAGCACGATGTACAAAATCGTTAATGAGGCTGATGGGATTCTGATAAACAGCCAGCGTGGATAAATACGGCTGGTCGCCGTCTTCTTTCCCGCATTTAATTTCGCCCAGCGCAAAGTCATAGCCAACTTTAGCTATTGCATAATTTCCGTTGATATCGACGCGGTTATAAGCTGGATTCTCCATTACATCACCGCCTGAATATCTAAGCGTGAATGATAAAAAGTGTCAGCTTCCTGACGTAATAATTCGATAATTTCCAAATTACTTAGTTCATGAATAGAAACGTGAGTGGCTAAATCATTTAAACGGCAAGAAAACGAAACGTGCGCATCCGCCTTCGCCTCGTTACGTGCCTGAGAAAGCATTAACTGAACGCCTTCGCTTTCAGCCTTGCGGCGTATTTCCTGACCTACTGTTTTATACATGTGCATATAATCCTCAGATAAAAGGAGTTCCGACGCGGTTAAGCGCCTAATTAATTTCAGGTGGTTATTTAATTCAGATATTCTTCGGGTTTAATTGCCGTCAGAATGTCAGGGGCAGCATCAAATAAACTCACAAGCTCATTTAATGCGCGTAATATTGGTTTACGCCATTGGCATGATTCATCGTCAATACGCCAATAAGGTTGATTAAATTCTTTTTCAGTTAACCCCGCGTGCATAAATAAGGTTTTTCTCTCGCCGACATTTAACCAACTCAGAAACGTTGACGTATTTACGCCCCGACTACGCACCTTTGAAAAAGCCCGGCGCAGTTCATCAATAGCGCAAACAATCCGCTCACGCTCTGCGGTTGGCATTTCGTCAAGACGGTAAACGGTTTGGCTCTTTTTCATCTGCGCATGAAAGCAGACCGTCAAACGGTCACGCTCATGCAAGCTGTTGTAATACGCGCAAGTTTCACGCCAGCGGCTATCAGCAAAGTGTTTGCCGATCACGTTGCGCAGCCCGGCGGGTAAGTTCTGCATACTGCTGACAGTAAAGGCTGTCATGCTTTCCCCCGTATCACTGACTTGATAGAACGGATAGCCCGTTGGGCATAATTCGCCGAGCGGGTACGGATGATGATCCCCTGACGGCCTTTGCCTTTGGTGATCGTAAAATCGGGCTTTGTCTCCGTCTGGTGCCACCAGAGGAACGGCGCGATTGATATTGGTGCTTGCATGGTTTCCTCCTTCCTATTGGTAACCGCCCACGGATAGACGGTTGCGAATAGGTGCCGGGCGTATCCGGCACAGGGTGACGCCACTCAGGAAAGCGCCTCTACAAACTCAGCAAAGCTCAGTGCTTCCTCGCCCTCTGCAAGACTGTAAAAATACTCTTCGTATGCTTGTTCCATCTTCGTAACCTCACCCAATATTCAACGACGCACTAATACCGCTCAGTGCATCTACGGTTGACGCTAACGCGGGGTTAGCCTGAATACGCGATTGCAGCGTTAAGCCGACCAACGACAAATAACGCACACCCGCGTTGATACTCTCGATCACGTTATGCCGACGCGCTGGCGTCATACGCTCATCTGATACACTTTCAGCAGCGACCGCGCCCACGGCGGCGGTGGCCTGCAATACATACGTGGTTAGCCGTTCCGCCTTTGCCTCATTCACTGGCACGGCTGGCAGGCAATTAAGCTGTGCCAAAAGCCCATCGATCAGCGTGGCGTCTTCGGTTACATCGGTGATGGTCATCAGCTCGTCACAGGTCAATTTGTGCGGCTGTTCTGGATTCAGTTTGTTACGCAACATTTGCGCATTCATGCCGATACGTTCGGCCACATCAGCCAGATTCTGCTTGTTGGAAAATGCCCGGCAAGCGTTGTTGAAGTGCGGTTGTTTAGCCATTTGGTAATCAAACATAGTCATCATCCCTGTTAACTTAAATAATTAAGTTGAACTTACGCAGCAACGTAACGGCAATTGATACCTTGCTGTAGCAGTCGGGCACGGAAAGCAACCATGTTAATCCGGGCGGCACTTCCTTCTTTTTTACGAGGCATGATAAGGAGATCGCCATCGGCAACCATCTTTTTAACGGTTCGCAGGCTGTATCCGTAAGCGTCGGCAAACTCGTCATAGGTCATGACGTCCTTGCCGGAAGGGATTGCAATTTGTGATGTCATAAATCAATATCTCTAGTTGGCTGTTGTTTTAGTGCATTGGCGTGCATTTTGTCTCTACGGTGGACACTCTAAAACAACGTTTGTTTCTTGTAAACCCCTTCGTTTGGTTTTGGCAGAGATTATGAATTTTGAGGAACAAAGCGCAATTGACGTTTTAGAACGACTTTATGCGTCATACAACGTCTCTACTCAGAAGGACTTAGCTGAGTGTATGAAACTGCACCCAGCCAATGTAAGTAATTGGGTTCAAAGGAATAGCGTACCAAGTAGCGCCATTATCACGTGTGTATTAGATACTGGTGCGGATCTTAATTGGTTGCTAACAGGTGAGCTTAAAAATTTAAGTTCATCGGCTATTAATGACCGTTTGAAAGGGAAAGTGGGTAAAAGTCTTTACGATATGGTGCTCTCGGCAGGGGGTAAGCCGATTCTCCGCCGCATGCTGGATGCCTACGGTTTTGAAATGCAAAAAGAGTTAGGTGACCGTTTCAACCTGTCATCTGGCACGATCAGTTCATGGATTCGCCGTAATTTTTTCCCCGGGGATATTGTCGTGACTTGTGCTCTGGAAACCGGGGTTTCTCTCCGGTGGCTGGTAACAGGGCAGGGGGATATGAAAGGCGAAGTGGCGTTCTCGCTACCCGCTAATGAAAATGTAACGGATATCCCGAAATATCAGCTCTTATCCGGCGAACTAAAATCCGTTGGATCATGGGCGTGTGATAAAGCACTTATCCCTGCTTCTGTGTCCTCTCCCGCGTTTGTAGACGGCACTAAAAATTCCTGGGTAATCGATAGAGACGCAAAAATTATCAGTAATGGGCGCTGGTTCGTTGATTTAGATGGGGCTATTGATGTTTGCGATATCGCTCGATTGCCGGGGAACAAGATCAAAGTAAGTAGTAGTTCTGCGCAGTTTGATTGTGATGTCAGTGACGTTAAACCTGTTGGTTTAGTTTTCTTAACGTTGGAAAAACATATTTAATTTGGAGGCTTTTAAACAGTGGATGTAATAATTAGTATTATTGGCGCTATCCTTTCATTTTATATTGTTAGATATAGCTACAGTGGTCGTTACTCAGAGAAGATCGTTAAGATATCTTCTCTTTGTTATTCATTTTCTTTTTTTATCATTTCCTTAATTTCTTTGATTTTCGATGATTACCCAATTCTTTACTTTTTCTGTTTTTTAAACGTTTGCTTATTGATTGCTGGTTATAGCTACAAAGAAAAAGCAGCTAATAAAAAGCAAAGTGAATCGGGAGAAGTATCTACAACATCAGATAAACTCAGGGTTTTTTCATCAAAGGTTAATTTAAAAGAAATTGCTTTTGAATATGAAGACGCTGTAGGCAAGCAGAGCTATAGAACTATCGATGTAAAAGAATGCGACTTGATATATATCACGGGCTATTGTCATACAGCAAAAGCATTGAGAACATTTAGAGTAGATAGAGTTATTGATGGTGTTATTATTCGTGAAACTGGAGAACTCTTGAAATCTTACGAATATGTAAATCGATATAAGAAGAGTGGGCGTTAAATTCATGACAGTAACCAAGCTCCCATCAGGAGAATGGCGCGCTGATTTTCGTATTAACGGGCGCGATAGTAAGCGCGTTCGTAAAACATTCCCTACAAAAGGCGAAGCGGTTGCGTTTGAGCAATACACGTTGAATGAAGCCAGTGAAAAGCCGTGGTTAGGGGAGAAAGAAGATCGCCGCCGCCTTAGTGAAGTTATCGATCTCTGGTATCACTTGCACGGCCAATCTCTTACCGCTATCAGTTCCCGCATGGGAAAGTTGAAAATAGTCTGTGATGGGTTGGGCGACCCAATAGCTTCTCGTTTCACAGCTAAAGATTTTGCGCACTACCGTGATAAGCGGTTACGGGGCGAAATCAGTAACGGATACCATGACAATCCAGAGCGCTGGGCTGTGAAACCGATCACGGTCAACAGAGAACTACAATATCTGACTGCTGTTTTTAGTGAGCTGAAAAGGTTAGGAGAATGGACGCTGCCGAACCCGCTAGATGGTGTCCGCATATTCAAAGAAGAAGATAAGGAAATGGCGTGGTTAACTCACCCCCAGATAAATGAATTATTGGGGGCGTGTGAATCATACGGCAATGAAGATCTAACGTGGATTGTGAAAGTCTGTTTGTCTACAGGTGCACGTTGGAGCGAGGCGGAAAAGCTGACCCGTTCTCAACTGTCTCCTTTCAAAGTGACCTTTTTTAAGACTAAGGGTAAGAAGAATAGAACAGTCCCGATCTCACAGTGGCTACATGATGAACTAGCGTCAAGACAGAGACGCATGTTCAAACCGTGCTATCAGAACTTTAAGAAAGTGCTGGCGATGACCAGCATCACATTACCTGATGGACAGAAAACCCATGTATTGCGGCACACATTTGCATCACACTTCATGATGAATGGGGGAAATATTTTGGTACTACAGCGCATCTTAGGCCATGCAAATATCCGTGAAACGATGAAGTATGCGCACTTTGCGCCGGATCATTTAGAAGAGGCGGTCAGCTTGAACCCACTAGCTAGTCATAGTGTCCACAAATAGTCCACGCAGCATGTATTAGGTCGCACCGCAATGCACCAAAGATACACGTAACTAACTGTATTTTATAAAATAACCATATAAATCAGTGTGGTTGCATAAGAGCGTCTTAACTAAGATAGCGCTTTCGCAACATCCGAAAGTTGTTATTTTTCAATGGCCTAGCGAATTCGCTAGGCTTTTTTTTATCTAAATGGCGGCAAAGTAGCGGCAGATCATGGCTGTGTGGTAGTCCTCTTTCTGGGAATAAGTCCTTTGCTTAAGGCCCGAGTCTAAGGCATGACCGTGTTGGCAGTAAAAAGCCCACCATCTTGGTGGGCTTAGCTTTCCCTGGTGCCATCATTATTGTTTGAATTTCAGTACCATGATGACATTAGACATGGTTATTTTATAAACGTTTATACAGATCAATTTTTCAATATTGATCGGTTACGGCGATCAAAATATTGTGTTGATACCGTTTTTTACTCTGCTCAGAACGGCTTATTCGCGATGACTGTTGGGTACATATGCATACGATCGTTAATGAACTGAATATCTGTGAATCCTGCCTGCTCTAGCTGCGACTGTGTTTTTTTGTGGGTACGAAACGCTGTCCATGTTGCCCCGATAATACGTGAGAAAAGCACATATTGGAGGGCTAGCAATTTTGGATCGGTGTTTATCCATGGGGAATCTTGTGACAGCGTAGGAGGCGGTGTCATAAAGCTGGTGATCAGCGTACCTCCTGGCTTTAAACCTGAGTAGAACACGCGGTAAAGCTCGGTAACTTTGTCATCATCTTGTTCATAGACGTTGAGTCCGTTGCTGGTAATCACATCTGCTTGTGCTGCCAAATCCATTGTCCAGGCATCAGTAAGCACCAACGATATCTGGTTTTCTAACCCTTGCTGACTGGCAAGCTTATAAGCTTCTTCCAGCGCCTGTTTATCCAGATCGATTCCGATTAATTTCACATCTCGATGCCGCGTATAGTCCAGCAGCAGTAAATCGGCCATGACGCCACAAGGGACCGATACCATGATGGCGTCGGGGCGCAAGAGCTCTTGAAGCAGACGTTGGAAAATACCAAATCGTTCACGTGTTGCCAAAACGCTGGGTAACTGTGTGTAGATGATTTCTTCGAGTGGATTAACATAGTGAGCTGGCTGATGTGTTATCACATTATGCGTCCAGTACGCATTTAACCCGTGATGTTTTAGTAAAAACTTGCCTAGTTCAAGGTGGGAGAACGCCTCCAGAATCGCGAGTTGTTCCTCTACAGAAATGCCGAGATGGTCGCCGGACTCGATAATGTTGTTCTTTACCGCAGCGACTCGTTCATCATGGCTTTCCTGTGATGAGGTAGCGTGTGATAAGAGTCTTGAACTGCTATTTAGAGACGAGTTATGAGGCTTGCTTGAACCGGACATATGAGCACTCCATAATATCAATCGCTATCAGGAATAATGGTTTTAACTATCAGTGAGGTATGCCTTTCGTTATCCCAGCATCAGATTGTTAATAACTTAATGTGACTATTTAATGTGAGCGATAATAGAGGGGAGGTATGTCTGACGTATTTCTGTGTGAGTACAAAAGTGAGTGGAATTGTTACCAGATGCGATGAGCCATAGCGCTTTGCCAGCTAAAGTGCTGATGAGTATGGATCATCGTTTTATCTTCGGAAGGATGTTAAGGCAGGCTCTGTTGCCAGCGAGTTCGCAGTGTCTCCGCATTCTCTACGCCATCGCAACTGGCGGGAAAGTTTTTCCCTGCTTTTCCCCATTCTTCCATGTTATCTGTACCGCAAAAAGCCGACTGTCCGGCCTGATAGCCACGTAGGTAGGTTTCACGGTCGATCTGAGGATTACCAAACCATTCCTGCAAAGTGCTATCGTCCTTTACGACCATACCAGAGATTGCATCCTGATAACCCGTTTCGTACCAGAAGCCTGACTCACTTTTAGCGGGTAGCGACGGGACGTTGCTTTGGCATGCTGTCATTAAAAGAATTACAGCCAAGACATAACTGTATTTCATCATCAAACCTTCAATGTTTCGGCCATCGGCCTGCAGAAGCATCGCATCAGGCGATGCCCAATTTTTCTTTCAGTAATTTAAGGTAGCGGCGACTGACGGGGATGTGTTTTCCCGTATGCGTCAATACTTCTGCTGCGCCGTTCTCCATTAACTGGATTTCTTTCAGCTGTTCCGTATTAACCATGTATTGGCGATGGCAACGGACGAAAGGCGTTTTCTCTTCCAGCGTTTTCAATGAAAGTTGGGTATAGCCAGACTGGCTGACGCCCACGACGTGTACGCCGCTGAGTTCTGAACAAAGATACTCGACTTCCTCAATCTTGAGTAAAAAAATACGGTTGTGTCCGTTACAGGGAATATGGCGAAGCAAGGGTTCTGAAATTATCTGTACGTTTTTATTTACACTGACGCCGCGACGTAAACGATTTAGCGTTTTGCTTAGCCGTTGTGCATCTAGTGGTTTGAGCAAATAGTCAAAAGCATGCTCTTCAAATGCCCTCACTGCGTACTCATCATAGGCTGTCACGAAGACGACATAAGGCATATTTTCTGGATCCAACATGGCAACCAGCTCTAATCCGCTGATCTTTGGCATCTGTATATCCAGAAAAATCACATCCGGCTGTAGCCGATGGATAGCCGGTATCGCCTCCAGCGCATTGCTGCATTGTGCAATGATGGTGATATCAGACTCATTTTCCAGTAGCAGGCTGAGCTCTTCACGTGCCAGCTGTTCGTCATCGATGATTATGGCTTTCAGCATCCTTCCCCCTTGTTGGCGTGATTCTATCACTATTCACGCCAGGGATTAGCATGGTTGCGTCGGGAAGTGATAGGCCAGACAGATATCGTTTTTCTGGCAATATTTAGGGTGGTAATTTTTTATTTACACTAAGTGGATTTAAATCTTTACGGTTCGTGTTATGGTGTAAACATCACGCGTAGGCAGGTTGTACAGACAGCAGTCTTTACAGACGATCGCGAACATATTGAACTTTTCAGGAACAGACTCATGCAAAAAGATTCGCTTAATAATATTAATATCAGTGACGAGCAAATTTTGATTACCCCTGATGAATTGAAAGCTAAGTTCCCGCTTAACGACGCGGAGCAGCGCGATATTGCGCAAGCGAGAGCGACCATTGCGGATATCATTCATGGTCGTGACGATCGGTTGCTGATCGTCTGCGGACCTTGCTCGATTCATGACACGGATGCAGCGCTGGAATACGCGCGCCGCTTACAGTCGCTTGCTGCTGAATTGAACGATCGCCTCTACATTGTGATGCGTGTTTACTTTGAAAAACCGCGTACTACCGTGGGCTGGAAAGGGCTCATCAACGATCCGTTCATGGATGGTTCATTTGATGTGGAATCTGGGCTGCATATTGCGCGTGGATTGCTATTAGAACTGGTGAATATGGGACTGCCGCTGGCGACTGAAGCGCTTGATCCAAACAGCCCGCAGTACTTGGGTGATTTGTTCAGTTGGTCGGCTATCGGTGCACGTACGACAGAATCACAAACTCACCGTGAGATGGCTTCCGGCCTGTCGATGCCTGTCGGGTTCAAAAACGGTACGGATGGTAGTCTGGGAACGGCGATCAACGCGATGAGAGCCGCCTCGATGCCGCACCGTTTTGTTGGTATCAACCAAACTGGGCAAGTTTGTCTGCTGCAAACGCAAGGGAACATTGATGGTCATGTGATTCTGCGCGGCGGTAAAAAACCAAACTACAGTGCGCAGGATGTCGCCGAATGTGAAAAACAGATGCAGGAAGCGGGACTGAGACCGGCGCTGATGATAGATTGTAGTCACGGTAATTCGAATAAAGACTACCGCCGTCAGCCACTTGTTGTTGAATCTGCGATTGAACAAATCAAGGCGGGAAATCGTTCCATTATAGGCTTGATGCTGGAAAGCCACCTTAACGAGGGGAGCCAGTCTTCAGAACAGCCGCGTTCAGATATGCGCTACGGTGTATCGGTCACGGATGCCTGTATCAGTTGGGAAAGTACAGAGACGTTGCTGCGTTCCGTTCATCACGATCTGAGCGCTGCACGTGTGAAACATTCAGGAGAGTAACAAGATATGGTAGCTGAACTGACCGTATTACGTGATCAGATAGATGAGGTAGATAAGGAGCTTGTCGCGCTGTTATCACGTCGGTTGCGTTTGGTGGCGGAAGTGGGTGAAGTGAAAAGCCGTCATGGTTTGCCCATCTATGCGCCCGATCGTGAAGCGGCCATGCTCAGCTCACGTCGTAAAGAAGCGGAGTCGATGGGGGTTCCGCCGGATCTCATTGAGGATATCCTGCGGCGTACCATGCGTGAGTCTTATACCAGTGAAAACGACAAAGGCTTTAAAACGCTGTGCCCGCAGTTACGCCCGGTTGTCATCATCGGTGGCCGGGGGCAAATGGGCAACCTGTTTGAGAAAATGCTGACGCTGTCTGGTTATCAGGTGAGGATCCTGGAGCAAGATGATTGGCCGCGTGCTGATGAACTGCTGTCTGATGCCGGTATGGTGATTGTTAGCGTGCCGATTCACGTGACTGAACAGGTTATTGCCCGTCTGCCTGCTTTACCAGATGACTGTATTTTGGTTGATTTGGCATCGGTAAAAAATGGCCCGCTTCAGGCGATGCTGGCAGTGCATAGTGGCCCGGTACTTGGGTTACACCCTATGTTTGGGCCAGACAGCGGTAGCCTTGCCAAGCAGGTTGTCGTCTATTGCGATGGGCGGCAGCCGGAAGCCTACCAGTGGTTACTGGAACAGATTCAGGTGTGGGGCGCGCGTCTGCATCGTATCAGTGCAGTCGAACATGATCAGAACATGATGTTCATTCAGGCGCTTCGTCACTTTGCGACATTCGCGTATGGCCTGCATTTAGCGGAAGAGAACGTGCAGCTTGAACAGCTATTAGCGCTGTCATCGCCAATCTATCGTCTGGAATTGATCATGGTTGGTCGGTTGTTTGCGCAGGATCCGCAGCTTTATGCCGACATTATTATGTCTTCAGCGGATAATCTGGCGTTGATTAAGCGTTATTACAAACGTTTTGGCGAGGCGATTGAACTACTGGAGCAGACGGATAAAGCAGAGTTTATCAACAGCTTCAAGAAGGTCGAACACTGGTTTGGTGACTATGCCAAACGCTTTCAGGCGGAGAGCCGGGTGCTTTTACGCCAGGCAAACGATATTCGTCAATAAGTACGTTCGCTATCTTGGTTGTGTTTAAGACGCCATCCCGGGGATACCAGGATGGCTTTTTCAATTATTCGTTCACATCGACTATTCGTTCACATCGACAGGGACGACGTTTTCACTCGGGTAGCAGCCCAACACTTTTAACGAGCGGGTTATAGGGGCTAATCCTTTTAGCGCTTTCTGCATGGCATCGCTGCGCAGGTTGGCCTGTACGTCCAGATAGAACATCTCTTCCCACGGGTTACCGTTGATCGGTCTGGATTCCAGCTTGGTCATCACAATGCCGTTATCACGCAATACCAACAGGGCTTCCACCAGCGCACCTGACTGTTGACCGGTTGCCATAATTAGCGTGGTTTTTGCTGGCACTTGTTCCGTCACGTCAATGGGCTTACGTGCTAATACAATGAAGCGGGTGATGTTTTGCGACTGATTGGCCAGATCGTGTTCCAGCATCTGTAGCTGATAAAGCTGACCACCGGCTTCGCTGCCGAGCGCTGCTGCTTTTGGTGAGTTGAGCGCCGCGACTTTTTCCATCGCCGCAGCCGTGCTCTCACAATATTCAATCTTCCAGTGTGGAAAACGGTTAATGAAATGGCTGCACTGCTGGAACGGTTGCGGGTGGCTGTAAACCGTTTCGATCTGTTCCAATGACGTATCGGTGGCAACTAAAACGCAGTGATTTATCGGATTGGTTAATTCGCCGACGATGGATAAAGCCGTGTGTTGCAGCAGATCGTAGACGTCGTTAATCGAACCAGAGCTGGTGTTTTCAATCGGCAGAACGGCATAGTCCGCTTGCCCTGTTTCCACCATGTTGAAAATGTCCTGAAATTTCTGGCAACCACATTCGATAAATTGTTCGAAGTGTCGCGCGGCATATTGGCGAGCGGCAAGATGGGAATAAGATCCTTTCGGACCGAGAAACGCAATACGGGCAGAGTGTGACGTTGTTTGGTTGAGGTGATGCTGTAAGAGTGCCTGCTGCGTCAGTACCGAATCTTCAATGATGAGCTGGAATAAGCGGGTAATGTAGTGACCATCAAGATGATGCTTTTTCCCAGCGGCTGTCAGTTTGTCCAGCAAATCACGCTCACGCTCTTTATCACGGATTGGGCGATGCGAATGCAATTTGCTGCGGGCAACGTCCAACGCGAGTTCTCGTCTTTGTGCCAACAATTCAATTAATTGCAGATCCAATGCGCTGATGCGTTCTCGCAGTGCCAGTAATGGGTTGTCTGTCATGATGCTGTTACCTGTCTTATGTTCTTATATAAAAAAAGCCTCCTGGTCAGGAGGCTTTTTTGTTCGTCTTCGTATTCTTGCTCTTACGACGAATCGCCTCCCAAATCAGGGGAAGGTGAAAAAGAATACGAAGAAGAACAGTTTATTTGTCATGTTTACTCGGTTAGTCAGGAAGATATCCAGATTCTGAGTAGGTAAGGTAACTGTTGGCTTTTCATCCTGTCAATACAAAATCGCCGAGCGCAATCTTAAACGAGGTATAGCGTTGGCTCTTTAGGATGCGGATTGCGGAGTTTGGAATACAAAAACGCGCCCTCAGGCGCGTTATATTGAGGTAAAGAGAATGAATTACTCTTCTTGAGTCGGCTGGAGATTCGCTTCTTTGACGCTAGCTACCGCGCGTCTGGCTTCACCTTTATGCTGGAGTTTGTCCAACTGGCGTTCGAGCTTGGTAATTAGCTCATTGATGGCGGCATACATATCGTCATGCTTGGCACTGGCAACCAGCGGGCCATTTGGCGTACTGATAGTGCCATCAGCCACAAAACCCTGAGGCTCTTTTGACAGAATGATATGCGGGTTAATCAGCTGGGTTTGCCACTTATCCAGCTTAGAAAGACGGTCTTCGACATGTTGACGAATTGCGGGGGTGATATCCATTTGCTTACTGGTAATATTAATAGTCATATAAACTTACCTCTCTGCCTATGTCCGTCTTGGATAATTTCAGCATACAGTGAGTTGTGACAAAAAGCGTGATATTGATCGCTTTTTTTCGTCACTTTTTGTCAAGAAAATACGATTTGTGAAGCATCATCGGGAATAGAAGGGAAGTACTTGAGGGGGCATCTGGCCTGTGCCATTATTGATAGGATGTATTGACGTTACCGCGCTGTTGTTGACTCCCGCCAACCTGTTTTTTCTGCTCAGCTGTGCATAGCCAACCGAGCGAACCATAAAAAAACGGCAACCGAAGCTGCCGTCTTATTACTGCGCGTCACTTGTCGTTTATGCTGGATTCGCCGCGATGACTTTTGCGACTTTGTCCGCCTGTGCGGCCAGTTGCAGTTCACGGTAGGCATTTTCCATCAACGGCAACGCAGTTTTCGTTGCCTGAGTATCTGGGTAATCACGCAGCATTTGCTCAACGCGATTAACTACTGCCACATAAGCGCCGCGTTTCGTGTAGTATTGCGCGACAGAAAGTTCATACTTGGCCAGACGCTCTTTGAGGTAAACCAAACGCTTGTTTGCGTCGGTGGCATATTGGCTGTTCGGATATCCCTGAATGAGCTTACTGAAATCCCGAAATGCGGTGCGAGCATACTGCGGATCGCGATCGGAACGATCAACGCCGAAGAAGCCTTGTAACGCACTATCATCCAGCGCCATGTCGGTCAGGCCGCGCATGTACAGGACATAATCCACGTTTGGATGGGTCGGGTTGAGTCGCAGGAAGCGGTCAATAGAAGCTTGGGCCAATGGCAGCTCTGCGGATTTGTAATAAGCGTAGATCAAATCCAACTGTACTTGCTGCGAGTAGGGGCCAAAGGGATACCGGTTATCCAGTGCTTCCAACTGCGTGATGGCTGCTTTAAAGTTGCCGTCTTGCAGTTTTTGTTGAGCATTGGCATAGATTTCAGATGGCGGACTATCAGGAACCGCATCTTTGGAATTGCTGGAGCAACCAGCCAGCGCCAGGCTCAACGTGGCGGCAGCCACCAGATATTTCATACGCGTCATGACGTTTTGATTATCCTCAGAATGTTATTCCGGGAGACTGTCCGTGAAGCTCCCGATTTAGACCAGCTACAATAGTACATTATTTTAAACGGCGTCGCCGTCAAAACCCAACGTTAACGAAGAAGCTGCATAATATGGCACAACAAGTACAACTCACCGCAACGGTGGCCGAATCTCAACTCGGACAACGTTTAGATCAGGCTTTGGCCGAATTGTTCCCTGATTATTCACGATCCCGCATAAAAGAGTGGATTCTTGAGAATCGAGTACAGATTAACGGCAATGTCATCAATAAGCCAAAAGAGAAAGTACTTGGCGGCGAATCGGTAGCCATTGATGCATTGATTGAAGAAGAAGCACGCTGGGAAGCACAGGATATCAAACTGGATATCGTGTACGAGGATCAAGATATCCTGGTCATCAATAAACCCAGAGATCTGGTGGTTCACCCCGGTGCGGGTAACCCAGATGGTACGGTATTGAATGCCTTGCTACATCATTATCCTGAGATTGCCGATGTGCCCCGTGCTGGGATTGTGCACCGACTTGATAAAGATACGACAGGGCTTATGGTGGTCGCGAAAACTGTACCCGCACAGACGCGTTTAGTTGAGGCGCTACAGGCGCGTGAAATTACGCGTGAATATGAAGCCGTTGCGATTGGTTCGATGACTGCGGGTGGCATGGTCGAGCAGCCTATCGCTCGTCACTCAACCAAGCGTACTCATATGGCCGTGCACCCAATGGGTAAGCCTGCCGTGACGCATTATCGCATCATGGAACATTTCCGTGCGCATACCCGCTTGCGGTTGCGTCTGGAAACGGGGCGCACCCATCAGATTCGTGTGCATATGGCGCATATTAATCATCCTCTGGTTGGCGATCAGCTATACGGTGGTCGTCCTCGCCCGCCAAAAGGCGCTTCGGAGGATTTCATTGAGATGCTACGTGGGTTCGATCGTCAGGCACTGCATGCCACCATGTTGCGTTTCTACCATCCTATTACTGGCATTCACATGGAATGGCATGCGGAATTACCACAGGATATGGTCGATCTGATAGATGCACTGAAAGCCGATACCGAAGCATTTAAGGATCAGCTCGACTGGTAATGTATTCAATACGATAAGTGCCGATTTATAGAGGTGACGGACTATGCTGATATACCCCGACTGGCCTTTGCCAGAAAGTGTGAAATCTTGTAGTACGACGCGCATTGGCGGGGGGAGTGGTGCACCTTATGATTCGCTGAATCTAGGGAATCATGTGGGTGATGACCCCTCGCATGTCACCACAAATCGGCAAACGCTGGTGGAGATGGCCAGTCTTCCTTCTATGCCGCATTGGTTGGAACAGGTTCATGGCACCGATGTGATTCGTATTGGTGAGGTGTCCCCTACGTCTGTTTGCGGTGATGCGGCTTATACCGACAAGAAAGGGAAAGTCTGTGCGGTGATGACGGCTGACTGTTTGCCCGTGCTTTTTTGTGCAATCAACGGTGACGAAGTCGCTGCCGCGCATGCTGGCTGGCGGGGATTGCACGCCGGGGTACTGGAAGAAACGTTAGCCTGTTTCCGTGCGCAACCCGCGCAAATTATGGCGTGGCTGGGGCCTGCTATTGGGCCTGATGCCTTTGAAGTCGGCCCTGAGGTTAGGAATGCATTTATTCAGCATGATGCGGCGGCGGCCTCTGCATTTCGGCCTGAAGGAAACAAATTTTTTGCCGATATCTACCAACTGGCACGTCTGCGTTTACGTGCTGCAGGGGTAACGCAAATTTTTGGTGGAAATGCCTGTACTGTGAGCGAGCCTCACAAATTTTTCTCTTATCGGCGTGATGGCGTGACTGGCCGTATGGCAAGTTTAATCTGGCTGATATAACCTATTGAATTAAGACGATCCAAGACAAGTAACATTTAAATCCTGTCACGACTGGCAAAATAACCTTGAAATTTTTGAGGGATGACCTCATTTAATCTCCAGTAGCAATTTTGACCAGTGTATGGGAGGTGTTATGCGTCTGGATCGTCTTACCAACAAATTCCAACTTGCTCTTGCTGATGCCCAGTCTCTTGCCCTTGGGCGCGATCACCAGTTTATTGAACCACTTCACTTGATGAGTGCCTTGCTTCATCAGGATGGTGGAACTGTTGGTCCACTTCTGACTGTTGCCGGAGCCAATCTTAATCACCTGAAAACCGAAATCGACCAGGCAATCACGCGTTTGCCTCAGGTTGAAGGCACTGATGGTGATGTCCAACCTTCGAACGAGTTAGTCCGCGCATTGAATATGTGCGACAAACTTGCGCAAAAGCGTGGAGATACCTTTATTTCCTCAGAACTTTTCGTGCTTGCTGCTTTGGAGTCTCGTGGCACGCTGGGGGATATTTTGAAAAAGGCGGGCGTCACGCAGCAAGGTGTAACAAACGCCATCGATCAAGTGAGAGGAGGGGATCAAGTGAACGATCAGGGAGCTGAAGATCAGCGCCAGGCACTAAAGAAATTCACGATTGACCTCACGGAGCGAGCGGAGCAAGGCAAGCTCGATCCGGTGATCGGACGTGATGAAGAAATTCGCCGTACTATTCAGGTCCTACAGCGTCGAACCAAAAATAACCCAGTATTAATTGGTGAGCCCGGCGTGGGTAAAACCGCGATAGTGGAAGGGTTAGCTCAGCGCATCGTTAATGGCGAAGTGCCCGAAGGCCTGAAAAACAAGCGCGTACTTTCGCTGGATATGGGCGCGCTGGTGGCTGGTGCGAAATATCGTGGTGAGTTTGAAGAGCGTTTGAAAGGCGTGCTCAACGATCTGTCTAAGCAGGAAGGCAACGTCATTCTGTTTATTGATGAACTTCATACGATGGTGGGGGCAGGCAAAGCCGATGGCGCGATGGACGCCGGCAATATGCTAAAACCCGCGCTGGCTCGTGGTGAGTTGCATTGCGTTGGGGCGACAACGCTAAATGAGTATCGGCAATATATTGAAAAAGACGCGGCCCTTGAGCGTCGTTTCCAGAAAGTGTTTGTCGCTGAACCGACCGTTGAAGACACGATTGCGATTCTGCGCGGGCTGAAAGAGCGCTATGAATTGCACCATCATGTACAAATTACTGACCCGGCGATTGTTGCGGCAGCCATGTTATCTTATCGTTATATCGCGGATCGTCAGTTGCCGGATAAAGCGATTGACCTGATTGATGAGGCGGCATCCAGTATTCGTATTCAGATTGACTCGAAACCAGAGCCCCTTGATCGGCTGGAGCGCCGAATCATCCAGTTAAAGCTGGAGCAGCAGGCGTTGAAAAAAGAATCTGATGAAGCAAGCCAAAAGCGGCTTGAATTGCTGAGTGCTGAACTTGACCAAAAAGAGCGTGAATATTTCCAACAAGAAGAAGAGTGGAAAGCAGAAAAAGCATCACTCACGGGAACGCAGAATATTAAAGCGTCTTTAGAGCAGGCGAAAATTGCGTTGGAACAGGCTCGCCGTCAGGGCGATCTGGGAATAATGTCTGAGCTGCAATACGGCAAAATCCCTGAGCTGGAGAAACAACTGGCAGCAGCAACGCAGCAGGAAGGGAAAACGATGCATTTGCTGCGTAATCGAGTAACGGATGTTGAAATCGCTGATGTTCTGGCGCGTTGGACTGGGATTCCTGTTTCTCGCATGTTGGAAAGCGAGAAAGAAAAATTATTACGCATGGAAGATGAACTGCATCAGCGTGTGATTGGGCAGAACGAAGCCGTTGAAGCGGTAGCGAATTCTATCCGTCGTAGTCGGGCTGGGCTATCTGACCCGAATCGTCCTATTGGTTCGTTCCTGTTCCTTGGGCCAACAGGCGTTGGGAAAACGGAACTCTGCAAAACGCTGGCGACTTTCCTCTTCGACAGTGACGACGCCATGGTGCGTATCGATATGTCTGAGTTTATGGAGAAACACTCGGTTTCACGTTTGGTCGGTGCGCCTCCGGGATATGTCGGTTACGAAGAAGGGGGCTATTTAACGGAAGCGGTGCGTCGTCGTCCTTATTCGGTCATTTTGCTGGATGAGATCGAAAAGGCACACCCTGATGTATTCAATATCCTACTTCAGGTATTAGATGATGGCCGCCTTACTGATGGCCAGGGCAGAACGGTCGACTTCCGTAATACTGTGGTCATCATGACGTCCAATTTGGGGTCTGATCTTATTCAGGAACGTTTTGGTGAGCGCAGCTATACCGAAATGAGAGATATGGTGCTTGATGTTGTTAGTCACAGCTTCCGTCCTGAGTTTATTAACCGTATCGATGAAGTCGTGGTATTCCACCCACTGGGAAGGGCGCATATTACGTCGATCGCACAAATTCAGCTCCAGAGACTGTACAAGCGTCTTGAAGAGCGCGGATATAGTGTCACGATCGCGGATGCGGCTTTAGATATGCTCGGGGAAGTTGGGTTTGATCCTGTCTATGGTGCGCGCCCGCTTAAAAGAGCGATACAGCAATTGATAGAAAACCCACTCGCTCAGCAGATGCTTGGGGGGAAATTGATACCTGGTAAACCGATCACATTAGATGTTGAAGGCGAACAGATAGTCGCACGACAAGAATAATGTGAGTGAAATGGTAAGCGGGCAACGGGGCATTCGTTAATGGATGCTCCGTTTTTACATATTAAGCTCAGGTTATATCCATCTTTTGTGTGTTAAGTGTGCTAAATACTGTTTCTTGTCTTGTTTTTGAACGGTTGGGAAATAA
>NZ_JAINZP010000022.1 GCF_020166435.1 Pectobacterium versatile | reverse complement strand
TCAATTTCAGGATAGTAAACTCTTCCTTTTACATGAATAGATTCACTTATCTTCTTATTAACCCATCTCATAATAACATCCTGTTTGTTACTACTTTATTTATCCATGTTTCTGTTAAGGATAATAAAGGCACTGCTTGCGTTGTTACATTAATAAATTATTACAATCAGGAACTTTTTGCCTCAGGGTTTAAGTGCTGCTTTACTATAGCGGGCATCGTTTTATGCTCGGAAAAACAGGAGAATAAAATAGGATGACTGATCTAACGGAAAATGCGAAAGATACGCGTCAGCGTATCCGAGCTATAGTTGGCGCTTCATCGGGTAATTTGGTTGAGTGGTTTGATTTTTATGTTTATTCCTTTTGCTCAATCTATTTTGCCCATATCTTTTTCCCTTCGGGAAATACCACCACTCAATTACTACAAACCGCAGGGGTTTTTGCAGCAGGCTTTTTAATGAGACCGATAGGCGGTTGGCTTTTCGGTTACATTGCAGACAAGCATGGTCGTAAAAATTCAATGCTAATTTCGGTCTGCATGATGTGTTTTGGATCTCTGGTTATTGCATGCTTACCGGGATATGAAACCATTGGCACCTGGGCTCCTTTTTTACTGTTATTAGCCCGTTTATTTCAGGGGCTTTCTGTCGGTGGAGAATACGGTACTAGCGCGACGTATATGAGTGAAGTTGCCGTTGAGGGAAGAAAGGGATTCTATGCTTCTTTCCAATATGTCACGCTGATCGGCGGTCAACTACTGGCGTTGTTAGTCGTTGTGATATTACAACAGGTTCTGAGTAATGAGGATTTGCGTGCGTGGGGATGGCGTATTCCTTTTGCTCTCGGCGCTGTTTTGGCGATTGTTGCACTTTATTTACGCCGTTCTCTGAATGAAACCTCTGATAAAACAACTCGCGGACATAAAGATGCTGGCTCACTTGCAGGTTTGTGGAAACATCGTCGAGCTTTTATTACCGTACTGGGTTTTACGGCCGGTGGTTCTTTAGCTTTTTATACGTTTACCACTTACATGCAAAAGTATCTGGTAAATACGGCAGGAATGGATGCAAAAACGGCTAGCGGGTTAATGACCCTCGCACTGTTTATTTTTATGCTGCTACAGCCGTTCTTTGGTGCGATGTCAGATAGGATTGGCCGTCGTAGCTCAATGCTCTGTTTCGGCGGACTTGCAGCATTGCTGACGGTTCCCATTCTGACGGTACTGCAGAGTGTGACGAGCCCTGTCATTGCCTTCTCACTGGTGATGCTTTCACTGATTATTGTCAGTTTCTACACGTCCATCAGCGGCATTTTAAAAGCAGAAATGTTCCCACCTGAAGTCCGGGCATTGGGCGTAGGCTTATCTTATGCGGTTGCTAATGCGTTGTTTGGTGGTTCGGCTGAGTATGTTGCACTTTCGCTGAAATCGTTTGGTATGGAAACGGCTTTCTTCTGGTACGTATCAGTGATGGGGGCGATTGCGTTTATTGTGTCATTGACGCTGCATCGCAGAGGCAAGGGGATGAAGCTTTAGTTTTCAGACAATTGCCATAACGCATAGCCGGTGGTTGCACTGGCTACATCCCAAAATGACAATAAAAAACCTCGGCTTCCGAGGTTTTTCAAAGTATAGCGTGAGTTTTAGAGAATACGACTTATGAGTCGATCGATACGGATGCGGCGCAAACGTCGTATCAGCTTGCGGACTTTCACTGGATATTGCGCAATGCTCTCCAGTTCCATATAGCTTTTTACGACGTGAGTATGCGTCCTGATCGTGTCCAGCTCGTCCAGACGTTGCTGCAATAGAACCTTCTGAGGATCGTGAATCAGGATGGCATTTTCCAGATCCAGACGCCATGCTCGCGGGTTAAGGTTATTCCCCGTCAACAGCTGCCACTTGTCATCTACCCACATACCTTTCAGGTGGAAGCTGTTGTCACCGTCTTTCCATAGCCGCACAACAAGCTGCTGATTCTCAATGTAGCGCTCCAGACGACTCAGAAAACGGCGAAGGTTGATCTCATAGAGATACGGTAACGCGCCGATGATTTTGAAAGGCTGGTCTTCTGGAATATAGAAATCGTTAGCAGTCTTATCGCCGATAATAATTTCTACTTTTTTACCATCACGCAATAGCCGGATTATATTTCTCACCAGCAGTGCTGGCAGGTTGAAATAGGGAGTACAAATAACCAGATGCTCATCAGCGCAATACATCAGGTGATGTATGGTCTTATTCAGCGGGCTTTGCTTTCCTAACCCGACCAGTGGCGTGACGCTTAATTCGTTTGCATCCGCGCTGTGTTCCGGGGCTTGATAATTGGCAGTACGCAACGTTTGGCGGAACTGCTTAATATCATTTTTGATTTCCAGACTCTTGGGGCGATCGGTATGATCCAACCGCTGTACTGCCGGAGCCGATAGCATGGTCTGGATATATTGCACCATCGTATCGGCCAATGCCGGATTATGAATCAGCTGGTAGCGGTCATAACGGTATTTCTGATGTTGGTGCAGATAAACATCATTCAGGCTGGCCCCGCTGTAGATAACTGTGTCATCGACAATGAACCCTTTCAGGTGCAGCACGCCCAAGGCTTCGCGCGTGTTGACAGGAATGCCATAGATAGGGAAATGCGTGTCTGGATGTTTTTTCGCCATATCGCAATACCAATCAGCATTGGTATTTTCTGCCGCTGCGCCGATCCTGCCGCGCTGAGCACGATGCCAGTCTACCAGAACACGGACATCCAACTCTGGGCACTGCCGTTTGGCTTCATAAATTGCGGATAGAATCCCCATGCCGCCATCATCGCGCTCAAGATACAACGCCACGATATAGATGCGTTTTTTAGCACTCAGAATGGCGTTAATCAGCGTCGTGCGGAAAAGCTCAGGCGAGTGCAACGTCTGAACATCATCTGCGTTCTGAGGAATTCTGGGCAGTTGTGCAAGGTGCTGTTGGTATTTATTGCGTTTAAAATTTGACAGCATCACAGTGCGATTCTTCTCTCATTAGTTTATACCCACCATACTTCGAGCTGTACTAGGGTATATGACCTTCTGGTCATTATCAAAAGTTAAGGAGTAGCCGAATGGGCGATAATACCATTACTTTCCAGCTGTTGTGAGTCTGTTTTGCCATTGAATGGGTATCACAATTCCCGTTGCACGAGCCATGTCACGTCGTGCTATCAATTCTTCAGCGGCAATTCCAGTGTCACAATTCCCTCTTCTAATTGTACGTCGATGTGAAAACCGAGCTTTTTGGACAGCTGTATCATGCCTTGATTATGCGGCATGGTGATGCCGGTCAAGCGGAAGAGACCATGCGCTTTGGCGTAATCAATCAGCTTTTCCAACAGGCGTCTGCCAAGGCCCAGCCCTTTTAGATCGGAGCGAACCAGCACGGCGAATTCCGCATCCGTATTATCCGGATCGGAAATCGCACGCGTCACGCCAATAATCTCCGTCTCCTCACCGAGTTGGCGCACGGCAACGAATGCCATCTCACGATCGTAGTCAATTTGTGTCATATTGGCTAAGTCTTCGTGAGTAAATTCATTAATTTCGCTGAAATAACGGTAATACAGGTCTTCTTTCGTCACTCTTGCAATGAACGAACTGAGCAGCGGTTCATCTTCCGGCAAAATTGGCCGGAATAGACAGCTATCACCATTTTTGAGGGTAACGGTTTCTTCCAGCTCATGCGGATAAGGGCGAATTGCCAGCCTTGATTGCGGATCGCCACTGAACGGCGTCAGATGTAGCGTGACATCCAGCAGCGTAAACGTATCCCCGGATGCCAGCAGAGGATGAATATCTAGTCGGGAAATTTCAGGGCAGTCGAGAATCAGGTTGGAGACCTGAACCAGCAAGCGGCTGAGCGCGGGAATGTCCAGCGGACGCAGCGCGCTGTACTCCCGAATTTTGCCGCCTTTCACCGCTTGCAGCACCAAATAGCGGGCTAGCGTCATATTCAGCGGAGGCAGGGCGACGGCAGCCTGTTTTTCTCGCCACTCAACGCCACCTTCCCCTAGCATAATCAGTGGGCCGAAAACGGGGTCTTGCTCGACGGCAATCCTGAGCTCCTGCGCACCGGCGCGATTTGCCATGCTCTGCACCAGCAGGCCGTAGATGCGCGCCTGTGGATAGGTGCGCTTCACTCGGTCAAGAATGGCATCTGCCGCCTGCTGGACTTCTCTGGCGGTTCGCAGGTATAGCATAACGCCCTGAACTTCCGATTTGTGCGGAATATCTGGCGATCTCAGCTTAATCGCGACCGGATAGCCAATTTGTTCGGCGATATGGACGGCTTCTGCGCTGTCGCCAGCAATCCATGTGGGTAACGTATCCAAGCCGTAGGCTTGCAGGATCGGCTGAACTTCATGCGTGTCGAGCTGCGTCACGCCGTCTGATAGCGCCTGATGAATCAGCGCATGTGCCTGACTGGCGTTGATGCCTAAATTCAGCGGTAGCGCCGGGGTTTCCTTTAACTGTTTCTGATTACGTCGATATTCGACGGTATGCATAAATGCTGTAACCGCGCCTTCCGGTGTGCGATAGGTCGGAATGCCTGCGTCGTTAAACAAACGTCGTGCTTCCTGCGAGGAGAATTCGCCGCACCAGTTGGTCAGCAGCGTAATTCTTTTCCCACGCGGATGCTGTTGGAAGAGCGTGATCAACTGAGATGCACTATCGGTGCCGGGAGCCGCGGCGCTGGGCGCGTGAATGATTAAGAGTGCATCGACTTCATCGCTGTCCAGTAATACTGAAACCGCTGCCAGATAGCGAGCCGCGGTCGCATCATCACGCAGATCGAGCGGATTGCCGATCGTGACGGTTGGCGGTAGCGCTTCCTGTAGCGCTTGTCGGGTCGCCTCGCTGAGCTGTGCTAGCTTGCCTTGTCGGCTGAGGAGCTGATCCAGCGCCTGTGCAGCGGGCGATGCGCCATTGCTTACTAGCATCAGGCGTTCACCGCGCAGCGGCCGCAGGTGGCTTAAGGTTTCCACCGCGGAAAAAAGCTCATGCGTATCCCGTACCCGCAGTAAGCCTGCGCGTTGAATTGCCGCGTCATAGGCGGCATCCAGACCGTGGCGCTGGTCATTCAGCAACTGCTGTGCCTGCTGACTGCGCCCGCTTTTTATCACCAGTATTGGTTTATTCCGGGATGCGCTACGAGAAGCGGAAAGAAAGCGGCGCGCATCGCTGATGTGTTCCAGATGCAGCAGAATCGCACTGGTTTTGCCATCGCGTGCCAGAAAATCTAACAGGTCGTCGACATCGATATCCAGACTGTCGCCCAGAGCGATAAAATAGGAAAAGCCAATACCGCGCTGCTGCGCCCAGTCCAGTATCGTGTTGGACACAGCGGCCGACTGCGAAATGAATGCCAGCTTGCCTTTCATAATCGGTACTGGGGAGAAACTGGCATTCAGGCCTTGCCAGGGCGCGAGTAGCCCGAGGCTATTAGGGCCAAGCAGGCGCATGTGGTAGCGTGCAGCGCAAGCCTTTAATTCGCTGAACTGGGTCGGTGGTGCGGAGAGGATGATGACCGTTTTGCAGCCTTTCTGGCCCAGATCTTCTAACAGCGTGAGATTACGACTGGCGTTGGTGCAAATCACGGCAAGGTCGGGCGTCATGGGCAAGCTGGCAACAGTCGGATAGGCCAGCACGCCGCAGACGGCACGATATTTCGGTGTAACAGGCAGCACGGGGCCGCTGAAATGGCCGTCCAACAAATTTTTCATCATCAGAAAACCGGCTCTTCCCGGTTTTTCGGACGCGCCGAGAACGGCGATAGACTTAGGGCGTAACAGTGCTTCCAATCCGCGCTGGCTCATGCGTCACTCCTTCACATCAATCCCCTTTGATACTAAACGCTTTCTGCCGGTTGTGCTGTGACGGTGGGTAAACTTTCTCGCAAGCTATGGTGTGATTTCCCCGCCAGATAGTGTCGCCGGAAACGATCAAAATGCTGGGATAGCGCGTCGGCCGCGACGATATCCCCCGCCTGTGCGAGCAGGGCGATGGCAATCTCGGCGGTACAGTGCTGTCCTGCGCTACTGGCTTCACGCAGTTGATAGCGGGAAAGTGCCTCTACATTCAGTGACAGGATCGGCAGGTTGTCCAGATAAGGGCTTTTACGGAACATTTTACGCGCTTCCGGCCACGTTCCATCGAGTAAGACAAATAGCGCAGGCTTTTCCGTTACGGGAAGTTGGTGAAACACCTGACGTCCTTCTTCCGCTGCATCGGCAAGGAAAACCAGATACGGCTGAACGTCCGGGTTTTGCAGAGTAGCCAGCAATTCGGGATCGGGCTCGGTGCGTGACCAGCGAAACGCCTGCGTCTCAGGGAGAATATCGGCGATAAGACGTCCGGTATTGCTCGGCTTTAACGGTTCGGTATCAAACATTACCAGACAGACGCGGCTGCGGGACTCCTGCGCCTGAATGGTGTGACACAGGCAGTTGGTTGCGGGTAATAAACACTGCTGGCAGCGTACTACGCGGCAGCCACGGGCGCGAAACGGTTTGGTTGACTGCTCAAGACGTTGCTGGCGCAGACGGAGTACGGCATTGTCCATAAGGGGACGGTTGACCATTAAAGGATGGTTGAGCATGAAATAGATGGCGCCATGAGATTCTGCAACGAACCTGCTTCGTTTTCATCATTGAGAAGCTGATTCAGAAAGGCGACATTCTAATCGACAGGCGAGTTGACCAAAAGGGTAGGAGACAATAATACCTACGCTCCTACCCTAATTCTCTATAGTGATTCGTCCAGCCAGCTCTCGAACTGTGCTTTTGGCAGCGCGCCGTTAAGGATGTCGACCATCTGGCCCTGTTTAAAGATCATGAGGGTTGGAATGCTGCGGATACGGAAACGTGCGCTGAGTGCCGGTTCGGCTTCGGTATTGACCTTAATGAAGCGGATTTTCCCGCTACGCTCTTGCGCGACATTTTCAAACACCGGGGCGAAGTTGACGCAGGGGCCACACCAAGGGGCCCAGAAATCGATCACAACGGGAAGATCGTCCTGTAACAGCTTATCGAGCGTCGCTTCTGTGGCATTGGTAACGTCACCGCTGAATAAGGTTTCTCCGCAACGACCACACTTTGCATGGTCATCAACACGCTCTTCTGGCAGGCGATTGGTTGTTTGGCAAGATCCACATACCGTATTCATAACAGGGCCTCAGATAAAAGGGCTAAAATAAAGATGTCGCTGATAAAATGCGCGCAATACGGCATTGGAAAGTCAGCGGTATGTTGCTTAAGCGTGAATAAATTATGGTGGGGAGACATTATGGCAACAACGTGGTTTGCCCAATAGCTACAATAGCTTCTGACTGTTAGCGCTCTTTTACCACAAGCGTGTGGCTAAGCGGGTGTACATAAGGTAATCTTCGCGCCCAGCGCGTAGGTGGAGAGAACAATGAGCGATTCATTCAATAGTAAAAGCGGCAAAGTCCGTGTGATGTACGTCCGCAGTGATGATGAGGGCGAGAAAGAGAATAAAAACAAGCGCCCTGCTGAAAGAGATCGCCGTGGCGATCGGCGTGATGGCGGCGGCTCTCGCGATCAACGCGAAAAGCCGAAGCATCCACGTGATGTTAACCCGCGCTATGCCCGGGAAAATCCGTCCCGTGACGGTGATAGCAATGCGAAATCGCCGTGGGGCAATAAAGATCGTAATGAACGCAGCGGTGATAAGCCTCGCCGACCGCGCGGTGACGATACCGGTGGCTATGAATCACCGTGGAAAACCGTGTCTCGTGCGCCAGGCGACAGCGAAACGCCGGACCATGGCGGGATCACAGGCAAGAGCCATATCGATCCTGAGCAACTGCGTCGCCAGCGTCAGGAAGAAACACGTGTCTACGGCGAAAATGCCTGTCAGGCGCTGTTTAAAAACCGTTCTGAAGTGATCGTTCGAGCCTGGTTCCTGCAAGAAGTGACGCCGCGTTTCCGCGATGCACTGCGCTGGATGGCGGCAAACCGCAAGGCTTACCATGTCGTGGAAGAGGAAGAGCTGATTAAGGCTTCCGGCACCGAGCACCACGGCGGCGTGTGTTTCCTGATTAAAAAGCGTCAGGGAATGGATGTGCGTGAGTACCTGAAAACGGCTGGCGAGCAAGACTGCGTACTGGCGCTGGAAGATGTGGGTAACCCGCACAACCTCGGCGGCATTATGCGCAGCTGTGCGCATTTCGGTGTGAAAGGCGTGCTGGTGCAGGATGCGGCGCTGCTGGAATCCGGTGCAGCCGTACGCACGGCAGAAGGCGGTGCGGAACACGTTAAAGCGATCAACGCTGACGATTTCCTGTCCGTGTTGACGGAGTTCCGTAACGCAGGCTATACCATCGTGACCACGTCCAGCCATAAAGGCACGGCATTGTCGCAAGCAACGCTTCCGGCGAAAACCGTGATCGTGCTGGGTCAGGAAGGTGATGGTCTGTCGGATAGCGCTTGGCAGCAGGGGGACGTGAAAGTCTCTATCGGCGGTACCGGTAAGGTTGAAAGTCTGAATATTTCAGTCGCTACGGGCATTTTGCTGTCCGAGTGGTGGCGACAGAACCAGGCCTGATAGTACGTGTCGGCTGATCGTGCGCGTCGACGCTCAGGGAGAATTAGCTCCCTGAGTAGGTGTAACCACGGATGAGAGAACGAGTGATGAAGCAGAAAATTATCGCGGTATCGTTACTGTTGGGTACATTGCTGGTAAGTGGTTGTAACTCGCTGCCGCGCTCGTCCGTTGCTGCTGCGCCAGCCGCTGATGCGTGTCAGGTTGGCGATAAGCAGGTGCAGACCACGCTTTATTTTGGTTTGAATCGTCCTGCTGGCCCAGCGATTTCAGATGCCGAGTGGAAAGCATTCTTGGATGGTGACGTTACGCCACGCTTTAAAGAAGGGCTGACGGTGTTTGATGCCAAAGGACAATGGCTAGGGAATGATGGCGTGGTTGCCCGAGAGAACAGCAAGGCGCTGATGTTGATTCACGGCCCCGATCGGGAGCGTGATATTGAAGCGTTGCGTACGACCTACAAATCACGTTTCGCGCAGGAATCCGTCATGCGGATTGATGCGCCCGTGTGCGTCGCGTTCTAATTTTTTCATCAGCCCCTTTTCAGGGGCTGATGATTTTCATCTCACACGTATTACAGCACCAGTCCCGCTACCGCCGCAGACAGTAAACTCACCAGCGTAGAACCATAAACCAGCTTCAGACCGAAGCGCGATACCACGTTGCCCTGTGCTTCATTCAGCCCTTTGATTGCGCCCGCGATGATGCCGATTGACGCGAAGTTAGCGAAGGAAATCAGGAACACGGACAAAATGCCCAGTCCGCGTGGCGACATCTCTGCTGCGATCTTCTTCAATTCGATCATGGCAACGAATTCATTCGCCACCAGCTTGGTCGCCATGATGCTGCCCGCGTTCAGAATATCGGAAGACGGAATGCCGATAAGCCACGCCAGCGGTGAAAAGACATAGCCCATAATGGCCTGGAAGCTAATGCCGAAGACGGTGCTGAACAGTGCATTCACGGCGGCAATTAACGCCACGAAGCCGATCAGCATCGCCATGATAATCATCGCTACTTTAAACCCGGCAAGAATGTATTCCCCCAGCATTTCAAAGAAGCTTTGGTCTTCATGCAGCTTCTCCAGTTTCAGTTCTGGTTCGTCGTCAGGCTGATAAGGGTTGATAATCGACAGAATGATAAAGGTGCTGAACATATTCAGAATCAGCGCCGCAACAACGTATTTAGCGTCCAGCATGGTCATGTAGGCGCTGATAATCGACATGGATACGGTCGACATTGCTGTTGCCGCCATCGTGTACATCCGACGTGGCGACATGTCGGCGAGGATGCCCTTATAGACGATAAAATTCTCTGATTGCCCGAGCATTAGCGTACTCACGGCGTTAAACGACTCCAGTTTCCCCATCCCGTTTACTTTGGACAGCAGCGTGCCGATGCCTTTGATAATAAACGGTAAAATGCGCCAGTGCTGCAAAATGCCGATCAGCGCAGAAATAAAGACGATAGGGCAAAGCACATTGAGAAAGATAAAGGAAAGCCCTTGTGCGTTCATCCCGCCGAACACAAAATCGGTGCCTTGATTAGCGAAAGATAATAGCTTTTCAAACAAACCGGCAAAGGCGCTAATCGCATTAAGTCCGATGCTGGAATGTAAAAGGAAATAGGCCAGCAAAATTTCAATCACCAGCAGTTGCACAATAAAGCGCAGTCGGATGCGTTTTCTGTCGTGACTGACGAGCAGTGCCAGCAAAAAAATGGCTGCTGTTGCCAAAATGAAATGTAAAACCTGTGACATAGAAGAACCACTTAATCCCCGAATAAAAGAGGCGCATTGTAATCGGAATGTGAAAATATGTTTATCCCGAATCTGTAAATCCTTATTCGCTACCGCGCTATAAGGATGGCGAGACGTATTCGAGTCATCAGGGGACGGTGGGAAGGATAAAAGAGGGTTCCCCTTCGGCCAGTTGCTGGCGGAAGGGGACAGAAAGCTTACGGCGAGTTAGTGCGCGCCACCGCCTCCACCGCCAGTGGTAAAGGGCGGTTTAGCGAACCAGACCAGCACCAGAAGCACCAGAAATACGGCCGCTGCGGCCCAGAATATTTCGTTGGCAGAAATAATCAGTCCCTGTGCGGTAATCTGCTCTGCGATGTAGGCTGAGGCCTGCGTTTGGCTCATTCCCATCGCCTGAAGCTGCTGGTACGTTTCCTGCGCTATCGGATTATAGGGCGTGATAGATTCCGTCAGGTGCGCATGGTGTAGCGATTCGCGCTGTGTCCAGAGCGTGGTGGTCAGCGACGTCCCGATCGATCCCGCCAGCGTTCGGGTAAAGTTCGACAGACTTGATGCTGCCGCCAAACGTTCCGGCGGAAGACCCGACAGCGTGATGGTGGTCAGCGGCATGAAGAAGCAGGCGACGGCAAACCCCTGAACGAACTGCGGCCAGGCCGATGCGCCGAAATCCATGCCCGGCTCGAAAGTGTACGCGCGCCAGTAAAAACAGACGGCATACATGATAAAGCTGAACGTCACCAGTTTGCGCATATCCAGACGCGGCGCGAATCGACCGATAATCGGCGACAGTAACACTGGCATCAGCCCAACCGGTGCTGACGCCAGCCCGGCCCAGGTGGCGGTATAGCCATACACCTCCTGCAACAGCTGCGGCAAGAGCACGATCGCCCCGAAGTAAAACATGTAGGCGAGGCTGATACACAGACAGCCAATGGTGAAGTTGCGCGATTTAAATAGGGACAAATCCACCACCGGATGGTCGTCCGTCAGCTCCCAGACAATCAGGAAGGCGATTGCAATCACCGCCACCACGGTTAGGGTGATGATTTCTGTCGAGTTAAACCAATCCAGCTCTTTGCCCCGGTCGAGCATCATCTGGAGGCTACCGATACCGACAACCAACAATGCCAGCCCGATGGTATCGATGGGCCTGATCTCGGTTTTGGTTTCCCGCCCGCGCAGCGTTTGCATGGCAATAAACACCACGGCGATGCCCAACGGAACGTTGATGAAGAATATCCAGCCCCAGTGGTAGTTGTCGCTAATCCAGCCGCCCAGAATCGGACCACAGATCGGCGCGACGACCACGGTCATCGACCACAGCGCCAGGGCGATGCTGCGTTTTGCGGGGGGATAATTGCTTAGCAACAGACTCTGTGACAGCGGGATCAGCGGCCCGGCGACAATCCCCTGCAAGACGCGGGAGAAAATCAGCATTTCCAGGCTGGTGGACATTCCGCACAGCCAGGATGTCAGGGCGAAGAGTGCCGTTGACCATAAAAACAGGCGGACTTCCCCAAACCTTTTGGCCAGCCAGCCGGTAATAGGAATAGAGATCGCATTAGCGACCCCAAACGAGGTAATGACCCACGTTCCCTGTGAGTTGGACGCACCCAGATTACCGGCGATAGTCGGAATAGCGACGTTGGCGATGGTGGAGTCCAGCACCTGCATAAACGTTGCCAGCGACAGAGCAACAGTCATCCAGGCCAGACTGGCACCTTTAAGCGGTTCTCTCTGCACGTTTCTCTCCTGCCCGATTAACCGGCGTTCGCCTGAATAATGGCGCTGATTTCCTGATTAACAGGCGTGAGATCCAACGTCAGAGCATCACTTTGGTAGGCAGGTGTGGTGCGTGAGGTTTCTGCTAACGCGCTGCCTTCCGTATTGGCGGTATCGACATTAACCAGTGCGGACAGACCGATACGCAACGGATGTTCGGCAATCTGCTTCGGATCGATCTCAATACGCACGGGCAGGCGCTGAACGACTTTGATCCAGTTGCCAGTCGCGTTCTGGGCAGGCAGCAGAGAGAACGCGCTACCGGTACCCATATCCAGACCGACCACTTTTCCTTGGTACACGACATCGTCACCGTAGATATCCGCGATCACGGTAGCTGGTTGGCCGATGCGCATATTGGCTAACTGCGTCTCTTTGAAGTTCGCATCGACCCACAGGTGATTGGTAGGAACCACGGCCATCAGTGCTGACGTCGAAGAGATACGTGCGCCAATTTGCACGCTACGGCGTGAGACATAGCCATCAATCGGGCTGACGATTTTGGTGCGCTGTAGCGCCAGCCAGGCATCGCGCATTTCTACGGAGGCTTGCTGTATGGCGGGTTGCTTCTCAAGCGGCGTATCCAGAATCATTGCCTGATTCGCCTGATATTGCTGTCTGGCGACTTCCAGCGCGGCTTTGGCGGTCGCGACGGCATCGCGAGCATGCTGCACTTCTTCACGCCCGATAGCATTGGCGCTGCCCAGCGCTTCCCGGCGGCTCAAGTCACTTTGTGCCTTGTTCAGCTCAGTCTGGCGCAACTCAATATTGGCCTGATACTGCTTACTGTTGATGATCAACTGGTGCGTCTGGCGGACGCTGTTGGCCAGCCCGGTTTTCGCACGCTCAAACGTCTGCTGGGCATCGGTCGGATCTAACTCCACCAGCACCTGTCCCTGCTTAACAAAATCGGTATTGTCGACGTTAACATGAGTGACGCTGCCGCTGACCTGCGCCATGATCTGAATCTGATTGCCTGCGACGTAGGCGTCGTCGGTGCTTTGGTGGTGTTTGAGCACCAGGAACCAGTAAACCAGCCAGGCACAACCCAGCACGACGAAAATAAACGTCAGCAGTGATAACACGCGTTTGCGCTGCTGTTTTTTGTTTTTCTGTGGCGTCTGCGGCACTTGATTTTCCACACTTTCACTCATGCTGTTCTCTCTTTTTATTTTCTTTGTATCGGCTATCGCACCAGACAGAGCCGTCTGGTGATAGTCGCAATGAATTCATTTTGCTGTGCGGCCCGGGGGGCTTAAGGTCGCCCGCCCGGCGCGTGAAATTGCCGTTTTGCTAAGCCGCATACCGCGGTTGCGGAGAGGCCATACCTATTTTTTGCAGCAAAACACCTCCGCCCGATACATAAGCATCGGGTCATTCCGGGTGGAAAGGTGCTGACTATTGTTTTTTGTTGTTGTTTTTTCTGTTATTCGTTGACTGACTCGTCCATCTCATCCAGTCGGACCAGCATCTTTCTCATCAGGCTTTCGAGCTGCTTTTGCTCACCAGATTCAAGCACTGAGCAAAGCACATGGAGGCTATGGTGCTGTGGTGGAAGCAGTTGGCCAAGAAACGCTTTGCCTTCTTCCGTCAGATGCAGATGCAGGCAACGTCTGTCACTACTGCTCTCGCGTCGTTCAATCCAGCCCCTTTTCTCCAGATCGTCGGCAATGCGCGTCGCATTAGTGCGTGACGATCCCAGTGCTGCACTGAGCTCTGAGGGCTGAATGCTATAAGACTCTTGAGATTCCAGCGTCAGCAATGCCATGAAGAGGGTTTCATTGATGCCCTGTTCTTTCAGCATTCTGTTTCTGTGTTCCAGGATTTTGCCCTGTACATGCATGAACAAACGCAGCAATAATACTTCCTGACGCGGGAAGTCGGGTTTGCGTGAAGCCCGTAGATCGAGCATTTGTTCTATAGGTGTGAATGAACTGTCCATTTCTTATATAAACCTCATTAATCACGGTGTGCATAGTAACTAATGTTACTAAGTGGGTAAACGGCATTCAGGTGGGAAATTGTGCTTATTTCTGTGACAGAAAGTAAGCAGAGAATCGCTGAAAATGAAGATTATTAGCCATTTACTTTATTTAAATCAAAATGTTATTTGATAACTCTCACCACAGATTCAAAGCAGTTTAAAGACTACTCCGTAGCAGAGTGCGCCCAGTAACGTCGACAAGACGATGCTGCGGGTTTTATAAAAACAGGCAGTCAGCGTAATAAAGCCGCCCAGTGTTGGCAGCAGTTTTTCGTGATGCGCGAGGATATCCGGCACGCTGGAAACAATCAGCAGCGCACAGATAGAAGCAATGCCAATGCTATCAAGCAACAGCGCTTTTTTGCCGCGTTGCAGCGAACCGGAAGTGCGTGAGGCGCTCAGCCGCAGAGGCAGATAGCGGAAGAGGTAATTCACCAGCCCGACAATCAGCCCGATAAGAATGACTTCTGTACTCATGCGTTCACCTGTGGCGTGGCAGGGTTAACCAGCGAAGCCAGACAGCCGCTGAGAATGCCGAACAGTATTGCGGCTGGGATGGAGGAAAGCAGCAGACCAAGCAGCGCGCCGCCGAGTGCGCAGGCGACGACCAGACTCTGTTTCTGCCTGAAGGATGCGAGTAAAAAGCTCAGGAAAAGTGCAGGCAGCATGAAAGACAGCGCTGCTTCGACGGCAGGGTAATCATTCAGCGGGCCGTTACCGAACACGGCTCCGATCACCGTGCCGAGCACCCATGAAAGCCACGCCAGCAGTGACACGCCCATCATCCAGTCTTCTGACCAGCGCCGGTTATCTTTCGCCAGTCGGGTAGCTGCCGCAGCAAAGACTTCATCCGTCAGGCCGAACGCCCACAGTGCGGTTTTTCGCGTCGGCAGTCGTTGTGCAATGCGATGCCGTAACGCGGGTCCATACAACACATGGCGGACATCCATCGCCATGACGGTCAACGCCGCCACCCAGATGGACATGCCCGCGCTGAGCAAGGCAGTGATGACGAACTGGCTGGCCCCAGCATAAATGATGCAGGAAAGGAAAATGCCTTCCAGCGGGGTAAACCCGAGCTTGACGGCGTTCATGCCAAACGCGAATGCCACGGGCATGTAGCCGATAACAATCGGCAGACTGTCAAACACGCCTTCACTAAAAGACGCAGATTTTGTCGGTGCAGGTGATGTGGGTGTGGTTAATGTCTTCACTGGCTTGATGTTTTTTGTACTTAAATGGAATTAACCGATAACACTAGCAAAGCGTTACTGGGATTTCACGTTATTGCGTAACTGGCGTGATGGTTTTTGACGAAATGGTATCGGGTGTAATTTTCTCGCGAGAAATTGTCTCAAATGAGACGATCTCAAGCGAGCGTGTTACAAATACGAAAGTCTATGAAGGCACTATAGTGCCGCCATCGCTTCCTGCGTTTCATGATGATGGCTTCGCCACCACACCAGCAGGTTCAACAGACTGATAATGCCGCCTGCGGCACAGACGCCCAGCCAGCCCCACTGCTGGTAAGTCGAGGCTGAAAGGAGCGATCCCAGTGCGCCGCCAATAAAATAGCTGGTCATATAGCCTGCCGTCAGGCGATTACGTGCTTCGGGCATCATACGGTAGATCACACTCTGGTTGGTCACGTGTACACCCTGAACTGCCAGATCCAGCACGATAATACCAATGAGCAGCGCTGCTACGGAATGAATACCGAGCGCGATAAAGCCCCATGACAGCAAAAGCAGGATAATCCCCACGCTGGTGGTCGGCTTGGCCTTGCCCTGATCGACTAAACGCCCAGCGCGTGATGCTGCTAAGGCTCCGGCGGCACCGACCAGTCCAAACAGGCCGATAACGCCTTCGGAATAATCGTAGGGCGGAGAGGCCAGCAGGAAGGCCATTGATGTCCACAGAATGCTGAAATTGGCAAAGGACAGACAGCCCAGGATGGCACGGGTGCGCAGCAGCGGAGTGGCAGAGAACAGGCGGAAGATTGAGACGAGTAACTGCGGATAGTTCAGCGTGTTTTGCTGAGGAATGCGCGGCAATGCCCGCCACAGAACCAGCGCCATGATGACCATTAGCGTGCTGGCAACCCAGTACACAGTGCGCCAGTCGCCGAGTGAAGCAAGTGCACCCGCGACGGTACGCGCCAGCAGAATCCCCAGCAGCAGGCCACTCATAATCGTGCCGACGACTTTACCGCGCGTTTCCGGCGTCGCCAGCGTCGCGGCGAGAGGCACCAAGAGCTGTGCGACAACGGAGAACAGCCCGGTTAATGCTGTACCGGCAATCATGATCCAGAGCGTGGGGGCAGAGGCGGTGATCAGCATCCCACCTGCGGCGAGTAGCGTCATGCCGACAATCAGCGTTCGGCGTTCAAACATATCCCCCAGCGGAACCAAAAATAGCAGGCCGACGGCATAACCCAGCTGTGCGGCGGTGACAATGAACCCTGCCTGATTAACGGAAAGCGCAAAGACTCTGGCAATGGTCTCCAGCAGCGGTTGGGCATAATAGTTACTGGCGACGGCAAGGCCGGTCGCGACAGACATAATCAGGGTCAAAGACAGGCTAAGCCCCGGTTGCGGCTGGGGTGATACAGATTGTTGCTGAAGAGACATAGTGTGAACGTTAATATGATGTTAAAAGCAGAAGGTATAGTATCCGGCAGAGCCTAATGAGATACCAGAATATCTTTACGCTTCTTAAGTTTGTTTTGTTTTTCCTGAGATTGATTTAGCTTATCGCCAGCGTCATAACATTATCGACAGGGGACATTATGTTTAAGCATTATCAGATATTTAAGAAAAAAAGCGTTGCAGTGTTAATGGGATGTGCACTACTGCCCGCAGCAGCGCTGTGGTCGATGGGCGCGCAGGCGGTCACGGCCGTCTACGTCTCTGCTGCCACTGACGGTGCAATCGATGCCTACACACTCAACACGCAAAGCGGCGAATTAACCGCTATTGGGAAAGCAGCCGCTGGCGCGAAAGTGATGCCGATGGCTATTAGCCTAGATAAATCCTTCCTCTATGCCGCGACGCGCGGCATTCCTTACTCGGCGGTTAGCTATAAAATCGATCCTAAAAGCGGCGTGCTGAGCCCGTTAGGCAAAGCGGAATTGCCGGACAGCATGGCCTACATCTCGACGGATCGAACTGGAAAGTGGCTGTTCAGCGCCTCGTACGGCGGTAATAAAGTCGCCGTTAATGGCATTGATAAAGACGGCAAAGTGAACGCGAGTGTCGTCACCGTGGTGCCGACAGGTGAGAAGGCACACAGTATTATTGCCGATCGCAAAAATAAGTTCGTTTTTGCCAGCAACCTGGGCAGCGACCAAATCGTACAGTTCCGGTTTGATGCGAAAACCGGCACGCTGACGCCAAATGAACCGGCAGAAATTACGCTGCCTAAAGGAAACGGGCCGCGCCATCTGGTGTTATCACCAGATAATAAAACGCTCTATGTGAGCAATGAACTGTCTGGCAAAGTCGCGCGTTTGGCGCTGAATGAAAATACAGGGCAGCTCACGCTGTTGGACTACACGGACACCGTGCCAGCCGATGCAGGAATGCGAGCGGGAACGATTACGCCGGATAAAAATAGCACCGACAGCCGTCCACAGATATGGAGCGCTGATTTACGTCTGACGCCAAATGGACAATTCCTGTACGTATCGGAACGTACTAAAAGCACGATTACGCTGCTGCGGGTAGAACCGAAAACCGGACAGCTGCAATACATCACGCGCTACCCGACGGAAACGCAGCCGCGCGGCATTCAGATCGATCCAAGCGGGAAATTCCTGATCGCCAGCGGTGAAAAATCGACGTCGCTGTCGGTGTATCGCATCAATCAGGATAACGGGGATTTAGTGCGAGTAGGGCAATTCCCGACCGGAAAAGGGGCGAACTGGGTCGAAATCGTCAAACTGCCTTAATATCCGTCAGCAATAAAGAACGCCCCTTTCTGAAAAAAGGGGCGTAGTACAAAAAGGGGACGCCTCTAACTGATCTATAACGGCGTACTTTTGACGTTTTCTCATGGCCAGCGTTAACGTTCATTGTTCCCGCCGTCAGTCTGCTTCCTGCTTACGCGAGCGGAATGCCGCGACTTTCATCCTATTGCCACAGAGTGCCATGCTGCACCATCGCCGACGATGTGATTTAGTGGTATCCAGAAAGAACAGAGTACAGTCGTGCGCCTCACACTGGCGAAGATATTTTATCTCAGGCCCTGAGACCAGTGCAGTGAGAGCCATTGCTACCGGTTCAAGTAAGCTGGCACTGCTATTATCCCTCCTGCATTCAACTACGCTAAAACCAGCCTGCTGGCTATTCCACTCCAGCATTCTTACTGGCCGTCCACTATCAAGGATTTGGTTTATTCGTTCGGGGTTATATTCCTTACCCGATCGGATGGCATCTATTGTCTGGACCATTGCCTGACGCAATGCCAGAGCTTCATTAATCAGGCCTGTCGGCGTGTCTGTAAAATTTTCAGGTAGTTGCTTAGCCGCTTTAAGCCAGGCGATGACACTTTCGTCATCGGTCAAACAGTCGTGGTATTCGTTTCCTGTTCCAAATGCACTGTTGATGAGGTCCAACGCTAGATTGTTCGCGAGAAAGTGAGGCTGAGTTGTCGGTGATGTGTTCATTGGTGTAACCCTTAAAATGATATTGACAGGTTACACTAGATTTGAGTAACCTTCAAATTATCACTTTAAGGGTTACAAAGGAAAAAAGACTGTGAATACTGATATAGCAACGACATCCGAGACCCAAGTCCATTACCGCTATGAGCAGGTGGGTAACGTAAACATTTTCTATCGCGAAGCAGGAAAACCATCCTCGCCCAGCATTTTGCTACTGCATGGATTCGCTGCATCCTCGTACATGTTTCGAGAACTGATTCCCGTACTTGCTGAGAATTATCACGTGATTGCTCCCGATCTGCCGTCCTTCGGCTTCACTGAATCGCCGGGAAGCGATGAGTATGACTATACGTTTGACAATCTGGCGAAAACGATCGAACGCTTCACTGAACACCTGAAGCTTGAGCGTTATGCGATCATGGTTCATGACTATGGCGCACCGGTTGGATGGCGTCTCGCTACGGCTCATCCTGATCGCATCACGGCAATTATTTCGCAGAACGGTAATGCTTACGAAGAAGGTTTGGCGCAAGGATGGGATGGAATCAGACGATATTGGCAATCACCGACGGCAGAGAATCGTGCGGCCCTTCATGATTTTCCGACAGCCGCTTCCGTTAAATGGCAATATTTAGAAGGCGTGAGTGATACCAGTCTTGTCTCCCCTGATGGATATACCCTTGAAGGGCTGCATGTGTCCCGCCCAGGTAATGCTGATATTCAATTGGATCTGGTGCTGGATTACGCCTCCAATGTTCAGCGTTATCCTGAATTCCAGGCTTACTTCCGTGAGAAGCAACCGCCGCTGCTTGCTGTCTGGGGCCGCCATGACCCTTACTTTTTGCCAGCCGGCGCTGAAGCGTGGAAGAGGGATATTCCCCATGCCGATATCCGTTTCTACGATACTGGACACTTTGCTTTAGAAACACATGGAAGTGAAATCATCCCCGTCATCCATGCATTCTTGGACGAAAATATAAAATGATTTTCTGATTGGGCTTGGTGAGGCGTCAGGGTTGTGAACTGTTGTTGCGAGAAATGAGAAAACGAACGCCCCTTTCGTTGGAAAGGGGCGTTCGCTTACCGGTGATTATTTCGCGGCATCGGCAGCGGTTTTCACCCAGCCGTCAAACAGTTGCTGGTGGGCTTTGATCCAGCCATCAACATGACGTTCGATATCCTTCTGTGAACCTTGCCCTTCATGCATGCGCAGGTTCTGTGCATTCACATCTGCAATTGGCAACTTCATGATGGCGAACAGCTTCGCCGCTGCTGGGTTTTTCTCGGCCCACGCTTTATTCGCGGCAATCTTCATCGTGTTGACGGGGAAGCCATAGTCGGCACCGTTTGGCAGCTTGGTGCTGACATCTTTCATTTCTCCCGGTTGAGAAGAGAAAGGTACCTGCAACCAGACCACATCACGTCCCGGAACCAGCACGTCACTTACCCAGTACGGCGTCCAGGTGTAGTACAGAATCGGCTTGCCTTCTTTGTAGCGGGTGATGGTATCGGCGATCATCGCCGCATAGTTCCCCTGATTATGTTCTACCGTGTCGGTTAAGCCATAGGCAGGAAGGTGGTGGTTGATGGCGGCTTCACATCCCCAGCCCGGCGTACAGCCCGTCAGGTCGGCTTTACCGTTGCCGTTGGTATCAAACAGCTTGGCGATTTTCGGATCTTTTAGCTGCGCAATATTAGTGATTTTATATTTTTCAGCCGTTTTCTTGTCGATCAGGTAACCCTGAGCGGCACCGGAGACATATTCACCCTGACGGTAGAATTTCGCATCCCCGCCAGCGGCTTTGTACTGATCGGCGTGCAGCGGGTCCCAGTTAACCGCGATAAACGTTGCATCGCCGGAGGCGATCGAGGTGTAGGCCACGTTGTAGTCCACTTCACGGGGGGACTGCACGTCATAGCCCAGCTTTTCCAACGCGCGGCTGACCAGCAGCGTCTGGAACGTTTCCTCGGAGATGGTGCTTTGCACTGGAATAACGGAAATGCCTTTGCCGGGTTGTGCGGTATCGGCGGCGTAAACCTGTGTACTCAACAGGGCGGTGGTCAGGGCGGCGGCCCAAAGTTTGGTGTTACGCATCATGATTCCCTCTGTTTTTATACCCGTCATACTTCAAGTTGCATGTGCGTTGGCTGCGTTACTCGGCACACTTACGTGTACCTCGCCCCGTTGGGGCCGCTGCCAGCAGCGTTCAAATCTGCCTTTGGCAGAGTTGTCAGTCACCCGAATCACTTACCTATGTAAGCTCATCGGGACTCCTTCCCTTGCCGCCTGCCTGAAACTCGAATTATTTAGGGTATATTGTTGCGTCGCTAATAAAACGAATAGTGAATGTCGCCGCTTGTCTGACGTGTGCCAGACAAGCGGGACGAGCGTTATTGCTTGATGAAAGGACGGGTCAGCAGGCCAATCGGGCCGCTGGCGTACCAGCTTTTGTTGCCTTTGCTGCGGCGATCGCGTCCCAGAGACTGGGTAAGGCGGTCAAGAATAATGGCCAGAATGACGATCCCGACACCACCGACGGCAGCCAGACCCATATCCAGACGGCCAATGCCGCGCAGTACCATCTGACCCAGACCGCCTACGGCGATCATCGAGGCGATAACGACCATCGACAGCGCCAGCATCAGCGTCTGGTTAACGCCTGCCATGATGGTCGGCATGGCCAGCGGGAGCTGAACCTTAAACAGCATCTGGCGCGGGCTGGCACCGAATGACTCGGCGGCTTCAATCAGATCGGCTGGTACCTGACGAATACCCAGAATCGTTAAGCGAATAATCGGCGGCAGGGCAAAGATAATGGTCACCACCACACCCGGCACGTTACCGATACCGAACAGCATGACGATAGGCACCAAATAAACGAACGCGGGCGTCGTCTGCATGGCATCCAACAGCGGCCGGATGAACTTCGCAGCCCGTTCGCTACGTGCCAGCCAGATCCCGACGGGGAGCCCGATGAGCACGCAGAAGAACAGCGCAGTCAGTACCAGCGCTAACGTGATCATAGCCTGCGACCAGGCACCAATCGCGCCAATCACGATGAGAGACAACAGGGTAGCCACGCCCATGCCGAGGCTGGACATCTGCCAGGCAATCAGCGAAAACACCAGAATGGCGATCGGCGCTGGCATACCCAGCAGGAATTGTTGAAAGCCGCCCAGAATAAAGTCAACTGGGACGCGAACGCCCTGAAAGATCGGTCTGAAGTGCAGTACAACCCAGTCGATGCCGTGGGTCACCCAACTGTCCAGCGGGATCAACGTGTCTTTAAACGGATCGAGCAGGTTGAAATGCTCGGGCGTCGCCGGGGCAGCGCTGTTTAACCAGTCACTGCCGGATTGCGTAGCCTGATGCGCGGCATCGACAGAACCATCGGGTGCCGGAGCACTGCTCCATGCGTCGCCGCCGTTGGCGGGGGCATCCTGAGCAGGCGCGCCGGTGGACCAAGGATCGCTCTGTGCTTCACTCGCTGGTGCAGAATCGGCTGGAGCGTTTTGCGAGCTGGCCGCCCACGGATCGTTTTGCTGTGCGCCATTGGCCTGCTCAGGGGTTGTACCTTGATCGGCCGTCTGGTTTTGTGCAGTGGTCGCATCCCACGGATTCGATGTTGATTTACTCATTGGTCACTCCTTCCTTATCCAGTGCCTGTAGCAGCATTCCTTTGGAAATGATGCCTATGTACTCATTGTTCTCGCCAACGACAGGGACGGCACAGGGAGCCTGTGCGACCTGAGAAATCAGCTCGTTGAGTGACATATCTGCGGGCACGGGAACAGGTTCGGGCAGTAACGCCTGTTCCAGCGGCTGCTGTTCTTTCAGCGCCTGTTTCAGTGAATCAATAGACACGATGCCAATGAAACGTTTCCCACCTTCCAGCACGTAGCCGTAATCACGGTCTTCATCCTGAAGGATCTTCAGCGCGGAACGCGGCCCCACGCCGGGGGTTTTACGAATCAAGGTGACCGGGCGACGACGGGCGATATCTTTGGCGCTAAACACGTGGCTGATATCGACACCGCGGAAAAAGGTGCGCACATAGTCATTGGCGGGGTTATTCAGGATTTCATCGGGTGTACCGACCTGAATCACTTCACCGCCGTGCATGATGGCAATCCGGTCACCGATGCGCATCGCTTCATCCAGATCGTGCGAGATAAAGACGATAGTGCGTTGATGACGAGACTGGAGCTTGATCAACTCATCCTGCATTTCAGTACGGATCAGCGGATCAAGCGCGGAGAACGCCTCATCCATCAGCAGGATATCGGGGTCGTTTGCCAACGCACGCGCCAGACCGACACGCTGTCGCATCCCGCCGGACAGCTCATCCGGGTAAGACGCCGCGTAGGCGTCAAGCCCTACCTGTTGCAAGGCATCCAGCGCTTTTTGCTCACGTTCCGCTTTCGGTACGCCAGCCAGTTCCATACCAAACGCGGTATTGTTGAGGATGTTCAGATGCGGCATGAGCGCAAAGGATTGGAACACCATACTGATCTTCTTGCGGCGCACGTCGCGCAGCGCGGTATCGGATATCCTGGAGATATCCTCGCCATCGATCAGTACCTGACCCCGAGTGGGTTCTATCAGACGATTGAGAAGGCGTACCATGGTTGATTTGCCGGAACCGGATAATCCCATGATGACAAATATCTCGCCTTCTTCAATGGCCAGACTGGCATCTTTTACCCCGACAGTAAGCCCTGTTTTTTCAAATACCTGATCTTTGCTCAGGCCTTTATCAATCAGTTTAAATGCTCTGTCTGGGTGCTCGCCAAATATCTTATAAAGATTCTTTACTTCAAGTTTAATTGCCATGAAATTATTGTTTTCCTGTGTCGTTTATAATTCTATAACGTAACCCTGATAATGATTAAACATAATCTACCCTACCATACTCAGATTCTGAGACAACCCTTGATTGCCTCAAGGTGTTTCCTGTAAGGATAATATTCGCGATAACAGTAACGCTATTGTTACTGCCTTATCTTCATGATTTACGTGATTTTTATGATTTTTCATTGGAAGGGTAATTCTTTTTATAACAGTGTGTTACCTGTTGATTTCTACGTGTTGAATTCGCAGGCGATATAACCTTTTCTGATTGTGAATACATCACCATTTATAGTGAATTTCACTAATCGAATAATAGGGTAAATAAATCACGATTTTTGTCTTATAGACACCCGAATAGGCCGACGTAAGTACATTTTTTACTTATGATATCTGTCGGTATTTTATACAGTATAGCAAAGATATAATGGGCAAAATGATTGCGTTAATTCTTACCAATAAATGAGAGTGTTCTGAATAATATATTTGTCATTTTTGCAGAGTAATAAAAGTGAGGGGCTGTACCAATGTGGTGAGAGGCTTCGTACACGATCGTGCATTTCTATTTTGCCGATCGCGATCGCATTATCCTGATAAAATATAGGGCTATATATGGTCAAACATCATCCATAGTGACGTTCGAAAGAGGCCATCGTGTTAGATCACCTGAGCATCCCAGTACGGGATATTGCCCGTAGCCGACAATTCTATGAAGCGGCACTCAAGCCGTTGGGTTACAGCCTGATTAAGGACATGTCATTTGCCGTCAGTTTTGCTGTGCCGGAAGGCTATGGGCAGTCAAGCGATCCCGGTGGTGAATTCTGGATTTATCAGTCAAAGGGCGAGCCCTGCTCGGCTGTGCATTTTGCCTTCAGCACCGCCTCGCGAGAGCGTGTTGATGCTTTTTTTTCTGCTGCTATTGCAGCGGGGGGCGAAGATAATGGTGCTCCGGGGCTGCGCCCGAATTACCATCAGGATTATTACGCTGCATTTGTGCACGACCCCGATGGGTACAACATTGAAGCGGTGTATCACCGCCAGCTTTAACGTTCGGAGCGGTTAGATGGAGTAATCGGGGGAAAAATTCCCCGTTGTCATTCACTCATCAGGCTGACGTGGGCGGCGACAATGCGCCAGCCTTCTGGCATTCTTACCCAGGTTTGCATTTGGCGGCCGATCTTCGCGCTGCCTGTGCGGGTAAATTCCGTGCTGGCGACGGCCATATCATGACCATAAGCGGTGATCACGGTATTACGCAGCGTTCTGTCCAGACCGGCAGAAGGGCGAGCGAGGCGAAAGGCTCGGATTTCCTCTATCCCGTACAGATTTTCTCCCGCACCGTAGCGCACTGTTTTTTCATCGTGCCAGAACAGTTCATCCAGCACCGCAATGTCATTACCCGTTAAGGCTTTCTCATAGCGATAGAACGCGTCAGTCACGTCTGCCAGTACATCCGGCTGATTGATATCGTCAGGCAACATATTTTCTTTCCTCATAAAATAACTACCCTAAATAATTCGAGTTTCAGGCAGGCGGCAAGGGAAGGCATCCCGATGAGCTTACACTGGTAAGTGATTCGGGTAACTGAGCGCAGCCAACGCACATGCAACTTGAAGTATGACGGGTATAAGTGATGCCCTGCTGCTCCAGCGCCCATGCCGTCCGCAGGCAAAGATCCTCGCGCCACGGTGCGGCAATAATCTGCACACCTATCGGCAGGCCGCTCGCGGTCGCCATCGGTACCGTCACGACGGGTAGCCCGACAAAAGAGATCGGCTGCGTTAGCATGCCCATACTGGCGCGGACGGGCAGGTCGGTATCATTAATGCGCATAGTTTCCTGCCCGATAAGCGTGGCGGAGCAGGGCGTTGCCGGGGCGATCAGCAGGTCGGTGTGCTCAAATAGCGCCAGCGTCTGTTGACGAAAATAATTACGGAAGCGCTGAGCCTGCACATACCAAGCGGCGGGGATCATGGTGCCAGCCAGCAGGCGCTCGCGTGACAGGGGCTCGAAGCGCTCAGGCTGCGAACGTAAGGCTGGCAAATACTGGTTGCCCCCTTCGCTGGCCGACAGAATAAAGGCGGCGCTACGTGCCAGTGCGGCATCGGTTAGCGTCAGGCTGTCCTGCGCGCCCAGCGCCTGTGCGACTTGGCGGACGGCGGTGTTGGCTTCCTCGCTGGCCCAGGAGGAGAAATAGCCATCGAGCACTGCGTAGCGTAATCCGTCGCTGCCCGCTTCCAACTGTGCAGCGGTATGCTGCGTTTCCCGTTTGGCCTGAAAACGATCGTGTTCATCACGACCTTGTAAGGCGTCGAACACCAGTGCCAGATCGTCTGCGCTACGCGCCAGCGGACCGATATGGTCGAGGCTGGCGACAAACGGGTGGCTGCCGTGGCGTGATAAACGGCCAAACGTCGGCTTTAGCCCGAAAATGCCGCATAGCGACGACGGCACGCGGATCGAGCCATTGGTGTCGCTACCCAGCGTGAAGTTAACTAAGCCTGCTGCGACGGCGGCGGCCGATCCGCCAGACGATCCACCCGCGATGCGCTGTGTATCGAGCGGGTTGCGCGTGGGGCCGTAATGGCTGTTTTCGGTGGTAAAGCCGTAAGCATAGGCATCCATATTCAACATGCCGGACAGCAGTGCGCCCTGACTGGCAAGCTGACGGATGGCAAAGGCGTCCTGTGCCGCGGGTGGTCGCTGGCTGAAAAGTTCGGCACCTGCCAACGTGGTTTCTCCGCTGACGTCAAACAGGTTCTTGACGGCGTAAGGCACGCCGGCCAGCGTGGGCAAGGCTTCCCCGCGTTGACGGCTTGAGTCGATGCGCTCTGCTTCTGCCAACATGCGAGTACCGGTAACGTGGGTATAGGCATTAATCGTGGGGTTGGTCTGCTCAATGGCGCCCAATGCCTGCTGTGCAAGCTCCTTGGCGGAGAACGTGCCAGCCTGCAAACCTTGCTGAATCTGCCGGATAGATAACGCTGAAGGTCTATTCATAGCAGGTAGACTCATAGCGTATAAGCTCCTAGCGTATAAACCCCAGCAATTTCCTGATGCTCATCAAGAGGGAATTCCATTAACGGCTGCGCCATGGCGTGAATGCGGCTGAACTGAACTAACAGCTCCTGACGCCGCTCCTGACTCAGTTGCAGCGCTAGCAGCGTTTCCATGTGTTGAAGATAAGCGGCCAACGTGTCGCTATCGATTGAGTGGGTCGTCATACATATTCTCCCGGTTGATTCATGATTAGAAGCCAGCCGCGCTGCCGTTGCTGCGCGGATCGAAGGCACCTTCCAGCATGCCGTTGGTGTGGCGTACGATGGCACCGGCGTGGCCGACCGTTTCGCTAAAGCTGCTCAACAGCTCGATGTCGTGACCTAGCTGACGTAGGGCATCCACGGTCGCGGGTTTAAAGCGATCTTCGATTTTCAGCGTATCGGAAGCTTGTCCCCAGGTACGGCCCAGCAGCCAGCGAGGGGCGGTAATCGCCTGTTGTAGCGGCAGCCCTTGCTGGACGTGACGGATAAAGATGGCCGCCTGCGTCTGAGGTTGTCCGTCTCCGCCCATCGAGCCGTAGACCATGGTTCGACCGTCGGACAGGCGTGCAGCGGCAGGATTTAAGGTATGAAACGGCTGTTTACCGGGCTCTAACGCCAGTAAGTGTGCCGGATCGAGGCTAAACGAGGCACCACGGTTCTGCCAAAGCACGCCCGTTCCCGGCAAGACCACGCCGCTGCCAAATTCATGGTAAATGCTTTGAATGAAAGACACACACAGGCCGCTGCTGTCGCAGACGCCCATCCAGACGGTGTCGCCGGGGCCTTTGCCTTCTCCCCACGGCGCGGCTTTGCGGGTATCGACCTGCCGAGCCAGCACGCCGAGCGCATCGTTTTCCAGCAACGCCTGCACGTCCTGCGTCATTTGCTTAGGATCGGTAATGAAGCGGTCACGCAGGCCAAACGCCAGTTTGGTCGATTCGACAATGCGATGGATTGTCTGGCTATCGTTCAGATCTTCCATGTCTAAATGATCGGTCAGGCCGAGAATGGCGAGCGACACCAGTCCCTGCGTCGGCGGCGCGAGGTTATAGATATCGCCTTTACTGTGCTTCAGCACCAGCGGCGTGGTTCGTTTGGCGCGGTAATTTGCCAGATCGTCCGCCGTCAGCGGCATACCGAGCTGCGCCATCTGTGCCGACAGCCGGGCGGCGACGGATCCGCGATAAAAGCTATCCAGCCCTTCAAGGCTCAGCGTTGTCAGGGTATCGGCTAAATCCGGCTGCGTGAAACGGCTGCCCGCGCGCGGGATATTCCCCTGCGGCATAAACAGCTGGCTAAAGGCTGGAAAATCGCTCAGCTCGTGGTAGCGCTGGGTGAGCGCATCCTCCTGAGACTGCGTGACGGGAATGCCGTCGGCCGCATAGCGAATCGCGTCAGATAGCAGACGAGCCAGCGGCATCGGTGTGCCGTCTATTTCTTGTGAATAGGCCAGTTCTTGTGAATAGGTCAGCGCCTCCTGCCAGCCGCCGACGGTGCCCGCGACCGTCAGCGCCGCTTTGGGGCCTCGGTGTGGAATGCGACTTTCACCTTGATACCACTCACGGCAGGCCAGCGACCCCGCTGCCCCGCTGGCATCAATAGCAACGGGGTCGCCGTGTGGGGGCAGAATCAGCCAGAAGCCGTCGCCGCCGATCCCGTTCATATGTGGGTACACCACGGCAATCGTTGCCGCCGCCGCGACCATGGCTTCAATGGCGTTTCCACCTTCACGCAGAACGGCCAACGCGCTGGCACTGGCTAAATGATGAGGTGCTACCGCCATACCCAGCGGGGCGGTGTTGCTTTGCATCATCTCAGGATTCCTTGTTTAAATATTATGTAGGGTAAGAGTTATTAACCTTAGCTATAAGCAAATGGCGTTCCAGTTTTTCGGTGCGGTAGAAAGTCCGTATTCGGTGCTGGAGGAGGTATCTATATCATCCTGACAATCCTATGCTATGTTCTGCGACATGAAACAAACGTTACAGCAAGCGCAACGGATGAGAGACGATGATGCAAATAGATGAACGATTACGGGATCGCTACAGCGAGCTTTCACCGCAGGAACAGCGCGTCGCGGATTTCATCTTCGATCACTTTGACGATTTAATCAGCTACAACAGCGCCGAGCTGGCGCGGCTGAGCGGTGTTTCCAAAGCGACCGTCAGTCGGTTGTTCAAACGGCTGGGCTACCCCAGCTACCGTGACATGCGCGATGAGCTCAGAACGCTGCGCCAAAGCGGGATACCGCTGGCGGATAACCGAGATGCCGTGCAGGGGAATACGCTGCTGGCGCGGCATTACAAGCAGGAAATGGCGAATCTGACGCAGTGGATAAACCAGATTGACCCCGTGCAGTTTGGCGCGGTGATTCAGGCGCTGATGCAGGCGCAGCGCCTGTGTTTGATTGGGCTGCGCAATAGCTATCCGGTGGCGCTGCACCTGCGCCAACAGCTGCTCCAGATCCGCCAACAGGTCACGCTGCTGACGCAGCCGGGGCAGACGTTATCCGAAGAGCTGGTGGATCTCACTGCGCAGGATGTCGTGATAGTGGTGGCGTTTCGCCGTCGTCCGCGTCTGATTCAGCCACTGTTGGCACAGTTGCAAAAGCGCGGCGTACCCGTGCTGCTGCTGTGCGAACCACAGGCCAGTACGCTAATGTCGCTGGCAACCTGGTCGCTGTGCGTCCCGCTGGACAGCGTCTCGGCGTTTGACAGTTATTCCTCCGCGATGAGTTTGGTGAATGTGATCAGTAACGCGCTATTACATGAAATGCTGCGTGACGGACGCCAGCGCATCCACCAGATCGTGGATCTTTATGGTGAATTGGATGAGCTAGAGCAACGCTAATGGGGCGTTGGGATGGTGCTATTGCACTAATGTAGTGCGGTATGGTTGATGTTTGGTGCTATTCTGATGCCCTTATGTGTCATGCCGTCATGTGGATCTGTCATATAGTCATGCAGATCGTTTCGGGCGTGATAGCACCGGATTATTTTTGTGACGCAGCGCTGTGGATTGTTTCTCGTTGTTATCTGTTCATAGGCGTAAAAAATTATGATGAGAAATGCGGGTCATCCCGAATGAGCAGCATGGACGCTGCGAAAGCCTGTGCCGCGTCGGGAGCGCGTCACAGGCGGTTCGACAGGATGACACGCGTTTCGAATGTACCGCGTAGCGGCATAATTCACGCCGAAAGCCAGGGTTCGTAGGGCTGCGGCGACTGAGCAGCCCTACGTCGGGCGTGGTGCATGAGTTGCATAAATTATCTCTCTGTAATCACGCCCGAAACATTCCACCGATACTCCATATCCATATTCCAGCACGATTCTCTGACCTTCTACGCTGTTCCTCATTGCCAAGAGTACTCATGCGATCTGGCATGCTCCTTGCTTAATATCTGCAACGATGGTTTCAATTTTTGTTTTTAAAGAATCTTTCGTTTCAATTATACTAACCGGGGGCAGAGACGATGTTGATCAATAAACTGGGCATCAAAAAAGGGTTACTGGCGGTGATGGGCGCGGCAATGTTACTGGTTCAGGCCGGTAGCGCGATGGCCGATCAGTTGCAGGATATCGAGAAGCGCGGCGTGCTGCGTGTCGCTGTCCCGCAGGATTTCCCGCCGTTTGGATCGGTGGGGACGGATCTGCAACCGCAGGGGTATGACATCGATATCGCCCACTACCTGGCGAAAGAGATGAAACTAAAGTTGCAGTTGGTTCCGGTAACCAGTGCTAACCGCGTACCGTATCTGCAAACCAACAAAGTTGACCTGGTGATCTCCAGTCTGGGCAAAAACGCCGAGCGTGAAAAAGTGATCGATTTCAGCCGCGCCTATGCACCATTTTTCCTTGGCGTATTTGGGCCGAAAGACAGCACGCTGACATCGTCAGACGCGCTGGAAGGCAAGAGTATTGGCGTCACGCGCGGTGCAGTAGAAGACATGGTGCTGACGGATATCGCGCCGAAGGCCGCACAGATTAAGCGCTACGAAGATAACAACACCACGCTGTCGGCGTACCTATCCGGGCAGGTGGAATATGTTGCAACGGGTAACCTGGTTGTAGCCGCTATCGCCGAGCAGAATCCTACGAAAGCACCAGTAGCGAAGTTTATGCTGAAAGATTCGCCGTGCTACATCGGGCTGAAGAAAGATGAACCCGCACTGAAAGCGAAAGTCGATGCGTTGATTGAGCAAGCACTGAAAGACAACACGCTCAATACCCTGTCGGAAAAATGGCTGAAAGCGCCGCTGCCAGCCAGCATCAAGGCTTAACGGGAGCACGCCATGACCTATCAGCTTAATTTTTCCGCGCTGTTTCCGTTCTGGCCTGAGTTGCTGGAGGGGTTGTGGGTCACCATTGAGCTGACGGTCATGGCAACCCTCGGCGGCATTGCCATCGGCATCTTCGGTGCGGCTTTGCGCAGCGGCAAGCCTACCCTGCTGAGTCGGCTATGGGGAGTCTACGTCGAGCTGATCCGCAATACGCCGTTTGTGGTTCAGCTGTTCTTCATCGTTTTCGGCTTGCCGAGTCTGGGCTTGAAGCTCACCGCCGGACAGGCCGCGCTGTTGGCGATGCTGATTAATCTGGGAGCATACAGCACCGAGATTATCCGCGCGGGGATTCAGGTAACGCCGAAAGGCCAGTGGGAAGCCGCCCGCGTGTTGGGGTTGACGCGGATGCAGACCTTCCTGCGTGTGATTCTGCCGCCTGCGCTCCAGCGGATTTATCCGGCGCTGGTCAGCCAATGCATCATCGTCATGCTGGGATCGTCGGTGGTGTCGCAGGTGTCTTACGAAGAACTGACTTTTGCTGCCAACCTGATTCAATCCCGTACGTTTTTGAGCTTTGAAGTGTATCTGGCAACCACACTGTGTTACCTGATGCTGTCTGTTCTGATGCGACAACTCTTACTGCTGGCGGGTCGGCGCTTTCTGGGGAATCAGTCATGATGACATTTACCGACTGGGATATTGTTCGCAACCTGCTGCTGGCGGCACGTTGGACGCTACTGCTGTCGCTGACGGCTTTCATCGGCGGCGCGATAGTGACCTTTCCGCTGATGCTGCTGCGGTTGACTAAACGCAAATGGCCGACGCGCCTTGTCCACCTGTACTCCGAGCTGTTTCAGGGGACACCGCTGCTGATGCAGCTATTTCTCGCCTTTTTCGGACTGGCGCTGTTCGGCATTGATGTGAGCCCGTGGACGGCGGCAGCCCTAGCGCTGACGCTCTTTACCAGCGCCTTTTTGGTGGATATCTGGTGTGGCAGCGTGGAAGCTTTGCCGAAAGGGCAGTGGGAAGCGTCGCGCTGTCTCGGACTGGATTTCGGCCAGACGCTCTATCGGGTGATTGCGCCGCAGGCGATGCGTATCGCCATCGCACCTACCGTTGGGTTTTCCGTGCAGGTGATTAAAGGCACCGCGCTGGCGTCGATCATCGGATTCATCGAACTGACGAAGGCGGGAACCATGTTGAATAACGTGACCTATCAGCCGTTTAAAGTGTTCGGATTGGTGGCGCTGGGCTATTTCTTGATGTGCTATCCGCTCTCTTACTACAGCCGCTATCTGGAGAAGAAATTCAATGCCGCTCATCACCATTAATCAGGTTCAAAAATATTACGGCCAGAACCATGTCCTGAAAGGCGTGGATTTGGATATCGAAATGGGCGAAGTCATTTCGATCATCGGGCGCAGCGGCTCCGGTAAGAGCACGTTATTGCGTTGCATGAACGGTCTGGAAGGCTATCAGGACGGCAGCATCAAGCTGGGCGGGATGACCGTTACCGACAGGGATTCGCAGGCGCGGGAAATCAGCCGCTCGGTCGGAATGGTGTTCCAGAACTTCAATCTGTTCCCGCATATGACGGCGCTGGAAAACGTGATGCTGGCACCGCGCCGCGTGCTGGGAAAAAGCGCGGCGGAATGCCATGAACTGGGTGAACAGATGCTCAATAAGGTCGGGCTGGGCGAGCGTCTTCACTACTATCCTGGCAATCTGTCGGGTGGTCAGCAGCAGCGTGTCGCGATTGCCCGCGCATTGGCGATGAGCCCAAAAGTCCTGCTGTGCGACGAGATTACCTCGGCACTCGATCCTGAATTAGTCGGTGAAGTGCTGAAGGTACTGGAACAGCTGGCCGCCGAAGGCATGACGCTGATTCTGGTGACGCATGAAATGAATTTTGCCCGTGAAGTGGGCGACCGCGTGGTGTTTATGCATCAGGGCACCGTCTGGGAGCAGGGCGACAGCAAAACGCTGTTTGCTAACCCGCAGACCCGCGAACTGAAACAGTTTATCGCCTCCGTCCGGGGACTATCGGAAGCGTAAGGCTTCTCTCTTTTGAGCTAATCACGCACGGAAACGCGCATAAAATCATTCGATTAGCAGACCAGTAACGTAAAGAATCTGGAGCACATAACCATGAACAGCGAACTGTACGCGCAAATTAATCCCCCTCATCGCCTGCTGATGGGGCCGGGGCCGATCAATGCCGATCCGCGCGTATTACGGGCAATGGCCAGCCAGCTGGTGGGGCAGTATGACCCCGCGATGACGAACTACATGAATCAGGTCATGGAGCTCTATCGTCAACTTTTCCGCACGGAAAACCGCTGGACGATGCTGGTAGACGGCACCTCGCGAGCGGGGATCGAAGCGATTCTGCTGTCGGCGATCCGCCCCGGTGACAAGGTGCTGGTGCCGGTGTTTGGCCGTTTTGGTCATCTGCTGTGCGAGATTGCCCGCCGCTGCCGTGCTGATGTTCATACCATCGAAGTGCCGTGGGGTGAGGTGTTCTCGCCAGACCAGATCGAAGATGCGATCAAAGCGGTACGCCCGCGTTTACTGCTGACGGTGCAGGGAGATACATCGACCACCATGCTGCAACCGCTGGAGGAGCTGGGCGAGATTTGCCGCCGTCACGGCGTATTGTTCTATACCGATGCTACCGCCTCTTTTGGCGGTAACCCGCTGGAAACGGATAAATGGGGACTGGATGCGGTTTCCGCAGGGTTGCAGAAATGCCTCGGCGGGCCGTCCGGCAGTTCACCGATCACGCTCAGCCCGCAGATGGAAGCGGTGATCCGCCGGCGTAAATGCGTCGAACAGGGGATCCGAACGGACGCGCATCAGGACGGCGACGACGAGATGATCTATTCCAACTATTTCGATCTGGGCATGGTGATGGATTACTGGGGGCCGGAGCGCCTGAACCACCATACCGAGGCGACGAGCATGCTGTTCGCCGCACGCGAATGTGCCCGAACGATCCTCGAAGAAGGGCTGGATCGCAGTATTGCTCGCCATGCGCTGCACGGTAGTGCACTGGTGGCGGGGATTCAGGGAATGGGGCTGGACACCTTTGGTTCGCTGACCCACAAAATGAATAACGTGCTGGGCGTGGTGATTCCTGACGGCGTTCACGGCGAGCAGGTGCGTAAGCTGCTGCTGGAAGATTTCGCCATTGAGATCGGCACCTCGTTTGGCCCGCTTCAGGGCAAGATCTGGCGCATTGGCACGATGGGCTACAACGCGCGTAAAGACTGCGTGATGCAAACGCTGACGGCGCTGGAGGCGGTGCTGAATCGACTTGGCTTCCGTACCGTGCAGGGTGAAGCCTTGCAGGCCGCCTGGAATTGCTACGCGGCGGATGAGGGACGTGCATGAGTGAAATGTTGATGTTGCCCGCTGCCGCACAGGCCGCCGCTGAGCAGATTATGTCGCGCTGCGATGCGCTGGCTGAAATTAGCGAAACGCCCGGCCAGTTGACCCGCGTTTATCTGTCGCTGGAACACCTGCGTGCCAATGCGCAGGTGGGGGAATGGATGCGCGAAGCGGGCATGAATGTCTGGCAGGATAGCGTTGGCAACATTTGTGGTCGCTATGAAGGATTAACACCGGATGCGCCAGCGCTGCTGCTCGGTTCGCATCTGGATACGGTGCGCAATGCCGGACGGTATGACGGCATGCTGGGCGTATTGACGGCGATTGAAGTCGTGCGTGCCTTCCATCAGCAGGGAACGCGTTTGCCCGTGGCGCTGGAAATCATCGGCTTCGGCGATGAGGAAGGTACGCGTTTTGGCATTACGCTGCTGGGCAGCCGAGGGCTAACGGGTACCTGGCCGGAGAACTGGCTGGATTGTCATGATGCAGAAGGCACCAGCGTGGCGCAGGCGTTGACCATTGCGGGGCTGGATCCGCTTGAGGTGGCGCTGGCGGCGCGTCCGGTCAGCGACATCGTCGCCTATCTGGAATTGCACATCGAACAAGGGCCGTGTCTGGAACAGCAGGATCTGGCGTTGGGCGTGGTCACCGCGATTAACGGGGCGCGGCGGCTCAACTGCACGTTCCTCGGTCTGGCAGGGCATGCGGGCACGGTACCGATGACGCAGCGGCAGGATGCGCTGGCGGCGGCGGCTGACTGGATGGCGCAGGCAGAACGGGTAACGCGAGAAAGCGATCCTCATCTGGTCGCTACGTTTGGTACGTTGCAGTGTTTACCGGGCGCGGCGAACGTCATCCCCGGCGAGGTGAAGATGACGCTGGATATTCGCGGGCCGGAGGATGCGCCGCTGGATGCGTTGCTGGAAAGACTCCTGACACTGGGACAGGCTATCGCGCACCAGCGCGGCTGCCAGTTCAGCGCCGAAGAGTATTATCGTATTGCGGCAACTCGCTGCGATCCCGCGTTGCAGTCGGTATTAAATGAGGCGGTGACGCAGGTTCAGGGGAAAACGCTGATGCTACCAAGCGGTGCGGGACACGACGCCATCGCCATCGCCGAACGCTGGCCAGTAGCGATGTTGTTTGTCCGCTGCCGCGGCGGCATCAGCCACCATCCTGACGAATCTGTTACCACGGCAGATGTGGCGCTGGCGCTACAGGCGTTCTATCAGGCGGTGTTCTACCACGCCTCTGCACAGTAACGACAGCTACAGCACAACCACTACAGCGTAAAGCGATCGGCATCGCGCCAGGCGGGGAAGGATTCCCGGTAGCTTTGCAGCGCTTCCAGCGACAGTTCGGCGTCCAGACGGGCAGGCTGATTGGGGGCGGCAGAGGCCAGAATTTCCCCTTGAGCATTAATAATCAGGCTATCGCCACGGTAGCTGTGGCCGTTGCCGTCGGTACCGACGCGGTTACAGCCTGCAACGTAGGCCTGATTCTCAATGGCGCGCGCTGCTAGCAGCGTCTGCCAGTGTGCCGCGCGAGGCGCAGGCCAGTTGGCGACATACAGCGCCAGATCGTAATCCTGTCGATTGCGTGACCATACAGGGAAACGCAGGTCGTAGCAGATCATCGGGCAGATGCGCCAGCCGCGCCATTCAATGGTCACTCGCTCTGTTCCTGCCTGATAGTGGTGGTGTTCATCCGCCATGCGGAACAGGTGACGTTTATCGTAGTGATACACCTCGCCGTGCGGATCGACCAGTAGGAACCGGTTCACCGCGCCTTTTGGCGTGTTCACGGCGACGCTGCCACCGATCAGCGCATTGGTCTTCCGCGCCCACTGATGCAGCCACGTCTCTACGACCGACTGATCCAGACTGCCTTTGGCGGCCTCCATCGCAAAGCCGGTGGTGAACATCTCCGGCAGGACAATGACATCACGCCCTGTCATCTCCGCTAGTAAGGTATCGAAGTGGCGGAGATTGGCCTCCCCATCGCGCCAGACCAGCGGCTGTTGCAGCAATGAAATCTTTAAAGTCGACATAAACGCTCCGCAGCGGCATCCAACGTTGCTTCCTGTTTAGCAAAGCATAGTCGAATCAACGTATGTGGGAACGGCTCGGCACAAAAGACGGACAGCGGAATGGCCGCGACGCCAACGTGCTCGGTCAGCCAGCGGCAGAAGCTGACATCGTCCAGAGCGGAAATCGCCCGATAGTCCGCCAGCAGGAAGTAGGTGCCTTCGCAGGGCAGAATTTCAAAACGGCTGCCCGCCAGCGCCTTGATGAAACGATCGCGCTTGGCACGGTAAAAATCGGGTAGTTCGCGCCAGTGTTGCGGCTGTTCGCGCAGCATATCGGCGATGGCGAACTGCGCAGGCGTGTTCACGGAGAACGTCAGATACTGGTGAACCTTACGGACTTCCGCACTCAATGCGGCTGGCGCGACGCAGTAGCCGACTTTCCAACCGGTCATGTGGAACGTTTTGCCAAACGATGAAACGGCGATAGCGCGTTGACGCAGCGACGGGTGTGCCAGCACGCTAGCGTGTCCTTCACTGTCGAAGCAGATGTGTTCGTAGACTTCATCGCTCAGTACGAAGATGTCGCGTGTGGCAATTGCCTGCCACAGTTGCTCAAAATCAGCCTTCTGCCAGACGGTAGCGGACGGGTTGTGCGGTGTATTCAGGATGACCAAACGAGTACGGTCGCTCAGCAAACCGGCAAAATGCGACCAGTCCACGCGAAATGCAGGCGGCTGCAAGGCGATGCGTTTGAGTACGCCGCCAGCCAGTGTGACGGCAGGTGCATAGCTGTCATAGCTGGGATCGAAACAAATCACTTCGTCGCCGGGACGCACCAGTGCCGCAATGGCGGCAAACAGCGCTTCGGTCGCCCCCGCGGTGACGGTCACTTCGCTATCGGCATCCGGTCGCCAGCCGTACAGCTCTGAGGTTTTTTCAGCAATCACCTGACGCAGCGGCGCAACACCGGTCATCGGCGCATATTGGTTTGCGCCCTGACTGACATGATACGCCAGCCGCTGTTGTAAATAATCCGGGCCGTCAAAATCAGGGAAACCTTGTGATAGATTGATGGCCTGATGCTGTTGGGCCAGTGCACTCATCTGGGTAAAGATGGTGGTGCCCAGCGAAGGCAGTTTACTGTCGGGGATCAGAGCGGCGCTCATAGCGGGGTGGAACTCCTGCAAGCCTGTATTGCTTGGTAATATAACATGCTGTTAGTATTTGGCAATCAAGACGCTTGGACGTTTAAACGGCTAAATGCCTTTGCGTGCTAAGACATAATGAAAAAATCTAAACCTGCAACTGCATGCTTTGAAACAGAGAGACCAAAAACGGGAAGCCTCATGACTGAAAATCAACAATTGACGGCGCTGCTTGCGACCTGCCACTGGATAGGTGAGAAGGGCTGGTGTCCGGCGACGGGCGGCAATATGTCCGTGCGCCTTGATGAAGCGCAGTGCCTGATTACCGAATCGGGTAAAGATAAAGGCAGTCTTCAGGCAGAGGATTTCCTGCTGGTGGAGATTGCCACTAACCATGTACCGAGCGGCCGTACGCCGTCGGCTGAAACGGGGCTGCATACGCTGCTGTATCGCTGTGAGCCGACTATCGGTGCGGTGCTGCACACGCACTCGGTGAACGCGACGGTACTGTCTCGGGTAGAGAAGGGTGCTGAACTGGTACTGCACGGCTACGAAATGCAAAAGTCGCTGGCCGGGCAGAGTACTCATTTAGATCGCGTGGCGATCCCGATTTTCGATAACGATCAGGATATTCCGGCGCTGGCGCAGCGGGTGACCGAGTACGCCAGCCACACGCCGCTACGCTATGGCTTTCTGGTGCGCGGCCACGGCCTTTACTGCTGGGGCGCGACGGTGAAAGAAGCACGTCGTCATCTGGAAGGACTAGAGTTCCTGTTCCAATGCGAATTGCAGCGTCGACTGCTGGAGGCGAAAGCATGATTAACGCGATCGTGACCGATATTGAAGGCACCACCAGTGACATCCGTTTTGTTCACACTGTGTTGTTCCCTTATGCCCGTGAACGACTGGCCGACACGGTGCGGCAGCATGGTAGCGATCCTGAGATCGCGCAGGCGCTGGACGCGTTGCGCCAGGAGCTGGGTCAGCCCGATGCGGATAATGATGCACTGATTACCGCGCTGAATCAGTTTATGGATGAAGATCGTAAATCCACCGCGCTGAAACAGCTGCAAGGCATTATCTGGCGCGCGGGCTACCGTAACGGTGATTTTCAGGGGCACCTGTACCTCGAAGTGGCCGCGCAGCTCGCCGCATGGCAGCAGCAGGGCCTGCGCCTGTATGTGTATTCATCAGGTTCAGTAGAAGCACAGCAGTTGCTATTCGGTTACAGCAACGCGGGTGATCTGCGCCCGCTGTTCAGCGATTATTTTGATACTCGCGTCGGCGCGAAGCGGGAGACCGATTCTTATCGCACGATTGCGCAAGCCATCGGGATACCTGCTGAACAACTGTTGTTCCTGTCGGACATTCGTCAGGAACTGGATGCCGCTCAGGAGGCCGGTTGGCACACCTGTCAGCTTATCCGTGATGATGCGGATAGCGTAAGCCGTCACCGTCAGGTGGCACGTTTTGACCAGATCGACTTACCGGAGTACGCCCAATGAGTGGATTAACCATTTTTAGCGACAGCGATGCGAGCCAGCCGATTTGGCAAAGTCAGGATGCCGAGGCGATTCAGAAACAGCTGAACGACATCGGCGTGCGTTTTGAACGCTGGGAAGCCAGCCAGAAGCTGAGCGATGCGCCGTCGTCTGAAGAAGTGCTTGCGGTTTATCAGCATGAAATCGATAAGCTGGTGGCAGAGAAAGGCTATCAGAGCTGGGACGTCATCAGCATGCGTTCCGATAATCCGCAGCGTGCGGAACTACGCACCAAGTTTTTATCCGAGCATGTTCACCATGAAGACGAAGTGCGCTTTTTCGTGGAAGGTGCGGGGCTGTTCTGTCTGCACCTGAACGGCAAAATTTACCAGATTCTGTGTGAGAAAAACGATCTGCTGTCCGTACCCGCAGGCACGGCGCACTGGTTTGATATGGGGCCAGAGCCGCACTTCACCGCCATCCGCCTGTTCGATAATCCGGAAGGGTGGATAGCGCATTTCACCAGCGATAAGATCGCGGATGCGTATCCGAAATTGGAGCGCTAGCGCGTAGGGCTTTATGCCTTTATTCCACGGACGAAAATGGTTTATCAATAGTCTAAGAACAGGGTGGATGCCCTGTTCTTAGATGATGATTGAGTTTTTTAGTTAGTTATCTAATTTATTCTTAATGATATTATTTTAATATTAATCAATGGGCTTGCTTCGTTTTAGTCCTTTTTTTGTGCTATTGGCTCTGCGAACATCTTGTTATTCTTTACGCGTATTTTTTTAAAAGGAATAGCGTCAAGGATGCCACATGGAACGTTTTCATTACTCATACCGCTTCAACCCTGCGATTTTCTTGTCTCCCACGACGTGAACACACTGCATCTCTGCTCGATTTAAATGCTCTGCGCTTTTCACCTGCGTGGCGTTTTTGCTCATATGGCGTTTAGCCAGAATGGCGTGCATGCGGTAGCCGTGGCAGTAGTACAAACATAAAAATAAGGAGAAAGCCGATGGCAAACAGTACAGGATTACAGTTCACCGTAAAGGTCGGCGCCCTGGAGGCAGGCACCTTTGCGGTGGTAGATTTCAGGCTGGATGAAGGGCTGAACCGGCCTTTCAGCCTGTCGCTGAGTCTGGCGAGCGCGTTGCCGGATGTGGATTTCGGCGCGGTGCTGGACCAACCGTGCGAGCTGATGATTTGGTATGAGGGTGAGCTAAAGCGTCGGGTCAGCGGGATTGTCAGTGGCTTCACGCAGGGCGACACCGGATTCCGGCGCACGCGCTATCAGATGGAAGTCCGTCCGGCGCTGTGGCGGCTGGGATTACGCACCAACGCCCGCATCTTTCAGGCGCAGAAGCCGGAAGCGATTATCGGTGCACTGCTGGAAGACGCCGGTATCACTGACTACGCCTTTGCGCTGCGTAACGAGCACGCGGTGCGGGAATACTGCGTGCAGTATCGGGAAAGCGATTTGGCGTTTGTCACCCGACTGGCCGCCGAGGAAGGGATGTATTTCTTCCACGAATACGAAGAGGGCAAACATCGATTAGTGTTTGCTGACGATGCGGGTGCACTGACCAAAGGCCCCGAGCTGTTTTTCAATCTGGCGACACAAGGGCTGAGCGAGGGCGAATACGTCCGGCGCTTCCACTACGCGGAGCGGGTAAGCACATCGGATGTCGAGCTGAAAGACTACAGTTTCAAAACACCGGCTTACGGGCTGTCGCACAAGAAGATAAGCGGCGAACTAGAACACCAGCGCGAAAGCTATCAGCATTACGACTATCCGGGCCGCTATAAGCAAGACCCGAGCGGCAAGGCGTTCAGTGGTTACCGACTGGATGCGCTGCGCTCAGGGGCGGTAACGAGTGAAGGGGAATCCAACTGTGCCGGGCTGATGCCGGGCAATACCTTCACCCTGACGGAGCACCCGAATGCGACGCTGAATGCGGTGTGGCAGACGGTGAGCGTGACGCACGTGGGGCAACAGCCGCAGGCGCTGGAAGAGGAAAGCGGCGGCGAACCGACCACCATGAGCAACAGCTTTGCGGTGGTGAAAGGGACGACGACGTGGCGTGCAGCTATGCCGTACAAACCGAGGGTGGACGGCCCGCAAATTGCCACCGTCGTCGGCCCGACGGGGGAAGAAATCTACTGTGACCAGTATGGTCGGGTAAAACTGCAATTCCCGTGGGATCGCTACGGTGTTAGCAATGACCAGAGCTCCTGCTGGGTGCGTGTCAGCCAAGGCTGGGCAGGCGGCCAGTACGGGATGATCGCCATCCCGCGTATCGGCCATGAAGTGATAGTGAGTTTCCTCGAAGGCGATCCGGATCAGCCAATTGTCACCGGACGTACTTTCCATGCGACTAATCCGTCCCCCTATCCGCTGCCTGCTAACAAGACGCGTACCGTACTGCGTACGAAGACGCATCAGGGAGAAGGCTTCAACGAGCTGCGCTTTGAGGATCAGGCCGGTCAGGAAGAGATTTATATTCACGGGCAGAAAGATCTCAACGCGCTCGTTGAGAATGACGTTGTCTGGCACATCAGGCACGACGCGCATACGGATATTGATAATGAGCGAGTCACCCGCATTAAAGCTAACGATCACCTGACGGTCGAGAACGAGAAACGTGACCATGTTAAAGGGGAGCACTCACTGAACGTTGATGCCTCAATGCACCAGAAACTGGGTCAGGCATTACTGGTTGAGGCCGGGCAAGAGATTCATCTGAAATCCGGCAACAAGATAGTGCTGGAAGCCGGGGCTGAACTGACGCTCAAGGTGGGTGGCAGCTTCGTGAAGATTGACCCCAGCGGTGTGACGCTGGCCGGCCCCAGCATCAAGATGAATTCAGGTGGCAGCCCGGGCTTTGGCTCTGGCTGGGCGGGCCACATGCCCACCTTACCGGGAGACGTTGAGATTATTGCTCCACCCAAATTGCCCAAAATACCGCCTCTTGAAAAACCGGTCTGTGTTCCCTGTCTGCTGCGTGCCATGGCGCAGGGCGATGCATTGATACTGGGAGAATAAGATGCTACCCGAATCAATCTGGCAACGGGGTGCCTGTATCGTACTACTGGAAGGGGCTTACCTCACCGCCGAACAGCGTGAACGGTTGAGTGAAAGGCCATTTTTGCCGCTCTATTTTCATGATGATTTGTTTGAACTGATTAATCTCGGCCCCTGGCTCTGGCAGTGTCCGCAAGAGGAAGAAAGATTACTGGCTACGCTCGTTCAGCAAGGGCATGTGGTTGGCCTGCTTGAGAGCAGCCAACCTCTTAGCGCCTTGCAAAAGCAGTTGGCTTTGGGGGTGAGGGTGATTGAGCCCGAAGGGCAATTTAGCCAACTGCTGCGATTCTATACCCCCCACGCGCTGCCTCTGCTTGTCGATCAACACGATGCCCCGTGGTTCGGTGGGCTTTTCGGGGGAATCGAGCGCTGGTGGTTGCGAGAATGCGACGGCAACTGGCGCGAACTGAGCCTATCACTCCCCCCAGATGACCCTGTTCCGGTGAAACTGACACCTGAGTTATATCGGGCGTTGCAAGGTTCACCTGATGAACATCGCGTACTGGCCCTTTGGCAAGGGGGGGAACGCTGTGGGCATTTCCCTGCCTGTGAAAGGATGAGTATGGTTCGCAAGGCGCTAAGAAAAGCCGATCAGGCCGGCGCGATAGAGGCTCAAAGACGGTTGTGGGCATTAGCCTATCTGGAAGGTGGTCGTCAGGCTTTAGAAGAACAAAAGGGACGAACATGAGTGCGGCAAGCGGTTTAACGAGGGCAATCTCGGGGTTAATCACGGCGATATGGCAGATATTGCCGCGCTGGGGGCGGTGGGTGGCAAGCATTCTGCTGGTGCTCTGGCTAGGCTGGACGTTCCTGATACAGGATCGGCATGGCGGGGCGTCATTGGTTGTGATGTCAGTAATGGATCGACCCATTAGCTATGCCTATGTCAACGGCAATATGGGGGGAAACACAGATGCATTTGACGGACGGAATGCGGGAGGGAAAACCGCAGGCCCCTATCGGATAACTGGGGATACGGTCAAAATTGATTGGGAGTTGGATATGACCGAGGAACAGGAAAAAGCAGGGTTTCAATTCGAAAAACATACGACCACTTTGCCGATGCCAAAGCGTGAGAAGGGACAAGATGATTTCTGCGTACTGTTCTTGCCAGATAACAAGCCGATGATACGTTGGACCTATCGCTGTCACCTTGATATGCAGGATGTAATAGACACTTATCGGACGAGGAAATTGTGATGGTGGATTGGGATGATATGGAATGTCGCGTTGCGCGTGAGGAAAGCCGTTATCAGGCAGGTATAGGCACTTGTTCACTGGCGTTACAGGTAGGTTTCTTCTTTGATGGTCTGAAGCGAAATATCAATGTGGATGAAGATAGCCAGCGTCTGACTAATGTAGGGCGCTTGTTTCGTGCTCATCCAGAAAGAAGAACGTCGGAGATTGGTTCGTCATATGTTTATTCTGCGGTCTACGTTCCAGGATTAGGTACCACGCTTGATGATACAGCCACTGAGCGCTTACATAGCATTATGGACGCCAGACAGAAGGCGATGCCAGAGGATTATGCCGATGCGCTGGTTGAACAGGGTAAAGAAGCGGCGGTTGATACCGTTAAGGGGGCTTTTAAGGGCGACTGGAGTCAGGTGCTTTCCAATAAACTGGACGACCTGCGCACCATGAAGAGTGGCCTCGACGCTGCCGCGTCCGCTGCCAAAAAGGCGGCGACCCGTGCTCTGCTCGAAGCTGCCGAACCTATTCGTGATAATCCGATCGTGGCTGAGTTGCTCATGACCGGCGTCGATGCGCGGGTGGATTCAGCAAAGAACCAATTCAAGCTAAACGTGGCTGATGTAAAAAAAATTAATCAACTGCCCATCAAATTGATCCAGATTTCGGTGTTCGGTGCCGATCTGGGAGCCGCGTTGGCCCGGCGTTTTATCGACGAGTTATTGGAGTCGGTCTGCACCAAAGTAGGGAACGAGTATCGCTACGAAGACAGTAAAGCCGAGGTCATTTTTGCTGGCCTGTTCGACTGCACGCGCCGCAGCTCGCTGGACATGGGGGATACCGTGGCAACCGTCTCTGATGGGGCCGGACTGGTTGCCCGGCACCCTGTTGTTGGCATGATCACCACGGCCTTTGGTGCGAAAGTGATTGCGTTTGATAAACCCCTTCATCCGGCAGTAAAAAGCGCCTTGCACCTGATAGCGGCACACGAGCGGCGAGAATACCGTCCTCTGTTGCCTTTGGGGCCGCTCAAATCAGGCTGGCGTGAGGTGCTCTGCCCCGGCATCAGTGAAGACGTGACGGGAGGACTGCTCCCCAACGAACAGCGCCCCAGTGCCGAGCTGTGCCGGGTGCCGTTGCGACAAATGTTTGAAACCGCCCGTAGGGCGCAGGTGCCTTTTCCCAATTTCCGCACTTTGCAAAAAACATCACGTAGAGTCTCCAGCTACTTCATCATGCAGGATAGCCGGCTGGGCTACTCGGCGAAGGCATACAGTGAGTTCTACAGCAAATGGGTGGGGAAAATGAACCCGACACAGGAAGCATTTGAACTGCACATGATCCACTATTGCGTTTGGCTGGGGGAAAAACTGCATGACTACAAGATACTCCGCCAAAACGCGACAGGCAGTGAGCGGGATAAGCTGAACGCGCAGTGGGGCTGGTTGATACAGGTCGGGCGCGATGCGGAGAACGTGTTGAGAAGCAGGGGGCTGCGTTGGCAGATGTATCAGGGAGCCAATTTGGTGAAGTTTTTTGATGAAACTAAGCGGGTGCCTCATGAGGCGGATATTTTCTTCAATTATTTTATGCACGACTTCGCATCAGAGGAACTCAAGTTCGCTACGCTGAACGATCAGGCGGGTACGATGTTGAGGAACAATAATTTCTTCGTCCCACGTGGAATCGAGGTATTAACTGCTGATGACAAGGCCACAGTATGAGCGCAGCAAGCGGTTTGACGAGAGCCATCTCGGGGCTGATCACTGCGATATGGCAGATATTGCCGCGCTGGGGGCGGTGGGTGGCAAGCATTCTGCTGGCGCTCTGGCTGGGCTGGACATTCCTGATACAGGAGCGGCATGGCGGGGCGGTAATCGTTGTCAAATCTGTAGTCGAACGCCCTATAAGCTATGTCTATGTTAATGGAAATATGGGGAGTAATACTTTTGCTTTTGATGGATTTAATGCTGGAGGCGGAATGGCTGGCCCTTATCGGATAGACGGGGATACGGTCAAGATAGATTGGCTGTTGAGCGCTACTCTAAAGCAACAAGAAAAACATGGAATTCAGCCTGAAAAGCAAACTATCACTCTGCCTATGCCAAAAAGGAATGAAGGGCAGAACTATTTCTATGTGCTGTTTTTACCTCATAACAAAGTCATGGTGCGCTGGTCAGATAACTCAGTCGTAGGAATGAATGACGTTATTAATACTTATCGGACGAGGAAATAAGGATGGTTGATTGGGATGATATGGAGTGTCGCGTTGCGCGTGAAGAGAGCCGCTATCAGGCGGGCACGATAGCGACCCAGAAAGCGATAAGGACATTGAACCAGAAAGAACAAAAGGGACAAGCATGAGCGCGGCAAACGGTTTAACGAGGGTGATTTCAGGGCTTATCACGGCGATATGGCAGATCTTGCCGCGCTGGGGGCGGTGGGTGGCGAGTATTCTGCTGGTGCTTTTGCTGGGCTGGACGTTCCTGATACAGGAGCGTCATGGCGGGGCGTCAATCGTCGTGCATTCAGTGATCAATCGCCCGATTAGCTACGTTTATGTCAACGGTAATATGGGGGGGAATACCGACGCATTTGACGGGCTTAATACCAGCGGCGGTACAGCTGGTCCCTATCGAATAAACGGTGATACTGTCAAGATCAAATGGGAACTGGCGATGACTCGCAAACAATATGATGAACTTGGATATCGTCCAGAGCTCCATACTATAGAATTGCCGATGCCTAAACGAGAGAAAGGCCAGAATGATTTTTGTGTACTGTTCTTGCCAGATAACAAGCCGATAGTGCGCTGGGTTCGAAGTTGCTACCTTGATATGGATGATGTTATTGACCCTTATCGCACAAGGAGAGGACGATGATCGACTGGGATGATCTAGAGTGTCGCGTTGCGCGTGAAGAGAGCCGTCATCAGGCGGGGATAGGAACTTGTTCACTGGCGTTACAGATAGGTTTCTTCTTTGATGGTCTGAAACGAAATATCAATGTAGATGAAGAGAGTCAGCGTTTGACTAATGTAGGGCGTTTGTTTCGTGCCCATCCTGAAATAATTTTGGCTGAACTCACCTCTTCATATTCGTATGCCAAAGTTTATATTCCTGGTTTAGCTACCCCCCTTGACGATACGCCATCCGAGAGACTGGACAGCATTCTGGACGCTAGGCAGAAGGCGCTGCCAGAGGATTATGCCGATGCGCTGGTTGAACAGGGGAAAGAAACGGCAGTAGATACGGTCAAGGGGGCTTTCAAAGGCGACTGGAGTCAGGTGATCTCCAATAAACTGGACGACCTGCGGACCATGAAGAGTGGTATCGATGCTGCCGCGTCCGCTGCCAAAACGGCGGTGACCCGTGCTCTGCTCGAAGCCGCCGAACCTATTCGTGATAACCCGATAGTGGCTGAATTGCTCATGACTGGGGTCGATGCGCGGGTAGATTTGGCCAAAAACAAGTTCAAAAAAAACCTGGCGGATATCAAAAAAGCAAATCAACTGCCCATCAAACTGATCCAGGTTTCCGTTTTTGGTGCCGATCTAGGTGCCGCGTTGGCTCGGCGTTTTATCGACGAGTTACTGGAGTCGGTCTGCACCAAAGTAGGGAACGAGTATCGCTACGAAGACAGTAAAGTCGAGGTCATTTTTGCTGGGCTGTTCGACTGCACGCGCCGCAGCTCGCTGGACATGGGGGATACCGTGGCAACCGTCTCTGACGGGGCCGGACTGGTTGCCCGGCACCCTGTTGTTGGCATGATCACCACGGCTTTTGGCGCGAAAGTGATTGCATTCGATAAACCCCTTCATCCCGCGGTAAAAAGTGCCTTGCACCTGATAGCGGCACATGAACGACGAGAATCCCGTCCTCTGTTACCTCTGGGGCCGCTCAAATCAGGCTGGCGTGAAGTGCTCTGCCCCGGTATCAGTGAAGACGTGACGGGAGGACTGCTACCCAACGAACAGCGCCCCAGCGCCGAGCTGTGTCGGGTGCCGTTGCGACAGATGTTCGAAACGGCGCGCAGGGCACAGGTGCCTTTCCCCAATTTTCTCACTCTTGATGCTAAAAACCCACGAGTAGCCCAATATTTCATCATGCAGGATAGCCGTCTGGGCTACTCGGCGAAGGTATACAGCGAGTTTTACAGCAAATGGGTGGGGAAAATGAACCCGACCCCGGAAGCGTTTGAACTGCACATGATCCACTATTGCGTTTGGCTGGGGGAAAAACTGCATGATTACAAGATACTTTTCAAAAACGCGACAGGAAGCGAACGGGATAAACTCAACGCGCAGTGGGGCTGGCTGAAGCAGGTCGAGTACGATGCAGATAATGTGCGGAGAAGCAGGGGGCTGCGTCGGCAGATGTATCAGGGAGCCAATTTGGTGAAGTTTTTTGATGAAACTAAGCGAGTGCCGCGTGAGGCAGATATTTTCTTCAATTATTTTATGCACGACTTCGCATCAGAGGAACTCAAGTTCGCTACGCTGAACGATCAGGCGGGTACGATGTTGAGGAACAATAATTTCTTCGTCCCACGTGGAATAGAGGTATTAACTGCTGATGACGAGGCCGCAGCATGAGTATTGCAACAAGTCTGGCTATTCAGCGACAGGGACTAATCAGCTAAAAGGACTAAAAATGGGTAATGCCGTTAAATTAGGTGATAGCGACACGGGGCACGGTAGCCATCCGTCTACGCCCGTCGCTTCAGGCTCATCAACGGTTAAGGTTGACGGCCTACCGTTGGCCCGACAAGGCGATCCGCTGGCTTCTCACGGCCATGACCGGAGCATTAGCAGCGGTTCATCCAGCGTACTCGTTGATGGTAAACCCGCGGCGCGAACGGGTGATGCAGTGAGCTGCGGTGGCGTGTTGATTGGTGGAGGAACGGTCACCATTGGGTGATGGCTTCGCCGCGTCCGTGCGGCGTATCCTGAGGCTCTTGGAAATTTTTGGGTTTGTTATAAATTCAACGCCTTCTGAAATATCCCTTCTTTGACGTCCTGTGGCGTGACCACGCCGGTGTCGAGTACCCAGCCGCTGATTAAGGCTGCGGGAGTGACGTCGAATGCCGGGTTGTAGACGGCGGCGTTCTGCGGTGCCCACTGGCAGTGGCCGAAGCTGCCGGAGACACCAGTGACTTCGGCGGCGGCACGCTGTTCGATAGGGATGGCTCGACCGTCTGGGCACGCGGGATCGTGCGTGGTGTGCGGTGCCGCGACGTAAAACGGAATCTGGTGATAGTGCGCCAGCACCGCGAGGCTGTAAGTGCCGATCTTATTGGCGACGTCGCCATTAGCCGCAATGCGGTCTGCACCGACCCAAATTGCATCGACCTGACCCTGCGCCATCAGGCTGGCGGCCATCGAATCACAAATCAGTTGATAAGGGATGCTCAGCTCGCCCAGCTCCCAGGCCGTGAGGCGTCCGCCCTGCAAAAGTGGACGTGTTTCATCGACCCACACCTGCGCGACTTTCCCCTGCTGATGTGCGCGCAGCAGCACGCCGATAGCGGTGCCGATGCCTGCCGTTGCCAGCCCGCCGGTGTTGCAGTGGGTCAGCAAGCGGCTGTTGGGTTCTACCAGCGCAGCGCCGTGATCGGCAATGCGTTCACACAGGGCGCGATCTTCTTCTACCAGGCGCAGGGCTTCCTGCACCAGCGCATCGACAAACTGCGGCTTTGCCAACGCCAGCTTCATGCGATCCAGATTGTTCATTAGGTTCACGGCGGTAGGGCGCGATTCTCGCAGCGTCTCCAGCGCCTGCGCCAGTTCGGTCTGCGATAATCCTTTCTCGGCTAGCAGCGCGAGCAGCAGGCTGGCGGACAGGCCGATTAGCGGTGCGCCGCGTACTCGTAGCGTCTGGATATGCTCAACCAGTGACGCGACATCTGGACACGGGCTCCAGCGTTTTTCTTGCGGTAGCGCCTGCTGGTCGAGGATCCACAGTTGGTTATCAACAATTTTCAGGCTGGTTGTGTTAAGTGTCTGCATAGGTCGTTAAATCCATGTTGCATCGATATTCTTATTCTGCCAAGATGCCTAATAGATGTATAGACGTCCGAACGTTTTTATGTCCATATATTTATTTCAAAAATAGTTTTAATTTAAGAACAGTTTTGATTTCAGAATAGCGAGGAGTTGGAATGTCACTTTACCGCACTTTTACGGCGGATGACGCTGTTGAATATGCCCGCCAGTACGGTGGTGTCAGTCAGCCGCAAACGCTGGTAGCCGCAGAAGAGATCGGCGATGGCAATCTGAATCTGGTGTTTAAAATTAAAGATGAAGCGGGCGTCAGTCAGGTAATCGTTAAACAGGCGCTGCCCTACGTGCGCTGCGTCGGGGAGTCCTGGCCGCTGACGCTTGACCGCGCACGCATTGAAGCCGAAACGTTGCTGACGCACGCGCGTTTTTGTCCGCAGCATACCGTGACCGTGTTATATCACGATCCCGAACTGGCAGTGATGGTGCAGGAAGATCTCTCCGATCATCGTATCTGGCGCAGCGAGCTGGTTAACGGCGCGGATTATCCTCAGGCGGCGGCACAGCTGGGGAAATATCTGGCGCAGACGTTATTCCATACCTCTGATTTCTATCAGCACCCGCACGAGAAGAAAGCGGCGGTAAGCCAGTTCACTAACCCTGAACTGTGTCAGATTACCGAAGATCTTTTCTTTACTGACCCCTATATCGATCACGAAAGAAACCAATTTGACGCTGCGCTGACGCCGGATGTGCTGGCCTTGCGTGACGATCGGGCGCTGAAGCTGGCGGTTGCCGGACTGAAGCATGGCTTCCTGAGCAAAGCGGAGGCGCTGCTGCACGGTGACATCCACAGTGGATCGATCTTTGTGGCAGAAGGGCGCTTAAAAGCGATTGATGCTGAATTCGGTTTCTACGGGCCGATCGGCTTTGATGTCGGCACCGCAGTCGGCAACCTGCTGCTGAATTATTGCGGTCTACCGGGGCTGTTAGCACCGCGCGAGGCGGCGGCTGGACGCGAACGACGTCTGGAAGATATCCGTACGCTGTGGCAGACCTTTTCCGCCCGTTTTCTGGCATTGAGCGAAAGCGAAAGTCGCGATCCTGCGCTGGCGGAATCGGGTTATGCCGCGCTGTTTTTACAGCAGGTGTGGCTGGATGCCGTTGGCTACTGTGGCACCGAATTGATTCGCCGCACGATTGGGCTGGCGCACGTCGCCGATCTGGACAGCATTCAGGAGACGGAAGCGCGTTTAGCGTGCCAGCGGCATGCTATTTCGCTGGGCAGAACGTTAGTGCTGGCGGCTCCGCATATTGCTGATGTGGATGCGCTGCTGGCGCGTGTGCGACAGAGCGGCGCCTGACTCGTTAATCACGTATGCGATAACCGCTCCCGCCAACGAATCGGTGGGAGCGGCAAACCGATTATTTCTTCCCTTTATTCATCATGGCCTGCAAATTCGCGAAAGGATTATGGGTGGCAACCCCGACATCCTTCTGCGCATCTTCACCTGCAACGACGGTCGAACCGTACATATCCGCATCGGTATATTTCGAATGCTCATGGTCGTGGCAGTAGAGGCACAGCATTTCCCAATTACTGCCATCTTCTGGGTTATTGCTGTGATCGTGATCGATGTGGTGAACGGTTAATTCACGCAGGTTGGAATAGACGAATTCGCGTGAACAGCGACCACATACCCACGGGAAAAGCTTGAGCGCTTTTTCGCGGTAGCCGCTTTCAAGTCTGGCATAGTTCTTGGGGATGTAAGCCATGTGTCAGGTTTCATTCAGAAGGAAAGATGGCGTGGATTTTACAACTGATGTGGCTTTAAAGGAAAGAACAGGCCGCCATATTGGCGGCCTGTTTATGTTTATGCTGCTTCGGTTTTTCTTTCCGGCTGCGGTACGGGCGCGGGCTTGTTGGCGGCCAGTGCATCGAATGCAAAGTCATCGACGTTGATTGAGCGTAAGCGACTGGCTTCCGCTTTGGTCAGAATGTCCGCTTCTTCTGCGGTAATCTGACCTTCGATCAGCGCCTGTTCTGCCAACTGATCCAATCGCATGAACGGCAGCGGTTTGTCGCTGGCCTTCGACAGGCGTTGGTAAATCGGCTCGGCGGCCATGATATCCAGCAGTGCCTCTTCCAGCAGCCCAATAGGGTTGTGTTCGCTGGCAACCAGATATTGGCCGCGTCCCAAACGGCTGCGCGTTTCTGACGGCGTTTGCAGAATCTTCGCGACCTCATGGTCGAGGCGGTCAGACGGCGCAGCGCAGCGCAGACCCAGCGGGAAGATAATAAAGGTCAGCAGTCCTGCCACGGCACGATTCGGGAAGTTACGCAGCAGATCGTCCAGCGCCTGCTCGGCTTGATGCAGACTGTCCTGAACGCCCCAGTGCACCAGCGGTAAATCTGCTTTCTGACGCCCTTCGTCCTCATAGCGTTTCAGCGTCGCGGAAGCTAAATAGAGCTGGCTGAGAATATCCCCGAGACGCGCGGAGATACGCTCGCGACGTTTCAGGCTACCGCCCAATACCGCCATCGACACATCCGCCAGCAGCGCCAGGTTCGCGCTGAGTCGGTTGAGCTGCTGATAGTAGCGACGTGTTTTGTCATTGACTGGTGCACTGCTCAGGCGGCCGTTGGTCAACCCAAGCCAGAAGCTGCGCACTTTGTTGCTGCCGACGTGGCCGATATGACCAACCAGCGAACGGTCAAAGCGTGATACGTCGTTCTCCTGCGCGGCTGCCATCTCTTCCAGCACATAGGGGTGACAGCGGATGGCACCTTGCCCGAAGATGATCATACTGCGCGTCAGAATATTCGCCCCTTCAACGGTGATCGCGATCGGTGCGCCCTGATAGCTGCGCGCAAGGAAGTTGGACGGGCCAAGACAGATGCCTTTACCGCCGGCGATATCCATCGCATCCATCACGCTGCGCTGACCGCGGTGGGTACAGTGATATTTGACGATAGCGGAGAGCACCGCCGGTTTTTCTCCCTGCATGATGCCGCTGGTAATCAGCGTCGCGGCGGCGTCCATCACGTAAGCGTTACCCGCGATGCGTGCCAGCGGTTCTTCGATGCCTTCCATCTTACCGATGGAGATTTTGAACTGGCGGCGAATGTGCGCGTAAGCACCGATGCCGAGGGCAATTGACTTCAGTCCGCCGGTAGAGTTAGACGGCAGCGTAATACCGCGTCCAACCGACAGACACTCCATCAGCATACGCCAGCCCTGACCCGCCATCTTCGCGCCGCCGATGATGTAATCCAGCGGAACAAAAATATTCTCACCCTGCGTCGGGCCGTTCTGGAACGGCACGTTCAGTGGGAAATGGCGGCGGCCGATTTTAACGCCGTCGGTGTCCGTCGGAATCAACGCACAGGTAATGCCTACATCGTCTTGATCGCCTAACAGATGGTCGGGATCGTACAGCTTAAAGGCCAGCCCCAGCACGGTAGCGACGGGGGCGAGAGTGATATAGCGTTTATTCCAGGTCAGGCGCATGCCCACGACCTGTTCGCCGTGCCAGTTGCCGTAGCAGACAATGCCGGTATCGGGAATCGAACCTGCATCCGAACCCGCTTCCGGGCTGGTCAGCGCAAAACAGGGGACTTCCTGACCGCGTGCCAGACGTGGCAGGTAGTGATCTTTTTGCGCTTCCGTACCGTAATGTTGCAGCAGTTCACCGGGGCCGAGTGAGTTAGGCACGCCGACGGTGATTGCGACAATGCTGGAAACGCCCGCCAGTTTTTGCAGCACCTGTGCCTGTGCATAGGCCGAGAATTCCAGCCCGCCGTACTGCTTCTTGATGATCATGGCAAAGAAGCGGTGTTCTTTTAAATATTCCCACAGTTCTGGCGGGATATCGGCACGTTCGTGGGTGATTTCAAAGTCGTTTGCCATTCGGCAGGCTTCAGCAACTGGCCCGTCGATAAACGCCTGCTCTTCGGCGGTCAACTGAGGACGTGGATAGTTATGCAACTTTTTCCAGTCCGGCGCACCGCGAAACAGGTCGCCTTCCCACCAGGTTGTCCCAGCATCAATCGCTTCTTTCTCCGTGTTCGACATCGGCGGCATCACTTTCTGGAACATGCGCAGCGCGGAAGCGGAAACCAGCTTTTGACGCAGAGAGGGAACCGTAATCGGAATCAGCAGAATCACGAGCGGGATCATCAGCCAGACGTGCCACAGCAACATGGCGGACATGGCTGCGAAGTAGGCCAGCAGGATGGCGCTGCCAAGCAGCAGGCTGAGCCGATGATAAAACATCGCTCCGATGATAATCAGTAGGAGGAGGATACTGACAGCAACCATAACGTGTCTCCAGCATTGTGATCGAATTGAGGGTTTTCAGCTTTCCACCGAGCGTTGTGTGGCAGTAGAAAGCGAGAACCGTGTTATCAGTGAAATAAGGCGTAGTAGGTCAATGTCATAAGAGGTCTGACCTGTTGCTTATATTCGTTGTAGTTTATCTGATTATTTTTATCAATTCGTTTACATCATAATTACAACTCACTTCACAAACCGAGCGGCAGTCGTGCGTTTTCTGACGGGCATCAGCGATCCTCTCAATCCCGTGATTACGCGCTTCTCGCTGTTGGCACGATCCGCTACACTGCTGAACAGAAAAGAATGTTGTCACCAGACAAAATGAGAGGATTCCATGTATCAGGATTTAATCCGTAGTGAACTGAAAGAAGCGGCAGAAACACTGAATAATTTCTTGAGTGATGATGCGAACATTCAGTCGATTCAAAATGCTGCGGTGCTGCTGGCTAACGCGTTTAAAGCGGGCGGTAAAGTGATCTCCTGCGGTAACGGTGGTTCACACTGTGATGCCATGCACTTTGCTGAAGAGTTGACGGGTCGCTACCGCGAGAACCGTCCGGGCTATCCGGCCATTGCGATTTCCGATCCGAGCCACCTGTCCTGCGTCAGCAACGATTTTGGCTATGACTTTGTTTTCTCTCGCTATGTTGAATCGCTGGGGCGTGAAGGCGATGTGCTGCTGGGGATTTCCACTTCGGGTAACTCCGGCAACATTATTAAAGCCATTGCGGCGGCAAAAGCGAAAGGCATGAAGGTCATTACGCTGACCGGAAAAGACGGCGGTAAAATGGCAGGTTCGGCCGACGTGGAAATTCGTGTTCCGCACTTCGGTTATGCCGACCGTATTCAGGAAATCCATATCAAAGCGATTCACATCCTGATTCAGCTGATTGAAAAAGAGATGGCGGATCAGTAAGCCGCTTAATAATAGACTCTAAATAGTTCGAGTTTCAGGAAGGCGGCAAGGGAAGGCATCCCGATGAGCTTACTCAGGTAAGTGATTCGGGTGAGTGACAACTCTGCCAAAGGCAGATTTGAACGCTGCTGGCAGCGGCCCCAACGGGGCGAGGTACACGTAAGTGTGCTGAGTAACGTAGCCAACGCACATGCAACTTGAAATATGACGAGAAGGGAAGGGTAGGAAGTCAGATGTGTGAACTGCTGGGGATGAGCGCGAATGTGCCGACGGATATCTGCTTTAGCTTTACCGGGCTGATACAGCGCGGTGGGAAAACCGGACCGCATCGGGATGGCTGGGGAATTACCTTTTATGAAGGGAACGGCTGTCGTACGTTCAAAGATCCGCTGCCAAGCTATAACTCGCCGATTGCGCGATTGGTACAGGATTACCCTATCAAATCGTGTGCAGTGGTTTCACACATCCGGCAAGCCAATCGCGGCGCGGTGTCGCTGGAAAATACCCATCCCTTTACGCGCGAGCTGTGGGGGCGGAACTGGACGTACGCCCACAACGGGCAACTGAAAGGCTACCATTCCCTGAAAACGGGCATGTTTCGCCCTGTTGGCCAGACGGACAGCGAATTTGCTTTCTGCTGGCTGCTGTCCCAATTGGCTGAGCGCTACCCGCGTACACCGGGCAACTGGCCAGCGGTATTCCGCTATATTGCCAAACAGGCAGATGTCTTGCGGGAGAAAGGCGTGTTTAACATGCTGCTGTCGGACGGGCGCTTTGTGATGGGGTATTGCTCAACCAAACTCTACTGGATCACTCGCCGCGCGCCGTTTGGTAAAGCGACGCTGTTGGATCAGGATGTGGAGATTGATTTCCAGCAGCAGACGACACCCAATGATGTCGTCACCGTGCTGGCAACGCAGCCGCTAACGGGCAACGAAACCTGGCATCAGATTATGCCAGGTGAATTCGTTCTATTTTGTTTCGGCGAGCGCATACTTTAAGGTCGGCTGGCTGGTCATCAACGGTGGGTTAACGACGTATTGCCCGTTAAATACGGTGACGGCCGGTGGCTGATTGTGCTGATTAAAATAGGCATACCCAGGCTGAAGCTGTTTCCAGAAGCTGGCGTAGGTGGAATTGCGGTGGCGCTGCATGTTCTGTTCCGTCATACGGAACGGATAGATGGCGATATCAATCTTCGCCTGCCCGTTGCGTAACGCGGCTTCGGCATAGCGATAAATCTCATCCATATAGGTGTTGGTCATGGCATAGCAGCCAACCGACACACACTCACCGTGGATCATCAAATAGCGACCAGAATATCCCTGTGATTTATCATAGTCATTGGGGAAGCCGATATTGATAGCGCGGTAATATTGGCTGTCTGGCTTGAGCTGGCGCAGGTCAACCTGATAGAAACCTTCCGGGCTTTTTAAATCGCCCTCAACGCGTTTTGGTCCTAATCCACCTGAATATTTACAGATGGGGTATTGTTCCAATAAACGGTATTCGCTACCGACTTTCGCATAAAGTTCGAATATTCGCTCTTCTTTAAAGATCTGAATATAGATCGGAGAGCCTAATAATTGCTGTTTTAATTCTTTTGCTATCGGCGCTAGCGGTGGTGCGGTCTCGCTGGCTGCGCTGGTAACAACAAGAGAAGGCAAAAAAAACAACATCGCAAACGACAGCGCGATTTTTTGCATTATGGTTCCTGATAATAAAATTGCCTGCTACATGCGGCATCCGCGTCGCGCGACTGCCGTTATCGGTATCTATTTCGTCGGCGAATAGGCAGCGACGAAAACGAAATCACATTATCATTGGTTTCGTATTAATCAAGCGTTGAAAAGCGCTAAAAAATAACATTTACAAAAAACGGCCCGAAAGGATGCGGGCCGCTCAAATTTGAGGTCGTTAATTGCGGGAAAGTGCGTCAGGCGCGGCTGGCTTCTATCATCATAATGTCGGTGACAAAGGAACCGTCTGCCTGTACGTCAAAATGCTGTACCACCTCATCCGGCAACGTTTTTTGCAGTTCACGAATCGCAACAGCGAAATGTTCTGGCGTGCGCATACGTGCGATCCAACTGCTGAACTCCAGCGTCAGCCTGTCGCTGGTGACGTTACGCACGATAAACCCAGCGTCAGTAAACAGGCTCAGCCATTCGCCCGGTGCGTAATTGCGCACGTGTGAGGTATCGCGCAGCTTCTCTACCGTCTGCAAATAGCTGTCCAGCAGCGGATGACCGGGCGAAACGACATCCATCATGATAACGCGCCCACCCGGTTTCAGAACGCGCCGCATTTCCCGTAACGCCTGTCCGACATCATGCCAGTGATGCGCAGAGTAACGGCTAATGATGATATCTGCGCTGTTATCGTCGAACGGCAAAGACTCGGCTACACCTTGCTGAACGCGAATATTATGCAGTCCTTTTTCTGCGGCAGCCTGACTCACCACGTCCAACATTTGGGAAGATAAATCGTAGGCGACAACCTCCGCGACGGCCTGTGCCGCGACAAAGCTGGCATGGCCGGCACCGCAGCCGAGGTCGATCACGCGCGCCTGCGGGAAGGGTGCTAATAAAGCAGCCAGCCGGGTTAAATCTTTGCCCTGTGCATGCACCGCACTTGTCAGGTAGTTCTGCGCCTGTGAGCCGAACTGATGTTCGACGCGATGATTATGGTTCTGTTTTTCTTCCATCATTGCTCTCGCTTTATCTGAATTGCTTTCGTTTCATCATGGGGTAAACGGCGGCGCGCCAGCCACTAAAGAAGACGTCGGTCTGAACACACTATAATGAGGGAAAAATACGGGTACAATATGAGCATTTATACGGGTATAAAATACTCCCTGTTTGATTAACACCTCTTTCACTCATGCTGTTGTCATCACGAACTCGCCTTGACGAGCGGGATGAAAAGGACACCTGACTATGTCTGCACATTCGTTTATGTCTGCCAATTCTCTGAGCGGCCCAAAAGCGCTGGGGGCTTTCTTACGGGCGCTGCGTGAGCGGACTACGCCGGAAATGGTGGGGTTGCCAGCGTCTGGACGGCGGCGCACCAGTGGGTTACGCCGCGAAGAGCTGGCGCAAATCGCCCGAATCAGCACCACCTGGTATACCTGGCTTGAGCAGGGGCGTGATGTGTCCGCTTCGGCATCGGCTTTGCTCCGTGTGTCGCAGGCGTTAAAACTGGAACCCGCAGAGCACGACTATCTTTTTAGTCTTGCTGGCGTGGAGGATCCTCAGAAGCAGAATAGGGCAACGTCGCCGGATGCGCAGATTGCCGCCAGCCTGCATCACATCACTTGTCCTGCGTATCTTCTGGATGGCAGTTGGAATATGCTGGCGTGGAATGCGCCGTCGGAACAGCTGTTTGCCGGATGGCTGGGGAACGATCCCGAGCCAAACCTGCTGCGTTTCATGTTTCTGAATCCGCTAGCTCAATTGCTGGTGGTCAATTGGCCGGAACGAGCGAAGCGGGTAGTGGCGGAGTTTCGCGCGGAATCAAGTCATTACGCGCCTACTGACGCCGTTCGGCACATCGTGATGTCGCTGTGTGAAGAAAGCCGTGAGTTCAATCTCTGGTGGTCGCAGCAGGCGGTAACCGCCCGTGAAGGCGGCGAGCGACGTTTCCACCACCCTTTGCTTGGCGATATCGCCTATCATCAACAGACTTTCCATCCAGCCGTGCAGAGCGAATTTAAGCTGGTTATGCTGATCGCGCAGTAAACGCCGCAGGCATCGCGCAGCTTGTCTATACTGACTTTGATCTGTATATTTATACAGTATTGTCGGAGGGCAAGTATGCGCAAAATCATTCATGTTGATATGGACTGCTTCTACGCAGCAATTGAGATGCGTGATAACCCGCGCCTGCGCGATATTCCTTTGGCGATTGGTGGAAGCGCCGATCGCCGTGGCGTCATTAGCACCGCGAACTATCCTGCCCGACGCTACGGCGTCCGCAGCGCGATGGCAACGGCAACCGCCTTGCGCCTATGTCCACACCTCACGTTGTTGCCGGGTCGCATGGAGGTGTATAAGTCCACCTCGCGCCAAATCCGTGAGATCTTCTCCCGCTACACGTCGCTGATTGAACCCCTTTCTCTGGATGAAGCCTATCTGGATGTCACCGATAGCCCGCACTGCAACGGTTCGGCGACGCGCATCGCCGAAGAAATCCGTCGAACCATCGCCGATGAACTGAATCTGACCGCCTCGGCGGGGATTGCACCCATCAAGTTTCTGGCGAAGATCGCGTCTGAATTAAATAAGCCGAATGGACAATATGTGATTACACCGGAGCAGGTGGATGATTTCCTGCTGACGCTACCGCTGGAGAAGATACCCGGCGTCGGGAAGGTGACGGCGAAGCGGCTGGAAGAACGTGGCCTGCATACCTGTGCCGATGTACGGGTGTATGCGTTGGCGGATCTGCTTAAAGAATTCGGTAAATTTGGCCGTGTGCTGTGGGAACGCTGTCAGGGGATCGATGAGCGACGGATTTCACCCGATCGGCTGAGGAAGTCGGTCGGAGTAGAGAAGACGCTGGCGCAGGATATTCACGACTGGGAACAATGTGAAAACCTGATCGAACAGCTCTATGAGGAGCTGGAAGTCCGCCTGAAACGGGTGAAGCCCGATCTGCATATTGCGCGTCAGGGCGTCAAACTTAAGTTTGATGATTTTCAGCAAACCACGCAGGAACATGTGTGGCCAGTATTGAATAAACAGGATCTGTTGAAGATTGCGCAGCAAACCTGGCGGGAGCGTCGTAAATCCAGAGGCGTCCGGCTGGTTGGGCTACATGTGACGCTGCTCGACCCGCAAATTGAGCGACAGCTGGTGTTTGATTGGGGATAACGCTGTTCAGTTGAGGATAAAAAAGGGCGACGTCTATGCGCCGCCCTGATTTTTACGACTACGCGATTAAGCGCGTGGCGGAATCGCTTTCAGCAGCGCTGTCAGCAATTTCCAGTACAGATCGACGCTGCCGATATGCACTTGCTCATCCGGCGAGTGTGGCCCAGTGATGGTCGGCCCGATGGAAACCATATCCATGTCTGGGTAAGGTTTCTTGAACAGACCACATTCCAGACCAGCATGAATCACCATGATGTTCGGCGTTTTGTTGAACAGCTTCTGATACGTTTCACGCACCAGCGCCATGACAGGCGAATGGGCATCCGGCTGCCAGCCAGGGTAGCCGCCTTTCGGTGACGTTTTCGCGCCAGCCAACTGGCCCAGCGCCGTCAGCGTACCGACGACGGCGTCTTTACCGCTGTCGATCAGTGAACGAATCAGGCAGATAATTTCCGCGTGATCGTCTTCCATCGTGACAACGCCGAGGTTCAGTGACGTTTCTACCACGCCTTTGACTTCATCACTCATGCGGATCACGCCGTTCGGCGTGGCGTTGAGCAGTGCCAGCAGGCGATCGCGGCTGTCCTGCGTCAGCGGGTGCTCGTTGCTGTCGCTGGCTTCCACCAGTACGGTCACGTTCTTCTCAACGGCGGACAGTTCATTTTTCAGCACGGCCAGATAGTCTTGGCTCAGCGCTTTCAACTGTTCGACGTTAGCGGCAGGCAGTGACAGCGTGGCGAAGGCTTCACGCGGAATCGCGTTACGCAGCGTCCCACCGTTCAGATCGAGAATGCGGATATCCAGCGCTTGCGCCTGCTCGAACAGGAAACGTGCCAGCAGTTTGTTGGCGTTGCCCAGCCCCAGATGGATGTCACCGCCTGAGTGGCCGCCTTTCAGCCCTTTGATCGTCAGCTTCAGCGTGTGATAACCGGCAGGTGGCAGTTCGCGCACCAGCGGCAGGCGGGTGATGAAGTCAATACCGCCGGCGCAACCCATGTAGATCTCGCCTTCTTCTTCCGAATCAGTATTGATCAGGATTTCGCCCTGAAGCCAGTTAGGTTGCAGGCCAAACGCACCATCCATACCGGCTTCTTCTGTCATGGTCAGCAGCACTTCCAGAGGACCGTGCTCGACGCTTGGGTCGGCCAGCACCGCCAGTGCAGAGGCCATACCGATACCGTTATCCGCGCCCAGCGTGGTACCGCGTGCTTTCAGCCACTCACCGTCAACGTAAGGTTGGATCGGATCGGTGGTGAAATCGTGTACGGTGTCGTTGTTTTTCTGCGGCACCATGTCCAGATGCGCCTGCAACACGACAGGTTTGCGATTTTCCATGCCTGTGGTTGCCGCTTTGCGCAGCAGAATATTGCCGACCTGATCGCGCTCGGTATAGATGCCTTTCTCTTTAGCCCATTCCAGAATGTGCGCGGCCAGCGCTTCTTCATGATAAGAAGGGTGCGGGATGGAACAAATCTTGGCGAAAATATCCCACAGAGGCTGGGGGGAAAGTTGAGATAATTCAGACACTATTTGAGTCTCCTTTTTAGCCGCCTATCTTCGCACTCTGGCGTGCAGGCGCTACAGGTTAAAAATTAATCGCAGTTAGCCACGGAACATGGCGCGTCAACGCAGAATATCATTTTCCATCAAAGCAGGGGAATTGCCGTCGGCCCCGTCTTACTTTTCCTGCTGCAATATGAACCAACGGGCTCGGCAGGGCGCAGGTTGTCAGGAAAAACTCGATTCGCACGTTGAGAAAAACTGGTTTTTATGTTGTTGGCTATCTATAATCTCGCGCAACCTTTTTCCCCCCCTCAGACTCAACTTAAGCCGTTTTTTATTCGGCTGGGATATATTTTATGAGCGAAAAGTACGTCGTAACTTGGGATATGTTGCAAATTCATGCCCGCAAACTGGCACAGCGTTTACTGCCTGCCGATCAATGGAAAGGCATCATTGCCGTCAGTCGCGGTGGTCTGGTTCCTGGCGCGCTGCTGGCGCGTGAGCTGGGCATTCGTCACGTTGATACCGTTTGCATCTCCAGCTATGACCATGATAACCAACGCGAAATGAAAGTAATCAAGCGTGCCGAGGGAGATGGCGAAGGGTTCATCGTAGTTGACGATTTGGTTGATACTGGCGGTACGGCGAAGGCGATTCGTGATATGTACCCGAAAGCGCACTTTGTGACCATTTTCGCCAAACCTGCTGGTCAACCGCTGGTTGATGACTATGTGATTGATATCCCGCAGGACACCTGGATTGAACAGCCGTGGGATATGGGCGTGGTGTTTGTTCCGCCGTTGTCTGGTCGTTAATTGCCTCAGCGATTTCCCCCAATGCCCGGTTTAGCCGGGCATTGTTGTTTATGGCGACGGTTGTTTCTGAATTGTCATCATTTTTGCCACAGGATTTGATCCGATCGTGTGTTTCTACCGTTGATATTTGTCTTCTCTGGCCTGAGTTCGTTACACTTTAGTGGGTGACGAAGAAGTCGTCTGATGTCCGCTAACAGCGGTTTACATTAACGGAGGCTGCTGTGGCGCAAGCTAACCTGTCTGAAACGCTATTCAAACCATCCTTTAAACATCCAGAAACCTCGACGTTGGTCAGACGTGCGCGGAATAGTCAGGACGTGCAGGGGCTGCATTCTACGCTGGAAGGGGAGAAGACCCGCAGTTGGTATCGGATGATTAACCGACTGATGTGGATTTGGCGTGGTGTCGATCCGTGGGAAATCGAAGACGTGCTGTCGCGCATTGCTGCCAGTAAGGCCGACAGAAGCAACGAGCAACTGCTCGATACGGTGATCGGCTACCGAGGCGGTAACTGGATTTATGAATGGGCGAAGCAGGGCGCAGACTGGCAGCAGCGGGCCGCGGAAAGTGAAGATGACGCGCAAACTGGGCAACTCTGGTTGAATGCTGCCAACCTCTACAGCATTGCTGCTTATCCGCATATTAAAGGCGATGAGCTGGCGGAACAGGCGCAAACGCTGGCAAACCGCGCCTATGAAGAGGCCGCCAAGTACCTGCCTTATGAACTCAAAGAACTGACCTTCCCGATTGCTGGCGGCGGTACGCTGACCGGTTTTCTGCATATGCCAGCGCAGGCGAAAGCGCCTTTCCCTACTGTTCTCATGTGCGGTAGCCTGGAAATGTTGCAGAGCGATTATCACCGCCTATTTCAGGACTATTTTGCGCCAGCGGGCATGGCAATGCTGACGATTGATGTCCCCTCCGTTGGATTTTCTTCCCGCTGGAAGCTGACTCAGGATTCCAGTTTCCTGCATCAGCAGGTCTTGCGTGCGCTGCCGGATGTCCCGTGGGTCGATCACACCCGCGTTGTGGCGTTTGGCTTCCGCTTTGGCGCCAATATTGCCGTTCGGCTGGCGTATCTGGAATCGCAACGCTTATGCGGCGTGGCCTGTCTCGGGCCAGTAGTACACCATCTGTTAAGCGATCCGAATCGCCAGCAGCAGGTGCCGGATATGTTTATGGATGTGCTGGCGAGTCGGCTGGGCATGCCGTTCTCGACGGATGCGTCACTGAAAACCGAGCTGGGGCGCTATTCGCTGAAAACGCAGGGGCTGTTAGGGCGCCGCTGCCCGACGCCGATGCTGGCAGGCTACTGGGATAACGATCCGCTCTGCCCGAAAGAAGAGGCCAGCCTGATTGTGAATTCATCTGCACAAGGGAAACTGCTGCCGGTTAATTTCTCGCCGGTGTACCAGAATTTCCACCGCGCACTACAGCAAATCAGCAGATGGTTGCAGGATAAAGTGTAGAAGAGCGGGCGTAACGCACGGTCTGTGCAGGCGAATCCTCGCTACACGGACCGTTGTTCCTGCTAGACGATAACCGTCGATCACAGGATCTTTTTGGCATAGCAAAGCCTGTCCATATCAATCACTTCAACCGTAACTGACAGATTCTTCAATCCCAGCGCTTCAATCTTCTGAAGTACCCGATTGGAGAGACTGCTTTTCTGTTCCTCCGTCCGCCCAGAAAGCACCTTGATTGCCACATGAATAAAGCTGGCTCGTTCGCCACCTGTCGTGTAGTTATCGTAAGCGAGGGATCTGGCTTTGATGTCACTGCCGTCACTGGCAAACAAACCAGATTCGAGCGCACCGCGATAGATCGCAGGGAGTAGGGCATTTACATCAATGTCTGACGAATGTTCGGCGATACAATGGGGCATGAGCGTCACTTCTCAATTAACGAAAACGAAGAGACCAGAGTATTAAATACCCTGTGTCGATCGGCAATGCTTTTTCAGGAAAGCCTGCGCGGACAAAGTGGATACGTAAGTTGTTATGCAGGTGGTTGATAAATTGCCATTCTCTGCTAAAAAGAATGTTCAACCAGAGGAGATCGTAGATGATGTTACCGAGTGGACACCCCAAAAGCCGACTCATGAAAAATTTTACGTCGTTGGGGCCTTATATCCGTGAAGCGCAGTGCGAGGATACTGCGTTCTTCTTTGATTGCCTGGCGGTCTGTGTCAACATCAAGCCCGTGCCAGAACAGCGGGAGTTCTGGGGCTGGTGGCTGAATTTGGAAGATACAGGCAAAGGTTTTGCCTATGAGTATCATTACGGTCTGTTTGATAAACAAGGCCACTGGCGTGAGGAAAAAATCAAGGACAAAGCCGTGATGGAACAGGTGGAAAATGCCAGAAAGGCTTTCCATGTTCGATTGGAGAAGCAAGTTAACGCGCTGGAACCCGCCTGTACCCTCGTCGCTCGACCGTGATACTTCCCCGACGATCCCCGATTTATTCGCAGGTTTTCGCGTTGTGCCTGTTGGCATAACGCGTCTGTCCTGCTACAACGTTTTCCTTATTCTTATTTTTTGACATTCAACGGCAGAAAAATTATGAGCGGCAGCCAAACTTTGGTTGTGAAACTGGGCACCAGCGTGCTAACCGGCGGTTCGCGCCGTCTTAACCGCGCCCACATTGTTGAACTGGTGCGCCAGTGTGCGCAGCAACATGCGGCAGGGCATCGGATTGTTATTGTTACGTCTGGGGCGATTGCCGCTGGGCGTGAACATTTGGGTTACCCTGAACTCCCGGCTACGATTGCGACCAAACAACTGCTGGCCGCCGTGGGTCAAAGTCGCCTGATTCAACTGTGGGAACAGCTGTTTTCCATCTACGGTATCCACGTTGGGCAGATGCTGCTGACGCGTGCGGATATGGAAGATCGTGAGCGTTTCCTCAACGCGCGCGACACCATGCGAGCGCTACTGGATAACAATATCGTCCCTGTCATTAATGAAAACGACGCCGTTGCGACCGCCGAAATCAAGGTCGGTGACAACGACAACCTGTCTGCGCTGGTGGCGATTCTGGCCGATGCGGATAAGCTGCTGCTGCTGACCGATCAGGCTGGGCTGTTTACCGCCGATCCGCGCAATAATCCTGATGCTGAATTGATCCGTGAAGTCACCGGTATCAACGATGCGCTGCGCAGCATTGCGGGCGACAGCGTGTCTGGTCTCGGAACGGGTGGTATGTCGACCAAATTGCAGGCTGCCGATGTGGCCTGCCGCGCCGGTATCGACGTGGTGATTGCCGCAGGCAACAAACTGGGTGTGATTGGTGATGTGATTGCCGATATTTCTGTTGGAACGCGTTTTCATGCACTTGACGCGCCGCTGGAAAGCCGTAAACACTGGATTTTTGGCGCACCGCCGGCGGGGGAAATCACCGTTGATGACGGCGCGCTCTCGGCGATCCTCGAACGCGGCAGTTCGCTGCTGCCTAAAGGTATCCGCACCGTAGAAGGCAATTTCTCTCGTGGTGAAGTGATCCGCGTGCGTAGTCTGGCGGGCCGCGATGTGGCGCATGCCGTGACGCGCTATAACAGTGATGCGCTGCGTATGATTGCCGGACACCATTCTCAACAGATTGCCGATATTCTTGGCTACGAATATGGTCCGGTGGCTATCCACCGCGACGATATGATTATCAATTAAGGAGTTCGCGATGCTTGAACAAATGGGTAAAGCGGCAAAAGCGGCCTCTTATCAGCTAGCGGTTTTGAGCACGGCTCAGAAAGATCGCGCGTTGCTGACGATTGCGGATTTGCTGGAAGCCGAGAGCGCGACGATTCTCGCGGCTAACGCGCTGGATGTAGCCAATGCGCGCCAAAATGGCATGAGTGAGGCGTTACAGGATCGCCTGCTCTTAACGCAGGAAAGACTGAGTGCGATCGCCAGCGATGTGCGTCAGGTCTGTCGCCTGACCGATCCGGTAGGGCAGGTGATTGACGGCAGCATGTTGGATAACGGGCTTAAGCTGGAGCGTCGTCGTGTGCCGCTCGGCGTGGTCGGGGTGATTTATGAAGCGCGCCCGAACGTCACCATTGATGTGGCGTCCCTGTGCCTGAAAACCGGTAACGCGGTGATTCTGCGCGGTGGCAAAGAAACGTATCGCACCAACGCGGCGACGGTAAAAGTGATTCAGCAGGCGCTGTCGCAGTGCGGTCTGCCTGCTGCTGCGGTGCAGGCGATTGAAAGCCCAGACCGTGAACTGGTCAATCAACTGCTGAAGCTCGATCGCTACGTGGATATGCTGATTCCGCGCGGTGGTGCTGGTCTGCATAAGCTGTGTCGCGAACAATCGACGATTCCGGTTATCACCGGTGGTATCGGCGTTTGTCACATCTATGCTGACGACAGTATTGATTTCGACAAAGCGTTGACGGTCATTGAAAGCGCCAAAGTGCAGCGCCCTAGCGCCTGCAACAGTCTGGAAACGCTGCTGGTCAATCAACATATTGCCGACCGTTTCCTGCCAGCACTGAGCAAGAAAATGGTGGCGGTGGGTGTTACGCTCCACGCCAGCCCTTCAGCGATGCCTTATCTGATCAGTGGCCCAGCAAGCGTTGTTGTGGTGGAAGAGGCCAACTATAACGATGAATGGCTCTCTAACGACCTGAACGTCACGCTGGTGGACGATCTGGATGCGGCGGTTGCCCATATTCGCGAACATGGTACACAGCACTCTGATGCTATTCTGACGCGCTCCTTGAGTAATGCGGAACGCTTCGTGCGTGAAGTGGATTCCTCTGCGGTGTATGTCAACGCCAGTACGCGTTTCACCGACGGCGGTCAGTTCGGTCTGGGGGCGGAAGTGGCCGTCAGTACCCAGAAACTGCATGCGCGTGGCCCAATGGGGCTGGAAGCGCTGACCACCTATAAGTGGATTGGTTATGGCGACGATCTGATTCGTGTGTAATTTTTTTGCTGCCTGAAGGCAGCAGGGTTCTCTGTTATGAGTAGAGAAGATGACAGAGAACCCTTTACTTTTAACACCGTATTTGAAATTCTAAAAAAACATATCAATGATGACCTTGCGCAAGCCCTCCCGCCCCGTCAGGAAGCCCAATCACTACATTTTGCATCATTCCCTGATCCTCATGATCCAGAATATGGCAATGCAATACAAACTCACCGATATAGCGTTCATAACGTGTACGAATAGAAATTTTGTATGTACCCGTTGGAGCGTTAATGGAGCTTAATGGTTTGGTTATGTTACTTTTTATCCATAATGTATCCTTCCAGACGCCTTTCAGACCAGCGTACTGTGAGATACTACCATCCGCTTCCTTCGCGCCCTGCATACTCACGTCATTGCCATTTGGATCGAGAATCTGAATAATTTCGAAAGGGTTTACATGAATATGGAAAGGATGACTAGCGAAATAGGATTGTAATTGCCATTCCTGCGCGGTTCCAAGTACCAATGGGCGCTCTATCTGGGTAGGGGAATAGGAATGAGAGCCAGCAGGGCTATAGGTTCCATCGCTATTTTTTACTACAGAAAACGAGTTACCCACTTCAAACGTCGGGGGCGTCTTGGTTGTATCAATGTAAAACACCAGTTCCTGCGCTGGGACATGGCTCACCTCTTCGTCAGTAATAGGCGGATGGGGAACAAATTTGGTCAGCTTAAGGCCCTCTTTCAAACTACTGACAATTTCTTTAGCCAGCTCGGGTTGATAAGCCTTCTGCGCACGCTCGATCAGTTGCTGAGTTGTTGACGCGATGGGGTCGCTTGTAGGGTTCCCGCCTTTGACTCTGACGAAACCCAGCACCGATCGTGCTTTGTCTTCACGCGAGGCGTTATCCGCTGCTTTTACCGGTGGATTGACAATACAATAGAGGCCATCTTCAGGGAAATTAACAAGTAGATCATTACGATAGCCGGGTTGCAGGGTAGTATTAGTTTGTACCAGTCCCTGGGGCATAGTCAGTCCGTCAGCTGCGACGACAGCATAAGGGATCGGTGAGCCAGTGCAGAGATCGCGTACAAAACGATCCTCATCTGCTGCGCTAAGGTCCTTTTCTCGTGAGAGAAAATCATTGGTATTGAGTTTACGAAACTCTACTTTAATAGTCTCACGCACTCCAGCATGAACCAGACGCCAGCGTTCAACCTGACCGGCTTTAGTATTGGCAAAAACAGGCCTTACTCGGCCGTTGACTGTAGTAAAACGACCCGAATCATCCCATGATCCTGGCTCGAATTGCTTATAAGAGGCTACTTCGCCAACTTCGCCAGGGCTACATGACCAGTCAATAGATCCATCCGGTTTTTTCTTCAGCTCGCCATCCTTGAGGCAGGCATAGGGAATTTGCTCAAAAACCAGCAAATGTTCAGGGAATGGTTTGCCATCCGTGGTCTTCAGCAGTGTATCGATATCGCCGTTTGACGTTTCGGTTGGCATGCGATCCCCACGAATAACAAGCGCACCAGCCATACCACTGCCAACCTGAACTGCGGTTGAACCATGCTTATGCGGGTGATACCAAAATGTTCCAGAAGGATGATCTGAGGGAATGTTATATTCATATTCAAACTTCACACCTGGGTTAATTGACAACAGGACATTATCGCTATTCCCAGTTGGGCTAACCCAAAGCCCGTGGCCGTGTAGATTGGTGTAGTTGTAACAATGTGGGACGTTAATGTTATCACTTTTTTTGCTGCAATCAGGTTCGGGAGGTAACTGGTTATCGAGTCTTATTCTGACGGTATCTCCCGGCATGGCTTCAATCGTTGGGGCTATAAAAGGATGGTAGGGATCGACACCTGTGCCGCTATAACTACGTAAGCGTACTTTATCGGGGTGTCCTTGTGCGGGATTGCGAATTAATCCCTCTATATATTTCACTTTAAGATCTAAAGTTTGCTCTCGACCTGCATGAGGCTGAACTGGATTATCAGTTTTCCTTAGATAAAGTGTTCCAGACGGCATCATTGACGATTCAGTCAGTATGGGAGGGTTCATGAATGTATTTACTTGCGACTCATTTTTTGCTTCTTGAGCATCTACATTAGGTAGATAAAAATTGAATAGAAAAACAGTCGCGCTGAGAAATAATTTTCTATATGCCATATCTTCTCTATGCCTTAATTTTTAAGTTTATATTAATTTACTTTTATAAGTAAGTTTTTACCTTGCTATTTCTTGCAATTAATTCAATGATTAAATTAAAGTATAAATTTATAAAATGTCAAATTTGATAAATTGAAAAATATCATATTGAATGTTTATGGTTTTCAATGAATATATTCTGTCTTTTATGGGAGGGTAAATTTATATTTAGCCTAATTATTTTATAGGAGGGATAATGACTGTTACGAAAACCTATTTTTTTGAGTAAATGGTAGTAAGCGCGTGTCATGTGGACGAAGGAAGGCTTTGACGACAATGAAGGATGGCTCGTTAACAATCCTGACGCTATACGGATATACCCGTCATACTTCAAGCTGCTTGTGCGTTGGCAATACTCGGCTCATCTCTGAGCCTCGGCCTTAAGGACTGACGAATCCCCAGAAAAGGAGACAGGCATCGAGTTTTATGATCTACTGATTTTCGCCAAAAAAATTCAATGAGATCTCCCTGTGCCTGTCTGTAAAGTATGCCAGACTTTTTTCCGTGATGCTTTAGCGTCGACACATCAATATCGGCAAAATGCGCTTATTGATTCAACCACTGCGTGGCTTTGTTGAATAAATCGAACTTTT
>NZ_JAINZP010000021.1 GCF_020166435.1 Pectobacterium versatile | reverse complement strand
GCTTGCGGGGATAGCCGTTTTATACCGCGCTCATCGTTTTAGGCTTCGTTCAGCGTGGGGCCTGAGCTTTGATCTCCGTCAGCAGTGCGATCAACGCCTGCACGTTGTTGTCCTGCGTGCGCCAGGATGACACGCTGATGCGCAGCGCCGGACGCCCCTGCCAGACGGTGCCGCCAAACCATGCTTTGCCCGATGCCTGTAGCGCCTCTCGTATCGCTGTCGTTTGGCTGTCGGTTTCCCCCCGCAGCAGAACCTGATTGAGCACAATTCGATTCAGTACCTCAAATCCCGCATGGCGCAGGCCGTCGGCGATGAGTGTCGCCTGTCGGCAGTGCCGTTCGACCATCTCTGCTACACCATCACGTCCCAGCGTACGCAGTGCCGCCCATACCGGAATGCCGCGCGGACGACGGGAAAATTCGAGCGTCAGATTCTTCTGCGCATCGCGTGCCGCACTGGAGTAAACCGCATCTGCGTTCATCGCCTCGGCCAGCACGTCCGCATCGCGGCAAATCGCCATCGCACAGTCGTAGGGGGTGTTTAGCCATTTATGCGCGTCTGTTGTCCAACTGTCGGCCAGTTCGATACCGTCGGTGAGCGCCGCGTGGGATGAGGCTCTGGCCCACAGTCCGAATGCGCCATCAACGTGAACCCAGGCACCCGCCGCTTTTGCGATGGGAATGATCTGCGCAAAGTCATCGAACTCGCCCGTGTTTACCTCGCCCGCCTGCAAACAAAGAATCGTACGATCGTCCAGCGGAGGAAGCTGCGATACATCAATCTGCCCAAACGCATTCACGGGCGCGATACGTAAATGGCGTAGCCCAAAGCCGAGTACGCGCAGCGCTTTCTTGACGGTAATGTGCGTCAGTTCCGAAATCACGACTTTAATTTCAGGCGCGCCGTTCAGTCCATCGTTGTCAAAATCCCAGCCCTGTTTTGCCAGCAGGGCACGACGCGCGGCGGCCAGACAGGAAAGCGTACAGGCGGTGGCGCTGGTGCCGAACCCCACGGCGCTTTCTTTGGGTAAGTTCAGAGCATCGAGTACCCAGCGGCTGGCGAGGCGTTCCAGCGTGGCGGATACCGGCGAATTATCAAAGGTGGACGCGCACTGATCCCAGGCGATCATCAATCGTTCGGAGGCGGCGGCAACCGGTAATGAGGCACCGATAACAAAACCGAAATAGTTCGGGCCATTGGAAGCGGTGGTGGCTGGTGAACCGACGTCATCCAGCAGCGCCAGCGTGCTTTCGGGTGAGAAGCCCTGTTGCGGCAGCGTTTCATCAAAACGTGCCAGCGCTGCGATGGCATCTGCATCGGGGAAAACCCGACGCTGTGCAGCCTCAGCCAGATAACGTCGGCCGCGCTCGTCGGCATCAGCCAGTAAAGTCAGTTCGCTCATGCTTTTTCCCTTATCAATATGGTTCTTTTATCAAGAAACGTTGTTCCGCTATCACGATGGCGTGGAAGCGGTCGGTGACGGCGCTGAAGCGTGTAGTGTCACTTTCCAGAAAAGCAGCGCCAGCAGGCTGACGGCTGCACCAAGGAGGCACACGCCTGACCAGCCAGCAGCGTCATACGCCGCGGTGGTTGCCATCGCACCCAGCCCGCTGCCGATGCTATAAAACAGCATATAACAGCCAACCAGACGGCTGTGCGCATCAGGGTGCGTCTTGAAAATCATGCTTTGGTTGGTGACGTGAATGGCCTGTCCGCCCAGATCGAGCACGATGATGCCGACCACCAGCGCGAAGAGAGAATAGGGCGCCAGCCACAGCGGCAGCCACGATGTCAGCAACAGTAACAGGGCGATGCCGCTGATCCACTGTTCTCGCCCTTTATCGGCTAGCGAACCTGCTTTCACGGCCGCCAGTGCGCCGAGAATACCGACCAGACCAAATGCACCGATAACCGTATGAGAAAAGAAATAAGGTTCGCGACTCAGCGGCAGAACTAACGCGCTCCAGAAAATGCTCAGGGCAGCAAACATCAGTAAAGCGATGACGCCACGTATTTGCAACACCCGTTCTTTACGCAACAGGGTCAGCATAGAAATCAGCAACGCGGAATAGCGCGGGCGTTGCCGGGCTGGTGGCTGATGCGGTAGTGCGCGCCATAAAAGCACGGCAAGCAGGAGCATCAGCAGCGCGGAGAAAAAGTATACGCTGCGCCAGCCTGCTAGATCGGCGATGAAGCCGGATAGCACGCGCGCCAGCAACAGCCCAATCACCACGCCGCCCTGTGCGGCACCCACCACGCGCCCGCGCTCCTGCGGGGCGGCAGCCGTCGCGACATAAGCAATCAGACCCTGCGTCATTGCCGTGCCGAGCATGCCCACGGCCACCATGCCGATCAATAAAGACAGAGGCGTGGTGGATAGCCCAACGGCGATCAGCGCCACGATGAGCGCACCCAACTGGGCCAGCATCAAATAGCGCCGATTGAGAATATCGCCTAGCGGCACCAGCAGAATTAATGCCAGCGCACAGCCAAGCTGTGTTGCGGTCATCACACCGCCAACGGCAGCGATACTGATGCGAAAATCTACCGATAATGCATCCAGCAGCGGCTGTGCGTAATAGACATTGGCGACGCTGAGGGCGCTGGCACAGGCAAACAGCAAAATCAGAGCGCGCGGCAATGTCGTCTGCGTGCTGTAAAGATCGCCTTCGGTGACGGATGACGTGGTATGAATAGGGCTTGTTTTCATCGTATTGGCTTTCGCTATTCAGTTTGGTTTCAAAATAAAACCAGTTGAAGCATAAATACTCTGGTTTTATTCTGCAACCAAAAAACACACGGTCAGTTTTTAGCCTGTGGGTAAGGCAGGTAGGATGAACAGGAAAAAGGAGAGGAAGTATTCATGGTGAAGCGCAAAAGTCTGAAAGAGGATGCGTGTCCCGTCGCCCGCGCGCTGGATGTGGTTGGCGATCGCTGGGCGTTGCTGATTATCCGCGATGCCTTCGACAATCGCCGCCGTTTCGGCGATTTTCAACGCAGTTTGGGCGTTGCTAAAAATATTCTTACCGATCGTCTGCGTACCCTGGTTGAGGAAGGCATTTTGTCCGTTCAGCCCGTTTCCGAAAGCTCGGCCTATCAGGAATATATCCTGACGCCAAAAGGCGAACAGCTATTCCCACTCGTCGTGGCGCTACGCCAGTGGGGGGAGCAGCAGCTGTTTGCGGAGGGGGAACCTCACTCACTGCTATTGGATAAACACACCGGCCAGCCTCTGCAAACCATGCTGCCGCACTCTGCGGAAGGGCAACGGTTGGTCGGGCAGGATACGTTCGTGCAGAAAGTGGATTGAGGCAGCGTAATGCAGAAAGAACCGAGAGAAATAAGCAGTGATCTTGAGGCAATCTCCCGCTATTTGAAGAAGTTGCACGTACTGACGTTATGCGTGGGTGAAAATTCGGAATTATGGTGTGCGAGTTGCTTCTATACTTATGACGATCAACAAATAGCCTTTTATCTCATGACGGAGTTGCAGACGCGCCACGGTGAGATCATGGCAAGGTTGCCGCAGGTGGCCGGTACGGTCAGCGGCCAGCCGAAGAGTGTGATGCTGATTAAAGGCGTGCAGTTTCGGGCGCAGGCGGTGCAGTTGGAGGGGGATGACGCGCAGCAGGCCAGAGCACGGTACAACGCGCGTTTCCCTATTGCCCGAGCATCGCAAGCGCCGATCTGGCGGCTCGATCTGACCGAAATCAAAATGACGGACAATACGCTGGGCTTTGGTAAGAAACGCCACTGGCAGCGCGACGAGCAGGCTCTTCAGCGCTAATCGTGCTTCAGGGATAGCGGTGTCATAGATAAGAACATAAACGTAAAAAGATGGGATAGTGAAAGACGTAGAGCAAGGGGGAAAACCGATGAGCCGAGTACTGTTATTAGGTGCAACGGGGTTAGTGGGGCACGAGTTGTTACAGCTGTTGAAAGCCAATAATCGGGTTGAGACGATCTATGCGCCGACCCGTAAGCCGCTGGCACCGTCGGAGAAAGTGGTCAATCCGCACGATCCCGATCTGTCTACCGCGCTGGCGCAATTGACCGATCCTGTCGACATCGCCTTTTGCTGTCTGGGATCGACGCTCAAGACGGCAGGCAGTAAGCAGGCGTTCCGCTATGTGGATTACACGCTGGTGGTGGAAGGATCAAAAGTGGCGCTGGCGCTGGGCGCGACGCACCTGCTGGTCGTCAGTTCTCTGAGTGCGAATGCGACGTCGCCTTTCTTCTATTCGCGAGTGAAGGGAGAAGCGGAAAAATCGCTGCGTCAGCAAGGCTGGCAGCATCTGACATTAGCGCAGCCGTCGATGCTGCTAGGAGAAAGAGAGGACAGCCGTCCGCTAGAAAGTCTGGCCGCCCCGCTGTTCCGCCTGTTCCCAGCAAAGTGGCGAGCCATTGAGGGGAAAACGGTCGCGCAGGCGTTGCTGAATCAGGCGTTCTCACCCGAGCCCAAAGCGCGAGTTACCGTGCTGGAATCCGATCAATTACGTTCACTGGGTAAGCAGCAGGCGCTTCAGTAGCCTCCTGTCGATCAACGCAGGTGGTGGACAACCTGGTTGCTGCTGCCGCGCCAGATCAGTGCGGGATCTTTCAGATCTTGCACAAACTTTCCATCGACTAATACGTTGATGAGATCGACCACCCGCTGCTGCTCCGGCGTAAGTTCCGCCAGCACGTAGCCTGTCCAGGCCCAGATATCTTTTTCTGGGCATTCTGCGCGTATCCGTTCGACTAGCCGCAGGATGTCAGGCACATTCTGAGGATGAAGCGGATCGCCGCCAGACAGCGAAATTCCCTGCCGGGGGATCGCGGTATCCTGGAGATCGGCGATGATCCGATTTTCCTGTTCCTGCGTAAACGGCTGACCGGAGTTGAGCCGCCAGGTGCTTTTGTTGTAGCACCCCACGCACTCGTGTACGCAGCCAGCGACAAACAGCGTGCAGCGGGTGCCGGGGCCGTTGACGACATCAACGGGATAATACTGGTGGTAATTCATACGGTAGAGCCCATGTTATGAAGCGGGCGCGTGTTGACGGTGCCGCGAGAGGGGCCGCATTGCTGCGGCCCGGAAGGGATCACCCCAGTTGACCGTTGCCTAAATGCTTGATGCGACGCTTCACTTCTTCCTGCTTACCCGCGTTGAACGGGCGTGCATCTGGGCTACCGAGGTAGCCGCACACGCGGCGCGTGACGGAAACGCGGGCCGAATCGTGGTTACCGCATTTCGGGCAGGTGAAGCCTTTGCTAGTGCACTCGAATTCACCGGTGAAGCCACATTCATAGCATTCGTCGATCGGCGTGTTGGTACCGTAGTAAGGCACGCGGCTGTAGCTGTAATCCCACACGTCTTCCAGCGCTTTGAGGTTGTGTTGCAGGTTCGGGTATTCGCCGTAGCAAATGAACCCACCGTTAGCCAGCGGCGGATAGGGCAGCTCGAAGTCGATTTTCTGGTAAGGGTTCGCCTTCTTCTCCACATCAAGGTGGAAGCTGTTGGTGTAATACCCTTTGTCCGTCACGCCCTGCATGACGCCAAACTCGGCGGTATCCAGACGGCAGAAGCGGTCACACAGGTTTTCACTCGGCGTGCTGTACAGGCTGAAGCCATAGCCCGTTTCGTCTTTCCACTGTTCGGTGGCGGCTTTCAGGCGAGTGATAACGGCCACGGCTTTGGCACGCAGCGCCTCGTCATCAAATACATGCGTTTGGCTACCGAAGAGCGCGTTAATCGTTTCATGCAGGCCGATATAGCCCAGCGAAATCGAGGCTCGCCCATTCTTGAAGATGTCCGCAATGCTGTCGTCTGCTTTTAAACGCACCCCGCAAGCCCCTTCCATATACAGGATTGGCGCAACGCGAGCTTTCACGCTTTCCAGCCGCGCAATGCGTGTCATCAGCGCTTTCTTCGCCAGCACCAGACGCTGGTCGAGCAGCGTCCAGAAGCGGGTTTCACTGCCTTCGGCCTCCAGCGCGATGCGTGGCAGGTTCAGGCTGATCACACCTAAGTTATTGCGACCGTCGTGAATCTGCTGGCCGTTCTCTTCATAAACGCCGAGGAAGCTGCGGCAGCCCATTGGCGTTTTGAACGAACCGGTGACGTTCACGACCTGATCGTAGTTCAGAATATCTGGGTACATGCGCTTGCTGGCGCACTCCAGTGCGAGCTGTTTGATATCGTAATTCGGATCGCCCGCTTTGTGGTTCAGACCGTCGCGGATAGCAAAGACCAGTTTCGGGAATACCGCCGTTTTGTGGTTTTTACCCAACCCAGCAATGCGGTTGCGCAGGATCGATTCCTGAATCAGACGCGATTCCCAACTGACGCCGAGCCCAAAGCCAAAGGTCACGAACGGCGTCTGGCCATTAGCGGTGTGGAGCGTGTTGACTTCGTATTCCAGTGACTGGAAGGCGTCGTAGCACTCTTTTTCCGTGCGGGTTAGAGCATAATTTTCCGCATCAGGAATCTGCCACTCTTTTGCCACCGCTTTATGTTTCGCATGGCTGGCGGTGACGAACGGCGCCAGAATTTCATCAATACGGTTAATCGTGGTGCCGCCATAAATGTGGCTGGCGACCTGCGCGATAATCTGCGCGGTGACGGCGGTAGCGGTTGAGATCGACTTCGGTGGCTCAATCTCCGCGTTGCCCATTTTGAAGCCGTTGGTCAGCATGCCGTTCAGGTCGATCAGCATGCAGTTAAACATTGGGAAAAAGGGCGAGTAGTCGAGGTCGTGATAGTGAATCTCACCGCGTTCGTGCGCCAGTACCACATCACGCGGCAGGATGTACTGTTTGGCGTAATGCTTGGCGACAATACCAGCCAGCAGATCGCGCTGGGTGGGAATCACTTTGCTGTCTTTGTTGGCATTCTCGTTTAGCAGCGCCATGTTGCTCTGCTCGACCAGACCGCGAATTTCCTGATTCAGGCGACCGTGGCGCTCACGCGCAATATCGCGGTCATGGCGGTATTCGATGTAGGTACGCGCCAGTTTTTTGTCATTGCCGGACATCAGCAGGTTTTCGACCGCATCCTGAATATCGCGGATGTCTACGTGCGATTTATCCTGCATTTGTTGAGCGACCGCACAGGCCACAGTTGCACAGTAGTCTGCATCATTGACACCGGCTGCATGTGCCGCGCGTTCGACCGCCTCTTTGATACGCACTTCATCAAAAGGCACCTGGCAACCGTCCCGTTTAATCACTACTGGTTTCACGTTTTCTTCCTCTGGAAAGGTTATCCACAGGCGAAAACCGTAACTGACAAGGGTTACAGGGGGCTGTGGATGACACTGTGGATAAACACTATATGTAGTTCATGTTTACAGGATTGGCACTATATATTGAAATTGCGTAGGGGTGTTTGCGCTTTTATCGCTGTAAAATTGATGTAGAGCAAAGAAATCCTCATGTCGCGGGGAATTTGAGCCTGAACAAAAAATAGTCAAAAAAGGTGATGAGAGTGGGGAGGCTTGCTACGCGCGGCCTGGCGGAAATTTGTTTGTTTTTTGACCTCGATGTGTGCTGGGAATGTCAATAATGTTGTTGTGGTGAAAGAAAGAACAGAAAAAAAAGCGCACCGGTTGCTGTGCGCTTTTTGGGGGTATTGCTGCGATATTTAGCGACGAACGGCGATCGCTTCGATCTCGATCTTCACGTCTTTTGGCAGGCGTGCGACTTCAACGCAAGAGCGAGCCGGGAATGGGGCGTCGTGCTCGTTGAAGAAGGCTTCATACGCGGTATTCACTAGGGTGAAGTCGTGCAGGTCTTTCACGAATACGGTGGTTTTCACGATATCGGAAACTTTTAGGCCAGCAGCTTCCACAATTGCCTGAACGTTTTCCAACGACTGGCGCGTCTGAGCGGTGATGTTATCTGCCACCAGACCGCTTTTCGGGTTCACCGGAATCTGGCCGGAAGTGATGATCATGCTGCCGAGGTCTACGCCTTGAACATAAGGGCCGATGGCGGCTGGGGCGTGCTCAGTGCTGATAATGCGTGACATGGTATCTCCTTGATGGGGGCGTAAAAGAAACGCGGACGTAGTCATTATTCAAAAAAGCCCAGCCACAGGCAATGTCCATTGCGGGGCAACGCAGAAAACTAGCGATCTTGCAGTACCGCCTGACGTTCAAACTCTTTCTCGCAGTACTTACACTTGAGGTGAACATCACCGTCGTGCTGCTTAACGCTGAAGAAAGACGAAACTGGCTCGCTGCGGCTGATGCAGTTGCTGTTCGGGCAAGTGAGCACGCCAGTAATGTGGTCTGGCAGCGTCGGCACCAGCTTGCGTACCACGTCATACTCATCAATCTGATTGACGGTAGCCTGCGGTGCGTAGATCGCCAACTGGTTCGCCTGCTGTTCTGTCAGGAAGATGTTCTCGATCTTGATCAGATCTTTGCGTCCAAGGTGGTTGGACGGCAAATTCAGGCCGATGGTGATGCGCTGGTCTGTCGCGGTCAGTTTAAACAGCGTCAGCAGCTTAAAACCCACCTGTGCGGGAATGTGGTCGATCACCGTGCCACGTTTGATCGCTTCAACCTGTAATTTATTATCGTGTGTCATGATGGCTTCTTCCTCTTACAGAACCAGTTCGCGATTTAAGACCAGCGCCAGCAGCGCCTGACGGGCGTAGATTCCGTTGCCCGCCTGTTGGAAATAATAGGCGTAAGGCGTGGCATCCACATCAATGGTGATCTCATCGACGCGCGGCAGCGGGTGCAGCACTTTCAAATTCGGGCGGGCGCTGTGCAGGTCGGCGGCGCGCAGGACAAACTGGGATTTGATGTTGATGTATTCAGACGGATCCAGACGCTCTTTCTGAACGCGCGTCATATACAGAATATCCAGCTCGTCGACAACGTCGTCGATGCTGTTGTGCAAGCTGTAAGCAATATTCTTCTCTTTTAGCATGCTCAGAATGTAGTCCGGCATCGCCAGCGCGTCCGGGGCGATGAAGTAGAAGCGATTGCCTTCAAACTTCGCCAGCGCCTGCGTGAGTGAATGCACGGTGCGGCCATATTTCAAATCACCGACCATAGCGATATTGATGTTATTCAGTCGGCCCTGCGTTTCCTGAATGGTGAACAAATCGAGCAGCGTTTGCGTCGGGTGCTGGTTCGCACCGTCACCAGCGTTCAGAATCGGAATACCGCCGGAAAACTCGGTTGCAAGGCGGGAAGCGCCTTCCTGCGGGTGACGCATCACGATGGCATCCACGTATTGGCTGATGACGGAAATGGTATCGGCCAGCGTTTCGCCCTTTTTCCCCAGCGACGTGTTGTTGCTGTCAGCGAAACCGACGACGGAGGCGCCGAGACGATGCATTGCGGTTTCAAAGGATAAACGTGTCCGGGTGGAGGCCTCGAAGAAGCAGCTGGCAATCACTTTATGTTTCAACAACTCAGGCTGAGGATTAGCTTTCAGGCTGGCAGCGACACGCAGCGCCAGTTCCAAATCTTCCCGACTGAGGTCGTTAATCGAAATAATATGTTTTTGATAGAGCGGATTGACCATGTTGTCTTTCTCCTAACGTGTACACAGGAAATGTCGTATCTGGTTGCCCGGATTGTGGGCCAAAAAAAAGCCCCTCATTGAGGGGCTTTCTTCATTGAATCATTGAGCAACGGAAAGGAAAACGCTAGCTGGCTGCCGGATGGCAGTTGTGGTTGATAACCAACATAAGCAGCGGATTTTTTGGTGTAACGGTGCATGACCCCTCCCAGCAAACTGTCGGGAATTATACGCGCCGACTAGGCTATTTCAAGCAGAAAACGTGGTTTTTTACGCATCGCAATCGGTTGCGGGTCGCGTGCTGTATGCATAACGTTCGTCGATGAAAGAAGGCCGATGGAGAAGAGTGGTGGGCAGTTCACTTTTTCGTATTAACACGCTGGCGGGCGTCACATTTGGAGAGTATAAGGATTGTAAAACAGGGTTTCATTTTTATATTAGCGAGGTTTTTTTATGATTACTGGCAACGTCCATCACCTTGAACTAGTCCCTTATCTACCTGCCAAACTGCGTGAAGCGATTGAATACGTGAAGCAAAACATTACGGCAGACACGCCGTTGGGCAAGCATGATATCGAGGGCAACAGCGTGTTTGTGTTGATCTCCAACGACAGCACCGATCTGCTGGAAAAACGCCGCGCCGAGTATCACGCCAAATATCTGGACATTCAGATCGTGCTGTCCGGTGTGGAAGGGATGACGTTCAGTAACCTGCCTGCGGGCAAGCCGGATACCGATTGGCTGGCGGATAAAGACATTGCTTTCCTGCCTGCTGGCGAGCAGGAAAAACAGTTTGTGATGCAGAAAGGGGATTTTGTCGTCTTCTTCCCAGGCGAAGTGCACAAACCGCTGTGTGCCGTCGGCGAACCAGCGCACGTGCGCAAAGCCGTGGTGAAAATCGACGCGTCGCTGGTGTAGGATTTCTGTGAACAAGGAACGTTCAACCATAAAATGGAAGAAAATAATGGCAATAATTCCTCAGATGCCTCCCAGTGGTTCCCCCTCTTCTCAAGAGCAGTAAAGAAAAAAACACGTAAATACCGCAAGGCCTAGAAAAAAACAGCCAGTCAGTTGCTTAACTGACTGGCTGTTTTTCAGAAAATGATTTTCTTGCTAGAAAACCTAATGACCTTTCGATTATAGGTATATTATTAATTTAAATTATGTAGGATGTTTTCCCTGGCATTGGCCTGCCGCAGACTTTTTATTCTATTTTAGTTTTTATAAACAGGCGCATATCAGGTACGGCATATTTTATGTAGGGTAATTTTAATGTAGGGAGACACTGATGAAACAAATTACATTACCTGACAGATTAATCGCAATGTTTGAAAGCGATCCTCTCGTCGGCTGGGCAGTAAAAGACACAAACTCCCGTTTTATTTATGTCAATAACACCTTTAAAACTTGGCAAACTATATCAACTCGTTATGATTATGAAGGTTTGAACATTAGGGATATCCCTGTTCCTGTCGCCGAATTTTCAGACATTTTTAACCAGCAGGAACGAGAGATAGAGCGTACAGGTAAGGCGGTGAGAGCCATTACAACGCATGTTCAAGGTACGGAAAAAATAATGCAGCCTGCCTACAATATTCAAGAGCCAATCTATGATGAACATCGCAATTGTGTAGGCACAGTTATCAGCGTTAGACATGTTAGGATCATCACGCCAACCTCGTTGCTAAATGGAACAATAATTCAACACTCCACCTTCGAGCCCCCCTCTAAAATATTTACTGAGAAGGAATGGGAGGTTATTTACCTGCTTGTCTGTGGGATGATGCTTAAAGATATAAGCAGTATCCTCTCAATTACCGTCGATGCCGTTAACAGCAGACTCCGAAGCTGCTACAGAAAAACAGGCTTGAATTCACTATCAGGCCTAAAGGAATACTGTAGAGATAACCGATTTGATAACTACATCCCGCTGTTCTTTCTGAAAAAAGGACATCTCATTATCAGAGGCTAACCTGATGGACCCAGATTTGACTCCTGTTGAGTATTACTTTGATAACTCTTTGTTTGGCTGGGCAATAAAGGACTGCAACTCCCAGTATGTTTATGGCAATAAGATGGTATGTCAGTATTTCGGTGTAACAGAAAATAAATTTTTAGGCTGTCTCGACACTGACTTAACGCCCGATATCAGCGAGCACTACGGCCATATACTGTATGACGACCAAAAAATATTGACCACAAATGAAATGAGTGTTGTCCTCAAAACATTTGATTACGGAAGACGAAATAGACTCAGGTCTTTTCTGGTGGAGAAGCGTCCTTGGCGGCTTAATGATGGCAATGATGGTATTGTTTGCACTTACATAGAAATCACCAATGTTTACTTTTCAACTTTTCTTATGCCATGCGAAAGGAAGCCCTTTGTGTTCACCCGACCGGCAAATATTTTTACAGACAAAGAGTGGGAAGTCGTTCTTTTGCTGCAGTGCGGGGTGAAGCAAAACAGTATTCCGGACATACTTGGTATAAGTTCTTCAACGCTTCGTAACAGGATAACGCGTTGCTGTGATAAAACAGGTGTGACAAACAGCGTCACCCTGATCCAACACTGCAACCAAAAAGGGTGGGATAACTACATTCCCCCTTTTTTTCTGATAAAAGGGCACGTGTCAATTACCTGAGGGACTGTGGTTCGAGCCTCTCATGTCAAAATGATGGGAAGGGGCACTAAGCCGAACTAAAGATCCTGCTCTTTGCCTAATGCCTATTGATTAAGGAGCAGTTGAACGATCCAACTGCTGTGTAAGAATCCGCAAATGTGCCTTGTTTTCGGATTTTTTTATGTACATTGCTCAGGCTCCCGACCTTGTTTCCTGCTACGACGCTACCCGTAATCCTCTGACCTCTTTCGGTGATTTTCTTGATCCTGAATTGGTGGCACGTTGTCCCGCACTCACTAGGACTGCTGAATGCTTGGAATCAGGCGAGAGAACACCGACACTGGATAATCCTACTGAAAAAGGGCCTGCCCACCTCTGATCTGTTTTTAAAACACATCAAAGGCAGGCTAAATCTTAATCCTGCACCAGCGTGGCGACCATCACGGCTTTGATGGTGTGCATGCGATTTTCCGCCTGATCGAAAACGATGCTGTGCGCGGATTCAAAGACTTCATCCGTGACTTCCATTCCACCGTGCAGACCATACTGCTCCGCCATTTGTTGTCCCATCGTCGTCTGATCGTCGTGGAAGGCTGGCAGGCAGTGGAGGAACTTCACCTGCGGATTACCCGTCGCGGCGATCATCGCCATGTTCACCTGATACGGTTTCAGCAGCGCGATACGTTCTTTCCAGGTCTCTTTCGGTTCCCCCATGGAAACCCAAACGTCGGTATAAATGAAATTTGCGCCCGCGACGCCCGTAGCGATATCTTCCGTCAGCGTGATGCTGCCACCGGTTTGTTCTGCTGCCGCCTGACACTCAGCCACCAGACTGACATCCGGCCAGCAGGCTTTTGGCGCAACAAGACGTAAATTCAGCCCGGTCAGTGCGGCCGCTTCCAGCATGGTGTTACCCATGTTGTTGCGTGCATCACCAGCGTAGACGAGCGTCATCTCTGACAGCGGTTTACTTGGTAAATGTTCCTGCATCGTCAGCAGATCCGCTAACAGTTGCGTAGGGTGGAATTCATTCGTCAGTCCGTTCCAGACCGGAACACCCGCGTATTGCGCCAGCGTTTCGACAATTTGCTGGTCATAGCCGCGATATTGAATGCCGTCGTACATTCTTCCCAATACGCGAGCGGTATCTTTGATGGATTCTTTATGGCCGATTTGGCTACCACTTGGGCCGAGATAGGTCACTTGCGCGCCCTGATCGTATGCAGCAACTTCGAAAGAGCAGCGAGTACGAGTCGAATCTTTTTCGAAGATGAGTGCGATATTTTTACCTTGCAGGCGGCGGGCTTCTGTCCCGTTTTTTTTATCGGCTTTCAGTTTCGTTGACAGGGCTAAAAGATTGGCAATTTCTGCGGGTGTAAAATCCATTAACCTTAAAAAATGACGCTTATAGAACGGTTGCATGATGTACCTCTCCATGTGGCTCAACACTATCCCCGTCATACTTCAAGCTGCATGTGCGTTGGCTTCTCTTACTCACCCCAGTCACTTACTTGAGTAAGCTCCCGAGGATTCGCGCGATTGCCGCGCTACGAGGCCATAAATGAGCCTCGCCCTAAAGGGCCAACGCTTTGCGTTGTTCAAAACGTTAACGTTTTGTCCTGCAACTCGAATTATCTAGGGTATATCGATTGGATTAAAAGCTATCTATTGAATTAAAATTCACTTTATATGTGTAATTATTCAAATTCAAGTGGTGATATCAAACTTTGTGGTGGAGCAAGCCGCAGGGCTGTGGGACAATAAGTAATATTACGTCGTTTAATGAGGACTGAGGCATGGCAAACCGCGAATTACTGGAAGAGCAACGGGAAGAGACACGCCTGATCATTGAAGAGCTGCTGGATGATGGCAGCGATCCTGACGCGCTCTATACCATTGAACACCATTTCTCTGCTGAGAAGTTTGAAGTGTTGGAAAAAGTCGCTGTAGAAGCCTTCAAGCTGGGCTATGAAGTGACGGATGCGGAAGAACTGGAAGTGGAAGATGGCGTGTTGCTGATGTGCTGCGATGCTATCAGTGAAGTCGCGCTGAAAGCGGAACTGATCGACGCACAGGTAGAACAGCTGCTGGCGCTGGCAGAACGCCACGGTGTGCATTACGACGGTTGGGGCACTTACTTCGAAGATCCGGATGGTGAAGGTGAAGAAGACGGGGATGATGAAGATTTCTATGATGAAGATGATGACGGCAAACGCCATTAATCCCTCGTTGAACCGTTTACGGAAAACGCCGTAGGAAGATCCTGCGGCGTTTTTTATTCGGTATGATAACGCGTTATTACCGTACCTTCAGCAGGCTACAGCACCTTCAACATCGTTACTTCACAGTCAGTGTGGCCCGTATTGCCCATTGAATGGGGAATCGACTCGAAGCCCAGCGACTCATACAGCCGAATTGCGCTGGTTAGGTGGCCAGTGGTTTCCAGATAGCAGCGGCGAAAGCCATGTTGACGAGCAAAATCCAGTGCTTGTACCGCCAACTGACGTGCCAGTCCTTTGCCTCGCACGATGGGTAGGAAATACATTTTTTGTAATTCACACACATCTTCTTCGCCCGCCAGCAGTGGTGCAATACCGCCACCGCCAACGACGTGGCCTTCATATTCAACAACCCAATAGGCGCTTTTCGGCTGGCTATACAGGGCAAACAACGCGTCCAGATTGGGATCGGAGACGGTGTAGCCTTTATCGGCTGTCAAACCAAATTCGGCAGAGACCTGACGGATGACCTGAGCGATAGCGGCATCATCCTGCTCGGTGATTGGGCGTACCTGAAGATTGGCGGAGGTCGCGGTTGTCATAATACGTACTCTTGTTCTTACGGTTTACGAGGGTAATGATCTTGGCCGATTGTAATACCATTTCAGACCACATGGATGCAACGTCTACACCCATCATACTTCAGGTTGTTTCCATGTTGATTTTTCGGTGGCTTTCCCTATTTCCTGTAATTAATAAGTACATTGGCTTGTTTAATTGCTGTTAACTTTTATTGTTGTCATTAACAGGACATGCTTAAATAAGCCGCTTTTTGTTGCCTATAACGTGTCGAACGAAGCGTTTATAAGGCTTATTTCTTTTAGGATGAAGGGTTTATGACTACCAATACTTCAGAAAATAACACGCAGCATCGCGTGCAGTTTCACGGTAAGGCTGGGGAATATTTTGCAATTTGGCTGGTGAATGCGTTATTAACGGTGATCACCTTAGGTATTTATTCTGCTTGGGCCACCGTGCGTCGCCGTCGTTATTTCTATGGTAACACGGAAATTAATGGTGACCGTTTTGATTACCACGCAGAGCCCATTCAGATCCTTAAAGGGCGTTTGCTGGTTATCGCCGGTATCATCTTGTTTTATGTCGTGATGATGATGTCACCAACGCTTGGTACCCTTATCGCGCTGGCATTTTCGGCACTTATTCCGATTATCGTGATCCGCAACTGGCGTTATGACGCTATTATGTCCAGCTACCGCGGCGTCCGTTTTAATTACCATTGTCAGACGGGCCGTGCATATTGGGTATTACTGCTTTGCCCTATTCTGTTGTTGCTGGCTTTTTATGCCGCGTTGATTGTGGCAGGGTTGATTGGGTCGCAGAGCGATAGTCCGATTCTGATTGGATTTATCGTGCTGGCGATTGCTATTCCAGGGTTTGCTGCGGTAAATGGCATCATGAAAATGATGCAGCTTGATTTCTATGTTAATAACCTGTCCTTCGGTAAAACGGCATTTAAAGCAGAACTAACGAAAGCGGCGTTTATTAAATTTTCCCTGATTAGCCTGCTGATTTTTGTTCCTTTCCTGATCGCGTCGCTGTCATTCATGGGCTCGTTCTTTTTCACGCTGTTCCAGATTGTGATGATGGGCGGTGGCAATGAAGATACTGTGCTCATGATGCTGCTAAGCAATATCTTTAATCTGGTGATGATGGTAATTGTGATGCTACTAGGCGCGCTGGTTTCCAGCAGCTATGTGGCGGTTGCACAGCGTAACTATTTGTTTAACCAAACGTCGCTGAATGGCGGTGTGAAATTGCACTCTTCTATGCAAACGCTGTCTTACATGGGATTACTGATAACCAATAGCCTGATTACTATTTTTTCTTTGGGTTGGGCAGCACCAGTGGCAGAGATTCGTCACGCACGCTATATCGCGAATGCGACAGCGATTGAAGGCGATCTGGCACTGCTGCACGTTCAGGCACACCAGGACACAGCAAACAGCGCACTGGCCGAAGAAGCCGTGCAGGCGCTCGATTTGGGTGTTGGCCTGTAAGTTATAAGGCAGGAATATGAATATTGAGGGGCATTATCAATACCCCGGATTGGCGGCCCGTGTGGCCGCTTCTCTTCATTTAACGGATAACGGTTCGACGATGGTGCTAAATACTGGGTCATCGAACACGACGTTTGCGCTGGAGCAGGTCACGGTTTCCGATGCATTGGGCTCCATTCCTCTGACGTTAACCTTTCCTGACGGTGGCCGTTTTGTTCCTGCCGACGACCCCGCCTTTCGCGCGTGGTATTCCGCAAGACGCCAACCGGGACTTGTACACCGTCTGGAACGCCATAAGCGTGGCGTCATTCTCACGTTATTCGCCACCGTATTGATAGTCATAAACTATGTTTACGTGGTACTGCCATGGGCAAGTTCCACTTTGGCGCTACGTATTCCTACTGCTATCGAACAGCAACTGGGACAACATACGCTGAAGTTATTACGCCACAGTGATTTTAAGCCTTCGAAACTGCCTATTGAGCGTCAGCAAGAAATGCAAACTCTGTTTCAACAGGTTATGCCCGCTGACATGCGGGAAGACAAAACGCCACTGCGTCTGGAGATCATGTCTGCGCCTATCGGGCCGAATGCTTTTATGCTGGCGGATGGCACGCTGATTATCAGTGACGATCTGGTGAAGCTGGCGAAAAATGACAACGAGCTGGCCGCGGTGATGCTGCATGAAATGGGACACCACGCCTATCGCCACCCAATGCGCATGGTGGTGCGTTCATCACTAGTATCGCTGACCTTCATGTGGGTGACGGGAGATGTCAGTGGCGTGGGGGATACGGTGTTGCAGTCTGCTGCTTTTATCAACGAGATGCAGTTTTCCCGCGACATGGAACGGGAAGCCGACGCATGGGCAATAGCAGAAATGCAGCAGCAAGGGCGTTCGCTTCAGTCGATGCAGGCGATGTATCGGGCCTTGATCGCTAACGACCGCAGTCAGGATGAAATTGATTCTCTGGATTTACCGGACTGGCTGAGTACGCACCCAGATATGGATGAGCGGCTGAAAGCCATTGAAAGCGAGATGAATAAGCACTAATCCTCAGTTCTCGATTCTCACCTCCGATCTAACCCTACCTTGTGTTAATCGTGTGTGGTTTCACCGCACACGATCTCTTTCTATACTCGTCATACTTCAAGTTGCATGTGCGTTGGCTACGCTACTCGGCACACTTGCGTGTGCCTCGCCCCGTTGGGGCCGCTGCAAGCAGCGTTCAAACCTGCCTATGGCAGGTTTGTCAGTCACCCGAATCACTTACTGAGTAAGCTCATCGGGACTCCCTCTCTTGCCGCGTTATTCGACCTTATGGCCTCACCCCCTCGGGGTCAGCGCAAGCACTGTTCAAAAACGCCTTGCCGTTTTTGTCCTGAAACTCGAATTATTTAGAGTATGATTATATTTTTGAGCAAAAAAAACGCACTTCGCTGTTTTTATAAACGCGAATGTCGAGTGAAAAGCATGAGCTACGTAGCCGGACGATTAACAGGAATGCGTTAAATATCATCCTATTAAAAACTATCTGTAGAATCTCTCGCGATAAATAAAAAAATCAGAGAATAATCTCTTTTTATTATTAGTTTGCTTATGTTTATTGGGATTTTTCCTAATAGACATTAAAATCGCGGCTTCACGACTTCATGATTACCGAAGAGTTATTTATGATTAATCGAATTCTATCAGGGGTGGTGGGCGCATTTCTGTTAATGCTGTCACCATTAACGCATGCACAGGCCAATTTCCCAGAGCCCAAAGAAGGCGACTGGATTGCGCCCGAATTTACCTTCAACAGCGGCGAAAAATTAAAAGATCTGCGTATTCACTACTACACGATCGGTGATAAAACCAAGCCCGCTGTCTTATTGCTACATGGAACGAACCAGCCGATTAAATCACTGTTAGCAAATGGCTTTGGTGGAGAGCTTTTCGGGCCGGGTCAGGCGCTGGATAGCAGTAAATATTTTATTATCATGCCGGAGAGCATTGGTTCTGGAAAATCGTCCAAACCTTCAGACGGCTTGCGGATGAAATTTCCACAGTACGATTATAACGATATGGTGCAGGCACAATATCGCTTAATCAAAGAAGGGTTGGGTATTAACCACCTGCGCCTGGTGATGGGATATTCCATGGGCGGCATGCAAACCTGGCTTTGGGGTGAAAAATACCCAGATATGATGGATGCGCTGGTGCCAATGGCATCGTTGCCAAATGAACTGTCCGGTCGTAATTGGATGATGCGTCGCATCTTGATTGAATCCATCAAGAACGATCCGGTGTGGAATAACGGTGATTACACACAGCAGCCGCCAACGCTGAAAACGGCCAACATTATGTTCAGTATCGCCACCACCGGCGGCACACTGGCGTATCAGAGCAAAGCACCAACGCGTGCACAGGCCGACAAACTGGTAGAAGATCGCCTTGCGGCACCGTCGACCAGCGATGCCAACGACTTTATTTATATCTGGGGCTCGTCTGCGAATTATAACGCGGCACCGGAACTGAATAAAATTAAGGTGCCTGTTCTGGTGATTAACTCTGCAGATGATGAGCGTAATCCTATTGAAACAGGCATCTTGGATAATGAGCTTAAGAAAATTAAGCAGGCGACGTTGTTCCTTATTCCTGCCAGTAAAGATACCAGTGGACATGGCACGATGATGTCGGCGAAGTTTTATAAAGATGAATTGCAACGTTTCTTAGCAAAGAATCAGTCTCAGAAAAATAATAAAAAATAAATCCTACTGACTGACAGAATGCCTATTTTCTGTCGGTCAGTATCTTCTTTATACGTTTCTTTATTTTTATTACGGTTTTATAACGAATTTATTTCAGGCGATAGCTACGCGAATGCTTTAGCAAATGAATTGCTATAGCAATGAAAATTGAAATATAACGACTATTACGTAAATAACCGAACAGTTCTGCTGTAGAGCTGCCGCTCACCCTTTCTTGTTTTCAGACTACAGGGATAATTTATGTTTCGTAAGATAAAGATTCGTACTGCACTCAGCATGATGGTGTTTTCTTTAGCGGCGTTACTGCTTTTCGTCGGCGTGTTAGGGTTGGTTGCTGTTCAGTCAGGGAATAAATCATTTGCTCGCGTCGATATGGAAGTGCTGCCAGGGCTGGTTGCACTGAATGACAGCTCCGAACTGCTGCTGCGTGGTCGATTGGATTTACGTCTGTACGAATCATTAATGGGGAAAGGGGACGTCGAGGCTGCTAAAGTTGCGCTGGGACGCGCCAGAGGCAAGGTCGATGGTGCGAGCGAGAAATGGCAGGAATACCTGAAATACCCACAGTCCGAAGCGGAAAAAGTCATTTCTTCGGATATGGCCGAAAAACGCAATACGCTGATGCAAGAGTTTATTGATCCGGCATTTGCGGCGCTTAACGCCGGGAATCTAGATGAATATCGCCAGCGTGCGGGGAAATCGACGGTACTGTATGCCGCATTTGATAAATCCTCTAAAGCGTTGGTTGCCTTCAAGCTGGAGAATATTCATGAAGCCTACGCGGATTCGAATGACCGCGTGGAACTGATGGAAACTATCCTGTACGGCGCGATCGCCTGTGCGTTGCTGCTGGCGGCGCTGGCTTGGTCTGTGATGACCAATATGATCGTGAAACCGCTGAATCAGGCTATTTCCGTCTTTGACCGCATTGCTGAAGGTGACCTGCGAGCGCAGATTGATAGCAGTGGGAAAAATGAAATTGCACATCTGTTTGCTGCGGTTCAACGCATGCGTGACGGGCTGGAAAATATGGTGCGCGTGGTGCGTAACGGAACCGATGCGATAAGTGTTGGGGTTGAAGAAATAGCATCCGGCAACATAGACCTCTCTAGCCGCACCGAGCAGCAGGCGGCCTCGTTGGATGAAACCGCTTCAAGCATGGAACAGATCATGTCGACGGTGAAAAACAACGAAGACAACACGCGTAAAGCCAACGATCTGGCGCTGAAAGCCTCTAATTCCGCGTCTCGCGGCGGGAACGTTGTCTCTGAAGTGGTTGATACCATGCGTTCCATCAAGCAGAGTTCTGCCAAGATCTCCGACATTGTTGGCGTAATCGACGGCATCGCTTTCCAGACCAACCTGTTGGCGCTGAACGCGGCGGTGGAATCTGCGCGTGCGGGTCAATACGGTAAAGGCTTTGCGGTAGTGGCTTCCGAAGTGCGGATGCTGGCTGCGCGCAGTGCGACGGCCGCGAAAGAGATCGGCACTATGATCGATGACTCTCTCAGCCGTATTGAAAAGGGCGCGGGGCTGGTTGAAGTCGCGGGTAACACTATGGACGAAGTGCTGATGGATGTGAAAAAAGTGGTCGATATTATGGATGAGATCACGCTGGCTTCCAGCGAGCAGAGTCGCGGTATTTCACAGATCAATATCGCCATCAACCAGATGGATGGTGTGACTCAGCAGAATGCATCCTTGGTATCCGAAGTCGCGACGTCAGCGAATTCACTTCAGGAGCAGGTTATTAATCTGCAACAGTCCGTTTCCCGTTTCCAGATCGCAAGAGAAAACATGGAACTGGGTAATGTGCTGCCCGGCCTGCGCCAGAACATTGCGCTGGCCGATGCCCGCTAATCGTTAAATGACTGAATCACCTGTTTTGACCCCTGACAAACGTGTTTGTCAGGGGTATTTTCAACATTAGAAGCTGGTCCAGTCCCCTGAATTTTGGTGTGCAGCGCCAGCCGCTGCAGGAAGCATCGCTTTTGGCGATAAGGCTCGGTGTGTTAATTGTGGTGCAGAGATTGACGACTGACTGCCTGCCACTTTAAACACGGAGACCGCTCTAACAAGTAGGTCGGCTTGATCCTGAAGACTCAGTGCCGCTGCTGCTGATTCTTCCACGAGTGCGGCGTTCTGCTGTGTTGTCTGATCCATCTGATTGACCGCGATACCCACCTGATCAACCCCCGTAGATTGCTCCGCGCTGGCTGAGCTGATTTCTGCCACCGTATCAGTTAACTGACGAATAGCGACCACGACTTGTTGCATGGTTTCCCCGGCTTTATTCGCCAAATCGGATCCCTGTTCTACGCGCTCGACGCTTGTTGTGATCAACGTTTTAATCTCTTTTGCAGCCTCTGCGCTTCGCTGTGCCAGACTACGCACTTCCCCTGCGACAACCGCGAATCCACGCCCTTGTTCGCCCGCTCGTGCTGCCTCTACCGCGGCGTTGAGAGCCAGTATGTTGGTCTGAAAAGCAATACTATCAATGACATTGATGATGTCTGCAATGCTCCGGGAACTTTCGTCAATGGCCTTCATCGTTACTACGACGTCATCAACCACCTGGCCTCCCTGCTGTGCCACCGTGCTGGCGTTTTTGGCTAGCTGATCGGCCTGACGAGCATTATCGGCGTTATTTTTCACCGTCATGCCCAGTTGAGTCATGGTGGAAGAGGTTTCTTCTAACGCACTTGCCTGTTCTTCGGTTCGGGATGAAAGGTCCGCATTGCCTTGGGCAATTTGTATACTCGCGGTGGCGACACTCTCCGCATTATCTCTGACAGTGATGACCGTTTTGGTCAGCGAGGATTGCATATCACGCATTGCTTCCAGCAACTGGCCTACTTCATCACGGCTATCGACTGCAATCGTTCCACGCAAGTCACCTTCGCCAATGCGCTGAGCAGAAGATAGCGCAATGGATAAAGGCGCGGTCACACTGCGCGTCAGCAACCAGGCAATCAGCATCCCTAAAATGGCTGAAAAGGCTGACAGTAAGAGTGTCCAGAACAGGGCTTCGGAAATAAATAACTTTGTCTCAACTTTGGACTTGTCGACGTTTTCTTGTTGATAATCAAGAAGTTCGCCCAGTTTAGTGAAATAACTTTTTTGAATTTTAGCGACATCATTGAATAAAAATGCCGTTGCCTGTTCATCCGTCCCTTCAAGGGCATAGGTTATGGCTTGATCAATAGTAATACCATATTGTTTTCTTATGTCTGTTAATTCATCAAACAGTTCCCGGCCTTTCCCAAATTTTATTATGTTGTCTAAATGACTATATGTCGCGTTTGAGGCTGTCGTTATAGCGGTGATAGTTTGTCTTAAATTCTGTTTTTCCTGACGTTTATCACCGGGGAGTAAGATAATATCCCGTACTGTCTGGATATTATTATTTAAATGGTCTCTTATATCGCGTAACAGATTGGTCTTAACTATTCTATCTTCGGTAATTTTATCGACCTCTTTTTCTATGTTTTTTATAAAAACATATTCGAGCGACGACAGTGTCAACGTTAGTGTAATCAGTAACCCGAACCCCAGAAAGAGTCGATTGCCAATTCTCATATTCTTCAAAAAATTCATTATGGTACTAATCCTTTCTTATACTGTTTATATTATTTTTTACATACATAATGATCGCTCTATACGTGGAGCGATTCATCATTTTCTGCACCTGGTTTATTCCCCTGACGTTTACGTCAGAGGAATGAATTGGCAGCTTCCCTTTACCTGCCATGAACGTTTGCGTGAACACGTTACTTTTTCATTCATTTTAGCCCTATGGATACTGTCGGCAGAGCTGAGATATTCTTTATTTATATTTTATGTTATTGATATGTATGGTTTTTAATCCGTTACTGGATCGGTCGGAGCGCAATGTGTAATCGCTTTTATCAACCCTATTCTGATTGAAACATAACCAAGTGTAATGTTTACCTATAGCCTCACACTATAGTAATCCTATTATCGATCGGATTCACCAATCATTAGGCCGTTCAATTTTTCATATTCGATCGTTAATTTCTATCAAAAATAAGCAATAGATTTTTGGAAATAAAGTAAGGGATTAGATAATTAATCTGTCGTTACGCTAAATAGCATTGTTTTTATTCACGGCTATTCGGCGGTATTTAGTGGATAACGCTTAATTAGAGAAAATTTGCATAGTAAAATGAATTGAATAATGAAGGAGACATGCTGCTAGTTCTTTATCGGAACACTGTGCTGGCCGATGCCCGCTAATTGTTAAATGAGCTTATCACCTGTTTTCGCTAATGTTATGTGGACAGCGAAGACAGGTGACTCATACACGTATTCATTCATCGATAAACGGCACGGGAACCGTCAGGGTTAACCAGACGCCGTTATCCGCCTGATAAAAAATTATCCCTTGTTGATGCATTTCCTGCGCCCTTATTTTTAATACTACGGGCTTGCCATGCCGCTGGCCGACGTTTATCGCCGTGGCTTCATCGGCAGACAAGTGCACATACTGACGTGAACCAGAAAGCAAACCCTGCTGATTTATCGAATCGACAAATCGGGTTGCCGTGCCGTGGTAAAGAAATTCGGGCGGCACTTTGGGCTCGTAATGCATATCGACCTGCGATGATGAGTGCCCCTGCGCTGCACGGATCGATAACCCATCCGGCGAAATAGAAAACCGCTTTTTGTCACTGTTATCAACGACAGATTGAATCACTTCTCTGGTAAGAAGCCGTCCATCTTTAGCTGCACCAGTAATCAGTTCAGCTATGTTTGCCCAGCCGTCGCTGCTTAGCGTTAACCCAATAGCTTCGGGCTTGTGCCGTAAAACGTAGCTAAGAAACTTGCTGGTCTCAGCATGATTCGTGTTGCTCATTGTGTTACCCCCTTCATGCATTTTGTGAGGTGAATCAGTGTGAAGTGAATAAAATAAAAAGCCCCGTTTTGCAACGAGGCTTTCGTATTTACCATACTACCGCTAGAAAATCGGTTAGCGTTACAACGCAGCGATGACCGCGTGCTGTTCCAGCAGTTTGGCTTTCGCTACGGCGTAGCCATCCAGCTTCTCACGCTCTTTGGCAACGACCGCTTCCGGTGCGCGAGCCACAAAGCCTTCGTTGGACAGCTTACTTTCGATGCGCTCAATCTCGGCTTCGATTTTCGCCACTTCTTTCGTCAGACGATCCAACTCTGCCGCTTTATCGATCAGGCCAGCCATCGGGATTAACAGCTCGGCACCCTCGATGAGTTTAGTGACGGAAACCGGACCTTTGTCGCCCGCAGGCAGCAGCGTAATGCTTTCCAGACGCGCCAGCGTTTGGATGAAGCTGCGGTTCTCTTCCACGCGACGCTGTGCTTCAGCAGTGACATCACGCAGTAACACTTCCAGCGGTTTGCCCGGCGCGATGTTCATTTCCGCACGAATGTTACGCACCGCGATAATCGCCTGCTTAATCCATTCCAGATCGTTCAGCGCCAGCGTATCTTCCTGCGCGGCATCGAACTCAGGGAACGGCTGTAACATGATGCTTTCATTTGTACGAACAGCGGCGCTAATGCCTTTCAGCGCTTTAACGCGTAGCCAGATGGTTTCGGTAATGAACGGAATAATCGGGTGTGCCAGACGCAGCAACGCTTCCAGTACGGTAACCAGCGTATGGCGCGTACCGCGAAGTTCCGCTTCCGATCCGCCATTCATCACAGGCTTCGTCAGCTCCAGATACCAGTCGCAGAACTGATTCCAGGTGAATTCGTACAGAATACCGGCCGCAATATCAAAGCGATAGCTGTCCAGCGCTTCGCGGTAGGCTTTCACCGTACGGTTGAATTCCGCCAGAATCCAGCGGTCAGCCAGCGACAGCACTTTCTCGCCTGCGCCAAAGCCGCAATCCTGATCTTCGGTGTTCATCAGCACAAAACGGCTAGCGTTCCACAGCTTGTTACAGAAGTTGCGGTAACCTTCCAGACGCTTCATGTCCCAGTTGATGTCGCGACCGGTAGAGGCCAGTGCCGCCAGCGTGAAGCGCAGGGCATCTGTACCGTGAGGTTCGATGCCGTTCGGGAACTGTTTCTCGGTGCGCTTGCGGATTTTTTCCGCCAGCTGCGGCTGCATCATATTGCCGGTACGTTTTTCCAGCAGGGCTTCCAGCGAGATACCGTCCACCATATCCAGCGGGTCGATGACGTTCCCTTTGGATTTAGACATCTTCTGGCCTTCCTCATCACGGATCAGGCCGGTCATGTAAACGGTGTGGAATGGCACCTGCGATTTGCCGTCTTCATCTTTGATGAAATGCATGGTCAGCATGATCATGCGAGCAATCCAGAAGAAGATGATGTCGAAGCCGCTGACCATCACGCTGCTTGGGTGGAAAGCTTTCAGATCAGGGGTTTGCTCTGGCCAACCCAGCGTAGAGAACGTCCACAGCCCGGATGAGAACCAGGTATCCAGTACGTCTTCATCCTGATTCAGAACGACATTATCAGCGAGGTTGTTTTCACTGCGTACTTCCGCTTCGGTACGGCCCACATAGACGTTGCCGTTGGCATCGTACCAGGCCGGAATGCGGTGACCCCACCACAGTTGACGGGAAATACACCAGTCCTGAATGTCGCGCATCCAGCTGAAGTACATGTTTTCGTACTGTTTTGGTACGAACTGGATGCGGCCATCTTCTACCGCTTCCACTGCCGGTTTAGCCAGTACGGCAGCACGCACGTACCACTGGTCGGTCAGCATCGGCTCAATGACAACGCCGCCACGGTCACCGTAAGGCACGGTCAGATCGTGCGCTTTGATCTCTTCCAGCAGGCCGAGTTCATCGAATGCGGCTACCAGCGCTTTACGTGCGGCAAAACGCTCCAGACCCTGGAAGGCTTCTGGAATGTCGCTGCTGTAAGCGGTGCTGGCTTCGCCATTGGTATCAAAAATTTCAGCGCTCTGGCGGATATCACCGTCGAACGTCAGGATGTTCACCATCGGCAACTGGTGGCGTTTACCAACTTCGTAGTCGTTGAAGTCGTGCGCTGGCGTGATCTTCACGCAGCCAGTGCCTTTTTCCATATCGGCATGTTCGTCGCCAACGATCGGAATACGGCGGCCAATCAGCGGCAGGATCACCTCTTTGCCGATCAGATCTTTATAACGCGGATCTTCCGGGTTAACGGCGACACCGGTATCACCCAGCACAGTTTCCGGGCGGGTGGTCGCGACGACCAGATAGTCTTTTCCGTCGGCGGTTTTCACGCCATCAGCCAGCGGATAGCGCAGGTGCCACATCGACCCTTTCACTTCGCGGTTTTCTACTTCCAGATCGGAAATCGCGGTGCGCAGTTTCGGATCCCAGTTCACCAGACGCTTGCCACGGTAAATCAGGTCTTCTTTATACAGACGGACGAACACTTCTTTCACCGCGTTGGACAGGCCTTCATCCATAGTGAAGCGTTCGCGCTCCCAGTCAACGGAGTTACCCAGACGACGCATCTGATTAGTAATGTTGCCACCGGATTCGCCTTTCCACTGCCAGATTTTGTCGATGAACGCTTCGCGGCCGTAATCGTGGCGAGTTTTGCCTTCTTCTGCGGCGATCTTGCGCTCAACGACCATTTGCGTGGCGATACCCGCGTGGTCAGTACCCGCCTGCCACAGGGTATTTTTGCCCTGCATGCGCTGATAGCGGATCAACGTATCCATAATGGTTTGCTGGAAAGCATGACCCATATGCAAGCTGCCGGTGACGTTGGGCGGCGGGATCATGATGCTGAAGCTTTCTTTACTCGTGTCGCCGTGCGGCTTGAAGTAGCCTTGCTTTTCCCAGTGTTCGTAGAGCGGCTGCTCGATATCTTGCGGGTTATATTTCGTTTCCATTATGCTCAAAATTCAGTGAGTTGGCGGCGTAGCCGTGGTCAATTGGAAGCCGACGCTGCGATAGGTTTTATAGCGGTCGCGCGCCAACTGTTTCAAGGATTCTTCGTAAGGGACAAAGTCTATCACTTCATGGAAAGCGGTGGCAAAATCTGCGAACTGCGGCAATAGGCTGATCAGCAGATCTCGTGGCGCGTTGCCACGCCGCTGCGGCCAGGCCAGTTCAACCGGTGCGCCGTGACGCGGCCCTTCGCCTGCCAGATTATGCGGCACGAATGCGTTGGGATCGCGTTGCCACAGCGCCTCGTCCAGTCTGATGGCCTGTTGCTCGTCTTCACAGGCAATCAGCACGCGCTTTCCTGCTCGCCAACGTTCTGCCGCCAGATCGCATGCCAGTGCCTCATGGGCGCTGAGCTCACCGCTTTTGCTGTCGTGTTCGAGAAGATAGAACGTTGCGTTTTTCATTGTTTACACTATTGATAAGGGCCGGAATATCCGGCCCGATAGACAATTACCTTATAAGGATAAGGCAATCGCTGGCTTTGGTCATCGCCGTTGACGTGAAAGTCTTATTCTACGTCGTTCTGTCCGGCGCGGTTAAGCAGGAACTGTGATAACAGCGCGACCGGACGACCCGTTGCGCCTTTGGCTTTACCAGAACGCCAAGCGGTGCCCGCGATATCCAGATGCGCCCAGCTGTACTTACGCGTAAAGCGCGACAGGAAGCAGCCTGCGGTAATCGCTCCGCCCGGACGACCACCAATATTCGCCATATCGGCAAAATTGGATTCCAGCTGTTCCTGGAATTCGTCGGTCAGCGGCAGACGCCATGCGCGGTCGCCAGACTGCTCGGACGCGCTCAACAGTTCGTGCGCCAGCGGATTGTGGTTCGCCATCAGCCCGGTGATGTGGTGCCCCAGCGCAATCACGCACGCGCCGGTCAGCGTCGCGACGTCAATCACCACGTCTGGCTCATAACGCTCAACGTAGGTCAGCGTATCACACAAGACCAGACGACCTTCCGCATCGGTGTTCAGCACTTCTACCGTTTGGCCGGACATTGTGGTCAGCACGTCTCCCGGACGGTATGCACGGCCATCGACCATGTTTTCACAGCCCGCCAGCACGCCGATGATATTCAATGGCAGCGCCAGTTCGGCCGCCATGCGCATCACGCCGTAGACCGTGGCCGCGCCGCACATGTCGTACTTCATTTCGTCCATGCTGTCGGCAGGTTTGATGGAGATGCCGCCGGAATCGAACGTCAGCCCTTTACCTACCAGCACAATCGGGCGGGTTTCCGGGTTCGGATCGCCTTTATATTCGATCACGGACATCAGCGATTCATTCTGCGAGCCCTGACCCACGGCCAGATAGGCATTCATGCCCAGCTCTTTCATCTGCTGTTCACCAATCACGCGCGTGATGATGTTCTGGCTGTAGGTATCGGCCAGTTGACGCGCTTGCGAAGCCAGATACGCGGCATTACAGATATTCGGTGGCATGTTGCCGAGATCTTTCGCGGCTTTGATGCCCGCTGCAATCGCCAGACCGTGCTGAATAGCGCGCTCGCCGCTGGTAAGCTCACGGCGCGTCGGTACGTTGAATACCATTTTGCGCAGTGGACGGCGCAGCTCGACCTTATTGCTCTTAAGCTGATCGAAGGTATACAGCGTCTCTTTTGCAGTTTCGACCGCCTGACGCACTTTCCAGTACGTGTTACGGCCTTTCACGTGCAGCTCGGTCAGGAAGCAGACTGCTTCCATCGAGCCGGTTTCGTTCAGGGCGTTGATCGTCTTCTGAATCACCTGTTTGTACTGGCGTTCATCAAGTTCGCGCTCTTTACCGCAACCAATCAGCAGAATGCGCTCGGAAAGAATGTTAGGTACATGGTGCAAGAGCAGTGATTGCCCCACTTTGCCTTCTAATTCACCACGGCGAAGCAACGCGCTGATGTAGCCGTCGCTGATTTTATCGAGTTGTTCGGCAATAGGGGACAGACGACGCGGTTCAAACACGCCGACGACAATGCAGGCACTGCGTTGTTTTTCCGGGCTACCGCTTTTTACGCTGAACTCCATGTACTCTCCTGAATCTTAAAGACAACGGCGGGGGCAACGGCTAGAATGTGACACTCCGTAATACTTCCCGCCGTTGCGTTAACATAACCTGTGTTAATCTTAACGACGTAACGAACCTGTTTTAGTGACTAATAAGCAGGTTCTGATACAACAGCTCAAACGCAGTGTGTTGTAATACAGTTTTAGCTAAGAGGGCAGCCAAAAATGAGTATAAATGGCGCGTTAGCGAAGAAACTATCGATTTTCCTGCAAAAAGACAAGTTTTCACAGGCGTAATTAAGCGTGATCATCATTCGATATCTGGTACGGGAAACCTTTAAGAGCCAACTGGCCATCCTTTTCATTCTGTTACTGATTTTCTTTTGTCAGAAATTGGTACGGATACTGGGTGCCGCTGTTGATGGTGAAATCCCGACAAATTTGGTTATCTCCCTGTTGGGATTGGGCGTGCCAGAAATGGTGCAGCTCATCCTGCCATTAAGTCTGTTTCTTGGCGTATTGATGACGTTTGGCCGCCTCTATGCGGAAAGCGAGATCACCGTCATGCACGCCTGCGGGCTGGGCAAACGCGTGTTGCTGAAAGCCGCGCTGGTTCTGGCGGTGTTCACTGCCATTGTCGCCACCATTAACGTCATGTGGCTCAGCCCGTGGTCGTCCCGGCATCAGGAAGAAGTACTGGCGGAAGCGAAGGCAAACCCCGGCATGGCAACGCTGGTAGAAGGGCAGTTCCAGTCCGCACAGGGTGGCAACGCGGTGTTGTTTGTCGGCAATGTCAAAGGCTCGGAGTTTGAGCACGTCTTTCTGGCACAGCTGCGCCCCAGCGGTAACGCACGACCTTCTGTCGTCGTTGCCGATCGCGGTCATATCAAGCAAAACGAAGACGGTGCGCAGGTCGTAACGCTGGATAACGGTTCACGTTACGAAGGCACGGCGCTGCTGCGTGATTTTCGTATCACGGATTTCACCAACTATCAGGCCGTGATTGGTCACCAGAGCGTGACGCTCAATAATAGCGACGTGCAGCAAATGGATATGCAGACCCTGTGGCATTCGGATGCGCACGATGCGCGTGCAGAGTTCCACTGGCGACTGACGTTGATTATTTCGGTACTGATCATGGCGATGATGGTGGTGCCGCTGAGTGTGGTGAACCCACGTCAGGGTAGGGTATTGAGCATGCTGCCTGCGATGCTGCTGTACCTGATTTTCTTCCTGCTGCAAAGCTCTCTGCGTTCTAACGCCAGTAAAGGCAAAATCGATCCGATGGTATGGGTCTGGCTGACCAACCTGACGTATTTCGGTATCGCTGTGATGCTTAACCTATGGGATACCGTGCCGATGCGCAAAGTGCGCGCCCGCTTTAAGCCTCGTATTCTTAGAACACAAGGAGCGGCCTGATGTTTGGTGTATTAGACCGCTATATCGGCAAAACGATTTTCACCACCATCATGACGACGTTGTTCATGCTGGTGTCGCTCTCCGGCATCATCAAATTTGTCGACCAACTGCGTAAAGTTGGGCAGGGCGAGTATTCGGCGCTGGGCGCTGGGTTGTACACGTTGCTCAGCGTACCTAAAGATATTGAGATCTTCTTCCCAATGGCGGCGCTGCTCGGCGCATTGCTCGGGCTGGGCCAGCTTGCGACCCGCAGCGAACTGGTGGTGATGCAGGCTTCCGGCTTTACCCGCTTGCAGATCGCGACGGCCGTGATGAAAACTGCGATCCCGCTGGTGCTGCTAACGATGGCGATTGGCGAATGGGTGTCTCCGCAAGGGGAACAGATGGCGCGCAACTACCGCTCTCAGATGATCTCCGGTGGGTCGATGATCTCTACGCAGGGCGGACTGTGGGCAAAAGACGGTAATGACTTTATCTATATCGAACGGGTGACGGGCGATAAAGAGCTGTCTGGCGTCAACATCTACCACTTCGACGATAAGAACAAGCTGCTATCCGTGCGCTATGCGGCTTCCGCAGAGTTTGAAGATGACAGGAATGTCTGGAAGCTCTCGCAAGTTGATGAATCTGATTTGAGCGACGGCAAACAAATTGGTGGCAGCCAGACGTTCAGCGGAGAATGGAAAACCAACCTGACGCCGGATAAGCTGGGCGTGGTGGCGCTTGAGCCTGATGCGCTGTCGATCCGTGGGCTACATAATTACGCCAAATACCTGAAACAAAGCGGGCAAGAGTCGAATCGCTACCAGCTGAACATGTGGAGCAAAATCTTTGCACCGGTCTCAGTGGCGGTGATGATGCTCATGGCAGTCTCTTTCATCTTCGGCCCGCTGCGCAGCGTGTCGGCAGGTTCACGCATTGTGATAGGTATCAGCTTCGGCTTCCTCTTCTACCTGCTGAATGAGATTTTCCGTCCACTCAGCCTGGTCTATGGCATCCCGCCGATCCTGGGCGCGATCTTGCCGAGCTCGGTGTTTCTGTTCATCAGCGTCGCGCTGCTGCTTAAACGCCGATAGCAGCCAATAAATCAGAGAAAGCGCCGAGTGGATCACTCCTCGGCGCTTTTTTATTGGCTGTGACAAAGTGCCCTCGACAACGTCAATTACCGCACCATATTAAGGCGAAGCGGGCATAACACGTTGCTAAAGATGATTTTTTCAGCACTTAACCGAACACGGAGTGGATTAACGTTGCGCGAGAGCCGTCAAACGGTATAATGCACCCGTTTTCCGCATACTACTTCTGTGCCGAAGTGGCGAAATCGGTAGACGCAGTTGATTCAAAATCAACCATCGAAAGATGTGCCGGTTCGAGTCCGGCCTTCGGCACCAACAGTATGTAAATAGACCTCAACTGAGGTCTTTTTTTATGCCTAAAATCCAGTATTTATCCCCCTTTCCCGCTATATTAACTCTCTCAGGGTCAACCGACTTCAATGTACATCTACCAACAGTTGTTGGTACAGATGATGGTATTTCCGGTTCGATAATGCATATACCAACAGGGAGGGCCTAAACATGGCGCTTACTGATATCAAAGTCAGAACAGCCAAGCCTGCCGATAAGCAATACAAGCTTACCGACGGCAACGGCATGCACCTGCTGATTCATCCCAATGGTTCAAAGTACTGGCGCTTACAGTATCGCTTTGGCGGTAAACAGAAGATGCTGGCACTGGGTGTTTATCCTGATGTCTCTCTGGCCGATGCACGAGCACGGCGTGATGAAGCGCGTAAGCTACTGGCGAACGGCAGTGACCCTGGTGATAAAAAGAAATCTGATAAGATTGAACAGAGCGAGGCGTTGACCTTTCGAGAAGTTGCCATTGAATGGCATGCCACCAATAAAAAGTGGTCGGAAGAGCATAGCCGTCGCGTGCTGAAAAGCCTGGAAGATAATCTTTTCTCCGCTATCGGTAAACGCAACATTGCTGAGCTTAAAACCCGTGACCTGCTTGCACCCATCAAGGCAGTGGAACAGTCGGGCCGTCTTGAAGTTGCCTCACGACTTCAGCAACGTACAACCGCAATAATGCGTTACGCGGTACAGAGCGGATTAATTGACTACAACCCGGCGCAGGAAATGGCGGGCGCTGTAGCGTCCAGCAATCGACAGCATCGTCCGGCATTGGAATTAAAGCATACTCCCGAACTGCTTCAACGCATTGATAGCTATACCGGCAGGCCATTGACTCGTTTGGCTGTCGAGTTGACGCTACTGATCTTTATCCGTTCCAGCGAGTTGCGCTTTGCCCGTTGGTCGGAGATCGATTTTGAAACATCAATGTGGACCATTCCCCCTGAGCGCGAACCCATCGAAGGGGTGAAACATTCCCATCGAGGTTCTAAGATGCGTACTCCGCATCTGGTGCCACTTTCCCGACAGGCGCTGGTTATTCTGAAGCAAATACAACAATTCAGTGGCGACCATGAGCTGATCTTTATTGGCGATCACGATCCGCGTAAGCCAATGAGTGAAAACACGGTGAATAAGGCGCTGCGGGTTATGGGGTATGACACCAAGGTTGAAGTCTGCGGCCACGGCTTCAGAACGATGGCCTGTAGCTCGCTGATTGAATCGGGGTTATGGTCGAGGGATGCGGTAGAACGGCAGATGAGCCATATAGAGCGTAACTCTGTACGAGCAGCGTATATCCACAAGGCGGAGCACCTGGACGAACGCAAGCTGATGCTGCAATGGTGGGCGGATTATCTCGATGCGAATCGGGAGAAGGCGGTGAGTGCGTTTGATTTTGGGAAAGTTAGCCATTAGTTCACGCAGGTGTGCGCGGCGGCTCTATTTGTAAGAGGTTTCATTGCGCTGTTGGGGCCCCTAACAAGCTTTATGACTGGGGCCATTTATTTTTTATCCTCTAAACCCTCAACTTACTTAATCTATAGAGATGCTACTGCGTTTTTTGTTTCTTGACACTGTTGAGTGTTTGCAGGATGATGAATTCATTGATTCATTTTATCTCTATATTGTCTCTATAGATATTGATGTTGCGATGCTACAGGCGGCCACCTGTAGCGATCACTTAAACTCCAACTTGCCAGAAGGAAATAGAAGCTATGCCAGTATATCAAATTAACTACGATCTGCGTAAACAGCGTAACTATTCGTCTCTTATCGAACGTATTCAGTCCTATGGGAACTGGTGTCATCCTCTTGAGTCGACCTGGATTATCGTTACAGACCAAACCGCAGTGCAGGTCCGCGATAACCTTAAGGCGGTAATGGATGCTGATGATGGGCTTTTGGTTACTCGCTTACAGGGAGAGGCAGCGTGGTATGGGTTATCAAATGAGATCTCTCAGTGGCTGAAAGATAATTTACAGTAATTTCGTGAGATCTATATGCGCCAGGGATGGCGCAATATCAGAGGTAAGAATGCCTAAAACTCTAGTGAACCTGGAAAAGATTGCTGACGTTCGTTCAGGATTTACCTTTCGTGAGGCAATACAACCCAGCCCCGCTGGCAACGTGCACATCTTGCAGATTAAAGACCTTACTCAAGATGCGCGGATCGTGCCGGATACACTGCCAACCGTGGTATGGGAACAGAATGCCACTCCGCCGTTGCTTGAACCGGGAGAAATTGTGGTTGCTGCACGCGGCAACCGCAATGTGGCTGTAGTTTATCACGGTAACGCACCCATAGTGGCGACGAATCAATTTCTTATCATCAATATTAAGACAAAAACGGTGTTGCCTGAGTACCTGTGCTGGCTCATTAATCATCCAACGATTCAGCAAATGTTTCATCGCAGCGGCACGAATATTCAGTTGGTTACCAAAGCTGCCTTACTCAAGGTAAAACTACCTTTAGCATCGATAGATGTTCAGAAAAATATTATTGGGTTGCAACAGGTGTGGGAACAGGAAGACCTGTTGATTAGCCAGTTACAAGCTAATCGCCAGAAACTGCAACTCGGTATTTTGAAAAAATTATCTAAGGATTAATGTGTTATGAGTAACAAGATCGACCAGAATCGTATTAACAGTGTGTTATGGAGCGTATGCGATATTTTCCGTGGCACCATCAGCCCCGATACCTATAAAGACTTCATTCTTACCATGCTGTTCCTTAAATACATTTCGGATGTCTGGCAGGATCACTACGATGGCTATAAGGCTGAGTATGGTGATGAACCTGAATTGATCGAAGAAATGATGAAAAACGAGCGTTTTGTTCTGCCAGCACAAGCCAGTTTTTATACGCTCTTTCAGCAGCGGAATGAACCGGGTAACGGCGAGCGTATCGATAAGGCTCTGCACGCGATTGAGGAAGCCAACGGCACAAAACTGAAAGACGCTGGGAAAAGCGTGTTCCAGGACATCTCTTTTAATACCGACAAGCTGGGTGAAGAGAAGCAAAAGAACGGGATTCTGAAAGATTTGTTAGTTGAGTTCTCTAGCGCCGAATTAAATTTGAAACCAAGTCGCGTCGGTAAGTTGGATGTGATTGGTAATGCCTACGAGTATCTGATTGGTAAGTTCGCCGCCAACAGCGGTCAGAAAGCTGGCGAGTACTATACCCCGCCGGAAGTGTCCGATTTGATGGCAGAATTACTCGATCCACAGCCGGGCGATACTATTTGCGATCCCGCCTGTGGTTCCGCATCGTTATTGATGAAATGCGGTCGTAAAGTGGTGCAAAACCACGGCAGCAAGCAGTATGAACTATATGGGCAGGAAGCGATTGGTTCAACCTGGTCGCTGGCGAAAATGAATATGTTCCTGCACGGCGAAGATAACCACAAAATCGAATGGGGCGATACTATCCGTAACCCCAAGCTGCTGGATAAAAACGGTAACTTAAAGCTGTTTGATATCGTCACCGCCAACCCACCTTTCTCGCTGGATAAGTGGGGGTACAGTGATGTGGAAGACGATCAGTTCAGCCGTTTCCGCCGTGGCCTTCCGCCGAAAACCAAAGGTGACTACGCCTTTATTTTACATATGATCGAAACCCTAAAGCCGAAAACTGGGCGTATGGGTGTCGTGGTGCCGCACGGCGTACTCTTCCGTGGTTCCAGCGAAGGGAAAATTCGTCAGAAACTGATTGAAGAAAACCTGTTGGATGCGGTGATTGGTCTACCGGAAAAGCTGTTTTTTGGCACCGGTATTCCTGCTGCGATTTTGATTTTCAAAAAGCACAAGGTTGACGATAACGTGTTGTTTATCGATGCCAGTCGAGAGTTTAAACCGGGTAAAAACCAGAACCGCCTTAGCGTGGAAAATATTGCCAAAATCGTTAAAACCTACAGAAATGGCGATAACGTTGATAAATATGCTTATCTTGCCAGCCTACAAGAGATCCGTGACAACGACTACAACCTGAACATTCCTCGCTATGTTGATACCTTTGAAGAAGAAGAGGAAATCGACCTGATGGCGGTCCGTGCCGAGCGTAAGCAATTGCAAATACAATTGGCTGAGTTGGAAGCTGAAATGGCGAAGTATCTGGAGGAGTTGGGTTATGGTGCCTAAGGGGTGGAAACGAATCTCCATTAAAGATGCCTGTGAAGCTATCATCGACTGTGTGAACAAAACTGCGCCTGTGGTGGACTATGAAACCAATTTTAAAATGCTGCGAACCACCAATATTCGTAATGGGCGGGTAGATACCCAGAGTGTTCGATATGTAACCGAAGAAACCTACTTACAATGGGTTAAAAGAGGAAAACCTCAAAAAGGAGATATCATCTTTACACGAGAAGCTCCTGTTGGTGAAGTTGGTATTCTTGAGGACGATAATGGAGTATTCCTCGGGCAAAGAACTATGATGTATAGGACCAACACTGATGTAGCAGATAATTATTATCTTTTTTACTCATTATTAAGTGAGTATTGTCAAAAGCAGATTGACAACTTCTGTAATGGGGGGACTGTTGCGCACATGCGTGTGCCTGATTGTGGGGAAATATTGATTAATACCCCCTCCCTTATTGAACAAAAAAAAATCGCCAAAATCCTTTCTACCTGGGATAAAGCGATCACTACCACTGAACAACTGCTCGTCAATAGCCAGCAGCAGAAAAAAGCGTTGATGCAGCAATTACTTACTAGTAAGAAACGTTTTCCGGGGTTTAGTGATAAGTGGAAAAAAACGACATTGGGAGCTGTTGCCAATATGAGCAGTGGTGGAACTCCTACATCCTCTGTTAAGGAATACTACAATGGTGGTATTCCTTGGGTCTCGATATCTGATATGACAAGTCAAGGGAAGTGGATCATATCTACTGATAAGACTCTTTCTATTATTGGTTTGGAAAATAGCTCTGCGAAACTATATCCTGAAAATACCATTCTTTATGCAATGTATGCTTCTATTGGAGAATGTAGTATTGCTCGAGTTCCACTTTGTTCTTCTCAAGCAATTCTTGGTATACGTCCGAAGCAAGATTTGCACTATGAGTATTTATATTTTTTTCTAAGTCATTTGAAAGAAAGAATTAAACTTCAAGGGCAACAAGGTACACAGTCTAATCTAAATGCGGGTATGGTGAAAAAATTTAGTATTTTGTTGCCAAGCTTAGAGGAGCAAAAAGCAATTTCAACATCACTTAACATTGCAGACCAAGAAATCGAAACCCTAAAACAAAAGCTCAACCACCTAAAACAAGAAAAAAAAGCCCTGATGCAGCAACTGCTCACCGGTAAACGCCGGGTGAAAACGGAGGCGGCATAATGGATAAACACTTACCTCCAGCCCCTGCGGGAGAATTCCTGCTGTTCCAAAGCGATGATGGTCGTGCTCGGGTTGAATGTCGATTTGAAGCAGAAACACTCTGGCTGTCGCAAGCCTCAATGGCTGAGCTATACGGTAAAGATGTTCGAACCATCAATGAGCATCTGATCAACATCTTTGCTGAAGACGAACTTGCTCAAAATTCAACTATCCGGAAATTCCGGATAGTTCGTTTAGAGGGTAAGCGGCAGGTTGCAAGGGAGATCGATCATTACAACCTTGAAGCAGTTCTGGCCGTGGGTTATCGCGTCCGTTCAACCCGTGGCACCCAGTTCCGCCAGTGGGCCACGCAAACCTTGCAGGAATACCTGATCAAAGGCTTTGTGATGGACGATGAGCGGTTGAAAAATCCACCGGTTGGCCCGTCAGTGGTACCCGACTACTTTGGCGAGATGCTGGAACGCATTCGCGATATTCGTGCCAGCGAACGGCGCGTCTATTTACGGGTACGGGAAATTTTTGCTCTCGCAGCGGATTATCAACCCTCATTAAAAGAAACTACGCTTTTTTTCCAGACTATCCAGAATAAACTGCATTTTGCCTGTACCGGAAAAACGGCTGCTGAGCTTATTCACCAACGCGCCGATGCCAGCTTACCGCATATGGGCTTGACCAGCTTCAAGGGCGATGAAGTGCGCAAAGGGGATGTTACCGTCGCTAAAAATTATCTCAACCGAAGCGAGGTCGACGAACTGAACCGCGTAGTCAATATGTGGTTGGATTTTGCGGAAGATCAGGCCAGACGCCGTCAGCAGATATTTTTACGCGACTGGCAGGAAAAATTAGATCAATTTCTGCAATTCAACGATCGCGATGTATTAAAAGGCGCAGGTACCATTAGTAAGAAAATGGCGGATGATAAGGCTCAGGCTGAATATGAACAGTTTGCTGAGCAACAGCGCCGTTTAAAAGAGGCTGAGGGCGAGTGGGATATTACTGAGCTATTACAGTGGCAAGCCAATCCGAAAAATAAGGATGCGCCATGAGTACGCAATATGCGCCAAAGTTTCAGGAAGAATACAGCGCTAAAATTCCGGCGCTGGCATTGCTCTCCAATCTCGGTTGGTCATACATAACGCCTGAATATGCTCTGGCAACACGTGGTAATAAGGCGGATCAGGTTGTATTAAGCCAGATTCTGCGTGAGCAATTGGAAAAGCGTACTTTCACTTTTGCAGGACGGGACTACCCGCTCTCTGACAAGTCGATTGATAGCCTGATTGCCGAAGTGAACAACCCGGCTTTGAACGAAGGTTTGCTTACCGCCAATGAACGGCTCTATAACCACCTGATATACGGCATTTCGGTCACTGAGTTTATTGATGGCAAAAAGGCCAATCCCACCATAGCATTGATTGACTGGCATAATCCGGCAAATAACAGCTTTGTCTTTACTGAAGAGTTTAGCGTGACTCGTTCCAATGGTATTGAGTCGCGCAGGCCTGATATCGTTTGTTTCGTGAATGGTATTCCGTTGGCGATCATTGAGGCCAAACGCCCAGATGGTAATGCCAAAAAAGGACCAACCATTGATGAAGGGATTTCGCAAAGCCTACGTAATCAGCGCCACGATGAAATTCCGCGTTTATTCGCTTACAGCCAGCTACTGTTATCCATTAATGGTCATGATGGTCGTTATGGCACCTGCGGCACGCCAGCCAAGTTTTGGGCAAACTGGCGTGAAGAGGATATCTCTGACGCTGAGATGTATGCCCTCAAGAATCACTCACTTTCTACTGGGCAATTCACTGCGCTGTTTAGCCACCGGCCTCAAGCCGTTGTGGATTGGTATCAACAGTTAACAACGAGCGGTGAGCTTGCCGTTACCGGGCAAGATAAGCTGTTAATTAGCCTATTGTCACCATTTCGCCTGTTGGAGATGACACGCTATTTTACGCTGTTTGATAAGAAAGCGGGGAAGGTCGTTGCTCGCTATCAGCAGGTGTTTGGCATTAAGCGTCTGATTGAGCGAATTAATACCAAGCGCCCCGATGGGGGTCGTGAAGGCGGGGTTATCTGGCATACCACGGGCTCCGGTAAATCATTTACGATGGTGTTTCTGAGCAAAGTACTGATTCTGCATGAAACCCTAAAGCAGTGCCGCATTGTGGTGGTGACTGACCGAATTGACCTGGAAAAACAACTCAGCCGTACCTTTATTTCTGGCGGTGAACTGTCAGGTAAACGAGATAAAACATCCGCTATCGCGACATCCGGTACGCGATTAGCTGAGCAGATTGGCAAAGGGACTGAACGCATTATTTTTTCACTGATCCAGAAGTTTAACACTGCCACCCGGTTGCCAGAATGCGTTAATACCAGCTCAGATATTATCGTCTTGATTGATGAAGGCCACCGCAGCCAGGGCGGTGAAAACCATATCCGTATGAAGCAGGCTCTACCTAATGCCTCCTTTGTCGCTTTTACCGGCACCCCGTTGTTAAAAGACGATAAAACCACCAATAAGTTTGGCCCTATTGTGCATGCCTACACCATGCAACGGGCAGTGGAAGACAAAACAGTAACCCCACTGCTTTACGAAGAGCGCATTCCGGACCTTGATGTGAATGAACGTGCGATTGATAGCTGGTTTGAGCGTATTACTGAGGGCTTGAGCGACGAGCAAAAAACAGACCTCAAACGTAAGTTTGCCAGAAAAGGGCAAATATACAGCACTGACGATCGCATCCGTCTTATCGCATTGGATATTGCTAATCACTTCGTCAAGAACATTGATGATGGCTTAAAAGGCCAACTCGCCTGCGACAGTAAAGTCTCTGCGATTAAGTATAAAAAATATCTTGATGAAGCAGGCTTATTTGAATCAGCGGTGGTTATCAGCTCGCCAGATAGCCGTGAAGGCAATACCGAGATCGATGAGTCCACCACGCCGGAAGTGACACAGTGGTGGAAAGAGAATGTTGGCTCGCAGGATGAACAGGCTTATACCCAGCATGTCATCGAACGTTTTGATAAAGATGACTCGCTAAAAATACTGATTGTGGTCGATAAGTTGCTGACGGGCTTTGACGAGCCGAAAAACACCGTGCTCTATATCGACAAGCCGCTTAAAGGGCACAACCTGATCCAAGCTATTGCTCGTGTTAACCGTTTGCATCCGAAAAAGAAATTCGGCTTGTTGATCGATTATCGCGGCATTCTCAGTGAGTTGGATACCACCATTAAGGACTATCAAAAGCTCGCTTCACGCACCCAGGGCGGTTACGACATTAACGATCTTGTTGGCCTCTACGATCAGATGAGTACGGAGTACAAACGTCTACCTCAGCTTTATAAAAATCTGTGGGCTATTTTTGCCGGTGTGAAAAATAAGAATGACATCGAACAACTGCGTCAGGTGCTGATACCGCGTATTGAAGAGCAGAACGGCGAACTCGTCGATATTCATCTGAAAGTGCGTGAAGACTTCTACGAGGCGCTGACGGCGTTTGCCAGTTGCCTGAAAGTGGCGTTGCAATCTGCTACGTTCTTTGAAGATAAAAGCTTCAGTGATGACGATCGTTATCACTATAAAGAAACGATGAAACAGTTCTCCAGCTTGCGGCAATTAGCTCAGCAGGATGCAGGTGAACGTATCGATTACGATGAGTATGCTGCGCAAGTTAAAAAACTGCTGGATAAGCATGTGGTCGGTGTTAGCGTGCGGGAGCCTGGTGGGGTGTATGAAGTGAGTCAAATGGGCCGTAACGAGCCCCCCGAAGACTGGAGCGATGAGAAAACCCGCAACGAAACAGACATCATCAAAACACGCGTCACGCGTATGATTGAACAGCAACTGCGTGACGATCCTTACGCGCAGGAGGCTTTTTCTAAGCTATTGCGTCAGGCGATTGAAGAAGCGGAGAAGCTATTTGATCATCCGTTGAAGCAATACCTGCTGTTTCGTGAGTTTGAAGAGCAGGTACAAGAACGTCGGCTGAATGATATCCCCGATGCATTTGCCGGTAATCACCATGCTCAAGCTTATTTTGGCGTATTCAGAAAAATTCTGCCGGAGGTTTTTGCGATTACTGATGCACAGGTACAGGATAAATGGGTAAAACTGGCATTTACTCTCGATCAGCTTGTCGATGTCTCGGTGGCAGAACACTCGATTAATCCACAAAACATTGAAGCGGATATCCGTAAGAAACTGCTACCGATGTTGTTTAAAGAATGCAAAGCGATTGGCGGTGGTATGGATCAAGCAAAAAGGATGGTGGAGATGATCGTACAAATCACCCGCGTCGGGTTGAGTGGGGGTTAAGCCGTGTCTGCTCAGTACCCACATCGGTCAATGTGCTTTTTCTATGGCGATGAGCGAATTTGCTTCGACTGTGTTCCGCGTCTTCAGGCAACTGAACGCATCCTGATTAAGGTGCATCCAGATTGTAGCGTGGTGGTCTCAGCGCCAGAAGACGCCAACGATCATGCGGTACTGAATGCGGTGAAAAAGCGTGGTCGTTGGATATATCAACAACTACGTGATTTTCGCCAGCAGCGTGAATACATCACCCCACGGCAGTACATTAGCGGGGAGAGTCATTATTACCTGGGTAAGCAATATCTGCTAAAGGTGCTTGAAGAGCCATCAGGGATACAGGGCGTCAAGATGCTGCGCGGCAAGCTGGAAGTGGCTCTACACCAGAGAAACGCAGCAAAGGTTCGGCAGTTGCTTGTGGGTTGGTATAAAACACGAGCTAAAGAGGTCTTTTCCAGACGATTAGAGGCGATGCTGGAACAGACATTATGGGTCAGCGAACGTCCGCCACTACGCCTTTTAACCATGCAAACCCAATGGGGGAGTTGCTCTCCTCATGGTCGGTTGACGCTTAATCCCTATTTGGTCAAAGCGCCGCGTGAATGCATCGACTATGTGATTCTACATGAACTGTGTCATATCGCTGAGCATAACCATAGCGAACGTTTTTATCGGCTAATGGGACAGGTGATGCCGGAATGGGAAATAGTAAAAATACGCTTGGATAGCATGGCGGGAGTCATATTTTCCGATCTATGCTAGGCGGTACCTACTTTAGCTTAGCGGTAAAATTGTTGTACAACACTCTGATCTGCAATGTCTTATCTAGCATACGGTAATGATTCAGTTGTTTGGTCTCTAATCATTAGAAAATATCAGCAGGGATGTATCTATGACCGTACCAACTTACGATAAATTTATTGAACCTGTACTGCGTTTTTTAGCTACCAAGCCCGAGGGTGTTCCTGCGCGTGATGCGCACGAAGCTGCTGCTGATATGCTTGGCCTCGATGATAATCAGCGTGCGGTGATGATTGCTAGCGGTCAGTTGGTGTATAAAAACCGAACTGGCTGGGCGCATGATCGCTTGAAACGTGCGGGGCTATCTCAAAGCCTATCAAGAGGAAAGTGGTGTTTAACCACGGAAGGGCTTCATTGGATACAGGCTCATCCTCAACCGCTAACGGAAGAACAAGTGAACCATCTGGCGTTTGATTTCATGGATGTCAAACTCAAACAACAATCTGATGCTGTGGAATTGGATCAAAGTCCAACGTTGCTCACGCATGAAGAATTAGCGAAAAGCAGCCCTGACGATCGCCTCGATCAAGCGTTAAAAGAGCTACGTGACGCTGTCGCTGTTGAAGTGCTAGAGAATTTATTACAGGTCTCTCCGGCGCGTTTTGAAGTCATTGTTTTGGATGTGCTTCACCGACTGGGCTATGGCGGACATCGCGATGATCTTCAGCGCGTAGGCGGTACTGGGGATGGCGGCATTGATGGCATTATTTCACTTGATAAGCTGGGGCTAGAAAAGGTGTATGTGCAGGCTAAACGCTGGCAGAACACCGTCGGACGCCCTGAACTTCAGGCTTTCTATGGCGCATTAGCGGGACAAAAAGCAAAGCGCGGTGTATTTATCACTACATCAGGTTTCACTGCACAAGCGAGAGATTTTGCTCATTCCGTTGAAGGCATGGTGTTGGTTGATGGTGAACGTTTAGTCCACCTGATGATCGAAAACGAGGTGGGTGTATCTTCCCGCTTGGTTAAAGTGCCTAAATTGGATATGGACTACTTCGAGTAACCGCAGAAACCCTCTGCATCCGCTGCTATTAAAGGGGCTTGAATTTGATCATGTCGTTATTCCTAACGTGCCCCATTTTGTTAATGAACGCCAAGCACAAGCGAAACGCTTTTATGTAGCCATTTCCCGGGCTACTCGGTCACTGACGATTTCGTCACCAGATCGCTTCATTCAGTTTCCTATTCCTAACGTCTAATTAACCACGAAGTGAATTATACTTTTTTTGCCCTAATATCACGGATTCTCTTTTAGCGCTGACTGCATCCAAAAGAACGCTGTTCTTTGCTATAACTCTTTGATTTATCCTTAGCAAAGTAGCTAAGGCGATACATCAGGTCATTGAAAACCTGAGGGTACTGGGATTCATTGACATTTAGATAATAAAGGGGGTTTTCTGGAAAATGAACCAGACTTAGATATTCATTGTGACCAATTAAATTTAACGCACTTAACCATGCTTCACGAATTAGTGAGCCTAAGTTATCTGAAATTTTCATATAATCACCAAGTGAATGGAATGAATCTTTATTTACATAGATAACAGCGTGGTAGTGAGGTTTTCCATTCTGGCAATATTCACGAACCCATGAATATCTCAGATGGCAAGGATGTGTTCTGATATCTTGTTTTTTCTTTTTATTCATAAGAGAAGCAATCTTCGCATTCAGTGACTCGATAAAACGACTCATAATTCCTTGGCTATAATTAATCATAGTGGGGATATCGTTGCTGTCATTAACATGATCAGGTAATCGGAGCAACATGACTACAGCCATTGTTCTGTGATGGTCTTGTACTGCATTACCAATCACCGTTTTCATTTTCTCTATGTAATGATTGTTTAATGCCCCATGATTATTATTGTAACCTGTCATAACAATACTCCCTTTATTAAAGTCTTTTTATTAAAATAAAAACGAAGATCGTTTTCATTTCATAATGTATATTGCATAATTAATATTAATCACTTGGTGTATTTAAACTTATTTACCTATTCGTTGGTAGATAACGATAGCAACATCTTTCATAGATTATAATTAGGGGTGATTAATAAGTATTGATATTCTCTGTTGTATATGTATATATTACCAACCCGACATGGGTTTTTATCTTTCACCGTTAATGTATCTAATCGAAAGGGCTAATTCCCTTGTTTTCTCACTCCGAAGTTATAGTATTACTTATTCCTTACTGATAACTTATTTTTCAATTGCTATTTTTTCCGTGATTTAACTAACTGTTCTTCAAACCATGCAATCACTTCACTTTCTAACCAACGAGAACTACGTCCGAATTTGACAGGATGTGGAAACTTCCCCTCCTGTATTAATTTGTAAAACCACTTATCAGTCATACCTGTGAAAGAGGTAATAAAAGTCATATCAACGAATTTGTCGTTATGGATATTAATCATGTTCATGAAAGTCTACCTGTAAAGAGTCAGGAGGACGCCGGATGACATCCTTTCATGTCATGTGGTGAATATGTTGAGTAATACACATTTTCATCTTTTGATACCTCATACTGAACAGCATTAGCCTTCGCGATTATCACCCACGGAAGGTCGTACAGAGCAGGTAACTGACCTAAGCAATCCTTTCTTCGATGTAATACTCATTAGGACTATCAGTAGTTCTCATCACTGGTACGAATTTTTTCGTGATTTTTCTTTATGTAGGCCAGGTTTTTCAGTGGTTGTATGCAAGTTATTGCCTACGATTTTACCTATAAAAAAACTATAATTTTTCAAATGATTTACCCTACTGTTTTAAACAGTTAAACTGAAAGAAAAGATGTATGTGCGGTACTTCGCTATTAGGTGTCATGATCAGTAGGGAGATATGGCGTGAACAAAAAGTTGACTAGTGTGGAACTAAAAAGTGAGAGGGAGTTGCGGTTCTGCAGATGGATATTTCAGCATGATATTGCGGCCATAAATTATGATAAAAAATATCAGGACAGCACATTAAATATTGATCACATACATGGTTTAGATATAAAAAAAGCATCGATGGCAATAAGTGATGCTATTAAAAGATTTTATGATGATTACCATAAACAAGGCTGCGTTGCTAACTATTATAAGCATATGAATGACAATTTAATTCCTATGCGTGAATTTGCATGGTTTAAAAAATGCCAGGATGCATGTTATTTTACTTGGCTCAGCATTCGTACGTTGGATATTAATTTTCTTGCGAACCGTACCTTCGTTGTTAAAACTGAAACAGGAGATCCAATCATTTCGCCAGAAATTTTATACAACAAATTAGATATTACACTTTACCCAGCTAACCATCAGGAGCGATTTTTAGTTATTGTTGACTTTTTTGATCGAGCAGCACTAGGGTTGAAAAGAAAACTTGAACTTATGAATAGAATCAGATCTGATTGGTATGATAGCTATCCGCTAAAAGATAAAATCCCTCTAAAAAAAACAGATAAAATCAAGTGTGAATGGGCATGGGGGTATATGCAAAAAGATAAACGAAACGTTAAAATCGGTGCACAAAAAAGACTATTAAATAAAACAAAGAATATAGCATTATCACCACTTGAACATAATTATTATACACATAGCCATGAATTGAATTTTACAATGACTGGTAACTTTATTCATGCAGACTCATTGCTTTCGTTATTCAAGCCAGCAAGCATTAGTGAAAAATATTTAATTATTCGCTGTTTATATATATTCTGGTATTATCAAGATAATAAATTCATTCGCCGTTTCAATAAAGCATGGGAAGCGCAAAATGGTCGAAATAAGTTGGCAATAAATAAAAAATCAAAAAAACTAATGAATTTTGATAAATTAAAATCATCTAAAGAACATGAAACCATTACAGATGTTAAAGAAACAGAACTCGTTGTTTCAGAAATAAATTTCAACATCATAGATGCATGTTAATTTTCATGTGAAATGTATAGGAATGTATCTCTTTAGAGGTAATATATTTGAAAATAACGAGCGTATAAGATAATTATACGCGTTATCTTTCAAGTTGTATGTACACTGACTGAAGTAGATCACCTGAATCACTTAATTTAGTAAACCCATTGGCATTCGCTCACTTGTTTGATTTACTGACAATAGAATATTTTGGATCTTAAATAAGATAATTAATTTTTATTCAATCACATTCGGTTTTTTAAAAGATATTTAAATTAAAATGTGATTTTTGTTTTAAGTTTTTATAATTTTTTAAAAACGTACATTTTTAAAAATACTTTTTTGAGTTTTTATCAATATTCTAATGAATTAATTTAGCTTTCTATTTTTTTTCGGTTCTATATTACCAATATGAAGTCCTCCAGAAGTATCCTAAAGTACGGCTTTAGATAGACCGATCTGCATTATCGATCGAATAACCTTATTTTGATAGATAATGACTATCAATAATTAAAAATCGATCGTTTTTATAATAGAAAATGACGATCGATAATCGTTTTTCGATCTGTATTAACGATTATACCTGCCATCAGTTCAACATTACGATAATCATGAAAATGTTAATCATCGGAGTTATAAATTTTTCAATAAAATCATGAGGAAATTATTTATGAAGTGTCTACGAATCTGGATAGTTACAGCGCTGATATTTTGTACTAACGCACATGCAGTTGTAGCAGATCAGCAGTGGGGAGATTGGTATGGGACAACCGGTGGGATGGAGTTTTCGCTCAATAGCAGGAATGCCAGCAATGAAGTTCTGACTCTTGAGTGTGCTAACCAGCAATTGGTTGTCCGTTTCAGCATTCCGGCTGAAAGCTATGCAATCACTTCTATAGAAGGTGCTCAGGATGTATTCCTGTCCATCAATAGCCAAAAATACGAATTAGATAACGTAAAGAATGTCAATGGGGAGATTCCAGCCACTATTATTTTTGAGGTACTCAAGCAGACGAAAAACAGTGATCTGCTGCGTTTTACTTCTTTCCAATCTGGGGAATCTAAAGATTTTTCGGCCAGTGGTTTAAATGAAGCATTAAAGGATATTACGTGGCAGGACTGCATCAATCAGTAATTTAGTCGGAGTATGATTATGAATCAGAAGAGTAAAAAGGTAAAAAGTGGAAATGTAGCAGATATAACTATAGCAGCTCTCGCGATGTGTGTTGTTTTAATGCAGAGTTCATCCATTATATTGAAATCTATTACAGCAGGTTTTTTAACTTGGGGGATATGCCATTCAATAAGACGGTTGTCAAGAAATGAAATTGCGTAAAACTATACTCTTTTAATTAGTGAACTCAAAAACAAGGATAATAAATGAAAAATTTAATGTTATTGCTAACATTGATTTTAAGCTGCTTTCATTCATATGCAATGGTTATAAAAGGAAATATTCATCCAGATAGATATACATTTCTCTTAAATAAGCAGGGTGGTGAAGTGTTGAAAAATATAAACAATATAAATCTAAAGCTACGAACAAAACCTGGTGATATTCCTTTGTTGAAAGAGTTGGAGGATAATGTAAATAGAATTGGAATTAATTCAAATGAAGATCCAATATGGAAAAAAGGAAACATTCGTTGGGATGGTAAACCACCCGTTGCATTGACCTGTCTGATAGCAACCACAAGGAACTCTGTTGGAAATTTTTATCAGGACATCACATATTGTGCAGATGAAACGGGTGCTGAATATACTGGGTTAAAAGGCTGGCCGGCTCAACAGGCACTGGAGAAGGTGTGCAAAGTTGGGCTGTCAGATTGCCCTGTTTACCTTGCACTACAAGGAGATGACCCTACGACCAGGAATGATTCTGTTCAATTTTCTCCTCGTCCTTCAACCCCAGCATCCACTCCCCCTAAAAAGGATATGGCAGAGGTTGAAAGAATCACCTCATATTTAAAGGAAAACGGTTGTTCGGTTATAAATGATGCAATGATAAAAAAGGGGGCATCAAGCAACTCTGATCAGCTTTGTGCTCAAGTGACTAAAGTTGGCGGTGATGGGCCGTATTATTCAATTTATTATAAAATGCATGATGGGTATGCAGGAGAGGGGGTGACAATAGAGTATAAAGATGGTCGGCCTGTATGGTTTAACTTACCCAATGGCACGCTGCGAATTGAGTGATTACGGAATTCATATTTCAGTGTGGAGAATTTATGTCTGAAGGTCTAAAAGGACGTTTCCAGCGTCTAAAAGGAAAGTTTCATGTTTCAAGAGAGAAACCACAATGTGAAATAGATTCATCAGAGTCATGTGCTGAAATCTCACCTATTATAAATGAATCTAATCAGGACGATGTCGTACATCAATCTTCTGAAAAGTCAGAATCGGTTTTTTCATCAAAATATAAGCTAATGTTTCAGCAAGTGATAATTAATGGGCTAATAGGTATTGCTGAAGATAAGCTTAAAGACGATGTGTTTATCGAGAGTGTATTCAATAAAGCTTATGAAATACTTCCTACTCCGGTTAGGTTGATATTAAACCGAAAGCGCTGTTTGGATTACCTCATAGCTAATAAAGAACCTCTACTGGAAAAAATTCAGGATTACCGAGCAGGGAAGTTATCTGCAGACGAACTCGCAGACAGCTTAGAGGAGTCACTTCCTTTGTTGACGGAAAACCCGATACCTAATTCCCCCGCAAAATAAATGATTTTCCCTAATACACGCCACTTCCATGTGTGAAGTGGCTTTTTTATGCCTGATTTTTAACTTGAGGAATCACCATGTCATGTAATTCATTGGCAGGCTGCGTTGCGTCCAAAGAACAGCGCATCATCCAGATGGCGCTGTGCCTGCTGGAAAAACGGGTGCGTAAAAATGCGCGGCAGTTCAAAACCTCGGAAGACACCAAAAGCTGGTTAATGCTGGAGCTCAGTAGCCTGGAGCGCGAGGTCTTTATGGTGCTGTATCTGGATAACCAGCATCGCCTGATAGAAAAGGAAATTATCGCGCTGGGTGGCATCAACAGCACCGAAGTGCATCCGCGTGAAATCCTCAAAGCCTCACTGCGCCATAATGCCGCTGCCGTAATACTGGCGCATAACCATCCTTCCGGCTGGGCCGAGCCCAGTCAGGCCGACCGCTATATCACCGACAAGCTTAAGGACTCATTGTCACCACTCGACGTCAAAGTGCTCGACCATCTGGTGGTCGGCGGCGCTGAGGTGGTGTCGTTCGCTGAACGCGGCTGGCTGTGATGACCGCATTTACTACCGCGTTTTTATGAGGAAACCATCATGCCATCATCGGACACCCCGGAATGGGGATTAAAATGTGCCATCACTCCGCGATTCGGAGCCAGACTGGTGCAGGAAGGTAATCGTCTGCATTATCTGGCTGACCGGGCCAGCTTTATCGGTACTTTTAGCAAAACAGAGGCCCGTAGCTTGGAACACAGTTTCCCTCAGCAGATTAAGCAGTTAGAGCAGAAGCTACGCACGGGTGAGCTAAATCCCCGCCAGCAGGGCTGCATCACGCTGCATTGCAACGAATGGACCTGTGAAGCCGATACGCTGGGCAGTTTTGGTTATGTGTATATTGTTATTTATCCAACTTCTGCTGCGACACACTAATCCATAATTTCTCTACTCACCTTGTGCATTTCCCTGATTTTATCGACTTAATCTGAAGAGCGTATTCCCATGCAACCATCACCTACAATCCCGTCACGGGAGGATAACCCCTGTGCGTCACCTATAGCTGTCTGGCAGCAGCTTCTGACCTACCTGCTGGAAAAGCACTACGGCCTCACGCTGAACGATACGCCGTTCTGTGAGGAAAATGTGATTCAGGAGCATATCGATGCTGGCATCACGTTGGTCAATGCCGTGAATTTTCTGGTGGAAAAATACGAACTGGTGCGTATCGATCGCAACGGTTTTAACTGGCAGGAGCAATCGCCGTTTCTCACTGTTGTTGATGTTCTCCGTGCCAGACGCGCTACCGGCTTGCTCAAAGCATAAAGATTGCGAGCCGCTTTCCAGTAATACCAGGCCAAATCAATTCACTCTCTTCCTCAATGCATAATGCGCCAGCCCTGACCGGCTGGCGCATTTGCTTTTATGTATGGACCGCAAACTATGCAAATTGAACCCGAGGTTTTAACCGAACACACCGAGCTTATTTGCTCGACCAACATTGAGCGTATCGTCACCGGACGTGATGCTGCGCTGCAACAGATAGAGCAACTCCTCAACCAGCTACGGGCGATCTCAACGCTAACAGTGACTATCGGCGGCGGCACCGCTGAAGAGTGGGGGCTGAAACAAGGGCATCGCTACGATTGCTGGCTGACAGAAATGCCTGACAAGGCGATGCCAGCCATCACGCGCACGTTGGATCGCAATATCTGGCGTGACCTGATGCTGAAATCCGGCATGCTGTCGCTGATGGACGCTGAAGCGCGTATCCAGTGGCATAAAAATCTCGATGAAGGGGAGCTACCGGTCATCAGCGAAGCCAATATTCTCAGCACGTTTGAGCAACTTCACCAGAGTAAACAAGAGGTATTCGAGCGTGGGGTCATCAACGTATTCAAAGGACTATCGTGGGATTACAAAACCAATCACCCTTGCTACTTTGGTAAGAAAATAATCATTAATAATCTGGTGACATATAACCGCTGGGGCTTTGGCCTGAACTGGGGCTGGCGACGCGATCAACTGGCCGATCTGGAACGTATGCTGTATCTGTTGGATGGCAAACCGATCCCCGATAATCGGGGCGATGTCACTATCCGGCTGATGGACCATATCCGCGATAATCCGCACCAGCAGGAATACGAAGATGAGTTCTTTAGTGTGCGTTACTTTCAGAAAGGTACCGGTCATCTCATCTTTAAACGCCCCGACTTGATCGAGCAGATGAACGACATTATTGCCAAACATTATCCAGGGATGTTGGCGGCGAGGTGATCAAATGACGTAGCAAGGATGCTGATGTTGTGCTTACTTGATGAATGATGTATCAAACACAGGTTATCTTAATAAAAGGTAATTGGCCTTTCTTGTCGAGGTGATACTGATGGGAACACCGTCTAAAAAGACGCTCAGTGCTCAGATACCCGCCGGGCTTGCTGCTGCGGTTGAAAGCCTGGCTATTGAACTGGATAGATCCAAAAGCTGGGTGATTAAAGAAGCACTGACCGAGATGATCGAAAAGAGAGAACGACGGCATCAGATGGTTCAAAAAGGACTTGCTGATGTTGATGCTGGGAAGGTGGTAAACCATGCAGATGTGCTCGACTTTGCTAACGAGCTGAAAATGCATGATTGATAAAAACGCATAGGGTGAGTGTATCAATTTTCTTGCCAATAACGGAGGAGAACATGACGACAAGAGATCGTATCCAGTCCAGACTGAAGCGTTCCAAGCATTATGTCTTCACTCGCAACGACTTCAAAGATATTGGCAGCTATGCTCAAGTTGGAAAAGTATTGCGTAGTCTGGTCAGTGAAGGCTTATTGTTGAAAGTGGGCTATGGGGTGTACACCAAAGCTCGTCAAAATAACATTACCGGCAACATTATGCCCGCCGCGCCAGGGGGATCTTCAGCAGTGATTATTGAAACGCTAGAGCGTTTCAATGTCCCTTATCGTTTCGTTGGTGCAACGGCAGCGTATAACAGTGGAAAATCTACGCAGATCCCAACCTCTCCGGAAATAGAAACTCCGCCGAGTTTTAAAAGAGTGCTTAGCGTGGGGAACAGTAAATTGAATGCATGATATCTGCTGCAATGATATCGTCAGATGCCAATCTTCCCCTTCTAAAATATCTGCGCGGCTTCGAGTCCCAAATTTAACAATTTCAAGCGTTGGTATCTGCGTTGGTATAATGTCTTTAGTCTTTATTTAAATTAATATTAAATCATGAGGTTATATGCAATGTGCGAGTCCGGCCTTCGCACCATAGTATGAAAATTAAGTCACCTTAGGGTGGCTTTTTTTATGTCCATAATCGTCCAGTAACATCCATATCTATCTGTAAAATAAAGATTTTAATTTCATTTTCCTCTCTGCGATTTTGTCTGTTTTATCCACAGTGGTCTTTCTTCGTCCATTGACATCCAGATGATTTGGGGGTCAAGATAAGGGTCAATTCACTTCGATTATGAGTTGACCCCCAAATTATGGCACTGACCGACGTTGTTGCCCGTACTGCCAAGCCCCGCGATAAAGCGTATAAGCTCGCGGACGCGCACGGCCTGTATCTTTTGGTGAGTCCTAACGGCTCTAAGCGCTGGTATCTCAAATACCGCTTTGAAGGTAAGGAAAGTCGGATTGCGTTCGGTGCCTATCCGCTAGTCTCGCTGGTAAAGGCTAGAGAGAAACGTGATGAGATACGATTGCTGTTGTTGGAAGGCATCCACCCAACGGAAAAGCGCGAAGAAGAAAAAGAGCAGGCACAAGAAGCGTTGAATACTTTTGCGAAGGTTGCGCAGGACTGGCACCGAAACATTAGCCAAAACAGATGGTCAGAAACGCACGCTGGACGGGTATGGCGCGATATGGAACGAAATCTACTGCCTGCTATCGGGCATCGCCATATTGCCGACCTGAAAACTAAAGACCTGCTGGAGCCGCTGAAAGTCGTCGAACAGAACGGTCATCTTGATTTGGCGTCACGGCTGCGCCAGCGTGTCACCGATATCATGCGCTACGCGGTGCAGAACGATTTGATAGAGCGCAACCCCGCGCAAGACCTCTCCGGTGCGATAGCCGCACCAAAAGCCACACATCGGCCAGCCCTGAAGCTGAATAAACTGCCTGACTTTCTGGCACGGATAGAACGCCACAAAGGGCGGGAGTTAACCAAACTAGCCTTAAAACTCACGCTGTGCGTTTTTATTCGTTCCAGCGAGCTACGTTTTGCCCGCTGGCCGGAAATTGATTTTAAACGCGCCATGTGGACGATACCGGCTGAACGTGCAGCCATTCCTGGCGTGAAGCACTCACAGCGCGGTGCAAAGATGCGCTCTGAACATCTGGTGCCGTTATCCCGACAGGCTTTAGCGCTGCTGGAAGAGATTAAGGCCATCAGCGGCGCTCATGAACTGATCTTCCCCGGCGATCGTCGGCCAACCAAACCGATGAGTGAAAACACCGTCAACAATGCATTGCGAACCATGGGCTACGACACCACCACCGAGGTTTGCGGACATGGCTTCCGCACGATGGCCTGTAGCGCACTGGTGGAGTCCGGCCAGTGGTCACGGGATGCGGTAGAGCGCCAGATGAGTCATCAGGAACGCAACGGCGTCCGTGCTGCCTATATCCACAAAGCGGAACATCTGGATGAGCGCAGGCTAATGCTGCAATGGTGGGCGGATTTTCTGGATGCGAATCGGGAGAGGGCGGTGAGTCCGTTTGATTTTGGGAAGGTTATTAATCGACTAAAATAGAAACTTTCCTTTTCCTGCATCTGTTTTGAAAAATTTCACATAAGGGCATTCTCTGCTGATTTTTTGAGTAGGTGGAGAATGCCGTGTATTTTTTGTCATGGTTGGTTTTCACCTCAGCATGCCGCTTTCGTCGAAGACTTAGCGCTGCTTAAGCCATGGCTTAATCTCAGTGTTCATTTATTTGCCCGTATCGTTTGCGATAGCCTTCGTTGCGGGTATTATTTTGTGAATTACATTCTAAAACTGAATTTATGCTTGCGCATCTTTGCGCGATGGCAGCGATCTCTTCTAAGGATTTTCATGTCTAACACTAATTTTTCTCAAACGGCTGCCTTTATCTGGTCCGTTGCTGACTTGCTTCGCGGTGATTTTAAACAATCCCAGTATGGACGCGTGATTCTGCCTTTTACGCTGCTGCGTCGGCTTGAGTGCGTGTTAGCCGCGAGTAAAGAAGCGGTGTTAGCGGAAGTCGAAAAACTTAAGACAAGCCCGCTGCCTGAAGAGGGACGAGAGAAATTTCTGTTACGCGCCACTCATGGCCTGTCATTCTTCAATACCTCGCCGATGGATCTCGGCAAGATGGGGCAGAACGACATTAAAGCGAATCTGGAGAATTACGTTCAATGTTTCTCAAAAGATGCGCGTGAAATTTTTGAGCACTTCAAATTTAGTGAGTTCGTTGGCCTGCTGGATGATGCAAACCTACTGTTCAAAATCGTCAAAAAGTTCGCCACTACAGACCTCAGTCCAAAAGCGATTTCTAACTATGAAATGGGGCTGGTGTTTGAAGAACTGATTCGCCGTTTTGCGGAAAGTTCGAATGAGACTGCTGGGGAACACTTTACTCCACGCGATATCGTGCGTTTAACGACTTCACTGGTGTTTATGGAAGATGATGAAGCGTTGTCTAAAGACGGCATCATTCGCACCATTTATGACCCGACGGCGGGGACTGGCGGCTTCCTCTCTTCTGGCATGGAATATGTGCACGAGCTTAACCCGAATGCGGTAATGCGAGCTTTTGGTCAGGAGCTGAATCCAGAATCTTACGCAATTTGTAAAGCCGATATGCTGATAAAAGGACAGGATGTTAGCCGTATCAAACTGGGCAACACCCTTTCCAACGATCAGTTACCGCAAGACCAGTTCGACTATATGCTGTCGAACCCGCCGTTCGGTGTGGACTGGAAAAAGATTGAAGGTGAGATTAACGACGAGCATAAACTGAAAGGCTTTAATGGCCGTTTTGGCTCAGGTTTGCCGCGCGTATCCGATGGTTCTCTGTTGTTCCTTCTACATCTGATCAGCAAAATGCGCGATACCCACAATGCTGATGGTTCAGTCAATGATGGCGGGCGTATTGGCATTATTCTCAACGGTTCTCCGCTGTTTACCGGTGGTGCGGGTAGCGGTGAGAGCGAAATCCGCCGCTATATTCTGGAAGCCGATTTGCTGGAAGGCATTGTCGCGTTGCCGACAGATATGTTCTACAACACTGGGATTGCGACTTACGTCTGGATTCTGTCGAATAAGAAAGCAGCGGAACGCAAAGGCAAAGTCCAACTGATTGATGGCACCAACCTGTGCGGCAAGATGCGTAAATCGCTGGGTTCCAAGCGTAATCTGATGGGTGAGGATGATATTAAGCTTATCACCCGCACGTTTGGCGCTTTTGAGGGGGTTGATGCGATTTCTCTTGAAGCGTTAGGTCTTGAAAAGGCCGCCGAGCAAAAATCTAACCGTGGTCGCCAGTCTGCGACGGCCAAAACGGAAGCGCCAAAAACCTTTGCTAGCAAAATTTTTAACAGCACGGATTTTGGCTACCGCCGTCTGACCATTGAGCGTCCGCTGCGCCTGTCTGCACAGATTACCGATGGAGCGATTGCCAGCCTGCGCTTTGCGCCGAAGCCGTTTAACGCGCCGATGGAACGTTTGTATGACGAATTTGCTTCGCAGTGGCAGGATGATAATTATGGCAATTTTGCAGATAGTGAAGCGGAAGCTCGCGCCATTATCAAGGCGGAATTTGCCGAGCTGAAAGAGAAGCAAATTAAAGATCTGCTGGACAGCAAATTGTGGCTGGCGCAGCACGAGTTAATGATCAAAGCACAGCAGATCCAAACCGCGCTGGGAACGCAAGCAGGTGGAAAAATGCTGGTCAGTAACGACTTTAACCAGTTCCAACTTACCCTGAAAGGGGCGCTGAAAACCGCAGGCGTTAAGCTCGATACCAAAGAGAACAAACAATTTATCGACGCGATTACCACGAAAAACCCAGACGCTGAGCCGGTGGTGAAAAAAGTGCTGAAAGAAGCACTCCAACCGCTGTACGGTGCGTTTGAATACAAGGGTAACGTGGTAGAGTTCGAGCAGGATGGCGATTTGCGTGATAACGAGAACGTACCGTTGAACCCAGCAGTTGCTACCAGTGACCTGATCGAAAGCTACTTTAAAGCGGAAGTGTTGCCGCATGTGGCCGATGCCTGGATTAATGCCGACAAGCGCGATGCTAAAGATGGTGACATTGGCATTGTCGGCTATGAGATTCCGTTTAACCGTCATTTCTACGTGTACCAGCCGCCGCGCCCGTTGGAAGAGATTGATGCCGATCTGGATGCGGTCAGCGCCGAAATTATGAAGCTGCTACAGGAGGTGCATTCCTGATGGCTAAATATAAGGCGTATCCGGAGTATAAGGATTCTGGGGTTGAGTGGGTTGATTCAATACCATCTCATTGGGAAGTGAGACCTACATTTTCCTTATGCGAAGCATCAGCTAAGAAAAATATTGATGGTGCAGAGAATAATGTACTCTCACTAAGTTATGGGAATATTATTCCTCGAAATGTAGAGGAAAACTTTGGCCTACTTCCTGAGTCTTTTAATACATATCAGATCATTGAGCGTGGAGATGTCATTCTTAGGCTAACCGATCTACAAAATGATAAAAATAGTTTACGCGTCGGTTTAGTAAAACAGAAGGGGATCATTACATCTGCGTATTTAAAGCTGAAAGCAAAAAATGATATGAATTCTGCTTTTTTGTATCGACTGCTGCATTCGTACGATACAACAAAGGTTTTTTACGGTATGGGGGGCGGTTTGAGGCAATCTATGAAGTTTGAGGACTTTAGAAGATTACCACTGTTATTACCACCGAAAGAAGAGCAGCTAAACATATCTGCTTTCCTCGATCACGAAACTGCAAAAATCGATAATCTAATCGAAAAGCAACAGCAACTGATTGAACTAATGAAAGAAAAACGTCAGGCGGTGATTAGCCATGCCGTCACCAAAGGGTTAAACCCTGATGTACCGATGAAGGATTCTGGTGTTGAGTGGTTGGGGGAAGTGCCGGAGCATTGGAAAGTATCTAGCCTTGGTTATTATAGCTCACTCAATACGGGAGCAACTCCTGACCGTTCAAATTCTAAATATTGGAACGGGGAGATTGCTTGGATTAAAACCGGAGAGGTTAATTACAACAACATATGTTCTTCCGAAGAGAAAATAACCTGTGAGGCTGTAAAAAATACTTCTGTTCGCCTTTCTCCTCCTGGAACATTATTAATGGCCATGTATGGACAAGGAATTACAAGGGGAAGGGTTGCAATATTAGATATTAGTGCGACTTACAATCAGGCATGTGTTGCCATTTCTCCAAATGAAGCACTGCTGAATGTATATTTAAGATTGTTTTTTATGGCCGGCTATCATGCGATTCGTGATGGTGGTAATGAAACAAGCCAAATGAATTTAAATGCAGATATTGTTAGAAAATTTAAGATACTGGTACCACCACTATCTGAGCAAAAAGAAATTGTAAGCTATTTAGATTGCCATCTACCTCAAATAGAAATACTCGTAGAAAGGGCCGATTCGGTTATTGCCCTATTGCAAGAACGCCGCACCGCCCTTATCTCTGCTGCTGTCACGGGCAAAATCGACGTGCGCGACTGGGTTATGCCAGCGAGTAGCGAAATGGCAGATATTGAGGAATCACAGGGGGTGAACGCATGAGCATGGACTCGACCAAAGAAACGGTCTTCCAGAATGAAATGATTGCACAGATGGTTGAACATGGCTGGATTGTCGGAAAAGGTGATGGCTACGATCGTGAACGTGCGCTGTATTCGCAAGATGTGCTGACCTTCGTTAAAACGACTCAGCCGCAGGAATGGGAAAAGCTGGTTAAGGTTTTCCCTACCGATACTGAGCGTCATTTCCTTGATGCACTGGTGGTACAGCTTAAGAAAGCCGATGTTAACGCCACCGATAAACTCTCGCGCACCTACGGTACGTTGGGCGTATTGCGCAATGCGCTAAAGATCCGCAATGCGCGTTTTACGCTATGCCAGTTTAAACCCGAGCACAATTTAAACCCGGAAACGCTGGCGCGTTACCAGCAGAATATCTGCCGTATTGTGCCGGAGCTGGTTTATAGCCCGTATGCCACTCAAGCGGCGTTTGAAGAAACCGGCTTAAAAGCGAAAAAGTGGCGTATCGATCTGGTACTGTTTGTTAACGGTCTGCCGGTGGCGACGCTTGAGTTGAAATCCGAATTCAAACAGGCGGTACAAAACGCGATTAAACAATATAAGAAAACGCGTTTGCCGAAAGATCCGATAACCAATAAACCTGAACCGCTGCTGACCTTTAAACGCGGGGCGCTGGTGCACTTTGCCGTCAGCCAGTATGACGTGTTTATGGCGACGAAATTGGCTGGTGATGACACCTTCTTCCTGCCCTTTAATAAAGGCACGGCTGACGGTGGTGCAGGCAATGACATTCCCGATAATGAAAACGAGTACGCCACCAGCTACCTGTGGAATGAGGTGCTGCTGCCAGACAATCTGCTGAATATTCTCGCGCGTTTTGTGCATTTGCAAATCGAGGAAAAAGAAGACTGGAACGGGCTGAAGGTTAAAAAAGAGAGTTTAATCTTCCCTCGTTATCACCAGTGGGATGTGGTGAATAAACTGATTCACGCCGCCACGCGAGAAGGCACTGGAAATAAATATCTTATTCAGCACAGTGCCGGTTCCGGTAAGTCCAATTCGATTGCCTGGACCGCCCACCAGCTTTCTACACTCTATGATGATAAGGGCGAAAAACAGTTCCACTCGGTGATTGTTGTTACCGACCGTACTGTATTGGACGATCAGCTTCAGGATACCATTTACCAGTTTGAGCATCAGGACGGTGTGGTCGGGCGCATTAATAACAAGGAAGGCGACGGCTCTAAATCAGAAAAACTTGCCAGTGCGCTGGAAAACTCACAGCCGATTATTATCGTTACCATCCAGACCTTCCCGTTTGTGCTCAAAGCCATCGAAAACAGCGTCAGCCTTAAGCAACGCAAATATGCGGTGATTGCCGATGAAGCGCATTCTTCTCAAAGCGGTTCCACGGCGCGTCAGTTAAAAGAAGTACTGATGACCGAAGAAGCGGACGACGATGTGGTGTTGTCGTCGGAAGATATTTTGGATGCCACTGTTGCCGCGCGAAAAGGCAGTAATAATCTTAATTTTTATGCGTTTACCGCCACGCCAAAAGCGAAAACGCTGGAGCTGTTTGGCCGTCGCCCCAACCCTCTTGAACCCGCATCCAAGACCAATAAGCCCGAAGCATTCCACGTATATTCGATGCGTCAGGCCATTGAAGAAGGCTTTATTCTTGATGTGCTGAAGAACTACACCAACTACAAAGTGGCGTATAAGCTGTTGCAAAAGCTGGACGATCCTGACCGGGAAGTGGACAGTAAAAAAGCCAAAATCAAACTAAACCAGTGGGTTACGCTGCATGAACATAACGTCTCGCAAAAAGTAAAAGTGGTTGTCGAGCACTACCGAAAACATGTCATGCATTTACTCGGCGGACAGGCGAAGGCCATGGTCGTGACCAGTTCGCGCAAAGCGGCGGTGCGCTACAAGCTGGCGTTTGATAAATATATTGCTGAGAATCACTACCAGAAAATTAACGCGATGGTGGCGTTTTCAGGCGAAGTGGAATTTGTTGAAAGCGATCAAAACAGTCTCGCGCTGTTAAATAAAAAGTTCAATGAAATCAATATGAATCCAGGGCTGAAAGGCCGGGATATGCGCAAGGCCTTTGATAGTGATGATTATCAGGTCATGCTGGTTGCGAATAAATTCCAGACGGGGTTTGACCAGCCGAAGCTGTGTGCCATGTATGTGGATAAACCTCTCGGCGGGGTGGAGTGCGTACAAACACTCTCGCGCCTGAATCGTATTTATCCGAGCAAAGCGCAGTCAGGCACCTTCGTGCTCGATTTCTACAATGAACCGGATGATATTCTGGGGGCTTTCCAGCCTTACTATCAGACTGCCGAACTGACAGATATCAGCGATCCGCAGTTAGTCTTCGAGCTATTCGAGAAGCTCCGTGCCAGCGGTATTTTCTTGTGGAATGAAGTGGAACAATTCTGCGAAGCGTTCTTTACCAAAAATAAATCCAACGCGGCAATTAGCAATATTTGTAAACCCGCCGTTGAGCGTTGGAAAAAACGCTATACCTCGTCCATTGATGCCTATGTGTTGGCAAAAGAAATTTTTGAGCGTACGAAGAAAACCAACGATGTGGTGCTGATTACCAATGCTGAAAACAGCTTTAAAAGCTGTAAGCAAGAGAAAGACACGCTGGATATCTTCAAGAAAGATCTCGGTAGTTTTGTCCGTTTCTACGAATTTATGTCACAAATCGTTGAGTACGATGATAAGGAACTGGAGAAACTCAGTCTGTTTGCCCGCCATTTACGGCCATTGCTGCATGAACAGAATGTTGAAGAAGATGAGGTTGATTTAAGCAATGTGGAAATGAGTCATTACCGCTTGTCAAAAATTCACGAACAACATCTGAAACTTCAGGAAGATGCCGAAGAATACAAAATAAAGCCAGGTAACGACATTGGCACCGCCAAGCCGAAGGATAAGAAAGAAGAATTTCTGTCACATATTCTGGCGCGTCTTAACGAGCTGTTTATTACGGATAATCTGACCGATAAAGACATGATTAATTATGCCTTTAGCGTGCGCGACAAGTTATCAGAAAATCAGGCGGTGATGACGCAGATTGCGAATAACACACGCGAACAGGCCATGCTGGGTGATTTCCCTAAAGCGATTGATGACGCGGTGTTGGACAGCAATGACGCGCAGCAGGAGATGATGATGCAATACCTGTCTAATCCTGAACTGGCAAAAGGATTTGCCCGGGTGGTGTTTGATATGTTGAAAGGGGCGTGAGTTTTCCACTGACTGGGCATCACCATTCAGCCGATGGAGCATAAAAACGGAGACACCATGATAGATAAACACTTACCTCAAGCAATTCATCATGTTTACCAGTCAGGATGGCAAAATACGTATTGAATGCCGTTTCGACAGCGATACGTTATGGCTATCGCAAGCGATGATTGGTGAGCTATATGGTAAAGCCAAAGCAACCATATCAAAAACATCTTTGAAGACAGTGGATTGGATGAAGATTCAGTTGTTCGGTTTTACCGAACAACTGCCAGTGATGGAAAAAATTATCAGGTTCAATACGTTAATCTGTCATTGGTTCTGGCCGTCGGTTACCGCGTCCGTTCAACCCGAGGCATCCAGTTCCGTCAATGGGCTACGCAGACCTTGCAGGAATACCTGATTAAAGGTTTTGTAATGGATGATGAGAGGCTGAAAAATCCGCCCGTCGGCCCGTCAGTGGTGCCCGATTACTTTGGCGAGATGCTGGAACGCATCCGCGATATTCGTGCCAGTGAAAGGCGCGTCTAAAGGCATGGTGTTGGTTGATGGTGAACGTTTGGTCCATCTGATGATCGAAAACGAGGTGGGGGTATCTTCCCGCTTGGTTAAAGTACCTAAATTGGATATGGATTACTTTGAATAATTGAGTATTAAACATGATTTTTATTTTAATAATAAGTGGTGAAGTTAAATTGCCAAATTTTTTATCCGTATTATTAATATAGATACCCCCATAAAATATCAATATTTAGGTTTGACGTATTGATGTATTTTATTTTTCATGGATTCTTTAGCTGTGTGGTATAGGGGGGGGCAATTACATTTTTAAATATTTGGTTTTTTTATTTTACTGTTGATTCTACGAGGGCCTTTTCCTATATCAACGTAGTTCTTGACAGTTTTTACTGGAGTCATATAAATAGCTAATGTTATAGATGGACTTATACCATATTTTAACTGTAAATCTGGGTTGTGATTCACTAAGGTTTTTGTGAAAGTTATCAATCGTATTATTTGCATTAATTTATCGAAGACGCACCGGAGCTGATAGAAAGTAATACATTCATCTTATCTAATGCAACTGAGTCTCCTTTTCGTGGGTCGCCATAAGCAAAGCATTCATCGTTCAATCCAAAATGATGAACGACTTGTCTCAATGATCCGATGTTATCACCTTTTATTTCATGGCCATTAATAAAATACTGGATCTTATCGATATATAAATTTCCAAGTCCCGCATTGTAAATACAATACCCATATTCATTTTTACTCCCATCAATCGTTGGTACAAGTGTTATGTAAGGTTGAACGGAAATTTCATAATTTTTCTTCTGTAAATAGCCTTGATAAACAGAAAATCCTAGCGCACATAAAGCTACGATAACACTAGCAAGCGATATGGATAAACTATTCTGAGCTAATCTATTATCACTCATTCAGATACAACGCCTTTTTACAATGGCTCAATGCGCCAATAAATATAGGTCAATAGTAAGCCTGATAAAAATAAGAAAAACCCACAGAACAGGTTCTAAATGGGTATCTATATTCTAAAAAACTGCCCCCGATGCCATTCCACAAACTGTTCAAGTGGGTAATACTCCCGCTTTTTAGGCAGAAACAGCGGTTTTCCCTCGAAATCCCAGAATAGCCTTTCGACGATCCTACAGCCGTTCACACCTTCGGAAACCATCAATTTCATCCCCTCATCAATACCGATAACTCCAATATCAAACGCAGAATGATGCATCGAGCATAAGGCAAGCCCGTTGGCCACGGTGCAAGGGCCACTGTATTGTTTCCATTTGATGTGTGCTGCCTCTACTGATGTTTTGCGTCTTTACGGCTTCCTGCGTCATCTGCTTTCGGCGCGATGGCTTCACCACTTTTTTGCCATGATCTCCTGAATAATCTCGGCTTTGAGGCGTTCTTCGGCATGCATCTTTTTGAGGCGGCGATTTTCCTCTTCCAGTTCTTTGAGACGAGCCATCATGGAAGCATCCATACCGCCAAACTTCGCTTTCCAGTTGTAGTACTAGGCTTCGGATATTCCCGATTCGTGGTAGATGTCTTTGATGGTAAGCGTAAAGTAATTTGGTTCGTGCAGCCGTTTTACGTTTTGGTGGAATTAGTTTCATGACATGTTGGGACTAAATGCTCGTTTTTTTCGATGAGGAACGGCACTATCGTACTGTAAAGTAGAATTAAGTCCGTTTTTTGATATCTTTTGTGCTTTGTAGCTGAATAACATCAAATATTACTAATTTCTTGGCATCGTTAAGCATAGGAAGCTGTATTATGAATAAAATAAGTTTGGAACCTAATTCTAAACCGCATTTCATCCGCTCCATTGAAACTCGAGTTTACCCCTGCATTGACGAGAAAGCATCCTTCCCGATCGCTCAACTGAAGTCTGTGACAAACAGTAATGGTATGTGCTTAGCCAAGATTGCCAAAAATACTAAGAATGGGGATTGTAAAATCCTGAAAGAATTGTTATGTTTTTGTTTGAAAAATGAACAATACATTCCTCCGTTACTACCGAAAACTAAGGATGACGGAATATTTAAGGTAAGGAACCATTTTTCCTCAGAGAATAATATATATAGCTGGGTAGCACCTATATCTTATTTACGGGAAATTAATCCTATTTGTTATGGGATTATAAAAGAGACATTAAATAATTCGAAAAAAATATGTAATATGGCAGTGATTAATATGAAGAAGTTGTCGTATCTTGAACTTGCTGATTTTTATAAAAATAAAATAGGACTGGATGTTGATGAATCTGACGCTAAGGTACTAGCTGAAGGTATTGTTAATTTTAATGCGGCTGTTGACTTTTTTCGTTCTAAAATGGATGAGAAATTTATATTCCCCAGAGATATTGATCCGGATAAGAGTCTGGCTTCTTATTCTGGTTTAACTAAAAAGATAACTATTTATAATTCTATTTTTAAAGTTGATAGTGCAACAATTACGCATGTATTTCTTCATGAAATTTTACATTCTATAGGTGCGAAGGATTATTTTTACCATCGTACACCAGAGTTGACTGTAACCAGGAATAATGAAAAATTACATGAATTTAATACTGTTGATGCATTGAATAAGAAAGTTATAGATTTATCCATAAGTGCTAGGGATAATTTTATTAATCGTAAGGAATATTATTTTGGGAAGAGTTTATATAAAGATCTTGAAATTATTAAAGAGAAATTAAATCCGAATGATGCACACTTTGAGTTTTTTAAAATCATCTTAAAAGATAAATCTAAGTTGAAGGAGATGGCTTTTTCCAATGCAGACACAAATGCGGTTTTTATATTTCAATTAGCTGGGTTTGGCGTTGTTGATATGAAAAATATTAATCAGCTATCAAAATTAATTAAAAATGTAGATACAAATTCGCAGTTCTTGAATGTGGCAGATATTCGATCATTTTTTGACGGAAAAGGTAAGAGAGAAGGAGGGGCATAGCTTGGTGATGCCTAATGACTGTTCTGGCCTAATAATCGGTGATGTCAACTTAAGAAAATATATTCCTTGAATAGTGGGCCGCGGTTATAACAACGCGTAAAAATCACAGCAGAGAGCTTAGTTGCTTGGGAATTGATAGTGTTTTGGTTAGGAATGTTGACAGAGAGAAGATGCATTTTAGGTATCTGTGTATGCTGAATAAAAAATTCTAAATTTTATTAAATAAAGAAAATATTAAATTGGTATGATGTTTTTCGGTTAATGTATATCGTTTAAGTGAGCGAGCTACTTCTCAAGTAGTGGTACATTATTAATGTCGTTGAAGCTCGTTTTTAGAAATAGTAGGGACATTTCTCTGCTATGGCTGTCTTCATTTTTACCTTATTAAACACCCGCCTATTGACCCATGACAAGGTAGCTCTGGTGCCATCTTCTTTATAATCACACCCGTTTGTCTTCTCACTGGTGTGAACGTATGGTTTATCAACTTAATCTTAACTGGCCCGAATTCTTAGAAAAATACTGGCAAAAACAACCTGTTGTATTGAAGAACGCTTTCCCGAATTTTGTCGATCCAATTACGCCGGATGAGCTGGCGGGTCTGGCGATGGAACCGGAAGTCGATAGTCGTTTGGTCAGCCATAAAAATGGTCAGTGGCAGGCCAGCAACGGGCCGTTTGAGCATTTTGATAATTTGGGTGAAACCGGTTGGTCGCTGCTGGCTCAGGCGGTGAACCACTGGCATGCGCCGTCTGCTGAACTCGTGAGTCCGTTCCGCGTGTTGCCAGACTGGCGTCTGGACGACCTGATGATCTCCTTTTCCGTACCGGGCGGCGGCGTGGGTCCGCATATCGATCAGTATGATGTCTTCATCATTCAAGGGATGGGCAGCCGTCGTTGGCGTGTAGGTGACAAGCTGCCGATGCGTCAGTTCTGCCCGCATCCAGCACTGCTGCATGTCGATCCCTTCCCACCGATTATTGATGAAGATCTTGAGCCGGGCGACATTCTCTATATTCCGCCAGGCTTCCCGCACGATGGTTTCACTCATGAAACCGCGCTCAACTACTCGGTAGGGTTCCGTGGGCCGAACGGCAGAGACTTAATCAGCAGCTTCGCTGACTACGTGCTGGAGAACGACCTCGGCGGTGAGCACTATAGCGATCCTGATTTGACCTGTCGGGAGCATCCTGGCCGGGTTGAAGCGTATGAGTTTGACCGTCTGCGCGAGATGATGATCGACGTAATTAATCAGCCGGAAGCACTGAAAGCGTGGTTCGGTCGTTTTGTGACGACGCCGCGCCACGAGCTGGATATCGCTCCGGCGGAACCGCCTTACGAGCAGGATGAGATTGTGGGCGCGCTGATGGACGGTAGCGTGTTGACACGTTTGAGCGGGCTGCGCGTTCTGGAAGTAGGCGGTAGCTACTTCATCAATAGCGAACGGCTGGACACGGTCGATCCGAAAACGGCTGATGCATTGTGTCGCTACACCGTTCTCGGTAAACAAGAGCTGGGCGAGGCGCTGAAGAATCCGGCCTTTGTGACCGAATTAACCGCGCTGGTTAATCAGGGTTACTGGTTCTTCGACGAATAAACTCCTTTCTCTTTAGCGGCTTCCTGGCACGTATGGCATGACGTGCCTCGGGAGCCGCACACTATCATTCGAATGGTTCGCTGCATCAAAAGCGTATAGATTCGTCCTGTTAACATTCGACTATCAGCCTGATGTCAGCCGCGCCAATGTAAAGATCGGAATGGTGTTAACTTGTCTTGCCTAATAATCAGTTAGCTATTGAATTTATTGATAAAAAAATAAACCCATCACGTCCAGAAATCCATAATTGGACTATCTTTTAGAGTGATACTTATACTAAATAACTCTGGAGAGATGTCATGTTTCATTTGCCTAAAATAAAGCCCTATCCCTTAGCGTTAAGTCTCATTATATCAGCCTGTGTGGTGGCACCGTTTTCTTTCGCAGATACGAAGGCGCCAGGCACGCTAGTAAAAAAAGTACAGTTGGGTGAAGAGTATGGCTTAATGGAGGCCGCCGATCAGTATCGGATCCAGTATCACTCTCGAAGTGGTGTGGATGGCAAAAGTCCACGGGACGACACCGGTGCCGTTTTCATCCCTAAAGGTGAGACGCCAGAAGGTGGCTGGCCAGTCGTAGTATGGACGCATGGAACGATCGGTGTGGCGGCGGCCTGCGCACCGTCTCTCAATCCACGTTCAGCGCGGGATGCGCAGTATTTAAATACCTGGTTGTCGTTGGGGTTTGCCATTGTTGCACCGGACTACGCGGGGCTTGGATCTGATGGGCTGCATCACTATCTCAATTCACGAGGCGAGGCATGGAGTGTGTTGGATAGCGTAACAGCATCGCTGAGTACATTCCCGTTGCGTAATCAGTTAACGCTTGTCGGCCAGTCACAGGGGGCGCATGCGGCCTTTGCGACAGCGGGCTACCAACCGGATTATGCACCGAACCTGCGTATCATATCGACGGTATTGACCGGAACGCCCTATTTTGACGACAAAACCTCTGCGGCAGATCTTTTTGCTGGGGAAAGTGGAGAGGGCGGCGATCCGAAAATCCCTTATGTGATGTATATCTATCTCTCGGCGGCCGATATGAATAAAGAGCTTAAGGTTGATGATTATTTCACACCGAAAGCCGCTGCGGTTGTCGCTGACGCGCGTAAAATGTGTATCGGCGAGCTGACGCAAAAAGTGATGGCCGAGGGGCTGAATGCGAAGAATAGCCTGAAGCCTGCGATCCAGGAATTGCTGGATAGTCAAACCGCGAGTTTGCGCTATAACACACTCAAGATTAATCAACCTGTCTTCATCGGGATTGGGACCAGTGACATTAACGTACCTACAAAGATGCAGCGTCACTTTGCGGAAGATGTCATTAGCGCAGGGACGTCAGCAGAGGTGCATGAATATAAAGGCATGAACCACAGTGAAACGGTTAACGTTTCACTACGTAATTCGGCCCCTTTTGTGTGGTCGGCAAAACCGTAAACCTCTTGCCCCGGCGTACCTGTCGGGGCATTCATTTTTAATGTTCAATAATGTGCCAGACATCGACGCGCGGCCTGATTTTCTCGGCGGTATTGCCGCTGCCGATACGCTAACATTCCCCACGCCAGCAGGCCGTACAACGCGGCCAACATCCACAAATGCCACCAAAATGCACCAATTTGTGCAAAGTCAGCGCCCATCTGATTAAGACGCAATATTCCCTGAATCGTGAAGACGGCGGGCACCCACTGTGCAAGCCAGTTCAGAGGCGCGGGGATCATCTCCACGGGCCAGATAAAGCCAGAAAGAAAGACGATAGGGATAGAAGACAGCAGCACTGCCTGACTGGGAAGATCTTTACGTGTAAAAGCCGCTCCTAGTACTACGCCGAGCCACAGCGTTGAGAGCAGAAAGGGCAGCGCAAACAGCAGTAGTTGGCTCATGCTGGCTTCGCGTGCAATGCCGTAGGCATCAAGACAAAAACCGAGCATGTAGAGCAGTGAGAGCAGGTAGGCACCGCCAACGACCAGCGTGCGGGCCAGCAGCAAACGCCACGGTGTCGCGTATTGCCAGTAGCGAACCTCGCCAGATCGCGTGCGCTGATTTTGTCCGGCCCCGAGCAGGCCGCATCCCATTAGCAAAATCTGGTGCAGTATCAGCATGAAAACACCGGGAACCACGTAATCGACATAGCCCATGGTGGGATTAAATACCGGCACAGCATTCAGCGAGGCTGCCTGCCACTGTGAGCTGGCGGCGGGGATGCCTTTTCCCTGAGCAAGCAGCCGTGCGATTTTAACCTGTGCACCCGCGGTGCTGCCGGCTGTCGCCAGAGACTGCGCGATCGCGCCGTAGATCAGGAAGTAGCTGGCATCTGCCGAGTAGCTGACCGTGACGCTTTTCCCTTGCATGATATCGCGGTAGAAGTGGCGTGGAATATAGAGGATCCCTTTTGCCTCGCCATGCAGAAGCAGCGTTTTTGCTTCATCCAGCGTATTGCGCTGTGCTACCAGATGTACTTCCGGTGTGGAATCGGCCATAAACGCCAGACGACGCGAGAGCTGGGTGCCATCTTCATCAACCAGCACCACCGGCAGTTCACGTGGCGTCTGGGCGAGGTAAGGGCGCGGATAGAGAAAGGAATAGAGCAGAATCCCACCGAACAGGGTGAGTAAGATCGTCGGATCGCGTAGTAAACTGCGCAACTCAAACCGGATGAGTTTAGCGAAGGTCAGCATGCTGCCTCCTTGTCACCTGGCCGATAGCACCACAGCGTGAGCGGTAGCAGCAGCCAGAATAGGGCGAGCGCCGCCAGCGCAGGTGCGATCTGAATGAGTCTGGCACCGTAGCTGGTGATGGCAATCGCGATATCACCGTAGTGGGCGACGGGCAGCAGCTGTCGCCAGAACATGGCGAAGGTCTCCATTGCCGCGGCCGGAAAGGTGATGCCCATGAACGCCAGTCCGGGGGCCATTAACGCCCCGACGATGGAAACGGCGCGTGCCGGATCGCGGATCAGCGCATAGAAGGCCATGCCCAGCGCGACGCAGGCGCCAGCGGTCACGCCGATCGAGACAAATAGCAGCAGCGCTGAACCGTTGAGCGGGTAATTAAGCAGGCTATACAGCGCATAGCTCCAGACGCCACCCCATGCCCAGCCGATCAGCCAGTGCGTCAGGAATTTAGATCCGATGGCGGCGCGGTTCTCCGGTTCCCAGCGTGTTCCGCGTCGATCCTCTCGAGCCAGCGTATTCAGGCCGTATAGCGCAAGCAGAATCGACCAGATCGAGGGGATAATCGCGTTCAGCAAGAACTGGGCGTAGTTGGAGTTTTGATTAAACAGCGCGGTAATCTGTCCACCAATCGGCACTGCCAGCCCTTTGGCTTCGGGAACGGCTGCACCCTGAGCCAGCGCCTGCACCACGGCGATCTGCCCGTTGAACGTCCCCGCTACCAACGTTAGTGAGCTGTTAATGACTTTGGCAATCAGCACAAACTGCCCGTTATTCCAGGCGGTGATAGTGGGTGATGTTCCCTGACGGATATCACGCTCAAAGTGACGTGGGATCACGACCAGCGCGTAGATCTCGCCGCCGCGCAATGACGTTGCGCCTTCCGCGACTGTCGAGAATTGATGATTCAGGTTGAAAGAGGGGGAAGCATGTAGCTCTCTGGCAAATTGGCGCGACATCGTGCTGTTATCCAGATCGATCAGGCCGATGGGGAGTTCACGGACAATCGCGCCGGATAGCGTCCACCAGGCAATCAGCATGGTGATAAGCGGCAACCAGAGCGCTAAAGCCATCCCCCAGCGGTCACGCCACAGCGCCCTCCATTCGCGCATCATCACAGTTCTACCAGTGCGCTCATGCCAACGCGCAGCCCGCTAATTGGTTGAATCGGACGCGCCTCCACTTCGAATGTCCGCATATCGAATCCTTGTCGGGTATCTGTTGCGCGCCACGTGGCGAAATCCCCCATGACGGAAACGTAAGACACCTTAAACCGGAATGTCTGGTTGTTCAGCGCTGGAATGCGCGCCTCAAACTCGGTACCCATCGTAAAGCGCTCAAGGAGATCTTCGCGTACCGCCAACTGAATCCAGATGTCGCTCATGTCCAGCAGCGTAACCACGGGAAAGCCCTGTGGCGCAATTTCGCCGTTGCGCAGCAGCACATTGCTGACTTCGCCGGTGTGTGGGCTGACGACGCGCGCCTCTGCCAGATAGGCTTCCACTTCTGCCACGGAGCCGGCGGCCATGCGGACTTTCTCCTCTGCCGCTGCCTGTGTTTCTTTGCGTGTGCCTTCCAGCGCCATTTGATATTCCTGCCACGCCATCCCCTCGGTATAGCGGGCGGCATCCCATGAGGCTTTGGCTTCATCCCGTTTTTGCAGCGGTAGCACGCCTTCCTGATAGAGATTCTGCACGCGCAGATAGGTCTTATGGCTTAGCTCCGAACCGGCTTTGGCTTTTTGCCACTGATCTTTTGCCGCGGCGATTTGCTGCTCACGCGCGCCTTTTTTGGCCTCCAGCGCCACTGCGCCTGCTGCGGCTTCACCCGCTTTCGCCTGTTCCAGCTTCGCGTCCAGTTCCGGTGTCAGGAGCGTAAAGACGAGATCGCCAACGTCGAGCTGCTGGCCTTTTTCTACCCGTACATCAGCAATACGGCCCGGCACTTTGGAAGACACCGAATACTGCTGCGCTTCGATTTGTCCCTGTAGCCGTATCGGTTCGGGCTGATAGGCGAGCCAGAAGCGATAGGCTATCCAGACAATCACAATCAACAGGACGGCCTGAAGGATCCATTTGCGTTTCGAACGCGAAGAAGCGGGGGGCTGTGTCATGGCGTCACCTGTATGGCGTACTGAGTCTGGTAGTCAGAGAAGCGGTTTATCTGGCCGGAAATCGCCATCAATCTGGCGATGGAAACCACGTAACGATAGGCGGCGGAGGCGCGTTGCGTCTTGGCTCCGGCTAGCTGGTTTAGTGCATCCACGACGTCCAGCGAGGTAGACATGCCTTGCATAAACGCCTTGTTGCGTAGCTGGACATTCTCCTCGGCCAGCTTTTCTGTCGAAGACAGGGAATTGAACTCTTCCAGCGCCAGTTGGGCTTCTCGCCACGTGCTCTCGACCACTATCTCAAGGTTTTGCCGCATATCAGCTTCCAGATGGTTAACCTGCATTTCTGCGCTTTTTGCGGCGGCGATATTATCTGAACGGCCTTCACGGCTGATGAGCGGCACAGAAACGCCGACGCCCACCATCCAGTCCGGCGTGGTTCTTGCCGCTAGCGTATCCTGTTCATAGAGTTGATAGTTGCCGAAAAGAAACACGTCAGGGGCGTATTTGGCGCGTTCAATACGGATAAGATCCTTAGCCTGATCGCGCTTGGCAGAAAGCACCTTTAAGCCGGGATGCGTGTTGAGCGTTTTTTTCACCAACGCAGGCAGTTCGGGGAGCGTCTTGTTGACGAACAGCGAAGAAGAGGGCGTTGCGCCTTCGGTCTTGATCAGCTTTGCGAAGACCATTTCGGTCGTCTCCATACTGCGCCGCGCCTTTTGTGTTTCGATACGCGCCATGTCATAAGCAGATTGGGCGGACAGCACCTCGACTCGGGCGATTTGGCCTTGCGCCTCCAGCTTGCGAGCGTGGTCATAGTGCTGCGCCATACCTTTCTCTATATCCTGACGCGTCTTCATCACCTGATGTGCCATCACCACGCCGTAGTAAGTCTGTGCCAGCGCCTCAAACTGCGCCAGCGTGCGGACGATCAGCATCTGCTCAGCCTCATTGACCTGCGCAGCACGGATAGACTGTGCTGCATCAATCCGGCCTCCGGTAAATAACGGCCAGACGACCTGAACGGAACTGGTAACGACATTTTGTTCTGTGAAGCGGGTGACGAAGGGATTGCCGCTAATATTAATCAGCTGATTTAGCGCGGCGAAGATGTCTCGGTGATTCGACAGCGGGTTTAAGTCGCGCGCATCCAGTTCGACAGGCTTATCGAGGCGCGTATAGCTTGCGCCCACGTTGACCTGCGGCCAATAGAGACCTTTGGCGGATTCCTGCAAGAACTGCGCGCGATCGACCCCAGCGTGTTCGGCGGCAATACTGTCATCGCTTTGCAGCAGGCGGACCCAGGCCTGATTAAACGAGATGGTTTGCCCAAATGCCGTGGACGACCAGCACTGCAACAGCAGCAGTGCTACGGGGAAATAAGCCAGAAGCCGAGTATTGCCGTATGTTAATCGAGGCATGCCAAGTGAAATCATCCTTTTACCCAAATGCCGCCAAATTGATAAAAATAAGCCCGCGGCAAAAAGCACAAGGCTTGTCTGTTTGCATATCGTGAGAATGGCTGTAAAAAATGTGTCTAACGTCAGGTAAACAAACCGCGTATTGGGGGTGATGTATTCCGTATTATTTTCGGAGATGATTTAGTGTTGGTCTAAATCCCCAATTATTCAAATAATATAAGGGGTTAAATTGGAAAAATTATTGGAAGGGGAATAGTACCTGTGGTGCCGGACTTTATGATGTAAATAACGATGATTATTTTCTAATAAATAATGAGTCGGAAAAGGCCCAGGTTGTCCCCGGGCCAGCGTGACAGCAAACGAGAGTTAAACGGCTTCGTTTTCGTCGGTGTAGCGTTTGGCTTTATAGGCTGGGTGCATCAGGTTCTGGATGGAGAAAATGTCGTCCAGCTGTTCTTCGGTGAGCAGGCCGCGCTCCAGCACGACTTCACGCACGCTCTTACCGGTTTCGGCACAGATTTTCCCAACGATATCACCGTTGTGGTGGCCGATGAACGGGTTCAGGTAGGTCACGATACCGATAGAGTTGAAGACGTAAGCTTCACACACGTCTTTGTTGGCGGTGATGCCGTCGACGCATTTTTCCAGCAAGTTGTAGCAGGCATTAGACAGAATCTGGATGGATTCGAACATCGCTTGTCCGATAACCGGTTCCATCACGTTCAACTGCAATTGACCCGCTTCTGCCGCCATGGTGACGCAGGTATCGTTGCCGATGACTTTGAAGCACACCTGATTGACCACTTCTGGTACGACTGGGTTAACTTTGGCTGGCATGATGGACGAGCCCGCCTGCAATTCCGGCAGGTTGATTTCGTTCAGGCCAGTGCGCGGGCCAGAAGACAGCAGGCGCAGGTCGTTACAGATCTTCGACAGTTTTACCGCTACACGTTTCAGGGCGCTGTGCATCATCACGTAAGCACCGCAGTCGGAGGTGGCTTCGATCAGGTCTTCAGCCGGTACGCAAGGCAGGCCGCTGACTTTTGCCAGATGTTGAACGGCCAGCTTTTGGTACTCATCTGGCGTGTTCAGGCGCGTACCGATGGCGGTGGCGCCAAGGTTCACTTCCAGCAGCAGCTCGGCGGTGCGCAGCAGGTTACGGTTTTCTTCTTTCAGCAGCACGTTGAACGCGTGGAATTCCTGACCGAGGGTCATCGGCACGGCGTCCTGCAACTGGGTACGGCCCATTTTCAGGATGTTTTCGAACTCTTTCGCTTTGCGCTCAAAGCCATCGCTCAACTGGGTAATCGCTTCAACCAGTTTCAGGATGGAGGTGTACACCGCGATACGGAAGCCAGTCGGGTAGGCATCGTTGGTGGACTGGCATTTGTTCAGGTGGTCGTTCGGGTTCAGATACTGGTATTCACCTTTCTGGTGACCCATCAGTTCTAAACCGATATTCGCCAGCACTTCGTTGGTGTTCATGTTGACTGACGTACCCGCACCGCCCTGATAGACATCGACAGGGAATTGGTCCAGACATTTACCGTTATTCAGCACTTCATCACAGGCTTGCAGGATGGTATCGGCAATTTTACGTGGGATGGTTTGCAGTTCTTTATTCGCCAGCGCGGCCGCTTTTTTTACCATCACCATGGCGCGGACAAATTCTGGAATATCGCTGATGGTGCTAGTGCTGATATAAAAGTTCTCAATTGCACGCAGCGTATGGATACCATAATAGGCATCAGCAGGGACTTCACGGGTACCTAACAGGTCTTCTTCAATACGGATATTCGTAGACATGGTTCCTCTTCCTTTTTTCTTGTTCGATGTACATAGCATCGTTTTCAATATTAAGACTATGATTTTTTTAGGGTTTGTTTTTCCTGTTTTTTGATTTTCAGGTAACACCAACCCATCACGATTTTTATAAAATCATGACTAAAAAGCGTTCTCGGGGAGACGAACATGGAATTAGCATTGTTAAATGGCTAGTGGTGGATATATTCCTCCATTATTCTGTCTCCCAATCGTTAATAGTTATACCCGTCATACTTCAAGCTACATGTGCGTTGGCTACGCTACTCGGCACACTTGCGTGTGCCTCGCCCCGTTGGGGCCGCTGCAAGCAGCGTTCAAACCTGCCTATGGCAGGTTTGTCAGTCACCCGAATCACTTACCTGAGTAAGCTCATCGGGATTCTCTCTCTTGCCGCGTTATTCGGCCTTGTGGCCTCACCCCTTCGGGGTCAACGCTTTGCGTTGTTCAAAACGCTAACGTTTTGTCCTGCAACTCGAATTATTTAGGGTATATCCCTAATGGCTATTCCGTATTATCTGGGTTGATCTCAACCAGCTTTTCTATTCCACGGTTCAGCGTTTTCAATTTCGGAATAAATACGGTTTTAATAATGTCATGTGTGACATCGCACGCTTCTTCAAAGAAGGCGCTGTATTCATCACGGTGCCCGACAATATAAAGCGAGCGCTTGATATTCACTGGTTCCGGCATATGCGTCAGCACCTCGCGGGAATGTGCAACGGATTGCAGGAAACTGAGCGGGGTGGTTACCGCCCAACCGATACCTGCCGCTACCATCGACGTTAAGGTATCCGCATTATCAAATTCGAGCATGTTCGGCACGCGGACATCGATGCGGCGCAGGTAGCGCTCAATCTGCATCCCAATCTGCGAGTTCCGGTTAAAGCGCACCAGCGGCAGCGCTGAGGAAAGCTCGCGTATGTCCTCAACCGTTTTGATGCGTTTGCGGTAATCCGGTGGCGTGATAATGAAATAGCCTTCGGAAAACAGCTGATGACGCACCACGCTATCGCTGTCGATCAACGGGTCGCTGGTGACGATCAGATCCAGCTCGCGGCGCATTAGCGCTTCACCCTGTTGCGGGCTGAGCCCGGTACGAATCAGCAATTGCGATGAACTCTTCATCAAACTCTTGGTAAACACCGAACCGCAGGTGATGGCAAACGAATCTACCAGGCCGATACGCAAATCGGGTTTGATCCCTTTCCCCGCCTCCAGCACCTGTGCCTTCAGATTAGCAATCTCCTCCGTCAGGATCTCTCCGCGGTTTTTCAACGCAATGCCGTAGGGCGTCAGAACAAAGGGGCGACGAGCTCGGTTAACCAATTTGACGCCGAAATCTTCTTCCAATAACCGGATCGTTTGCGAAATGGCAGAGGGCGTCAGGCCTAACCGCGCGGCGGCTGCCGTCATGCTTCCTGCTTCCGCCATCGTCACAAAAACATAGACGGCGTACATATCGATCGATTTATTGGCGGACACTGTGCGTTTAACCATATGAGTTTGCCTACGCTGCAAGGTGAATGTCGTCGAAATATGAAGCGTTAGTCTATCTCATCTCGCTGACTACGACCTCGCTAACTGATGTCAGAATAGTCGGCTAACTTCAGAAAAAATACAGGTCGCGTCACTGATTAATTTTTTCTTATTTCTAGCTTTAGCGGATCTGAAGATATGGCTGATAGGGATTTTACTGCATGAAATTGCATAGAGAAGTGCAGGGGATCCCAACAAAAATGGGGTCGTATTTTTAGTGGATAGATACTGTTATTGAGAAAAAATGAGTAAGTGAAATGTGATGGGCAACAAAAGCATGGTTTTTTTAAGATGACAAAAAATGCATCTGTATTTCAATGAGCTAAGTTGGGATGCACCCCCTTTAACCGTTTGTTGACACCTTTGTTACGATACGAAATACTCTCTCTCGGATTTACATCCATAGGCGTGAGTTTCTTAATTTTTCACGCTGATTCAATAAGATAAATATAAAAACTGATTTCGTACCTTGCCTGCTTTGTTCATATTGGGTGGCGGTTAGGTGTGGAAAAAATAATGACGAATTAATTAATCGTTCTGATTATTGAGAAAACGCTACGGTGGGATATTTCACTGCGCTTGGCGGGTTTTCTCAGAAAATGACATAAGAATTTGTTAATTAAGGGATAAAAATTTCGCTTGCTGGGATTTTTCGCGTTTCGGGATGGTTAAGGATGAGGGGTATGGAGTGAAGCATTATCAAGTCAGAAGAATTAGCCTGCTTACAGCCATTGTAACTCTGACAACGAGCTGTGCGACCTTGCATGATGCTGGCCGCAGCTATGGTACGGCGATTGGCTGTATTGGTGGCGCTGCGTTAGGCGGCGGCATTACCTATCTGGTGACTGGTGATGCCAAGAAAGCCGTGGCGGGAGGGCTGTTAGGAGGTGCTGCTGGTTGTGCATTAGGGAACGTTTGGCAGAACCGTGAGGAAGCGCTGGCAAAAATTGCTCAGGAAGAGAATATCGCGATGACAACGCGTTCTCTGCAATCTCAGGAAAAAAGCGGTACGGCAACCGTAGGGCTAGTGGCTCAGGTCCAGGATAGTGGTATGTTCGATACCAATAGTGCTCAGCTTTCTACGGACGGATTGCGACAGGTCAAAAAGATTGCTACAGCGATGAAAGAGGGAGACCAAAGCGGTGTCATTCTGGTTGTAGGGCATACGGATGCCACTGGGAGTGCAGAATGGAACCAGCGTCTTTCAGAACAGCGTGCGCAGAATGTCGGCCGAGTGCTTGAACAAGCTGGCCTGAGTGCGCAGAAACTTTACTTCCAGGGGGCGGGTTCCGCGCGTCCGGTGGCCGACAACACTACGGTAACGGGGCGGACTGCCAATCGTCGGGTCGAGATTGTAGGCCTGGCAAATGAAATTCTGTTAAAACAGAGGCTTGAGCAGGAGGGCAGTAATCTTGCTTATCTGCGTTATGGCACGGCTGAGCAGGCTACGTCGATCGCTAGTGCTTCCTCTACATCAAGCCGTAAGCCGAAACCAGCCACATCATCTTCAAATCGTAAAGCAGAACCAACTCGTAAAGTCGAAACGCAGACGGCGGAGGTAACGCCATCAGCCCCACCATCGCCGTCAGGTGCGCCGGCCATGAAGAAAACCGCCGAGCCAGCCAACAGCCAGCGCTTTGTTGATTTTGGCGGGCAGCCAGTCAATTCCTCCACGCCTGTTCTGGCGGCGAGCCTCAAGCCACGCAGCAGCGGGTTTAGCCTGATTCCAGAAGCGAATGCCAGCAGCATGCTAAAAAGCTGTGTAGCAGATCATGTGCGCGTCAGTGGACAAGCCAAAAATCTGGCTAGCGGGAAAGCGGTTGAAACCCACGAGACCCGAGAATATCTGCCGGGCATGAATGGTCGAGCCTGGGCGGGGTTAGTGAATAATCATCTGGTTACGCTCTCGCCCGTTAAGGTACTGAGTGATAACGCCACGGTGGTGGAAAATCCGAAGGTGTATGTCACACGCGATTACCAGTCCAAAGGCAACCGTAAAGCTGATGCGCCATTAAATGCGATGGCGAACGCGTGGGAGGGCGAAGACAGCATTCTGTATCGGGTTTATTTGCAAGATGAAACACAACAGGCGCTTTCCTGTGTAGATTTACTGGTGTCGAAAAAGGCCAGTAAGGCGCAGCAAGGGCAACTGTTCTACAGCAATCACAACAAAGAATACATCGCGAGCTACACCCCAATGCGTAGTTAATTAAAAGGTATTGAGTATGGAATTATTTCAAAGCATCGCCGAGGCGATTTCGCTTTATCGCTACATCTTCTGGCCATTATTGGCACTAATGACGTTGGTACTGGTCTTTATTCGCTGGTGGGATCAGGTCAGCTACTTTTTCCTTAACCTGATGAGCAGCTTGCCGCTGATTGGCCACGTGTCCCGTTTGTCCCGTGCGAATGAACCGCGTCGTCAAGGCACGGGTAAACTGGCTTGGTATCCGGCGGAAGAGGCTATTTGCGCCAAATATTGGCAGTATTATAAAACCTCTAATCTGGATGCCGATTTTTACCTGCGTTGTGTCAACTACCTGAATAAGGTGGATGAACGAGGTCGCAAACCGACAGGCGTCATCTTGTGGGGTTGCAGTGTGGTGTTAGTTCTGCTCGAAGCCTTTATTTTCGCTTTGGTACTCTCGCCGTTTATCGCGAGTAACATTTCTGCCAATCAGGCAGAGTTCTCGGCGATTGTCATCTCCGTTCTGATTGGTGTGGTGCTGGTGCCAGCTACCCACCTGATGGGATCCGAACTGCATAAAAACACGCTGCTGAAAAAGATCCGTTACTGGTATTCAGAAGCGCGTCATAGCGGCTCTGCGAAAGGGTTGAGCAAGAACCACGAAATCTCGCTGGAAAATACCCGTCTGGATGACAACGATCCGAACTACATCCAGATGTTGAACCGCGTAACGCACAATGTTCACGTTAAGCCGCAGTACTGGGCAACGGCAGTTGCATTGGCGCTGGTTATTTTCTTCTCTGTTGGTGCCTATCTGGTACGTGCGGCGACCATCAATGCGATGGATACTCAGGCGGTGAATGGTTCGCCGTTCTCACAAGTCGTTCAAGCGAGTGATGCTTCCCCGTTTGACCTCCCAACTGGTGCGGCGGCGGATAATGCCAGAGCGGATACGCAAGCGTCACAAGAAATCACGGACAACCGTGTATTCGCCTCCAAATTGACGTTCATTATTCTGTCCGTCATTTTTGTTGGTGTGCAGCTGATTGGTATTTTGATTGGTATTTATCGTTCGTTTGCTGGGATTGAATCCAAAGCCGCGGCGAAATATATCGGCAATTTTAGCGGCTCTGAAGAATTTGCATCATGGCACGCAATGCGGCGTGAACGTGTGGAGCGCGATGGGCAAGAAAAGCTGACTGCGTTGCAAAATCGCCTGATGATGAAGCGCACCAATGGCCAGAGTGAACCGCTTACTACGTTGCCGACGTTTGATGATTACATCAGCGGAAAGCTGCGTGATAAAGCGCGCTCTAACGCAGAGTTGAATGCACATTTACAGGCGACAAGTGAACCCGTACAGCCGAAGGCATCCATTGCTCAACCTGTCGTTCAGCCAATTGAGCCCGTGCCGGTTGAGGCCGTTAGCCAAGTAGCACCTGTACAGACGCCTCCTGTCGTTGACGTTGTCTCGGTAGCTCAGCCTGTGGCTGCGCCAGCCAGCACGGCAGAGACGGATGACGAGAAGCAGCGCATTCATGAACTGGGTGATTTGACGTTGTTTAGCGAGGAAGAGCTACAGTTAATTGCCGACGATTTGGGTCTGCCGTTGGCGTCCTTGCAGAAGCGTCAGCGCGTGCAGGCGTTGCTGAATAAGGCGCGTCCGAAGGAGAACGTATGAGGACGATACTCTCGCTGCTGTTGCTGGGGGTAGCCTGTATGTCGCAGGCCGCGGAACGTAACGATATCCCTAGTTGCTACAGTTTTGCCAAGCTGGAGCAACATCGCCCAACTGACAGCGGTCGGGAACTGGTGGTGATTGTCGACCAGACGGTCAAGGTGCCTGTTGACCTGAAAAAATCGATCTGGAATCAAGTCGTACGTTACGTACAGCCTGGCGATCATGTGGTGATGTATCAGTTCTCGGCGTTGTTGCAGGATAACTACATGAAGCGCGTTTTCGACGGCAAGCTGGAAATGCCGTTCACCGACCAGAAGGTGCGCAACAGTCTGGGTATGGATAGCCTGAAAGCACTGGATGGGTGTTTGGTGCAACAAACGCAGTTCTTTGCACAAACCATTGGGAAGAAGATGGCGGAAAGTTTCGCCGAGCGCGGTGATAACATCGCCAAAAGCGAAATCATGGATAGTCTTAAGCGCATTGGTGACGATCTGAAAGAAACGCCAGCAAGCAGTAAAACGGTCCTGTTGGTGTCCGACATGCTGGAAAACAGCGCATTTGGCAGCTTTTACAGCAATAACAGTATTCGTTTGCTTGAGCCGGAAAAAGAGCTGGCGCGTGCCAGCAAACAAAATCTGGTGGCAGATTTTGGCGGAGCGAATGTGTATATCGCGGGCGCAGGGCTGATTGATACGGATTCGAAAAACAATTATCGATCCGGCAAGATCATGCAGCAGCTTGAAGTCTTCTGGCGGCAATATTTTGCGGCTTCGAAAGCCACGGTAGTGAGCTTTGGCGCACCTGAACTCACGGTCGATCTGAAATAGTTTTTATCTGGCAGAAAAGCGCTAATGTATGAACGACATTAGCGCTTTTTTTATTTTCAACTGACCAGCATCACCGACATGGGTTACTTTTTTTATTCAGTTAATGGTAAGTGCCGTGCTTACTTCCTCTCCTTGAGAAAGAGAGGGTAAGGGGAGAGAATGATTGTCCCCTTATTTAGCATAAAGTATTGTTTTTACTGCGTAGTAAGAAGCGAATCGCCCACTGGTGTTGCTGTTCGAATGTGACGTTCCGCCTGTTCGCACATTTCCAGCAGTGCCGGAATCAGGTGCGCAGTGGCGTTGAGGCACGCACCGAGTTGACTGAGGCTCTCTTGCGGCAGTTCAACGTCATTTTGCAGCGTGTCGCCGAGGTAATGCAGGCCGTGGCACAGGCCTTCAACCGATTCGGCAGCAATCGCGCCGAGGTCGCAGAGCTGAACGTCATCCAACTGCGCGAAAGGCAGGCTGGCTATCAGATCGCGGAAAATAGTAATGGTGCTGTCAGCGGGTGTGGCGTGAGTGTCCGTCATGGTCATTTTTTCCTTGAGATAATTAAGTCCGCCACTACACAAGGTTCCAAATTCGGGTGGTGACACAGACAGGATTGGAACCCCGGCTCTCAAGAAGACCGGTCAACCTTGCGGTTGCCCTGCCTGCGTCACCGTAAAGAGTGTGCACGCAGCCCCTGAAAAAACAAAGTGTTTTTCAGTCTTGAGATATTCGGGGTTCCAAGCCCGGCTGCGGATGTTGCCGCAGCACAGAGACTCTATTCCAACGGCAAAAAACGTGAAAGAGGGTGGATGGATTTACAGTGGAATTACAGCGGATTTTGGAATGGTGCTCGCAGAAATGAGCTGAAAGCCCCATCGCTGGCAGATCGAGATACACAGGGCGACCACAGGGGTGAGGCGTCCCTGCGGGAACCTCCCCCTGTGTTTCCCCTAAAATGAGGTGG
>NZ_JAINZP010000020.1 GCF_020166435.1 Pectobacterium versatile | reverse complement strand
CCGTGCCTCGCTATGTGGCAGAAAAAATCGGACATGATGAAACGCCACGGGAACATATTAAGGTTACCACGGGTGACCTGTGCCTGACTGCGCCAGAACAACCGTTGCCAGAAGCGTATCAGGAAGGAAAAGCCGGAAACGTTCGCTTATTTACTAAACACTCCTACGTCATCGAAGTAAAAGGCTACCAGATCAACGTATTGCGTATTGGTGTGTTCTTCGATGGTACGGGGAATAACACTTATAACGCCGAATCCGGCCTTAAAAAAGTGGAGCAATGGCTGGCAGAAACCTGTTCCGATCCGGTGCAGCGAGAGAAAGAGCTGCGCGGCTGCCAGATGGGACGGCTTCCGGTGAGTGACAGTGCGGCGAACGATAAAACCAATGTCTGGAAACTCTACGATCAATATATCTTTGGGGCTAAAACATTGAGCGCCCATAGCTATATCAGCGGTATTGGTACGCGCGATCCGGTCGCAGGAAACGAGGGGCAGGAATACCGATCGGACAATATGCTGACAAAAGGGTTGGATCTGGATTTTGGTGGTGAAAACACCTCTATTGTGGGCAAGGTGAATCAGGCCTGTGAACAGGCCATCATACAAGCGATAGATGATGATCTTAAGGACGCTCTTTCTAACATCGACTGTATCCATCGTATTGTCTTCGATGTGTTTGGCTTCAGCCGCGGGGCGGCAGCGGCACGTCATTTTGTTAATGTGATCGACCAGAAGGCCGATCATCCGCTGGTGCAGGCGGTGGCCAAAACCAGCACCATCCGCCTGAAGGCCGGATTTGACTGGGCGAATCGGGACGATGTGCGTATCACCTTTGTCGGCATTTTTGATACGGTGGCCTCATCGTATCACCCCAGCCTCAACATCCGTTTGCAGGATGACTGCGCCGAACGGGTGGTGCACTTAACCGCATTGGATGAGGTACGCAAGCACTTCCCGTTAACGCGCATCACCCCGACCGCGATTGGCACCAGCATCCCTCCGCACTTTACCGAACTGGCACTGCCGGGTGCACACTCCGATCTTGGCGGCGGGTATTACAGCCGCTGGAGCCTGCGTAACCCGAACAGCGACCCGGCACTAACGGAATGCCTTGAGCTGGAGCGCTTTATGAGCGAGGAAGCGACGACTACGCGGGATACCGAAAGCCGCGCCTATCGTCAGGCAAAGGTCTATGCCGAAGAGAAAATTGCGCAAGGCTGGGTCGGACGCTTCCACCCGCATTTACCGCGTGCTGCTATTCCTCCTGTAGGAGCGATTAGCCTGATTCCTTATTCGTTTATCCGACGGCATGGTAAGGATGACTCGTGGCCGAAAAAGGCGGTGTATGTAGAGGTGGTAATGAGCCGCGTGGTAGAAGGGGAATACTCGCGAATTCCGTTACATATGATGGTGGAGGCCGGGCGGGCTGCTGGGGTGCCGTTTAAGGTGTGGGATTCCAATGATCCTTTAATGACCGTGGAATCTCTGGCTGCTAAATTACCGGCGGTTAATCTTAAAGCACTGAATCAACTCTGGGCGTTGGCAGCCACCGAGTTGGCTGTAGTGAAAAATCTGAGTCAGCAGCTCTCCCCCGAAGTTTATCGGGCGCTACGTCGCGACTATGTGCACCGCAGCGCCAGCAATCAGGGCATATCCAGTCCGGCGGGAACCCACAAACAGGAAACCACCGTAAGCAAGGAACGGCGGCATATCATCGGCAATTTGGAGGCATGATGTTGAGATCTTTTATGATGGCGGTAGGGCTATGCATTTCGCTAGTGACCTGCTCAAGCCCATATCCCGCTAACTCGGCTTTTTCATGGAGATATGGCACTGGCAGCAATATTGACAGTTTTTGTACGACGAAAGCCACTTTCTATCATAACGGGAAAACCGTATCCAGTTATCCCGGTGGAGGATGTAACGCTGGTGCACCATACAAAGATATCATTGATAGAAAATATTACTGGGCTGGAGGTGGCGGGTTACCTACCGAGGGTGTTCCCGTCCCTGACAGAGCGTCGATAGAAATGGTGTCCTTCTACGATCGTAAGCGGTACCGAATCACGGTTGATTTACCTGCAAATTTAGCACAACAAATGCAGCAGCGTTATCAGATTGGCGAACGCCTTGATCAACGAAATCGGCTCTATTTTGGCCTTGCCCCCAGCGGTTATTATGAGGTGGTCTTGATGGGCCGCGGGCTTGGAGTCAGTCCAGACCTCTTGCTTGCCCGCGGCATTGCCGAAGAAGTCACCGATGATTGGAGAGACAAGGCCATGCCCTTGGAAAAACAATATGAAAAGCGTTGGGCTGAGTTCGACAAGGAGTACGGCGAACTGTTTAAACAGCACCCTATCCCATTAGGAATGGGCTGGGCACCAATCATGGATGCCTATCGTGCCAACCAGCCTAAAACGGACCAGCAGCCGATTAACTAACACGATGTCACTACGCAACAGACTGGACGAGGGTCTGTTGCGTTGCCTTCTGGCAATCAGGGGATCGCCAGCCCAGTGAATACCCACAAACAAGAAACCACCGTAAGCAAGGAACGGCGGCATATCATCGGCAATTTGGAGGCATGATGTTGAGATCTTTCACTATGGCGGTGGGGCTATGTGTTTCGTTGATAGCCTGCTCAAGCCTGAACCCAATGACTCACGTTAGCTGGAATTATGGTACGGGGAGCAATATCGATATCACTAGTAATACCCGAACAGAGTTTTATCGTGATGGGAAACTCGTTTACGCCGATCGTGAGGCTGGCGGTGGCAGTGGCGGGCTTTTGAGTGATCGGATCGTCGGCAAACGTTACTACTGGGCAGGAGGGGGAGGATTACCTACAGACGGAATCGTTGTTCCTGACAAAGCAGTAATAGAGATGGTGTCTTTATATGACCGCAAACGCTATCGCATCAAGGTTGATTTACCTGCCGATTTGGCGCAGCAAATGCAGCAGCGTTATCAGATTGGCGAGCGTATTGATCAGCGTAGCTGGCTCTATTTTGGCTTGGCGCCCGGTGGCTATTATGAAGTGCTCTTGTTCGGGGATTTACTTGGCGTTAGTCCAGACCTCTTGCTTGCCCGTGGCATTGCCGAAGAGGTTACCGATGATTGGTATGATAAAAAGGTACCCGTAGCCAGACAATACGGCATTGATGAGTTCGACAAGGAGTACGGCGAACTGTTTAAACAGCACCCTATTCCGTTAGGCATGGACTGGGCACCAATCATGGATGCCTATCGTGCCAACCAGCCTAAAACGGACCAGCAGCCGATTAAATAACACGATGTCACTACGCAACAGACTGGACGAGGGTCTGTTGCGTTCTGGCAATGTGGAGGCATGATGTTCAGGTATTTTATTATGGCCGGCCCTAGTCTTCTACCGTGCGCTGGGTCAGTCGCCACGTCAGCGCTAAGCCGCCTAGCCCCAACAGCGCCGCCGCCAAATAAATAGAGGCGATGCCGGTATAGGCCATCAGCACGCCCGCCACCGGCCCGACGATGCCCAGCGACAAGTCGAGAAATATCGTATAGGTTGCCAGCGCGCTACCCTGATTCTGCGGCGATACCGCCTTAACGGCGACAACGCCTAATGCTGGGAACACCAAAGAGAAACCCGCCCCCGCGAGGAACGCACCGACTTCCGCCATCAGCGGCTGCGTCGCTCCCCAGACCAGCAGCAACCCCACGATCTCAACCACAAAGCACGCCATCGCCACGCGCAAGCCGCCAAATCGCTGAATACTGTTAGAGAACATCAGCCGTGCACCGACAAAGGAAACGCTGAAAATGGTCAGCGTCAGCGCTGCACCTTCCCAATTCCGATCGGCATAAAACAGCGTGATGAAGGTGGCTATCACACCAAAACCCGCGGAGGCGATCGCCAGAATAATGCCGTAAACCCAGACTTTCCCCAGCACTTCGCGGAAGGGAATCTTTTTCCCCGGTGAGATCTGCACTGGGGGGCGCGGTAGCGCGAGAACAATCGCCACAGCCGCAATCAGGATAATGCACACGGAGAGCAGCTTTAGCCCACCGAGATGATTAAGCCAGACGCCGAGCGGTGCACCAATTGCCATCGCGCCGTAAGTCGCAATGCCGTTCCATGAAATCACATGCCCAATATGTCGGGAACCGACCACGCCGACGCCCCAGAGCGTTGCACCAGTACCAGCAAAGCTCTGTCCGGCGCCGAGCACAATACGCCCGAGACACAGTAGCAGCAGCGTAATCACAGGCGAGGCGTCACTAAAGGCGGCCAGCAGATAAAACACCCCGCTCAACATGACGCCAGCCAGCCCCCAGACGACGATTTTTTTCGGCCCTTTCTCATCAGCACTGCGACCCGCATGCGGGCGGCTCACTAGCGTGGAGAAGTATTGCAGGCTGATCACCAGCCCGGCCCAGAATGCGCTATAGCCAAGATGATCGTGCACATATCCCGGCAGCACCGCCAACGGCAGGCCAATATTCAGATAGCTGGCGAAGTTGAACGCCACAATCGAAACGATGCGCAGATTAAGGCGCAGACCGCTCAGCGCCGGTTTGGATGGGGAAGGTGTTGGCATGGAAAGTTCACTCGCTTAACGTCCGTGTATGACGTACGTTCAGAAAAACATCGAAAAATCATATTGCTATATACTCTAAATAATTCGAGTTTCAGGACAAAGCGTTAGCGTTTTGAACAACGCAAATCTGCCAAAGGCAGGTTTGAACGCTGCTTGCAGCGGCCCCAACGGGGCGAGGCCCACGAAAGTGGGCCGAGTAGTATTGCCAACACACATGCAACTTGAAGGATGACGAGTATATTGTTGGTTATAATCAACCTTATGCTAATAAACTAATCCCGAACACAGGAGAAACGCAATGCCTGTACCGGCAGACCCGGATCGCCAGTCAACATCGTCAACCCCAGAAGGGGATAAATCACCACAGAAACCCCTCTCGTTTCTGGGCAAGAGCAAACGTCTGGTCGCCCGTATTCAGGCGATCCCCAGCGTGGCGCACCTGATTCGCGCGGGCGAACGCTTCAACGATCGGATGGGCAACCAGTTTGGCGCGGCCATTACCTATTTTTCCTTTCTGTCACTGATCCCGATTCTCATGGTGTCTTTTGCTGCCGTGGGTTTCGTGCTGGCCTCCAACCCCGATCTGCTGACAGGGCTGATTAACCGCATCGTCAACAGCATCAGCGATCCTAATCTGGCCAATACGCTGAAAAGTACCGTCAACACCGCCGTGCAGCAGCGCACCACCGTCGGGCTGACCGGGTTGCTGATCGCACTCTATTCCGGCATCAGTTGGATGGGAAACCTGCGTGAGGCGATTCGCGCCCAGTCGCGTGACGTGTGGGAACGGAACCCGAAAGATGAAGAGAAGATTTACTTTCAGTACACGCGGGATTTCCTGTCGCTGACCGGTCTGGTCATTGCGCTTATCATCACGCTTTTCCTGACCTCCGTTGCCGGCACCGCGCAGAACATGATTGTGACCGCGCTGGGGTTAGATGGTATCGAGTGGCTGCGTCCCGCGTTAACGCTGATTGCCCTGTCAATCTCCATCTTCGCCAACTATCTGTTATTCCTGTGGATATTTTTCGTTTTACCGCGCCATAAACCCAAACGCAAAGCGCTCTTTCGCGGCACGTTGATCGCCGCCGTGGGCTTTGAAATCATCAAATTCGCGATGACCGTTGCGCTGCCTAAACTGGCCAGCTCGCCTTCCGGTGCCGCATTCGGTTCGGTCATTGGCCTGATGGCATTCTTCTATTTCTTCGCTCGTTTGACGCTCTTCTGCGCCGCCTGGATCGCAACGGCGAATTACAAAGGCGACACCTCGTCAGATCAGAATGAGCAGGAGAAAGAACCGTCCTCCGATCGCTAAAAGCAGCGTGAAAGCACTGGTTTTCCGATCTGCGTCATGAAAAAATAAAACATCGTTTCAAGGCTATTGACTCAGTCTCGCGTAATGTTGAGACTGACGTTAATTTCCGCATTTTTTATCCCCAGCTTTTCAAACAGGCCAAAAGTGATGACAACTACTAACATTGCCGTAATCGGCGAATGCATGATCGAACTGTCGCAGAAGGGCACGGATCTTAACCGTGGATTTGGCGGCGATACGCTGAACACTGCCGTTTACATTGCCCGTCAGGTAAACGCCGATAAGCTGGGCGTGCATTACGTGACCGCGCTCGGCACTGATAGCTTCAGTACTGAGATGGTGGCTGCCTGGCAGAAAGAAGGGGTGAAAACCGACCTGATTCAGCGACTGGACAACAAGCTGCCCGGTTTATACTTCATTGAAACCGACGATAGCGGCGAGCGTACGTTCTACTATTGGCGTAATGATGCCGCTGCCCGCTACTGGCTGGACAGCCCGGAAGCAGAAAAAATCGGTCAATCGCTGGCACAATTTGATTATCTCTACCTGAGCGGCATCAGCCTAGCGATTCTGAACGCCGAAAGCCGCCAGCGTCTCCTCGCCCTGCTGCGCGCCTGCCGCGCCAACGGCGGTAAAGTGATTTTTGATAACAACTATCGCCCACGTCTGTGGCAGAGCAAGGAAGAAACGCAGCAAGCCTACACCGACATCCTGTCCTGTACCGATATCGCTTTCCTGACACTGGATGATGAAGACATGCTGTGGGGCACGAAGCCGCTGGAAGCGGTGCTGGATCGGACGCACGGCTTGGGCGTTAACGAAGTGGTCATCAAACGCGGTGCCGATTCCTGCATCGTATCTGAACGCGGGCAAGAGCTGGTTGATGTTCCCGCGATCAAATTGCCAAAAGAGAAAGTGGTCGATACCACCGCTGCGGGCGACTCTTTCAGCGCAGGCTATCTGGCAGTACGTCTGAATGGCGGCAGCACACAGGAAGCCGCACAGCGCGGTCACCTGACAGCCAGCACAGTCATTCAATACCGTGGTGCAATTATCCCGCTAGAGGCAATGCCTGCGTAAACCGTACGTAGCGTGATAATAAGTAAAGGCCGCAATCGCGGCCTTTACTATTTGCTGATTAAAGACTTACTTATTAATAAGTTACTGTGCGGCGGGAACCGTTTCCTGCGGTTTTTTTTCTTCAGGTGCCGCAGCAGCGGCGCTGGCGACAGGCTCGGCAGTTGGCGTCATAATCTGGTCGTAGGTTTCCTGCAACGCCTTCATATTCGCCTCCGGTTCACCGGGCTGTTGGATCAGCATTAGCGTCGTATCCTGTGCCAGTTGCAGGTGCAGTTCCTGATTCAGCATATCAAGCGTCAACGCAGACAGATAAGTCTGACGCAGTTTCTGATACTGCTCGGGAGCGATATCCACGACGCCATTCTGCTGGGAGCGCAGCCGCTGATCCATCAGGATGTCCGTGCTGGTCCGCGCATAGGTCGCAAACAGCTTGTTCAGCTCGTCTGTCTTGCGCGCAATCAGCGCATCAAACTCTTGCTGTGTGAGCCCTTTTTCACGCAGCGTCGCCAGTTCACGCGCCATAAACGTCACGCCCGGCTCAACGCCCTCACTATTCGGTACATCCATATGAATCGCGCACTGAGAACGGGTATAAAACACATTGCAGTCGAAGCGGAGATTGTTGCTCTTCAGTGAGCTCTTCTCCAGCGCCTGCTGTAGGTGCCAGAACATTGCCTCCCGCGTCATATCACCCAGCCAGTAGCGAACCAACGCCTGCGATTCACGAATCGGGTGCCACGCGGCATCCCACATCAGCGACAGCGTATCCTGCTGGACGTTGTTATTCATCAGGCTGATCGCCTGCGGCGGTAGCGGGCTTAATGTCGGCAACGGTGCTGGTGCTTCACGTTTCCCTTCCAGCGGGGAGAAGACTTTTCCGATCTGCTCGATCACGCTGCGGTTATCCACATGACCGACGATGTAGAGCGTCATCGCATCTGGCGTATACCAGGTTTTATAAAACTGCTGGAGCTGCTCGCCATTCAACGGCGGTTTGACGTCCTGAGCAGGATCGTGTGCCAGCAGGGGTGAGCCTTTCAGGCGGTAGCGCCAGCTCGGATCCTGTGGGTTAACCGGAAAGGTTGCCACCTGATCGGGCACCTTCAACGCAGCCTGTAGGCTTTTTTCGTCGAACGCCATCTGCCCTGCGCTTTCCGAAAGCCACGTCAGCGCTTCTTTCAGCAATTCGGGGCGATTATTCGGCAAACTCAGGTTATACGACGTGAAGTCATACGAGACAATGACCGGAGGCAGGACGCGTGAGCTGTTAGCATCCCGCGTCCACATGGAAGGTCGCTGGGCGGCGGACAGCTTATCGCCGGGCGCTAAGGCCAGACGGGGAAGAAAATGGGCAAAGCCTACCTGCTGCGCGTTTTCCAGCAGCGACCCGGCATTAACAACCAGACGCAGCTCAACCCGATCGCCGGGGCGTTGTGGCGTTGTTAATAACTGCCAGGTAAAACCATTATCGAGTTTACCCTGCTGCCAGGCAGGATCGGGCTGTAGTGCTTCAGCCTGCACACCGCTGCTGACCACGGCCAGCAACAAACCACCAACGAAAAGCGCCTTTTTGGTGCCCTGCATGTGAACCCCTACTAATAGCTATCCAACATAATAATGTGGTTATTGTTGATCATTATGGTGGCCTTGCGTCTGCCACCGCACACTCTCGTGGATATATCACGGAAAAAATTAAGACGCGAAGTGTACCATTCCCTTAGACCGCGCGCTTTTGTCTATGTCACTCCAGAAGACGAAATAATCTGCAAAAAAGGTAGAAATAGTCATATTTAACAATATTTTTACGTTTCATGGCGGGCAAGAAAAGGAAGGGAAACAGTTTGGTTCGACGTATCGGCAGGCAAAAAAATTCCCCACGGGGCGCTAGCGCCGTGGGGAATTAGTATAGAACACTATGCTGGTACTATAACGACATGCTGGAATTATGACTGCGCAGTTGGTGTAGCTGCGTTATCGTTCTTGTTGGTGCCAGACAGCTCAGCATCCAGTTTCTTCTCATCCAGCTCGCGGCAGTATTTCGCTACCACGATGGTCGCCACACCGTTACCAATCAGGTTAGTCAGCGCACGGGCTTCTGACATGAAGCGGTCAATACCCAGGATCAACGCCAGACCAGCAACGGGCAGGTGGCCCACAGCAGACAGCGTTGCCGCCAGCACGATGAATCCACTTCCCGTCACGCCCGCAGCACCTTTAGAGGACAGCAGCAGTACCACCAACAGGGTAATCTGATGCCAGATATCCATGTGGCTGTTGGTCGCCTGAGCGATAAATACCGCGGCCATTGTCAGATAGATGGAGGTGCCATCCAGGTTGAATGAGTAGCCGGTAGGAATCACCAGGCCCACGACAGATTTTTTACAACCGACCTTCTCCATCTTCTCCAGCATACGTGGCAGCACGGATTCAGAAGAGGATGTACCCAGTACGATCAGCAGTTCTTCACGGATGTAGCGAATGAATTTGAAGATACTGAAGCCCGTCGCTCTGGCAATACTGCCCAACACCAGGAACACGAACAGCACACAGGTGATGTAGAAGCAAGCGATCAGCTGTCCCAGCTGTATCAGCGTACCGACACCGTATTTACCGATGGTGAAGGCCATTGCACCAAACGCACCCAGCGGAGCCAGTTTCATGATCATGTTAATGACGCCGAAAATGACTTTGGAGAAGCTGTCGATCACGTCGAAAATCACTTTGCCTTTTGGCCCTAAGCGGTGCAGCGCAAAGCCGAACATCACAGCAAACAGCAGAACCTGCAAGATATTACCGCTGGCAAACGCACCGACCACACTCGCTGGAATCACGTCCATCAGGAACGGAATCAGACCCTGTTGCGAAGCCTGTTGGGTATAAACCGCCACCGCAGACGCATCAAGCGTACTTGGATCGATGTTCATGCCCACGCCAGGTTGCACCACGTTGACCACTACCAGGCCGATAATCAACGCAATCGTACTCACGACTTCAAAATACAGCAGGGCGACCGCACCAGTACGACCGACCGACTTCATACTTTCCATGCCTGCGATACCGGTTACTACCGTACAGAAGATAACCGGCGCAATAATCATTTTAATTAATTTAACAAACCCATCGCCCAGCGGCTTCATTTGCTCACCAAGCTGGGGGTAGAAATGCCCCAACAGTATCCCTATTGTAATGGCGGCAAGAACTTGAAAATAAAGACTTTTAAAAATTGATGTTTTCATACATACGTCCTATGGTGGGGAAAACACAGGAGGGGAATAGGGTACGAAAATGCCGCCTGTGATTGCGCCGAAAAGTAACATTGCAATAACAAGCTGAGAATGTTTTATAAGTTTAGTTTGTGAACGATAGGTTAAAAACAAGAGCTGAATCACGTCAGCAGGAATTATAAAGAAACATCAGTGCAATTTACTTGTAACAGATGCACATTTTTTCGGCAGGGAGATTGCTTTAAAAAGCCCTCAAACCCCCGCCATACGGGGAATGCGCCTTTCAGGAAACCTATATATAAAAAGTAACATTTGCGTTACCTATGAATACTCAGGAAGGCACCGTGAAAGGATGAATACCAAATTTTTTATCACGCCGCGCCAGCTGCATAGCAAAACGTGCCTGTGATAAAAGCAGCGCCGCCTCCTCTGGTCGAGGATCGGTAATAGTGAGGATACCCACGCTGACAGCCCGCGCAGGCTGGGAGCCCGCAGGCAAAAAGGGTGAATTAATCGCCAGCATCACATTCTGTGCCCAATCTTGTGCCTGTCCGGCAGATTGCAGTTGCTTCCCGATGATAGCGAACTCATCACAGTCGAGGCGCGCCAGATAGATAGGCCCAGCCTCGCTTTGTTCTTCAATTACTGCGCTGAGCTGCTTCGCTAGCGTGTCTACCTTGCCCTGCTTGCTGGCGGACGAATCAAGCCCGAAAACCAGCAGACTGAACGGTGTCGCATCGGCCAGACGCTGTTCAAAGCGTCGCATAAAGTGTGCGTTGTCCGGCCCCCCCGCCCCTTCCGTTCCAGCAGAAAGCGACTGCGCCAGCAGCTGTTGATTACGGTTATAGCTGCGCACCAGCGCGCCAAGCTCATCATCCTGATGCCAAGGCGGCAGCGTAAGCTGACGGTGGAGCATGTCGTCCGGCGGTAGATTCTGTAACTCGACAATAATCCCACGCAGCGGGTGTATCAGCAGTCGGTTGATGCACCAGGTAATGGCGATCGACATAATCAGCGCCAGCAGCAGATACGTCGCCAGCATGGTTGAAAAGGTGCTGACGATAAATTGATACATCCGGTAGGAATCCGCCTGCAAAACCAGATGCGCTAACGGAGCCGAATACTGCGTCTGTGGCGGTGAATAAAGCGGAATAGAGATACGGATCGGCAGCTTAAAGACCCGCGCGATCCAGTCTGGCACCGGACGCTCTTTCGGGAAATTCGCATGCAGCGTCTGGAAATCATCTGGCAGCAGCACATCTGCACGGCTCAGAAAAGCAACCGGTAATAGGCTATCCAGAATATTACCCGCACGCTGCACTTCGCCTTGTAACACCGCATCCGTCAACGGTTGACGCACGGAATAGGCGATGCTCTCCAGCTGTTTGGCATAATCTTCACGGCGCTGATGAACGAAGTGAAAGAGCTGTATGACGATAAACAGGCTGATCGTCACCAGTGCCACGGCTGACACGGCTGTCATCTGTTTAATCGTTAATGAACGTCTGAGCCGCAAGCGCTTTCTCCGTCAACCTGTTATGCAGACCTGAATACCTGGCCCACCAAACCACAAACAGGTGAGCAATATACAGCGCGAAAAATGCGCACGCGTTACACACAGCAACACGATTTACACGCGGCAAGTAGTATAAGGCAGCTTATCGCCGCCTTAACGCTGTTTTCTGCTGATGTTCGGGGGATTTCATCTTAATCCTAGGCTACCTTCGGCAACAGCGGTAACGCGGCCTCAGGATAGGGAATATCCCCTGCATAAGCTAGCGCGGTCATTCGGGGAGCAGACTGGGGAATCGGGCAGGATTCTCACCTGCCCGATAACATGATGGGATGACGTTATTGCGGGTAAGGTACCCAGTCTCCGCCGTTCAGGCGAATGTACGGTTTTCCCTGATATTGCATCACGATAGCGTTCTCATTTTCCGAGATCGCTTCCGTTTGCGGCAGTGCGCTCGTCAGCGTTTGCCAGTCGACAGAAGGCGCGGTGAACACTTTGCCGTCCACCATCCGAGCCACCAGTTCTGAAATCGCCAGATAGCTGCTCGGAGACGTAATCTCCAGCGCGTCGCCCTGATGCGGTGCCTGTAGGCCAAACAGTTTCACGCCGACAGGAATATGCGTGATGCTCGGGCTAGGAATATCGCGCAGGCCGGACATTTGCATTTTATCCCCAGCCAGCGCCGCACCGTGCTCAGGCACCACAATTACCATGACTTTGCGGCCGGATTTTTGCAACTCATCAAAAAAAGCGTCCAGTTGGTCAAACAGAGTCTTCGCCCGTGGCGCATAGTCTGCCGACTGGTTCGTGCCCACAAAACGGTTACCATCATGGAGCGGAATCAGGTTAAAGAAGGTCGCGTTACGCGTCGTCGTCGCTTTATCCCGTTCGCCCAACCAGCGATTTAACAGCTCCAGATCGTTATAAATCGGCTGACCGTCGAACGACGTAATCTGGTGGCTAATGCCCTCCTGCGACATCATCGGGATCTGAATATCGCCCTCTTCACGCACCTCACGCAGGTAATTCCCAAAGACGCCGGAATGGTCGAGCATCAGTTGTTCTTCAAAGCCCAGCTTCACCAAATTACTGAACAGGTAACACTGCTGGTTCACCGGCTGGTACAAATCGGTGTGGGATTGTTGACCACAGCTTGCCCGCAGCAGGCGAATGGACGCCGGCCCGCTATAAGCAGTGCCAGAGTTAAACTCACGGAACAGGATATCGAACTTCTTCCACAGCGGATGGTTTTCCAACTGCACCACTTCCAGATCCGACCACGACAGCGAACAGATATTGATAATCAGCAGGTCAAAAGGCTGGGCATCCTGCGGCAGCGTAGCCGGGAACGTCGTGGTTCGCGCTCTTTCTCGCGTATAAAACTGGTTCAGATAAGCCGTGAGATTGGCATTCGTTGGCGGTAAGGTGGCCTCGGGCAGCGCTGCGTCTCCGCCAGCCGGGGAAGCCGCCGTCGAAGAGGCTGCCGTCGATACCGCAGGCATCAGCGACACTGCCGGGCCCGCCAGATTGACGATGTTTAACCACGCCAGCGCCGCCACGGTAAACACCGTAATACGAATCCACTGCGCGAAGAACAGATAGGCCACGATAATGACCGCCGCCGCCCCGACCATTTGCCAGTTAATAAAGCGATTGAACAGCTCCAGCAAATAGGCTGCGCTAAAGCCCGCAACCTGCGACCCCTGACTGAGAATACTGTTGATGCCCGGCAGCCAGGTATCGTGGTAAAACAGCCCGATACCGAGCGGAATGGCAATAATATGACGCCAGCGGTGCAGCGTAACGTTGGGAATCGGGAACAGCAAAAACGCCAGAAAGACCAGATTAAGCAGCGGATGAAAATTCAGGTAGCCAAACCATAACAGGGCAAATTTCAGCAGAAAATACACATTCCAGGCACCGAGCCCACACCAGTAGCGCCAGACATTCTGCTGTTGTTGCGTATGCGGTTGCTGCTTACGTGATTTGTCGTCCATTTTATTTTTTAGTCTCTGCTGAAGTCGGCTGGGTTGAGACCGTCTTTGTTGAAGAAGCACTACGCATCCAGACACTCGCAGGCTTCAGGTAGCGCGGCGACAATAGCCTGTTTTTCCAGTATTGAAGCCAGTGGGGAATCACACGGTGCGCCAGATAGCCAAGCGTAAAGAAGATGACCGCGCTCAATAACACCAGTTGAACGATATCAATCAGGTTCATGATGGTTCTCCCGGTGCGCGGGCCCGTAAATTGGAACCCAATAGATCAGGCTCCAGTAAATTAATAGCAACAGGTTCACGCCGCGGCGTCTGGCTATGCGGCGCCGATTCGGCCTGCTGCAAGTGAACATAATCGTTAATCTGCCGCTCCTGCACCAGCGTATCGTCCTGCACCAGCGATTTAACTTCTGCCAGAATCTGTAGGTCTTGTGACCAAACAATCCGATTACTGAACGCTTCATCCACCGGCAGACGGAAAATAGATTTCAGCGCGATATCCAGCTCATTCAGACGGCAGTTGGACAGGAATAAAAACAGGCGACCCTGCGCGATCGTGACGACATCACCAAAGCGTCGCAGCGTGCACAGCGTCAACGCCTGCGCCGCCCGCACGCCCGGCACGGGGCGCAATGCGACTAGCACACCCTTGCTGCCTTCTGGCATCAGCGTGCTATCAATCAACATCTTCACAGACTGCCGAAATGTCTCAGGAGGCTGGTAGCCCTTAATCTGTAGCGGTCGCATGGTGGTCAGCAAGACCTCGACATCGACAGGAACATGCTTGGTAAAGCGCTGCCCCTGCACGCTTTCAATCCGCGTCAGGAAACGGGATAGCGGCTCTGAATGCGAGACAATACTATTCGCGCCACATGCCAATAACAGGCGCTCGTCGCTGGCGCGCAGACAAGGCTTCATTTCTCGCACCACAATCTTCAGTAATTCACCGCGCTGCCGCCGCAGGCTATGAACCTGTTTGACGAGCGTATCGACCTGGCTGGTTTGATTGAGCGCAAAAACGAGGGTAGCCGAGTTCGTCAGCATGCCGGTTTGTACCAAAATGGCGTTGTCGTCCAGTAGCTGCCAGTTTTCTGACAGCGCAGGAGCACCCTCCATCACGCTCTTTTCCATCAGGAACAGCCCATCATCATCCAGAGACGGCGTGAGGGTTAGCTCCTCTTCCTTCAGCATGTGCCACCCGTCACTGTCGGATTGCAGCATCTGCACCTTATTCGCTCGCACGCCTCTTTCCGTTGCCCACCATGACACCAGATACTGCGCGCGATCCTGTTGCCATTGCAGGCTAGCTAAGCCATAGAGCCCGCGATGTTGAGAAATCAGCATATTCCTCAAGCGCGTTACGCCGCTGCTGTGGCTGATAACGACCAGCGTACACTGGCGTTGATGCAGCCATGCCGCCGTATCATCCACCCAACGCTGGAGCCTTTCCGGCGAGATATCCCGCCACAGGCTGGCCGGAGCATAAAGCACCAATAGACGGTTTTTGGGGCGCAATGCACGCATTAAATCATCGGTTAAATTCAGCAACGCGGCTTTATTTTCCGGCAGTGCATAGCAAGATAATTGTTTTTTTTCGGTAGTATTATTTTCTGTCGTAAACAATGCTGTCAGAAGAGGATCAGATCTTTCCCCACAGCCGATTAGCGCCACTCTCGCGTCGTTATTTTGGCTGTGTATGACTTGTTGGCAAAATAATGCGGCATCAACCTGTCGGTCAATATTCACCCAATAAAAGCCGGCCTGCTGGAGCGTAGCCAGCTCATCCCATAGGTGATGAATACCTAATGAAAAGTTCTGCTTCATAGACTGATTTCTTTTCCGTTAATGGCAGTGTTCCACCTTAATAACACAGTCAAAATAAACTCTAGCAGTCCCCCGAGGGATCACAACTGTGCGCTATAAATTATTCCTATCCCTTGATAAACCACCGGTTACTATTTTTTCCTATGCACATTGCAATCATCAATTCATTGCTATAGTTAACGGGCACACCTGACCCCTTATTAAAGACAGCAGAGGCGTAACCCTTCATCTGCCAGACTGTCTGTTCTGGGGGCAGTAAAAGACGCACCACATCTGCTATTCGGATGTTTTCCCTTTATCGATCTCAATGATAATGGATAGCCTATTTCAGAGGCATGGGATGAATAACGAACCGACTCGTGATACTAGCGCGCACGCCGATTTAACCGAAAATGCAAGAACCGACGACGATCTACGGGTTCTCAGTCAGGCTTTTTCTTTACCTGAAATAAACTATATCGATATCGCCCGTCAGGCGCGTCTCAGCCAAATGATGGCTCGCTGGCCGTTGCTCGATGAATTAAAAGAACCGGCCAGGAGCGACTGACGATGCCCGTGATTGCATTGCAGGGAATCCGTGGAGGCGTAGGCACTACCTCGATCGCCGCCGCACTGGGATGGGCCTTCCAACGGCTGGGTGAATCCGCGCTGGTGATTGATTTTTCGCCGGATAATTTGCTGCGTATTAATTTTAATATGCCGTTTGAACAGTGCCGCGGCTGGGCACGGGCAGAAGCCGATAGCGCACCGTGGCAAACCGGTGCCATGCAGTATCTCCCCGGACTGGATTTTCTGCCGTTTGGTCGCCTGAACACGCAGGAAGTCGCGACGCTTCAACAGCATTACCACCAGCACCCCGCACTCTGGCAAAACAATCTGGCGCAGCTCAACGCGGCAGGCCGGCACCGTTGGATACTGATCGATGTACCAGCGGACAACAGCCCGCTCACGCGGCAGGCATTGGCCACCGCGAATACCGTTTTTCAGGTGGTGGTGGCCGATGCCAACTGCCATTTACGGTTACATCAGCAGGCGTTGCCGCGTCAGTGCCATTTTCTGGTTAATCAATTTTCTACTCTCAGCACGCTCCAGCAGGATTTACACCAGCTCTGGCTGCACACGCTGTCACACCTGCTGCCGCTGGTGGTACACCGTGACGAAGCCTTGGCAGAATCGCTGATGCTGAAACAGCCGCTGGGCGAATGCCGCCCAGACAGCGTGGCAGCAGAAGAGATCATGACGCTGGCAAACTGGTGCCTGATTCACGTGAAGGAAAGTGGCGTATGAACGGGATTCTGCGCCTCTTTCTCGTTCCGCCCGCCAGACAGGCGATACAGCAGCGCTACCGCGGCTATCGTCAGCAGGGAGCCTCCGCCTTTGCGGCATTTCTCGCCACGCTATTTGCGATACTCGGCTGGATCTTCTTGCGTCTGGAGTCTGAGGGCTGGCAACAAATTCGCGCGCAGCGAACCTACTGGTTCCCACACATTTCGCCTCAACGCCCGCGTCCGGCCGATATTCTTCGCTATCTGACGCAGGGCATTTGGCTGCTGACCATCAAAAACGGCCAGTTGCCGATATCACGCCGCAATATCTTCTCCGCGCTACCGCGCTGGCGGCAACGCTACATGAACGCGCAGCAAGCGCTGTTTACCCGCTTTAGCCACGCGAATACTGACGATCGCGAAGAGAGTGAGTTCCGTCTTGCCAAGACGAGCCACGTACAAAGGCTGGTGACAGTGATACTGAGCCTGCTGTGTGCAGCGCTCGCGCTGCTGTGCATCACACAGCCGTTTGATTTGCTGTCTCAGTTTATTTTTATGGCGCTGCTGTGGGGTATCGCCATGCTCGTTCGCAACATGCCGGGACGCATGCCGACGCTCATGATGATCGCCCTTTCTTTCACCGTCTCCTGCCGTTATCTGTGGTGGCGCTACACCGAAACGCTCAACTGGGACGATCCGCTGAGCCTGATCTGCGGCCTGCTGCTGCTGGCGGCGGAAACCTATGCCTGGGTCGTGTTGGTTCTGGGTTATTTCCAGACAATCTGGCCGTTGAACCGACACCCAGTTTCGCTGCCGGAAGACAGTAAAACGTGGCCGACCGTCGATCTCATGATCCCGACCTACAATGAGCCGCTGAGCGTCGTGAAACCGACGGTGTATGCCGCGCTGGGCATCGACTGGCCTAAAGATAAGATCAATATTTATATTTTGGATGACGGCGGGCGCGCCGAATTTAAAGCCTTCGCTGAAGAAGTCGGCGTCCATTACATCGCCCGCGTCACGCACGAACATGCCAAAGCTGGGAACATCAACAACGCCCTGAAACAGGCGGAAGGCGAGTTTGTCGCCATTTTTGACTGCGACCACGTGCCTACCCGCTCCTTCCTGCAATTGACCATGGGCTGGTTCTTCAAAGACAAAAAGCTGGCGATGCTACAAACGCCGCACCATTTCTTCTCGCCCGACCCGTTCGAACGCAATCTGGGACGCTTCCGCCGCACGCCCAATGAAGGCACGCTGTTCTACGGTCTGGTTCAGGACGGCAACGACATGTGGGATGCCACGTTCTTCTGCGGTTCCTGCGCCATCCTGCGGCGTAAACCGCTGGATGAAATTGGCGGCATCGCGGTCGAAACGGTAACGGAGGATGCTCACACGTCGCTGCGCCTGCATCGCCGTGGCTACAGCTCGGCATATATCCGCATTCCACAGGCCGCCGGATTGGCGACCGAGAGCCTGTCGGCCCACATCGGGCAGCGTATTCGCTGGGCGCGCGGCATGGTGCAAATCTTCCGGTTGGATAACCCCCTATTCGGCAAAGGGCTGAAGCTCGGGCAGCGGCTGTGTTATGCCAATGCCATGATGCACTTTCTGTCTGGTATTCCCCGACTGATCTTCCTGACGGCGCCGCTGGCCTTTCTGCTGCTGCACGCCTACATCATTTTCGCCCCAGCGCTGGCCATCGCGCTCTACGTGTTGCCGCATATGGTGCATGCCAGCCTGACCAACTCACGTATTCAGGGTCGCTACCGTCACTCTTTCTGGAGTGAGATTTATGAAACTGTGCTGGCGTGGTACATCGCCCGCCCCACCACCGTAGCCTTGTTTAACCCGCATAAAGGGAAGTTCAACGTGACGGCGAAAGGTGGGCTGGTTGAAGAACAGCATGTCGACTGGGTGATTACGCGGCCTTATCTGGTGCTGGTGCTGCTGAATATCGCCGGGGTGGTGTATGCCGGCTGGCGACTGATTTACGGGCCGCCGGAAGAGATCATGACGGTGCTCATCAGCCTGCTCTGGGTCATGTACAACATGACCATTTTAGGCGGAGCCGTCGCGGTTGCTGTAGAAGCCAAGCAGGTGCGTCAGGCACATCGGGTAGAGATGTCGATGTCAGCCGCTATTCTCCGTGCCGATGGGCATCTTTTCCCCTGCGTGCTGCGCGACTATTCCGATGGCGGCGTGGGTGTTGAAGCCCGCGAATCAGGCATTCTTCAGGTCGGGGACAACGTCTCGCTGTTGCTAAAACGCGGTCAGCAGGAGTACGCCTTCCCGTTCAGCGTCACCCGCGCGTTCGACAACAAGATTGGCCTGCGAATGACCAACCTGACCATTCGCCAGCATATTGATTTCATTCAATGTACGTTTGCCCGCGCCGACACCTGGGCGCTCTGGCAAGACAGCTTCCCGCAGGATAAACCGGTCGAAAGTCTGGTTGATGTGCTGGCTCTCGGCTTTCGCGGCTACTTGCGTCTGGCCGATTACGCGCCGCCCGTCATACGCAACATTATCCTGGTCTTCCTCAACACCGTGGTGTGGGTTGTGTCATTCATCCCGCGCTATGTGGGGAAACGCCCCGTAACAGACCTGCCGGGCGCTGCGCTGCCGGAAAAAACCGTACATCAGGGCCAGACGCCGTCTGCCCATGAAACGCGATTTGCACAAGAGAACCTGTTTACAGCAAAGACAGTGGCTTGATTGCCATTCACAGGCCGTGATCAACGGTCTTTCTCCCGACAACGAGAAAGACCCTTAACATTGATGATGACACGATGACGAAAAAAATAATCTGGTTCACCGCATTGGCTTTAGGCGTCAGCTCATTATCTCAGGCTGTCACCACGCCGCACGCACAAACACCGGCCGAAGGGGGTACGACCCAGCCGCCCGCCAATGCTGCCACCGCAACACCAGCGACGACGATGCCTGCGATTCCGCTGGTGCAGCCGCCGGCCAACGCCGCTGTGCGTAACGTGGTGATGCCGTTTGCACAGATCGCGCCGGCTCCGGGCACCTTTGCGCTACGCGGTATCAATCCCGACGGGCAGATTGAGTTTGGCGTTCGCAGCGACGAAGTGGTCACGCAGGCTTCGCTCGACCTCGAATTTACCCCGTCACCGGCGCTGATCCCCACCGAGTCACATATCAAGGTTTACCTGAACAATGAGCTCATGGGCGTCACCACGATTAGCAAAGAGCAGATGGGGAAATCCAACCGCGTGCGTATTCCTATCGATCCGCGCTACATCACGGATTTTAACCGCATGCAGTTGGTGTTCGTCGGCCATTATCAGAACATCTGCGAAAACCCAGCCAGCACCAGCCTGTGGCTGGATGTCAGCAAAGCCAGCGCGCTCAATCTGCAATTCCAGAAGCTGACGCTGAAAGACGATCTGTCGCCGTTCCCTGCGCCGTTTTTTGACAGCCGCGATACCCGCCCGCTAACGCTGCCCATCGTCTTTGCCGGCCAGCCGGATCTGGTGCAGCAGCGTGCCGCCGCGGTGCTCGCCTCCTGGTTTGGCAGCAAAGCACAATGGCGCGGGCAGTCTTTCCCTGCCCTCTTCAACCAGTTGCCGAATAGTCACGGTATTGTGTTCGCCACCAACGAGAAGCGGCCGGATTTCCTGCGCGATTCCCCCGCCGTGAACGGGCCAACGGTGTCTATCATCAGCCACCCCAACGATCCTCATGTGAAGCTACTGCTGGTACAGGGGCGTGATGATAATGAACTGCTTACCGCCGTGCGGGGCATCGCACAGGGGAACGCGCTATTCCGTGGGCAAAGCGTCACTATCGATAAGGTCGAACAGCTCGCCCCACGCCAGCCGTATGATGCACCAAACTGGGTGCGCACCGATCGCCCCATGACCTTCGCCGAACTGCAGCAATATAACGAACAGCTGCAAACCGACGGCATTGTTCCCCGGCCAATTTCACTGACCATGAACCTGCCGCCTGACCTGTTCCTGATCCGCAGTCAGGGCATCGATATGCGTCTGAAATATCGCTACACCGCGCCGCAGATTCAGGACGGATCGCGCCTGAGCATCAACCTGAACAACCAGTTCGTACAGGACTTCTCGCTGGCGCCGGAGCAAGACAAGAACTCCCTGTTGATGCGCCTGCCACTCACGCAGGGGCTATGGGATTCCGACAAGAGCCTGTCCATTCCGGCGCTGAAACTGGGCACCACCAACCAGTTGCGCTTTGATTTCAACTACACCACGCTGCTTTCCAGCGGCACCGCCGACCGCTGTGAAACCTATACGCCGGTCGTCAATCACGCCGTCATCGACAGCAATTCGACGATTAACTTCTCTGGCTATCGCCACTTTATGGCAATGCCTGATCTGCGCGCCTTTGCCAATGCTGGCTACCCGTTCAGCCGACTGGCTGACCTGTCACAAACGCTGGTGCTGGTGAACAAGCAGCCACAACCGGCTCAGGTCAGCGCGCTGCTGAATGCCATCGGCAACATTGGGGCACAAACCGGCTACCCGGCGCTGGCGGTGCAGCTCAGCGATGACTGGACGCAGATAGACAAGCAGGACAGCGATATTTTGATGATCGGCGCTATCCCGCCTGAACTTCACGACAGCAGCAAAATCAACCTGCTGGTCGAGCAAACGCAAAGCTGGATCAAAGAGCCAACACGCCAGAGCGTCATCCCAGATATGGGCTCACCTGAATCTGACGCGAAGCCAGACAGCAAAACTACCGTCAGCAGTGACGGCGCGATGTCGGCGATTATCGGCTTCCAGTCCCCGTATCACGATCAGCGTAGTGTCGTCGCACTACTGGCCGATAGCCCGCAGGGCTATGCGCTGCTCAACAACGCGCTGATCGACAGCGAAAAAAGAGCCTCGCTGTTCGGCTCCGTTTCCGTCATCCGTGAATCGGGCATCAATAATCTGCGCGTCGGCGACGTTTACTACGTCGGTCACCTGCCGTGGTGGGAACGTATCTGGCACGCCTTGGCGCAGCATCCTGTCTGGCTGGCGATCATATCGACCCTTACCGTCGTTATTGTTGCCTGGCTGCTGTGGCGTGGCCTGAAATTCTTCAGCCGCCGCCGCCTGTCGCCGGATGAAAGGGACTAACGCACCATGCCGCGCGTGCTGCGCTACCTGATCCCCACGCTGCTGTGGCTATGGGCTTCCCTGGCCACCGCCGCCGTCTGCGACTGGCCAGCCTGGGAGCAGTACAAGCAGCATTACATCAGCGCGGAAGGGCGGGTGATTGATACCTCAACACCCAACAAAATCACCACGTCCGAAGGGCAAAGCTATGCCATGTTCTTTGCACTGGTCGCCAACGATCGCGTGATGTTTGATCGTCTTCTGAAATGGACGGAAGACAACCTGTCCGCAGGCGATTTGAGCGCTCATCTGCCCGCCTGGCTGTGGGGAGAGAACACGGATAAGCAGTGGACGGTGCTGGATCCGAACTCAGCTTCCGATGCCGATCTGTGGATTGCCTATAACCTGCTTGAAGCCGGTCGGCTGTGGAAAGAAGTACGCTATCAGACGCTGGGCACCACGCTGCTCGCGCGTATCGCCAAGGAAGAGGTGGTGACGATTCCGGGGCTGGGCGTGATGCTATTACCCGGAAAAGTGGGTTTCGCAGAGAAAGAGAGCTGGCGCTTGAACCCCAGCTATCTTCCGCCACAGTTGCTGGCTCGATTTGCTCCGCTGGGTGAGAAATGGAAAGCGATGCAGCGCACCACGCAGCGCCTGCTGTTAGAAACCGCGCCGAAAGGGTTCTCGCCTGATTGGGTCATCTGGCAAAAAGGCAAAGGCTGGCAGCCCGATACCACCAAACCCAATGTCGGCAGCTATGACGCCATCCGCGTCTATCTGTGGGCGGGGATGATGGCCGACAGCAGCAGAGGGAAAACCGACTTACTCAAACAGTTTCAGCCGATGATTCAGCAGACGATCCAGCAAGGACTACCGCCTGAAAAAGCGGATACCGCGACGGGCACCGTCACCGGACAGGGATCGGTAGGCTTTTCTGCCTCACTGCTTCCGATGCTATCCCGTCAACCGGATGCGCTGGCCGTCCAGCGCCAGCGGCTCGCCGCCAATCCACCGGGTGACGATGCGTATTTCTCCGCCTCTCTGACGCTCTTTGGTCAGGGATGGGATCAGAAGCGCTATCGCTTCACTTCACAAGGTCAACTTTTACCGTCTCGAGGCAGCCAATGCACAACAACACCGTAAACTGGCTGCGCCTCCTCCCGTTATTGCTGGTTGCTGCGCCGCAGGCATACAGCGCGGAAACCGCGTCACCAGAGCAATTTCTGATGGAACAGGTGCGTCTGGGAGAAGCCAGCAACAAAGACGATCTCGTCCGCCAGTCGCTCTATCGACTGGAACTTATCGACCCGGATAACCCCGAGGTTATTGCTGCCAGATTACGGCTAGTGCTGCGTCAAGGCGATCAGGCACAGGCACGCCAGCAGTTAGAAAAACTGAAGGCCGTGGCACCCGACTCCACGCTTTACCGTCAGGCAGAGATGGCGCTGGCGCTGACGCAGGAAGCCGCACGTCAACAATTACAGCAGGCGCGCTTGCTGTCTACCGCAGGGCGTTACGCGGAAGCCAAAGCGCAGTACGACACGCTCTTTCACGGCGAGCCGCCCACGCTCGATCTCGCCGTGGAGTATTGGCGTCTGGTTTCTCGTTTGCCGAATCAGGAACCCGTTGCGATTAAGCAACTGGAAGCACTGGATCAGGTTTACCCTGACAACGTTCCGCTGCGCATGGCGCTGTCACGCCTGCTCTTCAGTCAGGATCGCAACGAGCAGGCCTACCCTTTACTGCAACAGCTGTCTAACGATCCCGTCGGACGCAGTCAGGCCGCATCGCTATGGCTGGAAATCATTGGCCGGATGCTGGTCACGCCGCAAAGTGTGGCTGAACTCAACCGCTTTCTGACCGTATTTGATGAAGGCGAACAGGCAGAGACTGCACGTAAAGAGCTCAGCCGCCAGCAGGGAATCTTAGCCGATCCCGTTTATCAGGGGCGGCTGCGCGCGCTGGCACAGATTGAAGACGGCGGCGGCAATAGCGCCACGCTTATCGAGTTGAATAAGGCGCTGGCCGCCACACCCAACGACCCTGAGCTGATCGGCGCTGTGGGTCTGGTTTACCTGCGCGCAGGCGATCGGGCAAAAGCACTGGTACAGTTCCAGAAAGCATTGCAGGCGGATACTGATCGCCTCAACAGCGGTAAATGGGAAGGGCTCATCCAAAGCACGCAATATTGGACCACGATTGCGGAAGGCGACAACGCGCTAAAAGCCAACAACCTCCCGCTGGCGCGGCAGAAATATCAGCAGGCACGCCAGATGGATAACACCAACGCCTATGCGCTAATTGGTCTGGGTGATGTCGCCGTTGCCAGTAAGAATGATGCCGCCGCACAGCCGCTCTATCAGCAGGCCTTGCACCTTGAACCCGGCAACGACAACGCCTTGCGCGGCCTGGTCGGGATTTATCAGCGGCAGTCGCCGGAGAAAGCACTCACTTACCTCAACAGCCTGTCGCGCAGCCAGCAGAACACGATGCGGGAGACACTTACTGCGCTACAACTCAATATCCTGAAACAGCAGGCGGATCGGCTTTCAGAACAGCAACAGTGGGCGCAGGCGGAGGAAAAGTATCGTCAGGCGAACCAGCAGGATCCGAACGATGTGTGGCTGGCCTATCGCTATGCACAGACGCTGCGCCAGTTAGGAAAAACGCAGCAGGCGGACAGCGTGGTACAGCGTGCGACGTCCATACCCCCAACCAGCGCGGAAAAGAATTACGTTTACTCACTTTACCTGTCATCGACCAATCGCGATGAGCAAGCACTCGCTCACCTGAACACGCTTCCCGCAGCGCAGTGGAGCGACGATATGCGCGACTTATCTCAGCGTTTGACGATGCAAACCACGCTGGCTAAAGCGGAAGCGATACGCGATGCGGATGACGAATCCGCCGCTATCGCTTTCCTCCGCCAGCAACCGGCTGACACTCGCATCGATCTCCTGCTGGCAGACTGGGCGCTGGCTCGGGGTGAATACGCTACGGCGCTGGCAGATTATCAGCGCATCCGCACGCGAGAGCCGCAGAATCCCGATGCGCAACTGGGTGAAATCGATGCGTTTATCGCGCAGGGCCAGCAAGATGACGCACGCCAGCGCCTGAACCAGCTTCCAATGCAGGCGGCTGATACGCTCAATGCGCAGCGCCGTGTCGCCAACGCCTGGCAAACCGTCGGGGATCCGCAAAAATCGACGGCGCTTTTCCGCCAGCTAAAAATCGACGCGCAGAAAGAGCCTGTCGGTCAGACCAAGGCTCTGGTCTATCGCGATGCGGCACGCGTTGAACAACAGCAATCTCAGCCTGAACAGGCACAGCAGGACTATAAACAGGCGATGGTCGCCAGCGGCATCACGCCCGCTCTGCCGCAAAGCGACGATGACTACACCCGGCTGACACGCAATCAGGCAGGGGACGACTGGCTGCAACGCAGCATCCGTGCCGATGCCGCGGACCTGTACCGCAAGCAGGATATTACCGTCACCCTTGATCACGATTACGGGAGTTCGAGCGGTACCGGCGGCGTTTCCGACCTGAGCGCCCACGACACCATGTTGCAGATAGAGATGCCGCTGTACAACGGCCGCGCCTTCTTCCGCACTGATACCGTACAGATGAACGCGGGTTCCTTCTCTCCAGACAGCAACGGTGCCTATCGGGAAACCTTCGGCACCTGCGCCACACAGGACTGCTTCGACGGCAAATCGCAGAAAGCCACCGGCACCAGCGTCGCCGCAGGTTGGAAGAACGATCGCTGGTCAGCAGACATCGGCACCACGCCGCTCGGCTTTGATGTCGTCGACGTCGTCGGCGGCGCAAGCTACAGCGGTGACTGGCGGCAAATCGGCTGGACCGCGACGGCATCGCGCCGCCCGATCTCCAGTTCACTACTCGCCTTCGGCGGCACCAAAGACCCAGGCACTGGCATTACCTGGGGCGGCGTGCGTGCGACGGGCGTCAGCCTCGGGCTGAGCTACGATCGGGGTGAAGCGCACGGCGTCTGGAGTGATTTCAGCGTCCACCAGATTACGGGTAAAAACGTGGCCGATAATGACCGCGCCCGCGCGATGGCAGGTTATTACTACAAGCTGATTAACGAGGATAACCGACGCGTCACGGTCGGCCTGAACAGCATGTGGTGGCGTTACCAGAAGGATCTTAGCGGTTACTCGCTCGGTCAGGGCGGCTACTACAGCCCACAGCAATACTTCTCGCTAGGCGTGCCGGTGAACTATCGGCAGCGGACGGAAAACTGGTCGTGGGAACTCGGCGGATCGCTGTCGTGGTCACGTTCCTCCACCAAAGATCAGCGGCGCTATCCACTGGTCGGCCTGCTTGGCAACGCTGCGATCACCGACAGAGACGCCATCGAAGAAGGCAGCAGCAGTTCCGGTTTCGGCTATACGGCGCGTGCCATCGTCGAACGCCGCCTCAGCTCACACTGGACGCTGGGTGTCGGTATCGACATTCAGCAAGCGAAGGACTACACCCCCAGCCACGGCCTCATCTACCTGCGCTACTCCGCCTCTGGCTGGCAAGGCGATCTCGACAGCCCACCGCAGCCGCTTACACCGTACGCGGACTTTAAGTAACCTTCCCCCTCATTGGGTTTCCAGAACAGCGGAAACCCAATGATAAATATCAAAATTACTCTATCTTGCGATATAGGTATCTGCCCATATATATAAAAATGATAATGACTATCATTTTTATTCTCATAAATTAAGTTTCTCAATGTATTCTGTCGAATTTCTATTGGAAATCGATTTTACCTAGCCACGGAATAAGGCATTTGTGTATATAAGCGCAAAATGTAAATCAACGTAAGGATCGCGTTCATTTTGTGTAAAACCCTTTCTTTTATAAGCATTATTTTTTTGAGCCTCAGCAGCTCAGCCTTTGCCGCTACCGCCATCAGCCCAACGGATCGAGATGCGCTAGAACTCCAGCAAAAAGCATTATTGGAGCAGGCCAAGCAGCAGCGTTTATCGTTGGAAAACAGCACCAACTTAACGATACCCACGGTCACAGCATCAACAGCAAAGGATGCCGTCTGCTTCCCTATCCAAAGCATTGTCTTTCACGGTGCAGACGCCCTCTCGACGAAAGATCGGACCGCTCTTCAGCAACGCTACCAAAATCGCTGCCTTGATTTAGTCACCATCCATAACGCCGTGAGGGAAACCACTAACACCTACCTCAATCACGGCTTTGTCACCAGTCAGGCCTATTTACAGGAGCAAGACCTCTCTGGAGGCACGCTCATCATCAGCGTCAGCGAGGGAAAAATAGAAGCCATCCGCATGGAAGGGGAAACACCACTGGCAATCAAGATGGCATTCCCCGGGCTGGAAGGACGTATTCTTAATCTGCGCGATATCGAACAAGGGATGGAACAGCTTAATCGCTTGCCTTCACGGCAGGTGGCGATTGATATTCAGCCGGGAAAACAAGCCGGAAGTTCGATTGTTTATCTAAAACGCACCACGCAATCTCGCCCTGTGGCCTTGTCTCTCAGCACGGACAACAGCGGACAAAAAAGCACGGGCCGCGAACAGCTTTCCACTCATCTCACGCTCGATAACCCGCTGCGGCTCGCTGACCGCTGGTGGCTCACCGCCAGCCGTGATAGCGCATTCAACCATCGCTACGGCAGCAAAGCCTTATCGGGCGGGATGTCCTTGCCTTATGGCTACTGGACACTCGGCTATCAATACGCCTGGAACGATTTTTTCCAGCCGATCCCGATTGGCAGCAGCGCATATCGCTATGAAGGCCAAAGCAATACCCACCGCCTAAGCCTCAACAGAACGCTCTATCGGGATGGGAAGCAAAAGCTGGCGCTGGATAGCGCGCTTTCTCGTCGACGCACCGAGAACCGCATGGCAGGCGAACGCCTTGAAGTCAGCAGCCCTACGGTCAGCAGCGCCAGTATTGGACTCAGCTACAGCACCACGCTGGCAGGTGGATATTTTACGCTCAACCCGATGCTGAGCCACGGCTTGAGGAGCTGGGGCGCGACGGATGACACAAAGGAAAACAGTGGCCTGCCACGCAGCGAGTTCCGTAAATTTAGCGTCAGCAGCGGCTATTTCTACCCGCTTGCACCCTCGCTGTACTTGCTGACCTCCTTCTACGGCCAAACCACGCCGGACAACCTGTATACCAGCGAACGCGTCTCGCTCGGCGGCGAGTATTCCGTCCGGGGATTTAAAGAGCAAACGCTGACCGGCAATCGGGGTTTCTACTGGCGCAACGAAGTGAACTGGCAATTCGCCACGCTACCGCTTCTGGGTGATATCACGCTCACAACAGCAGTGGATAGCGGATGGATCGCCGGGAAAACCGGCAAAGTTGATGGCGGCAATATGACCGGCGCTTCCGTTGGTCTGTCCGCGTCTTCACGTTGGGTAAGCCAGTCGGTGTCGCTCGGTGTGCCGCTGCATTTCCCAGACAATCTCCATCCCGATAACGCTGTCGTTTACTGGCAAGTCGCCCTCCCCGTTACGGCACTTTTTGATTAAGCGTTTTATTCACAGCAAAAGGAAAACAAGGAAAGTCACATGGAAAAATTCAATAACCGCGCCACACGTGGACTTAGCTATCTGCTGATCTACCTGACCGCGATCCAACCGTTACACCCCGCGTTTGCGGCGCTCACGCCAGACGGCCCACGCACGCAGGTCAACAACGCGGGTGCCGTACCGGTCATCAATATCGCAACACCAAATGCGGCAGGTGTTTCTCACAACACCTATAAAGACTTCAGCGTCGGGACACCCGGTGCTGTGCTCAACAACAGTACCGTTGCTGGGAAATCGCAGCTGGCCGGACAGGTAAACGCTAACGCCAACCTCAATGGCAAAGCGGCCGATCTGATTATCAACGAGGTGACGGGCTCCACCCGCTCAGACCTGCAAGGGAAGATAGAAGTCTTCGGGAATAAAGCCAACGTATTGATTGCCAACCCGAACGGCATCACCTGTGATGGATGTGGGTTCATCAATACGCCTTCCGCCACGCTGACGACAGGGAAACCGGTGTTAGACCAGCAAGGCGCACTTGAAGCGTTGGAAGTGAAAAAAGGCAGCATCACCATTGGTGGCAAAGGCCTGGACGGTTCAGCAACGGATTATGTCGATATCCTCAGCCGGGCAACCGAACTGAACGGCAAAATCAATGCGAAAAACCTGACGCTGACTCAAGGCAGCAATCGGGTCGATTTCAAAACCGGCACAATCGCCCCCATCGCCGGAGAAGGTGCCAAACCACAGCTGGCAGTTGACACCAAAGCGCTCGGCGGCATGTATGCAGAGCGCATCCGGCTCGTGGCAACCGAAGACGGCGTTGGCGCTAACGTCGCTAACCTGACCAGTTCTCAACAGGGCATTACGCTAGATAGCAAAGGTAAAATCCAGCTCGGTAATGTTCACGCGAAAACCGATCTTAATTTGAATGCACAGCAGGTCGATATTGCCGCAGGCAATACGGTGAAAAGCGATCGTGATATCACGCTTGCCAGTACCGTATTGAATAACAAAGGGAATATTATAGCAGGCGAAGATATGCGCCTGTTCAACGATACCCTGACCAACACACAGGCCACCATTCAGGCCAACAACAATCTGTGGATCCAAAAAGACGCGACGGGAAACAAAGGCGTTAAGGTCGAAAACCGTTCGGGGACGATTAAAACCAATACCGGGGATTTGGTGATTCGGACGGGTTCACTTAAAAACGTCAGAGATAAGATCGTTGTAAAAGAGAAGAAGGACTTAACTTACGCCAACCTTAATGTTGAGAAGGAATTACCGCTTCGCGCACTTTCCGATGCGACAACGTATATCCCATCTATTGCTAAAAAAGAGATTGAGGGGGAATTTACCACCTTAACACCTGAAGCTGAAATTCATGGCGGAAAAAATCTCTATATTAATGCGACTCAACTGGAAAATAACGCCAGTAGTTTAAAATCCTTTGGTAATATATTTCTGACTGGGCAAACATTTTTAAATACTTCCCCCTTGTTTAAGCAAACTGAGCATATAACGAATTTTCGTTCGGAAACCGCACAGGAGCAGTCTGTCAGACGCTCAAATACGTCACAATCCGCCAGTACAACCTTCCTTGATGATGGCATGCCACTAATTCTTGCTTATTATAAGGTCAAAGATAAAGAGAGTGCCTTCAAAGGCGAACAGCTGTTATCGGCAAAGGTACATGCAACTGAGAATGTGGTTGCAGATTTTAAACAGATTATTGATATATTCAGAACCAAAGAACTAACATCTCAAGCATCATCAATATTTACATCATTGGAAAAAATAAACATTAAAGGGAGAAATGTATTATTACAAGCTGGATCGATGAATATTAATGGAACAATAGAATCTGATAGCGACACAAACTTGATATCACAAACTTTGACAAATATTAAAAATGCTCACATTTTATCAAAAGAAAATGATATAAACATTAGCTCAGGGATATCTATATTATCGAGAACTTCATTATTAAGAGCAAGAAACATAAACATTACCAGTCGTGAAAGTGATATCGTATACGAAACTGATTCATCAACTCTATTTAGTGATTCCGGAAATCGCCAATATGCTTCACTCCAGGCAGAGGAGACCCTTTCTCTAAATGCAGGAGGAAATATAAACCTATCAGGAGTTAATTTTAGTAATAACAAAAGCACAGAGTTTATTGCAGGAAAAGACATTAGTATCACTAATTCTATTTATGATCTCACCACCCACCAGCGAAGAATAGAAACCACACAGCAGAATAATCAAAAAATATTTGAAAATGCATTTTTCAAACTAAATGATTTATTCTCAAACGGTAATATTCTTGCCAAGGCAAAAGGTAATCTTACCTTATCGGGCGTATCTCTTACTGCCGCAAAAGGTATTGATCTAATTGCCAATGGAATGATAACCATTGACGCTAAAACCGTAGGTAATATCTACAGCGAATTTTTACCGTCTACACGCACACCTTCATTATCAAGCCGACTTAATACGGGTGGGGATTTACTGATAAATGCAGGAAATACAATTAATATTAAATCAGCAAATTTATCTGCCAACAACATTACTCTCCTCGCAGGCAACACAATTTCATTACTTTCAACGGCATATTCTGCGATTGCCGAACCAGATGAAGATAATAGAGATGACCGCCATGTTACTACTCAGATTAATGCGCGAAAAAATCTTACTCTTGCCACAAACGGCGATCTTATTGCATCCGGCAGTTCATTAACGTCAACAGGGGATATGACCTTAAGCAGCAATGGTAAAGTGGAACTCAATGCACTACAGAATCATTCAGTGCGAGAAGGTGATAAAGAGTTTAATGAATCGATAACACAACAAAATGTCGTATTAAACAGCGGTGGTGTACTGACACTTTTATCTAGCAGTAGCATCTTATTTCAGGCTACGAGTTTACTTGCAAAAGGTGCAATGGATGTGGCCGCTAAAGGGGGATTCCTGTACGCACAAGCCATGGAGGAAACCAATCACTATGAAAAAGAATCCAGCAGTCGCACCTGGTATGGCAAAAAGAAAAAGGGTAAGCAGACTTACCATAATGTTAGCCAAAAGGTGACTGAGTTTACCGCTGGAAGTGATATCAACCTATTAAGTCGTGATGACAGTATCTATGAAGCCAGCATAATTGAAGCTGGCAAAAACGCTAAACTTACCAGCACTCAAGGCAAGGTCATCTTTAAGGCGGTAAAAAACACCACGTTTGAGCAGACTATCACCACATCGAAAGGCTTCTTCATTAAAAATTCCGACAGGGGATACACCAAAGATACCTGGCTATTGCCATCAATCCACGCGGGTGGACAGTTTACCGTTGATGCAGCGACAGGAGTTTCCGCTGCCGTAAAAACACGCAATGCTCAATCGCTGCAAAATGCATTACTGATTCTCAGCAATACTCCAGGGGCGACGTGGCTGAAAGGGTTAAATACCCGTAAAGATGTGCAATGGAACACAGTACAAGATGCCTATAGTAGTTGGAACCATACGACTCAGAGTTTAAACCCAGTGGTCGGTGCAGTAATTGCAATCGCTGTTGCGGCGGTAACCGCAGGCACAGGACTGGCAGCAACGGCAGGTCAGTTGGCTGCTGGTGCTGTGGGAACTGGGGCTAGCGCGACAACAGTCGCTGTCGTAAGCGGCGCAGCCTATTCAGGCATGACAGCGCTGACCTCGCAGGCGGCAGTTGCACTGGTTGATAACAAAGGCAACCTGTCTAAAACGTTCCAGGCCATGAGCAGCAGCGATTCTGTCAAATCACTGGTTACCTCAATGGTGATCGGCGGTGCATTAGCAGGCTTCGATGAAGTCATGCAGTTTAGTCAGGCAACTAACGGTACAACCGTTATCGATCCCGCCAAGGCTAAACTGCCCATGCTCAGCAACGGTGACTGGAGCAAAGTCGCGCAACGGGTTGCCGGACAATCAGTGATCAGCTCCAGCCTCGGCACCGCGATTAATGGCGGTAGCTTTAAGGATAATTTCACCACGGCGCTTCTAAGTAACATCGGCAGCCAGATCAATGCGGAAGGAGCGAAATTTATCGGGGATAAGGGTGAAGTCCTAGGCTTGCCAATGGATGACCCGAGACGAGTAATCAGCCATGCGGTTATTGCGGGTGTTGCAGCAGAAATCGGAGGGGGCAATGCTAAAGGCGCTGCGGCTGGTGCGTTAGCAGCAGAGCTAGCGGCAATCAGTTTAGGTAACACTTTCGTTGACCCAGCCTTAAGAGAAATACAGATAACCTCTACTGGCAGAATTATTGGTGCTTTAGCGGGAGCCGCTATTACTGGCAAAGCCAGTGGTGTTAATAGCGGTGCTAGCGCTGCAGAAAGTGTCCTGCAATTTAACTTCTTAATGCATGAGGAACCAAAAACACTCGCCGAGAAGTACGCTGCATGTAAAGACAGCGTTTGTGAGAGTAATGTACGCAAGGAAATGAATCAAATATCAGTAAAGAACCAAGAGATATTTGAAGGATGCCGAGCTGCAGGTAATGCCACCTGTATTAATGACATGCTTTATGGGATTTCTACAGCTTCTGGATATAATGAGTTGGAAAAACAGATTGGATTCGATTTGTCTAATCAGTTTAGAGATATGGGTTTAAATGCTTACGAACGATTTAACAGTTGCGGCATGGATATTAGCTATAGCTGTGGTTTAACTCTTTTTGCTAAAGACGCTGCAGGGGAGTTAGCAGGTTATGCGCTATTCGGCTTAGCAGGAAAATATTTATCACCTGTGATAAAAGGTTATATATCAGAAATAGGATCTTTATCATCAAGAGGTTCTTTGCCAAACATAAAAAGTCTTCAGGTTGGCCTAAGGGAACCTCATCAGATCGATTTTATAAAAAATGATATGCAAAATGGAAAATACTTATACTCAGATCCGAAGGGTATAATCGCTGGTTTCGTAGATAACAATGGTAGATACTATGTTTCTGAGGGGAATCACCGGATGGCTGCAGCCCTAGAACTCTATAAAGAAACTGGAGATGCAACTTTTGTAAATAGTTTATTGAAAAATGGTGTGTGGACTAAAACAAATACAGTTCCTGCAGATGCAAAACTTATGCCAAAAAGGAAATAAAATGAACAAATTAAAAAAGAACGAAATATATATAAAAATGTTGTTACTTTCTATTCCTTATATCAGGAACATGCAACAACATAAAAAATCATCTGATTTGTCATGCTACTATGAAGCGGAACTTGTCCATAATCTAGCTTACACGATCTTGACGCCAGATTTTGAAGATCACGATATTTACTTTCTAAACAATCAGGCAAGATATTATATTGAAAACTGTAGTGATGATATTTCAATAGCTTATAGCGGTCAAAAAGAACTTATATCATCTCTTTTTGAAATGGTTCCACAGGAAATGAAGTCGAAGCTCCTGTGGGAAGGTCCAAAATAATAATTTAAGAGTAATTCAGACAACATCCATGAAGTTTAATTCATGGATGTTGTGTAATAATTAAAAACAACCCATAGGCATGGGGAGGATAAATATGAATATCAAAAAACGTCAACCTATAACCAATTGATATCAATTAAATTACAAGATTATTCACCATTAGGTATAAATTCCATTTATCAGAAATGGCCATCCAGACGATAACCAAACTCAATCATAAAATGTAGTGGTCAACAAAAACCAGCATGTGAAAGCTGTTTAGGTGTTATTGAACAGTTTCAGAAAAAATACCCTGGAATTAAAGTTGACGTTTTGGATAATAATGGTGTAAGACTTATCCCTGTGAGAAGGAATTAGAAAATGGAACGCATTGATTACAAAGAAATAAAAGAGTCATTTTTAATTAAATATTATGACTGCTGTAGAAACATGATATTTGTTAAAAATAAAGGGAAAGAAATAGAAAATATTTACTTTCAAGAGATTGGCTATGCCTATGATCAAGCAGAGGGATCTTATGATTTCCCCATTGAAAATTTAATGCTTGAGGTTTTATCTTTAATTATGATTGCAGGAAGAGGGCCAGAAAAATCCGCAAAATATCATAGAGAGATGATAGAAAAAATTCTCGCTGAACATCCTCTGGAACAGTTGTTAGAGGAGATCACCGAGGAGGAAAAATCAGATCTTCTCTATGATATGTCTTTATTAGGATTAGTTGATAAAAAATCAGAATAGAGCAGACAGAGCGGCCCTTGTAGGCCGCTACTAGCAAAAATTAATAGGCCTCATCTTGAGGCTAAATAAACTTTAGGTTTTGGTATTTCGATAGCGAGTACATTCGCGGGCATCGGCAAGGCAGGCGTTGGTAATCAGTACCTGTCAAAAAGCCTCGTGACGCCAACCGCAGGTTGGAAAAGTTATCTGATTAATGAGAAGACCATACAGCAAGCGGCAGGTTTTAGGCAGCAGGTGACAGATTTAAGAGCAGGACTACCATCAGATCCCAAACGTAGTGGTAATGTTGCTGTCGTGGATATTAATACCCTCGGCATTCCAAAAACGCTGGCTGTGCATAGTGGTGTGAATGTATCCAGTAATGGCTTAGTTGGTAAAGGAAGTGAGAGTTTCAAATACCAAGAGATACCTAACAATAAGGGGTTTATAATAGCCATAAATACGGATTCAGAATATAAGATACTGGATGATATTTCAGAAAAATTAGGTGGTAATATATCAGCTAAAGGAACGGTTACTATCTTTACAGAGCGCCCAGCCTGTGGAAGTTGTTTAGGAGTTGTAGAGCAATTTCAGCAAAGATATCCTAGGATTGAAGTAAAAATACTCGACAATAACGGGATTGCATTGAGACTAGGAGAAAAAAATGACAGAGGAAAGAGTTAATTATGAAGAAATTAAAAATTCTCTTTTAAGGTATTATTATATCTATTGCAGGAATAAAATTGAGTCGTTTAATCGCCGAGATGAAAAATGGGCCGAACATGAATCAGAGATCGGATATGCATACTATCAGTTTGAAAATGCTTATGAATTAGATATAGAAAACCTAATGCTCGACGTGGTCACATTGGTTTTAATGGCAGGAAGGGGACTACAACAGGTTGAAAAAAATTTACGTAACAGTATAAAAATACTCATCTCAAATCAGGGTTTGGATAGTCTCATCCAATATATCACCGAGGAAGAAAAATCAGATCTTCTCTATGATATGTATTTACTTGGGCTAATTGATAAAAAATCAGAATAGCGCAGCGCAGATAGAGGTCCCTGTAAATAATTCTGTGTAACTGCCATCGTATTAAAGGTGATCGCTCAGACGGTCACCTACCTGTGCATCGTAGTTCCGCAGCGTCCGCCGCACACCTTTTTTAGCCGCGACATCGCCGTTTCCGCCACTGGATACAGGTGATAACCCACTTTCTCTTTCCATGATTTGTTGCTGCCCGTCAGACGCTGATTTGCCACCACCTCATTCCACTACAGCGGCCAGTATTCCCCCCCCACTGTGCGCGGCGGGATAGCCGGTTTAATTTTCTTCCTTTTCAGGCTATCGTCGCATCGATGACCAGATGCGCTACTCACCACGTGTTAGGGCCTTGATGTTGATGTTAACGCTTTGGGCCTGCTTGCTATCCGGACAGCGCAACGGCCTGCCCAGATAGTAATCCATTTTGCCGGACTCACATCAATATCGTCACATCGGCAAACCGTCCGCCAGCATTTTGTCTTTTGTCATGAAGGATTCGCGTCTGGCTGTAGCTCTGGTTCCAATATCCGAACGTAAGATAGTATATCTCTAACGTTTTCCCTGGTTAACACTCCTCTTCTGTCTTCTATATCTCCAAGACCGAATGTTCCATCTGGATAAACAGAAACTTGAGCAGAACAAGCGATAGTTAAGGATATGCTGGGGGTACTAACAAGTTCATACAAAGGTTTTTGAGCTATGATAAAACTAAGGCTCCTATCTGACTCACTCTGATCCCCTCCAACCAAGATAACTTTTCCGCCTCCAACTATTTTATTACGGAGCTCAGAGATCAATCCGCTAGCATCGGCCCCATATTTCAGGCCAAATGAAACATTACTACCGTTTAGATGAATCAGAGTGCGGCCCCCATAAGAAACCCCATTCCAGTCCGATAATACTATTAACGCTGAACAATCGCTTAATCCATTCGTGGTCAGTATAGTTGTGGAATCCGTGACAGTTTCCATGCAACCCACATCAACCTCAATCTCATCATGCATGCTTGTATCATGCCATATTTGTGGGATTTCATTCTCTTCGGAATCAATTTTAGGTAGGTTGACATTATGGGATGGTAACTCATTCCATTTGCGCAGGTTTAGTTTCTCCATTTTTTTATCAGAATTTATACCACCAGGGTCACTACTTTTTTTTAGGCTACCGGTATCATGCTCACTCAATTGTTTTTTAATATCCCTTAAAACATCTGAAAACACATACTCAAACTTATTTTTCATCGCCTCAGTATTTTTGGCAGTATCTTCGACAGCATCTTCGATAGCATCTTTGAAAGCATCTTTGAAAGCATCTTTGACAGCATCTTTGACAGCATCTTTGACAGCATCTTTGACAGCATCTTTGACAGCATCTTCGACGGCATCTTCGACGGCATCTTCGACAGCATCTTCGACAGCATCTTCGACAGCATCTTCGACAGCATCTTCGACAGCATCTTCGACAGCATTTCCGGCAACATCTTCGGCAGCACTTACGACAGAACCTTCGACAGCATTTCCGGCAACATCTTCGGCAGCACTTACGACAGCATTTCCGGCAACATCTTCGGCAGCACTTACGACAGCATTTCCTGCAACATCTTCGACAGCACCTTCGGCAACATCTTTGGCAGCACCTTCGACAACATCTTTGGCAGCACCTTCGACAGCACCTTCGGCAACATCTTCAGCAGCACCTTCGACAACATCTTTGGCAGCACCTTCGGCAACATTTCCGGCAACATCTTCAGCAGCACTTACGACAGCATTTCCTGCAACATCTTCGACAGCACCTTCGGCAACATCTTTGGCAGCACCTTCGACAACATCTTTGGCAGCACCTTCGGCAGCACCTTCGGCAACATCTTCGGCAACATCTTCGGCAACATCTTCGGCAGCACCTCCGGCAACATCTTCAGCAGCACTTACGACAGCACCTTCGGCAGCATTTCTGGCAGCATCTTCGACAGCATTTCCGGCAACATCTTCGGCAGCATTTACGACAGCATCTTCGGCAACATCTTCAGCAGCACCTTCGACAACATCTTCGGCAGCATTTCTGGCAGCATCTTCGACAGCATTTCCGGCAACATTTTCGGCAGCATTTACGACAGCATCTTCGGCAACATCTTCAGCAGCACCTTCGACAACATCTTTGGCAGCACCTTCGACAACATCTTTGGCAGCACCTTCGACAACATCTTTGGCAGCACCTTCGACAACATCTTTGGCAGCACCTTCGGCAACATCTTTGGCAGCACCTTCGACAACATCTTTGGCAGCACCTCCGGCAACATCTTTGGCAGCACCTTCGACAACATCTTTGGCAGCACCTTCGGCAACATCTTTGGCAGCACCTTCGACAACATCTTTGGCAGCACCTTCGACAACATCTTCGGCAGCACCTCCGGCAACATCTTCAGCAGCACTTACGACAGCACCTTCAACAGCATTTCCTGCAACATCTTCGGCAGCACCTTCGACAACATCTTTGGCAGCACCTTCGACAACATCTTTGGCAGCACCTTCGGCAACATCTTTGGCAGCACCTTCGGCAACATCTTTGGCAGCACCTTCGACAGCACCTTCGACAGCATCTTCGGCAGCATTTCCGGCAGCATTTCCGGCAACATCTTCAGCAGCACTTACGACAGCACCTTCAACAGCATTTCCTGCAACATCTTCGGCAGCACCTCCGACAAGACCTACAGCAATACCTCCGGCAGCACCTCCGGCAGCACCTCCGACAAGACCTACAGCAATACCTCCGGCAGCACCTCCGACAAGACCTACAGCAATACCCCCGGCAGCACCTCCGACAAGACCTACAGCAATACCTCCGGCACCATCTCCGGCATCACTGGCAACTGGGCCAATATCTGCACAACTAGTGCAGGCAGCCGTCCCTGCGCTGATAATTACTCCTCCTCCTGCGCTGGCGATTACCGCTCCTTCTACTAGGGCACCAACAGAGGTATCATTTCCCACCGTATTATCAATAATCTGAGGCTCTGTTATGGGAATAGGAACTGTCGTCCCGTGAGAGGTATCTGATGAATTATGAAGTTCTGTCGTAGTAGATATATCACCATAATTTTCTTTAAATTTTTCCACCGCGTTCTTACTATAAAGATCAGGCAAGTTATTTGCAGTAGTCCAGAGTTTTTTTAGAATATCTGAAAACGATTCGAATGAGTTGTATTTAACATACCCATATTTATTATTATCTATACATTGTTGGGTTATCTGGATGGTTTTAAGAAGTAGCTTAATATGTTTCTCCTCTGAAGATTTTGCATTTCTGACATCTGGTGAATCGTCTGCTTGACGAAAAATAAGATCAAATTCATTTCGCACGCGCCAGTCGATCGTCTGATCCTGGACGATAGTAAGGATTAGATAAGGAATATTTATATTATTTAAAGAAATTGAACGCTTTTCTCTGACGATTGGATTAAAATCTGGAATGAAATCAAGTGATTGTGTAACCACATTTTTAATAAAATCCATTTCTAAGTTATATTCGCAATTTCTAGCAATAAATAAGTCAGAGGGTAGTATCGTTCTGTCAAAAGGCATCTGAAAATTATGGCAAGAAGCGACGAGATTTGAGAGAGGGGTTATTGATGTCGGCAATGCAAAATCGTCCTTACTTTCATTATAACCGTTCCTTCCTGCATAATGCCATATTCCCCCAATAACACCTGCCCCAGTCAATAACCCCATCCCCACTAGACCACGTTTTAAATAACTTCCTTTCCACCCACGGCAAGATTCTTGTTTATTATTTGAATCCTTGAGTGACTCTGCTTGCAGACGAATAAGCTCTCCTTCAATAAGTATTTCTGTCAGTGGAACACCTTCTCCATCATCATTTAATTCAGCAGGCTGAGCGCTGCTAAATGGCCATAGATAATTCCAAAATTGAGTTGATCGTTCAGTAGAAATTTCATTCTTTACACCATGATATAATTGTTCATAACTGTTATTAATATCTTTTAATTGGGATGTAAGGCCGGATGACACATTGCTAATTTCATTCGGCCTTCTAACCTTATCCTCGCGGCTATTGATATTTAAGGTTGATAATTTATAGGATGTATTAGTTAAAGTTTCATTACGCATAAAAAAGCTCCTTTTTATGCGTAATGAAATTACATTTTTCCCATGTTAATTTCATTAAATTATCGCTCATAGTCATTTTCTTACTGTTCGTTGATAAAAATATTCAATGTGTGTGCAGTTTTGTTGAATAAATTGAATTTTCCTCGGGAAACAGGTTCAGATCCCTCTCAACTCTGATAGCGCGTGGCAAAGCAGAAGTTCAAAATCACCAATTGGAAAACTTATAACGACGCGCTCCGGCAACAGGGGAATACTGGCCGCTGGAGCGGAATGAGACGGTGGCGAATCCGCGTCTGACAGGCAGCAGCAAATCATGGAAAGAGAAAGTGGGCTATCACCTCTATTAAACGATATTGGCGTAGACCACAGGAACAGCAGCCTCTAACATTGTAAAACCGTCTCCCCATTATTTGCATTGGAAAATAATGCTAAATTTTAATGAATATATAGAATAAAAAACCGATAGGTTGCTTTTTAACCACATTGCACCCTATTGGCGCAAGCGCTATGGTTGCCGATAACCTGTGTACGACCACTGATAACTAAACTATGAACTTTTCTCTTTTCGGTAAGAAATTCACGCGCCACGCTGGCATCACCCAATTAATGGACGACCTGAACGAAGGGCTGCGTACGCCAGGCGCCATCATGCTGGGCGGCGGCAATCCGGCACATATTCCGGAGATGGACAGCTACTTCAAACAGCTGTGTCAGGATATGCTGGAACAAGGGAAGTTAACGGAAGCACTATGCAACTACGACGGCCCGCAAGGTAAGGATACGCTGCTTAAGGCGCTGGCCGAGCTACTGAGTAATGAATTGGGCTGGCAGATTGGACCACAGAACATTGCACTGACAAATGGCAGTCAGAGTGCGTTTTTCTACTTATTTAACTTATTTGCTGGTCGCCACAGTGATGGCAGTCTGAAAAAGGTGTTGTTTCCGCTGGCACCGGAATATATCGGCTATTCGGATTCCGGGCTGGACGACAACATGTTCATCTCCGTTCGTCCGCAGATCGAACTGTTGCCCAAAGGGCAATTTAAATATCACGTCGATTTCGATAACTTGTCGATTACCGATGATATCGGGCTGGTCTGCGTATCCCGCCCGACCAATCCAACTGGTAACGTGCTGACCGACGACGAGCTGATGCGTCTGGATATTCTGGCGCAGCAGCACAACATTCCCCTGCTGATTGATAACGCCTATGGCGTACCTTTCCCCGGCATCATCTTCAGCGATGCCACGCCGCTGTGGAACCCGAACATCATCCTGTGCATGAGCCTGTCCAAGCTGGGTCTGCCCGGCTCACGCTGCGGTATCGTCATTGCGGATGAAAAGGTGATTTCCGCCATCGGCAACATGAACGGCATCATTAGCCTGTCTCCGGGCGCAATCGGCCCGGCACTGGCACATGAGATGATTCAGCGTGGCGATCTGCTGCGCTTATCTAATGACGTCATACGTCCGTTCTACCAGCAGCGCGTAACGGAAACTATTGCGATCATTCGCCGCTACCTGTCGCCCGAGCAGTGTCTGATTCATAAGCCAGAAGGCGCGATATTCCTGTGGCTGTGGTTCAAGGATCTCCCTATCACGACGGAAATTCTGTACCAACGCCTGAAAAAACGCGGCGTCCTCATGGTGCCGGGTCACCATTTCTTCCCCGGTCTGGATCAAGAATGGCTGCACGCTCACCAGTGCATGCGCATGAATTATGTGCCGGAGCCGGAAAAAATCGAACGCGGTATTGCGATTCTGGCGGAAGAAGTTGAAAAGGCGATACGGGAAGGCTAATTCGCCGCAAAAATAGACTCGCTATTAAACGAAATACGGTTGGGGCAAAGGAACACCTGCCCCACGATTCGACCACTTGCTATAACTGTACCCGCGACGCGTATATTTGTTATTCTTCAAAAGGGTCAACACTTCGTGTTATTCAAAACGGTAACGTTTTGTCCTGCCACTCGAATTATTCAGCGTATATCAGAACAAATGCATATTCTGCGTAATTTTGGCTTTTCTCTGTCATTCTTCCGTCATCTTCCAGTTATTTTTCTGTCATGCACTCATGTCATGTTTACCTTCGCATAAAAAACGCCGTAATGATGGCGCATTTAATTGATTGCAGGAGACAGGCATGTTCAACAACACAATTCGTAAAACACATGCTATTCGCACCGCCGCGGCGTGTGTGGCATTAGCGCTGATGAGCGCCAGTGCGCAGGCCGCGACAGAAATTCCTTTCTGGCACTCCATGGAAGGCGAATTAGGGAAAGAAGTGAATTCTTTGGCTGACCGCTTTAACAAAGCGCACAGCGATGTAAAAATTGTGCCGGTCTACAAAGGCAACTACGAACAGAATCTGGCTGCCGGGATTGCGGCCTACCGCGCGGGGAATGCGCCCGCCATTTTGCAGGTCTATGAAGTCGGTACGGCGACCATGATGGCAAGTAAAGCCATCAAGCCAGTCTATGAAGTCTTCAAAGAGTCAGGCATTAATTTCGATGAGTCGGTATTTGTGCCGACTGTCTCTGGTTATTACACCGATGCGAAGAGCGGTCACCTGCTGTCGCAGCCGTTTAACAGCTCCACGCCGGTGCTGTACTACAACAAAGATGCCTTCAAGAAAGCCGGTTTAGACCCTGAGCAACCACCGAAAACCTGGCAGCAGATGGCTGAGTACACCGCCAAACTGCGTGCTGCTGGGATGAAGTGCGGCTACGCCAGCGGCTGGCAGGGCTGGATTCAGATTGAAAACTTCAGCGCCTGGCATGGTCTGCCAGTTGCGAGCAAGAACAACGGCTTTGACGGCACCGATGCCGTGCTGGAATTCAACAAGCCAACGCAGGTCAAACATATCCAGCTGTTGCAGGACATGAACAAGAAGGGTGACTTCACCTATTTCGGGCGTAAGGATGAGCCGACCGAGAAGTTCTACAACGGCGATTGCGCTATCACCACGGCCTCTTCCGGTTCGCTGGCGAATATTCGCGAACATGCCAAGTTCAACTACGGTGTTGGCATGATGCCGTATGACGCTGATGCGAAAGGCGCGCCGCAGAACGCCATTATCGGCGGAGCCAGCCTGTGGGTGATGGGCGGTAAAGATGCCGCGACCTACAAAGGCGTTGCTGAGTTTATGAAGTTCCTCGCCGAGCCAGAAAATGCGGCTGAATGGCACCAGAAAACTGGTTACCTGCCAATCACTACTGCGGCGTACGAACTGACGCAGAAGCAGGGCTTCTATGAGAAAAACCCTGGTGCGGATATCGCTACGCGTCAGATGTTGAACAAGCCACCATTGCCGTTCACCAAAGGTCTGCGTTTGGGCAACATGCCGCAAATTCGTACCGTTGTGGATGAAGAATTAGAAAGCGTATGGACAGGTAAGAAGACGCCACAGCAGGCGTTGGATAGCGCGGTAGAACGCGGTAACGCGCTGCTGCGTCGCTTCGAGCAGTCGACGAAGTAATACATTTTTGTCGAGTAATATCGGGCCGAAGGGAATCGGCCTGCTTCTTTTCTGTTTGCAATGAGTTACCGCATGACATCATCCCGCCCCGTTTTTCGTAGCAGCTGGTTGCCCTATGTGCTGGTGTTGCCCCAACTGCTGATTACCGTGATTTTCTTTATCTGGCCTGCTGGTCAGGCGCTGTGGTATTCGGTGCAGAATCTGGATCCGTTTGGACTATCCAGCGAATTTGTCGGCATGGAAAACTTCAGACAGCTGTTCAATAACCCTTACTACCTCGATTCGTTTTACACCACGCTGATATTCAGTTTTCTGGTGGCAGGGTTTGGCATGCTGATTTCACTCTTTCTGGCCGCGCTGGTGGACTACGTGATTCGTGCTAGCCGCCTGTATCAGACGTTGATCATCCTGCCATATGCCGTGGCCCCCGCCGTCGCGGCCGTGCTATGGATGTTCCTGTTTAACCCCGGTCTGGGGCTGATCACCCACTTTCTCGGGCTGCTGGGCTATACGTGGAACCACGCGCAGCACAGCGGTCAGGCGATGTTTTTAGTCGTACTGGCGTCGGTCTGGAAACAGATTAGCTATAACTTCCTGTTCTTCCTCGCCGCGCTGCAATCCATTCCCCGTTCGCTGGTGGAAGCAGGGGCGATTGATGGCTCTGGCCCCGTACGGCGCTTCTTCAATCTGGTACTGCCGATGATCTCGCCGGTGAGTTTCTTCCTGCTGGTCGTGAATCTGGTGTATGCCTTTTTCGATACCTTCCCGATTATTGATGCTGCGACGGCCGGTGGGCCAGTGCAGTCGACGACTACGCTGATCTACAAAATTTATCGCGAGGGTTTCGCAGGGCTGGATCTGTCCAGTTCAGCGGCGCAGTCGGTGATACTGATGCTGTTGGTTATCGGGCTGACCGTGATTCAGTTCCGCTTTGTTGAACGGAAGGTGAATTATCAATGAAGCAACGCTATCTACTAAGGTCAACAGCCAATGATTGAGAATCGTCGCGGGTTAGATATTTTCAGCCACGTCATGCTGATCGTCGGCATTCTCGCCGTCTTGTTTCCGCTGTACGTGGGGTTTGTCGCTGCCACGCTGGATAATCAGGAAGTCTTTCAGGCTCCGATGACGCTCATCCCCGGTTCTCACCTGTGGGAAAACCTGCGTTATATCTGGCTGCACGGCGCGGGCAACAACACCACGCCGTTCGGGTTGATGCTGCTTAACAGCTTCGTGATGGCGCTGGCGATCACGGTGGGCAAAATTACCGTATCGATTCTGTCCGCTTACGCCATCGTCTATTTCCGTTTTCCGCTGCGCAACCTGTTCTTCTGGATGATTTTCCTGACGCTGATGCTGCCAGTGGAAGTGCGTATTTTCCCAACCGTGGAAGTGATCGCGCGGCTGGACATGATGGACAGCTACACCGGTTTAACGCTGCCGCTGATGGCCTCGGCGACAGCAACCTTCCTGTTCCGCCAGTTCTTTATGACGCTGCCGGATGAGCTGATGGAAGCGGCGCGTATCGACGGTGCCAGCCCGATGCGTTTCTTCTTTGACATGGTGCTACCGCTGTCGAAGACCAATCTGGCCGCGCTGTTCGTGATCACGTTCATCTACGGCTGGAACCAGTACCTGTGGCCGCTGCTGATTGTCAGCGATGCCAGTCTGGGTACTGCGGTCGCTGGGATTAAAAGCATGATTGCCTCCGGTGATGGCGCGACCCAGTGGAATCAGGTGATGGCCGCGATGCTGCTGACCATGCTGCCGCCGCTGCTGGTGGTACTACTGATGCAGCGCTGGTTCGTTCGCGGTCTGGTCGACAGCGAAAAATAAATCGAGACGAATTTCGGAAACGCTTATGGCATGTTTAAAACTTCAGGCCGTCACCAAGTCTTACGATGGCAAAACACAGATTATCCAACCTATCGATCTGGACGTCGCTGACGGCGAGTTCGTCGTGATGGTCGGGCCGTCAGGCTGCGGCAAATCGACGCTGCTGCGTATGGTGGCAGGCCTCGAACGCACCACCAGCGGCGATATCTACATTGATAACCAGCGGGTCACCAATCTGGAACCGAAAGATCGCGGTATTGCGATGGTGTTCCAGAACTATGCGCTTTATCCCCATATGAACGTGTTCGACAATATGGCTTACGGCCTGAAAATCCGTGGCTTCGGCAAGGCGCAGATCCGCGAGCGCGTGGAAGATGCGGCGCGAATTCTGGAACTGATGCCGCTGCTGCAACGCAAGCCGCGTGAACTATCGGGCGGCCAGCGTCAGCGCGTGGCGATGGGGCGGGCGATTGTGCGTGAACCGGCGGTGTTCCTGTTCGATGAACCGTTGTCGAATCTGGATGCCAAACTGCGCGTACAGATGCGGCTCGAATTACAGCAACTGCACCAGCGCCTGAAAACTACCAGCCTGTACGTCACGCACGATCAGGTTGAGGCGATGACGCTGGCGCAGCGCGTCATCGTGATGAACAAAGGGATCGCTGAACAAATCGGCGCACCGGCTGATATTTATCGCCGCCCGGCATCGCTGTTTGTGGCCAGCTTTATTGGCTCACCGGCCATGAACCTGTGGTCAGGTCGCATTAGCGATGACGGTTGCCGCTTTGAAATCGATGGCGACATCGCGCTGGCACTGCCTGAACCGAAGCCGCAATGGCGCGGTAAAGCATTGACGCTGGGGGTTCGACCAGAGCATATTCAGCTGGCGACGAGCGAAACCGGCGGTATCCCGTTGCAGATTTCAACACTCGAACTGCTGGGCGCGGATAACTTAGCGCACGGCAAGTGGGGCGGGCAGAATGTGATTGCGCGGCTCTCTTATGAGCACTGTCCTGCGATTGGCTCGACGCTCTGGCTACACTTACCGACGTCATCATGGCACCTGTTTGATTCGCAAAGCGGATTACGGATGGAATAATGGAAACACTCTGGCCTTACCCGAGCATTGTCGCCCATCGCGGCGGCGGTTCACTGGCACCGGAAAATACGCTGGCGGCGATTGATGTCGGCGCGAGCCTCGGTCACAAGATGATCGAATTTGACGCCAAGCTGTCGCAGGACGACCAGATTTTCCTCCTACACGACGACACGCTTGAGCGCACCAGCAACGGCTGGGGTATTGCCGGGGAACTGCCGTGGGACAAGCTGGTCGGGCTGGATGTCGGCGGTTGGTACGGTCATAAATTTGTCGGTGAACGCCTGCCGCTGCTATCGGAAGTAGCAAAACGCTGTGTGCAGTACGGCATGGCGGCCAACATCGAAATTAAACCCACCACCGGATATGAAACAGAAACCGGACGGGTGATTGCGCTGGCAGCGCGCCAACTGTGGGCCGATCATCCGGTCGCGCCGCTGCTGTCATCATTCTCTATTGATGCGCTTGAAGCGGCGCAGCAGGCCGCACCGGAACTGCCGCGCGGGCTGCTGTTGGATGAGTGGGAAGAGGACTGGCTGGCGTTAACGCAGCGTTTGGGATGCGTGTCCATTCACCTGAATCACAAACTGCTGACGGCAGAACGCGTCGCGGATCTGAAAGCTGCGGGTTTGCGCATTCTGGTTTATACCGTCAACCAACCCGATCGCGCGCAAACTTTGCTGGATTGGGGCGTTGACTGTATCTGTACTGACCGGATAGATTTAATCGGGGCTAACTTCGCGACCGGCTGAGGTCTGCCTATTATACCCGTCATACTTCAAGCTGCTTGTGCGTTGGCTTCCCTTGCTCACCCAGTCACTTACCTGAGTAAGCTCCTGGGGATTCACGCGGTTGCCGCCTTCACGCAACTCGAATTATTTAGGGTATACCTCCGTATTATCTTTGATTGCGGCGGATCCTCTTTCTGACTTGGTGCCGGTAATAAGGAAGTGGCTTCATGCCCGCATTTATTGTTTCGCTTTGGCACCAGATTTTTCTATCGTTACCCCTCTTTGTTCTTATCGCGCTCGGCTATAGCCTGATTCGCTACGGTAAATGGCCGACCACCGTTACCGATGGCATGACGCGCTTTGTCTTCTCCGTCGCTATGCCCGCCATGCTATTCCGCCTGATGTCGGATTTTTCCAAACGTCCGGTGGTAGATGCCCGACTGCTGATCGCCTTTTTTGGTGGCTGTTTGCTGGTGTTTGTTCTGGGCCGCATCGTGGCGCGCAAAATCTTTCATCTTGATGGTGTCTCTGGCTCGCTGTTTGCGTTGAGCGGCATCTTCTCCAACAACGTGATGCTGGGGCTGCCGATTGCCACGCTGATGCTGGGCGAAGAGGCGATCCCGTCGGTCGCGCTGGTGGTGGTGTTTAACGGGCTTATTTTGTGGACGCTGGTGACGGTGTCGGTGGAATGGGCGCGTAACGGGGCGCTGTCGCTACAGGGCTTTACCAAAACCGCGCTGGGCGTGCTGAAGAACCCGCTGATCATCGGCATTCTGTCCGGGACCTTATTTAGCCTGACGGGCCTGCCGCTGCCGTCGTATGTTGACCAACCGCTGGCCATGCTGGGGCAGATTGCTGCACCGCTATCGCTGGTAGCGCTGGGAATGGGGCTGGCGGAATACCGCGTGCGTGACGGTTGGCAGATCAGCACAGCGATTTGTACGATCAAACTGCTGGTACAGCCGCTGGTGATCTGGGGGATTGCTATCGCGCTCGGCCTGCCGGAAATGGAAACGCGAGCAGTTGTGCTGCTGGGGTCGATGGCGGTGGGCGTCAACGTCTATCTGATGTCGCGTCAGTTCGATGTGCTGGGCGGCCCGGTGGCATCAAGCCTGCTGTTATCAACGGCGATGGCGGCGTTAACCACGCCGTTGATTTTAACGCTGATGGGTGTGCGGCTATAAGGCCATCATCGCATCAGGGATTCTGCTTAATTGGCGGCGGCGGAGTGGTTCTCTGTGACCGCTGTAAATCCTGTTGTAGCTGCTGCTGGCGCTGTTGCTGCAACTGCTGGTTGCGCTGCTGGAGCTGATTATTTAGCTGCTGTTGCTGTAATTTCTGGTTCTGCTGCATATTTTGCTGCAACTGTTTCTGGCTGCTTATGCCGCTCTCAAACTGCTGTTGAGGCGTGGGTGCTTGCGGCGTATTGGCACTCGCCAGAAGCGGTAGGCTGAGCAGGGCTGCACAGGCCAATAGTGTCTTAGGGTGTTTCATTAAACCTCCACGCAGGCTATACCCGTCATACTTCAAGCTGCTTGTGCGTTGGCCGCCCTTACTCACCCCAGTCACTTACCTGAGTAAGCTCCTGGGGATTCGCCCGGTTGCCGCCTTCACGCAACTCGAATTATTTAGGGTATACATGCCCGCATCGTGTTTTCATCAGCACATTATCCTGATGTATTCACTTAAGTGTAATCGCTGCGGATGAAAACGTCGTGCAGAGTAAGCAGATGTCGATTACTTAAGCTCATTTTTAGGAGAAACACGGGGATGAGGTTCCCGCAGGGATACCTCGCCCCGTGGTCGCTCCGTGTATCTCGGTTCTTAAGCGACTGGCATAAGTACAGAGTAATCCGCAATCCTGCGTGCACAGGTTTTGGGCTGCCCTGTGGGAATGCGTTATACTGCGGCGGAATTTTTCTTCGTGGTTGACGCTATCTCATGTTCCATATCGCGCTCTATGAGCCTCAAATTGCACCGAACACTGGCAATATTATCCGACTGGCGGCCAACAACGGCTGTACGCTTCATTTGATTGAACCGCTGGGTTTTGATTTTGAAGAGAAAAAGCTGCGCCGTGCGGGACTGGATTATCACGATCTGGCGAACGTCAGCCGTCATAAAAACTATCAGGATTTTCTGGCTGCGATTCCCGGCAAACGTATCTTCGCCTGTACCACCAAAGGCAGCCGCCCGTATGACCAACCGAGCTACCAGCCAGGTGATGTATTGCTGTTTGGATCGGAAACGTCCGGCCTGCCAGACGAGATTCGTAACGGCTTTGAGTCGGATTTCCGTATCCGCATTCCCATGCAGTCTAATAACCGTAGCCTGAATCTGTCGAATGCCGTGGCGATTATCAGCTATGAAGCCTGGCGGCAAAATGGCTTCGGTGGTTGCCTGTAGCCATAGCTTACCTTGCTACAATCTGCCGGTGGCGGATTTTTTCAGGGGCGGATTCACCAGAAACACCACTTCCCCGCGATAATACGGTGAAGTGGCAAGGCGCTGCTGCCACTGCGGTTCCCACTTGCCGTGTTGTACCAGCCCGACTCGGAAAGGCAGGGTCAGCTTCATCAGCGCGGGCAGGTACTCGGCGTAGTTGGTAATGGTGCTGCGACCCTGATAGGTTTGCACCACCACTTCATCCAGCTTGCCTTGTAAGCGGTTCAACGCCGCAACATCACCAGTTTTCGACCAGTCGAGCAGCCCCGTAATACTGAGCTGACAATCTTCGGGTAAACGCTCGCGTAATTGCGTCAGAAACGCGACATAGCCTGCCAATTGATAGCTTTTCGCGTCAAAATCGATCTGAATCCCAGCAACTTGATTCCCCTGACGCTGCCACTTTTCCCGTAACTTTAGTATCCGGTTCAGGTGGCGATCGGAAAGCTCCAGCGTGGTCATGCGGAAAGCCAGCCAGACGCGGTTAACGCGCAGCTGGCTGGGCGGGATCCCCTGACGCAGGAACACGACCTTGCCCTGACGGCGCGCCACTTCGCCCTGATGCAGGTACAGCGTCTGTGCCTGATGCAGAATCGGCTGGGGCCGCACCGCCGCCCACAGCCAGAAATCCTGATAGCGTGTTGCGTCGACGATGGGGTGCGCCGTGTTGATGGCTGAAGGGATTGCGTTAACGGAAGCGGCCTGCGTACAGAATGAGAGCAGGCCGGCCAGCACGATTAACGGCGTTACCAGTAATAATCGAGCTTGTCTGCCCACACGCTGCCTTTGTACTTGGTTTTCAGTTGGGTAAACCAGGCTTTGCGGGTTGCCTTGCTGATGTCCTGCGGACCACAGTCGTTATAGCCGCTTGGCGCATAGCAGTTAACCGCGCGATACAGGGCATAGGTTTTGTCTTCCGGCGGCGCTTTCGGGTCGGCAATCACCCGCATATACCCATCCAAACGGTTATATTCGGTGCCGACGAACTGCGTTGGCGCGTTGGTGAGTCCACTCAACATGCTGCCTTCTCCCCAGTCGAAGCCCACGCTGTTATTGGTGCGCAGGAAAAACTCACCGAGGCAGTTAATCGAACGGGCATCATTGGGGCGTTGATTCAGCGTCTCGACCACGCTACCCAGCGCTGGGCATTGGTAGTCTTCTTCGGTATCGCTGCCGTCCCAGTCAAATGCTGTTAAATCTTCCTGATTCCAGCTTTGATTTTCACTGCTGACTAGCGGCGCAATGTCTTTCCTCAACTGAACATCTTTGAGATAGCTGGCGTAATCACCGTGGGTTAGCGACTTGGTTAACAACGTATGCAGTGCGATAGCCCGTTCTTCATGGGTTTGCTGCGGGCCTGTTTGCTGACGTAACAGAGCGGCGTTGGCGCTAATTTTCAGCACGGCTGAACGGAAACGCAGATTTTTCACTGGGCTGTCGGCGGCAAAGATCCGCTCTGGATGACCTGCCTTGACCAGCGTTTCCGCCAGCGCCAGTTGCAGGAACTGATTTTGCGTGTACCCCATATTGCGCGTTAACAGCTGACGCCAGTGCGTTTCCGCCTCATCCCAGCGCTCCAGACGCACCAGCGCCCGACCGCGTAAGACTTGCAGGCTGAAACGCACGGTATCAGTCAGATCGTTCGCCTGTGTTGCGGGAACGCTGTTAACCACGGCAGCGTAATCTTTTTGACCATAAAACAGCTGCGCTGCCTGAAGGTAGCTGAACGCGTCCTGCATGTTGTCTTGCGCAAACAGCGGCTTCTGCGCGGCCAGCTCGTCAGTGGATAAGGCGGGTAATGCCAGCCAGCCGTCATCTGAACGCAAGCGCTTGAGATCTTGCACCATCGTCAACGGTGGGCTGCCCGGCGCGCTGGTGAACTGCCGATTTTCCAGCAGCTTGTTGTCGATCTCGTCGCTCAATTCAAGGAGGGTTTCGACGTCGGTGGTGTTGTTCAGCTCGTGTTGGTACGTTGTCGCCAGGGCATTCACATCGTCCAGAATCCAGTAAGCGCGGCGGTACAGCCCGTTAGCGGACTCGATGTATTGCCCGTCAGGATACTGTTTCAGATAGTCGCCAATATGCTGAATGGCCTGCTGTGCAGCCGCTTTATCGGCTTTACTGGCATCAAACATGTTGTATTCATCAAGCGCGTTTTCCATCGCTTTATTGATTGCTACGCGAATCAACATATAGCGCGATGTTTCCGCCACCCACGGCTGCGATGAGGACGTTAGCACCTCAAAGCCGCTTTCCGCCTCATCAAAGTGTCCCTGATAAAACGCGAGAACCGCGAACAGATACTGATTAAGTGCGCCGGCATGTCCTTCGTCCGGCAGACTTGCAAGACCCTCGTTCAGCGCCTCTTTGGTATACAGCGGGTTGAGGAGATTCACCCGCTGATGTGCCAGCAGCGTGCGTTGCTCATTGGTGAGCTGTGTGTCAGCCAGCAGGACATCGAAAAACGCTTCCAGCGTGGAGAGCGCATTGGAAATATGGCGTCCTTCGTTATCGTCAGGCGAAAACGTGGAGATCGTGCCCTGAACGGCTAAAGGAAGGTTAAGCTGCTTCGCTTTATTCAGTGTCGAAAGGTAAGGCGCATCTGCCGTGATATCCTCCGCTGAACCTGACGAAGGAACCTCTTCCGTGGCTGCAATCCCCATGACCCGGTAGGCTGTGAAAGGGTCGATACGTGAACGCGTTTGATCGGGCAAAGGATGGGGTAACGGAAGCGACATGTTGTGGAGACGGCTTTGCAGCAACATCAGGTTAGCACGCGTGTCGTTGCCCGGCTGCAAATAGGGCAGGGCGGACACGCCACATTCCGAGTCGGAAAAGCCGCACACTCCATCGCTGGAACTGAATGCCTGGCTGCTCATTAACGCGGTCAGTACGCCAGCCAGCAGCGTTACTCCTTTCATGGTTTGTATCCTTCATTCAACACGGGTCTTGCCTGTTTTCGGCATGAGTGGCGATCACTCTACGCAATCGCCTAAAAAACTCAATCCAGTATAACCTTGAGAAGATAAACAGAAAGTGACAGGTGCCCATGTCGGGCACCTGAGAGCGTGTTATAGAGGGAAACGTCGGTGGTGGGAAAATAGCCTGCCTGATTTACCGTTGATGCAACGGCAGCCAGATTATCAGTCGTAATCCGCCCAGTGGACTGTCTTCCGCTTTTACCCAGCCTTTGTGCTGTGTAATGGCGGTTTCCACAATGGCGAGCCCTAAACCACTGCCGCCGGATTCGCGGTCACGCGCTTCATCCGTACGGTAGAAGGGGCGGAAAATCTGTTCGCGATCTTCCGGGCTCACGCCGGGGCCATCGTCATCCACTTTGATGGTGATGCCCTGATTATCCACCGAGAAGGCCACTTCGATGTGGTTGTGAGAATAACGCAGCGCGTTGCGCACGATATTTTCCAGCGCACTGTCGAGCGAGGCTGGGTTGCCAAAGAGCGTCCACGGCCCCGGAGGATAGGGCACTTCCAGCGTTTTCCCCATCTGCTCGGCTTCAAAGGCGGCATCGTCCAGCACATTGCCCCACAGTTCATCGGCACGCAGGAACTCACGGGTTAGCTCGTTCTTGTGCTGATTGCGTGAGAGCACCAGGAGATCGTTAATCATGCTGTCGAGCCGTTGCGTTTCCGTCTCGATGCGGTTCAGCTCATTGCCTTCTCCCTGACGCCGACGCAGCAGCGCTGTAGCCAGTTGCAAGCGCGTCAGCGGCGTGCGCAGCTCATGAGAGATATCCGACAGCAGACGTTGCTGTGCGGTGACCATCCGTTCCAGCGCGCTGACCATCTGGTTAAAACTGACGCCCGTAGCCAGAAACTCCTGCGGGCCAGATTCCAATTCAGGGTGCTGTCGTAAATTGCCTTTGGCGACTTCGTCGGCAGCGTGTTTGAGCTTGCGCGCGGGTTTTGCCAGGCTCCAGGCAAGCCAAAGGAGCAGCGGTGAACTGATCAGCATGGTGAAGATCAACAGCAGTAAAGGACGGTCAAACAGCAGGCTAATGAAGTCTGACTGCGGACTACTGGCGGGACGAATCAGGTAAAGCTGGTAGTTGTCATCACCATCTTGAATCGCAAAGGGACCGAGCAGCTCAATACGGCCGTAATTTTTCTTTTGTGGGTGATCGGCATTATCCGACAACCCGATAAAGTTACGCACAATCGGTGTTTCATGCTTTTCCACGCCAAAGATCCGGCCTTCGCTGGTCACCAAAAAAAGGCGCTGCCCCGGCGGCGCCCACTTCTCCAGCACCCAGAACAGCCGTAGCCACCAGCGCAGATCGTTGGCTGGCGTGTTGGCGAGGTCTGCTTCAATATGCTGTTCTAGCATGATGCCCTGCCGCTGCTCGTTTTCCAGCAAGGCGGTAAGCTGGCGCGAGTCTAGCTTGGGTACCATCAGAACCAGCATAAGTACCAGCGCCAGCGTTAACCAAAAAATGGCAAAGATACGAGCGGTCAAACTATTGATCATGCAACCGACACCATCAAATAGCCTCGTCCGCGCAGCGTTTTAAACCAGGGCAGACCGTCCTTACGTTCTGGCAATTTACGCCGCAGATTCGAGATATGCATATCGATCGCACGGTCAAACGGTGTCAGCCGTTTCCCCAGCACCTCTTGGCTTAAATGCTCGCGGGAAACCACCTGTCCTAGCCGTTGTGCCAGCAGATAGAGCAACGTGAATTCGGTGCCAGTCAGATCCAACACGATATCGTCAAAGCTGGCTTCCTGTCGGCCGGGGTTCAGACGCAGGCCATCGACTTCCAGTGTCGGTGCACTGTTATCACCCGCCTGCTGTTGATCGGTCCAGTTGGAACGGCGAAGAATTGCGCGAATTCGCGCCACCAGTTCTCGGTCATTAAAGGGCTTCGGCAGATAATCATCGGCACCCAGTTCCAAGCCAAGAACGCGGTCTAATTCACTGCCGCGGGCGGTCAGCATAATGACCGGTGTTTGATGCTGCTGTCGTAGTTCTTTTAATGTATCGATACCGTTTTTCTTCGGCATCATCACATCCAGTAATAACAGGTCAATGGTGTTATCTAATATCTGTAACGCCTGCTCGCCGTCGTAGGCGACAACGACGTTAAAACCTTCCATTTCGAGCAATTCTTTCAGTAAAGCAGTCAGCTCTCTATCGTCATCAACCAGCAGAATTTTATTCATGTTTTCTCTACCTCCAAGGGCAAAATACGACATAGATTAGCGCTATTCCATGACTTTACGTAGTTTTACATCCTCTGACGCATGTTTGCAGCAAGATGCGTAGACTCCTGTTCATTGATTCACAAAATGACGTACCGCACTGGAGAGTTATTGATGCAACAGTTCGCAACCTTATCTCTTGCTTCACTGCTTATGTTAGGCACTTTTACCGCCTTTGCAGCAGAAAGTGGAGACGCCCCGGCGAGCGGCTGGCATATCGATGATTCCGCCACAAAAGGCGCACCCGGCCAGCAAGGTATGTTCGATGGCGTGAGGCTGACCGAGCAACAGCGTCAGCAAATGCGTGATTTGATGCACCAGAGTCGTCAGGACAAACCGGCGTTTAATGCCGAAGATGTTAAAGCCATGCATAAGCTGGTGACGGCAGAAACGTTTGATGAAGCGGCGGTGCGAGCGCAGATAACCCGAATGATGAGTGTGCAGCTTGAGCGTCAGATTCAGATGACCCGAGTGCGCAACCAAATGTATAACCTGCTGACGCCAGCGCAGAAAGAGATATTAGAGCTGAAGCATCAACAACGCATGAAAGAGATGCAGCAGCAGATATCCATGTTTAACCAGATGGCCGCGCCAGCACCAGGCACGACAAGCCATACCGAGACAAAGAATCCCGAGTAGTAGCGCTAGTGTAGTAAGTAGTCTGTAGTAAGCGTAGTGCAGTCCGAGTAGTCATGTGTAGTAGGTACACACCCTGTTTTTCCTTGCCATAGACACCATCCCTGTCTTTTTGCCCTCCATGATGGAGGGCTTTTTTTTGGGATTTTTCAGGCATATGGAGTGTTTTGACTTCATATAGATGATTTTCCGCTCCAGCGAAATAGCTCGCTGTGATGAGGATAGATATGAACGCTTAATGATAAGGTTTTAATTAGATATTTATTGCATTGATTAGTTAATTGTCTTATTTTTTGCTCATTCTGAGCGGATATGCACTTTAAAAAATCAAGGAAACTGATGGTAAAGGTCATCTGGACAAGGAAGGCGTTGAAGCAACGTTTAACGATAGACCGCAGATATCAGGACACCATAAGTGAGAAAATTGCTGAACTACGTAGTTTTCCTGCTGTAAACCTGGACATTATGGCGCTGAAGGGTGAAGCGAGAAAATTCAGGTTATGAGTGGGAGACTACAGAGTAATTTTCGAGATTGTTCAAGGTGAGCCCGTTATCTGTGAGGTTCAGGCGGTCAAACGCAGAACCTCAACGACTTACTAACTATCAGGCTGGGTAATCCGCCAGTTTCCTGATGACATACACCGCGACTCACTGACACCCGGATGAAATTATGTCAAAACCACAATTTATCAATGACGTGAACGGCAAGCCTCAGTTTGTTGTTCTACCTATCAGCGAGTATGAAAAGTTGCTGTCTGATAGCGATTCAGGCTATGAGGATATTCCTTATGTTGCCGATGAGTACGACGACGAAACCGTGCCTAATGATGTGGTAGAAATCATGTTCCGTGATGATGTTAGCTTGCTTGCGGCATGGCGTACCTATCGTGGATTATCACAATATGATGTAGCCGAAAAGCTAGGGACAACGCAATCAGCGGTTTCGCAATGGGAAGCGAAAGACTCACGACCTCAGAAAAAAACCCGAGAGAAATTGTCTGAGATTTATCACTGTCGCCCAGAGCAAATGATCCTTTGATTGTATTGCTGCGACTCGCTTCGGCGGGTTTTTTTTATCTGAAAATAGCCACGCAATTTCTGATGTTTTCATTAATATTGCGATATTTTCAACTAATTTTATTTTCGACTAAAAATTTGGATTGAATCTACATTAACTAGATTTATTCACTATAAAAACAAAAATAAGGAAAACTAAAATTTGTAAAAAAAGATGATTTTTGAAATTGAGAATAATCACAATTCATGCTAAAAAAGTACTGTTTATCTATACATAATTAGGCGCTGGCATGACAAAGAAATTATTCGATTTTTTATCCATTTTTGGCGATAAAGAAGTAACGTCAACAGAGAAACTGCTGCAAGAATCCCTATTTCCGCTTGCAGAACTTGATAAAGTTTTGCCAAAAAAACTATTTCACTATGTCATGACAGGTACTGAACCTGAGGTTCTTTATGCTCTAAATCAGCTGGATGCCAGTAAAACGATCGTGCTTCTGGATAAGCCTGGGACGCTTGATTGGTGGTATGTTCAGAATAACCATTTTAACTCCAGCGAATATAATAAAATAATAAGGCAAGCGAGAAATTCGCGCTATAAACTCTATTCCATGGTAGGTAAAGAGTTAACGAACGAACAAACGGTACGTTTCGCGAAGGTATTGGCTGCGGCATGTCAGGGTAAAAATGTAAAACTGATAACCAATGAAGTGCCAAGCTGGATGATTTATTTACTCTGTGATGCGCTGTCCACTACGTTAAAAAGCACATCCAATGAGAAAATGAAATTAACGCATCGTGCTGGCTGGAGCATTCAACTTCTTACTGAACTGATTGCCAATGAGCAGAGTCATGATGCAGGTGAGAATATTTTATTTGTTATTTTTGATAGAAAAGAAATATCAGAATACTATAATTCAGGACTAAGTATTTTCTTTGAACTTCCTGATTTACAGATATACATTGAGCATCATGCGCAGTTTGTTCGCACAACATTGGTTGAAAAACTTTCTGCATCTGGGTTGGTTCAGTTTCTGAAGTATTTGTCCGAGCGGGAAACACTGCGCGTTTTGTTCTCAGATGTGATTGTTAAGTTGGCAATAGATCAAAAAAAAACGGTACGTGTTGAAGCTGAGCCGCTGCTAAACATTCTTCCTGCTGACGATGTTAAAGCCCATTTAAGCGATATTCTGTTTAACGGAACGCCAAAACAGCGATCTCTGGCTGCCGATCTTTTTGCTCGTCAGGGTGAAAATAAAGCGATTTTAGAACGCGCCTTGCAGCTAGAAAAAAGTAAAGCCGTCATAAAAAATATTGAGAGTGCGATGACGCGTTTTGACGTTGTCGATACGGCACAAGATATTGAATTTCCTGAATTACCTGAGCTAACGTTGCTTGTTGATACGCCGCTGCCTGAAAGCGCAAGAGATATTCTTGTCGAAAATTTTATCGAGATGCTGGAAAAAGCACGAGTCAGTGCTGAAAAAGAGATAGCTGAGAATGTATCGGGCCAGAATAAATATACATGGGCACAAAAATATTATAAAGAATTCCAAAAAATCACCGTCGAACACTGCCGTACCTTGATCGACGTATTGAATACTGACGATGTTCGTCTGTCTAAAGAAGATATTAGTATTATTCAATATAAAAAGCGCATTAGAAATCTTCCTGATTTTACGCTTTATCATGCTATGAGGATTATTTCAAATAATAAAAAAAACAACCTCAGTTTAAATTCATATCAAATGGAAAGTGAAATTCCATTTCATATTATTGCGACATTAGAATTACGTCAGCTTGAAGATGTTTTACAAAAATTAGCCTGCCGTGAACCCGCACGAGTAGTCGCTGCGCTCTGTTTAGAGACTTATCATAATGGGCTGAAGATCTTTTCTAAATCGGAGCAACTCTGGCCATTTTTCTCTCTCTATCCCGATTATATTTCCGAAGCGTTAGGCTTATTGCCTAATAAGAGCGATAGCCAATATAGAAAATTTGAATTAAGCCATGCCTTTGAGCTGCTCGGTAAATATCCTGCCATTCCTGTACAGTTTATTCCACGGATTATGGAGCTGGCATTAGGCGAAAATAAAACGTTTCGCATCAGTGCACAGCAACTGCTTGAAAAATTGCCGAACGTACATGTGAATGCACAGGAAAGCCTACATTCCGCGAAACAAGAAATCCGTATTACCACGATTGAATGGCTTGCGCGGATAAAACATAAAGACAGCATCGCACCGCTTTATACGTTGTTAAAAAAAGAGAAGAGAGAAACCGTCCGTGCTGCATTGCTGGCGGCGTTAGAGCAGTTTGGTGAGGATATTTCTTCCTATTTGTCAGAAAAAATCTTGCGTGAAGAAGCATTAAAGGGGTTGAAGACAAGCCCTCCCGCGAGCATGAGCTGGTTTGACTATAACGCGATACCATCATTGAAATGGGAAAACGGGAAAATCGTCGATGCTGACATCATCAAGTGGTGGATCATTCTGGCGGTAAAATTAAAAATGCCCGCGGGTAATACGTTATTACAGCGCTATGTTGGCTTATTAGCTAAAGAAAGCCAGAAGATGCTGGGCCACTTTATTTTACATACCTTTATCACGCAGGACGTAAAAAATCCGTCACTGGAAGAAGCGATGCTGGAAGCACATAAGGATGCGCCGAGACGCTTAAAAAGCTATCAACGTTATCTTGAACTTTACCCTGAGTATTACCAAAAATATGAGCATTACACGTTGGAGCAGGCGACTGAAGAAATAAAGCATGAAGTCTTACGGCGCTATTTAGGTTCTGCCATCACCGAGAAAGGCATGCTGGCGTTGATTAGCCATATCGAAGGCCATGTTGCTGTCTCTGCATTACGCAATTACACACGTGACCATTATCAGCGTCGTTCACAGATCGAAGCGATGATCAGCGCGATGGCGATTAGCGACGATCCGCTCATTATCCAATTGTTGCTCTCCCTTTCACGCCGCTACCGTACCGCGGCGATTCAGGGAAAGGCGCGTGAGTTAGTCAAAGAGATTGCCGACCGCAATGGCTGGAGTGCCGATGAGCTGGCCGATCGCACGATCCCTACAGCGGGGTTGGATGAAACGGGCATACTGGTGCTGGAATACGGCGAGCGGACCTTTACTGCACGCATGGACAGCAAACAGAAATTAGTGCTACTGAACCCAGAAGGCAAAGAGATTAAAGCCCTGCCTGCGGCGCGTAAAACGGATAACGAAGAGCAGATAAAAGAAGCGAAAAAGCTATTCTCATCAAGCAAACAAGAGCTAAAACAGGTGATCGATCTGCAAACTGCACGCTTGTATGAATCGATGTGTGCTCAGCGCCAATGGTCAAGCGAGGACTGGCAGACTTACATCATGAGTCATCCGGTGATGCGTCCGTTAATCGAACGCTTGGTGTGGCAAGAGGTGAAGGGTGAGCAAGTGCTCAACACCTTCAGGCCAACGGATGACGGCAGCTTAATTAATCTTGAGGATGATGAGGTTGAATTATCAAGCGGTACGGTGATTCAGCTTGCACATGCCGCGATTGTCGATAACGAGACGCGTGAGGCCTGGCTTGCGCATTTTAACGATTATAAAGTGACGTTCTTGTTCTCGCAGATGGTGAACACGCTGCCCGCACTCGAGAGTAAATTGGTTGAAATTGAGGATAAAAAAGGCTGGTTGACCGATACGTTCACGCTGCGCGGTGTTTTAACCAAAATGGGATACCAGCGTGCGCAAGCGGAAGATGGCGGGTCGTTTAGTCATTATTACAAGCATTTCAGTAGCTTGGACTTGTACGTCAATATTGGGTTTAGCGGTAGCTATGTGCCAGAAGAAAATATTCCAGCGGTCTTGTTTGATTTGAGCTTTGAGAAAAATCAGCAAAATTATTGGGATCGCAACAATCTGACATTACGGGACGTCCCGCCTATTTTACTGGCAGAAAGCTATGCCGATTACCTGAAAGTCGCACAGGCCTGCTCGGGATACGATGCCGACTGGGAAAGCAAAACGCCTTGGTAATCTAGTTATGGAGCCAGCACGCCACGTGCTGGCTCCATTCATTATTTTGTGGTGAACAGAGACACGAACATGGAAAAACACTCACCGACAGCCAGCAATGTGCTTCGTCAGCAGGCTGAAATCCGCTTTGCCGATGAATTAACGCGCCTGACCAACGCGGATAAAAATAACCCTAAGCCGCAGGGCTGGCTGCGTTCACCGCGTGCGGTGCGTCAGTTTATTTTAGGCGATGATGCCTTAGCTATTTCCGCGAAGTTTTTTGGTGATAACGCGCTGGTCGATCGGGCGATTGTCACCCTGCTGGGGAAGCAGGGGTTAATGCTGGTTGGCGAGCCCGGAACTGCAAAATCCATGCTGTCTGAGCTGTTTGCGGCGGCGATCTCGGGAGATTCCGGCTTGACCATTCAAGGTACGGCGGGAACAACGGAAGACCATATCAAGTACTCATGGAACTATGCGCTGCTGCTTGCTGAAGGCCCCACCGAGCGCGCGCTTATCGGTTCACCGCTCTATCAGGGGATGATGCAGGGCAGGATTGTCCGTTTTGAGGAAATCACCCGCTGCCCGCCGGAAATACAAGATGTCCTGGTCTCTTTGATGTCTGAAAAACAGCTGATGATTCCTGAAATGGGTGAGCAAGGGCGGATCAGTGCCAAGCCCGGTTTTAACCTGATTGGCACGGCGAACTTGCGCGATCGCGGCGTACATGAAATGTCAGCCGCATTAAAACGGCGCTTTAACTTTGAAACCGTCAGGCCGATTCAAGACCCCGAATTCGAAATTGCGCTTATTCAAACGCAGCTTACGCGTGAATTGGGCGATCTGGCCGCGCTTGTCACCGTACCACCGAGCGTCATTGAACTGCTGGTGACCACATTCCAGGAACTGCGCTCGGGCAATACGCGCGACGGTGGCAGCATCAAAACGCCAGATGCGGTGATGTCGAGTGCGGAAGCGGTCAACATTGCCTATGCCTCCGCGCTTGAGGCGCATTATTTGGGCGATAGCACGCTGAATGCGGGCGCCATCGCTCGCCAGATTATCGGTGTGGTACTAAAAGATAATCCTGACGATGCAAAACGTATGCGCTACTACGTTGATAACGTGGCGCGAGAAAGGGCAAAAAGCAGCGATGATTGGAAAGCGTTTTATGATGCCTCACGACAGTTTTGGAAGTAAGACCGTGGCCTAATGCTAGTCACTCTTAAGCCTCATATTAGGAGAAACACAGGGATGAGGTTCCCGCAGGGACACCTCGCCCTGTGGTCGCTCCGTGTATCTCGGCTCTTAAACGATCGGCATTAGGCTGTAGTCCATTGTTACTGATTACTTCACGGACACTTTTTCATGAGGAAACGCGCTGGTGAGTCTTTCGAACATCGTATTGCCCGCACGGATGGAACAGGCGCTGGCAACATGGGATTTTTTGCAGTCGCAGCAGATCTATTTTGCACCGGTTCGCCACCATAGCCCAGCTTGTGCCTACGGCCTGCTGTCATTGATTGATGATATCCGCCCCGATCACATTCTGATTGAGGCACCGGTCAGTTTTAATCACCTGTTGCCCGATTTGCTTCACCCTGACGCGAAGCCTCCTATCGCGGTGATGGGGCAGGCTGACTTTCAAGCCCGCGAGTCGCAAGAGGGAGAAACGCCGCAAGCAACCACGCGCAGCGCTTTTTTCCCTTTTTGTGACTACTCGCCTGAATGGGTTGCGCTGCACGCAGGGCATCGTCACAACGCGACGCTGCGCTTTATTGATTTGCCGTGGGTTGAGCAAATCGCGATTGAGGAACGTCAGAATGACGTCAGTCAGAGCCTGCAAGCAGAGCGTTATCTCGCCCACAGTCAGTTTATTTCGGTACTCGCAAAAAAATGCTATTGCCGCGATCACGATGATTTGTGGGAGCACTTATTTGAATTACGTTCGATTGAGGCGCTGACCGATTGGCAACAACTTTTCCGCGATACGCTAGTCTGGTGTGCGTTAGCGCGACTGGACTATGAGCCTCAGGTTTTGGAAGCGGAGGGATCTGCACAGCGCGAGGCGCATATGCTCGCCGCTATCATGCAGGTTCGTGCTGAACATCCAACGGGGAAAATTCTGGTCGTGACTGGGGGTTTTCATTCGCTGGCGCTGCTCGAAGGGCTGTCTCACGACGCTAAATCGTTCAATGCCTTCACGGATGCTGCTAAGAAGCAGTACCAAAAACAGCTGAAGCAGGCGGAAAACGACAGTGCGTGGTTAATCCGCTACAGCTTTGACCGATTAGATGCGCTCAATGGGTATGCCTCTGGCATGCCTGCGCCCGCGTACTATCAGCGAAGCTGGCAAATGCTCATGGCGCAGCGGGGCGACCGGCTGGCGGAAACGGGGCGAGCGCTCACGACGCAGGAACACCGCAATAACATGGGGATGCGTTTTTTGTCGGAGGTTGCCAGCCTGCTCCGCGCTAAATCTTTTGACGATCCCCCCAGCTATATCACGGTAAAAAATGCGGTAGAGCAGAGTGTTCGCTTAGCGGCATTGCGCGGGCATGAAGGCCCCGGTCGTTATGACCTGCTGGATGGGCTACAAAGTAGTTTTATCAAAGGCAGTATTGATGATGCGCAAAGCGATCTGTGGCTTGAGATCAAAAAGGCGTTCTCCGGCCATGCGTTAGGGCAGATTCCAGCAGGCAGCGCGACGCCTCCGCTGGTTGATGAAACCTATCGATTAGCGAAATATCACCGCTTTAAACTTGATGACACGCTCGTCAAACTGAGCCGTTTGGATATCTATCGCAACCTGCAGCATCGTGCCCGCAGCCGCTTTCTTCATCTGTTAAGCTTCCTTGAAGTGGGTTTTGCAACGCGCAGTAATGGCCCTGATTTTTTGAGCGGTCACAATCTCGACCTGCTATTTGAAGAGTGGCACTATGCGTGGACACCGTCGATCGAAGGGCGATTGATTACGCTCTCGGAGAAGGGAAGCCAGCTCGAAGCGATAGCCATCGATAAATTACTCTATTTGGAAAAGCAGTTAGAGGAACAGGGGCAGAATCGGTCAAGCAAGAATGCGGTACGTGTGCTGATTCAGGCGGCGCTGTTGGGGTTACCGTCGCGTGTAGCTGGGCTATTCCGTTTATTGCATGACGATATACACAATGATTTTCGGTTAAGTTCGCTCGTTGAATGCGGGCATAGCCTGATTCATCTCTGGCGCGGGCGTGACTTTCTTGGCTTACGCAATCAGCCTGAGCTAACTCAACTGCTGTTTAAGCTGATTCCACAGACATTGTTTTGCTTACCGACCATCACCGCGGGTGATGAGTCACAGCAGGAAGAACATTTTACCGCATTGCTTGCCTTGCGTGAGCTGATTGAATTTATGCCTACGCTCGATCCCTCCAGTACCGCCAGCCGCGATTTTTACCACCAATTGCAGCAGATCGCCCCAGCGTTAAAGGACGTGCCTTTGTTAAAAGGGGCGGTTGATGCGCTGCGCTATCTCGGTGATGAAATTGATGAACAAACGCTTGATGACCATCTATCGAACGTCTTTAGTCAGGGCAGCGACCCTGAGCAGGCGGTTCGCTATTTTGTGGGGTTAATGCGCGCCGCCCCTGAGCTCATTATCAAAACCCCGCGTTTGGTCGATAAGTTAAACGCGCTGATGTCGCAGTGGGATGATGATCGTTTTCTGCATGTGTTGCCCGATCTTCGCTTTGCCTTCAGCCAACTCACACCGAAGCAGAATGCGACGTTAGCAAACTATATCGCTGAACAATGTGGTTTCTCTGAGCCGGAAATGCATCTTTGGCAAACGGATTTCACGGAGCAGGAACTGCTCCAGACGATGCAGTTAAACCAAAAGCTGAAACAGCAACTGGCGGAAAACGATTTACTGTCATGGTATGAAAAAGAGAAGGGTGCAGCCCGATGAGTGCGCAAGATCCGCAGTCTGGTGATAAAGAAAAAAACGGCAAACGCTGGCGATTGATTCTGGGCCACTATGCCGACGAGGCATTAGGTAAAGCGGCCTTTGACGCACACGACCTGAAAGTTGAGCGTACTCTGGATTATCTCTATCGCCGTGAATATCAGCGTCGTGGGCTTAAGCAGGAAGGAGGACGGCACGGCTCTTTGGATCAGTCTCAACTGACGGCGGTTAACTGGCTCAATCAGGCGCGTAAATTGTTCCCCAGCAGCACGTTTGAACGAATGCAGTCGCAAGCGATTGAACGCTATGAAATCTCGCATTTATTCAACGACCCGCAGGCTCTGCAAGCGATGGAACCCACGCCCGCGCTGGCTAAGGCGTTATTGAGCTTGCGTGGACGGATGAATGAACAAACGCGTGAAGCGGTACGTGACATTATTCGCAAGGTGGTCGATGAGATATTACGCACGCTGAGGCCGACGTTTACGAATGCGCTCACCGGTCGCCGGAATCGATTCCGACGTTCACCGATTCCCAGCAGTCAAAATTTCGACTGGCGCACCACGATTGCAGCCAATCTTAAGCATTTTGATCGTGAGAAGAATCGGCTGGTCATTGAAACACCGCATTTTAATTCACGCATGCAGCGTCATATGCCGTGGGATGTCATTTTGTGCGTAGACCAAAGTGCTTCGATGTCCAGTTCAGTGATGTACGCGGCGGTCTGCGCCAGCATTCTGGCGGCATTGCCGGCGGTACGGGTTTCACTGATTGTATTTGATACACAGGTGGTTGATTTATCGCATCTTGCCCACGATCCGGTTGACGTGCTGATGACGGTGCAACTGGGGGGCGGGACGAATATTGCGAAGGCTATGCAGTACTGCGAACAGCAAGTACAAAACCCGAAACGCACCATCGTGACGTTAATCAGCGATTTTGAAGAAGGCGGTGCGCTGAATCGCCTGCTCAGCTGCGTGCAACGCATGCACAGTCAGCAGATCACGCTGTTAGGGCTTGCGGCGCTTGATGATGCCGCACAGCCGGTATACGACACCGCAATCGGGCAAAAATTGGCCGATCGCGGTATGCATGTTGCGGCGCTGACGCCGGAGCACTTTGCGCAATGGCTGGCGGAGGTGATGCGATGAGCTGGCAATCCCTTTATCTGAATTATGATGACGATGCACTGAGCGTTTTTGCGAATGTCGGTTTGCTGCGTCGGGCAAAAAAAGATCTGGCTGGCGACAACGTGACGTTGGTAACGGACGCTGAGCAAGAAGGGCATTTTGTCAGCGATGGTCAGCAGGTGGTGCTGAATGCGCAAGGGATACAAACCGCACGGTGCGATTGTCCAGCCTCGGGCTGCTGTAAGCACATTTTGGCGGCGGTGCTGTGGTTACAAGCCCATGCTGAATGCGGTGCGGAACAGACCAAAGCCCCATCTGAGGAAGTCACGGCAAAACCGATAGATGTGCTCGCCGAGATCTTACAGCTTGATCCTGATGCGCTAATGAAGCAGGTCGGCAAAGGGCAAACTCGGCATGCCGCGCAATGGGTACAGATGTGGGCAGAAGAATCGGTGAGGACGGAATCGCTACCCAACCAGCTTAAAATTCACCTGCCAACGCTGGAAAGTCCCGTTATCTATCTGGCTGGGGCGGGATTTGCTGGCATGTTGTCGGATTTCTTGCGGGAGAAGCAGCCTGCCTTGCATCTTGCCGCCATTGCCTGCCTCTTTGCCGCCAATCAGCGTGTCTGGCCGTGGCCCGAGGATTGTCTGACTCAGGAAACGCAGGTGCGGGCGCTCCATGCTGATGAACGTACGCTGATTGCTACGCTTAATGCGTTTATCCAGGACATCATGAATCAGGGGCTGTCGCACATCAGTAAAAGCAGTGCGCGACAGCTTCACTTGCTGAATATGTCCGCGCGTGCGGAAGGATTGCCCCGGCTGGCGGGCTACCTGCGCAATGTGAGCGGACAGGTCGGTCTATTGGCGGACAGGCATTACAGTCTGGAAGAGCGTGATGTGCTGCTGTTCATTGCCCGTCTGTCGGCGTATCTATACCAGCTTGAGCAGGCGACGCCTGAGCGCTTGCTGCACCTGCGCGGGCAGGTACGGCGGCAGTATCAACAACAGCCGGAAGCCTTATCGCTTGTACCATTGGGCGCGCAGTGGTGGGTCACCGAAGGCGGTGCGCGCGGTGCCACCTTTTCATTTTGGGATAGTGAAAACCAGCAATTAGTGCACTGTACGCAAGCGCGGGCTGATTACCATGATGTGACGTTTAGTCAGCAGGGCGTATGGCAGGGGCAGGCCATGTGGAAACAGCTGGGCGAACACATCATGCGCGCTCCCTTTACGCTGCACCACCCGCGTTTTTCTGACGATGGGAAATTGGCCGCAGGCGGTGACAGTTACGCGAATCTTGAGGGCTCGCCGTGGCCTGCCGTCGCCTATGCGCAGTGTAAATCGACGTGCGGCATTGCCGACTGGTCGCAGCTGTTTCACTATTTTGAGCAAGAGAATCAGGATTACCCACAGCCTCTGCTGCTGCATGTAAACCGCTATGAACCTGTCGTCTGGAATGAGGTGGAGCAGCGTGTGGTCTGGCCGGTCTTTGATGACGCGGATAATGCGCTGTATCTGAGCCTAAACTGGGAAAAAACGCAGCATCAGCGCATAGACAGGCTCAAACAGGCCACTCAGCAAAAGTGGGCGATTGTAGCAGTGCTGGTTCAGCCCCGTCGCCGTGGGAATGACATTGATCTCCAGCCCTATTCTCTTCTGGTGAGTGATGGCAGCGCGGTGACCGCGTTTTGTTTAGATTTTCAGACTATCAAGACCAAGAAAACCGTGCCCAGTTTTATTAGCCATATTCAAACGCTATTTGCGGAGAGAAAGCAGCGTAAAACGGTGCAGCGTCCCTTGCCCACGCTGGCACAGCGGGTTTGTCACCCAATTCTTGATGTGCTGGACGCGCAGGCCTGCACCGGACGTCGACATTTAACCTCAACGCAAAGAGAGCAGTTACACCACAGCATGAAAACGGCCAATGAGCTGGGCTTAACGCTGGTTGAAAATGCATTGTCGCACTATTTAGCGCAACCCCAGCCGGAAGTGGATAGCCTGCTGCGGATCGTCTTTCTTTGCGACAGGCTTCAGCGTTTTCAAACTGCGCTGCCGATTGTGCTACGTGAATCTTCACCAGCGTAACGTCCATTATTCCAGCAGAGAATAGGATAAAGGCAGAGCAAGAAAAGCGCGAAAAAAGACAGCGTAAGGGAGTGGTAAAGCGTAGAATATGGGCATCAAAAATGATGCTCATGAATGTTCCCTTACCTGTCTTTAGGCTTTTGGCTGACATCCTCATAAAAGCACGCTGAAATACCCTTGGCCGCTCGCCGATTACACGGTGATGTCATACTTTCCCTGTACCATTGCTTCATCGCGTTAGCCTCTGCCACGACAGGGGGCGCATTCTTTTATTTTAACTTTTGATATCAATACAATGACCCGTTCTTCCCGTTCGACCGCCTGGTTACGCGTCGTCAGCCTTTCTCTGGCGGCATTCATTTTTAACACCGCTGAATTTGCCCCTGTCGCGCTGTTGTCAGATATCGCTGCCAGCTTTTCCATGAGCGCCGCGCAGGTCGGGCTGATCATCACGATTTACGCCTGGGTGGTTGGGCTGATGTCGCTGCCCTGCATGCTGATGTCCAGCGATATGGAGCGGCGCAGCCTGCTGATCAAAATCTTTATCCTGTTCGCCATCAGCAATGTGTTATCCGGTCTGGCCTGGAACTATTGGGTGTTGGTGATCGCCCGTATCGGCGTGGCGCTAGCTCACGCGGTATTCTGGTCAATTACGGCATCGCTGGTGGTGCGTCTGGCACCGGCGGACAAAAAAGCGCAGGCGTTAAGCTTGCTGGCGACCGGCACGGCGTTGGCGCTGGTGCTAGGGTTACCGCTGGGGCGCGTGGTCGGGCAGTATCTGGGCTGGCGTGTGACCTTTGTCCTGATTGGCCTGATCGCTACAGGGATTATGCTGGGTCTGATGAGGCTGCTGCCTGTGCTGCCGAGCAGCAATTCCGGTTCGTTGAAGAGCTTGCCTCTCCTGCTTAAACGTCCGGCGTTACTCTGCGTGTACGGCCTGACCGTCATGATCGTAACGGCACATTTTACCGCCTACAGTTATATTGAGCCGTTTATCCAGAAAGTGGCGTTGTTGAGTGAAAACTTCACCACCATCTTGCTACTGGTTTTTGGCGGTGCTGGCATCATTGGCAGCATGCTGTTCAGCCGCTACAGCAGCAAATATCCGGCGGGCTTCCTGATTGTCTCGTTCGCGTTTCTGGCGGTGTGTTTACTGCTCTTGCTGCCTTTATCATTCAGCGGCTGGAGCTTGTCGACGCTGTGTATCGTCTGGGGGATCGCCATTATGGCGCTGAGCCTGGGGATGCAGGTCAAGGTGTTGACGCTGGCGTCGGATGCCACCGACGTGGCGATGGCGCTCTATTCGGGAATTTATAACATTGGGATCGGCGGCGGTGCGCTGCTGGGCAATCAGGTGATTGTCCATTTGGGCCTGCCCGACATCGGCTTCATTGGCGCGGCGATGGCGATATTAGCGACCGTGTGCTGTATTTTTACGTTTGTCCGCTATTCCCGTGTGTTAAAAACGTCATTAACGAACTGAATACAAGCGACGACCTGAGCTAGTTATTGTATGTAAGGGCATCGTCTTACGTGAGGGCATGATGAATCCACACTATGCACGTCTGGTGACGCTGGCAGCCGTGAGCGCAACGGCTGTGGCGCTGGTGCTGTTCATAATGAAGGTGTTTGCCTGGTGGCACACTGGCTCGGTGAGTCTGTTGGCGTCGTTGGTTGATTCGCTGGTGGATATCGCCGCGTCGCTGGTGAACCTGCTGGTGGTGCGCTATTCGCTGCAACCGGCGGATTCTGAGCATGCGTTCGGCCACGGTAAGGCGGAATCGCTGGCCGCGCTGGCGCAGAGCATGTTTATCTCCGGCTCGGCGCTGTTCCTGATCCTGACGGGGTTGCAACACTCGCTGGAGCCGCAGACGCTGCACGCGCCGGAAGTGGGCATGTGGGTGACGCTCATTGCGCTGGTGGTCACGCTGCTGCTGGTATCGTTCCAGCGCTGGGTCGTGAAGCGTACGCACAGTCAGGCGGTGCGTGCGGATATGCTGCATTATCAGTCCGATCTGTTGATGAACGGCGCGATTCTGGTGGCGTTGGCGCTCAGTTGGAAAGGCATTACGCGCGCCGACTCCCTGTTTGCATTGGGGATTGGCGGCTATATTTTATATAGCGCGTTACGCATGGGGTATGACGCTGTGCAATCGCTATTGGATCGCGCGCTGCCGGAGGACGAGCATCGCGCTATTGCTGAGGTGATTGTGAACTGGCCGGGCATTCGCGGCGCACATGCGTTGCGTACCCGACGTTCCGGCCCAACGCGCTTTATTCAACTGCATCTGGAAATGGATGACACGCTGCCGCTGGTACAGGCACATCAAATTGCAGACGATCTGGAGCAAGCATTACGTGAACAGTTTCTGGGTGCCGATATTATTATCCATCAGGATCCGGTTTCTGCTGTGCCGGAAAATCAGCGTGGCAGATTGACGGCGTAGTCGGCTATGTTTCAGCATTTTATGTTAAAAACGTGATACGCCATGAAAATTTATGCACAATTTAGCCTGACCTGAATCAATTCAGCTTCGGGTGTTTGTTATAATATGCTAATAAAAGAATAAGGCGTTGCTGCCTGTTTCACGGCGGCGGTGAATTTACGATAGAAGAATCCTGCAAAATTACATCTACAAGTCCAGAGGTTGTCATGATTAGAAGAATCGGAGTGTTGACGAGCGGTGGCGATGCACCAGGTATGAATGCGGCAATTCGTGGTGTGGTTCGCGCTGCACTATCGGAAGGGCTGGAAATTTATGGCATTTATGATGGCTATCAGGGCTTGTACGAAGATCGCATGGAGCAGTTGGATCGCTACAGCGTATCGGATGTGATTAACCGTGGCGGCACATTCCTGGGTTCCGCGCGTTTCCCGCAGTTCCGTGATGAAGCGGTGCGTCAGGTCTGCGTGGAAAATATGAAAAGACGCGGCCTGGATGCGCTGGTCGTCATCGGCGGTGACGGTTCCTATATGGGTGCCAAGCGTCTGACTGAAATGGGTTTCCCTTGTATCGGCTTGCCCGGCACGATCGATAATGACGTCGCGGGTACGGACTACACTATCGGTTACTTTACCGCGCTGGAAACCGTGCTGGAAGCGATTGACCGCCTGCGCGATACCTCCTCTTCACACCAGCGTATTTCCATTGTTGAAGTCATGGGACGCCACTGCGGCGACCTGACGCTGGCGGCGGCGATTGCTGGCGGCTGTGAGTTCATCGTTCTGCCTGAAGTGCCATTCAGCCCGGAAGATCTGGTCTGTGAAATCAAAGCGGGCATCGAAAAAGGCAAAAAGCATGCGATTGTGGCGATCACCGAACTGGTGTGCGACGTCGATGAGCTAGCGAAATACATTGAAAAAGAAACGGGACGCGAAACCCGTGCGACCGTACTTGGCCATATTCAGCGCGGCGGCTCACCGGTTGCCTATGACCGTATTCTGGCCTCGCGCATGGGCGCCTACTCTATTGAGCTGCTACAGCAGGGCTACGGCGGTCGCTGTGTCGGTATCCAGAATGAGAAAATGGTGCATCACGACATCGTTGATGCCATTGAGAACATGAAGCGTCCTTTCAAAGGCGATTGGCTGGATACAGCGAAAAAACTGTTTTAGTTTTAATTTTCCTGAACTAAGAAAGCTGATGCACTCTGTCTCTTTGTCCATTTTATGCGAACGAAGAGACAAAGTACCCGATTTCATGCTACCTCGTAGCACGCGCCCGACACGAGGCGGCTCAAGCGTTGCTCGCCCCGTGCTCCTTGGCTTTCGGCACGAATTATGCCGCTACGCGGTGCCTTCGTCGGTCTCTGGCTTAACGTTTACTTGCCCCATAAATGGGGCAGCCTGTTCTACTCCAAACGTCAACGTGGGATTAGTGATAGATTCTGTACTTCTCTCGTAGTTTCATATACGTGTCAATACCCGATTGCCAGTGTGATTCAATAAACGCTACGGTTTCATCCAGGGTGAGTTTTTTCTCGTCGGTTTCGACCAGCAAAGCAGGCAGTTCGCTGGTGCCGGTGAGTTTTGCAAGCCAGGTGGGGCGCAGTAAGAACGCCTGTTCCTGATAGTCCAGATAATTTGCTTCTTGTTCCGGCGCTACCGCCACTGCGTACCCCGCCTCTTTAAAACGCATGCGCCAGTCGACAAAATAACGGATCGTCGGCCTCATAGAGTCCAGCTCTGCGGCGTTGAACCTCTGGCCGCACACCTCTTTCCCAGCCTGTGGCCAGCCTAATTTTTGTTGATTGCCGTCTACGTGGTAGCAGGTGTTGACGTAGAATTGGCGGCTCGGAAAGCCGAGTTGCTCAAACGGATGCTCCGACCCTCTGCCAGTATTCACGCTGGTCGCTTCAAACAACCCTAAGGACGGATAGAGCTGGACCGACAGGTCTCTGCGCAGGTTAGGGGAGGGGGGAACTGGCAGTGAATACGGCGCATCGTGGCTATAATTCGTCATCTCAATCACCTTAAGATCCTGCTCAGGAAACTGATACGCTTTGTTGCCGAAGGATTTCCAGCTCCTGTCATCGAAATGCGTCAGCCAGCCTTCACCCACGATCATGCGGGCGAATTCCCCAGAGGTTAGGCCGTGTACCATTGGCACTGGGTGCATGCCGATGCCAGAGATATTTTTCTCCTCCATAATCGGGCCGTAGACATATTTGCCGAGCGGGTTTGGTCTATCGAAAATCATTAGTTGCTTATGATACTGCTGCAGGCTTTCGAGCATGTGATGTAGGGAAACGGTGTAGGTATAAAAGCGCACGCCCACATCCTGCAAATCGTAAATCACGATATCGATATTGGATAACTGCTCTTCGGTAGGATGGGCGCGATCGCGCCCGTCTCCGTCTTTGCCATAAAGCGATATTATCGGCAGGCCGGTCTTGGCATCCGTATAGTTATTATCACCCAAGCCGGTTTCTGCTTTGCCGCGGAGGCCGTGTTCAACGGAAAATATTGCCGTCACCTTAAAGCCATACTTATTCTGTTCGGCCAGCAATTTATCAATGGTGTGTCGGCCTTCCTTATTTAGCGAGCTTTGATTGACCATTAACCCTACGCGCTTATTGGCAAGCTGTGGCCCATAGATATCTTCCCGATCGATGCCTAAAACAATATCTACGCCTACAACAATATCGCTGGCTATTGCGGTCTGGCTTACGGCGGCAATTAAGAATAATAAATTCAGCAAGAAATGCTTCATTTCCTGTTTCTCCCGATATTTGTTGCTGTAGGTCAGAAATTATGGCGCAGTTCAAGCGCCCAGAACCAGAAGTTATTGCGGGTGCGATCGCCGTTCATCCAGGTTAGCTCTGGACGATAATAAATGTCGGCAAAAATGGAGGTCTGTTTGGTGAACGGATATATCGCCTGGAATCCATAACGGCTGCGATCCTTTTCTTTATAAACAATTTCTTCGTTTCTCGAATTGCGGAAGCTTTGTGTCCCTTTAGTTAATGCCAGGCGCGTATAAGGCATTAACAGCAAACCGTTATCGAATTTATTGCGATAAATGGCCCACAGGAAATGCTCTTTGTTATAGAGCGTATTCACTAGCTGTTCGTCGATATAAAGGTAGTTTAGCCACAGCGATTTTTTCGGCGTGAAGACGAAATTCGCCCCAGCGAAATGTTCGTTAATTTGGCTCCTGTCACGCTTATAAACACCGTAATCACCGTGTGCGCGAGCGTAATCGAGCTTGCGGTCAATTAGGCGGAACGACAGACTGGCATTAAAGCTCACGCTGTCTGAATATTTGTAGTAAGCCTGCGGGCGGATCCAGAATTCATGCCGTTCTTCGCCCTTGCGAATATCGCCCTGATAGGTTGGCGCAGCCAAAGCGGGGTTATCTATTGAGGCGAAGTGCCAGTTGTCATTACGGTAACCAAGACGCAGCTTGGTATTACCCGTTTTACCATCGATGATGAAAGGAAACGTGCGCGTCACCCCAGCCTGCCAGCGCGTGCGGTTATACTCTTTGTTGTTATCCAGATATGTTTTTAAAAACTGCATGTCATACAGCCACAAAGAATCATTCTGGTATATCCAAGCGCCGACATACGGCGAGGTCGCCATACTCCCTTTGGTAAATTTCCAGTTATGGTCGCTGTCGATCTCCTGCTCGGTGCCTAGATAGGTTTCGACATTCCATACTTTTGACTGGAGTTTGTCCTCACTCTCTTTTTTTTCCTTTTCTATTTGTCTGATTCTTTCGTTAAGGCGAATAATCTCTTGGTCATAGCCATTTTCATATTCGTCGGCCATAGCTGGCCCGGTGAGACCGATGACTCCGCACAGCACTACCCTTGTAATCATCTTCATTTCTTAACCACCCTATTCTTTTTATAATGTAGTCAGGCCATAGCCGCGTGGGTATAAAATCTGGCTGTTGTCAGGTGTTCTAATATCGACAGGTAATTTACCATTCGGCCTCGCAAGTACGTCAGATTTACCAGAAGGTCCTTGGAATAGGGTGCGTAAGCCGCTGCGAATATTGGTTTCCAGGCTGTTACGCACGTTATTCGTGACATCGAATCCTGTAATTCCGTAAATGGCAATATTGGCACTCACACCGTTTAAATAAGCAATGTCATACGGGTTTCTCGATGAGATAACGACCAGGGGAATGCTTGTCTGGTAAGCGACATCTATTATGCGCTGCGCATTTATAGGGTTATGTTTCAGGTTGTAAGTTGTGAGGATAATAAACTGTTTTCCGGCGAGCTGATTTTTAATTTCCTGTTCAGATAACGTGTCTTTGTCTAATTTAACCACCTCGTCTTTAACGGATAAATTAATTTTTAATTCATACGCAATCTGCCTTAGATGCTTTTTTATCAGTTCATTACGCGGTTTTTCATCTGAATAAACTATGATCTGGCTGTTCTGAGTTAGCGCGTACGGTAACACATTATCATTTTTAATTAAGGTAATAGCCTGCTCGGAAATTGTGTTTTCAAGCTGTTTATGCGCAGGTGACGCGACAATTTTTTCAGCGCTGGCGGCGTTTTGTGGTGTTGCAGAAATACGCTTGTTTAGCTTGGTATAAACTACTCGCTCGGCGGATTCTTGAATACGTTTTTTTAGCTGTGGATCTTTATCTGCTTCAGCCTTCAAATAGTCATACAGCTCGCCAAGCTTTTGAATGCTCGCGCTGTCTTTAATCTCAAGTGGCATCAGGATGATATCATTACCCGCGCGAATGGCCTGTTTGATGGACCACGATTTATCGAAGTTCCCAGCAATCGCCCCCATATCCATTGCATCCGTCAGGATCAGACCATTGTAATGAAGCTGCTCGCGTAAGATGCCGGTGAGAATAGGTGTGGAAAGCGTGGCCGGGGTGCCAATTTTTTCGCCACTGGTGCTGATCAATTGAGCGTCATCCAGTGAGGGAACCACAACGTGCGCGGTCATGATCGCATCGGAATATGGCATCACTTCGACAAAAGGTTTTAATTCTGTCTGATGCCATGAGGCTTTATTGGTATTCACGCTTGGCAGCGCAAAGTGCGTGTCGGATGTTACGTTGCCGTGGCCAGGGAAGTGTTTAAGCGAGGTCAGCACTGGGTACTGGTGAATGCCCTTGATGTAGGAACGCGCCAGCGTTCCTACCAGCAGTGGATCGTCCGAATAGGAACGTACGCCAATCACAGGATTATTCTGGTTGTTGTTCACATCCACTACCGGGCCGAAGTTGAAATTGAACCCCAGGCTGGATAACTCCGCACCGTGTGTGCTGCCAGCTTGTTCGGCCATTTTCGTAGAGCCTGTTGCACCCAGCGCCATATTACCTGGCATCTCGGTGCCGACCTGCAAGCGAGTCACATATCCGCCTTCTTGGTCGGTACTGATAAACAACGGTAAATTGCTGCGCGCGGCCTGCAGGTTATTGATTAACGCCACGGTCTGCGGCGTAGTGATGAGGTTTTCTCGGAACAGAATCACCGAGCCTAGATGAAACTCATTCACCATTTTACTGACAGTGTTATTCATCTCGATAAAATTTTTTTTCTCAGACTCGTTATTTTCATTCCATGAACGAATGTCGATCATTAACATTTGTCCGAGCATTTCTTCAAAACTCATTCCCGCCACCAGCTTTTCTGCATTTTCTTTAGGGAATTGCCAGAGGTTTTTTAGCTGTGCGTCGGTAAATGTAGCAGCGAAACTACTGCTGCTTAATAATAATAACAAGGGCAGTGTCTTTTTCATTTTCGTCTCCGTGAATAATACTTTTTCGAATTGTACGTTTCATTTTGGATGGTAAAGTGATAATTATCACAGATAAATGATTCGTCATTTTTTCTATTTCAGGAATAGTAGCGCACTCCATAGGAAGCCAAAAATCTACTTAGCCTTATTTATAAAGACTTTTAACAGGAATAATTCTTTCTTTATCGAGAATAATAGCTGAAGGATTTTGTTATCTAATTATTTTATCGATAGTTTTTTCGTAAGAATTATCCTGATAATGATATTAGTCATCTAGATTGTTTATCGTCATACTTACATTTAACGTTTTCGGTCTAGCGATTTCTTTTCGCTGCTGCATCAGTGCAAGGAAGATTAAATCAGTCACGGTGTTCTGCGCGGTACGTGAAGAAATAGACGAGCTGCGCCATTGGTTCTCCTCGGAGATACTTTCCAGCACATAATCCGCCAGTTTTGCCAACGACGTGCTTTTATCGCCGGTAATGACGATGATCTTTGCTCCCTGAGATTTCGCCATCGTGGCGGCAATACGCATATCTTTTCTTGCCCCGCTGAAGGAGATAACAATTTGCACATCGTTAGGTGTCAGGGTCATGGCGGTGGCGATTTGAACGTGTAGATCGGCTTCGGCGAGGCTGAGAATACCGATTTTTTGTAATTTATAGCTCAGATCTTTGGCTGTCAGACCCGAACCCCAGATGCCGACTATTTGCACACGGTGTGCTGTATTGATCAGCTCAACCACTTTTTTAAAAACCGGGAAGTTTAATCGCTGTGTGGTTTCGGTTATTGCTGCCGTTTTCTCATGAGCTAACTTGTGTGCCATCACCATTAAGGTGTCTTCTGAAGAGATGGCGTTATGCAGGGCTTTGTGAGGAAAAGTTTTGTAGAGATCATTGCGACCCAGGTCTTCACTGATTGCCAGCTTCAGAGCCGGATAACCTTTCATGCCTATCTTCTGGCTAAACTTCACCACCGAAGACTGGCTAACGCCGATCTCTTCTGCAAAGTGAGAAGAGGATAATGCCAGAATTTTTTCGGGATTATTCAGAATATATCTGGCTATCTTTTGCTGGTTTTCAGCCAACTCTGGCAGTAACCAGGTGATTTCGTTAAGGACAGACATCAAAAATTCTCCATTGAGGGGAATATATTATTCCAGTGTAGGGGGGGCGATTCGATTTTGGTAATTTATTGTATTTAATTATTTTAATTGTTTCCTTGGTGGTTTTTTTTTGCACTTATTCCAGCGCCTTGACTGAGCTGGAATACAATTTCTCGTGATAATTATCACATTTCTTGAATAAATAACGCCTTAACATTGTTGATAACACAACGAAATGGAAGCCCCGATGGAGATTATTTTAAGTCAGTTGGTTACCGAAAGCCGCAACCCAGCCAGCGAGGAAATCGATGTTCTGCCAACGCTCGACATGCTTGCTGTGATAAACCGTGAAGATAAAAAAGTGCCGGAGGCGGTGGAGGCCACGCTGGTGCAAATCGCGCAGGTTGTCGATCGGGTGGTACAGGTGTTTGCCTGCGGTGGACGGCTGATTTACTGCGGTGCGGGTACGTCGGGGCGACTCGGGATTCTGGATGCCAGCGAATGCCCGCCAACTTATGGCACACCACGTGAGCAGGTGGTTGGTCTGATTGCTGGCGGCCACCCAGCCATTTTGCAGGCAGTGGAAAACGCTGAAGACAACTGCGAAATGGGTGAGCAGGATCTACGCAATATTAATTTCAACTCGCGCGACGTACTCGTGGGCATTGCTGCCAGCGGACGCACGCCGTATGTGCTGGGCGCAATGGCCTATGCGAAAAGCCTTGGCTCAACCGTTGCGGCTATCTCGTGTAACCCGAACAGTGAAATGAGCCAGGCTGCGGATATTGCCATTGAACTGCTTGTCGGCGCGGAAGTCGTGACTGGGTCCTCGCGTATGAAGGCGGGCACGGCGCAAAAGCTCGTTCTTAATATGATTACTACTGGTGCCATGATTCGCAGCGGAAAAGTATTTGGCAACCTGATGGTGGATGTGGAAGCGACTAACGCCAAACTGCTCCAGCGGCAGTTAAACATTGTGGTTGAGGCAACGGATTGCAGCCTGGAAGAAGCGGCACAGGCGCTAGATGCCTGCAATCGTCACTGTAAAACAGCCATTCTGATGATACTTAGCGGTCTTTCTGCGGCAGATGCGGGCGCGCTGTTAAGCAAAAATCAGGGATTTATTCGTGAAGCGCTACAAGAGATAAAGAGTTAGCTATGGCAAAAATCACCGGCTCGACCATCGAACAGATTTTGCGTCTTACCGGTGGGAGTGGAAACATCCTAGTGTGCGGCAACTGTATGACACGCCTGCGTTTGACGCTTAAAGACCGTGAGCGCGTGCAGCATGAGGAGCTCAAGAAAATCCCTGTGGTAATGGGGGTCGTCAACAGCGAAGATCAGCTACAAATCATTCTTGGCCCAGGCAAGGCGCAAACTGCCAGCGAACTGATGAACGTGATGCTGACAGCCGGTGAACAGGCCATGCCGCAGACGGATGAAAATGCCGATCTGAGTAAACTTGCCAGTCAGAACAAGCAGCAGATGAAGGCGAAACAGAACAGCGCGGTGCATAGCTTCCTGACTAAATTTGCCACCATTTTTACGCCGCTGATTCCGGGTTTTATCGCCGCGGGTTTGATGCTGGGGATTGCCACGTTGCTGCAACAAACGCTGGTGGTGGAGGGCGTTGCCCCCGCGGTCTGGCTGACGCAGCTCATCGCTTATATGAAGGTGTTCAGCATCGGTCTGTTTACCTTCCTGAGCATTCTTATCGGCTTTAATACCCAGAAAGCGTTTGGCGGCACAGGGGTGAACGGTGCAATCATCGCATCGCTGTTTATCCTGCGCTATGTGCCGGAGGGCACGGGAGGGTACTACGCGGGCATGGATACCTTCTTCGGGTTGTCTATCGACCCACGCGGGAACATTATCGGTGTGCTACTGGCCTGTATTCTCGGCGCGTGGATCGAGCGCCAGGTGCGTAAGATCGTTCCGGATAATCTGGATATGATCCTCACCTCGACCCTTACGTTACTTATTACTGGGGCGATCACCTTTGTGGTGATTATGCCAGTGGGTGGCGAGCTGTTTAAAGGCATGTCCTGGCTGTTCCTGCATCTCAACGGTAATCCGTTTGGCACCGCCATTCTGGCAGGATTGTTCCTGATTGCCGTGGTGTTCGGCATTCACCAGGGTTTTGTACCGGTCTATTTCGCGTTGATGGATGCGCAGGGTTTTAACTCCCTGTTCCCGATTTTGGCAATGGCTGGAGCAGGGCAGGTGGGCGCTGCGCTGGCGCTGTTTGTGCGCTCGCCAAAAGGGTCGGTGCTGCGAACGCAAATTAAAGGAGCGATCATTCCTGGCCTGCTGGGAATTGGTGAGCCGCTGATTTATGGCGTGACGCTGCCGCGCCTGAAGCCGTTCGTCACGGCCTGCATCGGTGGTGGAGTGGGCGGCTTCTTTATCGGTTTGGTCGCATGGATGGGGCTGCCGGTCGGTCTGAATACCGTCTTTGGCCCGTCAGGTCTGGTCTCCATTCCTTTGATGACATCCCAGCAGGGGATATTTGCTGGCATGGTGGTGTACGTGGTCGGGATTGTTATTTCGTACCTGGCTGGGTTTATAATCACTTGGCTGTTTGGCACTAAAGACGTGGATTTGAGCTAAAGCCGTTGTTGTCTGCTCCTACCTAGCAATAGTGGAGACGTGGCTAAGTGAGTAAACTCAGTAACAGAGGAGATTCACATGACAAAAATACGGTGGCAGTTACACAGAATTATTTACAGGGTCGATAAAATAAAGCTGGAAGTGATCGTTTTACGATCACTTCCAGCTTTATCTTTAACTAATATCGACAGTTTCTTTTCAATTAATTAGAACGTCAAAAAAATTCAATATCCTGCCCGTATATGAGTTTAAGACCAGTAACGTGAGTAGACTTTGTATTTAGTATTAAATCCAATATCAAACGATATGTTTGATAGCAAGGTGATATGACTTTTAATGACATTAAATATCTTCATTGCAGATCTTGATATCATCAGATAACAAATCAACAACAACATGAAAATTTGCCGTTGATTTAAAGTAAATGCTGTCTTTTATTCTTCTTATTTCTATGAATGGGTTAGATGTTGTTGAGTGAATTATCATTTTTATATTGTTATTTACATCTGTTTTAACAATAAATCCTTCATTTCCCATTTCTCCCTCTCCACAGAGAAAAATATTATTTTCATTGACTGATAGTCTATTGTTAATTTGAACTTCAGACCATATTTCATCGTGACTACTAACAAGCTCATTGAAGGTTAATCTTTCACCATATGATATAAAATATTCTTTCTTAAAGGAATGTAATAACGAATCATTTTCAATAAAATATATATTTATATATTGTACAATTCCAGATTCAAAAATGACTAAATCTAGGCCTGGTAATTTATTGTCAATCCATTTTATTTTCAACTCATCTATCATGACTTACATTTCCCTTTTGGCGTTTTGCTTACTATACGAGGTTTGTTTGGGACTCTCTCATCAGGTAATTTTACTCTAGGCTGTGTCCCTTAACTTAACAGCCTTTTCAAAAATAACCGGATCTCCCCCAGTTTAAGCATACTCAGATAATTTTTTGCTGTTTTTTCTGAGCGTGTAGCGATGCGACGATTTTCTTTTAATCCCGCAAAGCAGCGCTCCACAACATTACGTTTTTTGTACAACCGTGTATTGAGTTTTCTGCGTTTATCCTGACTGGCTTTATTCCCTTAATCTTCAAATAAATAAGAAGACTTTTCCCTGAGTATCCAGTATCGCTTTTGGACGCGATTTCAGGCACCCACTTTTACGAATAACACCAACTCGGTTGAGCAAATCTTTTGCATACTGACTTTCGTGGGCTTGCCCACCACTCAGACAGAAATTTAATGGCAATCCGGTGCCATCTGTCGCCAGATGGATTTTGGTGCCAAAGCTGCCGCGAGAGCGACCCAGCCCATGATCGTCGAGTTCATCGGGATGTTTTTTTGGCTCCCGCCGCGGCTTTCAGGGTTCGAATATTACTGCCATCAAGCGCGATGACATCCCAGTCAATCAGTGATTTTTCATCCAGAATTTGAAGTGGCTTATTGAAAAGGCTGTTCATTATTCCAGTTTTTGACCATCGATTAAAGCGGTTGTAAATCGTTTATCCAGTGACCATAGCGTTCGGGTAAATCCCTCCACGGTGCTCCAGAACAAAGAACCCAAAATATGCCATTCATGACACGCCTGTGCGCAAGATAAGGCCGACCTCCTTTAGCAGAACCGTTCTCAGGTGGCGGCAATCAGCAACCATGCATCATCAGGGAAATCGTAACGAGCCAAATTGAAGGACTTTTTGTGGTTAAACTATGCTTCGTATTGTACAAAAAATAGTTATGGGACACAGCCTAGGCCTGGGGTTCACCGTTCTGGCTGCTGGTGACAAAGTCGGTTTCCCAGCGTCTGTCGGTATTCTGCCGTTGCTGAACCAGCAGCTCCCAGCCGTTGTGTACCCAGTGTCGGCGGGCAACGCGTTCACCGTTGCGGTAGTGACGCACGTCGGCTATCTGGTCGCCGTCCCACAGGGTACGGAGTTCCTCCTGTGTCTGCTCACAGCGCTTGCCGGTGCGCCGCCCGAACGGGTCATAACGATAGAACCAGCGCTCGCCT
>NZ_JAINZP010000002.1 GCF_020166435.1 Pectobacterium versatile | reverse complement strand
TGGCCTGAACGCTGGTCTGGCAGAACACGAAACTGGCATCAGGTAGGCAAGGTAATGCTGAATCCGGAATGGGAAAAACAGGCAGCCTAAATAAACCGGGGGTGCCAACTACCTTGACACTTACCGTTACTTTCTTGGTTTTAGTTCCAATGTTTTATGCTCAGGAAAAAGGTCCATATGGACAAGTTAAGTTATCCGTAATTGAGTTTTTTAAACGGGGAACTGGCTCTTCAGTTAGTTGTGATTTGTTCAGGGATGCCCTGAACAAAGATCCTAAAAATGAGAAAACAAGAAAAATGATGGTAGGGTTCTGTGATAGCGATATTGATTTATCAAAGCCAATCTTATTCTCTGAAATGTATACACATGAATTTGAGAGGTATTCTTATGTGTGTGGCATCATATCAGGAGAAACAAAGCTTGGTCGTAAAATAGGCGCTCGATTTATTTCAGCAGAGCCTTATCATCTGATATTAGGCATCAAGTATTCACGGCGCCCCATTGCTTACACAACGGATGATGATTTCTTAGTTGATGAATATCGCTCACAGCTCAGATCATTTAATGAACTGAATAGAAAATATTGCCAGTAAACCAGTGTGTTAGTGAAGTGGTATTAGAGGGGCTCAATGTCTGATGGACTAGATGCGAATGATTCGAGGCATTATTTGACACTATCTTCAGCAGAAGTAAGCACGATTACAATGTAAGGGTGAAAAGTCGGGTATTACACCTGTCGAGCTGCAATAATCCCGATATCCACCATAACCATCATCTATCCCTGTACTGTATTAGTCATCATTACTTGGGCCATTACGTAGTTTGCAACGTCAGCTTTTGACACAGAACAGCCTGCCCGATTAAATTACTCCTCATTGTATCGAATACAACAAGGAGTAAATTTATCAGATCTCAAAATCTTCCAGAGTCTTACCATTCTCTAGCTCAGCAGCAATGGCTTTAGGTGTACGACCCTGACCCGTCCATAACTTTTCGTTGCCATTTTCATCGATGTATTTATATTTGGCAGGACGAGGTTCACGTTTAGATTTTACAGACTTGGATGATGCACCGCCAAGTAGCTCTGATGGATCAATACCATCTTCTAACAGTTTTGCACGTAAGGCTTCGATTTTGGCCTGACGTTCAGTGTTTTGTTGCTGTGCGCTGGCTTCTTCTTCACGACGATCTTCAACGATAGTCCTTAGCTTCTCCAGCATTTCTTCCAATGTTGCCAAATCGGTTTCACGCGCCTGAGCACGTAGGGTGCGGATATTGTTTAATACTTTAAGTACTTCACTCATAGCTTATTATCCTGATGGTGATAAAAAATCATCGATAGGGTGTCTGAATTTGACATATGTCAGAAATAAATTGTATATCAATATGGATACGGAGGAAATAATGAAAAAGAAAAAATCAAAGAAAAATCCACTTGAGGATACGGCAGTGTTAAGTCGAATTGCCCAAAGGGCATCACAGAAAGCGATTAAAGAGGTGTTCGCGGCAGGAATGGCTATCCACTATATTTCAGAGGGGAAACTGATAAAAGCGTATCCTGATGGAAGAAAAGAGTGTGTTAAAGAGTATGAGGATCTATCCGATTATTCATTAAAGGTGTTCTGTGGAAAGTGCACTGAATAATGAAATAATGCTCATCCAAGATAAAAATACTATTTTAGTATTTAACCTTTTTTATTGCCACTAAAGAAAAAGTAATGATATTTATTCTCATGGTGATATGATCTACATGCGTTAAAGTCATCCGTTTATCTATTATTCTGTTAATTGATATTAGGTCGCTATTGTCTATTTTTGATGTGGTTGTTATCTCTTTTTTATCATTTAAATGATAAAGGAGATAATGATGATTTTGTTGAAAGAAAGAAAAAACAAAAAAGGTTTTTCCCTTTTAGAATTAATTTTAGTTATGGGGTTATAGCAGCATTGGTTGTTGCAGTGTTTATTGTATATCCTAAAGTTCAAGCATCTCAAAGAGCAGAAGCAGAAGCAGAAGTAAAAAATATTGCATTAATACAGGTTGGGACAAAAAGCTTGTATTCAGCAGTATCCTCTTATTCTGGATTAGCTATAACAACTCTTGTTAAAGCCAAAGTATTACCTGAATCTATGCAAAAAACATCTGGTGCAGCTTCTAGTATGGTGAATGTTTGGAAAGGAAATATTAGTGTTTCTTCTGCTGATACAGGACCTTCTGGAGCAATTGGAAGCTCATTCATTATAACATATAGAAGTGTTCCAGCAGTGGAATGTGCTAAACTTGTATCTTCACTATCTGCTTCATTTTATTCTATTGAAATAGGAGCGGATACGGTAAAAAATTCCAACGGTTCTCTTGATATTGCTAGTGTAACATCATCTTGTAGTCGTGGTGGAGAAAATAACACTGTTTCATTTACATCATTATAAATAAAAGAACGGTTTACATTTTGTCATTTATTCCTTGTGGATATCTTGACCACTTTTTTATTTTTGCTAATTAGATATTACGTGAAAATAAAAAAGACGGTGAGGAATGAAAATAACAAATCAAAAAGGGTATTCCGTTTACCTGCGTCGTGATGGAACCCTGCCTATGACAGGTGATCTGAATATGGGCGGCCAAAGTATTAATAACGCCAAAGACATTACCGCATCGGGTGATGTTAACGCGACCTCGTTTAATGGTACCTATGGTCGTTTTGCCAAGAACGTGGGTATTTCAGAAGACTTGACAGTAAATGGGTTTTCCACCTTTGGTAAGAACGTATCGATGAATAGCCAGCTTACGGTAAAAAATGGTATCAACTCTGAAAGCTACGTTTCAGCCAAAACCCAAGCCAGCAAACTTCAGATTGGTGGCGGTGGCACCAGCGATCCGAATATGGTGTTATTGAACGTATCAGGCGGTGCGGGGGATGGCTATCTCTCTCTGAATGGGAATAACAACTCCTCAGTGAAGCTGGATATATGGGGAAGCCAAAGAGTGAGAGGCGACCTCACATTATCGGGTTCAAATGATGGCAAAACGACAGGAGCGATTTCTGCATCAGGAAATATTACAGGTAAATATTTGCAGCCGACTTCAATATCAATTGCAGGTGAGATTTGTTCGCCTGATGGTCTGATAAGCAGAGATCAGACTGGCGCGATATTATCCTGCCAGAATGGGGAATGGAAAGGAACAGGTGGCGGCAGTATCACCCGAACTGCCACTGACAGTTTACGTTTTCAGTCCACGGGGGATTTTAATTATCTCAATGTTTTTGTGGCGTCAAAATTTTATCCGGCAGATGGTACACACACGGGTTCAGCCACGTTTAATGTTCTGGTAGCGGGCAAGACGGTGGGACAAATCACGACTTCCATTACGGTCTGGAAAGCGGGAAGCCGTGGACATTACTGGGGTTATGAAAATACGGGTGCGACATTGCGTATGTTTACGACGGCAGTAAAGCAGGGCGATGTTGTTCAGGTGGTTATGGCAAGTTCTGGATTTCATAGCAGCAGTGATATCAGCGTTTCATTATCTCAGTAAGCGTAGGGAGAATAGGGATTTTTTGACAGGTTTATGACTTAATAAGAAATAATATCTGACCCTAAATAAAAATCTTATTCATCATCTCTGTATCGACGCCTGATACGGGTTTCGGTATTGAACCATCTATAAAAAGCGCCCAAAATCCAGTCCTCAAAAGGAATAGCTTACTGTCAAAGGAAAATGACAATGCCGGGTGCAGCCCGTCTTAACGATATCGGAAGTGGTCACGACTGCTTCCCTGAAACCCCGATAACCGAAGGCAGTCCTGACGTTATCATTAATGGTCAGCCTGCGGCTCGTAAAGGCGATACCGTTCTGCCTCATGGTTGTCCCTGTCCCAATGCACCACATGGTGTGCATTCCCGAAAAATCGCCGAAGGTTCATCGACCGTCATTATTAACGGTAAACCTGCTGCGCGTATTGGAGATAGCATCAATTGTGGTGGAGTCATCACGTCCGGTAGTGGCAACGTCATCATTGGTGATACACCACATCGTTCTCCGGTTCAGGAATGTGCAAGGCAGGCAGCGTTAAGCCGTGCGCCATTGCTGGCATTAACACCGATGCTGGCTGTAGAGCCTGTTTTTGCCAAATCCTGCTTACGTGGCGCGGGTTGTACCGATGCGGGAAAAGAAGAGGAACCACAGGACAACATAGGGGAAATGAGTGTCTATTTCTCTGAGCCTGTTGGTGAATCCATCGCTCCGACTGATAAATCGGGTGAAGTAAAACAGTATGCGCAGGCAGCGAAAAAGAAAAACACGTCTTCTGCTGTTTCTCCTCAATCATTTGTCGGAAAAAACGACCCGTTATCCAAGACCTCGCCCGGTGTGATTAACAAGCCTCAAATACCCCCGATGGAGCCGTGGTATAAAACGGTTTTTGATCTGTTAGTGGGGAAAGCTGATGCGGCGATGTTGCCACCACCTCAACAAGTGGTGATGGCAGGGACGGCAGCACAGGCGGGGACGACTGCTGCTGCGGGTGGCGCTGTAGCTCAGGCAAATCAGGATGCAGCGAAAGCACTGTCGCATCAGATGAAACGCCTTTCTGGCCCATCAATCTGGCAAGGCCAGTTGCAGATGGCGCAAAGTTTGCTGCTGATGGGAGCATTGATTCAGCACCATCTGAAAGGCGAAAAAGCAGATTTACTGACACCTGAAAAATTGCTTGAAGTAGCTAATAAGCAGGGAACCGTCCCCAGTCGTGTTCGCTATCAGTGGGTTGAAGATGAGGAAACGGGCAGGCTGAAGGCGGTTGGCTACCACACCAGTATGGAAAGTGGTCGCGATCAGGTGCGCGTCAGATTACTGAAACATGATTTCCCCAATAACCGTTACGAGTTCTGGGAAGAGGGTGCAACAGGACCAACGATTCTATGGACACCGGACAATCCGGGCATGGAATTACCCACAGATACGTCACACGGTGAACAGCCTGTTATCCCATCAGCAGTGCCGGGATTTGAAATTCCAGAAATGGATGATGTCAGCATTCTTGCGACACCAATGCCGGACGAGAAGGATTTTCGGGATTACATTCTGGTGTTCCCGGAGAATGCGTTTCCACCGATTTATATCTATTTGAGTAAGAATCCGCTTGATCCAATCTGGACTCGAAGAAAGAAAATTACGGAGGTTAGAAATGCTTACAAACATTGGGAAAAACATGGGCATGAGTTTCCTGAATTAAAGAATGCAAAGCAATATGTTGATACCGCTCATGATTTTATGAATAACCCTCCCGATGGAACGTTAACTAAAACTCGTGACAACGGTGATGAACTTTTCTATCATCCAGAAACTAATATATTTGCTTCAAAATCTAAAGATAACGCGCCTCGGACAATGTTTAAGCCCACAGACAAAATGGATTACTGGAATGACCAATGAATATGATTACCCCTGTCCATGCTGCGGCAAGGATGAATTTGAAGTGTTAGGTGAATATGATATTTGCTCTAATTGTGGATGGGAGGATGATCCTTTTCAGTCTAAGAATCCTGATAGAAGTGGAGCAAACAAGATGAGTTTAAATGAGGCTAGAGAAGCTTTTAAAAATGGCCAAAAAGTTAAATAGTGTAATGGTATGAATAAATGGCGAGTTATTCTTTATTTGATGTTATTTCTTTAAAAAATGATCTTCCAGAGGAAGGGTTGAAAAAAGGAATGCAAGGGGCTATTGTTCACATTTATAACGACCCATCCCCTGCATATGAGATTGAGTTTTGTGATGATAATGGTGAGGCACTGGCTTGTATCACATTAACACCAGACTGTTTCAGTAAGGTTGATTTTAAAAAATAGTCTGATGATTTAGCTATTGAGATAAAAATCTCATAACGATGAACTGTAATCAAAAAAAATTAAATAGCAGCACAACAATCGGTGTGTGCTGCTCACTTTTCTGCATAATTAAAGCTGTGGCCTTAATGTGTTATCCTCATGCCATTTCCTTAGTCTACTGGGATCATTTCTGGCGTATGAAAAGTACGGAATAACAGATCAAGTCGTTCCCAGAGCATGAAGATCAAAATCTCTTTTGCTCTGGGTTCATCCAGTTCAACAACGACGTAAATTAATGCCCGACACTGATCGATGATTTCTTCCAACTCTAGCGGGGTGTTATCGAACATGATAAGCCTCCGTTGCTGGATACTGAGATGTGGCAAAAAAAGCAGTAGCCAGATGCAGATTTTCAGGAAGGGAATAGGTAAACTGACAGACAGCCATAGCGTTAGTCCTTCTAACGTTGAGGTTAGCCCTTGTTTGGTATTGCGAGTACCTTTCAGGGGCGATTATATTCATGAATAGCTTTGTGTTAAGTTGTGTTCTTACTTGGCTGCAATGTAAGGCTAGGATTTGTACTAGTCAATTGCTAAACGCGATACAATGAAATCTACGGCGGGTAAGTTCCCTAACTTTCAAATTCATATAGTCCCAGCGCTGTGTGAATAGTTAGATTAAGTAGCTGTGCATACGCATATGAGGAGTTATTTATACTTGATTTTAGAAACATAAATAATATTGATGCCGTTTTTTTAATTTTTTTTTTCCTATATTTAATAAATTAAATGTACCTCACATAGTCAATTGAAAAGCTGAACTATAGGTCAGTGTGGGATTGTTTTTGACTATGAATAAATAATTTAACTTGGTGATTGTTTCTTTGATTTTTATTAAATTAACAATTCTTTTTTACATATTACAGGTTTCACTCTATAGGTATGTTTTATTTTTCATATATGGGATATGTGTTCTATTTATTAAGTTTTCTTGACGGTATTAAAAGGGCCTGAGACCCTTTTAACATTAAATCAACCAGCTTGTTTGATCAGATTATATATTGTATCGTCAGAAAATTGAGTTTTGAATTCTACCTTAATAGATTTACTTATCTGATTGAATAGTACTTGTGCATGTTTTATCTTACGCTCTTCTTCAAGTCTTAAGCTATCCTTCCCATCTACATTTTTTGTTTCGATAATAAAGTTTAAGTAATCGCCGTTTGTTGTTTTTACAACATAAGCAAAGTCAGGAGAATACGTATAACCACCCGCAACTGGGATCTTAATGGAATTTTTCGGTATCTTTGTAAAAACAGCTACAGACTGGATCTCTCCATCTGTTATGTTGAGCCTTTCAAGCTCTGAGTCATAAAAGACTTCTTCAAAAAGATAAGTATCCAATGGTGGTTTTATATTATCCTGCAATACACCAAGATCACTTGACAATACCTCATTCACAGGCTCACCGTCTGCATTAGTGAACTTTGTAGGATGAATTGAACCTGAAATCACATTATATCCAAGACTGAATTTGTTAAACGAATTGTTCAACAAATACTTGCTAAAACCAGATTTAATCTTTCTGATTGTTTGAATGTTCAGGTATTCAGTGATATTGATAGTGTCTTTTATATCACAAAAAACCTTATGTAAGGTATCGTGTTTAGCAAACATAGTTTGTGATAAGTTATCAAGAAATTCTCGATAACTCATTGTGTTGAGTTTAGCAAAGTTATCATCATCACTAATTATGCTTTTCGACATTGCCGTATCATTATGGATATAAATCCTATCAATGCGAGTATGAACGCCTGATTTAGTAAATCTATTTTTTTCTTCGAGCATGAACGACTTGAATATTGATAAGAATTCACTCTCGCTATTTATTTTATATTCAATCACAGCTTTTTGATTGATCAAATCCCACAGTTCTTTCAGTTCACTGAACTTGCCAACACGCATTTTAGTACGTTTTTTACCATCAGTGGATTTTTTGATTTTGTTTGGTTTAACTCCGGTAGGAAATGCTGCTGGATATTTATCTTTTAAGCGAGTATAGGCACCAGAATCTTTAAAGTTTTCATTCTCATCGATGATTTCAGCATCAAAAATTTCATTCATTAGTGTTCTGGATGAAAGTTCAGGATACTGAGATAAGATTTTATCCTTAAGCTCTTGAGTAAACTTACTTGGTATAGTTTCTTTGAAAGAGCTATCGTTAACCTCTTTGACAAGAGAATCGACAAAATCTTTTTCTGTAAAATCAACATAATAGTTAAGTGTAAAGTTGCGGTCTTTAACACGGCACATGTATTCATTCACGGGAAGACGTAAACCGCGCCCTACCTCTTGAAGTTTAGATGTGGTGCTACCGCTCGAACGGAGCTTACAAATCTGAAAGACATTTGGGTTATCCCACCCCTCACGCAACGTCCACTTAGAGAAAATGAAACGGCGAGGATTTTCTAAAGATAAAAGAAGCTCTTTGTCATGAAGGATTTCGTTGATTTCCTGCTCAATTTTATCATCTTTATCACTGTTATCTTTTGAAAAATAGCCCCCATGAACAGAAGAGACATCCTGAACAGTTTTTTCAAGGTAGTTTCTATAAAATTCGTCTTTTTCTGTTTTTAACAGTTTATTAGCTTCTGCCAAAACGTATTCTTCGAACTTAGTTTTCAGGCTTCCGGCAATATCATTACCATCACGATAGCCTTCAATGTCATCAATGAAGAAAAGAGTAAGAGGCTTTATACGTGGTCTTTGTGTCAGATACTCTTTTTCTAACTTAAAGTGTTCTTTGACAGCTTTAAGCATCATGTTATCAGCGAGCGTCTGATCGTAAGAGTAGGGGTTTATTGAACTACCAATTTTTAGTTCAATACCATTACTCAACACTGCAGTACTTTTATTTAACGCATCGAGTGTTAAATCATGAATTGCGCTATGTGTTTTCGATAGCGATTCATCTTTTGCTAATTTGAACGTTTTTTTGTTACCATTTTCGGTAAGCTCAAAAATGGCTTCTTTACCGTCAGATTTTACGAACTTGAGGTTGGCGCTACCATCACCAACAATATCTTCAATGTAAGCATCAATACCTTTAACAAGATCTTCATTAAATGCATCTACGGCTGTCAGGTGATAAACTAAGTTTTTATAGCCTTCACTAAAGGTTGCGCCATAACGAATAATATATTGAGCATTGAATTTCTCAATATTTTCCCATGTTTTTTTAGCTGTAGGGAACTTATGAGGTTCATCAATAATAATAAATGGTTTAACCGCACTAAGAGCAGCAAATGGCGTATCAAACTGATTATCAAGCAAACCAACATCATAAGTGTCAGTTAAAGACTTGGAGTTGATCATCCCTGAGTTGATCACAAGAACGTGTATATATTTCTTATTGAAATTACTAGCTTCAACAAAATCATGGATAGCTTGAGGCATATACGATTTTGTATTTTTACCAGAGTTTTTCTGACTCTCAACTACATAAGTCTTAAGTTCACGCTCGTAATCATCTCGGAAGTGTTCTTTTAAAGCATCACTTTTTAAAAAGTTAACTGTTCCAGCTTTAATTGAAAGTGTAGGAACAATAATAATAAATTTATTAATGCCAAAAGATTTGTTCAGATCAAAAATTGTTTTTGTGTAGGTATAGGTTTTACCTGTCCCTGTTTCCATTGAAACATCAATAACATTGCTTTTGGCATCGTAATTATCTTTTGAATGCTCAATGCCATTGAACTCCTGAACATTTTTTATGTTGTTGTAGTATTGTTGTTCAGATAGATTCAGTTCTGGATTAGCTAACAGGCGGATAGCAACATGATCCGTCTGATGAGGCATGGCGGAAACAAAAACATTCATGACCGCATCAACGCCAGCTTTTTGATGGGGTAAGTTTTTTTCGAATGTAAACCCTTTGAACATGATTAGTTCCTTACCACCAAATCTAAATCAATAGATTTTTTATTAGCATAACTTTTTAGTGCTTCATTAAGTTCCATCTGTTTCGCACTTTCAAAGTTGCTGCCATAAAACACAACTTTGTTAGGAGCAAAGTCTTTGTCTGAATCCAGCTTTTGAAGTAAAGCTTTCAGTGCTTCGCTAGTGAAATTAGGCGCAATCAGATACAGATGACCATCGCACAAGTGCGCTTTGTAGCCATTGAGATCAACATCTTCAATTGGCGTTGTTAACAAGCTACCATCATATACACACCATGTAGTCAATAGGGTGTTATACTGTTCAGGAGTCAGTACAACATCATCAAAGAATGTATGGTTGGAAAGCGTTAGCTCAGATTCATCTTTCATCCGAAAATCATCAACTGTTTCAAATGATTTGAACCCTAAATTACCCTTGTAATCAATATGCTCTAAGCCTATTTTTTCACAAGCTCTTTTCAGTCGTTCTTTTGTAATATCAAAAATCGTTTCAAAACCTGATTTAAATGCAATGCTATCTTTAGAGCATTTTTCTGGGATCTGAACTGTTATGAATTTTCTTTCAGAGTTTTCCTGAGCATTCAGCTCCATAACGGCATGGGCAGTCGTGCCGGAACCAGCAAAAAAATCAAGAATAATGTCGTCTTCTTCAGTCCCTAAAAGAATACATTGCTTCATTAATTCTAACGGCTTAGGAAATTGAAGAACACCACTCATTTGTAGTTTACCTGATTCGATAGTGCCTTGCTCATTTATAAATTTAGTATCAAGCCAAATAGATTTTGCTTTGGTAGTGCTTTTTCTTGATTTTTCATAAATATTCCAGCCACCATCACGTTTCTTTTTTGCCCATACTATACGCGGTTCACTATTAATACCTTCTTTTTGAAGTTTATCTTTTCCCCACCTCCAGCAGCTCTCTCCTCCTTCACTGTTCATTGGATAGACAGGAGTTGTACATTCTGCCGTTTTGGTTAAGGAGATTCGTGAAAGACCTTCATCGTTTATATGATTTTCATCGACATATATTGGATAGAAAAGATTTGGTCGATTATGCCTTCCAAACTTAGGATTACGATTTCGAAGCTCCCAAAGATCATAAGGCCCATAAAAATCTTCAAAGGGAAGCGTCCCGCCCACCTTCTCCAACTCTCCGAGATTTGATTTATTTGATTTATAGTAAACTAAAATATACTCATGGCATTTAGCTATTTCCTTGTAAGTTTGGCCACGCTTATTTGATTGTACTATTATCTGAGATAGAAAGTTTTCTTCTCCGAATATTTCATCACATAAAAGTTTTAATTGCGCGATTTCATTATCATCTATTGAAATAAAGATAACGCCATCTTCGCGGAGAAGTTCACGAGCAATATAAAGACGGGGGTAAATGAATGTCAGCCATGCACTATGACTACTTGAACCTTTGACGGTAAAATTGAGGATTCGTGTAGCCTCATCAAGATCGATTCCTGCCAATTCACAAAGCTGTTCTGCCGTGAAATTACGCTCATCATTATATACAAATCCATCTGAACCAGTATTATATGGAGGATCAATATAAATCATTTTAATCTTTTCAGAATAAGCATTAACCATGTGCTTTAATACTTCGAGATTATCCCCTTTGATTAACAGATTCTGGCTGTTTTTGTTCTCTACACGTTGGTTATGATTTTTATCTTCTGCCAACAAGGTCTTGGGTGGTAGGTTAGCCAACAGCCGGGCATAGGACTTACCCAGCCAGTTTAAGCTGTATGACTCTTTAGAGAGTTCAACATCCGATGATTTGACGATCTCAAGCAGCTTCTCTTGAATGAAAGCCCCGTTTTTATCAAAACACTGTGGAAAGTTAGCCTTCAAAACAGCAAGCTGCTTGCTGTTAGCTGTTTCAACTTCTGAAAAAATCGTTTCTTTTTGCATATCCATGTTAAACCTGATTATTTAGCGTTCGATTTGGTGGTGTTTTTGATTGAAGCTTCACTTAAGCCTATACGTAGTAGTTCTGCCGCCGCACCATCTATGCTTTTGAAGAGTCGTGATTCGTATGGCTGTCTGGAGCTACATAATACTAATGGCTTACCTTCCCACTCTGAACCATCAAAAATCACGGTATACTCGCCTTTAGAGCCTTCTATTGTTGCTCTATCAAGTAGACCTGATTTGACTCTTTCCTTAGCCATCGAGCTAAGGATGAAATTTCCACCATTAAGACCTGATATCATGGTTATTTCCTCGGTATTTAATATTGCCACGATATCAAATATTGCTGAAAAATCATAATAGAATGGTGTAGTAGCCATCAACCAATGATGGCTACTCAAATATTCAAAACAGAGAGTTACACTCTTTTATGTGATCGGTTATCAAGTAGTTAGCCTTGATTTTCTAACCCAAAACGAGCATCTGTGGCAAACTCAAACGGCCTAACCATCCCGTTGCTGTTAGCATCCAGAAAATCAGCCCACCATTGCAACATGAGGCGACGTTGTTCAAGATGTTTGGCCTTGTGAGTGTAGGCAGCGCGAACGTTGTTTTTTTCCATGTGGCTCATCTGAAGTTCAACCACATCTTCAGGCCAGATACCCGATTCAATCAAGGCACTACACGCTAATGTTCGGAAACCATGACCGCACAGATCGGTTTTGGTGTCATAGCCCATTTTGCGTAGTGCCTTGTTGATGGTGTTTTCACTCATCGGCTTCATCGCATCATAACAGCCAGTCAGGATAAAACCGTGATCACCGTTAACGTCATAGGTGAGGTCTTTAAGCTCTTCCAAAATTGCCAGTGCTTGATCGCATAGAGGAACATAATGTTTCCTGCGCATTTTGGCACCACGGCCTGAATGCTTGATCCCTTCAATGGCTTCACGTTGTTCAGGGATAACCCACAAGGCGCTTTTGAAATCGATCTCTGACCATCGGGCAAAGCGGAGTTCACTGGAACGCACAAAAATCAGCAAATTGAGTTTTATCGCCAATTGGGTCAGTCTGCTACGGCCTTTATAAAATTTAATACGTTCCAGTAGGGTAGGTATCTCTTCCAGTTCAATAGCGGGGCGGTGTTCCGTCTGTGGCTTCTGAACTGCACCTTCCAAGTCATAGGCTGGATTGAAACGGATCATCTTTTGCTGGACGGCATAACGCATGATGGCGGTGGCGTACTGCTTCACCCGCATGGCGATTTCCAGATAACCCAGCTTCTCTATCTTTTTGATGGGAACCAGCAGATCGCCTGTATCCAGTTCAGCAATATCTTTGTTGCCAATATCAGGGAACAGATAAGTTTCCAGTCGTGTCCAGACAGAACGCTGATAATCTTCCGACCATGTGGTTTTGGTGGCAAACCAGCTTTTGGCAACAGTTTTGAAAGCGCGGGTGTTGTTACGCTTCTCTTGAATAGTTTTGTTGTCAGCCTGCTTTTTAGCGCTGGGGTCAATACCAGCGGCTAACAGCTTTTTCGCTTCATCCCGCCGTTGTCTGGCATCTGCCAGTGAAACAGCAGGATAGACGCCGATGGAAAACACCTTCTGTTTTCCTTCGAAGCGATAGCCTAACTGCCAGTATTTGGAACCATTGGGATGAACCAGCAAGTAGAGGCCGAACCCGTCAGTGAGCTTCACCGCCTTTTCTGACGGCTTGGCATTTTTTACTTTAGTATCAGTAAGTGACATGACGGTTCCCTCCGATTGCTGGTAAAAACGAAATCGAACCAGCTTTACCAGTATTTTTACCAGCAAAAGGGTATGGCTTCGAGCGTTTTTTGGTGAACGAGGGCGAACCTGAAGAAGGGGATAACCAATTGATATAAAGCAAAAAAGCAGACGTCAGTGAACGTCTGCTTTCTCTAAATTGGCTCCTCTGACTGGACTCGAACCAGTGACATACGGATTAACAGTCCGCCGTTCTACCGACTGAACTACAGAGGAATCGTGTGAACGGGGCGCATGATATCCGCCACCCGCGGTACTGTCAACGGCAAAATCAGCTTTATCGTCTGACTGTTTAGGCTGTGTACAATTCGCTGTTTTTTTATGAGTTAGTAAATGGATGGCGCACGGTAATTGGTGCTGCTTTGCCAGCTTTTTAGACGGGCGAGCGGATCCTGTCGATAGAACTTTTGGAAGCAGCGGTATAGATCGGGGAAACGCTCTTCGAGAAGTTCGGGGGCGCTGAAGAAATATTCCGACAACACCGCAAAGCACTCTGCCGGATCGTGGACGGCGTAGGGATCCATGCTGGCGGCCTCTTCGCCTACCAGATCGATTTCTTCCTGTAAGGCATCCATCGCGCTGTGCAGGTGCTGTTCCCACGCAGCAATCTCACGCAGCGGAATCAGGGGAACGCCCGTCGCCTCGCCGCTGCTGCGGATGTCCAGCTTGTGCGCGACTTCATGAATGATGAGGTTGAAACCGGAGAGGTCGAAGGAATCCTGCACTTCCTGCCAGTTGAGGATAATCGGCCCCTGATCCCAGCTTTGGCCGGACTGCACCATCTTCCCCTTATGCACGAGCCCGATGTCATCCTGCCATTCTTCCTCAACAATAAACGGGCCGGGGTAAATCAGAACTTCATGGAAGCCATCCAGCGCATCCATTTCCAGCGACAGCACCGGCAGGGAAAACAGCAGGGCGATGCGCTGCTGCATGATGTCCGTCAACACCAACTCCTGCAACGGAATCAGGCGCTTTTGCTTCAAAAACTGATCGGCAAGGGCGACCAGTTGCTGGAGATCTTCGTCGCTTAAAGGCGCGAGAAGCGGGATGGAAATCGCAGCTTGCCAGTGTTCAAGCGTCTGCACCTGAGGTTGAGTGTTTTTCCACGGCCATTTAATCATTGTTATTGCTCGTTCAGTCGTCACTTGAATTTAAAGGCGAGGGCGGGTGCTGTTAACATGCCGTAAAAATAGGCATCATGGCAACTGCTAAAGTAAAGGGAGAGACGCCGGAGCGGGCCAGTCTCGAAAACTGGCTTAGGGCAACGCGGCCGCGGGTTCAAATCCCCCCGTCTCTCCACCGCTATTCAAACACTTACCCCGCATGTAGTCTGTGATGCTTTCCACACTTGGCAGTGGCTTAAAGCGGACAGCTTAAATCCCCTTCTTCACAACGTAGCATGCTTTTGAATTCTTCTACGCGCTCGGCGGTTTTCTGCGTCAGGCACTGGGAATACACCATGCCATGCACCGATCCTCCGGTTGTCGGGAAAGTCTGAAACTCACAGTCAGCGTCGCGATACGCGATCCATTTTCTCTGGGCTGACTTGAGCAACGCTTTGTGTTCTTCAATAACGACCCGCTTTACGACATCCTGATAAAGCCGATTCAGCTCGCCATCCACTTTTTTATATTCATCAGCAGCACACTGGCTCATCTCCAACTGCGTGTTGGCGTTGCCACAATCTGTGGCGGCGGCTTGCGTGATGGGCTGTAGAGCAAAAAGAGCAATCGCTAGCTTTTTCATTATTGATCCTCTGTAAGTAGGCGCTAGGTATGAGTATTTATTATACCTGCCATGCGTTCAGGTGCACATAAACTGTGCGGGGAGGGCGCTTTTATGTCGCTGAACATGTGAGCAAGTTGACGTTTACGGCGCTATTCCTCCAATTAAATAGGGACATTTTCATCGAGAATCCTATACTGAAAGCGCTGACATATCGTTTGCTTGGATGCATTGAGTATTCACAACGACTAGGAGAGAAGGATATGAAAATTGAGACTGGAGAGAACGGCCTTTTTGCACATCGTGCTTCGAGCGCTAACTCAACGGCTCGGGCTGGTAATCAAGCCTCATTTGCAGCTGTTTTAGCTGGGAAAACGCAGGAGGTGAGTGCAAATAACGTTTCTACCTCCGCGACTCAGATTAAGAAATACGATTTCACGAATATGACGCCACAAGCGTTAACCGAAGCCGTAAATAGCCTGATCCAAAGTGGACAGATGGATCTCGACGAATCGTCATCATTGTTGGGTTTCATGGCTCCTACCGCTTTGTCTAAAGTCGTTTACGATGGCACCGCACCCGCTTCATCGCGCCAGCCTATGAACGTGTTCTCCAAAATTCAGGAAGGGATTGATGGGGCGTTATCGCGTAATGAAAGGTCGAGCGCAGAAAATCTGCAACGTGCTGCTGATGCGTTGCTTCGTTTTCAGGATAAAGCAATAAAGGCTAATATTTCTGTATAATGAAAAAGGCCAAATATAAATTGGCCTTTATTTATCTATAGGGATGAAACGATATTATTTAATGCTGATCTGAGTGTACAGTGTATTCCAGGGGGCATTGATTGAAGTGTCCTGGAATTTAAATATACCGTTCTGCGAACCGTCAAGGTTGTAATATTTCATCCATCCAACAACCGTGCCACCGACGGGGCACGGGAAAACGTAGGATGTCCCTACCACGCAAATAGAATCATTCTGATAATTCTTAGAATTTGCTAATTGGCCTGAGTTCATCCAGGCAATCGCATTACCACCATAGCCAATTTCCTGTACGGCAACGCGGAGTTGTGCTCCTCCGTGATCGCACGTTGTTGAAAATTGTCCAACAGTGGTCATATATTCCCAATTACAGTTTGATGAACCGACAGCATAGATAGCAAGTCTACTAAGCGGTGGTGCAGGTGCTCGCAGCGCACCAGTTTGTGTCGCTGCTTCTCCCGTTTCAGAAGCGGATAATACGCTGTTGCTTCCATCCAGTTGGGCGAAGGCTGTTTCGGTGAATTTAACTGGCGGGCCTTCTTTATCATTAAGACTTGATGTTTCTGAATAGGCATATGCGCTGAAAATCGTAGTCAGTGACAATAATAAAGGGAATGCGAATTTCTTTTTCATAACAATCTCCAATGTTAATCGCTGTTTTTAGATGCAAGTCCTTGCATCGCGATTAAGTTTAGAAAATTAAATTTGGTTTGCAAGGTGTTAAAAAAATATAAACCCAAGATGTATTTAATTATTAACATGGTTGTTTTTCTTCTGCTATATGTTTCAAATAATATGTTTTGATGGTTTTTTCTTATTCCCGTGAATATTTAATCGGATTAATAATTAGGGTGAATTTAATACGCTGCATAACGCACATTACGGGAAGGCGGTAAGAACAGGCGTTTCTATGCGCTATACAAGTTTCCATTCGCTATACAAGATGTGGCCTTGCTTCATGAATGGCCTTGCGTAACTCTCAGTCAAATGTAGCAATCTGGTGGCGAGTGAAATACACCTCGGTCATCTTATCAATCGGGCACAGTCACGAGTGAGCGTCATGGTACATGCTCTGATGGAGAACGGTGCGGCTCTGGAGGCGTTGTAACCCATGCTTTCATTTTCTCTGCAAAGATTACTCTCAATCATCTCATCCCGTACTGACAAATCCCATGTGCTGAACTACTTTCATAAGGAATCATCACGTTACGGAGGTTGATATGGGATTTTGGCGTATTGTACTGACTATTCTTCTGCCACCGTTGGGCGTGTTACTGGGGAAAGGCATCGGTGGGGCATTTATTCTGAATATTATTCTGACGCTGTTAGGTTATTTTCCTGGGTTGGTGCATGCGTTTTGGGTGCAAACGAAAGATGATGGCATTTAGTGGCTGAAAAGCTGAATAACGGTCATGACGAAATAACGGGAGGCAAATGGCCTCCCGTTATTTTTGTGGACGTATAAGACAGGCGATCAGTAATAGCCAATCAGTTTCCACCACGCTAAGCCGACGATAAAAATCAGGGCGACGTTAAACGTGACGATGCAGAAATTGATTTTATAGAAACGGTGCCGTTCAAAATATCCCTGAGCAAAATAGATCGGGCCGGGGCCACCGCCGTATTCGGTATTTCCCCACATCAGGTTGCTAAAAATCCCAAAACAGATGGCAACCATCATGGGCGGCGCGCCAGCGGCTATGGCGGTGGCGGCGAAGGGCGCATAGAGCGCGGCTACGTGACCAGAGGCGGTTGCAAACAGATAATGCACATAGATATAGAGGATGCCGAGAATAACGAAGGTTTCCATCGCGCCGAAACCCTGTATGGAATTACCCAGCTTAACGGTCATCCACTTGATGAAGCCGAGGTCAGACAATCCTGCGGCGAGGCTGATAATGACGCTGAACCAGATGACCGTATCCCAGGCTGCGCGATCGCTAAGTACGTCTTTCCACTGGACGGCCTGAGTGACAAACAGATAGGCAACCAATGCCAACCCGACGGAGGTGGCAGAAAAGCCGGTGATCAGGCTGGTGCCCCAGCCAAGCAGCGCGAGAACAAAGCCAAACGCGACTTTTTTCTCTGCCGATTTCATGTTGCCCAATTCCGCCAGCGACCGGCGTCCCATCTCTTTGGCTTCTGGTGTTTTTTTCAGTTCCGGGTTCAGTATTTTGTACACCAGCAACGGCATCAGGCAGAAGCAGCACATGGCGGGTACGACAGCGGCAATAAACCAGCCGCCCCAGGTAATATCTACGCCTAATGAGGTTTTCGCCAGGCTGCCGACGAGTGGGTTGGCGGCCATGCCGGTGAGGAAGATCGCGCCGGTGATCGGAGTAAACTGAAAGCAGACCATGATCAGAAAGTCCCCGATCTTTTTACCGCTAACGCCGGGTGTTGAGCCTAATACTTCATTAATGGAACGCACGATAGGAAAGATAATTCCCCCTGAACGCGCCGTGACGGATGGCATGGCGGGCGCCATGATGAGATCGGAAACGCCCAGTGAATACGCGATCCCCAAGCTGCTTCCGCCGAATAGCGACAGCATTTTGTAGGCGATGCGTTTTCCTAATCCGGATGTCACAAAACCCAGAGAAAGAATATAGGCACAAAAGATGAGCCAGACGGTGCCGCTGGAAAAACCGGCTAGCGCTTTCGCTTCTGTTAATGTTCCAGTGAAAATAGTGATACAAAGGACAAGCAGCATAATCGCGCCCGACGGCAGAGGCTGCGTCAATATTGCTGCGATGGTGGCGGCAAAAATCGCGAACATATGCCATGCCTGCGGCGTAAGGCCATCGGGCACCGGAGAAAACCAGATAATCAGGCCCAGCAGGAGAGGAATAATAACTGCGACTATTTTTTTCTTGGTGGATGATTCGGATGACATAACGTCTCCTTAATCGTGCAAGCCATTATTATCCGCCATCATTCCCGGCAACAGAGAGCCTGCCCAGACGCGTTATTTTGCGTCTGGGACGTATCGATCTCAGTCTGTTAATTAGGGTGATACCGGATAATCGCCGGTGATGACTATTTTCTTTCCGTTTTATTTAATACCTGATCAACCATTTCAGGCGCGCTGCCCAAATAATTGACGGGATTAGTCAGGTCTTCGATTAATTTGGGATCGAGTCGGCTGGAGACGCCAGGCATGGCATTGAGCACATCGGCCAGCGTGCCGCCTTTCTCATTCACGATACGGCAAGCATCGTAAACGATGTCATGAGCTTCCTGACGCCCAATATACGGTGCCAGCCCCATCATAACGGCTTCTGCCACAATCAGGCCGTTGGTCATATTGAGGTTTTTCAGCATCATTTTCTCATCAACAATAAGACCGTTTAGCATGAACTTGGCCTGATGAAGTGCGCCCGCAGAAAGAATGAAACTTTCTGGAATAGCGATCCATTCCGCGTGCCATGGGCCTGTGGCGCGTTCCAGATCTTGCACCATCGCATCCAGCATTAACCCAGCCTGTTGGCGAACGCCCTTGGAACAGGCCAGCATCAGTTCGCTGGAAATAGGGTTACGTTTTTGCGGCATGGTGCTGCTGGCTCCGCGGCCTTTGACAAACGGTTCATACAGTTCGCCGAATTCGTTGGAGGCCATCAGCATGACGTCATAGCCAATTTTCCCCAACGAACCCGTGATTACTGCCAGCAGGTTGACGGCTTCGGCAAATCCATCACGAGCAACATGCCAGGTTGAGGTCGGTACGCCCAGACCAAGCTCGGCCATCAGCGCTTTTTGTACCGCCAGCCCTTTGTCGCCCAACGAAGCCAATGTCCCCGCAGCACCCGCGAATTCGCCTACCAGTACGCGAGGACGCATCTGGGCAAGGCGCTCGGCATGACGGTCGAACATATCCAGCCAGATGGCGGCTTTGTAGCCGAATGTAATCGGTAATGCCTGTTGTAAATGGGTTCGTCCAGCCATTGGCGTATTACGGTAACGCGCGGCCAGCCCGGCCAAAATAGAGCGCAGGGCGTCGATGTCCGCTTCAATTAACGCGAAGGCATCACGGATTTGCAGCACCACGGCGGTATCCATAATGTCCTGTGTTGTTGCGCCCCAGTGTACATAACCGCCAGATTGACCGGCCTGTTTGGAAATCTGGTGTACCAGCGGCAGGATAGGGTAGCCCACAATTTCTGTTTCGTGGCGCAGCAACTCAAAATCGAGCGTGTCGGCGTTACAGCTGGCCGTAATTTCTGCGGCAGCGCCTTCTGGAATTACGCCACAGCGCGCCTGCGCATTGGCCAGTGCGATCTCTACTTCTACATACTTACGGATGAGTTCCCGATCATCGAAGATCGCCCGCATTTCCGGGGTACCAAATGAATCACGGAATAGGACTGAATCAAGCACATTCGAAGCCATAACGCCTCCTGAAGCGAGTGTATTAGTGATAAGATGCAGGCCATATTCGCAATAAAATGAAGCGTGTTTCCCTTGATAACGGATATGACCTGAAAGAGTAAATATACGGACAGGTTTAAATGTCCGTACATGTTATGCTTATGACAACATGTACGGACAAGTTAGGGAAGCAGATGAGTGTCATTTTGTGATGCAGGGCATCAATATTGATTAAGAGCGTGAGCCGATGAAAGAACCCTTGTATAAGCGTATTGCCCGTGAACTCAGCCAAAATATTACGCTAGGCCAGTATCCGGCGGGGTCGTTAATCCCCTCCGAGCTGGAGCTCTGTGAGCAGTATCAGGTCAGTCGACATACCGTCAGGGAGGCGCTGCGCGATCTAACGGAGGCGGGGTTGCTATCCCGTCGCAAGGGCGTGGGCTCGGTTGTTGTCGATAATGATGAAAAGCGCGAGCGCAACCATCCTCTGGCTAGCCTTGAGGATCTGTTCGTACTGGCAAAAACCAATCTGCGCGTCGTGAAGAAGATTGATGAAATCGTGGCGGATGTTGAACTGGCACAGATTATCGGCGGCAAGCCGGGCGATCGCTGGCTGCATATTGCCAGTATTCGTGAAGACAGCGAGAAAAAGGATTCTCCGATCTGCTGGACTGATAGCTACGTTAGCCCGGATTATGCCAAGGTCAAAAGTCTGGTGCGCAGCGATCCGTTTGCTTTAATTAGCGATTTGATTGAAAAGCACTACGGCGTACAGGGGGAAGAAGTGCGCCAGACGATCTCTGCCGTGGGTGTTCCGGCCAAAATAGCGAAAACGCTGGGCGTTGATGTCGGCTATCCGGCATTAAAAATCATCCGCCATTATCTTGACCGCTCGGGAAACGTCTTTGAAACCACGGTATCGATCCATCCGGCAGACCGGTACACCTGTTCTATTACGCTGAAACGCCAAACGGGAAATCGAACGTAATCCGTTTGATACCTTATTGCAGCATTGCAGCCCGCTGGTTTTCTATCGAAATGTGCCTGCATGATTAATGTAGGCACGATCTTTTCCCTTGTCCCTACTGTGCGCGTACCACTCGATTGCGCCCTTGTTGTTTGGCCTGATAAAGCGCGATATCGGCGCGGTTTATCAGCATACTTAGCGTCTCGCCTGCTCGATATTCAGCGACACCGCAGCTGACCGTTACCTGAATAGTTCCTTCACGGTGGGGAATCTGGGCTATCTCAATACTGTGACGTAGCGCTTCGGCACGCTGTTGCGCAGCGTTGATATCACAGTCGTCGAGTAGAATAACGAACTCCTCGCCTCCCCAACGGCAGGATTGATCGCTAGAACGGGTATTGCTCGATAAGAGGGCAGAGACCCCTTGCAGGACAAAATCACCGACGTTGTGGCCATACTGGTCATTGATTCTCTTAAAGTGGTCAATATCAATGAGAAGAATGGAGAGTGATTTGTGCTGTAAGGCATTCTTCGCACCGAGACGGCGGAATAAATAATCAAATGCCTGACGGTTCATGAGGCCCGTTAATTTATCGGTTGTGGCCATTTGTTCCAGTCGGCGCTGATAGCCGCCAATGGTCAACCACAGCAGTAACAAGAAGAGGACGCTGACGAACGTGCTGATGCCCAGATTCTTTAGCAACGTGGCGAACAGCCGTTTTTCACTGGGATGGCTGATTTGCTCAACCATCAAATACCAGCCGAATTCAGGGATTAGCCGGGTGTTGAGGAAGATACGCTCTCCGTCTAACTGATACTCATAAGCACCGCCAGGAGAGGTCAAAATCGTGGTCGCGATCCGGTTCAGTCCCGGCTGTTCCTGAATTTGCAGCGGACGGGTGTAGGTTTCCCCGTGTAGCGTAATGTTGCCTTCTTTATCAATGAAATAGATGGTCCGGTTATAGCGCTGTTCGTATTTTTCAATCAGGTGCTTAACACGCTCAACCGGGATGCCTACGCCAGTAATGCCAATAAAATTGTCTTCATAATCCATGACTTTATGGTTGATGAAAATATCCAGACGAGTGCGCTCTTCAGGATCGACGCGGAGATCGACAACGTAAGGCATGTCATCCGATAGCGCTCTGTGCTGGAAATACCATTGATCGTCGGGAGATGATTCCGAGACAGTTTTCAGGATGCGTTGCTGATCGTAATAGAGCCCGGTTTTATCAGAAATGAAAAACGAAAATACGGTGTTGAAACGGCGATCGATCTCTTTCAGATAGCGGAATAGGGCCTGCGGATCGTTTTCATTTTTCAGCACCCAGTCGCGTAAAAAAGTGTCGTGCGCCATTAACGACGAAATAAAGATAGGTTTTAACAAATCCTGCTGGATTTCCGAATAGACGTTATCGCTGGTCAGCGGTAGGGTATTTTCTTCGATCTCTTCTTCCAGCGACTCTTTAGCGACTTCATAGCTGGTCCAACTAATCACCAGAAAGGCGGCGAGCAGCATGGAACCAAATATTATGATTGCGCGTGTTTTATCCAGCCAGCGGGCGTTATTGATGAATCCAGTCTGCAAAGTAATCTCCCCAGAGAAGCATTGATGGTATAGGTGAATAAGTCTCTGTTTTCACCTAAAAATAGCGGTGCGCGTGCTACTGGAATAACAGTGTAACAAAGCAGGCAAAGGAATCGCTGACTCGTAGGGTTTAGTATAGTGGTTTCAGTGTGGAAGTATTAGCACAGATTGCTGGAACGTAATGTTTTGTATTGTATTGTGGGCTTGTTAAAGCTCCCTTGTCGGTTTGATTATCCCTGTGGTTAGATCTAATCAATCAATGATGTTGGGTGGATGACGATGAGCCATTATTCAGCAGCGAAGGAATCAGGCCCAACAGCGCTTTTATTTATTAATAAACAGGCGCGGAACGGTGATTCCTCCGCACGCTATGTAAAAGAATTATTACAACAAAGCCAGATCGGCATCGTCGAACCGGATGAAAAAGACACGGGTTCGTGCAGCGATATTATACGTGCGTATGCGGATCGGGTGGATTTTGTGATTATCGGCGGTGGCGATGGCACGTTGAATTCAGCCGCGCCCGGCCTGGTGGATACCGGATTACCGCTGGGCGTGCTGCCATTAGGGACGGCGAATGACTTTGCCCGTACGGTGGGGATCCCCAGAGAGATTCGGCAGGCCGTGCAGGTTATCGCTAACGGGCAGCGGCGCGCTGTTGATTTGGGTGAGGTCAACGGGCATCTGTTCTTTAATGTTTCCAGTATTGGGTTTTCTGCTGCATTGGCGCGCGGGCTGTCAGCGAAATCCAAGAAACGGTGGGGAACATTAGGCTATGCGCTGGCGGCCTTTAAGCTCTTGAAACAAAGTCGTCCTTTCCGCGTGCAGATTGAGCATGACGGCATCAAAGAGCGAGTGAGAACGGTACAGGTGTCGGTGGGGAACGGGCGTTTCTACGGCGGTGGCATGGCGGTAGCTGACAGTGCCGCGCCTGATGATGGTCGGCTGGATGTGTATAGCCTGGAGGTTTCCCACTGGTGGGAAATGGTGGCACTGATTCCCTTTATCCGCAAAGGAACGCATGGCCGCTGGCGCAAAGTCCGCGCTTTTTCTGCCAGAGAACTGACGTTGAGTACCTCGAAGCCGCACGATATCAATGCCGACGGCGAGCTGATTGGCAAAACGCCAGCGGTATTCGGGATCAGAGAAAAGGCGATTCAGGTTTTTGCGCCACCGATACCTGATTAAAATCTGAACGTAAAACAAACAGGGACACCGCATGGTGTCCCTGTTTGTTTATATACCCGTCATACTTCAAGCCGCATGTGCGTTGGCTACGTTCACTCACCCGAATCACTTACCTGAGTAAGCTCATCGGGATTCGCTCTCTTGCCGCCTTCACGCAACTCGAATTATTTAGGGTATAAAGAATGAGTCAGCGGATTATTTAAATACGCGGAAACGTTCTTCAAAGGAAATATAGGTTTTCTCACCGGCCGGCTGCTCGATTGAGCCAAATGGCATTTGAGCACGCAACTTCCAACTGGCTGGCAGATCCCACTGTGCTTTAACATCATCGTCGATCAGGGGATTGTAGTGCTGGAGCGTGGCGCCAATTTTTTCCTGCGCCAGCGTAGACCACACGGCAAATTGAGCAATACCGGTTGAATGTTCAGACCAGACCGGGAAGTTATCGGCATAAAGCGCGAATTTTTCCTGTAGTGATTCAATTACGGCGGTGTCTTCAAAGAACAGGACAGTACCCGCGCCAGCGGCAAAGGAAGCCAGTTTGTTTTCTGTTGCGGCAAAGGCGTCCGCCGGTACAATTTTCTTCAACTGCTGCTTAACAATATCCCACAGTTTGTGATGCTGCTCACCGAACAGAATCACAACGCGTGAGCTTTGTGAATTAAAAGAGGAGGGGCTTTCATTAACGGCTGCGGTAATGAGGGCGGTAACCTGATCTTCTGATATCGGTAACTTATTGCCGATGGCATAGATTGAACGACGGGCCTTGATTGACTGCAAAAAAGCATTACTCATGGTGTGTTCCTCAGTTTACGTGATGATTTACCTTGATACTGTGTCACTGATTTTCGCCGTATTCAATGGCTTATCGTGCCGGATACCAATCTTTCCTCTTTCTGCCTTATCCGCCGCAGACATCACAGTGCGGGTTTTTCGGCAGCATCATTTCACGAAATTGCAGCGTCATCGCATCGAACATCAGCAATCGACCTGTGGTCAGCTTGCCATATCCCGTCAGCAGCTTAATGGCTTCCATCGCCAGCAGGCTCCCGATAGTGCCTACCAGCGGCGACATCACGCCAGCCTCGACGCAGGTCAGCGCATTGACACCGAATAGGCGGCTGAGACAATGATAGCAAGGCTCATCGGGCTGATAGGTAAAGACGCTGACTTGGCCTTCCATCCGAATCGCTGCCCCAGAGATCAGCGGCTTCTGGAGCTGAAAGCCAATGCGGTTTAGGCGGTTGCGAATGGCGACATTGTCGGTACAGTCCAGCACCGCATCGTGTTTGCTGACCTGTTCGCTCAACGCCTCGTCATCGAGATCGCCATCAATTGTATCGAGCGAAAGATGCGGATTCATGTCGGATAACGTCAGACGTGCCGATTCAACTTTCGCCATTCCGATACGGGCATCGCGGTGCAGAACCTGGCGTTGCAGGTTAGACAGAGAGACGGTATCAAAATCCAGCAGCGTTAAATGGCCGACGCCCGCCGCGGCCAGATACTGCGCGGCAGCACAGCCTAGCCCACCCAGCCCGACAATCAGCAGGCGTGATGCCTTCAGTTTTTCCTGTCCGTCAAAATCAAAGCCGCGCAGCACAATCTGTCGATTGTAGCGCAGCATCTCTTCATCGCTCAGCTCCGGCAGCATACTCAGTGTCCCAGCAGCGCGTTGAAGGGCTCGATTTCGACCCATTCGCCAGCGGCGACGCGACCGCGATCTTGCTCCAGTACGATGAAGCAGTTACCGAGGCTGAATGAGCTGAAAACGTGTGACCCCTGATGCCCAGTGGTTCTCACTTCCTGTTCACCCTGTGCGTTACGGCTGAAAATGCCGCGTTGGAAATCGGTGCGCCCTGGTGTCTTTTTCAGTGCGCTGGTGGTTTTGACGCGAACACGTGGTGGCAGGTGCCATTGTGTATAGCCAGACAGGCGGGCCAGCAGCGGCTGAACCAACTGATAGAACGTCAGCGCAGCAGAAACCGGATTCCCCGGCAGGCCGCAGAACCAGGCGTGTTTCAGCTTGCCAAAGGCGAAGGGTTTACCGGGTTTGATCGCCAGCTTCCAGAAGTGGATATCGCCCAGCTCATCCAGCATTTGCTTGGTGTAATCCGCTTCACCAACGGAAACGCCGCCGCTGCTAATCACCAGGTCGGCAAGCTGGTCTGCCTCATGGAATGCGGCACGCAGCGCGGCTGGATCGTCGCGGATGATGCCCAGATCGTGCACATCGCAGCCCAACTGTTCCAGCATCAAACGCACGGCGAAACGGTTGGTGTCATAAATCTGGCCGTCTGCCAGCGGTTCGCCGACGAGTTGCAGTTCATCACCGGTTGAAAACACTGCGACTTTCAGGCGGCGTATCACATCAATCTGCGCAATCCCCAGTGATGCCAGCAGCGGCAGCTCAGCCACGCCCAGCTTGGTGCCTGCGGGTAACACGCTGGCACCCGCCTGAATATCTTCTCCCGCCAGACGAATATTCTGGCCGGGTTTTACCTCATGGGGAAAGCGGATACCGTCCTCGCTGACTTCAGCTTCTTCCTGCATGATCACCGTATCGGCTCCTGCGGGAATCGGCGCACCAGTCATGATGCGAATGCAGGTTCCGGCAGGCCAGTCGCCAGTGAAGGGCGTGCCAGCGAAGGCTTTACCTGCCAGCGGCAGCGGTGCAGCAGCGGACAAATCGGCGCAGCGTATGGCATAGCCATCCATCGCGGAATTGGCGAAAGGCGGGACGTTAATCGGAGAGGCAATCGCATGGGCGGTGATCCGTCCTGCGGCGTCGAACAGGGATACGCGCTCTGTCTCGGTAAGGGAAGGAACCTGAGAAAACATATTTTCCAGAGCTTGTTCAAGAGTCAGTAAACCTGCGTTAACGCTTTCCATCTTCACTCCACAGTGTGTTTCATCAATACGACTTATTACATCACGGCTCATTACATCAATAAGAATAGTGTTCCGCCAACACGTCGTTCATGGGCAAAAACCTGTTTCCTATGCCAATATTAATTATGTCAGAGTTCGTAACATGGGTGAATGTATACAGGTCAAGGAATGCAGTTTTTGGTGTGTGGATCCTCGTTAGGCATTAAGCACGATCACGATGTGTATTATCTAAAACAACAGTCTTTTACCGCAACTCGAACCATTTTGGGTGAAAATGGGCGCATCTGCGGATGATATCGTGTCTTATAGTATGCCTTTGAGATAATTAACCCAATGTTATAAAAAGAATTTTTCGCTGCATTGATATCAGTTTCCGCTTTACATCATACCTTGTGCTAAATATAGTCGAAAACCGCTGATAATTTGTCCCCGACCGCGCTGCGCTGATTTCAGCCGCATTTATATGGAGATTCGCCGTTCATGTCGCCCACACAGGATCATTATGCCTCACTGTCTCCCCCTATCACGGGGCTGGTTTTGCCTGAAAAACGGGTGGTGGAGGTACGTAACCTGAGTGTCTATTTCGAGCAGCAGGGGCAGCGGGCGGACGCTGTGCGTAATTTAACGTTCTCTGTCGATCGGGGCGAAACGCTGGCTATCGTCGGGGAATCGGGGTCGGGTAAGTCGGTCACGTCGCTGGCGCTGATGCGGCTGGTCGAACATGCGGGCGGGGTGATTCATCAAGGAGACATGCTATTTCGTCGTCGCGATGGGCACGTGCTGGATCTTCGCGGTGCCCGTCAGCGGGTGATGCGAACGTTGCGTGGTGCGGATCTGGCGATGATTTTTCAAGAGCCGATGACATCGCTGAATCCGGTTTTCCCCGTCGGCGAACAGATAGCCGAGTCTATTCGTTTGCATCAGAGAATGGACAGACGCGCCGCACGGGCAGAGACCTTGCGTATGCTGGATTTGGTCAGAATACCGGAAGCGCGCAATGTGCTGGATCGCTATCCTCATCAGCTCTCTGGCGGTATGCGCCAGCGGGTGATGATTGCGATGGCGCTTTCCTGTAAACCGTCGCTACTGATTGCCGATGAGCCGACGACCGCGCTGGATGTCACCATTCAGGCGCAAATTCTGCAACTTATCCGTGTGCTGCAACGTGAAATGGACATGGCCGTGATTTTCATCACCCATGACATGGGCGTAGTGGCAGAAGTGGCTGAACGCGTATTGGTCATGCACCGTGGGGAAAGCGTCGAAGCGGCAAGCGTAGGGCAGATCTTTACTGCGCCGCAGCATCCTTACACGCAGGGGCTTTTGGCGGCAGTACCGGCGTTAGGCTCGATGCGTGGGCAACCGTTCCCAGCAAAATTTCCGCTGCTGGATCAAAACACGGTACGCATTGCGGACAATGTACCGCAGGATACCGTTCCCGTGGATGCGGAGCCGATCTTGCAAGTCAGCAATCTGGTGACGCGTTTTCCGATTCGCAGCGGTTTACTGAACTGCGTGACACGCCAGGTACATGCGGTGGAAAACGTCAGCTTCGATCTCTGGCCGGGCGAAACGCTCTCACTGGTGGGGGAATCAGGGTGTGGTAAGTCAACCACTGGCCGCGCGTTGCTTCAACTGGTTGAAAGCCAGAAGGGCGAAATTACCTTTAATGGTCAACGTATCCAGCAGTTGAAAGGGGCGGCGTTGCAGCACTTGCGGCGTGATATCCAACTGATTTTTCAGGATCCGTACGCCTCATTGGATCCCCGTTTGACGGTTGGATTCTCGATTATGGAACCGCTGCTGGTGCACAACATTTGCCGCCGACAGGAGGCAGAAAAGCGCGTTGAGTGGCTGTTGTCGCGCGTAGGGCTGGAGCCAGAGCACGCGAGGCGCTACCCGCATGAGTTTTCCGGCGGCCAGCGCCAGCGAGTTTGCATCGCCAGAGCGTTGGCGCTGAACCCTAAAGTGGTGATTGCGGATGAAGCCGTATCCGCGTTGGACGTGTCGATTCAGGCACAAATCATCAACCTGATGCTGGAACTGCAACGTGAATTCGGCATCGCATTTTTGTTTATTTCACATGATATGGCGGTGGTTGAGCGTATTAGCCATCGTGTGGCGGTGATGTACATGGGGCAGATTGTCGAGATCGGCTCAAGGCAGGATGTATTCGAGCGGCCTCGGCACCCTTATACCCGCAAGCTGATGTCGGCAGTACCCGTTGCCGATCCCTCACGCCGCCAGCGTGAGCAGGTGCTGCTGGTTGATGAAATACCCAGCCCGATTCGGGCGCTTGGCGATGAGCCGATCACGGCGCCTCTGGTTCAGGTCGGTGAGCGGCACTTTGTTGCGCACCATCCGATAGCCGGCGCGTATTGACAGGGATTCACAAGGAGAACGTAGCATGAGCGTAATGACGATAAAGCGGCGCTGGTTAGTGGCCGCAGGAGTAACCGCTGCCATGGCGACTTCACCCGTCTGGGCAGCCAAAGATGCGGTTATCGCCGTGGGTTCCACGTTTACCAGCCTGGACCCGTATGATGCCAACGATTCGCTATCGCAGACGGTGGCGAAGTCATTCTATCAGGGACTCTTTGGCTTCGATAAAGAGATGAAGCTGGTGAACGTACTGGCGGACAGCTATGACGCGAGCCCAGATGGTCTGATGTACACCATCAAGCTGCACCCAGGTGTCAAATTTCACGATGGATCGGCGTTTAACGCCGCCGCAGTGAAAGTGAATCTGGATCGCGCCAGTAATCCCGACAATCGCCTGAAGCGATATAACCTGTTCAAGATGATTGACAAAACCGAGGTGGTGGACGACCTGACGGTGAAAATCACGTTGAAGACGCCGTTCTCAGCCTTCGTTAATAATCTGGCGCACCCAGCGGCGGTGATGATCTCTCCGGCGGCATTAAAGCAGTACGGCAAGGATATTGGCTTCCATCCGGTAGGCACCGGCCCATACCGCTTTGTGGCCTGGAATCAGACCGATTTTGTCAAAGTCGAGAAATTCAGCGGCTACTGGAAGGCGGGGTTGCCGAAACTGGACAGCATTACCTGGCGTCCGGTGGTGGATAACAATACGCGCGCGGCCCTGCTGCAAACGGGTGAAGCGCAGTTTGCTTATCCGATACCGTTCGAGCAGGCCAAGGTGTTGGAGAAAAATGACAAGCTGGCGCTGGTGGCGTCGCCGTCGATTCTGCACCGCTACATCAGTATGAATGTCACGCAGAAACCGTTTGATAACCCGAAAGTACGCGAGGCGTTGAACTACGCGATCAACAAAGAGGCGCTGATTAAAGTGGCGTTCTCCGGCTATGCGACACCAGCCGAAGGGCCACTGCCGAGCAGCATTGATTACTCGGTAAAATATCACCCATGGCCTTACGATCCGGCCAAAGCGCGTGAACTGCTGAAAGAAGCGGGCTACCCAGACGGTTTCACCACCACGCTTTGGTCGTCACATAACCACAGCACGGCGCAGAAAGTTTTGCAGTTCACGCAGCAACAGCTGGCGCAGGTTGGTGTGAAAGTGCAGGTGACCGCGATGGATGCGGGGCAACGCGCCGCCGAAGTGGAAGGTAAGGGCGTTAAGGAAACGGGCGTTCGCCTGTTCTACACCGGCTGGTCAGCCTCGACGGGGGAAGCGGACTGGGCACTGTCACCACTGTTTGCCACGGCCGCCTGGCCACCGGCGCAATTCAACACGGCCTTTTACAGCAATCCGCAGGTGGATGTGGATCTGGCGAATGCGCTGAAAACGACGGATCGGACGGAAAAACAGAAACTGTACAAAGATGCGCAGGACAAAATCTGGGCGGATGCGCCGTGGATTTTCCTGGCGACAGAGCGTTTGGTGTCGGCTAATAGCAAAAAACTGACCGGGTTCTACGTGATGCCAGATACCTTGTTCAGTTTTGAAGAGGCCGACCTGAAAGAATAACTCGCCGTAAAAGAATGACCAAGGAGTCGGGTGGCCGTTAGGCTGCCCGCAGTGGTCAACACTCGTTCACTCATAGGGAGTCCGACGCATGTCTGTGGAAAACCGTTCATGCTGAATTATTTTATTAAACGACTACTGGGACTGATTCCTACGCTCCTGATTGTGATGGTGCTGGTGTTCCTGTTCGTTCATCTGCTACCCGGCGATCCAGCGCGTTTAGCCGCCGGGCGGGAAGCGGATGCTGCCGTTATCGAGATGGTCCGGCAGGATTTGGGGTTGGATAAACCGCTGCCGCATCAGTTCTGGCACTTCTTTACCAATGTCCTACAAGGGGATTTTGGTACGTCGATCGTATCGAAACGCCCCGTCACCGAAGAGATCGCCATGCGCTTTATGCCGACGTTTTGGCTGACGGTGTGCAGCATGGTGTGGGCGGTGATTTTTGGCATGGCGATCGGTATCGTGTCCGCAGTGTGGCGCAACGGCTGGCCGGACAGAATCGGGATGACGCTGGCGGTATCCGGCCTCTCTTTCCCCGCGTTTGCACTCGGAATGCTGCTAATGCAGGTTTTTTCCGTCGAACTGGGGTGGCTGCCGACGGTGGGGGCGGACACTTGGCTGCACTACATTTTGCCCTCTCTGACGCTGGGCGCGGCGGTGGCGGCGGTGATGGCGCGTTTTACTCGTGCGTCGTTTGTCGATGTCTTGCAGGAAGATTATATGCGTACGGCGCGAGCAAAAGGCGTGCGTGAATCGCTGGTGGTGGTGAAGCACGGGCTGCGCAATGCGCTGATTCCGGTGGTTACGATGATGGGGCTGCAATTTGGTTTCTTGCTCGGTGGCTCAATCGTCGTGGAGAAGGTCTTTAACTGGCCTGGACTAGGACGGCTGCTAGTGGATGCGGTGGAGATGCGCGACTATCCAGTGATTCAGGCCGAGGTACTGCTGTTCTCACTGGAGTTTATTCTGATCAATCTACTGGTGGATATGCTGTATGCCGCGATTAATCCAGCCATTCGTTATAAATAAGGAAAGGGAATGAGACACTGGCGACGTAAAGCTATGCTGGCGACGCTCCCTGTCATTAGGGATAGGGATAAACCCGTTCGCACGCCGTGGCGTGAATTCTGGCGGCGCTTTCTTCGACAGCACGTTGCGGTCACCGCAGGCGTGTTTGTACTGCTGCTGATTGTGGTCGCGTTTCTGGCACCATATCTGATGCCCTATGATGCCGAGAACTATTTCGATTATGAACGCCTGAATGAAGGCCCGTCGGCGGCACACTGGCTGGGCGTGGATTCATTAGGACGTGATATTTTCAGCCGGATCCTGATGGGAACGCGCATTTCTCTGACGGCGGGTATTCTCTCGGTGCTGGTAGGGATGATTATCGGTACGACATTCGGTCTGGTGGCGGGCTACTACGAAGGATGGGCGGACAGAATCATTATGCGTATTTGCGATGTACTGTTTGCCTTCCCCGGCATTCTGCTGGCGATTGCCGTTGTGGCGATTATGGGGAGCGGTATGGCGAATGTGATTGTCGCCGTCGCGATTTTTAGCATCCCAGCTTTCGCCCGTCTGGTGCGGGGGAATACGCTGGTGCTAAAGCAGCTTACCTACATCGAATCGGCCCGCAGCATTGGTGCCAGTGACGGGACGATCCTTTTTCGACATATCCTGCCGGGCTCGGTATCTTCCATCGTGGTGTTTTTCTCGATGCGCATTGGAATGTCGATCATCACCGCAGCCAGCCTGTCATTCTTAGGGCTTGGCGCGCAGCCACCGATGCCGGAGTGGGGAGCGATGCTGAACGAAGCGCGATCGGATATGGTGATTGCCCCGCACGTCGCGATTTTCCCTAGTCTGGCGATCTTTCTGACGGTTTTAGCGTTTAATTTATTGGGAGACGGTCTGCGCGATGCGCTCGACCCGAAATTGAAACGCTGAATAAAAATCCGTCTTCGTGGAAGGCGGGTTTTTACCGCGTTTGTCTGCCTTTCTCTTTTCTGGACGCGATTACTTCGCCGCCAGCAGGCATAAATTCAGCGCCACTTCATACGATTTTACAAACGACGGTACGGGTAAAAATTCAAAGCGCGAATGGAAATTGTGCGCGCCGGTGAAGAAGTTCGGCGTGAGCAACCCTTTGGCAGACAGCGCCGCACCGTCCGTGCCGCCACGCATTGGTGTCACCTTGGGTTCAATGCCCAGCGTGTCCAGTGCGGCAAACAGCAGGTCGATAGCCCGGCGATCGTCAGTGATGGCGTTGCTGATATTGCTGTAGATATCGGTGAGGGTGTAGGTCACGCTGCCAGTCGGGTACTGTGCAGCAATCTTGTCGGCGATCGCGGCGATCTGCTGCTTCCGCTGTTCAAACGTGGCTAAATCAAAATCGCGGATAGACGCTTTGAGCTTCGCTTCATTGGCGTTCGCCGTCAGATCGTTAAACCAGACATAGCCCTCGCGTCCCTCCGTGTGCTCCGGCGTCTGCTGGCGATCGAACTGGCTGATAAAATCATGTGCCATGAGCAACGGGTTAACCAGCACGCCTTTTGCCGACATCGGGTGCGCGGGCACACCGGTAAAGCGAATTTCCGCGGAAGCCGCATTGAAGTTCTCATACACCACTTCACCCAGTTCACAGCAGTCGATGGTGTAGGCGAAATCGACATCAAAGCGTTTGAGATCGAGCGCTTTGGCACCGCGCAGCCCAATCTCTTCATCCGGCACGAAGGCCACCACGATATCGCCGTGCGGCGTCGCGTCGGTCAGGTTCTCCATGAGCGTCATCACTACGGTAACAGCAGCCTTGTTGTCCGCGCCGAGTACGCTGGTGCCGTCGCTAAAAATGATGTCCTGCCCAACATACGGCAGAATTTCCGGGTGTTCCGCCGTGCGCAGCCAGATGTCCTGCTCGGCATTCAGACACAGGTCTTCACCGGTAAAGCGCAACGTTTGCGGGTGAATATGCGGCGACAGGCCGACGTCAACCGTATCGATATGGGTAATAAAACCGATGCGCGGTGCGGACGGACAGTTGCCCGGCTTCACGGCTGTCACGGTGGCGTGCTCATCAATGACCACATCCTGTAGGCCCAGTACACGCAGCTCGTCCGCCAGCAATCGCGCCATTTCATGCTGTTCCGGCGTGCTAGGCAATGTTGTCGAACTGGCATCGCTTTGGCTGGTGACGGCGAGGTAACGGTAAAAACGCGTGCTGAGCTGATGAGCCAAACGGTCTGTCATAACGAATCCTTTTTATTCAGTAATAGCTATGACAGTTATCCTAACGTAGAAATTATTTCATTCGATGGTTTTATTTGTCATTTTATCGTCATGATTTTTATATTTCAGACAGCGGAAGTCAGAAAGTAAACGCAGTAAATGGGACACGAATAACACTAAATGGGACACGAATAACACAATAAGCGAGGACTGGAATGAAAAAAGCAGGAATACGATTGACTCTGGCAGCGTTGACGCTGGCGGTCGCCTCAGCGGCCTCGGCGAATACGCTGGTGTACTGCTCGGAAGGATCGCCAGAAAACTTTAACCCGCAACTTTATACCTCGGGTACCAGCGTGGATGCCAGCGCCGTACCGATTTATAACCGTCTGGTGGATTTCAAAGTGGGCACCACGGAGCTGGTGCCGAGTCTGGCGGAACGCTGGGACATCAGCGCTGATGGGCGCATCTATACCTTCCATTTGCGCAAAGGCGTGAAATTCCAGAGTAATAAATACTTCAAACCGTCGCGTGATTTTACCGCTGACGACGTTATTTTCTCCTTCATGCGGCAAAAAGATCCGCAGCATCCTTACCACAGCGTCTCGAAAGGGACCTATGCCAATTTTGAAAGCTTGTCCTTTGGCTCGCTGATCCAGAGCATCGAGAAAGTAGATGACCACACGGTGCGTTTTACGCTCTCCCATGCGGAAGCCCCGTTTCTGGCTGATTTAGCCTGGTACTTCGCGTCTATCCTCTCTGCGGAATATGCCGATGCGATGCTCAAAGCCGGGACGCCGGAGCGCGTGGATATGGATCCGATTGGCACCGGACCGTTTGAGTTAGCGCAGTATCAGAAAGATTCTCGCATTCTGTTTAAGGCATTCCCCGCTTATTGGGAAGGCAAGGCCAAGCTGGATCGGTTGATTTTCACCATCACGCCGGATGCCTCCGTGCGGTACGCCAAGCTGGAAAAGAATGAGTGTCAGGTGATGCCGTTCCCTAATCCTGCCGACCTGCCGCGTATGAAAGAGAACAAGGACATCGTGCTGATGCAAAAGGCCGGACTGAACACCGGCTTCCTGTCGTTCAATACCCAGAAGGCACCGACGGATAATGTGAAAGTGCGGCAGGCGTTAACGATGGCGATTAACAAGCCGGCGATTATCGAAGCCGTTTTTCAGGGAACCGGAACGGCGGCGAAAAACCTGCTGCCGCCAGGTGTCTGGAGTGCTGATAGCGACCTGAAAGATTATGACTACGATCCCGAGAAGGCGAAGGCGTTACTGAAAGAAGCGGGTTTGGCGGAAGGCACTGCCATTGAGCTGTGGGCGATGCCGGTGCAGCGTCCGTATAACCCGAACGCCCGCCGTATGTCGGAGATGATTCAGGCTGACTGGGCTAAAGTCGGTGTGCAGGCCAAAATTGTCACTTTCGAGTGGGGCGAATACCTGAAAAGGGTGAAAGGCGGTGAGCATCAGGCGGCATTGATGGGCTGGACAACGGCGACGGGCGATCCTGATAACTTCTTCGGGCCGCTCTTTACCTGTACGGCAGCCAACGGCGGTTCTAACTCGGCAAAATGGTGTTATGCGCCGTTTGATAAAATCATTATCGACGCGCGCGCTTCACAGGATCACGAGCAGCGTATTGTCCTGTACAAGCAGGCGCAGCAGATGATGCACGAGCAGGCACCGGCTGTCATGATTGCGCATTCCACCCTCTTTGAGCCGGTGCGCAAAGAAGTGACTGGGTATGAGGTTGACCCGTTCGGTAAGCATATTTTCTATCAGGTAGACGTGAAGAAGTAATACGTAGAAAGTCCGGCACGCGCTGTGCCGGACTCTGGTGTGATGCGGTTACTCGGTTTCATCGCCGTAATACAGCTTACCGATGCGGATAATATCGCGCCCCTGTGATTTGCGATGCTTATTGGAATCGCGCAGGGAATAAATGCAGCCGCAATACTCCTGTTGATAGAAACGTTCGCGTTTGCTGATTTCGATCATGCGCGACGAGCCACCGCCTTTGCGCCAGTTGTAATCCCAGTAGGTGACGCCGGGATATTTCTGCGCGGCGTTATGCCCACACTCGGTAATCTGCTGCATGTTTTTCCAGCGTGAAATCCCCAGCGAACTCGAAATGACGCTAAAGCCATTTTCTGCGGCGTACAGCGCCGTGCGCTCGAAACGCATATCAAAACACATGGTGCAGCGAACGCCGCGTTCAGGTTCCCATTCCATTCCTTTGGCGCGTTCAAACCAGTTATCCGAGTCGTAATCTGCGTCGATGAAAGGCACGTTATGCTGTTCGGCGAAACGGATATTTTCTTCTTTACGGATCAGGTATTCACGCTGCGGGTGGATATTGGGATTATAAAAGAAAATGGTGTAGTCGATGCCTGAAGCGGTGATGGCTTCCATGACTTCACCCGAGCAGGGCGCACAGCAGGAGTGCAGCAGCAGCTTGTCGGCATTATTCGGCAGAGAAAGCTGTGGGCGTTGCAGCGCGCCTGTTTTGATATTCGACATAGTTTGGGCATTTGACATAATAGACTCGTCATACTTCGTTGTGGTCCGCAAGGACGGTGTCGGCACAAATTCGTCACGAATTATTGATGATATGTTCACAAGAGGCAACCTCATGGCCCGTCCAGCGTTATCTTTCCCGTTGCGTTCCCCGTACAATACCCATTAACATTGTTTAATGCCGATCGTTTAAGGATCGAGATACCGGAGGCTACCACGGTGCGAGGTATCCCTGCGGGAACCTCATCACCGTGTTTCCTCCTAAATCCACGCTTAAGTGAACAGCATTACCCTAAGATTGCCTGCTTTTTTTTGCCTGACTGGCTGTGATTAACGATCGAATGGTTACCGAGTAGCGTTATGCGTGTTCTGCTTGCCCCGATGGAAGGGGTTCTCGATTCATTAGTGCGAGAACTGCTGACTGAAGTAAATGATTATGATCTGTGCATCACCGAATTTTTACGCGTGGTGGATCAGTGCCTGCCGGTTAAATCCTTTTATCGCCTTTGCCCAGAGCTACAGCATGCCAGCCGCACGCCGTCGGGCACGCTGGTGCGTGTGCAGCTACTGGGGCAATATCCACAGTGGCTGGCGGAAAATGCGGCACGGGCGGTAGAGCTGGGCTCGTATGGTGTCGATCTCAACTGCGGCTGCCCGTCGAAGCTGGTGAACGGCAGCGGGGGCGGGGCGACGCTGTTAAAAGATCCCGAGCTGATTTATCAAGGCGCAAAAGCGATGCGTGAGGCGGTGCCCGCACACTTGCCTGTCACGGTGAAAATCCGGCTGGGCTGGGATTCGGGCGCTCGCCAGTTTGAGATTGCCGACGCGGTGCAGCAGGCGGGCGCAAGCGAACTGGCCGTGCATGGCCGCACGAAGGAAGACGGCTACAAGGCCGAATGCATCAACTGGCAGGCGATAGGGGAAATCCGCCAGCGTCTGCGTATTCCGGTGATCGCCAACGGTGAAATCTGGGACTGGCAGAGTGCGCAGGACTGTATGGTGACAACGGGCTGTGATGCGATCATGCTGGGGCGGGGCGCACTGAATGTGCCGAACCTGAGCCGCGTGATTAAGTACAACGAACCGCGTATGCCGTGGCCGGAGGTCATGCTGTTGCTACAAAAATATGTGCAGTTGGAAAAGCAGGGCGACACGGGACTGTATCACGTCGCACGCATCAAACAGTGGCTCGGCTATTTGCGTAAAGAGTATGACGACGCCACCGAATTATTCAGCGAGATCCGCACCTTGAAGACCTCGGCGGACATCGCCCGTGTGATTGGTGAGCCATAAGCGCTCACCGCTTTTCCGTTCTCTGTTTCCCCGCACTGGATTTCCCGTTCTTGGTTTCCTGACAATGTCTGTTCAGATTTAACGCACCTCATCGCTCTCCCGCTGGTCTGTACTTTACTTTACGAATCGGTTGACGGTATAACACTCTATCTATCTGGAAGTTTAGACGTCTATACCCGTCATGCTTCAAGTTGCCTGTGCGTTGGCTGTGCTCACTCACCCGAATCACTTACCTGTGTAAGCTCATCGGGATTCTCTCACTTGCCGCCTTCATGCAACTCGAATTATTTAGGGTCTATACCGTTCAGCTGCATAAAGCAGGGCGGATACATTGATAAAGAAAGGTCATCATGGAACAACACGCATCAGGCACGGAAGGGCAGTTTAAGCGCACGATGAAAGCTCGCCATTTGGTGATGCTTTCGCTCGGCGGTGTCATCGGTACTGGCCTGTTTTTCAATACGGGCTACATTATTTCGACGACGGGCGCGGCTGGAACACTATTGGCGTATCTGATCGGCGCGCTGGTGGTGTATCTGGTGATGCTGAGTCTGGGTGAGCTGTCCGTTGCCATGCCGGAAACTGGCGCGTTCCATGTGTATGCTTCCCGCTATCTCAGTCCCGCAACGGGCTATACCGTGGCGTGGCTGTATTGGCTGACGTGGACGGTTGCGTTGGGTTCCAGCCTGACCGCTGCCGGCTTTTGCATGCAGTATTGGTTCCCGCAGGTGCCGGTCTGGACCTGGTGCTTGCTGTTTTGTGTGCTGATCTATTTGCTGAATATTGTGTCGTCCCGCTTCTTTGCCGAAGGGGAATTCTGGTTCTCTATCATTAAAGTCGTCACGATTCTTGCCTTTATTGTGCTCGGCGCTGGCGCGATGTTTGGCTTTATTCCGATGCAGGACGGTTCACCCGCGCCGTTCTTCCAGAACATTACCGCGTCTGGCTGGTTTCCACACGGCGGCCTGCCTATTCTGATGACGATGGTGGCGGTGAACTTTGCTTTCTCCGGTACGGAGCTGATCGGCATCGCGGCTGGCGAAACCGAGAATCCGCAGAAGGTGGTGCCGATGGCGATTCGTACTACTGTCGCGCGGCTGGTGATTTTCTTTCTGGGGACGGTGCTGGTGTTGGCGGCGATCATTCCGATGGAAGAGGCCGGTATTGCTAAAAGCCCGTTTGTGCTGGTGTTTGAGAAGATTGGTATTCCTTACGCCGCCGACATTTTTAATTTCGTGATTTTGACGGCGATCCTGTCCGCTGCTAACTCAGGGCTGTATGCCTCGGGGCGTATGCTGTGGTCGCTGTCCAACGAAGGCACGTTGCCGCGCCGTTTTTCTCGTCTGACGCGCCGCGGCATTCCGCTCTTTGCTATTTCCGTCAGTATGCTGGGTGGGCTGTTGGCGCTGTTTTCCAGCGTGGTTGCACCGGATACCGTTTACGTGGCGCTGTCCGCAATTTCCGGCTTTGCCGTCGTGGCGGTGTGGCTGAGCATCTGCGCCTCGCACTACATGTTCCGTCGTCACCATGTCCGTACGGGAAAACCGCTTTCCGACCTGCAATATCGCGCCCCTTGGTTCCCGATCACGCCGATTCTTGGCTTCCTGCTCTGCCTGCTGGCCTGTGTCGGGCTGGCGTTTGACCCAAGCCAGCGGATTGCACTGTGGTGTGGAATTCCGTTTGTCGCGCTGTGCTACGGTGCTTATTATTTCACGCAGTCAATGAAGAAACGTAGATTAACGGGAGTGGAAGACATTGCGTAAAAATACGGTTACCGAAATGCTGGCGACGGCATCAACGATTGTGCTGGACGGTGCGTTGGCAACCGAACTGGAAGCGCGCGGCTGTGATTTAACGGATCCGCTGTGGTCGGCGAAAGTGCTGGTTGAAAATCCGGCGCTGATTTATCAGGTGCACCTCGATTATTTCAACGCCGGGGCGCAGTGTGCGATTACGGCTAGCTATCAGGCGACGCCGCAAGGGTTTGAGGCGCGCGGGTATAGTGAAGCAGAATCACTGGCGCTGATTGCCAAGAGCGTACAGCTGGCGGCGCAGGCGCGGGATGATTACCGTCGCGATAATCCGCAGGCTGGGACGCTGCTGGTGGCGGGATCGGTGGGGCCGTACGGTGCCTATCTGGCGGATGGTTCGGAGTATCGTGGCGATTACCAACTGCCACAGGCTGAGATGATGGCGTTTCATCGGCCGCGTATGGCGGCGCTGCATGAGGCGGGTGCCGATCTGTTGGCCTGCGAGACGCTGCCGTCTTTCGCCGAAATAGAGGCGCTGATCGCGCTACTGGCCGAGTTCCCTCAGGCGCAGGCCTGGTTCTCCTTCACGCTGCGTGACAGCGAACACCTCAGCGACGGCACGCCATTGCGCACGGTGCTGGCGCGGGTCAACGCCTGCTCTCAGGTGGTCGCTGCGGGTATCAACTGTATTGCGCTGGAAAACGTGACGCCCGCGCTGACGCACCTGTCCTCGCTGACGGATTTGCCGTTGGTGGTTTATCCCAATTCCGGCGAGCAGTATGATGCGGTAACGAAAACCTGGAGCAGCGCTCACGATGACGCCTGCTCGTTGACAGCGTATTTGCCCGAGTGGCAGGTAGCAGGCGCACGTCTGATTGGCGGCTGTTGCCGAACCACACCTGCGGATATCGCCGGTATTGCTCGCTGCTGCCAACACGAGAGTCAGCACTAAATAAGGGGATGCCGTGATGGAAAATGATGTGAACCTGCAACAGGCGTACTCGCTTGCCAGACAGCGCGTCGCGCCGAATGTGCCGGTAACAGTACTGTATATTGGCGAACAGTTGACGACTGTCGTCTGTGGGACGGCATCACAACCGTCGGCAATCCTGCAATTAACCATCGGTTTTGACAAAACGGCAGCGGCATTTTTCAAGCATCTCCCCCCAACGCCGGACGAAATGGAGCTGGCGATCATGGCGGTTGAGGATGAAGTGACGCGTATTCGCCACGATATCCCTGCGGATTCCGCTCTGTTTTCTTTCGACCCCGCATTGGTGGCCCTCGCACAGATTTCGGGAGCAGAAGAAGAGGACGCAGGCTGGCGTTTGCCACAGGATGATATGGAGCGGACATTTAAACGTCTGGAACGCGTCATGCTGGGGAGCCCAGCGGCCTGGGAAGGGATTCCGCTAGAGAACACCTTCTCCGCCCGATTGCTGATTTTGCGTGAGTTTATGCACCATCACGGCTTCGATTCTGCTATTACCTACCGTTGCAGCGTGAAGAACTAGCGGTTTTTCCCTTCTCAGCTACTATTAACGGCGGTCAGCGTCCAGCAAGGATTCTGACCGCATTTTTTTGCTGGGAAATCACCGATAGCATTCGTCAACAGATATTCATTGTCAGGAAATTGCGATCGGAATATCTGACGTTGTAAGGTAATAATGCGGCATGATTATCGCGGTGCCAAGATGTGACAGGACGTAAGGTGTTAATCAAGGAGGGTGAGAGGACGGCCATTCGGCCATATTATGTTACCTGTATGATCTATTTTGCGGATGACTGAACCATTATTATCTTGAATTTCCGTATGACAGAGTAATAAAACGCTGTTCTATATGACGGAAAGTCAATTTTATTTCAGGGAATCCAGTGAGGGAAAGAACATGGTTGAACATTTCATAGGGAAATATGAAGTTGAGCTTAAATTTCGCATCGACGATATAGCTGTTTTCAGGAATACACTTTTTAGCCTTCATCCCGAGGCTTTCGTCTTTGAAAATAAAGAACATGATATTTATTACGATGATGCAGAGAATCGCCTGCAACAGCAGAATATCAAAATGCAGGTGCGCCGCATGGAGCCGTCGGGGATTAAGCTCTGGATTGTGAAAGGGCCGGGCGTCGATCGCTGTGAAGCGGTTAATGTCGAAGACTTTGAAAAAACTGACAGCATTCTACAGACTTTGGGGTATCGGCCCCTTTTTGAAATTCATAAAATCCGCAGTATCTACTTTTTAAACGCCTTCCATATTACGCTCGATTATATTGAATCACTGGGTTATTTCGTCGAAATATCGGTGATGACCGATGATGAAACCCAGTTGAAAGCACTCAGGGATCGGTGTATAGAGTGTGCGCTACGGCTTAAATTGTCGTTGGATAATATTGAAACGAAATCTTATTATCAATTATTAGGTTTTAATTAATTGTTCTATTCTGGTTATTGAATTGTTGTTTTTATTGTTCGATTTACACACGGGGAAATGATGAAAAAATCTATTTCGGCAGTGCTGGCCACGTTAGTGATGGCTTTTTCTCTGTCCGTTCATGGTAGCGATGTGGCGCACTATAAAGACGGTGCCTACATCGGTAAAGCGCAGGGGAAGGCGGCAGAAGTTGAGGTCACGGTCAGCATTAAAGACGGGAAGATTGCCAATGCTGAAGTGCTGAAGCATGGCGATACCGAAGCGATGATGCTGAGCGCGACGGATCAAATTGTGCCGGAGCTCATTGAGAAGCAGGATATTAACAAGGTGGATGCGGTAACGGGGGCAACGTTATCGAGTCAGGGCGTGATTAACGCGGTGAAACAAGCGCTGGAACAGGCCAAAATCACGCCATAGTCGCACAGGTTTGTTGGCTGATGAAGGCTTAATTAATGAAGGCCTTAGTGATGAGGGAATAGTACTGCCGTGGAAAACCTGCTGATTATTTTGCGTCACACGCCTTATTGGGTGTGGATCGTTTTGGGTTATCTGATTTATGCCGGCGTAAAAGCTAGTCAGCCACGGCAGCAATCGTTGATGCGGATGTTGGTTGTGCCGATGATTTTCATGGTGTGGGGCATCAGTGCGATTTTTCATACGCTGCGGCTCCCGCTTGCAGCGGCGGGCGGATTTCTGCTGGCGTTGATCATTGGGCTGGGCATCGGATGGGCGTGGGGGAAGACGTCAGGCATTTACTTGCTGGAATCGCGACGTTTTCAACGCACAGGTTCGTGGTGGTCGCTGGTCTTGATGCTGCTGACGTTTTGTTCTCATTTCTACTTTTCCGTCCAGTTGGCTCTGTTTCCCGCGTTGGCGCATGACCCTGTATTCTGCCTACTGTCCGGTGCGGCAAGTGGGATTACCGCAGGGATATTCAGCGGCGTCAGCCTGCGTCTGCTCAACCACATGCGCAAAATAAGACCGTCTCTGACGTAACATGATAAAAAACAGTAAGTTACTCAAACCGTCTGTCAACATTTGTCACAAAGCTTTTCTGCTGTATGAGTGCGCAGGGAAGGGCGGTAAATTATAATGCCGATGCCCATCCCTTTCATTTAACAGAATACTGTTTAAGTTATTGAAGAATGACTAAAAATTTTAAGCTTTCTCTTTTTGGCCTGTTGGTGCTATCAACCCATGCTGTGATGTTGCCTCAGGCTGTGGCGAAAGCGCCGACGTACTCCGCTGGCACTGCGCATCAGGAAATTGCTTCCGGTAGTGCCATGGTGGTGGATCTACGTGATAACCACATCCTTTATTCCAGCAATCCTGACGTGGTGGTGCCGATTGCTTCGGTGACGAAACTGATGACGGCGCTGGTGGTGCTGGATGCCAATCAACCGCTGGATGAAATCATCTCTGTCGATATTAGCCAGACGAAAGAAATGAAAGGGGTCTACTCGCGCGTTCGTCTGAACAGTGAGATCAGCCGCCGAGACATGCTGCTACTGGCCCTGATGTCATCAGAAAACCGTGCGGCGGCCAGTCTGGCGCACCACTATCCGGGCGGCTATCAGGCGTTTATCCGCGCGATGAATGCTAAAGCCCGTGCGTTGGGGATGACCCACACGCGCTATGTAGAGCCGACCGGCTTGTCCATTAATAATGTCTCGACCGCCCGCGATCTCACCAAGCTCTTGATTGCCAGCAAGCAATATCCGCTGCTGGGCCAGCTTAGTACCACGCAGGAGAAAACGGCGACGTTCTCCCACCCAGCGTACAGCCAGCCGTTCAGAAACACGAATCATCTGGTCTATAAAGAGGACTGGAGCATTCAACTGACTAAAACAGGCTTCACGAATCAGGCGGGACACTGTCTGGTGATGCGTACGGTCATTAATCAGCGGCCTGTTGCGCTGGTGGTGTTGGATGCCTTCGGTAAATATACGCACTTTGCGGATGCTAACCGCCTGCGTAAGTGGATTGAAACCGGTAAGGTCAGCGAGGTGCCTGCCGCCGCGTTGAGCTATAAGAAACAAAAATCGCTGGCTTCTCGCCAACCGCAGAGTATGGCGAACATCGAAACTGAATAACAGGTTCCCCCTTCCCAATGCTGGGGGAGGGGGGCGTTTTGACGGTGGTTAAACAGGTCACCGCCTGCGGTGGCGTTAGGCGCGAGCGCGCAAATCTTCTATCACTTCCCCCGCTTTTTTCACTTCTTCGTCATGCTCGGCCTCACGCCAGGTTTCCGCTAATGCCTCCTTTAGCCAACGCTGCATGGCGGGCTGCGCTAAGAGATGGTCGCAATAGGCTGCGGCTTCCGGCGAAACGGGAAGCTGATAGGTTTTGATACGAAAGACAATCGGCGCAAAGAAGGCGTCTACCGCCGAAAACTGTTTTCCTGCCAGAAACGGTCCGCCAAAGCGCGTCAATCCTTCCTGCCACAGTTCGTAGATGCGGTTAATGTCGTTACTGAGGGCCGGTGATATTTCGTTCATTTTAACACGCACGCCGCAGCTCATGGAGCAGATGTTACGCAGTGCGGTAAAGCCAGAATGCATTTCGGCAGCGGCACAGCGTGCCCAGGCGCGGGTTTTGGCATCAGCAGGCCAGACGCTGGGATGTTGTTCGGCCAGATATTCGGTAATCGCCAACGAATCCCAGACAGTGGTTTCGCCATCGATCAGGCAGGGGACTTTTGCCGTCGGCGAAAAGGCCTTAAATGCCGGCTGTGCCATGCCCGGCGCAAAAGCAACCAGTTTCTCTTCGAAAGGAATCGACAGTGCTTTCAACAGCACCCACGGACGCAGTGACCAAGAGGAATAGTTTTTATTGGCGATATACAGCTGATACATGTCTGAGGCTCCTTGTGTTAACGAAGCCTTAGCATTAGCACGAAAGGTGGGAGAAATCATCCTCCTCTCCGTGGCTTATCTATCGGTTTTGCGCATTGCTATCAGGACGATGATGCAAACGGAAGGTAGGGAATGTGAATTATGCGTATCGTTTAGCATTATTCTTGCAGTTTTTAGTAAATGAAACCTCAATAAATGCACTATATTACGCGCTGTGCATTTGAGTGCGTCGGTGCAGCAACCACTATCGGGAAGCCTTATTCGCTTAAGGCAGGAGAAGGTATTTTTTGCCTTGTCAGAGAAGGGATGTGACCGTCGGAATCTTCAACCTGTCTTGTGCTTCAGCGCTTTGCTCTGACCTGACGCTCTGACGCCTAGATTGACTGGGTCTTTATAACGAATGAAATGGCTTACTTCACTGACTATAGCAATTGGACTTGCCTGTAATCCGGCGTTTGCGCAGGAGCTGACGTCTGCGCCAGCCTCAATATCGCCTTCACATCAGCAACGTGATGCGTTTGTCACGGATCTGCTGAAGAAAATGACGCTGGAAGAGAAAATCGGCCAGCTCCGATTAATCAGCGTCGGGACGGATAACCCGAAAGAAGCTATTCGGGAAATGATCAGAAACGGCCAGGTTGGCGCGATTTTTAATACGGTGACCCGCTCGGATATTCGTGCGATGCAAGATCAGGTCATGCAGCTCAGTCGCCTGAAGATTCCACTGTTTTTTGCCTACGATGTGGTACACGGCCAGCGCACTATTTTTCCTATCGCACTGGGGCTGGCTTCTAGCTGGGATATGGACGCGATTGCGAAAAGTGCGCGCGTAGCGGCGTATGAAGCAACGGAAGACGGTCTGAACATGACTTGGGCACCGATGGTGGATATCACCCGCGATCCACGCTGGGGTCGTGTGTCAGAGGGCTTCGGAGAAGATACCTGGCTGACCAGCAAAATTGCTGGTGTGGTCGTCAAATCCTTTCAGGGCGATAACGTAACCGGACGCCACTCGCTGATGACCAGCGTAAAACACTACGCGCTCTACGGTGCGGTGGAAGGTGGACGCGATTATAACACCGTGGACATGAGCCCTCAGCGCATGTTCCAGGACTATATGCCGCCTTACAAAGCGGCGATTGACGCGGGCAGCAGCGGCGTGATGGTTGCACTGAACTCAATCAACGGTACGCCAGCCACCTCCAACAGCTGGTTGCTGAAAGAGGTTCTGCGCGATCAGTGGAATTTCAAAGGCATCACCATTACCGATCACGGCGCGATTAAAGAGCTGATTAAGCACGGCGTGGCCAGCGATCCGCGTGATGCATCGCGTCTGGCGATTAAATCCGGTATTGGCATGAGCATGAGCGACGAGTATTTCGTGCGCTATCTGCCTGAGTTGGTGAAAAGCGGGGCGGTGAGCATGCAGGAGATTGACGATGCCAGCCGTCAGGTGCTGAACGTGAAATACGATATGGGGTTGTTTGAAGATCCCTATCGTCACTTGGGGCCGATCGGTTCCGATCCAGTAGATACTAACGCGGAAAGTCGCTTACACCGTCTGGATGCACGTGACGTGGCGCGTAAAAGTCTGGTGCTGTTGAAAAATCGCCTGCAAACGCTGCCGTTGAAGAAAGAAGGCACGATTGCCGTGGTGGGGCCATTGGCTGACAGCCAGCGCGATACGATGGGTAGCTGGTCTGCCGCAGGCGTCACGAAACAGACGATTACCGTTTATCAGGGCCTGAAGAATGCCGTCGGCGATAAAGCCACCATTCTCTATGCCAAAGGTGCCAACGTCAGTAATCACAAAGGGATTATTGATTTCCTGAATCAGTATGAAGATGCCGTTCAGGTAGATAAACGTCCTCCGCAGGTGATGATCGATGAAGCCGTAGCTGCAGCGAAGAAGGCGGATGTGGTGGTCGCCGTTGTTGGTGAAGCGGCCGGGATGGCGCATGAAGCATCCAGCCGTTCGAACATCGACCTGCCGCAAGGTCAGCGCGATCTGATTACGGCGCTGAAAGCCACGGGTAAACCGCTGGTTCTGGTGCTGATGAACGGACGTCCTCTGGCGTTGGTGCGTGAAGATCAGCAGGCCGATGCGTTACTGGAAACCTGGTTCAGCGGCACGGAAGGCGGCAATGCGATCGCCGATGTGCTGTTTGGCGACTATAACCCATCTGGCAAACTGCCGATGTCCTTCCCACGCTCCGTCGGTCAGATCCCGATTTATTACAATCACCTGCCATCAGGTCGTCCTTACACGCCGGAAAATCCAGGCAAATATACCTCTCACTACTACGATGAAGCTAATGGGCCGCTCTATCCGTTCGGTTACGGCCTGAGCTACACCACCTTCAGCGTGTCAGACGTGCGTTTATCCAGCCAGACGATGAAGCGTAACGGGACGATCAACGCCAGCGTCACGGTGAAAAACACCGGCAACCGCGCAGGGGAAACGGTCGTACAGCTGTATCTCCATGATGTGGTGGCTTCCATCAGCCGTCCGCTGAAAGAGCTGCGCGGCTTTGAGAAAGTGATGCTACAGCCGGGAGAATCCCGCACGGTCACCTTCACGCTCGATCAGGAAGCGCTGAAGTTCTACAATGCCCGCATGCAGCAGGTGGTGGAACCCGGTAAATTCGACGTGATGATTGGTCTGGATTCGCAGCGTGTGAAAAGCGATAGCTTTACCTTGCTATAATGATGTTTGTCTTGCCGTCGAAAACGTCGGCGGCGAGACGAATTTTACTGATCGTAATACAGTGTAATCGTCGGAGAATCAGGGATTGCAGGAGAAAAGTATGCCGTTGACTGAAGTGGTGCTGGTTGATGAAAATGACAGGCCAACGGGCGTAATGGAAAAGCAGGAAGCGCATGTAAAAGGAGCATTACATCGTGCGATTACCGTCTATGTTTTCAACTCTCGCCAGCAGTTGTTATTGCAGCAGCGCGCAGAGGGGAAATATCACAGCGGCGGTTTATGGAGTAATACCTGCTGTAGCCACCCTGCGCCCGGTGAAGAGACGTTGCGGGCAGCACATCGCCGCTTGTATGAAGAAATGGGGCTACGCTGTGCGCTGACGCCGATGTTCACACTGACCTATCGTTTGCCGCTGGATAACGGGCTGATTGAGCATGAACTGGGGCATGTGTATTTTGGCGTGACGGACGATGTGCCGCAGATGAATCCCGATGAAGTGTCGAACTATGCATACCAGTCGATAGACGAGATTGCCCAGCAGATGGTGGCGACGCCCGACCAGTTTACGGCTTGGTTCCAATTGACCTTCGCGCGTATTCCTGAGTACTGGCAGACGTTTCAGTCTGAGCAATCGCATGCGTCAAAACAGTCGCATTAGTTAAAAAGTCACGCTAGCCCGAACAACCACGTTAGCCTAAATAACCGCGTTAATTGCCGCGTTTCCGTGCGGCACTGTTCGTGCATTCTTACCGTAAATTTGTGCTGTAAGATAGGGGGAGCGCTGCGGGCCGAAAGCCTCAGCCCGAGTGCACGATAATAATGTAACCCACCAGCATCATGCCGGAAATGCCACCTAAGGCAAGCAGGGCAAAGAGACCGATAATACCGATTTTTTGAAGAGTCATCAGGTTATCCTTTTGTTAATTGCCCCGAATTATAAAGCCTTCCGCCCATGAAACAAGGTCGAAACGCACCTTGCTTTTTAAATGCCCTTCATTGCCGAAATAGTAATTACCGCAATAACAATTATCGAAATAACAACAGCAGGCCGAAAGACATCAGGATGACGCCGGCTCCGCGCTCAATCGGGTTAAGCCAGCGGGTTAAACGCTGCTGAATCAGCGGGCGAGCGATCAGCGCGGCGATCAGCAGATCCCACACCAGAACGACAGAAAACATCCAGCTACCGCTGACGAATTGCTGCGTAGGTGTCACATCTTGCCCAAGGATACTGGTCATCAGACTGATGTAGAACAGCATATTCTTGGGGTTCAACAGTGCTGAACCGAGCCCCAATAGGATTTGTTTACGCAGCGTCGGGCAACGGTCGGACTGCTGTTCTGCCTGTAGCGATAGCACAGAACGACTTTTCACTAACTGATAGCCAACCCAGAGCAGATAAGCGGCACCGCCTAACTCGATGAGGGTGAATAACGTGGGCGAATGTTGAATACCTGCCCAGCCTATCACCGCCAGCAGAATGTAAATGCCGTTGCCCAGCGCGATGCCCAGACAAATTCCCGCACTACCGCGCAGTCGGTAGCGAATGGCGTAGGCCGTCAGCAGAAAGAAGTCTGGGCCTGGGCTCAGTAGCGCCACAAAATGCGCCAGCGCCAGAGCAGGAAAGTGGGTGGGAAAGAGAGAATCGGTGGAAAAAAGGGTATTGATGAACATGCTATTTCTGACCTCGATAAGTAATCGAGGTCAGTCTAGACAAGGTGTTCGGCTATTTATTGTCAAATATTGATCGTGCGTACTGACCCGGTGTCGCGGCGGTGTATTGCACAAACGTTTTGTGGAAATGGCTTTGATCGCAGAAGCCGCTTTGATAGCTGGCATCAACCAATGGCGTGCCCTGTTTCAGTAGCGATTTAGCATACTCAATACGAGCATTATTCAGGAAGGCCATCGGTGTAATGCCAGTATCGTGACGAAACTGTCGCACGATGGTTTCACGCCGCAGGTTCAGCTCTTCCGCCAGTGTTTCCAGCGAGGGCGATTCTTGCAAATTATTCAACAGACGCTCGCGTACGTGTCGCGTCGTGGTTTGCGAAGCATGATGGGGTAAGGCGGGCAAACAGGACGGCGCAGGCAGGCAATATTGCCGCCAAATCGGTTCCAGCATCGCTTTGAGGTGATGATCTGCCGACGCAATGTCTCCTCGATACAGCAGGGCAACCACGTGTTGATAACGTATAAACAGCGCGGGATCGCGCAGAACAACGCGGTTGCAATGCAAGGTCTCCGCCTGATAACCACAGTGAGCTGCTATCTGATCGAGACACCATTTGGTATCCAGATAAAGCATGTGATAACTGCGTGTTTTTCCGGGCAGCGGGTTACAGCTGTGCGGCTGTTGAGGATCGATGAAGATCAGATCGCCAACCTGCAAGTGATGCATTTCATTGCGGTAATGGCAAAGCGTTTCGCCGTGTTCTATCGCGCCAATCGAGAATTGCGCATGGCTGTGTGTTTTATAGGCGTGGCTGCTGTTGCGCGTGCTGCGGCTTTCGACATGCGGTAATTGTGGCGAAAACCAGTACGATTGGTTAATTGTGTGGGCTGAAGACATAATTTACCGCTCGTGACAAATATGGGGCTTAACCCTAATCGCTGGACAGACGATTGTCGAGGTCGGAATTGTCGCGAACGTGATATCGGCTGACGTCGCCGGGCGTCTGTGGGACAATGGCGATCAGATTACACAGATATAGAGTATGCATGACGCTGTCCCCCGCAATAAAATTGCAGATTGGTCAATGGTATAAGGCCCTGCAAGAGCAAATCCCAGATTTTATTTCCCGCGTTCCCCAGCGACAGATGATTGCCGAAGTGGCGAAAACGCTAGCGGGTGATTACCCGCGCCATTTGGCTATTGAAGCGCCAACCGGCGTCGGGAAAACGCTTTCTTACCTGATTCCGGGTATTGCGGTAGGGCGTGCGGAGGACAAAACGCTGGTGATCAGCACCGCGAATGTGGCGTTGCAGGATCAGATTTACAGCAAAGATTTGCCACTGTTGCAGAAGTTTATTCCCGAACTGAAATTCACCGCTGCATTTGGCCGTCGTCGTTATATTTGCCCACGTAATCTGGCGATGTTGGCAACCGATCCCGATGCGCAGGGGGATTTACCACTCTTTCTGGATGATGAACTGATGTCCGCCAGCAAGGAGGAAAAACGTACCTGTGTGCGGCTTGAAAAAGCGCTGCAAGGTCACGCCTGGGATGGGCTGCGCGATCATTATCAGGATTCAATTGACGATAGCCTGTGGCAGAAATTGTGTACGGACAAAGTGAACTGTCTTGCGCACAACTGCCATTACTACCGCGAGTGCCCGTTCTTTATCGCACGGCGTGAGATCGAACAGGCCGATGTTGTCGTCACCAACCATGCGCTGGTGATGGCGGCGATGGAAAGCGAATCGGTACTTCCTCCCCCTAAAAATCTCCTGCTGGTGCTCGACGAAGGGCACCACATTCCCGATGTTGCCCGCGATACGCTGGAGATGTCTGGCGATATTCATCCAGCTTATATGATGGCGCAACTGGAACAGCTGGTGCAGCTTGTCGGCCAGTGCATGGCGCAGTTTGCCCCTAAATCGCCACCGCGACTCGCTAACAGCGAACGGTTAACCAGTCATTGTGAGGAGATCCGTGAGTGCGTGCTGTCTTTCTCACAAATGTGCGGGCTGTTTCTCCCGCATGACAGGCAGGAAACCGAGTACCGTTTTGCGATGGGCAAAATGCCGGATGAAATGCGTGAACTCTGCGTGCGGTTGTTCAAGCTAACCGACACGTTGCGTGCGCTGGCAGAGTATATGCTTAACGATCTCAGCGAGAAAACCGGCAAGCATGACGTGGTGCGGGTCTATCAGGCACTGCTGAAAATGAGTCGCCAACAGGGTTATCTTGAGTCCATGAGCAAGCTGTGGCGGCTGGCGGAGATGGAGAAATCGTCGAACGCGCCAGTTTCCAAATGGATCACGCGGGAAATGCGCGATAACCAGCCGCATCTTCACCTGCACTGTGCGGGGATTCGCGTCTGCGATCAGCTTGAAAGGCTACTGTGGGGGAAGGTGTCGCACGTCGTGATGACCTCGGCAACGCTGCGCTCGTTGAACAGTTTTGCGCGTATACAGGAGCTTTCTGGTCTGAGCGAGCAGGAGGGGGACTCCTTTATCGCGCTGGACTCACCGTTCAACCACCGTGAGCAGGGGCGTCTGGTGATTCCCAAAATGCGTTATGAACCGCTGATGGAATCTGAAGCGCAGCATATTGCTGAAATGGCTCAATTTTTCCGCGCGGAGCTAAAGCAGAATAAGCATAAAGGGATGCTGATGCTGTTTGCCAGCCAGCGTGCGATGCAGCTCTTTCTGACGCAGGTTACCGATTTACGCCTGATGCTGCTGGTCCAGGGAGATAAGCCGCGCTACAGGCTGGTCGAGCTACATCGTCAGCGCGTACAGGAAGGCCAGACCAGCGTGTTGATTGGCTTACAGTCCTTTGCGGAAGGGTTGGATCTGAAAGGGGATCTCCTTTCTCAGGTGCATATCCATAAAATCGCGTTTCCGCCTATCGACAGCCCGGTGATCCTGACGGAAGGCGAATGGTTAAAAAGCCTCAAACGGCATCCGTTTATCGTACAAAGTTTGCCCAGCGCCTCGTTTAACCTCATCCAACAGGTTGGACGCCTTATTCGTAGCCATGACTGCTTTGGTGAAATCGTCATTTACGATCGTCGTTTGCTGACCAAAGGCTATGGCGCACAGCTGCTGGCGGCGCTGCCCGTTTTCCCGATTGAGCAGCGGGATATGCCATAGCAAATTCCTATATATTCGTTTGCAGAATAAAGGGGTAATTAGTCCCTATTTAGCGCTATATTTTTTTATTCTTATTTGTTAGATTTGTCTCGGAACAGCAAGGATGCCGTTAATACGTATGATAAAATGTGTCATTACGCAGTGCGGTTTTTATCAACCAGGGACAGGTACCATGATGAAAATTAACGCAGTGAATAAAATTTCCTTCCTTTTCAAAAACGAATGCTGTCTGGCATCCGTTTCTCTTGCTGTCCATACCAATAATAAAAATTAGTCACCGTGACTTTATCATTTGATAATAACGAAAGTAATTGGCGTTATTTTTTAATTATTTCCTTATAGAGATAATTTTTATTTATATGCGTTTTTTGGATATAAATATTTTTAGTGAGCTTTGTCTACCCAGGAGAGGATTAGACCGCGGCTATGTGCGGTACATGCAATACCTCGATTGCATGAAGGGATTTAGGATTCTGATCATCCCGATCAGACTTATGGAGAAGAAAAGATGGCTTTACGAGATTTACAAGATGAAGACACGGTAACATCCGCATTGGATGCGACTGGTACGGGATTGAACGATGTGGCTCCACTGTTTTATAACCATGTTCGTGGTGGTGATGTCGTTTTGTCGGGTAAACCTTCTTTCACCAGTGAAGAGGCTGGCGGGCAAATTGTTCGCGACGGTCTGACGTGGAATGGTACGGACGTATTCGGTAAATCCGCTAATCTGACCTATTCGTTCTTGCAGAACGTGCGGTCTATCCCTTCTGGCGATCAGGGCTTTGTGAAATTCAGCGCAGCCCAGGAAAAACAAGCTAAGCTGTCTCTGCAATCGTGGTCAGATGTTGCCAACATTACGTTTACTCCGATTAGCCCTACCGAAAAAGCTACCATCACGTTTGGTAACTATACGCGTGATTCAAGCGGTCGAATGGACTACGATACTCAGGCTTACGCTTATATGCCGGGTAAGTACTCGGCAGCGGGCTCGACTTGGTATAACTACAACGCTGACACGGTGCGTGACCCAACGACGGAGTATGGCAAGCAGACGCTGACACATGAAATCGGCCATGCGCTGGGGCTGAATCACCCTGGTGATTACAATGCGGGTGAAGGTAACCCGACCTACAACGATGTGACTTATGCGGAAGATACACGTCAATATAGCCTGATGAGCTACTGGAGTGAGCGCAATACTGGTGGTGACTTCAAGGGGCACTATGCTGCTGGTCCGTTGATTGACGACATCACGGCGATCCAACAGCTGTACGGCGCAAATATGGACACGCGTACCGGCAATACGGTTTATGGTTTCAACTCCAACACCGGTCGTGATTTCTATACCACCAACAGCAATAGCCAGAAACTGATCTTCTCCGTCTGGGATGCCGGCGGTAACGATACGTTTGATTTCTCTGGTTACAGAGACAATCAGACTATCGATCTGAATGAAGGTCGTTTTTCTGATGTTGGCGGCCTGAAAGGTAACGTGTCTATTGCTCATGGCGTCACAATTGAAAACGCGATTGGCGGCTCTGGCAACGATATTATTATCGGCAACAGCGCGGATAATAGTTTGCAAGGTGGTGCAGGTGCCGATACGTTGACGGGGGGGGCTGGCAGCGATACTTTCGTCTACACCAAAGCGAGCGATTCTTCATTGAAGCTCGGGTACGATACGATTACTGACTTTGAGCGCGGTATCGACAAAATCGATCTGTCTGCACTGAATACTAAAGGTGATTTTCATTTTGTTGAAGGTTCTTTTAGCGGCCGTGGCACAGAAGCAATCCTTGACTGGGACGCGAGTAGTAATATCAGCAACCTGTGGGTGCATTTTGAGGGCCAGAGCACCACGGATTTCCTGATAGAGATCGTCGGTCGCCCATCCATAGAAACTGATTTTATCGTGTAAATAAATGAAGGACGGGGTTTCCCCGTCCTTTTCTGTTATCGACTAGGGGCCACTATGAAAAAGTTAATCATCGCGGCGTTGTTAAGTGCAATAAGCGGAGGATGTATGGCAAGTAGTCTGAAATTGCCTTCAGCAAGTGAACTAAGCGGCGTATGGCAATTGCGTGGCGGGGAACAGCAGTGCGAAGTGGTTCTGTACAATACGTCGTTAGTGGAGAATACCTGGCGTCTTGAGGGTGATGCAGCGTGTTTAAAAGCGCTGCTGCCGGATGTGCCCGCCGGATGGCGGCCGACGCCGGACGGTATCACGCTGACGAAAGAGCAGGGTCAGTCCGTGGCGTTCTTTAGCAAGGAAAAAGAGGGCTATACGCTGATATTGCCTGATGGCAGTGCACGTACGTTGCATAAACAGCCCTGACAGGAGAGGCAAACGCAGTGAGTCAACTAGCAAATAAGGAACGTTCGTTGTTGAGTATACTGCGTCCTTTCCGGCGCAGCTTTTGGAGCATTGGGATTTTCAGCGCCATCGTTAATCTACTGATGCTGTCGCCTTCGATTTATATGCTTCAGGTTTACGATCGCGTACTGGCTTCGGGAAATGGCACCACGTTGCTGATGCTCACCCTGTTGATTGCCGGTCTGGGGATATTCATGGCGGCACTCGAATGGGTGCGAAGTCTGGTGGTCGTGAGACTCGGCACCCGTATCGACCTACAGCTGAATCAACAGGTTTTCAACGCCGCATTTGAGCGCAATCTGGAAGCGGGTGAGGCCAAAGCCGGTCAGGCGCTGAATGATCTCACGTTATTGCGGCAGTTTATTACGGGCAACTCGCTGTTTGCCTTCTTCGATATTCCCTGGTTTCCCTTCTTTTTATTAGTGCTGTTCCTGATCCATCCCGTGCTCGGCCTTCTGGCTCTGGGAGGAACTGTGGTGCTGGTGCTGCTGGCATGGCTGAATCAGTATCTCACCACGTCGCCTTTGGAAGAGGCAAACCATGAAGCGCTACAGGCTACCCATCTTGCAGATACCCAACTGCGTAATGCCGAAGTCATTGAATCGATGGGGATGCTGCCTAATTTGCGCCGCCGTTGGCTGGGGCAACACTACCGTTTTATTACGCTGCAAAATCTGGCAAGTGAGCGGGCAGCGGTTGTCGGGGCTGCATCAAAACATGCGCGTATTTTTCTGCAATCGCTGATGCTTGGCGTGGGGGCCATGTTAGCGATTAAGGGCGAAATCACACCAGGGATGATGATTGCGGGATCGATTCTTGTCGGGCGCGTATTGAGCCCTATCGATCAGTTTATCGGTATTTGGAAACCGCTGAGCAGCGCGCGGCAGGCCTGGTATCGACTCAGCCGTATCATGACGGCATATCCGCCCAAGGCGGAGGCGATGGCGCTGCCTGCGCCGGTTGGCCAACTGAGCGTCGAGAATGTGTTATTGCAGACGCCGCAAGGGGCATCACGATTACAGGATATTCATTTCTCGCTTCAGGCGGGAGAAACGCTGGCGATTCTGGGCGCATCGGGTTCAGGTAAATCTACGCTGGCACGTCTGCTGGTTGCGACGCAAACACCGACGCGTGGCAAGGTTCGACTGGATGGGGCCGATCTTAGTCAGGTAGATAAAACGGCATTTGGCCCAGCAATGGGCTATCTACCACAGGATGTGCAGCTCTTTAAAGGCACGCTGGCGGAGAATATTTCCCGCTTTGGCGAGCATGACGCGGAAAAAATTGTCGCAGCGGCGAAGCTGGCTGGCGTCCACGAAATGATTCTTAGCCAGCCGCAGGGATATGACACGCCTCTTGGCGCTAACGGCAACGGGCTGTCGGGCGGACAGCGGCAGCGTATTGCTCTGGCGCGTGCGGTGTATGGCGATCCCTGCCTGCTGGTACTCGATGAACCGAACTCCAGCCTCGATAACGAAGGTGAAATGGCATTGGCGCAGGCGATCTCGCATCTTCAGAAGCGGGGAGCGACGGTGGTACTGATTACGCATCGTCCCGCATTAACCACGCTGGCGCATAAAATTCTGGTGCTCAATCAGGGTAAACAACAGCGCTTTGGGCCAGCGCGCGACATTCTGAACGAATTGCAGCCGCGTCGTGCCGCCAATCAAGCACAAATGACACCTGCTGCCGCGGTCCAGCCGTAACAGGGAATGACGAATACAGGGAAAGACATGTCCGCATCAGAAATAAGTGAAGAGAGTATGAACCAGACGGCGCGACGCGATGAAAAACGTGCTGTGCGTCTGGGATGGTTGCTGGTGCTCGCTGGGTTCGGCGGTTTTCTTCTGTGGGCACTGTTTGCACCGTTGGATAAGGGCGTCATGGTGAATGGTAGCGTCGTGATTTCCGGCAACCGGAAGGTTGTGCAGCACAATCAGGGCGGTATTGTCGATAAAATCCAGGTGAAAGATGGCGACAGGGTCGAGGCTGGTCAGATTCTGCTCACGCTAAATGAAGTCGATGCGCGTTCGGCGAGTGAAGGGCTGGATGGTCAGTATTTACAACTGGTCGCGCGGGAAGGTCGGCTGCTTGCTGAGCAGCAGCGCCTGAGTGACATGGTGATGACGCCTCGCCTGCAACCGCTAGCGGAAAAATCGGAGATGCGCGTGATTACGGCATTACAGCGCGATTTACTGCACAGTCGTCAGCAGTCGCTCAAGCTTGAAGCCGAAGGAATGCGCTCGAGCATCGCGGGGATGGAGGCGTCACTCAGCGCCCAGCGTCAGGTAATGACCAGTAAGCAGAAGCAGCGGGAGACGCTGGAACAACAGCTGCAAGGGCTGCGTTCACTGGCGGCGGAAAACTATGTCCCGCGCAACAAAATGCTGGAGAACGAACGTCTGCTGGCGCAGCTTAACGGCGATATCGCCCAGCTGGCGGGGGATATTAACCGTACCCGTCGTGATATTGAACAACAAACGCTGCTGATCGCCCAGCGCCAGCAGGAATACGACAAAGAAGTGAACAGCGAGCTGGCGGACGTGCGGGCGCTGCTGAGCGATGTGGGCAGCAAGAAGGAAAAAGCTGATTTCAATCTGGCGAATATCCAGATGCGCGCCCCGGTTTCCGGCACGGTGGTCGGGCTGAAAGTGTTTACGGAAGGCGGAGTGATTGCGCCGGGTCAGACGCTTCTGGAGATCGTACCGGACGATCAGCCTTTATTCGTGGATGCGCGTCTTCCCGTTGAGCTGGTGGATAAAGTCTGGCCGGGATTACCCGTTGAACTTCAGTTCGTCGCGTTTAATCAAAGTACGACGCCACGCGTGGCGGGAACGGTCGAACTACTGTCCGCCGACCGTCTGCTGGATGAGCGGGACGGTTCACCTTATTACAGCCTGCGCGTTCAGGTGGATGAGGCAGGGAAACGTGCGCTGGAGGGGCTGGAAGTCAAGCCCGGTATGCCGGTGCAAGGGTTTGTTCGTACCGGAGAGCGGTCGTTCGTCAATTATCTCTTTAAGCCTTTAATGGATCGCCTGCATCTGGCATTAACGGAAGAATAATCATGCAAAGGATCGCGATAATCGTGCTGTTTGGGCTGCTTTCTTCAGGGGCCAACGCATTAGGGCTGCTTGATGCATGGGAATTGGCGCTGCGTAATGACGCGCAGTTTCGCGCGGCGGGGTTTGAGCATGCCGCGGGTCAGGAAGAGGAGACGATCGGGCGTGCCAATCTGCTTCCCAATCTCCAGTATGGCTATAACGCTAACCATAGCCATTCCAAAGTCACCCAAACGGATAGCTTCACGGGTAACACATTAAAACGCGATTATGACAGCTACACGTCAACGCTGTCGCTGCGCCAGCCGCTGCTGGACTATGCGGCTTGGGCGCGTTATCAGCAGGGCGTTGCCCGCACGCTGATGGCCGATCAGCGTTTTCGCGATCGCAGTCAGGATTTGATGGTGCGATTATATCAAGCTTGGAGTAATGCGCTGCTGGCGCAGGAAAAGCTGCAATTGCTGGATGCGCAGCAGCGTGCGTATCAGGAACAGCTGGCGCTGAATAAACGCCTGCTGCTGGCGGGTGAAGGCACACTAACGGATGTGCGGGAAACGGAGGCGCGTTTTACGCTGATCGAAGCGCAACGGATTGAGCAACAGGACAATCTGGATGCAGCGATCACCGATCTGGAAAATATGACGGGGACGGTGCTGGATATCACGACGCTGTATCCTATGGCGCTTACCCAACTGCCATCAGCGGAATCAGGTAAGCAGACGCTGGCGCAGTGGCGCGATCTTGCCGTGCAGCACAATGCCAAACTGGCCACTCAGCGCGAGGGGCTGGCGGTCAGCCGCTATGAAATCGAACGCAGCCGTGCTGGGCATTTACCTACGCTGTCGCTGGTGGCATCGTCGCGCAATAGTCGTTCGGAAAGTGAATACAACTACAACCAGAAATACGACACGCAGAGCGTCGGTTTGCAACTGAATGTCCCGCTTTACTCTGGTGGCTCCGTCTCGGCATCGATGCGGCAGGCCGCGGCGGAATATCAGCAAAGTCAGGCGGAGCTGGACGACCAAACCAAGAAAACGCTGGCGGAATTGAAAAAGTACTACAACCTGTACAATAACGGATCGGCGAAAATTAAGGCTTGGCAAATGACGGCCTCATCTGCCCAAGAAGCCGTTAATGCCACACGGTTGAGTGTCGCAGGCGGAGAACGTATCAATCTGGATATTTTGCTGGCCGAGCAGGATTGGTATAACGCTCGACGAGAGCTGGCGGAAGCGAAATACAGCTGGCTTCAGGCGTGGCTATTACTGCGCTATACCGCAGGTACGCTGAACGAGAAAGATATTCTGGAACTGGCAGCCTGGTTTCAGCCAGCAACAACGTCATTAGCCAACAACAAGATCAGCAGAAACTAAAACAGATGATAAAAATCATATACGGATAATCGGTTATGATTTTTATCAGCAGGAAGCCCATGTATGGGCAATGTGAAGGATGAAGACTAGAAAGAGATGACGAATAGAAATGGTTCAATTCTGTGGGATCTTGCGTCTTAGTAATACTTAAACTCCTTTAAAATCATCAAACCCCTGCATTTTGCATAATGGCCTCCATTCTTATCAGGAGGCTTTATCGTGAAAAAAATCAAAAAACCGCGTCTTACCGGCTGGATTGTGACATCCGCTTTTCTCTTTGCTGTTATCGGGCTGATTTCACCGCAACAGCTTCCCGTCACCGTCTATAAGCTCTCGCTTATTTCACTCGCTGCGGTATTAGGCTATTGGCTGGATCGCTCGCTGTTTCCTAAAGCGCGTCCCGGTCTGTTCCTCGAACAAGGTGATGAATCTGTACCGCGTGGACGTTTCCCGGTTCGGGACGGCCACCACACCGTATTTGCCGCCGCGATGTTACGACGTGCGCTGATTGTGTCAGCCGTTTGCATCGGCGTAGCGATGGGGCTGTGATATGCGACACCTTCTCATCACGCTGTTTCTTAGCCCGCTGCTTTTTAGCGCTACGGTCTGCGCCGACACGATCCCTCGTGCTGCGCAGGCGTATCGCAGTGATGTGATACGCAGTGCACGATTGGATTGGGGTATGAATGCCCCGATTGCTGACTTTGCGGCGCAGTTGCATCAGGAAAGCGGTTGGAATCCTCGAGCCGTTTCACCCGTCGGTGCACAAGGGCTGGCGCAGTTTATGCCGACCACCGCCGACTGGTTTAGCGGTATCGTTCCTGAACTTCGCGCTAATCAACCGTTTAATCCTGCCTGGGCTATCCGTGCTCTGACGGGCTACGATCGCTGGCTGTGGACACGAATCAGCGCCAGCAACGACTGCGAACGTATGGCGATGACCTTGTCGTCCTACAACGGCGGGCTTGGCTGGTTACAGCGTGATAAGCAACGCGCGAAGATCGCTGAGAAGGACATACTCCGCTGGTTCGATCATGTGGAAACCGTCAATGCCGGACGCAGTGCCGCCAACTGGCGTGAAAACCGCCATTATCCCGATCGTATTTTGCATCAGTTGGCGCCACGGTATTTGAGCTGGGGGAGGGCGAGCTGTGTGGAATAGTCTGTTTATCAATAGTCTGAAATCCTTTCTTTCGCCACGTATGGTCGCCGTCCTGCTTGTCGTGGTGTTGCTACTCGCGGTCTATCTGACCGGTCGTAATCAGGGTTATCAACTGGCGCAGGCACTGGGGGATGCCGCGCTGGCGAAACAGCAGGCGGCATTCAACTTGCTACAGCAGCAGCAGGCTGAAACCCAGAACCAGCTATTACGTGCGGCGGCGGAGCAATACCAGCAACAGGTAGAGCGTGGGAATCAACTCGAACAGCGCTATGTCGCAGCGCGTCAAAAACTGTCGGCGGATAACGCCGCTCTACAACGGAAAATTGACCATGTTACTCAGCAATACATTGACGAAAAAGGCAAAGTTCAGCCTGTGCAGTGCGTGTTTACTCGTGGCTTCGTGCAGCACTACAACGCCGCTTTCGGTCTGTCCACCGACAGTACCTCAGACGCTACCGCCGCTGCCCGCCGCACTGGCGCAGCGTCCGGTGCCAGCGCAACCGCTGACGCCGAATTACAACGTTCAGGTGTCTCCCAGCGCGATATTCTCGCCAACATCAGCGACAACGGAGAGCGCTATCAAGCGCTGAGTGCGCAGGTTAACGCGCTGCTGGATTACATCGAAACGTTACAACAGGCAGGGGAGGTAACACGTGAAGATTGAAGTGGAATTCTGGTCGTTGGTCGGCCTGTTGTTGTCGTTTATGAGCTTCCTGTTTGCCGCTGGTCGGATTTTGCTCACGCAGATTGAAAAGCGGCTGAACGAGCGTTTCGCCGCCCTGGAGAATGCTCGCCAGAAGAGCGAGCAGGGATGGACGCGGCTGGAGCGTGAATTTCTGGAATTCCGCGCCGATTTACCACTGGTTTATGTAAGACGTGAGGATTACATCCGTGGTCAGACGGTCATCGAAGCCAAACTGGATGCGCTTTATAACAAGCTGGAATTGGTGCAGCAGCGGTATTCGGGAGGCAATCATGGCTGATACGCAGCGTATCCGACAGGAATCGATGCGTTGGCACTTGCTCATCGCATTAAATAAAACGCGGCCTTACACCGCGAATGAAATGTTCCTGCTAGCGCTGATGCAGCGGCTGTATGCCGATGCTTCAGAGCCGGAGCTGCGTCATGCACTGGATTATCTGGCCGATCGCAAGATGGCCGTATTGACCAAAGAGGTAGGTGGCGTCTGGTTGGCGAATCTTACCCGCCTTGGTATAGATGTCGTGGAATATGCGGTTGACTGTATGGTTGGCATCGCCCGGCCGGAAAAATATTGGGATCGGTAATCCCATTGCATTGGTTTCTTTTCTGTCTTTGCACGTTATCGATATTGTCATATTCCTTTACGCCAGCACGGTTGTGCTGGCGTTTTTTTATCGAAATAATTTTTATTATTCAGTGTATTAGTCGTTTTTTCTCAAATAAATCACTTCGCTATTTTTTCTAAAACAGATTAAAAGCCGCAGCCAACCCTTATCCGGATACTAACGCCATCAACACGATGCGCCACCAAAACAGTGTGCCATCAACACAGCGGGTGAACGGATATGAATACCAGACCAATTATCGATGCGGTGATAGCCCGCCTCCAACAGCACTTACCGGCACGGCGGATTGCGTCCTGTCCAGAAAACATTCTGATCGGGCCAGACCTTCTGACTGTTGGCGATGTGCTGGTGGGGTATCGCGGTTCCGAATTTTCCGCACCGGAAGATGTGGATTCTCCGGTTCAGACGCAACGACCACAACTGATGGTTGCCGTGCTGTTACCGGAGCTGGATGGCGAAGACGGCGTACTGGCCACACTCGATACCGTCCGTCAGGCGCTGGGAGGATACCGACTGCCTGACTGTCATCGCGGTATTCGGCTAGTACGTGACCGTTACGTTGGTCACACCGAAGGACGCTGGCATTACGCCATCGATTGCACCACAGAAACCCTTTTTATCGAAGACCGCGAGCAGACGGATGGTCCGCTGCTTACCACGGTTAATTATGAGGAGAAAGACGCATGAAATACCGCTACACCGGCCCCGCCAGCGGCGTCACGCTGGCAGATGGTCAGGAAATTCTGCTTTGGCCCGCTCAGGTGACTGAACTGCCGGCAGATCATGAGTACGTGAAAACGCTGGTCGCGCTGGGCTATTTGCTGCCTGTCGCGGATCAGATTCTGGCTGATAGCGCAACGGAGGTGACCCTTGGCCGCTAATTATTTACATGGTGTAGAAACAATTGAAGTTGAAACCGGTGCTCGTCCGGTGAAAACCGTCAAATCTGCGGTGATTGGGCTGATTGGTACGGCGCCGCAGGGTGCGGTAAATGACATTACGCTGTGCCTGTCCGAAAAAGACGCAGCACAGTTTGGTAGCCAGTTCGGCGGCTATACCATCCCGCAGGCGCTGGATGCGATTTACGATCATGGTGCGGGTACGGTTCTGGTCATCAACGTGCTGGATCCGGCGAAACACAAATCGTCTGTGAGCGCAGAAAAAGTCACGTTTGACAAAGCGACTGGTACGGCACAACTGGTAAACCGTGTGGTTGCCAAGCTGGTGCTGACAGCGGCAGAAGGCGGTCAGCCGTTTATCGAAGGTCAGGACTATACGCTGGATGCGCAAACCGGCGTCCTGAAAAATCTGGGTAAAAATATTGATGTTGCTGCCGTAGTTAGCGCGTCTTATGACTTTGCTGATGTCACGAAAGTGACTGCCGCCGACATCATCGGCAGCATCAATGCCGCGGGCAAACGCACCGGTATGAAGCTGCTGAACGATACCTACAACCTGTACGGCTTCTTTGCCAAGATTCTGATTTCACCGGTGTTCTGTACGCAAAATAGTGTAACGACCGAGCTGATCTCGCTGGCCGATAAACTGGGCGCGATTGCCTATATCGATGCGCCAATCGGCACCACGTTTGCGCAGGCGCTGAGCGGCCGTGGCCCGGAAGGCACGATCAACTTCAACACCAGTTCTGAACGTGCTCGTCTGTGCTATCCGCATGTAAAAGTGTACGACGCGGAAACCAACAGTGAACGTCTGGAGCCGCTGTCGGCGCGTGCTGCGGGTCTGCGTGCCAAAGTCGATCTGGAAAAAGGTTTCTGGTGGTCGTCATCCAATCAGGAAATCAAAGGGATCACCGGCGTAGAGCGCCAGTTGTCCGCGATGATTGACGATCCACAGAGTGAAGTGAACCTGCTGAACGAGCAGGGCATCAGCACCATTTTCAACAGCTATGGTTCCGGCCTGCGCCTGTGGGGCAATCGCACCGCTGCCTGGCCAACCGTGACGCACATGAAGAACTTCGAAAACGTGCGTCGTACTGGCGATGTGATTAACGAATCCATCCGTTATTTCAGTCAGCAGTATATCGACATGCCGATCAATCAGGCGCTGATCGACGCTCTGGTGGAATCCGTCAACGCCTACGGTCGCAAGCTGATCGGTGACGGCGCATTGCTGGGCTTCAAATGCTGGTTCGATGCTGCGCGTAACGAGCAAACCGAACTGGCGGCAGGGCACCTGTTGCTTAACTACAAATTCACTCCGCCGCCGCCGCTTGAGCGTCTGACCTTTGAGACGGAGATCACCTCGGAATACCTGGTAACGCTGGAGGGCACTAACTGATGGCCGGGAAAATTGAAGTAAACCGTATTACCAACGCCAATATCTACATCAACGGCACCAACCTGCTGGGGCGTGCGCAGGAAATCAAACTGCCGGATGTCTCCATGATCATGCAGGAGCACAAAGCGCTGGGGATGGTCGGCAAGATCGAATTGCCTGCGGGTTTCGATAAATTGGAAGGCGAGATCAAATGGAACTCCTTCTACCGCGAAGCGATGCTGGCAGCGGCAAACCCGTACCAATCATTGGCGTTGCAGTGCCGTTCCAGCGTGGAACGCTACGGCTCTCAAGGCCGTATCGAAGAAGTGCCGCTGGTGACGTACATGACCATCATGTTCAAAAAAAATCCGCTGGGCACGTTCAAACAGCACGAAAACCCAGATTTTAGCAGCGCGTTCAACTGCACCTACATCAAGCAGGTGATGAACAATGAAGATCTGCTGGAGCTGGATTATATGTCCAACATCTTCATGGTGGGCGGTGTGGATCAACTGAACAGCTATCGTACCAATATCGGCGGTTAATTTGTCTTTCAAATCCGCCTGTGGGGCGGGCGTTTCTATCAATCAGTGAGGTGACTATGTCAGCAAAAGTATTTGATATTATCGACTTGGAAAATAATATTCATTTCCAGTGCCGTGAAGATGTTTACATTTTGGATGCAGCAGAAGAAGCCAGTATTTCTCTGCCGTATTCTGGCCGAGCTGGATCAGACTCGTCATCTGTGGCTCGATTGATCTCTGGTCAGGTTGATCAGAGCGATGGTTCATTTTTAGATGATAACCAGAAGGCCGCGGGGTTCTTTCTGACAGATACCTCTTATCCACTGAGCGACTGTTTTGTTCGCTTCTTTGCAGAAGAAGAGTTGCGACGTTAATTACCTATGTTCACGTTATCGTAATGAAAGGGGCTTCGGCCCCTTTTTTACACCCGGCAGTTTCGTTTCCTAATTCACTTTAAAATCGTTATTCCTCGCCGCACGCGATACTGCTTCCGACATTTACTAAGGAGCCGTTATGCACACTGAAACCTATTCTCTGCAATTCCCTTACACCACCTCTGCCGGTCAACGCGTGGAATCCATTTCGCTCAAGCGTCTGAAAGTCAAAGACATCAAAGCGGTGAAAAAAATCAGCGATGACCCAAGCAACTGGGATGACGCGCTGCTGTCGCGCATGACCGGTCTGGTGCCGGAAGACATCGATGAGATGGACGCGCAGGACTACATGGTGCTGCAAAAACGATTTCAGCAGTTACTTGGGTTGGATAACGCAGCCGGCGCTGCTGTGGAAAGCACAGGCCCTGCTGGCGAGGTGGTTTCGCTTTCAGCCGAGTGAGATTGATGCGCTGGAACTGGACGACTTTGAACGCTGGCTGGATGAAGCCAGCGAACAGATAAAACGTGAGAACGGTGAGGAAGACTGATTACTGACAGGATTAATGAGTCCACCATCCACCCTAACCCGGCCAGCGATAAGGACGCTGGTCATTTTCTCCCTCACCACCTGTCTTCTTATCCCGCTTATCACCCGTCCTTTTCCTCGTTTTACTCCCTGTTTGTGATGGGGAAACCAAACTGGAGCGGCGCAAGCCGCCGTCTCCGATCCGCCCCACAAGGGGCTTTTCTGAATGAGAGTGAACCGTGGATATGCTTTTAAACGGTGTCATGCTGGGCAGGGCGTTTGGAGCCACGCTGGATGACACAAAAAAATCGCTGCAGTCACTTAGCGATAGCCTCAAACAAGCGCAGGAGCGGCAGCGGCAGTTTAATCAGTCGCTGGAGCGTTTCGGTGCTGTTTGCACACAAACCGTATCCCAATTAAATCAGTCGCGGCTTGAACTGGAAATCAATCAGGAGCGGCTGGCGAGCAGTCAGTCACGTCAGGAAACGCTACGTGAGAGCCATGCCGAGCGCATCGAAAGCTTCCAGGAAATAAAGGAGACATTTGGTTCAGTGATGGCACCTATTGTGGCGTCGGTCACACGCTATGCGTCATTTGAGGCGCAATTGCGTGATATCAGAGTTGCACATGGGATGTCGAGCGAGCAAGAAAAAGAGATGGGGCAGCGCCTGCGTCAATATTCTCAACAGGTGAACCAAACGCCGGATGCGTTGCTCAGCAGTGCCGGACAACTGCTTGATAACGGGATGTCGCAGCAGCAGGCAACGGATGTTGCGGCAGTGTTGGGGAAAATCTCAACGGCATCCGGTACGGCGTTGCCCGATCTTACCGCGCTCGCGACCACGCTTGATGACGCGTTTAACCTGAAAGGTGCGAAGGCACTGGAGGAATCCTTCTCCCGCATGCTGGCGGGCACCAAGCAGGGTTTCTCTATGGCATCGATGACGCAATATGCAACCGAGCTGGCTCCAGGATTTATGACGATGGGGGCGACGGGTAATCAGGCGTTGAGCCAGTTGGTTGCCAGCCTGAGCGCGACAAAAGGCGCGGATACAGAAGCGAATACGGCTGCCCGACTGGGGAGTTTCATGAATTCGGTAGGACGAACCGACATTGCTGACAGCTACTACAACGCGGGCGTAGATTATAACGCGTCACTAAAAAGCTATATGAAAGGTGGGTATTCACAGTACGACGCTTCGGTTCTGATTGGTACTGAGCTTATCGACAGTAAGGGTAGCCAATTCAGGAAACAGTGGGAGATGGCCAGCAATACGGGAAATGTGGGGGCGCAGCAAAATTTAATGCAGCGTTATGGATTGCAGGAGGTGTTCCGCACGCCAGAAGCCGTCAATCATGCGCTGTCGATGAAACAAAACTGGGCGAGCTATCAATCTAACCAGCAGGTGATGAACAGCCCCGCCGCAACCCAAACGTTGAATATCGATTTTGCCCAAAAAAACGACACATTGACTGGGCGCTGGCAGAAAATGACAACGTCATTGCTGAATATTGCGCTCAACGTGGGTGAAGCGCTGGTGCCGGTATTGGTTTCCCTGAGTGATGCGTTGATCCCCATTTTGGAGCAGTTGGTGACCTGGACAGCCGAGAACCCTGAACTGGTTCGCGGCATTGTGGTGACCGTTGCGAGTTTCTTTATGTTCGGGAAAGCGGTGAGTGGCGCGAGGCAGGGGATTCGCACGCTGTTATCTTCGTTTCAGGCATTCAAGGACGGTATTTTACAGATTAAGACGGGCTGGCAACTATTTTCCGCAGGGCTAAGAACAACGGGATTTTTGCAGGGGCTTGGCGCGGCATTGAACTGGCTGGTTGGCGGAGCCGGAACATTAGCACGCATGCTTGGCGGTGTGTTACGTAGCGGCTTGATGATGGCGGGTCGAGCAGTATTGTTTCTAGGCCGTATGCTGCTGATGAATCCGATTGGCTTGGCAATAACGGCAATCGCGGGAGCCGCTTATCTGATTTACCGATATTGGGAACCGATTAGTGCATTCTTTAAAAACCTCTGGTCACAAGTCAGTCAGGTTTTTAATGCAGGATGGGAAGTGCTCAATAATGCGGTATCCGGCGGCGTTGTCGGTATTACCGCTTTACTGCTCAATTGGTCACCATTCGGCGTGCTGTATTCCATTTTCGCCGATACCGTCAGCGAGTTGGGCATTCAACTTCCCGGCAGTTTAAGTGCCCTCGGTGGCGTGATTATCGACGCATTAGTCAATGGCCTGACGAGTGCTTTCCCTGAGCTAAAAAACGTCCTGAAAACGATCGACGAATTGATTCCCGATAGCGTTAAAGATTTTCTGGGCATCGGTTCGAAAACCGTGTCTATCGACGCTAGCGGTCAATCTGTGGCTGCCAGTACTGTAGCTCCGCAAGTTCTAAAACCTACCTCGGTATCTGCATTGTCACTACCGCCGACACCGCGTGTTGAATCACCTAAGGCTGAGGCCACAATGCCAACGCCGCAACAGCGTGTTGCACTGACACCAACTGTCGGTGGGGCGAAAGGTAAGTTAGTCACCGCAGCCCCTTCCGAGCGTGTTCAGGTTGCTTTCTCACCCACCATTTATCTTAACGGCCAGAAGGCTGCGCCAACGCCTGAAATGACGAAGACGCTGACGCTTAGCATGAATGAACTGGAAAATATGTTGAACAAGCTGCTCGCTCAGCGTGAGCGCAGGGGGTACGCCTGATGTTTGCGGTATTAGGAAATATTGAATTTAAAGTGACCGCCTACTGGGACGGCTTTAATACGTCATTCGGGGCAGATTATGCCGAGCATGGCCGCATTGAGGGTAAACCCGGTCTGCAGTTCATCGGTGCGAAGCTGGACGAGATTCGCATTAGCCTGGTGTTTCACAAACAGTACTGCACGCCGGATGTGGAGTTGAAGCGGTTGACTGAGGCGATGCGGGCGCATCAGGCGATGGCGTTGGTCTTCGGTAATGGGGATTATCGCGGCTGGTTTGTGATTACGGCACTGACCTCGACCAGCCAGCATACCGACGCGAAAGGCAACGTGTTGGCAATGAATGCCGAGCTTACGCTGCGAGAATATATTGGCGATCCGAAGAATCCGCTCAAGCCATCGGCGATACAAACGCCTGTTCCCAACGTCAGTGCAATCACTAAGGCGGTCGAGAAAGTGAGCGATTTTGCGACCTCGCTACGCACGGCCGTCACGTATGCCAAGAAGGCGCAGTCTGCCTTTAAGGCGGTGAAAACCACCGTACAGATTGTGAAACGGATGAAGAAAAATCCCGAAACCGCGTTGTTGCAAATTCCTGGGCTGCTAACGCAAGTCGGAAATGTATTGACCCCGTTAAGTGAGGTGGAACCGGCGTTTAAAAAAGCGGCGGAGGCCATTTCTGATGCGGCGGTTCAGGCAGAGAAGATGATGCCTGAAATGACAGCGGTTAATAACGCGGCGAATGAAATGCTGAAACAGGTCAAGCAAGTTGCCAACTTGTTGCAGGGCGTCGACAGCAAAAATGTTATCGAGAAGCTGGAGGCCATCAGCAAACATGTTGATGCCGCGAGCGACACATTTAAAGGCGCTGAACCTGCGCTAAGCAAACTGACTGCGGAAATCGTGAAGAGGGTTAAACAATATGCACCTTGAACATATCACCACACAGGGTGAACGGTGGGATACCTTGTCCTATCGGTATTACGGCGATCCGCTTGGCTACCCACGTATTATTGCCGCTAACCCGCATGTCCCCATTGTGCCGCTGTTGCCATCGGGTATTGTGGTGCTGATTCCGATTATTGCACAGGCTGAGGCCAGTAAAGCGGAGGACACCCCACCATGGCTGCGTTAACGGAAGAATTCAATCTGATCTCTCCCGCCGTGTCGGAAGTACTGCAACCGGCGTTCACCCTGTGGTATCAGCAAAAAGACATCACCAATGATATCGCACCGTATGTCACCAGCGTGACGTATAGCGATAGCATCAAGAATGAATCGGATTCGATCGAGGTCAGGCTCGATGATACCGATGGCCGCTGGATGGATAAGTGGTATCCCGGTACGGGCGATACATTATCGCTCAAGCTAGGCTATCTCGGTGAAATGCTGTTTGACTGCGGTACTTTCTCGATTGATGAAATTGAGGTTAGCGCACCGCCTAGCGAAGTGATGATTCGCGGCGTCGCGACATCGGTCAATCGTGCGTTGCGAACCAAATCAAACTGCGGTTTTGAAGATACGACGTTAGCTGCCATTGCGACGCGCATCGCGAAAAAGCATCAGTTGATGCTCGTGGGGATGATTCAGATCATCAAGATCGATCGCGTTACGCAATATGCGGAAACCGATGTCGCTTTTCTAAAGCGGCTCGCCAGTGAATATGGCTATGTCGTGAAAGTGGTCAGCGACCAGCTGATTTTTTCCCATCTGGCAACGCTGCGTAATCAGGCGTCTGTTCGACAAATTAAGCCAACGGACGTCGCGCGTTTTTCATTGAGCGACACGATCAGCCACGTCTATAAAAATGCTAAGACGAAATATCAGAAAGGGAGTGAAAAGAAACTGGTGGTTTGTGAAGCGAATGGTGGCGTGAACAACGAAATGAAGTCTGCTGGTGCTGAGACCAGTGCGGATACATTGAAAGTTAACGTGCGCGCGGCGGATGCTTCTGGAGCGAAGATGAAAACGGATGCTGCATTGGATGCGCACAACGAAAAGCAACAAAAGGGGTCGATGACATTGATGGGCAGCCCGCAGTTGGCGGCGGGGAATAAAGTTGAGCTGGTGTCGTTCGGCCAACTTTCTGGCCATTGGTTGATCGAATCGGCTCGCCATGTTCTGGAACGTGGCAGTGGTTACACCACGGATATTGGGCTGATTCGCGGGCCGATTACGGCGGGCAAGCGAAAGTCGGATAGCGGAAAAACGCTGGTGACATACCACCCGGATGGCAGCCAGACAACACGGACAGTCAAGAGTAAAAAGGAGGTGTTGCCATGAGTTTATCTCGTCGAATTGGCACGATAAGCGCGGTGGATGAGGCTCGCGTCATGGTGCGTGTTCGTTTACCTGAGTGTGACAATCTACGTACGGCTTGGCTGCCGGTATTACAGCGGAATACGCAGAATAATAAGGATTATTGGTTGCCGGATATTGGCGAGCAGGTCGAAGTTCTGCTGGACGGCAACGGCGAAGATGGCCTGGTACTGGGGGCGATTTACTCCGCCGTTGATGTGCCAATACTGGCAAATAAGGACAAAAGGGCGGTAACGTTCGCTGACGGCGCACATATTGAATACGATCGTCGAACGCATACGTTAACGATCAACGGCGGCGTGCAGCATATTGCGATTAGCAGCGGGACTGACGTGGTAGTTAACGCTCAGCGTGTCACTATTAATGCGCCAGAAACGACGGTGACGGGCAAGCTACTGGTGCAAGGACAACTCACCTACGAGAGCGGGATGTCCGGTTCCGGCGGTGCCAGCCTCAGCGGTGATGTCAGTATCTCCGGCAACGTCAGTGCCAGCGGCAGCGTCATGGACGCTGGCGGCAACTCCAATCACCACTCGCACTAACGTTTCCCTAAACCGCTTTAATATTCCTTTCTCTCACCGGGGGCGACAATAGCCCCCTATGAAAACTCAATCTGTTTTTTGGCAACCGGCGCTGCAACGTCCCGGCGACATCGTCGAAGGAACGGCAGATATCATGCAGGCGATTCACATCATCCTGCGGACACCCTGCGGCAGCGACCCACATCGGCCTGACTTTGGTAGCAATCTACATCTGTATCTCGATTATCCGATCGATCGTGCGATCCCGCATGTCGTTCGGGAATCGGTAGAAGCGATCAAACAATGGGAACCTCGCTGCCAGCTACTGGCGGTTAAACCTTCTGTGAATGGGGCTCACCTGACGCTGCACGTTAGCTGGAAAACCGCTAACGGCGCGACACAGACCACGGAGTTGTTATGGCGCTGACAGAACCCAATTTTATTGAACGCGATGCGGCGAAGATTACAGCCGAAATGATCGCGAAATATGAAGCTGATTCGGGGAAAACGCTCTATCCGGCGCAGGCTGAACGCCTGCTGATTAACCTCTTTGCCTACCGGGAAACTTTATTGCGTAGTGCGGTCCAGGAAGCCGCCAAGCAGAACCTGGTTGCGTTTGCTCGTGCACCGATGCTGGATTATCTGGCAGAACTGGTTGGCGTCTACCGTTTGGCGGCGCAGCCGGCGCGTGCAGAACTTCGCTTTACCCCTGAAACGCCGTTAGTCAGCGATCTGCTGATTCCTGCGGGCACTCGCGTTAGTGCATCAGACAGCGTGATTTTCACCACCGACAGCGATGCGCTGCTGAGAGCGAGCGGCAGCGGTGTCACCGTGCTGGCGACCTGTACCGAAAGTGGCGATGTGGGCAATGACTGGCTGCCTGCTCAGATCAGTACGCTGCTGGATGAGATTGGCGACAGCGATTTAAGCGTCATCAATATCACCAAAAGCAGCGGCGGTTCCGCCGAGGAAGATGACGATCGCCTGCGTGAACGGATTCAACTGGCACCGGAATCGTTCAGTACGGCGGGATCGAGACTGGCGTATCGCTTCCATGCAATGCGAGCACACCAAAACATTGTTGATGTCGCGGTGATGTCACCTGAACCGGGTGAGGTGGTGCTGTATCCGTTGCTCAGCACTGGCTTGCCGGACAGCAGCATGCTCTCGCTGGTGGAAAGTTTTTGCTCCGACGAACAGGTGCGTCCACTGACGGATTTTGTTTCCGCCAAATCCCCCGCGCGGGTTGATTACGCCATCAGCGCCAAATTGACGCTATTTAACGGCGAACAGGCTGGCGTCGTTCAGGCCACCGCAGAAAAAGCGGTACAAGCCTGGGTGGAAACCCGCACCGCCACGCTGGGGCGTGACATTGTCCCAAGCCAGATTATCGCCACGCTTTCCATTCCCGGCGTGTATCAGGTGGAGCTCGTTTCGCCGTCATTGATGGTGCTTGATGACAGTGAATGGGCGAACTGTACGGGCATCAATGTCAGCGTCGTCGGGGTGTCTAATGGCTGATTCACTACAACTGCTGCCACCGCCGTTGGCGGCTGACGCCAGCTTTCGTTCGCTGGCGGAATTGGCCGACCGCTTCGATGACATCGATCTGAATGCTTTGCTGGTTTATCTGATCGATATCACTGACGGCAGCGTGTTGCCCTGGCTGGCAGAACAGTTCTCGTTATTTGGTGGCGGCTGGGAACTGGCGGAATCGGATGACTCTAAACGTGCGCTGATCAAGGCCGCTATCGATCTGCATCGCAGTAAAGGTACGCCGTGGAGCATTAAAGAGATCATCCGTCGTTTCGGCTTCGGCGAGAGCACGTTGATCGAGAACATCGGTCGGCTGAGTTACGACGGTGAAACCACTTACAACAACCTTTATGTGCACGGCGATAAAGCAGCGTGGGCGGTCTATCGCGTGTTGCTAAAACAACCGATTACCAACGATCAGGCCAGGATGCTGCGCAATGCCATTGGGATGTTTGCCCCGGCACGGTGCCACTTGGCCAGTATCGAATATTGGGAAGTGCCTATCCGCTACAACCGGACGGCAATATATGACAGTAACTACAATCATGGGAGCGCTTAAACATGGCGAATTTGTCAGAGAACCCACAATGGGTTGACGGCATTTACCAAATCGAAACGTCGGATCCGGTCGTGGGTGGACCGGACGGCGTTTCAAACCGACAGGCTAAAGAATTGGCCAGTCGTACCCGCTATTTGAAAAAAGAGCAGGAAAAAACGGGCAGCGATCTGGCGACACACGCCGCCGCCGCCGATCCGCATACGCAATATGCGCCGAAGGAGAACCCGACCTTCACAGGCGCGCCGAAAGCGCCAACGCCTGCGACCGACAGTAATAGTCAGCAGGTTGCTACTACGGCGTTTGTTAAATCCGTTAGTGCAACGAAATTGGCGAAAGACCAAAACGGGGCGGATATTCTGGATAGAGAACTGTTTAACCGCAATCTTGGTTCATCGCGTGCATACAGTTCCTCGATCCCTATTGGAGGAAGTGCCGGTTTATGGACAACGGCTGAGTTTATTGGCTGGTTAGAAAGTCAGGGCGCTTTTGTCCATGCCTATTGGGCTTGTCGTGGTTCGTGGTCGTACACCCACAATAAAATCATTTCTGATACAGAGTGTGGTCAGATACCACTGGCTGGCTCCGTGGTTGAGGTTATGGGACAACACGATGCCACGACAATCAGGATAACTACGCCTTCAACAACGCCAACTGGGCTTAGTGACTCAGCGAATGCACAATTCACTTATATCTATAACGGGGTTGATTATTCTCCTGGCTGGCGACGTGATTACAATACGAAAAACAAACCTACCGCAGCTGATGTAGGTGCGTTACCAGAGAAGGCAGTTGCTCAGGCGGCGGCAAAACTTGCAACGCCTCGCACCATCAACGGCGTACCGTTTGATGGCACGGCGAATATTGCCCTGACGCCAGCAAATATTGGTGCGTTGCCAGTGGCGGGAACGGCGGCAGCCGCGACAAAATTGGCCGTCGCGAGAAAGATTGCTGGTGTGGCATTTGACGGCACGGCAGATATCGATGTGAATTCTCAGGGTATTTTCTCGGCATCGTTATCTATCGGCAATGCTGTTGATTTGAATACCTATACCACACCGGGGCTATACCATCAGGCGGTAAATGCGCAGGCAGCATCGGGCAAAAATTATCCAGAAGCGCAGGCCGGTTCGCTGGAAGTGCTGAAACATGCTGGCATTACTCAGGTTTACCGTATTTACAACAACTCCCGCTGTTACAAACGAACCCAATATTCAGGAGCATGGTCTGCCTGGGTGTTGGATTACGATACGGCAAATAAGCCTACCGCAGCAGATGTTGGAGCTATAACAAAAGCAGATGCCGATAATCATTATGTCCGAAAGGGCTCATCAGGTGTCGTTTATAAAAATGATGATCTTGCATGGAATAGCCCCACAGGTGCTTATTTAAAAGATAATGGAGGGGATGCCTCTCTTATTTGGCATATAGGGTTAAATACCGGTTCAACATCAGCCGCCCAGTTTCACTTCAACTATGCGAATGGTGGGTTGAAATACCGAAGTGCTCGCGATAATCACGGTTTTGAAAGGCCATGGGCGCGTATTTATACCGATCAAGATAAACCGACCGCTGCTGATATTGGGGCATTACCCGTCGCAGGAACCGCGGTGTCGGCTACCAAGCTGGCGACACCGCGAAAAATTAACGGTGTTGAGTTTGATGGGTCAAAAGATATTACGTTGACTGCTAATATTTTAGGTTCTTATACAAAAATAGAAGCTGATTCCCGATATGTGCAAAGTGTACAGCGCGGTGCAGCGGTAAACCCACCGAGGACTAGTGAATATGGGCCGGATGAGGCTCCTACAGGATGCGTTGTAACGCGTGTTCTACATCATCCAGGAACGGCTTATGGTCTTGAATTTACCTATCGACCTTTACAAGTTTATATCAATGGCGCATGGCGCACGATTACAGGCTGAGGATAGAAATATGGAATTAAAAAGAGTCAAAAGATATTTCCCTAATGAAATGCCATACGGTGAGTCTGTACAGTATTTTATTGATGAAGGCGGGAATGATTTCTATGAATCACTAAATTTTTTTAAGAAAAAATACAAGCTGTGTATTGATTCAGATAATGGTGTTATCCATTCCATATCTGAAGATGTTTCACAATTATATCCAGCTGGTTTTACAGTGGTCGAAATCAATGAATTACCTAGGGATTTTTCTATTAATAATAATTTTATATTTATAGATGATGTTGTGAAGAAAATAAAAACAACACGAAATGATGAGGTTGTTAATGCTGAAATTAAAAAGGAAAGTTTACTAAGGAACGCAGGTGCAGTGATTGCCCCCCTGCAAGATGCCGTGGATTTAGGAATTGTAAGTGAAGAAGAAAAAAACACATTAAATGCATGGAAAAAATATCGGGTGCTGATTATGCGTCTTGATACATCAAAAGCGCCCGACGTTGAATGGCCAGAAGAACCTGTTAGTTAAATTATACTAAGGATGGTAAATCAGAAAAACAAGTTCCTCTGAATTAATATCAACTCGACTGAGCTGTAAGTGGTAAGTTTTCCAAACTTTCAGCTCATTTTTCCTTATTCAGTTGCCAAGCTTACAGTTGAAAAATTTAACTCAACTGCATCATTGATTACCTGAACGCACTCACTAAATACTTCCCCGCACGGAGTAGAGACCGTGTTCCCGCCACCGACCAAGCCGCGCAATAGCAATTTCCTCTGCGCCAGAGTGACCAGAAACTCGGTAAACATGTTATTTTCATTGATAAGTTCTTTACTGTGTCGCCGCAAATGAGAGGCCAACATGGATTACACCAAAATTATCAAAGAAGTGGGGCGCGGGAAAAATCATGCGCGTGATGTCGATCAGGCAACGGCTTATGAACTGTATAGCGCAATGCTGTGTGGTGATGTGCCGGAGCTGGAGCTCGGTGGGTTGCTGATTGCGTTTCGCATCAAAGGTGAATCGGAAGCGGAGATGCTGGGTTTTTATCAGGCGATGAATGAACATGTGTTGCGCCTGACCCCGCCTGCGGGCTTCCCTATACCCATCGTGCTTCCTAGCTATAACGGGGCGCGGAAGCAGGCAAATCTGACGCCGCTGTTGGCGCTACTGTTGGCAAAACTGGGTTTTCCGGTTGTGGTTCACGGTGTCAGCGACGATCCTACCCGTGTTACCAGTGCCGAAATTTTGCGTAATCTCGGCGTGACGATTGCGGAGAATGCCGGGCAGGCTCAGCAGGAGTTGGATAACGGCAGCCCGGTCTTTATCCCTGTCTCGACGCTGTGCTCAGCCATCGATCGTCAGTTACAGCTGCGCTGGCGGATGGGGGTGCGTAACAGTAGCCACACGCTGGCTAAGGTGGCGACGCCGTTTGGTGAAAGCGACGCGCTGCGCATTGCCAGCGTTTCCCACCCTGAGTATGTTTCCCGCGTGGGGACGTTTTTTAATGACATCAACGGGCGTGCGCTTCTGATGCACGGCACGGAAGGGGAGGTTTACGCCAACCCGCAGCGCTGCCCGGAAATTCATTTTATCCATCAGCAAAATACCAACGTGCTGCAACTTCGGCAGGAGATCAGCGTCGCACCCGATGCATTGCCGATTGCGAAGGATGCCGCAACCACGGCACGCTGGACGGTACAGTGCCTGACGGGTGAAATTGCCATACCGCAGGCGATCCGTCTGCAACTGGCGTGCTGTTTGGTTGCTGCCGGTGAAGCGGCGACAATGGAACAGGCTGTCGCCACGATTAAGAAACGCCTTGGCTGATCGGTTTGCCGGAGCGGATTCGGACGCGTTTATCGCGCCACTTCACGCAGCCAGACGGCTGTCATTTGAAGAGAGAAGGAATAGCATGCAACAGGTAGCGGACTATTTTAACGCCTTGAATCGCGACTATCTTGCGGTTCATCAGGCGAAAGAAGAACTGTTTTGGCAACTGTATATGGGAACGGGCAACGATGAGGTGTCTGAGCGTTTCTCCGCCGCAGAAAGTGCCTATAAGCGTTTTATTTCGCAGCCGCAGCGTCTGGCTGAACTCAGAACCCATCTTGCGACATTGGAAAACAGTCCGCGTGATGAGCAACAGCAGGCGCTGTCACACGGTTTGCAAGGCTGGTATCGGTTTTTTGACTGCAATGTGATTGAAGATCCGCAGGCTCAGGCGCTGATGGATGAAATCATCACCGCCGAAAGTGCGTTATACGCTAAGCGTAAATCCTATGAAATGACGCATCTGGATGCCAAGGGGAAACGGGTTTCAGCCTCGCTCGGAGAACTGCTGACCAATCAGACGACCAATGATACCGAAGCTTATCGCCAAAGTTCCCAGCAGGCGCTGCGCGATCTTGAGCAGTGGCTGTTACAGAATGGCTTCCCTGAGCTGATTTCACTGCGCAACCGCTTCGCCCGTCAGATGGGCTACCGCAACTATTTTGACTATAAGGTCAACAAGACGGAGCGGATGACGCCGGAGCAGCTTTTTGCCATCCTCGATCCTTTTGAAGAACAGACGCGTGAGGCGAATGCTCGTAGCCTGAAAAATCTGGCGGATGAAAAGGGCGAAGAGGCTCTGCAGCCGTGGAATATTCGCTATGCCAGCGCGGGCGATGTGACGCGCCAGCTCGATCCCTACTTCCCTTTCTCTGCGTCGCTGGAGCGTTGGATCAATAGCTTTAAGCGTCTGCGCATTGGATTTAACGGTGCAGAAATGCAGCTCGATTTACTGGTGCGCAAAGGTAAGTACGAGAACGGTTTTATGCATGGCCCAGTGCCGCCGTTTGTGCAGGAAGGAAAATGGGTGCCGGCACGGATTAATTTCACCAGTCTGGCAAAACCGGATCAAATTGGCAGCGGTGCCAGCGGCATTAATACGCTGTTCCATGAAGGTGGGCACGCCGCGCATTTTGCCAATATCCGGCAGAACGCACCCTGTTTTTCACAGGAATTCCCGCCAACCTCAATGGCTTATGCGGAAACGCAGTCTATGTTCTGCGACAGCCTGTTGGGTGATGCTGACTGGCTAAAACGCTATGCAAAGAATGCGCAGGGAGAGACGATTCCTGATGAATTGATCCGTGCGGATATCAGTACGCAGCAGCCAATGCGAGCCTTTAGTGAGCGACACATTCTGCTGGTGCCGTATTTTGAGTGGCAGCTCTATTCGTGGGATGACGACGCGCGTACGCCAGAGGCGATGACGAAACTGGCGCGCGACACCGAACAGCGTATTTTAGGTATTAGCGGTAGCCCGCGCCCAACGTTGGCGATTCCTCATTTGCTGTCGATGGAGTCGGCATGCTCTTATCAGGGATACCTGCTGGCGTTGATGGCGGTGGAGCAGACGCGCAGCTATTTCCTACAACGTGACGGTTACCTAACGGATAACCCGGCCATCGGCCCTGATTTGGCACAACACTATTGGCATCCGGGCAATAGCGTAAGTCATGACGATACGCTGCGTAGCCTGACCGGTGAGGGCTTCAATCCTGCTTATCTGGCGCATGCCTGCAATCTCACGGTCGATGAAGCCTGGCAACAGGCGGAAAGCACGATGGCGCAGGCGGCGGGTCGTCCTCAGCCTGCCGCTGATTTTGATCTGTCTGCGCGTATTCGCGTGGTCGATGGCAGTCGCGTGCTGGCGGATAATGAACAGGGCGACGAGAAGATGTGTCTGGATTTTGCAGCGTTTATTGAACGAGAATATCCGCGTTCGCAGGCATAACGTTCGCTGACATTGCGAGTAAGAGAAAGGGGGCGAAAGCCCCCTTGTTGATCAAGAGACGTGTTGCAGGAACTCACGTAGACGGTCGCTGGGTGGATTCGTAATCAGCGTTTCCGGGTCGCCATCTTCTGCAATGCGGCCTTTATCAATAAAGATCAGACGTGAAGCTACTTTATGGGCAAAGCCCACTTCATGGGTGACGATCACCATCGTCATGCCTTCTTCGGCCAGATCTTTCATGACGGTCAGCACTTCATGGCGCAGTTCTGGGTCGAGTGCCGATGTCGGCTCATCAAACAGCATCAGTTTCGGTTTAACCGCTAAAGCACGGGCGATGGCCACACGCTGCTGTTGACCACCGGAAAGCTCGGAAGGGTAGTGGTGAGCGCGTTCTGACAGGCCCACTTTCGCCAGCAATTCCAGCGCCAGCTTCTCGGCATCGGCTTTACTCACGCCGCGTACCCGAATAGGGCCGAACGCGACGTTTTCCAGCGCGGTAAGATGCGGGAACAGATAAAACTGCTGGAATACCATTCCGGCTTCCTGACGGATTAAACGCTCGTCAACGCGCGGATCGTTCACTTTAAGGCCGTCAACAATCAACTCGCCGCTGGTAATCTCTTCCAGCTTGTTGATGCAGCGTAGTAGCGTGGATTTACCCGAACCTGAAGGCCCGATGATGACCACAACTTCACCCTGACCGATGGTGAGATCGATATTGTGTAAGACCTGTGTCTTGCCAAAGTGTTTGGATACGTTTTTAAATTCAATCATATAATCTTAAGTCTTCTTTCCAGACGACGAAGAATAAAGCTGAGGACCAGCGTGATGCACAGGTAAATAATGGCAACCGCAGTCCAGATTTCCAGCGCACGGAAATTGCCCGCGATGATTTCCTGGCCCGAACGCGTGAGTTCGGCCACGCCGATAACAATAAACAGTGACGTATCTTTGATGCTGATAATCCACTGATTACCCAGCGGTGGCAGCATGCGGCGCAGGGCGAGCGGGGCAATTACGTGACGTAACGTCGCGCTGCGAGACAGCCCAAGCGCCAGGCCCGCTTCACGGAAGCCGTTATGAATGGATAATACCGAACCACGGGTAATTTCCGCGATATAGGCACCGGAGTTAATCATGATGGTCACCACGGCGGCGGCAAAAGGGTCAATCCGCACGGACGTGAACATCATCGGCAAGGCGAAGTAGATAAACATCACCTGCACAACAATCGGGGTGCCGCGAATAATTTCAATAAAAACGAGCGAAATGCGGCTGGAAAACCAGCCGCCGTAGGCGCGGGCAAAACCCGCGACTACGCCAATCACCAGGCCGCCAAGCAGACCCAGAACAGAAATCAACAACGTCATTTTTGCCCCTTCCATCAGGAGGGGCAGAGAAGGCCAAATGGCGCTCCAGTCAAACTGCATGGAATATCTCCAGATTAAATCGGCAATTACTTAGGTTCTACGCCAAACCACTTCTTGTAGATCTCAGCATAAGTGCCGTTTTCACGCAGTGTTTTCAGGGCGCCATTCACTTTTTCACGCAGCTCGTTGCTGCCTTTCGGGAACGCGATGCCGTATTGCTGGGCTTTAATAGAATCACCTACCGCTTTAAACTGGCCGTTGCCTGCGGTTTTGATGAAGTAGAGGATATTTGGCGTGTCGTGCAGCACGGCGTCAGCACGGCTGGTGCCCAGTTCCATGTAGGCGTTGTCGATGTTCGGGAACTGGCGCAGATCTTTGGTTTTGATATTGGCTTTTGCGTAATCAACGGAACCTGTGCCGCTCTTCACCGCAAGCACTTTACCCGCCAAATCCTGCTCGCCTTTGATGTCGTTGTTGTCTGCTTTGACCATCACCAGCAGGCCGCTGTTGTAGTAGCCATCAGAGAAATCGATTGCTTTTTTACGCTCTTCGGTAATCGTAATACCTGCAAGCGCCAGATCGATGTTACGCGTTTGCAGTGCAGGAATAATGCCGCCGAAGTCCATTGGCTTCAGGGTGTACTTCAGGTTGAGCTGTTTAGCTATGGCATCCCAGAGGTCGATGTCAAAACCGACGTACTTGTCGCCTTGTTTGAATTCAAAAGGGACGAAAGCGGTGTCTGTAGCGACAATCAGTTCTTTCTCAGCAGCATAGCTAGATACGCTCATCATCAGCGTCAGTGCAGCCAAAGAGGCCTTAAGTAGTGATTTCATCAAACCCTTCCTATTAGCAGTTGTGGGAGCTTTTTGTTTTACAGGCGTTTTAAGCATAGTACATCGTACAAAAGTGAAACCTGAGTCAGTTACCCTGCGCTGTGCTTAACCTGTTGCTTTATTTATTGCCTTGCTAGCGGTGAAATTTTCACCTCCGATTCGCTCAGGCAAGGCGCTGCTATGATTAACTGATTTACAGAAGGGAAACAACCGTTGATTAGCGTTATGGCCAATTAATACGGGCAAAAGCTAATTTTTTGAGCGTCTTAACGGATAAAATGCGTGGTTTGTGCGGGTTATGCCAGAAAAGAGGGCGGCTTGAGTCGGGAGACTGGCAGAAAAAAGGCTGCCTAAGCAGCCTTGGACGCGTTTGCGGGACGATAACGCCGATTATTCGATGTTTGATTCAATGAACCACAGGAACTGATCCAGATCGCGTGATGCGGCAGTCAGAATATCCGCAGAGGCTTCATCTTCTGTTTTACCAATTGCTTTGCGTACATTGTTGGCGACAGTCGCATAACGTTCGGCCAGCGCTTTCAGATGATCCTGAACGCTATGGATATTGGTTGGGTAGCTTTTCAGCGAGGTTTGTTTCCCCACAATTTGCACGGTACCCAGCGCAACGCCACCTATCTGCACCACGCGCTCGGCGATGGTGTCCTGATGGTCAATAATCGAGGTGCGGAAGCCATCCAACATTTCATGGACGGCGATGAAATTTGCACCACGCATGTTCCAGTGTGCCTGTTTGGTAATCAATGACAGGTCGATGAAATCAACAACCAGTTGGTTTAACAGCGCGATCGTCGAGGTCTTCACGCTATCATCCAAATCATTGCGAGTGTAAAGCAGTGCGGACGGTGCTGATTTCACGAGTTTGGCGGTAGACATAATAGTTATCCTCTCTTTAATTATTGATAGTCTTGCTGTTCAATGTGATTAATTATAGCAGTGATAAAAATTAATATTGAAAAGAATCACCTATCAAATGGATAGCTATAGCATAACGATGGTGTGGGTATTTGTAGTCAGGATTTATCTGATATCAATAATGTGGTAATGGTGATGTAAGCGTAATATTTCAATTGCCACTGAAACATCATGTCATATATTGATAAATATCATCATCGGTTAGATGAAAATAATTATTATTCTCTGCTGTTGCTTAAATAAAATGACAGCATCGTTTTCCTCTTAAAATATATCGTTTTCTTCTTAAATATAGTGTGTGCGAGTAAAGGGAGTTGTGGCGAATGAGAGTGAATATTATTGGCACCAGTGGAAGCGGCAAATCTACGCTCGCTCGCCGCTTGTCTGAAAAGCTGGCTATTCCGTACATTGAGATGGATGCATTGTTTTGGCTGGAGGACTGGCAAGAACGGGCTGATGCCGATTTTTTTCAACGGCTTGAAAGTGCGCTGGAGCCTGAAAGCTGGGTATTGGATGGCAACTATAATCGAACGCGAGATATCAAATGGCGCAATGTTGATGTCGTGATTTGGGTTGACTACTGTTTTACCCGCACGCTTTTTCAGGCGGTACGGCGTGCCTATCTTCGTGCATGGCGCAAAGAGGAACTCTGGAGCGGCACGGGTAATAGAGAGTCTTTTCTCCGCAATTTCTTTAGTCGGGATTCAATTATCCTCTGGACAATGAAAACCTATTCAAGAAACCGGAAACGGTATTTGGCGGATTTAGCCGATCCTCGCTATCACCATATCCGTTTTATGACTTTGCGTTCTCCTCGGGAATGTGAAACTTTTCTGCAACACGTCCCCAAGGAAATACGCACTCATTCTGCTTGAGTCGTCACTTTGGCTGCGCCCGCAGGTTTTATTGTCAGCGTTGCGCCGATTGACGCGATGATAATAAAGATAAGTGCCACCCATTGTATGAACGATAAATGTTCACCGAGAAAAAGGATCCCGGAGAGGGCGGCAATAGCGGGTTCCATACTCATCAGCGTGCTGAACGTTCTGGCAGGCAGGCGGGTTAGTGCCACCATTTCCAGAGAATAGGGGAGTGCAGTGGACAGGATGGCGACGGCAATGCCGATCGGGAGTATCGAGAGCGAAAATAGCGTGCTCTCGGCATAATATGCACCGATAGGGCAGAATATCAGTGCGGCAATGCAAGAGCCGACGGCGACGGTTCCCGGCCCATGATTTGCTCCTGCCTTTTGCCCAAATAGAATATAGAGCGCCCAGCAGGCACCTGCACCCACGGCGTAAGCCGCACCCGTCAAGTCAACATTGCCGATATTGTGACCCAGTGGTAATAAGAACCACAGCCCAGCAACGGCCAGAAAAACCCATAGAAAATCAATCGGTCTGCGTGAGGCTAACATAGCAACAGCTAGCGGGCCGGTGAACTCCAATGCGACAGCAATGCCGAGCGGCACCGTCTGCAATGAGAGATAGAACAGAAAATTCATCCCGCCCAGCGTAATGCCATAAACTAACAGCGGCAGGCGGTTACTGCTAAAGCGCATATGCCACGGCTTGAAGATGATGCACAGAATGATCGTACCAATTCCCAGACGAAGTGCGGTGACGCCTGTGGCCCCAATGAGCGGAAATAGGCTTTTTGCCAGAGCGGCTCCACTTTGGATAGAAAGCATTGAGATAACGATAAGCAATACAGGGACTAATGATGTCGAACGGCGGGAAAATAAGGTCATTCTTTTGGCCTTAAAACAAGCATAACATTCCTGTCGTTATTATATCCAATTGTAAACAACTTGTCTGGTGTTAATTGACTTTTATTGACCTTTATTTACGCATCATTTAACTGGTGTGTTTTTGCGCAAGACAATTAGCATGCAAACTGAGCGGGGAATTCGGAATTATCTGTTTTACTGCTGTGTGGTGAATTTATTTTTAATCTAACTGTCACAATAAAAAACTCAATATAATTAGTGTGATAGGTTGATTTTGACAATGTTTGTTACATCTAAAGTCTAATTGGTAAATATTTATAGGGCGGCAAGTTCCGAATTTATTTGTTATATTTACTCCGTTAGTTAGTCTTTCATAAAATGAATTTGGGGCTGTAAATATGAAAAAAATCGCGTGTCTTTCCGCTCTGGCTTGTGTATTAGCCGTTGGCGCAGGTTCTGCATTCGCTGGTCAAAGCACTGTAACAGCAGGCTATGCTCAAGGTGATGCTCAGGGCGTACAAAATAAAGTTAAAGGTTTTAACCTGAAATATCGTTACGAGCAAGATAATAACCCCTTGGGTGTTATTAGCTCATTCACCTACCTGGAAAAAAATAACAGCGATGGTAGCGACTACAATAAAGGCCAGTATATGGGCTTTACTGCTGGTCCTGCTTATCGTCTGAATGACTGGGCAAGCCTGTACGGCGTTGTTGGTTTCAGCCACGGTAAAGTAACGAATAACGCTACCAACGGTCTGAACAACAGCAGCAACGACGATTACGGCTTCACCTACGGTGCGGGTGTTCAGTTCAACCCAGTTCAGGACGTTGCGCTGGATGTTGGTTACGAACAAAGCCGTATCCGCAGTGTTGATGTTGGTGCCTGGGCTGTTGGCGTAGGTTACCGCTTCTAATCTAACCCTGTAGGGTTTACTTACCCTCAGCGTTGGTTGTTAGCTGTGTCGGAAGAATCCGCTCTTTTCAGGGCGGATTTTTTTATGGCGCTAAATCAACGGCGAGTTTCGCCAGTCATTTATCCAGTCACTTTCCAGTCGGTCGATATCCCGTCGTTCTTGCCAGCGTTGATCAAATACATGCGGTATCAGTCTGTCATAAGATTTTATCTTGACGTTAAGATTCTTTATGTGAAGATAATGTTCATCAAGTCGTAGTGATTTGCTCAAGCTATTGAGGTTATGCATGGTAGTGACATCAACGGCCCGCACGCGGGCTTTTCTGTTCTTCACGATTATCCTGTTGGGGCTGAATTTGCGTCCTGTTCTGGCGGGGATTGGTCCACTGCTGAATCAGATTCAGGCTGCAACGGGTCTGGATGACAGCATGGCGGGGATGTTAACCACGCTCCCGGTGTTCGCTATGGGATGGTGTGCGTTATATGGCGGTCAGTTACAGGCGCGTCTCGGTGAATATCGGGGGATCACGCTGGGCATTGTGGTGATTGCCTTGGCGTGTAGCGCACGCTGGTGGCTGAATAGCGGTATTGCGCTGCTGGCTAGTGCCGCACTGGCTGGAATCGGGATTGCCTTGATTCAGGCGCTGGTGCCGTCGTTTATCAAACTCCATTTTGGTCGCCATAGCAGTCTCCTCATGGGTTTTTATACCACGGCGATTATGACCGGAGCGGCGTTTGCGGCTTCATCGGTTTCTCCGCTGGCGAATGCGTGGGGCTGGCAAAGTGCGCTGGCCTGCTGGGGGATTGTAGCGCTAGTTGCTGCGGTAGCCTGGCGGTGTATCCCTAAAGCGTATACCGCGAAACAGGATGCGGTGGCTGTCGTAGCAACGCGCCGAAGCGGAATGGACTGGCTGCTGATGGTGTTCTTCGGCATTGGTACGGGCGCGTATACGCTGGTGCTGGCATGGTTGCCGCCGTATTACATTCAACTGGGGTTAGATGCGATGCAAAGCGGCCTGATGTTGGGCGGATTAACGCTGACAGAAGTGATTTCTGGCCTGTTGGTGTCAACGTTCATTAATCGTTTTCCCGATCGACGTAAACTGCTGCTTCCTATCCTGATCGTGATGCTGGTGGGGATGATTGGGTTGATTGTGGCTCCACTGACGTTCACGTATCCCATCATTATCATGCTGGGTGTTGGTATTGGTGCGCTGTTCCCGCTATCGCTCATCGTGGCGTTGGATCAGGTGACTGAATCGCATAAGACTGGTTCACTGATGGGCTTTGTACAGGGCGGTGGTTACATCCTTGCCAGCCTGATGCCTTTGCTGGCTGGTTTTATACGTCAGCATACGGCGGGTCTGGAGCAGGCCTGGATGATTATGACCGTCGGTGTGGTCGTGTTGATTATCATGGCGACCCGTTTTGCTCCGGTGAAGAGCCCGAATCGCTAGCCGTTTGTTGTGTTATAAGCGAGCGGAAACCCGCTCGCTATCATTAATTTTTCGGTGGACGATAGCGCCATAGCCAGCGCCCGCTCATCAGGCGACGGTAATAGAAGAACCCGCGAACAATCCAGTCAAAGAACATCCCCATCCACACGCCGATCACGCCAAAACCGAGCATCACGCCGAGGATATATCCCGCGATGACCCGACATCCCCACATCCCCGCCATTGCCACCCACATGGTATAGCTGGCGTCTTTCGCGCCTTTTAAACCAGCGGGAAGCACCCAGGACGCCGCCCAGATGGGCATAAATAGCGCGTTGAGCCACAGGAGATGTTTTGCCACTTCAATAACTTCCGGTTCATTAGTGTAAAACGATGCCAAAAAGCTGGCGCTCGGCACCGACAGGACGGCAAGTACGCATAGACCGATATTGGACAGCCAGAAGATGTGCTTCAACTGGCGGGTGGACTGCATGATCTGGCCTTTCCCCAGACGTGTGCCAACGATAATCGTGGCGGCGGCACCGAGTGAATTACCGGGAAGGTTGATCAGCGTTGAGATGGAGAAAGCAATAAAGTTTCCGGCAATGACCTCGGTTCCCATATCTGCCACAAAACGCTGGGTGATGAGCTTGCCGATGTTAAACATCACGGATTCAATACTGGCGGGAATACCAATACTGAGCACTTCATAGAGGATCGTTAGGGTAAAAGGCGCAAAGTAAGACTTGAAGGGAATACGCAGCGCACCGTTAAATCCGTGCATCAGCGTCAGAATCACGAATACCGCGCCGATATAGCGCGAAATGGTAATACCAATACCCGCACCAACAAAGCCAAGACCATCCCAGGAAAATGCACCGTAAATCAGCAGGCTACTGATGCCAATATTGAGAATGTTCATCCCAATGTTGATGACCATGGGCAACTTGGTATTGCCCGCGCCCCGTAACGCACCACAGCCTACCAGCGCGATGGCGACAGCCGGATAGCCCCACACCGTCCAGCGAAGGAACGTGAGGGCAAGCTCTTTAACCTGAACGTCGGCCTGTCCTGCGATCAGATCGATAATCGCTGAACCGGCGAATTCAACCAGCGCGACCAACAGAAACGATGACAGAACCAGTAATGACATCGATTGACGAGCGGCAGATCGCGCCTGCTTTCTATTGCGCTGTCCCAGGCTGAACGCGACAACAACGGCGGTCCCTAATGCGACAGCGGTAAAGAACGCGATGATGACCATATTGAAGCTATCGGCCAGACCGACGGCCGCCATGGCCTCTTTCCCCAGCCAACTGACCAGGAAGGTGCTGAAAACCCCCATCAACACGACGCAAAGGCCTTCAATAAAGATCGGGAAGGCTAGCGGTGAGATTTCTCTCCAGAAGAGAACGCGGTTGGAGTAACGCTTTTTATACCAGTCTGTGTCTTTTAATTTTTTCATGAAACGATCTTGGCGGTATCTCAAGTTTCCCAGTCGGCACGGTAAACAGAGCCACAAGGTGGCTCGTAAATAGCATTATTTTTGCACGGTACTTACTCATACAGTGACTTATCCATACCGTTACGGATCCATTTTGTGCGATCGCGGCAGCATGGTCGTTTTTTAAAATAGCGTTTCTATTTACAGAGTATCAGTCGCTAAATCGATGTCCAGTCTGGATTGCTTTCCCTGCGTGGAAAGTTGTTGCGTGTGTCCATTATTTAATTTAGATTTTACTTAATTAGATTTTTCTAAATTAAAGGTGAGACGCAAACAATCGGCGATATCACCTTCCTTGTCGACTGAATGCCGTGTTTAACGAGTGCATTATGACGAGTTTCAACGGCTCAAAAGAGGATCACGATCATGCCAACACCAGTTTCTATCTCACCCGCTCAGGTTCGCAAATTGTTAGATGAAGGGGCGGTACTCATTGATATTCGCCAGCCGGAAGAATATGCCCGCGAGCACATCGCACAGGCAAAATTGCACCCACTGAATTCCTCTGTCGGGTATGTTCTTCCTGCTGATGAGAGGGAGGGGAAGGTTGTCATTTTTCATTGTTTGTCTGGCATGCGTTCGGAGCAGAATGCCGACTTGCTGGCGCAGGCGGTTTCACCCGCAACGGTATTGCTTCTGGAAGGGGGAATGGCCGCATGGAAAAAGGCAGGATTTCCGACGGAAGTGAATCGTAAACAGCCGATTGAACTCATGCGGCAGGTTCAAATCGCCGCTGGCGTACTAATTCTGGGTGGTGTATTACTGGGTTACAGCGTAAACAGCGCTTTCTTCCTGTTCTCTGGTTTTGTCGGGGCAGGACTGCTGTTTGCTGGTGTGACGGGTTTTTGTGGCATGGCAAGGCTGTTGATGAAAATGCCGTGGAACCGTACCGCCAAACGCTGATGTGCCGGGATGGCTTGCCGGTAAGCGGAGTGTTAACCGATAACGTTAAAGAACAGGGGGCAGTAATATGGACATGAAAAACATTCCGTTTGGTACGACTGACTGGTCGCAAATAGAACCCACCGAACATCCGGGGGAAACGGGGATTGCCTACTGGCGAACACAGCGTTTTGATAATATTCGGGTTCGTATTGTTGAGTACACGCCAGGCTATCTGGCCGATCACTGGTGCTCTAAAGGGCATATTCTGCTGTGCCTTGAAGGTGAACTTCATACGGAATTAGATGATGGTTGTGTTTTTGTCCTCAAACCGGGAATGAGCTATCAGGTTGCAGATAACGCGGAAGCCCACCGTTCCTACACCGAGACTGGCGCTAAACTGTTCGTTGTTGATTGATGCTAGAGGGCTAACTCGGAATGACGGAGAGTAGCCCTCGATTTAGTTAATCTCACTATGATCTGATTCCATAACAATTTGCCGTCTACAACAAAGGCCACCATCTGGCTCAAATCATTTTTCTGTGTTGGTTTTATACTGAGAGCCTCTGTTATGGCTTTATCAGTATTAACTGTATCTGTTTTTTGACATTACTCTGGTTCTTAATAGTTCCACTTATACCTATTTAAGGCGGGTAAAAATGTCTAAAAATTTTTTGCTGGTACACGGAGCATGGCAGGGCGCATGGGTCTGGAACAAAATACAACCGAAGCTAAAGGCTGAAGGTAATACAGTAAAAGCCATTGATCTTCCTGGAAGTGGTGATGATCAGACACCAGTGGCTACGGTGTCACTCGATGCCTATGCCCGTAAGATTATTGATGCTGCCAGCTTACTGTCTGCTCAGGGGAAAGTGACTCTGGTTGGCCACAGTATGGGGGGCGCGGCTATCACGCTAGCTGCGTCGATTGCACCAGAGCTGTTTGAAAAACTCATCTATGTCTGCGGCATCCTCCCGCAAAACGGCGAGTCTGTAGCTATTCTGGGCGAACAAAGCCAGAAGCTGGGTATTGAAGGGCCAGCTGCGCAGCCTCTCCTTGATAAAGGCGTTTTGGCGCTGGTTCCTGAAAAAATTGCGCCTACGTTCCTTAATGATTACGCAGAAAGCGATGTTGATACTCTTCTTGCACAATTTAAACCGCAACCCATCCAGCCTCTGATGGAAACCGTCACATTGACGGAAAGATTCATCAGTTTGCCAAAGGTTTACATTGTTTGCACGAAAGACCTAGCTATCTCTCCCAAACTTCAGCAGCAAATGGCTGAAAAAGCGAATGTCGGCACCATTTACACCCTTGATGCTGGGCATGAACCTTTCTTCTCTCAGGTTGAAAAGTTGAGTGAGTTCCTGCTGAAAGCGTGACGGGGAAAGGTCAATATTTACCCTGTTCAATTCGACTATCGATGGCAAGTCGCTCGTTTTGAAACCTGTTGTTGATATCGCTTAATAACACTACAGTTAGTCTGGTTAAGCGTGTGTCGAACGTTATCTATACAGGAGAACATGAACGTGTCTATCAGAGTTGAACTGGCAGAACCTATGGAAGTGCTGAGTCTTCGGGTTGTCGGCCCCTATTACGAGAAAATACCGCAGGGATTTGATGAGATACTCTCGTGGGCAAGGGAACACCATCTTTTCATCGATAAATCTCTGGCATTTTACTGGGATGACCCCAGCAGCGTTGAAGCGGATAAATTACGGGCAGATGTGGCAATTACGTGCAAAGAGATGCCGTCAACATTGCCGGAAGGCACGGGAATTCGTAGGGAAATCATTCCCGGTGGGCTTTATGCCGTGACGCATACCATCGTTGAGAATGGTGACTTTGCGAAAGCCTGGGATGATTTTTATAAAGCTATCCATGCCGAAGGGTATAGACCGGCTGGCGAGATATGTTATGAAAGCTATTTGTGCGGTGGAAGCAACGGTAACTGGGAAATTGAAATATGGCAGTCTGTTGAAGCGGCGAATTAAGCCTGTTCATAGGGACTAATTAGACATCCAGTAAAAATAACGAATATCGGAGCCACCTGCATAGTTACTGTGAATGCGCTGTGAAAATATTTGGTCGTTATATGTCACTAGTATGGTTAGGTTATTTAGCATTATCACAGGCACTCAATGAATGCCTGTTGTAATGCATCACTTAGTCACTGAGTTATCGATAGTCTTAATGGTTGTCCCATTCTGCTGTTTGATGATGTTTAACTGAATCCCGTCAGACTTGCGCGTTGCTAAAACATTAATATCCTTTTCATCATCGCAATTGAAATCACCTTGTAACGATAGCGCGATGGCCTTCAGCGAATCATCGGTAGAGAAGGGAACATACGAGACAGTATTGTCTTTGCTGATCGTTTTGACACCTACAGCGCCAGTAATATCGTTCTGATACAGGTTATAAACTTTTCCATTACGAGAGTCGGTATCAATAAATACCTCCGTTCCCAACGCCTTTGCACTCGTCAAAACGATTGCGTCAAGATCGGCACCCGGTGAATCGGCATATTTCGACAGACTGGTGTCGATAATTTTTAGATAGGTAAATGAATCAGACTCGGAATCAATGACGTCAACGTCATATCCGATTACAGAACCACGATTGGTTGTCGTCTGAGCGGATGCAGGATTAATTGCCTGAAACACGGGTGCGGCCTTGATCCATTCACTGCCGTCATTGGATACGTAGGCATCCCACGATTCGTAGGTACCTGCTTCATAAACGTAGAAATCTGCATCGGCAGTGCCGCTCTTTTTAATTGCATATGGGGTAAAACGTACAACAACACTACCTGCTGCACCGAGAGAAAGTATATTTTCATTCGCGCTGTAGCGGTTAGGTTCGCCAAGTATTCTTTCCGGCACTTTATAACTCGAAGATACATTGGGGCCTGGCGTATAGCTTACGATTTCCGTGGCAAAGCCAACTGCGGTACCTGGAATATCGGGATAGCCTTTATAGGTTTCTGCAAAGGCCGAGGCTGAGAATAGGCACATTAATGCAATTGCATATTTTTTCATTTCGCTTTCTCTTGATATAAAATCCCCACGGTTATGGGGAATGAGTTGATTTCGTTTTACGTATCCCAATATTCTGACAATTAACCTGACGCTGTATCGGCGGGATATTGTGTTAGTACGTAAACGGCGCGTGTAATCGAACCGATAAGCGGAAAAACCTAATAGTGCTGATGACCGATTCACGTTGGGCAATGATCTCGCAAACCCTCGGTTTTTCATTTAAATTCGTTTTAGTATTTATGCGAGGTGGATTTTCCTGATAAATGAACCTGTTATAGCGATGAAAAGCCAGAGTGAGTCCTGTAATTGTACTGAGATTCTCAATCAGTTTTGCGTAATGTGCTGTTATTGGTTTGGCTGTTTGGGATATTTATTATCGGAAGGATACGGATATTCTTGATGATTGCTGGTGGGGTTATGGTTTACCGTTTCGATGGTAAACGCCTGTGTATTAAGAACGCACAGAATCTGGAGAATATTTCTATTACAAGCTGCTGTGGTAGTCATACCTTATTTGTTAATGACTGCTTGGCTAAATTTTTTCATAATTTTCCAAGTGGTTTTTGAAGAATTTTTCATACACTTCTGCTGATCTGACTAAAATAGTGATCTCTATACACTGTTCGCCAAACTCTTCTGAATGATCTTCGATAGTAATGAATTTACTGGCAATTTCTTCGTTTGTTTCATTAATGTACACTCTACAGCCAGTTATATCGACATCTGGTGTATAAAAATGTGTTGGCTCAAGAATACCAAACACAAAGCCCATAGGAGGATCACCTAACTCTAATTCAGTGGTACCAATAACATTATCTCCATTTTTAATCATGTATTTCATTTGACTTCTCTTGGGTAGTAAATGTTTTATCGATTGATAAAAGTCTCTAACATGGCGAAGTAAGATTTTGATATTTATTATAAATCTGCTGCTAAAGCTTAGTAAAAAATTTGGTTTATCGGGATAATTACAAAATGACGAGCGACAAGTTGTGTAGTCGGTGGGCTTTCAATCAACGGGAACTCGTATTTTTCAGCGAAAATGCCAGAGCTTCACATTGCCTAGGTTTAATCAGTAGCTCTAGTCCGTCACCATCGTAAAGCACTACTGGCTTGTCGTCCGTTTTGGCTGCTTTAACTTCAGTATTGGTTAATGGTCTGGTTTGTCGTGCCATGATTCATCCCCACAATCCGGTTTAGGCATACATGGTTTAGGCATATAGGCATTGTATGCCCAATCGTATGCCTAAACTTTCCGGCTGTAAACGGGGTATGCCGATAGATAACAGGCAACAAAAAACCCGCAAACTCAGTGAGAATGCGGGTTCTTGTGGGGTTTCCGGTAGTAAACGATACCACGAGAGAAATTGAATTTGTTATTCAATATTATGATTTTTAGATAATTTGTGTTTTTGATTTTTACTTCATAGTCCCAATCGTAGTCCCATAGAGAAAAGTCAGTTTAAAATGGCTATCTCTCGCCCGTTGTATACGCTGGTTTTTAGCGCTGTCTGTGCTGTAAATTTAATTTTGCTTTACGACGCTCCAATACCATCATTTTTCGGGTGTGTTGCCATAGAATCCCATCGAGCAACATAAACTCGCGCCACTCGGCTGTACCCAAAGAAAGAGATCTGTGCATCAATTCGCCGACACGTTCAGCAAGGAGCAAGTTTCTTACACGTAGCAATTGCAACGGCGTGAACTGTCCATTATCACCAGCCAAAGGAAAGAATGCCTGGCGGCTGCGTTCTCCATGTTTCACCGCATTGGTGTTGCCAACGGGAGCACCTGCACCAGCACGTTTCCCGCCCCAACCGGACGATCTTGATTGTTGGTCGTGTTTTTTGTTGTCTTTCATGGCTGAGTGGTGGTTAGTTGGTGGATGTGCGCGCGCTAAAATTCAAAAAGGCGGTAGTTCACCATTTTGATGGTAAACGTCTATGCGTATGAAAGACGCGTAGAATCTGGAGCATATTATTTTTCACACGGTAGGGGATGATGTAGGGATAGTGCGTTAACACCAGTTCACGCGTTCCAGGTACACGGCCAGGTCTTCCCATTGCTGGCTGTTGCGGTAGTAATTCTGTCAACCTTTGGACTTCATCTACGAATTGGCTGGCGGCTTGTGGATCGTCCTGCGCGATGTAGAGGTACTCGGCTTCCAAATTGGCCGCAGCTTTACGCAGCCATTTAATTTCCATGTCTTACCGTACCTAACTTTTTAAACAGATTGTTCATCTCATCTGATGAGACAAAATCGCCCGCATCGGCTTCTTTAATGGCTTGCTCGATCTCCGCTATCTGCCAGGCTTCCCGCGCAAGATAGTCTTCAATAGCTTGTCCAGCCAGAAAAGAGCGAGTATGTCCCGTAGCTTTAGCCAGCGCATCAAGCTGCGCAGTTGTTTCATCATTTAATCGAACGGACATGACACCCATACTGCCACCTCACTACATTGTGCGTTTTGTATACATTGTAGTGAGGTGAGAAGAGAGAGGCAAGTGGCTACTTAATGGTGTTTGGGATGTTGCTTCCAATTCTGAAGTCGATTATTCGTTATTTAATTTGGCTGTCTGCTAAGAGCTATGAGTTTAGCGGATCGATGAACTGCATTGTAAGAAGTGGTTGCGTTATTGAAACGCAGCTACTGACACTGAGAGGTGTATGAATGGCACGATAAAAAAAGAGGGCTGAAATACCGAGAAGCCTTTGCTACAAGGGCTTCTCGCCGGTTACGTTGGTTGCAATTATCTTACGTCTGATGTAGATTTAATCAACAGGTGTCAAGAGAATCATCCGTTAATTTATAAGCTGCGACGGCATTATCGTAGCCTCTCAACCCCGATGGGGTCGCTGTAATGACATTTGTGTTAACGGCTAAGGTGGAAACATGCTCAACTATCATGACAATACGCGTTCAATGCAAACGATCCGTACCAATACTGCGGTTATCGACAGCTTTCCGATGCGTTTTCACAATAATGAAGATGCTGTCGAAGTGCGCCGTATGTTGTCCCGTAAAACAGCTGACCGCCAGCACTTCATCGTCACGTTCAAAAGTGATGTAGCTCGTGCAGAACAAATTTCTAATAGTACCTCTCTTGTTACTCCGTTGGCAGAAGTGGTTGTTCGCAACAATAAGTTGCGCTTCGTCCTAAAGCCACAAGAGCAGTATCCAGAGATTGCGAACATTAAAGAGTCAGTAGTTCCTAAAATTGAGTCTGCTGTTGTACAATTCATGAATAATAGGTTCAATGAACTCAAGGAAAACGTTCTATCGGAACGCAAAAAAGAACAATGGCACCTTCTTTAATTGATGAACACTATAGCAAGCAGTTGAACATTATGCCGCTCTCTCTGGGCGGCTATTCGATTATAGACAACTTTAATTTCGCAACTGAAGATGGCGATGTCGTCCGCTACGTTGAATTGTGTGCCAATGGTGGTGAGTTCGATAATTTGCTTGTTGTGTACCTTTTACCTTCTTACAACGTAGATTATCAAATCGCAGAAATTGAGCGTGTAATGGATGAAGAAGGTGCAAATGCATTTGAAGCTGCCGAACATATCATCAAAATTCAGATTGTTGATGATACGGACAATTCGTGTATTGTCGGGCGGTTTGCATATAATAATTTCCCGTTCGTAGGCTTGGATGCTAAAGAGTGTCTTGGAAAACAGATCAAAGGTGCTTACCTTGAGCCTCCATATGACTCTGCCAGAATAGGTGTTACAGCCTATCGATTCTTGTTAGAAAAATACCAACATCTTGTTTGCGATAATCTACAGACGATCCTCGGAGCTTCTATGTGGTCTGGTACTATGCGTAAGCACGGGGATGTTATGATTTACGATACAGTGAAAAAATGTTTCATCGAAAAACTTGGTGATCGTGCAAAAGGTGTGTGTACTGGCTTTATTCCTTGGGATATTGGTGGGTTGTCGCCTAACCGAGTGTTTGAGGAATGGGGTGACCGAGAGCTACGTTTTGATAAAGGTTCTTGTACGCATATCGTCAACATCATTTCTCTTCCCCAACCTCCCGCAGCGCCGACTTCGCAAAAACCATAGCATTTCTATACATGCGTACCGACCAAAAAATTGATTTCAAATTGAATGAAATGAGGCGTGGTGCGGGTTGCAGCGTGGTACGCAGTTCGCATAGTAATGCGCACAACTGCGAACCACATTGCGAATTTTATCGTAGCAGCTCCGTTTCATTTTGCGTACTTGCTCGCTGGCAATGTATTAACACTGCATGATTTTTGTGTGCGCAAATTCTTATAGATAAGCAAAAGTGGGTCGGTTCGGTAGGTTCAGTCGGTTCACGTAGTCAACTGATTGATAGATAGGGTAATTATTTTCAGAATTGAACCGACCTAGGGGTAGGTTCACGCGGTGTGAAAGTCGGTTCACCAAGCCAGCCAGAAAAGGGGCGTTTGGTTAGGTCGGTTCAAAATGGCTAAAGTCGGTTCAGGGTCGGTTCACTATTCAAATAAAAATAACGATAAATCAATGTATTAAATTAATGAACCGACTGAACCTACCGAACCGACCTTATTTTACCTTACGCGTGATTTACTCTTCCTCGTCGTCGAGTGTCATGAGCACCACAAAGCGTGGCTGCTTGCCGTCAATACGCAGTGATTTGCGCGTGATGCCTTTGGCGGGTTTGTCCAGCATTCCAGCATCGGCCAACACCTGCGCAAACGCAGCGGCATTGGCACCAGTGGCAATTTCGTTATTGAACACGGCGGGGAAGGTGTGAAACACCAGCGTATCGGCTCCAGGTTTTTTCACCCGATACCCTGCCAAATCCTTGATGGGTAAATCGCGTGGATCAGGATTGGGGTGTGGTAAATAACGGCTGTAGCCGAACTGGTGCAAAAAGGCATCGGCCTGTTCTACCCAGGCTTTGGCTTCACGGTTGCCCATGCCAAATTCATTTACCCAGGCATAGAAGCTATGCTGTAACGCATCGTGACATTCCTGCGCCGTCCAGCCAGTAAAAGAGGCAGAAAGTAATAAAGCGGCTTCCAACACGGCAAAACGTGATGCTACACGCCGCACTTGTTCGCTGGCATCATCGGGCAAGAGTGATAACCAGCGACGTTCTGTTTCGCGGTAGGTTGCCAGCGCGTTTTCTTTCTGGCTGGCAAGGTGAGCGATCCACGCCCGACCAACCGCGCCATAATGGGCGTTACTGGCATCACGGATCGCGTCGGCATGGGCTTTGCCGTCCTGATAGCCATGAAATACCGTCGCTTTGGTGATCGGGACATTCAGCAGGCGCACCAATTGACCAGCATTTACCCGTCCACCGTCAGCGCGGATATAGCTTTCCAGATCGATCTCGCCGGTACTGAACGCCATTGCTCGCCAGCGTTTTAGCTCTCGGTTGCCGCCTTCTCTGGCTCCCTGAATTTTACCCACGCCGTTAAATAGCGCATAGGCGGCATCGGCCACGGCTTTGCGATTGCTGCCTTGCCCGATTTCATCCAGCGGCATAAAGCCGTCATTGTGGGCGGCGGCTTCGTTCACCAGCCCCAATGCGGTGGAATACCACGTCAGTTTAAGTGCGTTAGGATCGCCATAGACAGAAGAGGCGATATTGCCGGTGGTGGTTTTATCCGCAGAGGAACCGCCAAACAGATGGACGCCGAACCCGTCCGCATTTACCAGCCCAATAAGCGGCGCAGCAAAGGAGCAGGCGATCCCCAACATCATGGAGGGATTACCTTGTGCTAGCGCCGCGACGTTTTCACGCCAGCTTTGCGCCGTTCCGCTGGTGGCATAACCTTTGGCGGCACCTGATTTACCGTTGAATAAGACGGGAATGTTTGGCGTGCCGATCACTGAACCGTCCGGCATCAGGTAAGCGCCATGCTGCCAGCCTGTCGCGCTGGCAATTGCCCAGCGGCAACCGGCATGACTGCGACACAAGTGATCGGCCAGTATTGCCCGTAACCCGCCTTTGGCCGTGACTGCCAATCCACCCGCACGTAATCGCGCCCAGCCTTCACGTTCGCCAATATCGCGCATTGGAATGGCTTCGGTGCGGGGCTGGCTTTCACCGCTTGGCGTCCAGCTTAAAACCAGATAACGCTCTGACTCATCCGATCCAATCCCCGACACCGTAATAGGATCAGACAGCCAGCTTTCACGCTCGATAATGTCGCCGCTGTCATGGTCAGTCTTCGGCTCTACCCAATACAGTCCGCCATGACGAATATCTGCGTAAGGTTTTAAGGGGGAACCGGAAGACGACTGCTGTTTTTGTCCAGGAAGATAAAGTGAGGCAGCAAAGGCCGATATGGATACCGCCGCGCCATGCTGCTGGTAGTAATCATTCCAGTCGGCTTTTTCAGTTGTCGGCGGGAGCGCCACCCAACCGTTTACCGCTAGTGCCGCTTTTTCAGCCGCGATTTTTCCGGTGTTACTACCATCAGGTTTGTTGTCATTGTCCGCTGCAAGGACGATTTTGGCGTCCGGCCAGACAGCACGGCAAGACCGCGCAACGTGAATCAGATTCCCGCTATCTAACGCGCTGATAGCGACACCCTGTATCAGTAACGATGCCGTAATCGCCGTGGCGTAACCTTCGGCAATGATTACGGTGTCCGTGTGTTTGGGTAGGGTACTAACGGGAATGAATGCGCCTTTCTTGCGGCTACCGGCAATCAACTTTTTCTCACCATTAGGTTTGATAAGCTGTGCGCCAGTGGTGGTGCCGTCCATGTCTTGCAGTGCCAGCAACAGGGAACCCTCATCCAGCAGTAGTGAGGGGCGTTGCAGCCCCTTATTCCGCAGATATTCAGATTGTCCGGATACCGCTTTCGCCACCAGCGAATTCACCTGTTCGGTAACTAGACGATGATCAGGCTTTTCACTGGCGGGAGTAATGACGGGCAACGTAAGCGCCAGCACTTCGGCGACCTGTTCCGCTGCTTGCCACGCATCACATTTGTTCACTTTCATCACCAGATCCAGTCCGGTTCCTGCGCCGCAGTGAGAACAAAAATAGGTGCCACGACCTTCTTTATCGTCAAAACGGTAGCGGGTATTCCCGCCACAGTTGGGGCATTCGCTTTCCTGCCGATTGGTTGGGATGCCTAATCGCTGCAAAATTCCCTCCCAATGGCCGTTGGCTTTTGTCCGCACGTCTTGAATGAACGTGTTGCTCATGCGGCCTCGTCCTCCTGCGCGCGGTGGAGCGCATCGAGCCGTTCGGCAAGAATGAACATCAGGATCTCTTTTGCCTGCGGTTCCCTTAACTCCACGATGGCATAAGCCAGCGCACGATACTGGTCGATCAGTTCTTCCTGTTCCAGCGGCGTGTTATCAAACATGGCGCACCTCCTGGACGGGAAGGCGGCCAGCAAAGAACAGAATAAAATCGGGCTCAAAATGCTGACGAGCGGATCGCTCATTCTGCGCAATAATGGCTTTACGGTGCGGTTTGTCGTGCGGCGCTGTGCGGTAGACCGCCAGAAAGAGAAAGGTGAAATGAGGGTGAAACGGGGTAGGGGTAGCAACCATAGCGGCGGCTTCTTGTACGGGATTGAAAACCCCACCACTCCGCTGTCAATCGGGGTGGTGAGACGTAACAGGGTTGACAGACCGGCGTACAAGAAACCGGCGAGCCCGAAGGCTCCCCCATTACGCCCCACCATAATTTGGGCATAACTTGGTTTACGGACGTAAAAAAACCGCATGAAACTAAAGCGGTCGTCCGCTTGTACATTCAGGCTGTCAAACCTGGTCGCCGATTTTGCGGCAACGGTGAAACGATAAGCCAGATGCCCCGCCAGCGTCAATACGTTTTGTATTGGGTTTGCTAAGCGTTGCGCATTTTTCAGAGAGAGAAAAATGGACTCGCTATTGTGTATAAAAAAGGCTGTTTCCTGATTTTTGGCGTAACAATGCCCGTTCCAGCCAGTGCCAGATTTTTGGATCATCATATTTTGTGATTCCGATATGCCGCTATCGCGGCAATAAAAATGAAGGTGTCGGCTTATGCGGTTTCGGTTTGCTGGTCACGTTCTGCAATACGTTGCTTCAACCAGTCGCTAACTTCATCCTCGAACCAGCCTACGCGCCGTAAGCCAACCCGAAACCCTTTGGGGAATTCTCCGGCATTGATCATTTCCTGAAAGCTGCTGTCTGAACTAACGCGCAGAATGGCTTTCACTTCTTTCTTTAACAGGATTTTTCTGTCTAACAGGTTCATACGTGTTTATCTCCAATGAAACCGGCGTTGTCCGGTCAGTGCAGATAGTTAAACGGTTCTAGAGGGAGGTGTATGATAATTAAGGTTTAAAATTGGAAGGTAAGTAAATTTTTGGAATAATGATATGAGCTAAATAATTCGAGTTTCAGGGATAGATAAAGTGAAAAAATCCAGAATCACTTACTCAAATAAATGATTCTGGTGATTGAACGCTGTTTTGCAATCAGTTTATGAAAAAATTCATTCTTATTCCGTGTGTTTTTCTGGTTCCGTTTATTGCCCCATATGTAAATACAGTGTCAGCCATTAACTGCGCGCAATCCTCTGGCTCCTTCTGACGCCATCACTTTTCCCGTTGCTGCTTTTTCGACAAATTCACCCCACCAGCACATCAATATTTTGCGCTGTTCCAGATAAGTGGATCGGTTATAGGCGCGGCGTACTTCGTTAGTATCAACGTGGGCGAGGGCGGCTTCGATCACGTCTGGCGGGAAGCCTTCTTCATTGGCGGCAGTGCTGAATATGGCACGTAGGCCGTGGGATACCAGTACGCCTTTGTAACCCATACGGCGCAATGCGGCGTTAGCGGTCTGGCTGTTCATCGGCTGCTTAGGGTCTTTACTGGAAGGAAACAGATATTCACGGTGTCCGCTGATGGGCTTCATGGCGTCCAGAATAGCTAATGCCTGCGGGGGTAGGGGAATAGCGTGATCACGACGCATCTTCATTCGGCCAACGGGGATCGTCCAGGTTTTCTCTGTGAGGTTTATTTCGCTCCAGCGGGTTTCAGCGGCTTCGGCAGGGTGGGTAACGGTGAGTAGCTGCCATTCAATCAATAAGCGGGTCTGTAACTCAATGCTGGCGACCGATAGCGTTTTCATCAAGCCAGGTAATGCCTCTGGCCGAATGGTCGGCATATGGGTTTTCACCGGCGTCTGAAACGCTTTGCGGATCTTGGCGGCGGGGTTAGCAGGAATCAGCCCAGAGTTAACCGCATAATCCATCACCTCGTTAATTCGCTGGCTTACCCGCTTGACGGTTTCCAGTTTGCCGCTGGCCTGTATCGGTTCCAACGCGGTGATGAAGTGACGAGCGGTAAGCTGGGTGATCGGTAAGGTTCCAATGAACGGGAACACGTATTTTTCTAACGAGCGCCAGATATCTTTAATGGTGTTCTCGGCCAGCGGTTGAGACTTTTTCACTTCGTACCAGTCGGCGGAAACTTTGGCGAACGTGTTTAGGTTGATGGCTTGTTCTTGTTCACGCTGCTGTTGCTGGTGGAATTGTGGATCGATGCTTTTTTCTAAGAGAGCTTTGGCTGCTTCCCGCATTTGTCTGGCATCAGCCAAAGAAATTGCCGGATAGCTGCCAAACGTCAACGTAGTGCGCTTTTTAGTCTGTGGGTGGTAATAGCGAAAACGCCATGTCTTTGTGCCGGAAGGTTTGACGAACAATAGCAGCCCGCCACCATCATGTAGCGACAATTCTTTGTCTATTGCTTTAGCAGCTTTGACTTCCGTGTTTGTGAGGGGCTTTGCCTGAATTGCCATGATCGTTACCTTTGGGACTACGGTTTTATGGGACTACGTTGATTTAGTCCCAAATGTAGTCCCAAATTTTCCGGCTGTAAACGGGGTATGCCGATAGATAACAGGCAACAAAAAACCCGCAAACTCAGTGAGAATGCGGGTTCTTGTGGGGTTTCCGGTAGTAAACGATACTAACCGAAGTTGTATTTGGTCGGCACGAGAGGATTTGAACCTCCGACCCCCGACACCCCATGACGGTGCGCTACCAGGCTGCGCTACGTGCCGATGCTATGAGCATTTATACTACCTTTTCCTGACCTTATTGCAATAGCCTGATGGAACGACTGCTTTAGATTTAGGCAGTTAGTTGGCAATAAAGCGCCTTTCGTTCGTTAGTACCTGCAAGAGTAGGGCAAGCTGCGGTTTCTCATCATTCAACCGATTTCCCTTCATGTCGTAAGCTCGGTAGTTGCCGTTGCTTTCCAACACGATGAGCTGATCCGGCGTTGTGATGAGCAGCGTGCTGCCGTTGCCGTTAATCAACCACGGGTAGCGCCGCTGGGCAGAGAACAGGTCTTCGCCCTGCGAATAATCATCCGTGCTGTTTTTAACGTGGAGCAGGCGCTGCATTAGCGTGGTCATGACGTCTTTGTTGTCCGTCATTTTCGTAATGGTTTGTGCAGGTGTGTTCGGCCAGTGAACAATGAGCGGTGTTTGCCACTGGGTACGGGCAAAACGTGTCGCGTTGCTGGTATTGGCATTCTGGTTTTGTGCAGTTGTCACGATGACGACCGTGTTATTCAGAATGTTTTTTTCCTGCAGGGTACTAATGATTTTCCCAATCTGGCGGTCAACGTCCTGAATATTCATGCGACCGTTAGGCTCAGCACCTTTGCCATCTGTGGTTTTTGGTGAGCTGCTCAGTTCAACGTAAGAGAACCAAGGCGCCGGGTTATTATCGCGGTTGAGCCATTCCTGCCATTGCGTAATGATGGCATCGCTGCCTTGCTGCTGTGGCGCAGGTAAGGAGAAATCAGAAAGCAGCGCCTGACGATAAAGCGGGCTGTTGAAGCCGTTTGCTGAAAATAGCCCAAACTGATAGCCCTGCTGGCTCAACGCGGTGATCAGGGCAGAAGGTTTACGCGCACTCAAAATACCGTCCATATAGGTCGTCGAGAGGCCGTAAAACAGGTTAAACAAGGCGGCGTCTGGCTGAGAACCTGAATCGTAATGATCGCTAAAACGCACGTTTTCTGCGGCGAAACGCGAAAGATTCGGCATCCGGTTTTGTATGGCGTCGGGGGGCGTATCGTCAATCATCACCATCAGCAGGTTGTAGCCGCTGCCGCTATCGCGGAAGGAGATGTGACTGAGCGGATACTCCACTGTCATGGCTTCAGGATTGCCTTGTTGCATCAGCCGACGCTGATATTCCTGTGCATCCAGCAGGCCGTGTTTTTCCAGAAAACGACGCGCCGTCATCGGATAAGACAGCGGCAGGTTGGCGCGCTGCATGGTAATCAGGCGATAGAAATTCGCATCGGCCCAGATGTACATCAGATGTGACGCGAAGAACGCCGAGATGAAAACGCCCGCTAACGGTTTGCCAAAATGGCGACGGTTCAGGCTGCGGAGTTTTTGCCAGCACCAAGTGCCGAACAGCATTTCTGCCATGAAAATCAACGGAATGCCGATAAACATCCACTGCCAGTCGCGGGCAATTTCACCCTGTCCCGGATTGACGACGAGTTCCCAAACGGTGCTGTTGAGGTGCAAGTGAAAGCGTGTAAAGACTTCAACATCCACTAGCAGTATCGTCAGCCCAGCCGTTGCCAACGCCGCAGACAGGAACCGTAGCAGGCGCTGCGACATCACAATAAATGTGAGCGGGAAGATAACCAGCAGATAGGCAGCAAAGACGATGAAGCTAAAATGACCAAGCCAGCTAACCAGTGCGTAAAGTCGACCGAACAGGGATGTCGGCCAATCGGCAACAAACAGGTAGCGGCTACCCAGCCCCAAAGTGAGCAAAATGTTGAATAAGGCGAACCAGTGTCCCCAACTGATCATCTGGGAGACTTTTTCGCGGTAGCGCTGACGGTTGGTTACCATACGTTGGTCAAAACTTAGTGAGCTTTATCGGCTTTTTTAATCGAAGCCTGTAGGGCTTCAGCGAAAGAACGCGCCAGAACCTGACGTTGTGCAGGTGCGATGCTGGTGTTAATCAGGTTCGTCACCATGTTACCGAGCACCATCAAAGCAAGATCGGTTGGGGCGTGGTGCTTTTCCAGAACATTGACCATCTCAGAAAGCAGTTGTTCAACGTGTTCGTCACTATAACGGGATGATTGTGGCATAAAATGGCGTATCTCAAGCTGGTAAAGTCGCTTATCTTACCGTATAGGCTTATGCTTTTCTGCACTTTTATCATTAACGTACTTTTATCACTGGCGTGCTTTTATCAATAAGTAGTGTAGACGCTTAGCGCGCGTACAGATGTAAAGGGCCAGCTTTAATGTGTTGCGGGTCGTTCGTATCAGTGTTTGAATACGCGCCTTGCCAAAAGGAGAGTTTATCATGAGTCTGGATATCGCCCAGATTGCCCTGCATCAGCTAATTAAACGTGACGAACAAACGCTGGAAATGGTGTTACGTGATTCCCTATTGCCAACCAATGCGGCAGTAGAAGAGATGATGGCTGAACTGCATCGCGTCTACAGCGCCAAGAGTAAGGCCTATGGGCTGTTTAATGAGCAAAGCGAGCTGGCGGATGCGCTGCGAGCTTGTCGCAAAGGGGATGAGGATTTTCTAAGTTTCTCACGCGCTGCGACCGGACGCTTGCGTGACGAGCTGGCGAAGTACCCGTTTGCTGAAGGCGGTATCGTGTTGTTCTGCCAGTATCGTTATCTGGCGGTCGAGTATTTGCTGATCTCGGTGCTCAATAGCTGCAACAGCATGCGAGTTAATGAACAGCTGGATATCAGCACCACGCACTATCTGGATATCAATCATGCCGATATCGTTGCGCGTATCGATTTGACGGAATGGGAAGTTAATCCAGAATCCACTCGCTATCTGACGTTCCTCAAAGGCCGCGTCGGGCGCAAAGTATCTGACTTCTTCATGGATTTTCTGGCCGCGTCAGAAGGGCTGGACACCAAAGCACAAAACCGTGGCTTGCTGAAAGCGGTCGATGAGTATTGTGATGAGGCACAGTTAGATAAAAACGAGCGCCAGAATTATCGTCAGCAGGTATATAGCTACTGCAATGAGCAATTGCAGTCCGGCGAAGAAATCGAGCTGGCGTCGCTGTCGCAGGAATTGCCACCGCTTGGCGAAAAGACCTTTCAGCAGTTTTCAGCCGATCAGGGCTATGAGCTGGAAGAAAGTTTCCCTGCCGATCGTGGGACGCTGCGCCAACTGACCAAATTTGCTGGCAGCGGCGGCGGCATCAGTCTGAATTTTGATGCGCTATTGCTCGGTGAGCGAATTTTCTGGGATCCGGCGACGGATACGTTGACGATTAAAGGCACGCCGCCGAATCTGCGCGATCAGTTACAGCGTCGGACGAGCAGCGGTAAGTAGTCGGCACCAGAAGACGCTGCCCTTTTTCTTACTTCAGGAAAAGGGCAGTAGCTGATGACGGTTTGAAACGATAGTGATTAGAAGTATTTAAGCCAGCGGATGTCTCTGCGGCGGGCTTTTAAGCGGGCAAACGCGCGAACGGGCGAAAATAACACGACCATCAGTATCACAGTGCACACCCACAATTGCCAGACGGCGGAAAAGCCGAACCATTCTCCCTGATTTTTCCCCCAGATCGCGACAGCGGTTAAATACATCCCTTTTAAAACATACAGATGCAGTAGATAGAAAAACATCGGCGCGGCACCGAAGCTCGCCAGCATCACCAGCCAGCGCTTTTGCTGCTGACGTTCGAATACGGCAAGCAGGCAAAGCCCGATGCTAAGCGTCAGACAGAGGAACAGCAGCGATGGCGGGTATTTCGTGATGTTGAAATAACTCATGAGTGTCTGCGTGATGACATCGCCCTGCTGCCAGGGTTTTTCGCCATACCGATTGAGGCTACGCAGAACGAAGAACAGCGCGAGCGTGATCCCAGCCAGAGTGAGCAGGGCTTTCTGGCGCTGAAGTGGAAATACCTCTTTTCGGTATAGCGCCCCAGCCACGTAGCCAAGTGAAATGACGCCAATCCAAGGCAATACCGGGTATGAAGTACGCATACGGAATGTGTCGCCGATGTCTATCCAACCGCGATCGTGCAAAATTGCCCAGGGAATGGACCAGATGGAGTCTGCGGAAACCTGCAGAGGGTCCAGCAGGTTATGTCCGCCCACGATAACGATGGCCAGTATCAAAACCAGCCCAGAGGGTAACCAGATCAGCGCGCTGAGAGCCAGCATGCTCATGCCGATGGCCCAAATGACCTGTAAATAAATGACCTGTGGCGGGAATTGGAACGTCCACGCGAAGTTGATCAACGTGAGCTCAAGAAGAATGAGAATTAAGCCGCGCTGGAACAGGAAGAGGGCGGTTTGTCGGCGATCTTGCACTTTCTGATGATAAAGCGCGGCAGAAAGTCCGGTTAAAAAGACAAATACGGGAGCACACAAATGCGCCAGCGTACGGTTGATGAATAGCATGGGGTCGGTGCTGGCTACATCAATCGGATCGGCGAGTTGCAGGTGCAGATAAAAGGTTTCCCGTACATGGTCCAGTAACATAAGTACCATAACCAGACCGCGCAGGGCATCGATAGCGATAAGTCGCTGTGAGATATCACGAGACATGTTCACATTCCTTTGTGAATGAATAAATTTTTATAAAAAAAACGCCGCATAAGCGGCGTTCTTCTTTTCCGGCGTCCCGGAAAACAACTTCAGCGCAAACTAAACGCGAACGAAGTCGATGTGAGTCAGTTTTGGCTTGTAAACGTGACGTTGTACAGCCTGAACTTTAACTTGAACTTCTTTGCCATCGATAGACAGGATCAGTGTTTCACCGTAGAAGCCATCTTTCACTTCTTGGTTTTTTACTGAATCGTGATCCAGTTCGATAGATACTGGTGCTTCTGAACCACCGTAAACGATGGCTGGGAATTTACCAGCTGAACGCAGGCGGCGGCTCGCACCCTTACCCTGACCTTGACGTGCTTCTGCTTTGATAGTAATCATTTTCTTCTCTACTTATATAAAGTATTCCTGCTACAGGCGACCCAGCAACAGGTGGGACTATTCAGCTTTTGCGAACAAAAGCGGGCTGAATTCTAGCGGAATATGGCTCTGCGGGCAAATGAATCCCAAAATTACTCGTCATACTTCAAGTTTCATGTGCGTTGGCAGCGCTACTCGGCCCACTTACGTGGACCTCGCCCCGTTGGGGCCGCTGCAAGCAGCGTTCAAACCTGCCTCTGGCAGATTTGTCAGTCACCCGAATCACTTACCTGAGTAAGCTCATCGGGATGAAATGAGAGACATCCTGTCTCTCACCGAAGGCCAGCCGCTGGCTGGTCAAATTCGTTCCCGACGAATTTGTCCCTCACTTGCCGCCTGCCTGAAACTCGAATTATTTAGAGTATGCCTTAGCCGCGGAGCTCGTTGGCGCGGCGGAAGCGCCCCTGATAATCAAAGAGCTTTTCGCGTATTTGCCAGAATTTTCCGTGTTTGCGGGCGACGACAAAATCAGGCGCGCGTAATAAAGGTTGCTGTGCGATGACGTCAGCGGCATTTTGCCAGTTAAACGGGGTTCCCGGTGCGCGTTGGTGAACACGCAAAAATTGTTGCAGGAAGACGTGACGCTGAGCGGTAGTGTGCAGACGAAAACGTTCGCTAACTTCGGCACCTTCCTCATCGTGGTAGGTAATCTTCAGCCATTCTCCTTTCGCATCCTGCCCCTGCTCGAAACTCATGCCGCTACAGCGCAGAACTAGCGCATCTTTCAGTTTCAGCGCCGCTTTCAGCATATCGTCAGGATCGACCAATACTTCGTCACACTGGTGGCAGCGCCGTGCGGCAATATCATTTTCCGCACCGCAGTGTGGACACACTTTAAACCGAAACCGGAAATTACACTGCTTGCGTTGGCCGCTCTCCGCCATTTCCCAACCCTGACAGCGGCGGCCATAGTGTTCGATGATGTCGCCATCTGGGGTGGTTTTTCCCCAGAATAGATTGGCAAAGCCACATTCAGGGCAGAAGACCTGTACCGGTTGGCTACCAGCATGCGGTTTACTGTTACCGACTTCTGGCGTATAGAGATCGTGCGGATTACCAGCGTAATCCAGAATCAGGCAGTCCGTTTTCCCCGGATACAAACGTAAACCGCGCCCGACGATTTGCTGATACAGGCTGACGGATTCTGTTGGGCGAAGGATGGCGATGAGATCGACATGCGGGGCATCAAATCCGGTTGTCAGTACCGCCACGTTGACCAGATATCGTAGCGACTGCTGTTTAAAAGCCTCAATCAGCGCATCACGTTCCGCTGCTGGCGTATCGGCGCTGACCAGCGCAGCCTGACCAGTCGGTAGCAAGGCCGTAATTTCTTTGGCATGTTCGACGGTGGACGCAAAAATCATCACGCCGCGCCGCGTTTGCGCATAATCGATGACCTGGCTGATGATGTGCGGCGTAATACGCTGCTGACGCTTGAGTTCGAGGTTCAGGTCGGCTTCACTGAATAGCCCGTTGCTGCGGGCGACGAGCTTACTGAAATCATATTGCACTACTGGCATGTCTAATCTGTCAGGCGGCACCAGAAAGCCATGCTTGATCATGTAACGCAGCGGCAGCTCATAGATGCAGTCGCGGAACAAACTGCGTTCGTCGCCACGGATCATGCCGTGATAGTGATACTGATATATCCAGCCTTTACCAAGTCGATAGGGCGTCGCCGTTAAGCCGAGCAGCCGCAGCTGTGGGTTAGTTTTTTGCAGGTGCTGGATAATTTGTTGATATTGGCTGTTATCGTCGTCGCTAATACGGTGACATTCATCAATGATCAGAAGGGAGAAGGCATTATCGAACTGGTCGAGATTACGCGCGACGGACTGCACGCTGCCAAAGACCACCTTTCCCTGACTCTCTCGCTGCTGTAACCCCGCCGCGAAGATATCCGCTTCCAAGTTCAAGGCGCAGTATTTGGCATGGTTTTGCGCAACCAGTTCCTTGACGTGTGCAAGCACCAGTACACGACCACGAGCAAGCCGCGCCAGTTCGGCGATCACCAGACTTTTCCCCGCGCCGGTAGGCAAAACGATAACGGCCGGTTGGGTATGATGGCGAAAATAGTCGAGTGTGGCGGAAACTGCCTCACGCTGGTAAGGCCGTAGTGTGAACGAGGCAGACTGTGTGAACGACATAACTAGTGCTGGCAGATTTTACTGGCGCTGGTGGTAAAGCCTGCATCGTGCGGGATGAATTTCCCGCGTTCAGACAGAAATTGCACCAGCATTGAGGCCGTCATATTTTCGGCGGAGCAGGTATGAAAACGCGCTGCGCGGCCGAAGCGATCTTCTATGGTAGTAATCAGCTGTTCAGTGGTAAACGACTCACCGGACGCGAGCATCATTTGCAAAACTTCATGACCGTGGATAGATGACATGCGGTTGCCCTCAAAAGATAGAAAATTGCCCCTATTATGCCTGTTGATAATACCTGGCGCGAGAGATAAGCAAAGGGGACACAGCCTGAAGGCAGGCTAAAAAGAGCAAGTTATGGGCGGTGAATTGCAGGACGAGTGGGTAAAGCCCCGTTATACTACGGTCTCACAATTTAGGGTCTCACGATTTGAGACTGGCAGTTATTTGAGATAGGTAGTGAGTTTTAATGCGATTGGACAAATTTTTATCCCAGCAATTGGAAATTAGCCGCTCACTGGTAGCGCGTGAACTCCACGCACAGCGTGTTACCGTTGATGGTGAAGTGGTAAAAAGCGGCGCGTTCAAGTTATCCCCTGAGCATAATGTTGAGTTTGATGGTGAACCGTTGAAACAACAGAGTGGCCCGCGCTATTTCATGTTGAATAAGCCTCAGGGCTACGTCTGTTCAACGGACGATCCCGATCATCCTACCATTCTGTATTTCATGGATGTCCCGGTGGCGTACAAACTGCACGCGGCGGGGCGTCTGGATATTGATACCACTGGACTGGTACTGCTAACTGACGACGGACAATGGTCGCATCGCATTACCTCGCCTAAGCACCAGTGTGAAAAAACGTATCTGGTGACGCTCGAACAGCCGCTGGCCGAGGACACCGCCACGCAATTTACGGCGGGCGTGCAACTGCATAACGAGAAGAACCTCACCAAACCCGCTACGCTTGAGAAGATAACGGATTATGTTGTTCGACTGACGATTAGCGAAGGTCGCTATCATCAGGTGAAAAGGATGTTTGCTGCGGTGGGGAATCGGGTCGTTGAGCTGCATCGCGAACGTATCGGTGGCATCTGTCTGGATAGCGAACTGGAGCCGGGGGAATACCGGGAGTTAAGTGCTGAGGAGGTCGCCAGCGTAAAATAATGCATGCATAGCATGACCTTTTTTCTAAATCTGGAGTTATTAGTGCAATTACGCCGCTCTTCTCATTTCGGGCTGATTTTTATTCTTGGCCTGATTTCGATGCTAATGCCGTTAGCTATCGATATGTATTTACCTGCGTTGCCGACCATTGCTAACGAGTTTGGCGTGGGGGACGGGCATGTCCAAATGACGCTCAGCACCTATGTGCTGGGTTTTGCGATTGGCCAGATGTTCTACGGGCCGATGGCGGACAGTCTGGGACGTAAGCCTGTGATTCTCGGCGGTACGCTGGTTTTTGCGTTTGCAGGCGTGGCCTGTGCGCTGGCACAAACGGTAGAGCAGCTGATCTACATGCGTTTTTTGCACGGTGTCTCTGCTGCTGCGGCTGCAGTGGTGATCAATGCCCTGATGCGCGATATGTTCTCGCGGGATGATTTTTCTCGCATGATGTCATTTGTCGTGTTGGTGATGACCGTCGCACCGCTCATTGCGCCCATTGCTGGTGGCTGGCTGCTGCTGTGGTTTAGCTGGCATTCCATTTTCTGGACGATCTCTGGTGCGGCTTTTCTGGCGTCAGCGCTGATTTTCTTTTTTATCAAAGAAACTTTACCACCCGCTAAGCGGCAGAAATTTCATCTGCGCACCACCATCGGGAACTTTGCCATCCTGTTCCGCCACAAGCGGGTGTTCAGCTATATGGTGGCAAGCGGGCTTTCGTTTTGCGGCATGTTCTCCTTCCTGAGTGCCGGGCCGTTTGTGTATATCAATCTGTATGGCGTTTCTCCTCAGAATTTTGGCTACTATTTTGCCCTGAACGTCGTCTTTCTGTTTGTGGTGACGCTGTTTAACAGCCGTAATGTACGACGGCTGGGTGCGATGGCAATGTTCCGCACGGGGCTGGTCATTCAGTTTGTGATGGGAATATGGCTGGTGATCGTCTGCCTGTTCGATCTCGGCTTCTTACCGCTGGTGTTTGGCGTGGCACTGTTTGTCGGCTGTATTGCGATGGTGGCGTCGAATGCGATGGCGGTAATTCTCGATGATTTCCCGCATATGGCAGGGACGGCCTCGTCGTTGGCTGGCACGCTGCGCTTTGGTCTGGGCGCGATTGTAGGCGTTATCCTATCGCTAGCCTCATTCAATAGCGCCTGGCCGATGGTGCTATCGATGGCAATCTGTTCGATAGGTGCCTTTATGCTGTATCTGTACGCAACCCGTTCTCCCGCGTCCTGATTTTCCCTTCTTCTCAGATGCAGGAAAGATGTTCCTGCATCTGAGTCTGTTCTCTCTTATTCCTGATTGTCCTTCTTCAGGCGATACCTAGGCATAATTTTTTGTTTTGCTAATGTAAAATATTTGACCCAAAAGTGAACAAGTAGGCTGAAAAGGGTTGAGATATTAAATGGAAAAGGTTACATATAGCCGGAAAAGAAGAAAAATTCGTGATCGATTTGGCATTAATAGTCCTTGCAATCAGATCTGTTAGCCACTATCACGATATGAAAAAGCGTGTTTGTTGTTTTTTTGTTCGCTAAAAGTGGCAAGAAATGGTGTGAACACGCTACTATGATAAATATGTTACTATTTTGTGAATTATTACCTGAGGAAAACAGTAGTGGACAGTTTCCAACTTTCGGTAGTTCATCGTTTGCCGCAAAGTTATCGCTGGTTATCGGGTTTTGCAGGTATCAATGTTGAACCGATTCCGCTGAGCGGCAGAGAAGAAGACAACAACCTGATTGGCCTCAAACTGTTGAGCCACGATGGCGATATCGCATGGAACATCATGCGCCAGCTGAATCAATCCCTGTCTGAAATACAGGTTGAATGCGCCGTTCTGGAATGGGAAGGCGAACCGTGTCTGTTTTTGCATCGCAATGATGAAAGCACAGCAATGTGCCGTCTGAAGAATGTCGGTGTCGCTATCGCTGAGTCCGTATCGGCACAATATCCCTTTTAAACCGCAGCGTCAGCAGATTGGCGCTGCGGTATTCTCTCATTTTATGCCGACTGCGTTTCTGCCGTATAGGATGAGAACTGTAGCAGTTCCCGCGTGTAATGTTCGGCAGGGTGCGCGAATACCTGTTTGCATTCTCCCTGTTCGACCACTTCGCCTTGTCGCAACACAATAACCTGATGGCACAGAGAACGGATAACCTGTAAGTCATGGCTGATAAACAGGTAGGCTATTTTGTGCTTTTCCTGTAATGATTTCAGCAGCGCCAGAATTTGCGCCTGAACCGTTCTGTCCAGCGACGACGTGGGTTCATCGAGGATCAGCAGCTCGGGTTGCAGTATCAGCGCACGAGCGATAGCGATACGCTGGCGTTGGCCGCCGGAAAACTCGGATGGATAGCGGTAGCGAGTCGTGGGATCCAGCCCGACTTCCTGCATCGCCTCAATCACACGCTGGTCGAGCGCCTCTTTGCTTAACTTATGATGGACGGTCAATCCCTCCGCAATAATTTGCTCCACATTCAGTCGCGGGTTCAGCGCAGAGTTCGGATCCTGAAAGACAACCTGAATCCGGTGGCGGAAAGGTAGCATTTGCTTGCGGGTTAGTCCTTGCAAGGGCTGGCCGTCAAACCAGATATCACCGCGTGATTGAATCAGGCGCAGCAACGCTAATCCAGTCGTGCTTTTTCCTGAGCCGGATTCCCCCACCAGACCTAGGCTTTCGCCGCGTCTCAAGGTGAAGTTGATATTGTTCACTACCTGCTTTTCGTCAACGGTACGGCGCAAAAGACCACGTTTGATGGGAAACGAAACGTGCAGTTTTTCCACCCGCAAAAGAGGTTCGCCGTCATCCGTTACCGGAAGCGGCTCGCCTGACGGCTCTGCATCCAGCAACTGGCGCGTGTAGGGGTGCTGCGGTGCGCTGAAAAGCTGCTGGCAGCTATTGTGTTCCACCGCCTGACCCGCTTTCATGACCGACACGTTATCTGCCAACTGACGGACAATATTCAGGTTGTGGGTGATGAACAGTAAACTCATCCCCAGCTCCTGCTTCAGCTCGTTCAGCAATTTTAATATTTGCGCCTGAACGGTCACGTCTAGCGCCGTTGTGGGTTCGTCGGCAATCAGCAAATCCGGCTGTGTCAGCAACGCCATCGCAATCATGACACGCTGGCGTTCCCCGCCAGAAAGCTGGTGCGGGAAATCATTCAATCGGCTTTTAGCCTGCCGAATACCCACGCGATCCAGACAGGTGATGACTTCGCTGCGGGCTGCCTCGGTGCGCATGCCCCGATGGAGCGAAAGCACTTCAATCAGCTGTTTCTCAATGCTTTGCAAAGGGTTAAGCGACACCATTGGTTCCTGAAAGATCATCGCAATCCGATTGCCGCGTATCTGACGCAGTGTTTTTTCATCGGCGTGCAGCAACGATTGCCCCGCAAAGCGGATATCCCCCTGCGGATAAACCACGGGCGGAGAGGGGAGTAAGCGCAACACCGATAGTGCGGTGACGCTTTTCCCCGAACCTGATTCACCGACCAGCGCCAGCGTCTCACCTGCGTTTACTGCCAGTGAAAGCTGGTCGACAACGCGCTGCTCCTGATCGCCTTTGCGGAAGGCAATGCTGAGATTATCTATCTGCAATAAAGGTGAACTGGACATATTAATGCGCCTTGCTGGGGTCAAAGGCGTCGCGCACCGCTTCGCCGATAAAAATGAGTAAGGAAAGCACGATGGAAAGCACCATAAATACGGTAATGCCCAGCCACGGTGCCTGAAGGTTATTTTTCCCTTCCAACAATAAGGTGCCTAGTGATGGCGAGCCCATCGGCAGACCAAAGCCGAGAAAATCCAGCGATGTCAGCGTGGTAATCGAGCCGCAAAGAATAAAGGGCAGGTAGGTCAGCGTAGCGACCATCGCGTTTGGCAGCATGCAGCGGAACATAATGGCGCGGTCGCTGACGCCCATCGCCTGCGCCGCACGAATATAGTCAAAATTTCGGGTACGCAGAAATTCCGCCCGTACCACGCCAACCAGACTCATCCAGCCGAAAAGCACAGTAATGCCTAATAACCACCAGAAATCCGGCTGAATCACGCTGGACAGCAAGATAATGAGAAATAGCGTCGGCATGCCGGACCAAACTTCGATAAAGCGTTGCCCCCATAGGTCGAAACGTCCGCCGTAATAGCCCTGTGTCGCCCCGACGACGATACCAATCACGCTGGACAGGATCGTGAGCGCCAGACCGAACAGCAGTGAGATACGGAAGCCGTACATTACCTGGGCGACCACGTCTTTCCCCTGGCTGTCTGTGCCCAGCCAGTTTTGCCAGTCTGGCGCAGACGGGAAGGACGCTGTCGTGGCGTAGTTTATGGTGTCGTAGCTGTAGTGAATCAGCGGCCAAATAGCCCAGCCGTGGCTGCTAATACGCTCGGCGATATAAGGATCGCGGAAGTCAGCGGTGGTATCCAACTGTCCGCCGAATGTCCGCTCGCTGTGGTCAACAAGCACCGGCGTATAGAACTGGCCGTCATACTTCACCAGCAGCGGTTTGTCATTGGCGATTAATTCGGAAAACAGACTGACGATAAACAGCACCATGAAAATCCACAGCGACCAGTAACCGCGACGATTACTTTTAAAACGCGCCCAGCGCGCTTGATTAATCGGGCTTAAGCGGCTCATTGGCGTCCCTCAAAATCGATACGCGGATCCACCAGCGTATAGGTGATGTCGCTGACGATATTCAGCAATAAGCCGATCAGCGTGAAAATGTACAGCGTGCCGAACATGACAGGATAGTCACGTTGCAGCGTGGCGTCATAGCCCAACAAACCCAGCCCGTTGAGCGAGAACATCACCTCAATCAGCAGCGAACCGGTGAAAAACATACTGATAAACGTGGCGGGGAAGCCGGCAATTACCAGCAGCATGGCATTACGGAATACGTGACGGTAGAGAATGCTCTTCTCATCCAGCCCTTTAGCGCGCGCGGTAACCACGTACTGCTTGCGAATTTCATCCATAAAGGAGTTCTTGGTGAGCATCGTTAGCGTGGCGAAACCGCCAATGACGGAAGCCAGAACCGGTAGCGCGATATGCCACAAGTAATCGGTAATCTTGCTGTGCCACGGTAGGGTGTCAAAATTGCTGGAAACCAGCCCTCGAAGCGGGAACCAGTCCAGATAACTGCCGCCTGCGAACAGCACAATCAAAATGATCGCAAACAAAAACGCCGGAATGGCATAGCCGATAATGATTAACGTGCTGCTCCAGGTATCGAACGGTGTGCCGTTCTTCACGGCTTTTTTGATGCCAAGCGGAATGGAGATCAGGTAGACGATCAGCGTACTCCACAGCCCCAGCGTGATCGAAACCGGCATGCTCTCTTTAATGAGTTGCATCACCGAAGAGCCACGGAACAGGCTGTCGCCGAAGTCAAAACGCACGTAATCCCACAGCAGGGTAAAGTAGCGCTCATGGATCGGTTTATCGAAACCATAGCGCTTGGTGATTTCCTCGATAACTTCCGGGTCAAGCCCGCGCGAACCCCGATAAGCATTCTCGATGTTGGGCGCGCCGCTGGTGCCTGTTCGTGCCATTCCGGCATCCATTCCGCTACTGGCGGTATAACCACTGCCGTGGCCCATTTCAATTGCCGCGATGGCTTGATCTACCGGGCCGCCGGGGGCAATTTGCACAATGAAGAAATTAATTGTGATGATCGCCCACAGGGTTGGAATGACCAGCAAGAGGCGGCGTAACAGATACGTTCCCATTTTGATTCCTTAACGTCGCTCTGCGGGCAGCGTAGCCGCCTGTTTGGTATCGAACCACCAGCCATCAAAACCAAGCGAATAGGCCGGGCGTACAGCAGGCATAGCAAACTTGTTCCAATAGGCGAAACGGTCATGATTGGAATACCACATCGGGATCATGAGCTGATTCCAAGTCAAGACTCTGTCCAGCGCGCGGCCTAATGACAGCAACGGGACTTTCTGCCCCTGATGCTTAACGATTTCCGCGATGAGCGAATCAATCGCGGGATCGCTGACGCCAGAAGTATTGTAGGTTGAGTCGATATACTGCGAGCTCCAGCGCATTTGCAGGCTGTCATCGGGGTAGATGAACGCGGGGTACACCGTTGCCGTCATATCTAAATCGCGTTTGCGCAGGCGACTGTTGAACTGCGTGCTGTCGATGTTACGCACGTTCATGGTGATACCGAGTTTTTTCAGGCTCTGTTGAAAAGGCAGGACATACTGCGAGTTGCCGGCGCTTGGCAGCAGCAATTCAAACGTAAACGGCTGTCCGGTTTTGCTATTGACCAGCTTTTGATCTTTCAATTCCCAGCCAGCCTCTTCCAGCAGTTTGAGTGCCTTCAGCCAGTTTTGTCGATCATAGCCGCTGCCGTCGGAGAAGGGCGGTTGATAACTGGGGCCAAAGACCTCGGCCGGCACCTTGTCCTTCAGCGGTGTCAACCATGCCAGTTCCTCTGCACTGGGTTCGCCTTTAGCGGCATACTCCGTATTCTGGAAATAGCTGTCGGTACGCTGATAGGCGTTGTAATACAGCGCCTTGTTCATCCAGTTGAAGTCAAATGCCAGCGCTAGCGCCTGACGCACGCGTCTATCCTGAAACAGCGGTCGCTGGATATTGAATACCAGCCAGCGCGTAGACTGAGCGGATTGATTGACCTGATCCTGTTTGATGATGTAGCCGCGCGCAAAGTTGCCGCCCTGATATTGCGTCGCCCAATGCTTTGGCGAGCCTTCTTCACGCAGATCGAAAGCTCCAGCTTTAAAGGCTTCCAGTGCAACGCTGTCGTCGAGATAGTAGTCGTAGCGGATTTTATCGAAATTGTACTGGCCTTTATTTACTGGCAAGTCGGCACCCCAATAATCTTTCACGCGTGAATAGGTGACATATTGGCCGGTACGATAGGCGGTGATGCGGTAAGGGCCGCTGGCGGGTGGCGGATACGATAGCGGATCGCTGAGTTTATGATTCTTCCAGAATTTCTCCGGCATGATGGGCAATGTCATCAGACTGAATATGCGGTTTTTGTCGGATACGGGAAAATCGAAGCGCACAGTCAGCGGTGCAACGGCCTTGGCGGTGACATCTTTAAAGTAGATGCGAAACTGCGGCACGCCCTGCGTCATAAACATATTGTAGGTAAACGCGACGTCAGCTGCCATGATTGGTGTGCCGTCATGAAAGCGGGCTTTGGGATTCATCTCGATTTCAATCCAGCGGAAATCCGCCGAATGGCGTGTTGTCAGGGCGACCAGCGGATAATAGCTGCCGGGTTCGTCATCAGAGGAAACAAAGAGCGAATCGTAGAGGCGTTCAGTACGTGCCGCTGCCACGCCACGTAGCGCGTAACGGTTGAAATTGTCAAAGGTACCCAGTGAGCTGAGAGTGATGCTACCGCCTTTGGGAGCATCAGGATTGACGTAATCAAAATGGCTGAAGTTCTTGGCATATTTGGGTTCCCCCAAAAGTGCAAAGCTGGTGCTGTTCTCAGTCGTCTCGGCATGCGCCCCAAGATGGGCCGTGCAAAGCAATACGGCAGCGATAACGCGCTTTAACATCTGACGGTAATCTCCTGCGAGTGGACGTTCTCTGGTTGGTTATCGTCTGATGCAGACAGACATGCCATACCGTAACGTCAACAATGCCGATTTTCTCGGCATAAAGTTCTTGAAATAATTAACATTCCCATCGGGAAGTTACGTGTTTTCTTTTTATCATGAAATCAGGTGATAATCCTACCTTAATCACGGCCTGCTAATGTTTCAGGTTGTTGAGTCAGTCATATTTTGCGCAGTATGCCGCAGAAGAGGGGGAAGCAGCGGTATTTGGGGGCTTTAAATCGGAAGGATTCGTCTACAAATGTCAGTTTAAGGGGGGCGCAAAGGCCCCCCTCATTCAGGCTATCACCACGGAGTTGCGAGCACTGGCGACTCCTCGTGCGATGGGAAATGTGGCAGCACGTCTTCAGCCAACACACGCATATCGCCTTTGTAGAAACGTAGCGGCAAGAATATTCCGATGGTCAATCGGTCAGGGGCTAACATCCGCCGATAATCCGGATGTGTGGAAAACGTGGCAAAAGAAGCACCGCCTGAAACCTGGATAGCAGTCATGATTAGTATGTCCTTGAGTAGTCTCTGATTCATGCGCCCGTTGCAGGGGTGGGGAGCGTGATGCCCTTGCACACAGCGGGTCTTGCCGCCACACGCTCATGCCAGTCAGTCAGGTGCTGATATGCACTGAAGTCAAAATCGATGACTCGCGCAATGTGCGTCCAACCGAAGTGGGCGATATCTGCGATGGAATAGTCATCGCCAGCCAGATAAGGGTGTTCGGCCAGTCGGGCATCTAATGTGGCAAACGCGTCATGGGTCAGGTGACGATAGCGTGCGATGTTGGCGGGCTGCCTATCTTGGGCGAACAGCTCAAAATGCACCCTCTGACCCATGATCGGCCCAACGCTTGCGGCATGAAACACCAGCCATTGGATGGCCTCCCAGCGCTTCCTGGGCTCTGCTGGGAGTAGTTGCCCCGTTTTCTCTGCCAAGTACAGTAGGATGGCTGCTGACTCGAACAATGTGATTCCCGTCTCGTTGTCTTTGATCACAGGAATGCGCCCGTGCGGATTGAGACGCAGGAACTCGGGTTGCCTATGTTCCCCATTGTCGATGTGGATGTGGTGCAAGGTGTACAGTAAGCCTAGTTCTTCCAAAGCAATGGTGATCTTGAAGCCGTTGGGCGAGCTGTCGGTGTAAAGCTGAATCATCGTGCGATCTCCACAACGGCCGTCTTACTCGGCAGGACAAGCGCCGCGCAGGCTAAACCGACCACTACCAAGCTAGCAGACACTAAGACGGCATAGCTGAAGCCTTGCGCAGCGCTGCCCCCATTAGCGAGCACCGCGATGCTGACTGCGACGCCAACTGCCAAGCCGATGGCGGAACCGACCTCTTGTGTTGTCGTGAGCATGCCGCCAGCTACACCGTGATCGACGGCATCAATCCCTTCGATACCAGCCACCGTCCAAGCGGGGAACGCGATGCCGTAACCGATGCCAGCCAGCAGGGTGCCGGGCAGGATGGATGTGCTCCATGAGGCATCAGACGTCAGTGATGCGCCCAGCAAAGCTAGCCCGCCGATGAACAACGTCAGGCCGCCCAGAATGACGGGTTTGGTGTCCATCTTGGCGATCAGTGCTGGGCCAGCCCAGGCACTTGCCAACGTGAAGGCCGTTGCCATCGGGAGCAGCCCCAGCCCTGTCTGCGTGGCGGTGAAGCCTAGGATTTCCTGCATGTAGAGCGCAATGACCACGAAGGTCGGGCCTAGAGCGGTATTCGCCAGCAATGACACCAGATTGGCACCTCCCGTCATACGCCGCCAGAAGATAGAGAGAGGCATCAACGGAGCTTCAACCTTACTTTCCACCCAGATGAACAGCGCCAGCAATCCCAGAGCCAGACCGATTAGCCCGAATGTGGCAGGAGAAGACAGACCGACATGTTCGCTATTGGCAAAGGCATAGACCAATGTTGCAGCACCTGCGGCGACCAGCAGCGCACCCCCAATGTCCAATTGTCGGGCAATTGTCTTGGTCTCGGGCTTACCATGCGGTAAGGCACCAGCCAAGGCGATGACCAACAGGCCGACAGGGACGTTGATCCACAACACCCAGCGCCAGCCCATCAAGTCGGTAATGATACCGCCCAGAATCAGACCCGCGACAAACCCACTGGCAGCTACGGCTGTCCAGGCCCCAAGCGCACGATTACGCTGCCTCTGTTCGGGAAACACGGCCAGAAGTAATGAAAATGCAGAGGGTGAAAACAATGCAGCGCCAAATCCCTGTAAGGCGCGGGTGGCGATCAGCATCATAGGGCTCTGTGAGAAACCGCCGAGCAAAGAACCGACAGTAAAAATTGCCAGCCCAATCAGGAACATGCGCCGACGGCCAAACATATCGGCGGCACGCCCACCCAGCAGTAGGAACCCTGCAATGGCTACACCATAGGCATTGATGACCCATTGCAATGCGCCCGGTGTGAAGCCTAGGCTGTCCTGAATCTGCGGCAAGGGAATCATGGTGATGGAGAAGTCGAGTAAGGCGACGAACTGCGTCGTGCAAAGCAGAATCAGGCAAAGTCGCCAGCGTGGATTGTTCATATAAGCTCCCAAGTTAATATACTTTATCTAAACCTATCTATTACTTCTAAACAGACGGTATGATGGGCGCTAGGCTCCGTTATCGGAAACGATCATTTCTTCTCTTGAAATTTAGGAAAACTAAATCTGATGGTAATATCGCTCCCACTGTTGGCGTTGCGCACCTTTGTTGAGGTTGGGCAGCGAGGTAGCATCAAGGCTGCGGCTGAAGCACTGAACGTGACGTCTGGCGCAGTTAGCCAACAGATTCGGGTGCTGGAAGAGCGGGTTGGGGTGGTGCTTTTCACACGAGAGCGCCAGGGGCTGCGGCTCACTGAGGCGGGGGCTGATGTTCATCCCTCGCTGCTTCAGGCTTTTGAGCAAATCGAAAAAGCAGTGCAGACTTTAGATCAGATTAAGGCCCGCCAGACCCTGACAGTCAGCACGGTTGCCACTTTTGCGGCATCATGGCTGGTGCCGCGTCTGGGCCGATTCAACCATCGCCATCCGCATATTGAGGTACGGGTCGAGGCGACCTCTGCCGTGGTAGACATGCGGCGAGATCGTGTCGATGTAGCACTGCGGCATGGGTTGGGTGTCTACCCAGGTCTGGATGTTACTCGGCTGATGGCCCCTGTACTGGTGCCGGTGGCTTGCCCTGGATTGGTTACTACGGATGCGACACTCAAAGAACCTGAAGATTGCCTGGCTTACCCGTTGTTACACGATAGCGATCGTGCAGACTGGCCGCTTTGGCTTGCAGCGCATGGGGTTGCCGAAGACCCTCGCGCCGAGCGAGGTACAGCGTTTGAGGATGACTTCCTGTTGATCCGTGCGGCGGAAGCTGGCCAGGGACTTGCGTTAGTGCCGTTAGAGTATGCGGAAGATGAAATTGCTGCGGGACGCTTGGTGCAGGTGCTCGACAAACCGTGGCCCGCACGGTTCGCCTATTATGTGGTGACGAAACCGGGTGCCATGCAGCGGCAAGAGGTCAAGGCGTTTGTGGACTGGATCTTGGAAGAAGCTCAGGGTATTGCATGACGCGAGCCGCCCGACCGCGTGGTCAGGTATCGCTCTAAGATTTTGATAATCCTGCTGGGGCAAGTCCAGATAGGGTCAAGCGAATTTCGGAAATGGGTCATGGTGAAATAAAAAAACGCCGCTTATGGTGATAAGCGGCGTTGATGTCGTCTGGTTTCGTTGGCTAACAGCAAAGGTCTTTTATTAACAGAACAATATCACAGCAAGGGAGAGATATTGTTTAGCTGGTTTTTCCTTTACTCAGGACACGGCGTCCTTCTTGATAACGCTTATTCCAGTAGTCTTCGGTCATCTTGGAAATGATGACACCACTGCTGGTTGACGCGTGGACGAACTGATCGTTGCCGAGATAAATGCCAACGTGGCGGCCGGTTGAACCTGCACGGAACAGAACAAGATCGCCAACACGCAGTTTGCTGCGCTGAATTTGCTGGCCCATTTCTTGCTGTTCATAAGTTGAACGCGGTAAATCCATACCAAACTGTTCGCGGAAGGTGCGCTGAACGAAAGCTGAGCAGTCAATGCCACGGCGACTATCACCGCCTAAACGGTAACGAACACCTTTCCAACTGGCATATTGGTTAAGTAACTTGGATTTGATATCCACGTTACGAACCAGTGCTTCAAATTCATCCTGAGAGGCTTGCAGTAAAAGACCATCTTTATCATTAACTGCATGCATATCAGTTTGAGCTTTATTGTTGTATGCACTATTACTTCCACATGCGGAGAGCATCATTGCTACCGCGACGGCAGGCACTGCCCGCCAGATATATCTCAGAATCGGTTGAGACTTGACCATTGTTGTTATGTTCCCTTGCTGTCCTTAACGATAAATATCGCTATGTAGTATCCCCATTTCATTGGGGTATAAATGCCAAACGAAAACGAGACTAAATCAGAGTTTCTTCTTAGCCAAACACTCATCGGCGAAAGTGTGCCGGAATGCACATTATTTCTCTTGCCGCCGCTAGTTCAGTATGCGCTAAAAAGCAAACTTGAACGAGACTACCGCAACAGAAGCAGGATTGCGAGCAGTTTTAACTATTTTATTTATAAGATTTAATGATGTATTCAGCTAAAAAAAGTCGATGTAAAAAATCTGAAACCATGTGAATTTATACTGTCGATTTTTTAGGTAATAGTCGGTTTAACAGGGCAATAGCGGCATCACTTGCTGGCGTTAATAGCCACCAGCTTAGCCCGACCAGAACAACGGAGAGCGAACCGACGGCAATATCGGTAAACCAATGTGCACCAATCATGATGCGAGGCAATGAGAAAATCACCATGATGGCCAGACCGATAGCGAAAGCGGTGCGGGTAAAATAACGCAGCATAAACGCAGCAAAGATCATCAGCATCATGCCGTGGTCGCCGGGGAAGCTGTCAGATGAAGCATCTTTGGTCGGAATGCCGGTTAAATCTGATACGCGGTTGACGTCACTAAAATAGAGGGTCGGGCTGGCGTGTTGCACCGGTAATAAATGTCCTGCCTGATTCAGCACGACGGCAGTTAACAGCATGACAACACCGAGGATCAACAAACGGCGACGCTCTGTGGGCGTAGCTTTTAGATAAAACGACAGATACAGCAACCCCATCGCAACGAGCGCACAGCCGTCAAACGCACGGTTATTAGTAATAGCAACCAGATGTAAAAACGTCGGGCTATCAACCAAGAGGCGGTTGAAATAGAAAAAAATATGGCTGTCGAGCGTGAGCCAAAAACCATGATTTTCCGGTAGATACCAGGATAAAAACAGGCCGATGCCCAATACATTGAGCATTAAAATAGAAGAAAAACGAACAAATGACATAAGGCAAAAAATCCAAACAAAGACGAAAAAACTCCAGTTTAGTCCACGTTAGCTAAACGAGCCTTTAACAGCGAGGCTTGTAACGTATTCCATTCTGCTGGTGTTTCATTAATGACTTCGATACGGCTATCAATCGGTGCCGCCGATCGGGTTTCTATATGAAGATCGTGTCCCTGACGGTTCACAACGAGCGTCCCTTCTTTTATACGCATCACCCCTTTAACCCGGCTTACGGGAGAAAGACGGACCCAGTCCAGCAGAGCGGCGGTATCAAAAGCGGTTTCAGGTGCGAATATCCAGCCACAGGCGTGGTATCCCTGTCCCTGATTGAGAGAGCGTCGCCAGGATTGTCCACTCGGTAATTGCAACGCGGCCAAGTTATTTTTTGGCTTATGCGCGTGGTGGTGGGTGCCATCCGGCAGTTCACGTATGTTGTGTCGAGGCTGATCGAGTTGCTGCCTGTCAACGTTTCCCTGATTAGCCTCGATAATTTGCCGACCAGCGCCGCTTGTCTGCTGCCACTGCTGTAAGGCCGCGAGATCGTCGGCGGTATAAGTATCGCGCTTGTTGGCGATAATAATGTCAGCGGCGGCAAGCTGATCGCGGAAGTTCTCATTTTCCGTATAGCGAGCATCACTCAATTGACGCGCATCCAGCAGACACAGCGTAGCCTGTAATGTCAGCCAGGGCTGATAGATATCACTCGTCAGCAAGGAGAGAATTTGTTTCGGGTGGCCGAGTCCCGTAGGCTCGATGAGCAACCGATGGGGCTTCTTCTGTTGCAGCAACATATTCAGGCCAACCTGCATCGGCAAGCCGTTTACGCAGCACATGCAGCCACCGGGAATCTCTTTCAACACCGCGCCGCTGTCCGCCAGTAGCGCACCGTCAATGCCCACTTCACCGAATTCATTGACTAGCACCGCCCAGACTTCGTCCTCAGGCTTTTGCGACAGAAGATGCCGAATCGTGGTGGTTTTTCCACTACCCAGAAACCCTGTAATCAAATTGACTTTTGTTAGCACGGTAGGCTCCTAATGCGGGGGAAGGTTGACGTGTGCCGGATAGGTCATCCGGCGACAAGTATTGTGCGTGAAGCACAATGTAGAATGTTAGTCTGCGCGACCCATGTAGCGACGTTCTGGAATATGAATACGGATCTTTTCACCCGCGCTCAGATATTCTGGAACGGGGATAACCAGACCGGTGCTCATGGTAGCAGGTTTGTTGCGTGAACTGGCAGAGGCGCCTTTAATGCCCGGTGCCGTCTCAACAATTTCCAGATCGACCGTTTGTGGCAGTTCCAGCGCGATGATTTGGCCGTCCCAGCTCAATACTTGAATTCCCGGCATCCCGCCTTCAGGGATAAACAGCAACTCTTCTTCTATTTGATCTTTTTTGAAGAGGTAAGGTGTGTAATCCTCATCATCCATAAAGACGTATTCGTCGCCGTCAATATAAGAGAAGGTGACCGTGCGGCGCGTCAGCGTGATGGTATCGATAATGTCGTCGCCTTTAAAGCGCTCTTCCACTTTCAAACCTGTACGGACATCAGAAAAACGCATTTTGTACAGCGTACTGGCTCCGCGGGCGCTAGGGCTCTGGACGTCGATGTCCTTTACCAGCAATAACTTGTCGTTATAGTTAACGACCATTCCGCGTTTAACTTCGTTCGCTCTTGCCATAAAAATTACCTGCTATAAGGAGTGTGATTTTTGTGGCGACACGTTACTCGCGCCGGAGAGTTCAGGCAAGTATAAGATGAAGGGGCTGATATTGGTTTTTGGTAGAAGGGCTGTTATGGTGGCGCTCTCTACTTCTTGTCAGCCCACCGGAGAGCTTGCTGATGGACTGTCGCCCCCATTGCGGTGCCTGCTGTATTGCGGCATCGATTTCAACGCCAATGCCGGGCCTGCCGCACGGCAAACCTGCAAACACGCCCTGTATTCATCTTGATGACGCGATGCGTTGCGGGCTGTTCTATTCGCCATTGCGGCCTGCGGTTTGCGCGGGGCTAAAACCGCGCGCGGATATGTGTTTCAGCCATCGTGATGAGGCGATGATTTACCTGCTGAAACTGGAAGCCGACACCGCCCCTTAATGTGCAGCGATCAGGCGTCTTTGATGCGCCACATACAATAGATGGAGCCGGTGATCATCAGCAGCGCGAAGAAGAAGACGGCGTGATAGTTCCAGATTTCAGCAACAATCCCAGCTAGTGAGCCAGAGATGATCCAGCCAACGCGTGTCGTATTGGTAAACAGCGTGGTTGCCGCACCTGCCTGTCCTGGCATCAAATCCTGAAAGTAAAGCATGCCGATTCCGGCCAGAATGCCAATAAAGATCGCGTTCAGTACCTGTAACGCCAGCAGCGCTATTTCGCCATTGAGAACCAGCAAGCCGCCGAAGAACAGTAAACCGGAGGCAACGGCAAGCCGCATCAGGAAGCGTTTACCGAAGCGTTTGGCAACGTAGCCAGCAATCAGCATCACCGGAATCTCCAGCCCGGCAGCTACGCCCATCATGATGCCCGCTAGTTTCTCTGGCAGATGCAACTCATGCACCAGATACAGCGGCATATTAATGAGGTAAATGCCGTTGCAGGTCCACATCAAGGTACACGCCACGAATAGCAAGAGCGTATCACGGCGGTTGCGGCGCGGTGATTCCAGTGTGGAAGTGGTCTTTTCCACGGCTTTGGGCATGGAAGGCAGAAAGAGTTTGACCAGAATGCCGCACAAGATAAAGACGACCGCGGCGGTCAGATACATCGTCGTGAAGCCGAATCCCAGTGCCAGCGCAAAGGCGATGGGCGGGCCGACAACCCAGGCGAGAGAAATTTGCGCGCGGAGGATGGAGCTGAACATCGCCGCTTCACGCCCAGTTTTATCCGCGTGCTCCCGCGCCAGCGCAAAAAGCTGTGGATTCGCGGTCGAGCCAAAGCTGCTCAGCAACACGCCGATAAAGAGCAGAATAAAGTAGTTTCGGTTCCATGCAAACAGCATGCAGGCGAGGGCGCCCAGCAGGCAGCAGACGAAAATCAGCGATTTGCGATCGCCCTGACGGTCCGAACGCGTGGCCAGCATTTGGCTGACGACAATACCGATAACCGCGCTGCCGGTATAAAACATCCCGACTAAGAAAGGACGAACCTGTACTTCGCTGGAAAGAAAGAGGCTGAGCGTAGGAAGTTGCAGGGCACCGGCCGTTCCGGTCAGGAAGGCTATAACTAAAAATGCTGACGATGTCAGGTCGAGCGGACGTCGCGTTGTATTTGCAGGAGTGAACATAAATTGATAGCGCTTGGAAAATAGGCAGAGGCTGTCGAGCGCGACATAGTACTCGGGTTTATAATGAAACAGAAATCTTGTTTCATTATTTTTCGTCAGCACGACTTCAGCCATTCGGTGATTTTTGTTGGCGGGCTGTGCGTTATCCACGTTAAAATGTGCGTGATGTCAAAGTTCTGTTACGTCAGCAGCGTAGAAAGCTTGCATAAATGACGTAATAGAATGAGACTTTTGAAACGTTTCAGCGGAATTTTTTTTGAAACGCCCTAACAATCGACACATTTTTTTCTCATAAAAGCTGAAACGATTCAACTTTCAGCAAGAGAGGAGTGCCATGTTCCAGTTGTCACAGCAAGATATTCATTTGGGCGCAGCGGCCAGTAATAAGCAGGAAGCTATCCAGCTTGTTGCTTCAGCACTGACCGAGGCCGGGTGCGTTAACGCAGGGTATGTCGACGGCATGCTACAGCGCGAACAGCAAACATCCACCTATTTGGGAAGCGGCATTGCTATCCCTCACGGCACAACCGATACCCGCGATCTGGTATTGAAGACCGGGGTTCAAGTATTTCAATTTCCTCAGGGTATTTCCTGGGGTGAAGATCAAACCGCCTACGTGGTGTTGGGGATTGCAGCCCGTTCTGATGAACACCTTGCGTTGCTGCGTCAACTGACCCACGTCCTGAGCGACGATCGCGTAGCGGCACGTTTGGCAAGCACAACGTCAGCAGAAGAATTGCGTAGCCTGCTGATGGGCGAGCAGCAACTGGCGGAGTTCCGCTTTGATACCTCACTGATTGCGCTGGATGTGGCGACCGATAATCTGTTGACGCTTCAGGCACTGAACGCCGGCCGTCTTCAGCAGGTTGGTGCAGCAGACGCCAGCTTTGTCAGCACCGCAGTCAGCAATAAGCCGCTGAATTTGGGGCAAGGTGTGTGGTTCAGCGATAGCGCTGTCGGCAACCTCAACAGCGCGGCTGCGGTGGCACGTCCGGCTACGCCTTTCAGCGTTGACGGCGAAAACGTCGCTTTACTGGTGACGGTAGCTGCGGCTGACGATCAGGCTTTTGCGCCGATTGATTACCTGAGCAACCTGCTGATTGCGCAAAAAGCGGAACGTCTGCTGACGGCTGACGCACCGACGCTGCTGGCCCTTTTGACCAGCGACGTACCGGAAGAGAGCGAAGTGCTGACGGCAGAATTTAGCATTCGCAACGAACACGGCCTGCACGCGCGTCCGGGCACCATGCTGGTGAACGTGATCAAGCAGTTCAGCAGTGACATCACCGTCACCAATCTGGACGGCACAGGCAAACCGGCAAATGGCCGCAGCCTGATGAAAGTCGTCGCGCTGGGCGTGAAGAAAGGTCACAAATTGCGTTTCACCGCGAGCGGTAGCGATGCAGAACAAGCATTGGCCGCGATTGGCGAAGCGATTACGTCCGGTTTGGGCGAGGGGGCAGCATGAGCAGGAGAGTAGCCACAATCACCCTGAATCCAGCTTATGACCTGGTTGGCTATTGCCCAGAAGTTGAGAAAGGCGAAGTCAATCTGGTTCAGACTGCGGGTCTGCACGCCGCAGGCAAAGGTATCAACGTTGCCAAGGTGCTGAAAGATCTCGGGATTGATGTCACGGTAGGTGGCTTTCTGGGTAAAGACAATCAGGATGGTTTTCAGCAATTGTTCAGCGAGCTGGGCATTGCCAACCGTTTCCAGGTTGTGCCAGGACGTACGCGTATTAATGTCAAATTAACCGAAAAAGATGGCGACGTAACCGACTTCAACTTTTCCGGTTTTGAAGTGACACAGCAGGATTGGCAGCGTTTCGTCAATGACTCGCTGAGCTGGCTTGGGCAGTTCGACATGGTCGCGGTGAGCGGCAGCTTGCCTGCTGGCGTCGATCCTGATGCGTTTACCGACTGGATGTCGCGTCTGCGCACGCAGTGTCCTTGTATTATTTTCGACAGCAGCCGTGAAGCGCTGGTGGCGGGACTGAAAGCCTCTCCTTGGTTGGTGAAACCAAACCGCCGGGAGCTGGAGATATGGGCTGGGCGTAAATTACCTACGCTGGCTGATGTGGTGGATGCCGCCCACGCGCTGCGTGAGCAGGGTATCGCGCATGTTGTGATCTCACTGGGCGCGGAAGGCGCGCTGTGGGTGAACGCATCGGGTGCGTGGCGGGCATTGCCACCGGCTTGTGATGTGGTAAGTACGGTAGGTGCGGGCGACTCCATGGTTGGGGGGTTGATTTATGGCTTATTAATGCGTGAGTCCAGTGAGCACACTCTGCGTTTGGCTACGGCGGTTTCAGCGCTGGCCGTCAGCCAAAGTAATGTTGGTATTACCGATCGTCCTCAGTTGGCCGCAATGATGGCGCGTGTCGACCTCAAACCCTTTAACTGATACAGCAGGAGATAAACAATGAAAACGCTGCTGATTTTGGATAAATCACTGGGCCTGGCGAGAAGCCAACTGGTGAAGAACCTACTCGGCGCTGCCGCTGCGAAAGCAGGGGTGACGTTTACAGAACAAGCTAACGACGCTGAACTGGCGATCGTTCTGGGTGCATCCGCTGCGGCAGATAGCGCACTGAATGGCAAGCAGGTTTATGTCGGTGATATCGAACTGGCTGTTTCGCAGCCGGAAGCCTTCTTGGCGAAAGCGCAGGCTGAAGCCACGGTCTATCAGGCCGCTGCGTCAGCTCCTGTTCAGCAGCCCGCAGCTGCCAAGCGTATTGTTGCAATAACGGCGTGCCCGACTGGCGTCGCGCATACGTTTATGGCGGCAGAAGCGATTGAAAGCGAAGCAAAAAAACGCGGCTGGTGGGTCAAAGTGGAAACGCGTGGCTCCGTTGGCGCGGGCAATGCGATTACCCCTGAAGAAGTTGAACAGGCCGATCTGGTGATCGTCGCTGCGGACATTGAAGTCGATCTGGCGAAGTTTGCCGGTAAGAAAATGTATCGCACGTCGACCGGACTGGCACTGAAGAAGACGGCGCAGGAGTTAGATAAAGCGCAGGCTGAAGCTAAAGTATATCAGCCATCCGGGCAAGCCAGTGCGTCAAGCGCTAGCGAGTCTGGTCAGAAAGGCGGGGCAGGCCCGTATCGTCACCTGTTGACCGGCGTGTCTTACATGCTGCCGATGGTGGTGGCGGGCGGTCTGTGTATCGCACTCTCGTTTGTCTTCGGTATTGAAGCCTTTAAACAGGAAGGTACGCTGGCAGCGGCGCTGATGAAGATCGGCGGCGGTTCTGCTTTTGCGCTGATGGTGCCAGTGCTGGCAGGCTACATCGCATTCTCCATTGCGGATCGTCCGGGCTTAACGCCGGGTCTGGTTGGCGGGATGTTGGCGGTGAGTACGGGGGCGGGCTTCCTCGGTGGGATCATTGCCGGTTTCCTGGCGGGTTATATTGCCAGAGCGATCAACAATAAACTGATTCTGCCGCAAAGTTTGACTGCGCTAAAACCGATCCTGATTATCCCGCTGTTCGCCACGTTGGCGACGGGTCTTATCATGATTTACGTCGTTGGTACGCCAGTGGCGAAAATCCTGACTGGCCTGACAGGCTGGCTGCAATCCATGGGTACGGCGAATGCGGTGATTCTGGGTGCAATCCTGGGTGCGATGATGTGTACGGATATGGGCGGGCCGGTTAACAAAGTGGCTTACGTCTTCGGTACGACCTTGCTCAGTAGCCAGATTTACGCGCCGATGGCCGCCGTTATGGCAGCTGGTATGGTGCCACCGTTGGCAATGGGTCTGGCGACCGTGCTGGCAAGCAAGAAATTCAACCCGACCGAGCGTGAAGGTGGTAAAGCGGCATTTGTACTGGGCCTATGCTTTATTTCCGAAGGGGCGATTCCTTACGCGGCGCGTGATCCAATGCGCGTTCTGCCTTGCTGCATCATCGGTGGGGCACTGACTGGTGCGCTGTCAATGGCGGTGGGCGCTAAGCTGATGGCACCACACGGTGGTCTGTTCGTGCTGTTGATTCCTGGTGCGATTACCCCAGTTATTGGCTACCTGTTAGCGATCATTGCGGGAACCGCAGTGGCTGGTGTGCTGTACGCGCTGCTGAAACGTTCTGATGAACAACTGGCGAAAGTCGCGTAAGTCTGATTATCATCGTGAATAAAAAGTAATGCCATAACACAAGGATGTGAATGAGAGAGCGCCAGTTGGGTAAACCAACTGGCGCTTTTTACTATTATGGAGTCAAGAAGCTAGTTAGCGCTGCGCTTCGGATTTGAGCCAGGCAATTTCGTCGGCCCAGATATCGGGGTTGATCGTTTCCAGAATCATCGGGATACCGTCAAAACGGGCATCTTTCATGATGTAGCTGAAAGCGGTTTTGCCAATATTGCCTTCCCCCAGGCTATGGTGTCGGTCAACGCGACTGGCGAACGCGCTTTTGGCATCATTCAAATGCATTCCGCGCAGATAGCGAAAACCAACAATACGATCGAATTCAGAGAAGGTGGCTTCGCAATCGGCTTCTGTCCGCAGGTCGTAGCCACCGGCGAAGGCGTGGCAGGTATCGATACAGACGCCGACGCGGCTTTTATCTTCTACGTCGTCGATGATGGCCGCCAGATGCTCAAAGCGGAAACCCAAATTACTGCCTTGCCCGGCGGTATTCTCAATCACGGCGGTGACGCCATCCGTTTCCGCCAGCGCGATGTTGATAGACTCGGCGATACGTGCCAGACAGTCCGCTTCCTCTATCTGTTTCAGATGGCTGCCGGGGTGAAAATTCAGCAGGCTTAGCCCAAGCTGCTGGCAGCGCGACATTTCATCAATAAACGCGATGCGAGATTTCTCCAGCGCCTCGGCGTCCGGGTGACCTAGATTAATCAGATAGCTATCGTGCGGCAAAATCTGTGCTGGCGTATAGGCGTACTGTTCACAGGCGGCTTTAAAACGGTCGATGACCTCTGTGCTGAGCGACGCGGCCTGCCATTGGCGCTGATTCTTGGTAAATAAAGCGAAAGCCGTCGCCTGTATCTCATGTGCGCGAATCACGGCCTGATCGACCCCGCCAGATGCGCTAACGTGCGCCCCGATGTATTTCATGTTGGTCTCCTCTGGTAACGGAGACATTATGCAGGTTAATGAGACGTTAACAGGTAAATAATTTATCGTTAGCCGAATAAATGTTCGAAGAACAGATTAATGCCCGCACCGCCAACGACCAGCCAGAGAAACAGAACGAGTGCCAGCAGCAGCGGCTTTGCACCTGCCTGCTGGATGGCGCTGAATCGGGTTGTGAGCCCTAGCGCCACCATCGCCATGGTCAACAGTACATTATCGAGTTGTACCAGCTGTGTGACGAGTGTGGGAGAAAGTAGCTGGAAAGAATTGAAGGCGGCTACGGCGATAAACCCCAGCGCAAACCACGGGAACATCAGTGGAATCGCGTCTTGCGCGTCATTTTTTTGCGCCGTTCTTTTCAGGTAAAACCCAAGAATGAGAAGGAAAGGAGCCAGCATCATCACGCGCAGCATCTTGCTGATGACGGCGATGTTTTCCGTCGCGCCATCGATGGCATGCCCGGCGGCAACGACCTGAGCAACTTCATGTATCGTCGAGCCGAAGTACAGACCTACGATCTGCGGTGTGACGTCAATCCAGTGATGTTCGAGATTAAGCTGATAGAGCCACGGATACAAAAACATCGCCGTCGTACCGAAAATCACCACGGTGGAAACGGAGACGGCAATCGCATTGCTGGACGCTTTGACCACGGGCGCGGTTGCCATGATCGCCGCCGCACCGCAGATGCTGCTGCCAGCACCGATGAGCATCACGGTCTCATTGTCGAGTTTCAGCCAGCGCTTGCCTATCCAGCAGGCGAGTAAAAACGTCAACGTGACGACGGTAAGATCGACTGCAATACCGGTAAAGCCAACGGCCGCAACCTGCTGAAAGCTGAGGCGAAAACCATAAAGTATGATGCCCCAACGGAGTAAATGCTGTTTGGCCCACTGCACGCCTGGGTCACACAGCGGATGAAGACGCGGATAAACGCTATTTCCCAGCACGATCCCACTCAAGATCGCCAATGTCAGCGAACCCGGTCCCCAATGGGCGATTTTCGGAATATTTGCCAGCCAGAGGAGCGAAAAAGTAATTAAACTTACTAACAGCAGACCGGGTAATCGCGCTTTTGCTCCATCGGGCGGGTCTATCGTGTGTAATGTCGCAGGAAGAGCCATGGGTTTGGTGCCTATTCTGACCGTACCGAAAATTGAGAAGCCAGCTTATAATCCATGAGATTAAAAGAGAAATTGATTATATATTTATAACCTATAAGTATTTTAGATAAAGAGCGCACTATGCATATCACGTTACGTCAACTGGAAGTCTTTGCCGAAGTCCTGAAAAGTGGTTCAACGACACAGGCCTCCGTTGTGCTTGCCCTGTCTCAATCGGCTGTCAGCGCGGCTCTGGCGGATTTAGAAGGGCAGTTGGGTGTTCAACTTTTCGACCGCGTGGGTAAACGTCTGGTGGTTAATGAACATGGCCGCCTGCTGTATCCCAAGGCACTGGCACTGCTTGAACAGTCGATGGAAATTGAGCAACTGTTCCGGCGTGATAACGGAGCGCTACGTGTCTATGCCAGCAGCACCATCGGCAACTATTTATTGCCTGCGATGATTGCCCGCTATCGTCATGACTACCCTGACATTCCGCTGGAGCTGCATGTTGGCAATACGAAAGATGTGATCACCCGCGTATCTGAATTCAGTGTCGATTTGGGCTTGATCGAAGGGCCTTGCCATCACCCCGATTTGATTACACAGCCCTGGCTGGAAGATGAGCTGGTGGTGTTTTGTTCTCCCGAACATCCGCTCAGCCGCGGTTCTGCCTCATTAACGGCGCTGGCGGATGCGCACTGGATCCTGCGTGAACGTGGCTCAGGCACGCGCGAAGTGCTGGATCACCTGCTGCTGACGCACCTGTCGCATTTCCATCTGGTGATGGAATTAGGTAATTCAGAGGCGATTAAGCATGCGGTTCGCCACGGGATTGGCATCAGCTGCCTGTCGCGGCATGTCATTGCCGAGCAGTTGGCGTCCGGTTCGCTGGTGGAGTTGAAGGTGCCGCTGCCTAAACTCACGCGGACGCTGTATCTGGTTCATCACCGACAGAAGCATCTTTCAAATGTGCTGCAGCGTTTCTTGAGTTATTGCTGCGAAACGCCATAGCGAAAATATTTTCTGCTGCTAATAATCGGACGCGAGTTATTAAGCTCTCTTATAACTCGACGATCTTAACTATTCAGCACAACGCTATTTGCTACAATCCCGCCTCGATTTTTAGCACGAGCACGCAGGATAACAATGGCTCAGCACGATATTCAACAAACTACACAGGGCGCACCGACCCTGCGCCGTGAACTGAAAGCACGGCATTTAACGATGATCGCCATTGGCGGATCGATTGGCACTGGGTTATTTGTCGCGTCTGGTGCGACGGTTTCACAAGCAGGCCCGGGTGGCGCACTTCTGTCTTATGCCTTGATTGGGCTGATGGTTTACTTCTTGATGACCAGTCTGGGTGAGCTGGCGGCGTTTATGCCGGTTTCTGGTTCGTTCTCCAGCTACGGTTCCCGCTATGTAGAAGAAGGGTTCGGTTTCGCGCTGGGTTGGAACTACTGGTACAACTGGGCGGTGACCATCGCGGTCGATCTGGTGGCGGCGCAACTGGTGATGGGATATTGGTTCCCTGACGTCTCCGGCTGGATCTGGAGTGCGTTGTTCCTGGCGCTGATGTTCCTGCTTAACTACATTTCCGTGAAAGGATTTGGCGAAGCGGAATACTGGTTCTCACTGATTAAAGTGGTCACGGTCGTCGTTTTCATTGCCGTTGGCGTGATGATGATTACGGGCATCATGAGCGGTGCGGAAAATGCTGGATTCCACAACTGGGAAATTGGCGATGCGCCGTTTGCTGGCGGCTTCTCTGCCATGATCGGTGTGGCGATGATCGTCGGCTTCTCTTTTCAGGGGACGGAACTGATCGGGATAGCTGCTGGGGAATCTCAGGAGCCGAGTAAAAATATTCCACGTGCCATCCGTCAGGTTTTCTGGCGCATTCTGTTGTTCTACATCTTCGCGATTCTGATTATCAGCTTAATCATTCCGTATACCGATCCGAACCTGCTGCGTAATGATGTAAAAGACATTACGGTAAGCCCGTTCACGCTGGTGTTTGAGAATGCGGGCCTGCTGTCTGCGGCGGCGGTGATGAATGCGGTCATCCTGACGGCGGTGCTGTCGGCGGGTAACTCCGGGATGTACGCCTCTACACGTATGCTGTTTACGCTGGCATCGGAAGGTAAAGCGCCGCGCATTTTCGCCAGGCTGTCAAAAGGCGGTGTGCCGCGTAATGCACTGTACGCCACTACCGTGGTAGCGGCGCTGTGTTTCCTGTCTTCTTTATATGGCAACCAAACCGTTTACCTGTGGCTGCTGAATACCTCCGGTATGACAGGCTTTATTGCCTGGCTGGGGATCGCGATTAGCCATTACCGTTTCCGTCGTGGCTATGTCATGCAAGGACATGATCTGAACCGTTTGCCTTATCAATCGCGTTTCTTCCCGCTCGGGCCGATCTTCGCGTTTGTGCTCTGTCTGATCATCACGCTGGGGCAAAACTATCAGGCGTTTCTGGAAGATAAAATCGACTGGTATGGTGTGACGGCGACGTACATCGGTATCCCGCTGTTCCTGCTGATTTGGTTCGGTTATAAGCTGTATCGTGGAACGCGTTTCGTTAAGTATCAGGATATGACGTACCCCGATCATAAAGACTAAATCGTAAGAATGCGGTTAACGGGCGACTCCCTGACGGGTGTCGCTTTTTTTATTGGTTTTTTTCTGTTTCAGCGCTGCTCTCCATGTTTCCCCTCATCTTGATATGTTTATTTAAATCAAATTTATTCACCTTTATTTGTCGGGTCATTTCCCATTAACTCGATTTGATAATTATTTTTTAAATTTAATATGTTGTTTTATATGGATAAATAATAAAATTCTCTTATTTTTATTGCGTATGTAAATGATTTTAATTTTCATTTACAATTTACTCTTGCCCATTACAATGTGTTAGACAAAAAAATTCAATGTAAATAATTCGTTTTGAGGACACTGACGCATGGCAATAAATATAAGAAAATCGGTGGCATGGGCGCTGGTATCGATCGCGTCTTCATCGGCAATAGCTGCTGGTCAAGAAGATGTTGTTGTCGTAACTGCTTCTGCAACCGAGCAAAATCTAAAAGATGCACCAGCGAGCATCAGCGTAATTACCCAAGACGATTTAAAAAAGAAACCGGTGCAGAACCTGAAAGATGTGCTGAAGGATGTGCCCGGCATACAGCTAACTAATGAAGCGGATAATCGTAAAGGTGTAAGCATTCGTGGGCTGGGTAGCGAATACACGTTAATTTTAATTGATGGTAAACGCGTTAGTTCGCGAACAGCGGTATTCCGTCATAACGACTTCGATCTCAACTGGATACCGGTTGATGCTATTGAACGTATTGAGGTTGTGCGTGGGCCTATGTCATCACTCTATGGTTCAGATGCGCTCGGCGGCGTAGTGAATATTATCACACGTAAAGTTGGAAAAGCTTGGCATGGAACCGTCAGCGTTGACAGCACTGTTCAGGAACATCGCGATCGTGGAGATAGCTATAACGGTAATTTTTTTACCAGCGGGCCGCTGGTTGACGATGTGTTGGGCGTGAAAATGTATGGCAATCTCGGGAAACGAGAGAAAGATGATGCACAGCGTTCATCAACCGCGCAAGGTGGAACGGCAGGCCGAATTGAAGGCTATACCAATCGTAATGGCAACGTAGAATTTGCGTTAGTGCCCGCTGAAAATCAAGATATGACTTTGGGTTACGGCTACGATCGCCAAGATCGCGATTCTGACTCTCTGAATAAAAACCGATTGGATCGTAAAAACTATTCGGTTGGGCATAACGGAAAGTGGGATTTTGGGAATACCGAAATACGTCTGTATGGCGATAAAATCGACAATTATAATGAAAGACTGATTACGGCGAAGAATAATTCCGTCGATGGTAAAGTCGTGCTACCGCTGAGCAGTATTAACCAGATGCTGACATTCGGCGGAGAATGGCGGCAAGAGAAACTGCAGGATAGCGTAAACCTGACGGGTTCGGGGCACAGCGCAGCCACACAGCGTGCGTTGTTCGTTGAAAATGAGTGGAGAATCTTTGAACCGTTGGCGTTAACGACAGGGATCCGTATGGACGATCACCAAAAGTATGGCGATCACTGGAGCCCGCGTGTTTATCTGGTTTATAACGCGACGGATACCGTTACGCTGAAAGGGGGGTGGGCTAATGCATTCAAAGCCCCTTCCTTATTACAGCTTAGCCCTGAGTGGCAGACTGGGTCATGCCGAGGTGATTGCCAGGTCATTGGGAATCCGAACCTCAAGCCTGAGACCAGCGAAAATGTTGAACTAGGCATTTATTACGCAGGTGAAGAGGGGTGGCTTGAAGGCATTAATGCCAGCCTGACTGTGTTCCAAAATGATGTTAACGACATGATTACAGTTAATCGCACACGTAGCGTCACTGAAGCACAATCCTACCCGAACTATGCGGGTTTAACGAGCGATGGTAAACCTATTTTCCGTTATTACAACGTTAATAAAGCACGCGTGAGAGGAGTGGAAACCGAGCTAAAAGTACCCGTTAGTGAGCAGGTAAATCTGACGCTGAATTACACTTATAACGATGGGCGCGATTTAAGTAGTGGGGCTAGCAAGCCATTAAGTTCACTGCCGCTGCATACTGCCAATAGCTCACTTGATTGGAAGCCTGTTGACGATTGGTCTTTCTATCTGTCGGCGAACTATTCAGGTCAGCGCAGAGCGACAACCAGCACCAGTAAAACCTCGGGTGGATACACTCTATGGGACATTGGCACTGCTTACCAAATGACGAAAGCGATCAAATGGCGTGCGGGCGTTCAGAACCTTATGGACAAAGATTTAAACTATGACGACTACAGCTTTAACGAAGAAGGTCGCCGTTACTTTATAGCTATGGATTATACTTTCTGATAGCTGCTCTTGATACGGGCTTACCGCCCGTATCATTTTCTCTTTTCTTCATTGTTCCTTCCTGTGCTGCTTCGTGATTAAAAACCTTGGTAAAAATGAATTAGTCATTCAGCCATATTGTTTTTGTGATATTTCTGAATATCGTGGCTAACAATGTCGATGAATGAAATTCATTATATTAGGTATTGTTAATTGCTTTAATGCTGACTACGCTTCACGTTACGGAGTGATGGATTTCCAATGAGGCAGGAAGTGTAACGTTATTAATACGTTCGTTGTCTTGTGTCATACAGAGAATTTAATTCATTATTTTTGTATGAGAATACCTGTCGTGATTGCCGACCGCAGAGCCTTTGATATCTGCAAGCGGAAATCAGTGTATGAATAGCAACCAGGGCACGATGATGTTAAAAATTACCTTTTTGGATAAAGGCTCACTGCCTGAAACCATTTTCCTGAAAAAGACGAGTTTTAGGCGTCCACAGTGCCACCATGAATGGGTTGAATATAACTATACCTCGCCTGATCACGTTATCGCCCGAGCAAAAGACACCCACATTATCATCACGAATAAAGCCCTATTAACGCGAGACACCTTGGCTGCGTTGCCTGCGTTGAAGTTGATTGCTGTAACGGCAACAGGCACTGACAATATCGATCTTGTTGCTGCTAAAGAACTGGGTATCACGGTCAAAAATGTACCGGGCTACTCGACGCAAGCCGTATCCGAGCACGTGATTGCCATGATTTTTGCGCTAAAGCACAGCCTGATGGCGTGGTATCGCGATCAACTGAGTGACCGCTGGGCCAGCCAGTCGCAATTTGCTTATTTTGATCATCCAGTTAAGGACATTGCAGGCGCTACACTGGGCATCATCGGCGCGGGGACGATTGGGCGAGAAGTCGCGCGGCTGGCGCAGGCGCTGGGGATGAAGGTGATTTTTGCCGAGCGCAGAGGTGTCTCACAGTGTCGCGCTGGGTATCTGCCATTTGAAGAGGTTCTGCGGTTAGCGAATGTGATTTCACTCAACTGCCCACTGAATGAGAGCACGCAGCATCTGATTAATGCAGAGACGCTTGCCCTGTGTAAGCCCACCGCGTTTATTATTAACACCGCCAGAGGCGGGTTGATTGATGAGCGCGCACTGGCAGAGGCATTACAGCAGCGCGCCATTGCCGGTGCCGCGCTAGACTGCCTGACACAGGAACCGCCAGCAAAAGACAACCCATTAATGGTTGCGGCGAAAACCCTGCCTAATCTTCTGATTACTCCGCATATCTCCTGGACTTCCGCCTCATCGTTGCAGTTGTTGATGGAAAAGACGATTGAAAATATTGATGAGTATGCTCAGCAGAATGGATACAAATAAGCTGTAATTTGATTTCGCCGGGTATGAAGGAATATTGCCCGGCAGAGGTATTATGATATTCATCAATTTTAATTGATTATCAAAATTGAATGTTTCATCGGGTTGAGTCTTTCATGGTCGATTATCTATTCCGTTCTCGCTATATCGACAGGGAATGAGCACGGCGCATGTCAGACCTAAAGCGAAAACATTATTATTTGTGATTGTTCCGAATGCCCTCTTGGTTATGTGAGGGAATATTTATTTCTTAATAATAACGGAAGTAAATAATAGAGTGAATGCAGTGATATTTTTCGGCAGTAAGACGTCGATGAATGAGAAAAGGCATATACCCGTCATACTTCAAGTTGCATGTGCGTTGGCTGCGCTCAAATACTCGGCCCATAGTGGGCCTCGCCCTAAAGGGCCGCTGCAAGCAGCGTTCAAATCTGCTCCCGGCAGATTTGTCACCCGAGCTCTGCGTTGTTCAAACGTTAACGTTTGTCCTGAAACTCGAATTATTTAGGGTATAGATGGACGGTATTGTAAATCCGCCCCGAATCAGTTGGACGGGGCGGAGGTGAGACGTTACTGAAAACTATAGCTATTAGCGTTTCTGGATATACGTCATGGCTAGCGCGAGTGCCAGAACCAGACCTTTGATGATATCCATCGCGTAATAAGGCACGGAGAGCATCACCAGCCCATTCTGCAAGACACCAAGAATAACGGCACCGAGCAGCGTACCCAGCGCGTTCGGCTTGCCAGATCCCGCCAGCGAGAAACCGATGTAGGCCGCGGCAACGGCATCCATCAAATAGCCGCCCCCGGCATTGACCTGCGAAGAGCCGATGCGTGATGCCAGTAAGATACCGCCTAACGCCGCGAGCAGTGAGGAAAACACGTACGCCTGTACCCGATAACGTGCCGTGCGAATGCCCGCCAGCCGCGCGGCTTCTGGGTTGCCGCCGATGGCATACATCCGGCGGCCGTGCTTGGTGAGGGACAGATACAGCTGCACCAGTACCGTAACAGCCAGCATGATGACAACAATAACCGGCACCTGGCCCAGCGTGGCAAAGAATTCAGGAATGATGCCTTCCGCCATTTCGCCACTCGGCAGCACCATGTTCTGCGTGATGGAACCGCCGTAGCTGTAGGTCATCGCCACGCCCTGAATGACGAACAAACTGGCGAGCGTCGCCAGCATATCGGGAATCTTCAGCACGACGATGAGGAAGGCGTTGAATAGCCCGACCAACGTACATAGCAGCAGCGTCAGGACAATCGCGCCAGTAGTGCCAAATCCATGCCAGACGAAAAGCGAGATAACCAACGCATTAGCTAACGAGGCCGTCGATCCTACGGAAAGGTCGAATCCGCCCACTGACAGCGAAATAGAGACGCCAATGGCAATCACCGTAACGATGGCGATAGAACGCAGAATATTGATGATGTTATACGGGTCGAGAAAGTTGTCCGACGCCAGCCCAAAGAGAGCAATCAACGCAACAACCGTGAGCAGCATGCCCCACTTATAGAGAAACTCGAAAACGTGGTGACGGAAGGGGAGCGCCCCGTTAGATGAAAGTGGGTGACTCACGCGGGAGTTCCTCCAGTTGAATATAAAAGTAGGGTTTCTTCGTCAATCTCAGCGGCATTCAGCTCTGCGACAATGCGGCCATCCCATAGCACGCAGATGCGATCGCAGAGCCCGACCAGTTCAGAGAACTCGCCCGACGCATAAATAATGCCTTTACCCTGACGAGCGAGGCCGTCAATCAGGGTGAACAAGTCCTGTTTGGCCTTGATATCAACGCCTTTGGTGGGTTCGTCAAAAATCAAAACCTGTGCTTCGCTGCGTAGCCACTTGCCGATAGCCACTTTCTGCTGATTCCCGCCCGACAGACGCGCCAGCTTTTGCACCGGACCGGTGGTGCGAACCGCCAGCCGTTCAACGATCTGTTTTGCCCAGCCCAAAGCCTTGCGACGGCTGAACAGGCCCCAGCGTGAAAAGCTATCGGTGGCGGTGATACTGAGATTCATGGTGACGGATTCATCAATAAAAATGCCTTCTTTGCGCCGCTCTTCAGGAACCAGCGCCAGACCCTGTTCGACGGACTGGTGCGGTGAATGCGGCCGCCAGGGTTTACCACGGTATTCACCCTGTGCGATCTGGCAGGGCTCTGCGCCGAACAGCGCTTTACACAGCTCGGTTTTCCCCGCGCCAGCCAGCCCGGCAATGCCCAGGATTTCCCCTTTGCGCAGCGTGAGAGAAATATTGTGCAGCAGCGTTTCGTCGTGTAAACCGGTGACCTGAAGCAGCGTTTCTGCGGAAGGGGTTGTTCGGCGTGGCGGGAAGATATCGTCGAGCCGATGCCCCAGCATTCTCTCTACAATCTCTTCGCCGCTGAGCCCCTGCATCGCACCGCTGCTGACAAACTCGCCGTCACGCAGAACGGTCAACGTATCGCAGATTTCGCTCAGCTCATGAATACGGTGGGAAATAAACACGATCCCGATGCCATCAGCCTGTAAACGGCGTACCACCTCAAAGAGGCGCGCGCTTTCGGCCTGATCCAACGGGGCGGTGGGTTCATCTAAAATCAGGAAGCGACATTCGTGGGATAACGCGCGGGCGAGCAGAATTTGCTGTTTCTCCGCGAGCGAGCAGGTATCTAGCCGTTGGCGAACATTGAGGTGAACGCCAAGCTGATCAAGTAGCGCCTGCGCCTGACGATAGATCTGCGGCCAACTCAGCAGATGTCCGTCCTGCGCCAGCGTATCCAACATAATGTTTTCCGCCACGGACAGCGTAGGAACCAGCGCGACATCGACTTCCTGTTGCACCAGATGAATGCCGTATCGCTTGGCATCACGCGGTGAATGAACGTCGACCTGCTTACCATTAATCAGAATATCGCCCTGATAGTGATCGTAAGCGCCTGATAAGATCGTCATGAGCGTGGATTTACCCGCGCCGTTTGCGCCAGTCAGGGCATGAATCGAACCACCTTCCAGTGTGAAATTAACCTGCTTGAGGGCGTGGAAACCAGAAAAGGAGATGGAAATGTTGTGCATTTCCAGTCGGCTTTGGGAGGTAGGAATCATGGTCGGTAACGCTCTTGGCGGTCAAGGTCATGAAATAACGGAAAAGAAAGGTAGCACATATCCCAGAGAATTTAATACAGCTTCAAGTGTTTGAGAGTTATTGGCTATGAACGAAAAGGCATAAATTAAATAAAAAAGTTCTTAAGCTGGTGCCGGCAAGTGAATAAGATGGGTTTATCAATAGGGTAGCGCAGCAGATTCATCTATCAGACAAACATAGTATAAGAGCCGTGTTCAAGAGAGGGCGCGGCGAGGAAGATTCAAACATGCATACAACGACAGTCCGCGTACAGGTTGGCCCTGCCAACTATTTCTCTTTCTCTGGCGCTATCGATAAGCTGCTGGAATTTTATCCACCGGACGTGCTGAAAAACGCGCTGTGGATCTACGGCGAGCGGGCAATTGCTGCGGCGCGACCGTATTTACCGGCAGAATTTGATGCACCTTCAGCCCGCCGCGTTCAGTTTGGCGCGCATTGTAGCGAAGGAGAAGTTGCAAAACTGGTGGCGCAAGCGGGTGATGAGTGCCAGGTTGTCATTGGCGTCGGCGGCGGAGCGGTGTTGGATACCGCGAAGGTCGCCGCGCGTCATATTGGCGTGCCGCTGGTGGCGATTCCGACTATTGCAGCGACCTGTGCGGCCTGGACGCCGCTGTCCGTGTGGTATAACGATGCCGGGCAGGCGTTGCGTTTCGAGATTTTCACTGATGCTAACCATCTGGTGCTGGTGGAACCACGGATTATTTTGGCGGCACCGGTGGAATATCTGCTGGCTGGCGTCGGTGATACGCTGGCGAAGTGGTATGAAGCTGTCGTTCTCAGCCCACAGCCAGAAACGCTGCCGCTTTCTGTTCGTCTGGGCTTACAGGCCGCGCTGGATATCCGCAACGTATTGCTGCAACAAAGTGCCGCTGCGCTGGAAGCTGTCGAGCGTGGTGAATTGACGCAGGATTTTCTGGATGTGGTGGATGCGATCATTGCTGGCGGTGGCATGGTTGGCGGGTTGGGTGAGCGCTATACCCGCGTGGCCGCGGCGCATACGGTTCATAACGGTTTAACGGTGTTGCCGCAAACCGAACGCTTCCTGCACGGCACCAAAGTGGCTTATGGCATTCTGGTGCAAAGTGCCTTACTGGGTGACAACGACACATTGATCCAGTTGAAAGCGGCGTTCAAGGCGTTTGGTTTACCTACATCGCTGGCTGAGTTGGATGTGGATATTCACGATCGCGCTGCGCTTCAGGCCGTGATTGCTCGCACCTTGCAGGCGGGAGAATCTATTCATTATCTGCCGCTGACACTCAATGAAGAGGTCTTGCTGGCGGCGTTTAACGCCGTTGAGTCTACCGAGAAATAAACGAATGGAAAGAGAAGAGCGGAGAGTATTCTCCGCCCTAAACACGGTTTTTTATCTTTAAGGACTACTGCGTTTTCTCGTAGGGGAATGAATTTTTGATAAAGCTGGCGTAGTAACGGTACTTCGTCTTGCTTGCCATCAGCTCTTCATAAATCATGCGTGCTACGCCGCTGTAGAGATAGATGCTCCCGTTCAGCAACTCGATTTCTAACTGACTTTTTTCTGCATCGTATCCGACGGAAAACAACTCTGTTGATGAAACTCGTTTTCTCTGCAAAATTAATCACTCCCAACGTATCAATACCGCATCCTGACGATATACCACTTTTCGAGTTTTCTACCCATATCGTGTTATGGTTCGAAATATATCGGGGTTAAACAGCAGCATATCTTTATTCGATCATGAATAATCAGTAAACGCTCACAGAATTCCTGCTCTGTCGCTTATCAAGCGGTTTTGTCATACATCCTCGACAGTCTACTGACGTTGAAGGATGCTCTGAGCCCCTTAGTCCTGTGTGAGAGCCTGTTGATAACTCGGCTGACTTTCTGCCCGTGCAATGTATTGCTGAATATGCGGGTAGTGGCTGAGGTCCAGACGCGCTTTCGCCAAAATCAGCGGCACAGCCATTTGTATATCGGCACCGCTGAGCGACTCTCCCGCAAACCAATCTTGTTTAGTTAAATGCTGTTCGATGAACTGAAGTTGTGTCGTCAGCCGCGGCACAATAAAGGCCTGCTCGATACGTTGTACAATTTTGCGCGCGACAGGGCGGATGAAAAACGGCATCGGTGCGGACTCTGTCTTCGCCAATACTAAACGCATCACCAGCAGCGGCATGAGGGAACCTTCGGCAAAATGCAGCCAGAAGCGATAATCCAGCAGGGCTTGCCCGCTCTGTGGACGGAGCCTACCGTTGCCGTAAGTCTCAATCAGGTATTCCACAATGGCTCCGGATTCGGCAATCGTCAGCTCGCCATCGGTAATCACCGGCGATTTCCCTAGCGGGTGAATCTGCTTGAGCGACGCAGGGGCGCTAAACGTTTTTGGGTCACGGGCGTAGCGAATGATTTCATAGTCAACGCCCAGTTCTTCCAGTAGCCAGGTCGCGCGGGTTGAGCGAGATTTTTCGAGGTGATGAACGTATATCATCAAGATTTCCTTTTTATTTGTCTTGGTTCCGTTATTCAGTACGGTGCAGGTGTGTGATTGTTTTACTGAGATTTGCTGTAACAGGGAAGTGATAACCGCACTCGGGAGATATCCCCCGAGTGCGGTTATCAGCTAGATGAGCATAGCCCATTATTCGTATCGCGATTATGCATACAACTATTTATGCGTACAAATAGTGGGCGTGGAAGCGCAGGTGATCTTCGATGAAGCTAGCAATGAAGGAATAGCTGTGGTCATAGCCGGACTGTGTCCGCAGCGTCAGCGGCCAGTCATACTGGCTTGCCAACGCTTCCAGTTTCGCCGGTTGCAGCTGATCGGGGAGGAACTGATCGCAATCGCCCTGATCGACCAGCATGGGCAGCTTCTTCTGGCTATTCGCCAGCAAATGGCAGCTGTCATACTGCAACCACTGTGTTTCATCCTCGCCGAGGTAGGCGGTAAGCGCCTTGCGCCCCCACGGAACCTGACTGGGGTTAGTGATCGGTGCGAACGCCGACGCAGACAGGAATTGGTCTGGGTTGCGTAGCGCCAGCATCAGTGCGCCGTGCCCGCCCATTGAATGCCCACTGATGGACTGACGGCTATTCACGTTAAAATGTTGCTGGATCAGCGCGGGTAATTCGCTGCTGATATAGTCATACATCCGGTAGTGTGCCGCCCAAGGTGCCTGCGTGGCATTCACGTAGAATCCCGCACCCTGACCCAGATCGTACCCTGCATCGTCTGCTACGCCATCGCCGCGCGGGCTGGTGTCCGGCATGACCAGCACCAGACCTAGCTCGGAGGCAACGCGCTGCGCACCGGCTTTCGTCGTAAAATTTTCGTCATTGCAGGTTAACCCAGACAGCCAGTAAAGCACGGGCGGCGGCGTGTCATCCTGTGTCGGTGGCAGATAAATGCTGAACGTCATGGTGGTGTTCAGCGTTTCTGACACATGGCGGTAGCGCTGTTGCCAGCCGCCAAACATACGGTGTTCTTCCAGCAGTTCCAGTGATGAATTCATCGCTGTACAGCCTCCTTTATTCTGTTCCTGACAGTGGTGCAATTAACCGAAATGAATCACTGAGCGAATCGATTTGCCTTCATGCATTAAATCGAATGCCGTGTTGATGTCGTCCAGTCCCATGGTGTGGGTGATGAAGTCATTCAGCGGGAATTCGCCTTTCAGGTAACGATCGACAATACCTGGCAGCTCGCTACGGCCTTTCACGCCGCCGAAGGCAGAACCGCGCCATACGCGACCAGTGACCAGTTGGAACGGACGGGTTGCGATTTCTTCGCCAGCGCCTGCCACACCGATAATGATGGATTCACCCCAGCCTTTATGACAGCACTCTAGCGCGGAACGCATGACATTGACGTTACCGATACACTCGAAGGAAAAGTCCACGCCGCCATCGGTCAATTCAACGATGACGTCCTGAATCGGCTTATCGTAATCTTTCGGGTTGATCAGATCGGTCGCACCCAGTTTACGTGCCAGGTCGAATTTGCTGGTGTTGAGATCGATACCGATGATGCGTCCGGCACCTGCCATTTGTGCACCGATAATCGCTGACAAACCAATGCCGCCGAGGCCGAAAATCGCAACCGTATCGCCCGCTTTCACTTTTGCGGTATTCAGCACGGCACCCATCCCGGTGGTGACGCCACAGCCCAATAGGCAGACCTCTTCCAGCGGCGCTTCTTTATTCACTTTCGCCAGCGAAATTTCAGGCACGACGGTGTGCTCTGCGAAGGTGGATGTGCCCATGTAATGGAAAATCGGCTGGCCGTTTTTAGAGAAGCGAGTGGTGCCGTCCGGCATCAGGCCTTTGCCCTGCGTGGAGCGAATAGCCTGACACAGGTTGGTTTTGCCAGAGCGACAGAATTTACATTCGCCACATTCTGGGGTGTAAAGCGGAATAACGTGATCGCCGACGGCAACGCTGGTTACGCCTTCCCCAATTGCTTCCACAATCCCGCCGCCTTCATGGCCAAGAATCGCTGGGAACACGCCTTCAGGATCTTTGCCAGACAGCGTATAGGCATCCGTGTGGCATACGCCGGTTGCGACGATGCGCACCAACACTTCACCTTTCTGCGGTGGCATCAGATCCACTTCTTCAACCGACAGTGGCTGGTTTGGACCCCAAGCGATGGCGGCGCGGGTTTTAATCATTTGCATGGTGGTGACTCCTAATGGCATTCCGTTATGGGTAGTAAATTGAATGACAGGACGTGGCATTGATCGCTGTGTCGTCCTCTCTTGAAAAGGGTCGTTCATGGAAAATAATGGGCTCATTCCGACTGATCGGGTGGTTCAATAATGCTGCACTGTTCAATAATGAGCTTTTTAAGCGCCTCGACATTAGGGCCGAAGGCATCGCGTCGCCAGACGAGCCAGGTGGACGCGGCGGCGATATCGGACGGTAATTCATGTACCTGAACACGCGTGCCTGCGGGCAGTGATTCGAGGACGGCATACGGGAGCATGGCCAGCCCGGCGCCGCTGGCGACACAGGCAAGCATGGCATGGTATGAGTGGATTTCCATGATGGTACTGGGTACGACGCCATCCTGCCGGAACCAGTTCTCAAGGCGCTTTCTATAAGAACAGCTGGGGCGGAAAGCAAACAGGGTATCATTGCTGGCATCCCGTGCATGGGTAATCGGGGCGTGTGCAGGGTCAGATATCAGCACTAACCGTTCAGCAAAACACGAACACCCATTCAGCTCATCGTAAACAACGGGGCCGTCCACTAACGCGGCTGCCAGCGTTCCCGCCCGCACGCGTTCAATGATTTCCCCTGATGTACCAGTATTCAGGGACAGCGAAACGTTGGGGTAACGCTGATGATAAGCTGCCAATAGCGTAGGCAAACGGGTTGCTGCGGTGCTTTCCATCGAACCGAGCGCGAAATTACCGGCGGGTTCACCCGTGCGCGTCATGCTGATCGCTTCTTCGCTAAGTGCCAGAATGCGCTGCGCATAACATAAGAAATTGTGCCCAATAGGGGACAGGCGCAGGCGCTGTTTCTCACGGATGAACAGATCGGTGCCCAGTTCCAGTTCCAACTGGCGCAACCGCGTGGTCAGATTGGAGGGTACCCGATGAAGCTGCTCTGCGGCGCGCGCGACGGAGCCCGTTTCGGCGACGAGACAGAACATGCGGAGCTGGGTCAAATCCATATTTTTCTCTTTTCGTAATGAACTGGTGTTCGATTATTCATTTTTTGTGAAGTGTAGCGGCAAGCTGCGCATTTCGCAACTGGCTTACGCCACACTAACGTGAACGCAACATAAACCCAGCGCGATGAGATGTGCTCGGAATGATGAAAATGACGGGCGTAATTATCATCAGGATTAATATTCGAACGGAAAAAGAGAAAAAAGCGATAAAATGATCGCGGCCGGAATTAATAGCATCACAATCAACTATTGCTGTGAATAGGACATATTTTCTAATGAATAGGGCAGAATGAAAAAAATAAGAATAATCACAGAAAAATAAATCCGTATTTTCCCTGACGCAATAGCGAAGGCGTAAAAATAAATAGATAATTAAAATAAACAGTTAAATGTACATGTAAATTGTTGTATCAGAGCAATAGCCAAAAACTATCGCAATTCTTCATTTTTATCGCATTTGTTGATGTAACGGCGTAAAGTGCCCGCCTAAAGTGCCGATAATGTTAATGTATGGTAGGAATATCTTATCGTTATTGTAAGGAAGTGTATCTTTTGGTCATTAAAGGAAAATAACTCTAACTAATGAGAGCCTCTGCTCTTCATTAAATGACGTAACACCCGGCGTATTTCCAATTAAAAATGTGCGGCTATCTTGCAGAAAGCGCAGAGGAAAATCGCCAGATAATTTATAGGAGTCTTCTGTGAATTTTTTAAAAAATATCACCATCAGGGCAATGCTTTTAACAATATTGGGTCTGTTTCTGGCTGTATGGGGGGGGGCGTCTTTCTTTACCACTACCTCACTAAGCAGCATGACTACACTATTGGAGTCCGGCGAAACTCAGCGTAAAAACGTAGAGATGCTGGTGAAAGGCAATGACCAGTATTTTCGTACGGTTACTCGCTTGTTACGTTCTATGGATTTCCAGCAAACCGGTGAAACTGCGGAAGCAGAAAAAGTATTCACGTCTGCGACAGCGGCGTTTAAAAATACGTCAGAACAACTGGCCGCGTTTAAAGCCGTTGGGCATATCGGTGTCGATAAAGAAACGGCAGACAATATGATCGCGACGTGGACCCAACTTCTGGATAATGGGTTAACGCCGATGCTGAGTGCCGCGCGTGATAATCGTCATGAAGAATTCCGTCAGCTTTTCCGTAAAACGTACCCGCCACTGAGCGTAGCGTTTGGCAGTAGTATGGAGAAATACCAGACTGCGATCTTCTCGTCATCAGAGATATCAATGAATGAGGTCTACAGTCTGGTTGACTGGAGTAATTATATCCTGCTGGGGGCGGCGGTTCTTGGGTTGCTTATCCTACTATTGACGGATCGCTACCTGGTCCACTATCTGGTCAAGCCGTTGAATATGATCAAAGGGTATTTTCAAGTGCTGGCTGCTGGGCAGCTTGGTCACCCGCTTGAAGAGTTTGGCCGCAACTGTGCTGGACAGTTGATTCCTTACCTGAAAGAGGTTCAGGGGAGCCTGGTGAATACCGTTTCCATCATTCGTGACAGTTCGGCATCGATTCATCAAGGTTCAAGTGAAATCAGAAGCGGTAATAACGATCTGTCTGCGCGCACCGAGCAGCAGGCTGCCGCCCTAGAGCAGACAGCCGCTAGCATGGAAGAGTTGAGCGCGACGGTGAAACAGAATGCCGATAACGTCCATCAAGCCACTAAACTGGCGCAGGAAGCCTCCGTTGCGGCGAAGAAAGGCGGCGACGTCACGGCAGATGTGATGGCAACAATGGCGAGTATTACGACCAGTTCGAAGAAAATTGCCGACATCACCAGCGTGATCAACGGTATTGCTTTCCAGACCAACATTCTGGCACTGAATGCGGCAGTCGAAGCCGCCAGAGCCGGTGAGCAAGGCCGTGGCTTTGCGGTCGTCGCGGGTGAAGTTCGTAATCTGGCACAGCGCAGTGCTCAGGCGGCGAAAGAAATTGAAAGTCTGATCACCGAATCGGTTACCCGCGTCAACATGGGGTCAAATCAGGTCACACAAACCGGCGAAGCGATGGATTCCATCATTTCTGCCATTACTCGTGTGAACGATCTAATGGGCGAAATCGCATCGGCATCGGATGAACAGAGCCGCGGTATTACCCAGATTGGTCAGGCCGTGACCGAAATGGATGGTGTCACACAGCAGAACTCCGCACTGGTACAGGAATCTGCCGCTGCTGCCGCATCGCTGGAAGATCAGGCTCGTCAGTTAACTGAAGCGGTATCGGTGTTCCAACTGTCGGGTTCAGAGGCACTTCGTCGTCCTCAGCAGCGTCTGGCGGAGAAAGCGCCAGCAACGCAAAAGCCGATGCTATTAGCGGCCGCTGGCGGTAAGAAGGGCAATGCTAACGACAACTGGGAAACCTTCTGATAATTTCATGACAAGCGGCGTCGGAATAGAGATGGCCGTAAAAATCGGGTGATTTATCGTTAAAAGCACTGGGGCTGTTTTCTCAGTGCTTTTTTGTTTATCGCTGAATATTTATTACTGAATATCGACTTTTCTATTCGCTCTGTGACCGCACACAGGCACAGCTGCTGCACCTGATAACTTGAATCTATTTCAACAATCATGACATACAATCGCTGGATAATCGTGACTCTCTCAACTAGAGTGTTGACGGCGCTAGGGTCTGACCAAGGCCATGACAGTGCGATAGATATAGTGACACCTGCAGGAGAATAATAATGTCATCACTAAGTAAAGAAGCCGTTATGGTGCATGAAGCGCTGCTGGCACGCGGTCTAGAAACGCCGCTGCGCGGGGCGTTGCTGGATCGAGATACGCGTAAGCAACGTATTGCCGAGCACATGACGGAAATTATGAATTTGCTGAGTCTCGATCTGGGCGATGACAGCTTGGCTGAAACACCGACTCGTATCGCCAAAATGTACGTTGATGAAATATTCTCCGGTTTGGACTACGCCAACTTCCCCAAAATCACCATCATTGAAAACAAAATGAAGGTTGATGAAATGGTTACCGTGCGGGACATCACCCTGACCAGCACCTGCGAGCACCACTTCGTGACGATCGATGGGAAAGCCACTGTGGCGTATATTCCGAAAGAGGGCGTTATCGGCTTGTCGAAGCTCAACCGAATCGTCCAGTTTTTCTCTCAGCGCCCTCAGGTGCAGGAGCGCTTAACTCAGCAGATTTTGGTCGCGCTGCAAACGTTGTTGGGAACAAACAATGTCGCGGTCTCGATTGATGCGGTGCACTACTGCGTGAAGGCGCGCGGCATTCGTGATGCGACCAGCGCCACGACTACGACATCGTTAGGCGGGCTGTTTAAATCCAGCCAGAACACGCGTCAGGAATTCTTGCGCGCGGTACGCCACCATAATTAAGCTATCTCTTATTGGCGATGATGAAGAAAATACACTTCGTCATCGTCAAATCGGTCATCGCCAAATCAGCAAGCCTCTTCGCTTTTCTCCCATCTGTGCATACAATCGCGACTTCGATGATTTGAAAATGTAATTTGTATGCCTTCTCACACTATACCGTCACCTCATTCACCATCCTCGCGGATCGTGGCGCTGGACTTCGCGCGCGGCATCGCTATTTTGGGTATTTTACTGCTGAATATTATGGCGTTTGGCTTACCGCATGCGGCATACCTGAACCCGGCCTGGCAGGGACAAACCACATTATCTGATGCTTTAACATGGGCAGCGATGGATCTGGTTGCGCAGGCGAAATTTCTGACGCTTTTCTCCCTTCTTTTTGGTGCGGGACTACAGCTGCTGCTGTCACGCGGGAAACACTGGGTACACGCACGCCTGTTCTGGCTGATGATTATCGGGGTGATTCATGCCATTTTCCTGTGGGATGGGGACATTTTGCTCGACTATGCGCTGATTGGACTGGTGTGTTACGGCATGATTCGTCACGCGGAGAGCAGCCGATTGTTAATGCGAATGGGGGCAATCCTCTATCTGGTGGGGATTGGTGTGCTGTTTGTACTGAGCCAGATTCTGAGTTTGCAGCCGGGGCACTTCTGGCTACCAGACATGGCAGATATCACTTATGAAGCCTACTGGCGGGCGTTAGGTGGCCCGGAAGCGTGGGGGAACCGTGTCGATCTGCTCATTGAAAGTCTGTTATCGCTGGGCGTGCAGTACGGCTGGCTGCTGGCAGGGTCGATGCTGCTAGGTGCAGGGTTGATGCGCAGCGGCTGGCTGAAAGGTGAGTTTAGTACGGCACATTATCGTAAGGTTGCGCTGTGGCTGATTCCGCTCGGTGTGGCAATTAACAGTATTGGCGTGGTGGGTCAGTGGCTGGTGGGTTGGGAATATCGCTGGAGCGGGCTGTTATTGCAGATTCCGCGTGAATTGAGTTCACCTTTGCAGGCGATAGGGTATCTGGCGCTGTGCTACGGCTTTTGGGCCATGCTGTGCCAATGGCGCATCACGTATTGGATTACGGATGTCGGGCGCATGGCGTTAACCAACTATTTGCTGCAAACGCTGATTTGTGTGGTGTTGTTTAATCAGCTTGGCCTGTTTATGGCGTTCAGCCGCCTGCAACTGCTGGCACTGGTTCCCGCTATTTGGATCGTCAATCTGGTCTTTTCTCACTACTGGCTGCGCTCTTTTCGTCAGGGGCCGCTCGAATGGCTATGGCGCAAACTCACCAATGCGATAGGGAAAACGGCGTAGAGAAAGACGTTACGGTGCGGCCTGCTCGTGGTGAGGTTCAGATTCGGGCTCGGGTTTTGCCAGTTGCTCCGGTTTAACCTGCTGCGCTGGCGCGGGAAGCACCTGTTCCGGCAGGACAGCAGGATAATCCGGAGCATCTTCTGGAATGGTATGCTCGGCAGGAATCGGCACCTGTGGCCCTAAAAAGCGCGGCTCGCGTTTAAGGATATACAGGTCGAACAGCGCGCCCAGACGAGCGCCAAATTCACGAACCCGCACCGTCATCATATTTTTCGGGGAAGGCACGGCGTAACACTGTGCCTGAATACCGAGATGCAGCGCGATGAAGAGCGCCCGTTCGCAGTGAAAACGCTGGGTGATGATGGTGAAATCGTTGGTATCAAACACCTTGCGCGTTCTGACGATGGAATCCAGCGTGCGGAACCCTGCATAGTCCAGCACGATATCCGAAGGCGGAACGCCTGCGGCGATCAAATCACGACGCATCGTCATCGGTTCATTGTAACTTTGTAGCGCGTTATCACCGCTTAATAGCAGATAGCTGACTTTACCGCTGTTATAAGCGTTAATCGTCCCTTGCATACGGAACAGGTAATACTGGTTGATCACGCCGGTACGGTAGTACTTTGCCGTTCCCAGTACGACGCCGACCTGACGTTTCGGCAAGGTCTGAAGCTCATCGTAAATAAATGGCGCGGTTTTCCAACTGATCCAACGATCGAGGGCAAAAGCAGAGAGCAGCAGCACGCCAATGAGGGCTAACAAACCGAATGTCAGGCGTTTCCACATGCTTATGCCTCAGGTAAGGCGAGTAGACTAATCATGCCTCAAGGCTACTTTACCTGACAGGGTGACGCAAGACGCAGGCGAGGAATGGGCGGTTTATTGATTGAATTTTCAGCGTTCGGGGCGAGATGGTGTAAAAATAAAACGCCAGCTTTTCGGGCGGAAGAGCTGGCGTGATAAGCGTATTAAACGCGGCTACCCCACAGATCGTACTCGTCTGCGTGTTCGACCTTCACCTTGACGATGTCACCGACTTTCACGCCGGTTTCGCCGTTCAGGTAAACTGCGCCGTCAATTTCAGGGGCGTCAGCCATGCTGCGGCCAATCGCGCCTTCTTCGTCGATTTCATCGATCAGCACCAGCACTTCACGGCCAATTTTATCCTGCAAACGCTGGGTGGAAATCGCCTGCTGAAGCTGCATGAAGCGGTGGAAACGCTCTTCTTTGACCTCTTCCGGCACCTGATCTGGCAATTCATTTGCCGCTGCGCCTTCGACCGGACTGAATTTAAAGCAGCCTACGCGGTCAAGCTTGGCTTCTTTCAGGAAGTCGAGCAGCATCTGGAAGTCTTCTTCCGTTTCGCCAGGGAAGCCGACAATAAAGGTAGAACGCAGCGTTAAGTCCGGGCAGATTTCACGCCAGCGCTTAATGCGCTCCAGCGTTCTTTCTACCGCACCCGGACGCTTCATCAGCTTGAGAATTTTCGGGCTGGCGTGCTGGAGCGGGATGTCCAGATAAGGCAGGATTTTGCCTTCCGCCATTAATGGAATGACATCGTCTACATGTGGGTAAGGGTAGACATAGTGCAGGCGTACCCACACGCCCAGCGACGCCAGTTGCTCACACAGGCTGGCCATACTGGTTTTGACCGGTTGACCATTCCAGAATCCCATACGCTGCTTCACATCCGCACCGTACGCTGAGGTATCCTGAGAAATCACCAGCAGCTCTTTTACCCCAGCATCAACCAGACGTTTTGCTTCATCCAACACCGAGCCGATTGGACGGCTGTCCAAATCGCCACGCATAGAAGGGATGATGCAGAACGTACAGCGGTGGTTACAGCCTTCTGAAATTTTCAGATAAGCATAATGGCGCGGCGTGAGTTTCACACCTTGCTCGGGAACCAGACTGGTAAACGGGTTGTGCGCCGGTTTAGGGACATATTGATGGACGTGTGACAGCACCTGCTCGTAGCTGTGCGGGCCGGTAATTTCCAGAACTTTTGGATGCACTTCGCGTATTTGGTTTTCTTTGGCACCCAGACAGCCCGTTACGATGACTTTACCGTTTTCATTCAGCGCTTCGCCGATGGCTTCCAGTGACTCTTGTACGGCGCTGTCAATAAAACCACAGGTATTGACGATCACCAGCTCAGCGTCGTCATAACGTGGGACGACCTGATAACCTTCAGTACGCAGTTCGGTCAGAATCCTCTCGGAGTCGACGAGGTTTTTCGGGCAACCGAGGGAAACAAAGCCGATACGTGGTTGTTGCATATTATTCGCTCACAAAATAAACAGAAAATAAAAACCGGAGGATTCTACACCATAGTTGATTATCCTTATAGTCAGTGGTGTAAAACTCAGCATTTTATCACTGCGGCGATGGTGCTTTTAACGGCTGAATTTCTTCAATAAATGTAAACCTTGCCCCGTTTTTTTGCACAAACATCGCCTGCCGCCTAAATTTACAGGACTTTTGTTGGATGGAGACAACGCTATGCCCTATCGCCTGATGCCTCGCGATTCTGCTTCACACACCGTGTTACGACGATTTTCTGCTGCACCGCATTGGTTGCTGCTTAGCGCAACGTTGCTGTTTTCCAGCCAGATCTTGGCGGCGGAACCGAAGGTGACGGAATTGCAGGATAAGCTGGATCATCCGTGGTCATTAGCGTTTTTGCCGGAAGAACAGGGGATTCTGATTACGGAACGCGCCGGGAATTTACGCTTATGGAAAGCGGGTAGTGCGCTGTCTGCGCCGATAGCCGGTGTACCGAAAGTCTTCGCTAAATCACAGGGCGGATTGCTGGAAGTCGCGCTATCGCCGGATTTTGCACAGAATCGGCGCATCTATCTGAGCTTCGCTGAAGAGGGGAGCGAGGGTAAAGCGGGAACCGCTGTCGGCTACGGTAAGCTCTCTGAAGATAATAAACGGTTAGAGAGTTTCACGGTCTTCTTCCGTCAGGAACCGAAACTGTCAACGGGTAACCATTTCGGCGGCAAGCTGGCCTTTGATCGACAAGGGCATCTGTTTATTGCACTGGGCGAAAACAACGAACGCCCGACTGCACAAGATCTGGATAAATTACAGGGCAAAATTGTTCGCCTGACTGCGGAGGGTAAAGTGCCGTCCGATAACCCGTTTGTGAATACGCCTAACGCGCGACCGGAAATCTGGTCTTACGGCCACCGCAACCCACAGGGATTGGCGATTAATCCGTGGTCTGGTGTGCTGTGGGAAAACGAGCATGGCCCGAAAGGCGGCGATGAAATCAACATCCCTAAAGCAGGGGGAAATTACGGCTGGCCGATTGCCACGCATGGGATTAACTATTCTGGGCTGAAAATTCCAGAAGCGAAAGGAAAAGAGATCGCGGGGATGGTGAATCCTGATTTTTACTGGGAAAAATCACCAGGAATTAGCGGAATGGCGTTCTATAACAGCGATCGTTTCCCGCAGTGGAAAAATTCGGTCTTCATCGGCGCGCTGGCAGAGAAGAACCTGATTCGCCTGACGCTTGATGGTGACAAGGTCACGTCCCAAGAGCGCTTGCTAGGCGACCGCGGTGAACGCATCCGTGACGTAAGGTTGGGGCCGGACGGCTATCTCTATTTGTTGACCGATCACGACAATGGTAAACTGCTGAAAGTCGGACTGGAGTAAAACATCAGGTACCGAACTGTCTCGGTAGCAAGTGGGTAAAAAGTGTTAACATCAAGGCCAAAATACCGACTCGCAGTGAAATTGTATATCTGGTCATCTATGCTATCGAGCTGAAAGTGTACAGTGAGGAAGAATATAGGGTCAAACAAAGTGGGTCGAAAAATGGTGGGATAGCACAAGCTTTACGAATATTCTATATACTGAAAAAGTAAAAACAGCGTTGCTAAAGTCCTATTAGCACGCTGTTTTTGAAAAATGACATGGCACTCTATTGTAAGTTATTTACGAATCTAGTCCGTGTATCTCCCATTTATCATCTTTAGAATAAGCGAAAAGAAAGCCGCCTTTATTGGGTCCTATTAATATCGTTTCTCCATTCACATGTAATTCAACGGGGGGCGTTGAAGCGGAGGTCACGTTATTAATAGTAATGACTTTAGCTAATTCATATCCTGAAGGGATAGGCGCATGAATTGCGGGTGTCCATTCTCCATCTTTTATAAAAATTATCACAGTAATGTGATTTTCAAGTAACTCACTTAAATCTTCCGCAGTGATTTCAATACCGTTTTTTACAGGGTAATGCACTGTGCGATTATCTTTTTTTTTGTCATGAACTAAGGTCGTAGTATTCATATTTTGACTTCCTCTATAATGGAGTAATGATGTTAATTATCAAATTACTATTATTCACTTCCCAATTTTCATGTCCTAACGCGCATGCCAATAGTGCAGCAAACATTGTTACGACTGAAATACCTGAGCGTAATGGATTTATCGTAGTATCTAGTTTATTTTCAATAAATAATTAGTTGAACAAATGTATTATATTTAAAACCCAAGGGTTAATGTTTAGTTAAGTTTCCGGATGTAAATTTGTCAATGATTTTTATTTTTTTTTAAGAATATTGAAGTGGGAATTTAAAATTACTATGAAATTATTTACACTGATTTGATAATTATTGAAATAATGAGTGGTGATTGAGTGTATTTATTGTTTTAAAATGTAGTGATGGCACACTTAGCAAAATAATAATATGGGTAATTCAATGAATATTGAGGTTGTAAATTAATCGGAGTTAATGAATATAATTAATGTTCAACAAGAGAAATAATATCTTATCATTACGTTCCGAGAGTAGTTCCTCAGTTTTTTCCTCGCTATGTTCTGTGTGTCCTTGCGCGTTGTCGCTTCGTATAAAGCAGGATATTCATTTTCAGCAAAATGCAAAGAACATGGTGAGTGGGTATATACAAGCCAATTTCGATTGCCAGCATTTCCCAGTTAAAATCATTGACTACGCTAAATAATATGGAGGAAATACTTTATAAATACGAAAAGCTAAGGAAAAAGCCAGTCAGTTATTTAACTTACTGGCATTATACTACGAAGTGCCTATCAAACCGTTGATCAACCTACTCGCAGAACGGAAACGGCAGCAACAGAATAGAACCGTAAAGTGTTTAAGCAAGCCGAGCGTACAGCAGGAAGGTGTTCATTAGATTAAGACAGCGGAATCATGACGTGTTTCTGATACGCCGGGCGTTCGGTGAGTTGCTCATACCAGCGTTCCAGATGAGGATGCGACTGTTGCTCAATCGGCATATTCAGCCAGCCGTAAGCAATACAGCCTAAAGGAATGTCGCCAACGCCAAATTTATCGCCGGATAGCCACGGCTGATTAGCCAGAACGGTATCGACAATATCGAAAAGACGTTCGCATTCGGCGATGCCTTTCTGGACCAATGCCATATCGCGTTTTTCCGGCGCGACGCGGACTATATTAATGAATACCGGCCCGAAAGACACGGCGAAGGAGGTGGCCCAGTCCATCCACTTCTCGGCACTGGCGCGTTTGCCCGCATCGGCAATATACAGCGAATCCTGACCATACTGTGCCGCCAGATAACGGACGATGGTATTGGATTCCCACAGCACCAGATCGTCGTCCCGCAAACACGGGATGAGGCCATTAGGGTTCATCGCCAGATAATCGACCTCATGGTTAAGACCGAATTGTCCGCCCGCCGCAATATGCTGATAAGGCAGTGCAAGTTCTTCCGCACACCACAGGACTTTCTTTACGTTGGTCGAGTTATCACGACCCCAAATCGTTATCATAGTTGCCCCTTTCTTCGTGAAGCCTGTCCCGATTATCCGCGACAGCCGATGAGAAATAATGATATGCCTTTTTAGTCTTTATGATTTAACTTTTCATTCTTAATAATGACAGCAAGCTACATTCAGACAGGAAAGTTACACAATGAAATTGACGCATTCTGTTCGCGCCGCTCTCGGCATCACACTGCTTGCTGCCGGGATGCAACTGGCGCTGGCCAGCAGCGATCCACAGACGATCACGTTTGGCGTGGCACCCGGGCCGTATGGCGACATGGTGAATCTGGCGATCAAACCTGAGCTGGTAAAAAAAGGCTACAAGGTCGTCGTGCGTGAATTCAGCGATTACGTTCAGCCCAATCTGGCGCTGGCCAACGGCAGCATTGATGCAAACCTCTTCCAGCATACGCTGTATCTGGAGAAATTCGCTGCCGATAAAGGGTTAAAAATTTCCCCACTGATTATCGTACCTACTGCCAGCATGGGCTTCTATTCGAAGAAGATCAAATCGCTGGATGAGCTGAAAAAAGGAGACGTAGTCACGCTCTCTAACGATGCCACCAATCTGGCACGCGGTCTGCGTTTCCTACAATCGATGGGGCTGATTACGATCAAAGCTGATATCGATCCGACCAAAGCATCTGAGAAAGATATTCTTGAAAACCCGCGCGGCTTGGTCTTCAAACCGATGGAAGCGGCGCAGTTACCCCGTACGCTGGATAGCGTGACGGCATCGCTGGTGAACGGTAATTTTGCGCTGGCGTCCGGTATGAAACTGTCATCGGCCATCAAGCTGGAAACGCTGGATGAGAACCTGAAAAATGTTATTGCCGTGCGTACCGACGATCTCGATAAGCCCTTTGTTAAAGATACCAAAGCGATTGTGGAATCACCTGCGTATGCCGCGGTGATCAACGATCCTGCGTTGATGTATAGCCAATTCCAGAAACCTGAGTGGATGCAGGCGAAAACGCCAGCGCCCGCACAGTAACTTTCAGGCTATACAGAATCTCTTTTGGCCGGTCTATGACCGGCTTTCTTCTTTTCCGCTCAGGTCAGGAGTTTGCGGATAATGATTCAGTTAGAAGGGGTAAGCGTTGACTTCTTGCAAGGGAAGCAACCAGAAAATCTCGCGGTAGACAACGTGTCGTTGCACATTCAACGTGGCGAGGTTTACGGGATTGTCGGCACCAGCGGCGCAGGGAAAAGCACGCTGCTGCGGACCATCAATCTCTTGCAGCGACCGACTGCCGGCCGCGTGCTCGTCAATGGCGTGCTCATCAGCGAATTAGCTGGGCAACCGCTGCGAGAACAGCGGCAAAAAATCGGCATGATATTTCAGCATTTCAACCTGATGCAGACGCGTACCGTGGCAGAAAACGTGGCGTTCAGCCTGAAAGCTGCTGGGAAATCCAGCGCGGTGATTGCTGCCCGGGTGCCGGAAATTCTGACTCTGGTGGGACTGACGGATAAAGCGTCGTCTTATCCGGCGCAGCTCAGCGGCGGTCAGAAACAGCGTGTAGGTATTGCCAGAGCCATTGCCAACGATCCCGAAGTGTTGTTGTGTGATGAGCCGACCTCGGCACTCGATCTGGAAACCTCTGCCGCTATTCTGGCGCTGCTGAAAGAGATTAACGAGAAACTGGGCATTACCATCGTGCTGATTTCTCATGAAATGAGCGTGATTAAGGCGGTCTGCGATCGGGTGGCGGTGATGACGGGCGGTCGGGTTGTGGAAGAGGGCGATGTTTTCGATATTTTTGCGACGCCGCAGCACGCCTTTACGCGTCAACTGGTATCCCACACGCTCGATCTTGCATTGCCGCCTCGCTTGCTGGTGGATTTACAGGGCACACTACTGAAGATTCTGTTCGTTGGTGAATCGGCGGATCAACCCGTGCTGTCGGACGTTGCGACGCGTTTTGGCGTGTCCGTCAATATCCTGCACGGCAAGATCGAATACATCGGCAATCGTGCGCTAGGCATACTCGTCGCACTACTGACTCATCCTTCCGATCCCGGAAAAGTGACTGAAGCAGTGGAGCATATTCAGGTCAGAACGGCGAACGTGGAGGTGCTGCATGGCTGATTTATGGATCGATCTGGTCGCAGCGTTCGGTGAGACATTTCAAATGGTGGGGATTTCCACGCTATTTGCCGTGATTGGCGGTTTACCGCTGGGGCTGCTGATTTACGTCACCGACAGGAACCTGTTCTGGCAAAACCGCGCCGTCTATCTGTTTGGCACGGTGCTGGTGAATATTATCCGTTCTATTCCTTTCGTGATTCTGTTGGTCCTGCTGTTACCGCTGACGCAGATCCTGTTGGGGAATACGATTGGGCCTGTAGCGGCGGCGGTGCCGATGTCGGTCGCCGCGATCGCATTCTATGCACGTCTGGTGGATAGCGCGCTGCGTGAAATCGATCCCGGTATCGTGGAAGCGGCCGAAGCGTTTGGAGCCAGCCCGATGCGTATTATCGGCACGGTGCTGTTGCCAGAGGCGAAAGCGGGACTATTGCGTGGCTTGACGATTACACTGGTGAGCCTCATCGGTTATTCGGCGATGGCGGGCATTGTCGGCGGCGGCGGGGTGGGTGATTTGGCGATCCGCTTCGGCTATTACCGCTATGAAACCGAGGTGATGGTGATTACCGTTATTGCGCTGGTTATTCTGGTGCAGGTGGTACAGACGCTGGGTGACTTGCTGTCAAAACGTGCCGATAAGCGCGAACGCCGCTAAGGGTATTTCTAACCGCTGGGCACGAGGGCGTCTGTGCTGCCATGTCCCTCGTGCTATCCGCTATTTTTTCTGGCGGCCCTGCCGTCTGCATTTTCAGACATTCCTTACTTTCTTCTAAGTGCTTTTTTTATCTGCGTTTTTTTAGAAGCTTTCATTTCTTTGACTATCTTTACAGAATGAACGGTTTTCATCCCAGAGATGACGCGTTACCTTTGTATGTTACTAAAGTTTTCAAAACATATTGAAAATTAAGAATTTTTAACGACTGATGGATATCGCGGCGAACTCATGAAAACAACTCCTTTCCTGACCAGACTCACGTCTTTCTCTGTAGGTACGGTATTGCTTGTTGGTTTAGTGCCATTCACCTATGCGGAACAGTTGCCAGCGGTGCCGCAGATTGATGCTAAAGCTTATATCTTGATCGATCACCACAGCGGTAAAGTGCTGGCAGAAAGTAATGCCGATGAGCGCCTTGACCCTGCCAGCCTGACAAAAATTATGGCGAGTTATGTGATTGGACAGGCGATCAAATCCGGTAAAATTCGTCCGACGGATGAAGTGACCGTCGGAAAAGATGCCTGGGCAACGGGCAATCCGGCGCTGCGTGGCTCGTCGCTGATGTTCCTTAAGCCTGGCGACCGCATCCCCGTTTCTGAGTTAAATAAAGGCATTGTCATTCAGTCAGGCAATGATGCCAGCATCGCGCTGGCAGATTACGTCGCGGGTAGTCAGGATGCGTTCGTTAGCCTGATGAACAATTATGCGAAGGCACTTAACCTGACGAATACGCATTTTCTGACTGTGCACGGTCTCGATGCGCCGGGACAGTACAGCACCGCGCGCGACATGGCTCTATTAGGGCAGGCGCTAATTCGCGATGTGCCGGAAGAATACGCGTTGCACAAGGAAAAAGAGTTCACCTTCAATAACATTCGGCAGCCTAACCGTAACCGTCTGCTGTGGAGCACTAACCTGAATGTAGACGGTGTGAAAACTGGCCATACCAACGGAGCGGGACACAATCTGGTGGCCTCGGCCACCGAAGGTAATATGCGCCTGATTTCCGTGGTGTTGGGGGCGCAAACGGATGCCATTCGCTTCCGTGAAAGTGAAAAACTGCTCACCTGGGGCTTCCGCTTTTTCGAAACGGTAACGCCTATCAAGACGGATGCGCCTTTTACCACGCAGCGGGTCTGGTTTGGTACTGAGAAAGAGGCACGGCTTGGCGTCGCACAGAATGCTGCGCTGACCATCCCGAAAGGACAAATGAAGAACCTGAAAGCCAGCTTTACGCTCAATCAGCCGCAGCTTTCCGCACCGCTAACCAAGAATCAGGTTGTCGGCACTATCGACTTCCAACTGGACGGCAAGAGCATCGGACAGCGCGAACTGGTCGCGATGGATGATATTCCAGAGGCCGGTTTCTTTAGCCGCCTCTGGGATACGGTGATGATGAAGGTGCAGCAGTGGTTCGGTGGGTTATTCGGTTAATTCCCTGGGTGGATAAACTGAATGTCGTTGTTAGAAAAATAGCGTAAGTAGGATTCGCTCGGGGCGCTGTCGGAAATGACCGTATCAAATAGCGTCATCGGGCCGATACAGGCGCGTTTGATCTGACCGAATTTGCTGCTATCCGCCACCATAATAATTCGCTGCGCGGTCGCCATCGCGCGTTGCTTCATGCCCAGTTCGGCAAAGTTAAAGCAGGTGGCACCAGCAGTCAGTTCGATACCTGCCGCAGAGATAAAGGCTTTATTCGGGCAGATGTTGTCCAGCTCGCTTCGCTGGTTGAGCGGGGTAAAAATCGCGTTATCAGGATGGTATTCCCCGCCGCACAAAATCACTCTGCACGCCTTTTTTTCCTGTAGCGCTAAAAACGTGTTCAGGGAATAACAAATCGCGGTAAAGGGCAACTCGTCAGGAATGGCGTCAATGATGAAGGGGATTGTGGTGCCACAGTCGAAAAAAACGGTATCGTTTGCTTCCACCAGATAGGCAGCGGCGGTACCGATAGCCTGCTTCTCTCTTACGTGCTTGCTCTGCTGGTCGGAGACAAAATAATTCGTGACACCGTTATTCTTCAGGTCGCTAACGACGTAGCCGCCGAGCAGCATGACGCTGGTGGAATCTGCATTCAGATCGCGGCGCACGGTCATCTCGGACACGCCGAGTAGTTGTGCGGCGTCTTTAAGATGGAGTTTATCGGTTTTCTTTAATGCCTGAGCCAGTCTGCCGATTCGTTCGTCGCGCCGCGTTTCCATAAAATTCCCTGCTAGTAAGCTATTTTTGTTGTTAGTAGTTTCCTGCTGCGGCCGTTTCACCTGAAACGATAGCGACGCCTGAGCTAGTGCCGATACGCGTGGCGCCTGCTTCAATCATACGCTGTGCCGTTTGGCGATCGCGAACCGCGCCGGATGCTTTGACACCCATCTCGCTGCCGACGGTGCTACGCATCAGTCGAACGTGTTCTTCACGTGCGCCACCCGTACTGAAACCGGTAGACGTTTTGACGAACGCGACATCCAACTGACGACACATCTCACACACCAGGACAATCTGTTCGTCATCAAGCAGACAGGTTTCCAATATTACCTTCAACGGTATAGCGGCGCAAACCTCACGCACGGCCTGAATATCTGCTTTGACGGCGGCAATATTCCCGCTTTTCAGCCAGCCAACGTTAATCACCATATCGATTTCTTGGGCACCGGCATCAATTGCCGCTTTCGCTTCAAAAGCCTTGCTGGATGTCAGGCCTGCACCAAGAGGGAAGCCGATAACAGAGCATACCTGTACTTCAGTGCCTTTCAGCTTCTCGGCCACTAAAGGAACGTAACCTGAGTTAACACAGACAGCATAAAAACGGTGAGCGATCGCTTCATCGCACAGGGTGGCGATTTGCTGTTCGGTTGCATTGGCCGCCAACAGGGTGTGGTCGATGTAGCGTGCGTAGTCAGTCATGGTAAATCCTCGGTGATATCGATAAGAAATCAGATAGCGTAATTATGACACTCAATAATTTTAATGTCACAAAAATAACAACAAAATTAAATTTTGTTATTTTAATAACAAAAAATGAAGTAAATGTGATACCAAATGTGCGAATATCGGGAAATAGGGAAGAGGTATACTCTAAATAATTCAAATTTCAGGACAAAACGTTAACGTTTTGAACAGCGCTTGCGCTGACCCCGAAGGGGTGAGGCCACAAGGCCGAATAATGCGGCAAGCGAAGGACAAATTCGTCGGAACGAATTTGACCAGCCAACGGCTGGCCTCTGGTGAGTGACAAATCTGCCAAGGGCAGATTTGAACGCTGCTTGCAGCGGCCCCAACGGGGCGAGGTACACGTAAGTGTGCCGAGTAGCGTAGCCAACGCACATGCAATTTGAAGTATGACGAGTATAAGCAGAAAAGAAAACGCCCATCGTTCTTGAACCTGAAAGGCGGGAACGATGGGCTCCTCAATAAGGGGAATCAAAGAAAAGCAGTGGCACTTATTCAGACTTTAGGGCAAAGAAAAAGTTCTGGCTTTTAAAAAATAATATTGACGATTTTTTACATTTTTTCAGCCGGGCAGCTCAGGCCAGATAACCACGATAAGTGAACCCGCTAAGGTGAGCAGTACGTTAGCGATGGCATAGGTCCCCGCATAGCCGAGTGCAGGGATGTTGCTGCGTGCCGTATCGCTGATGATCTCCATGGCGGGTGCACAGGTTCGTGCGCCCATCATGGCGCCAAACAGCAGCGCTCGGTTCATTTTCAGCACATACGCACCAAACAGAAAGCAAATCACCACCGGCAGCAGGCTAACAATCAGCCCCGAAGCTAGCATTTGGATACCGATTTCTCCCAGGCTACGGTTAATTGTGCTACCAGCACTCAGTCCTACCCCCGCCATAAAGACCATTAGGCCAAATTCTTTGACCATGTTAAGCGCACCTTGCGGAATATAGCCGAAGGTCGGATGGTTGGCGCGCAGGAACCCGAGCATGATACCGGCGAAGAGCAACCCGGCAGCGTTACCGATGCCAAAAGTGAAGTTGCTGAACTGGATTGTGATCAGTCCGACCATCACGCCGATAACAAAAAAAGCACAGAAGGCCAGCAGGTCGGTGACCTGACTGTGAATAGAAATGAACCCGATTCTGTCAGCAATGCTTTTTACGCGGCGGGCGTCACCGCTGACCTGCAAGATATCGCCTTTATTCAGTACGACATTGTCGTCAATCGGCATTTCGATCTGGCTGCGGATGATGCGGTTAAGAAAACAGCCGTGATCGGTCAGCTTCAATTGGCTAAGGCGCTTGCCGACAGCATTGTGATTCTTGACGACGATCTCTTCCGTCACGATGCGCATGTCCAGCAAATCGCGGTCGAAAACTTCCTTACCATCGCGGAAATTGGAGTTCAGGCGAGAGTGCGCATCGGGATAACCTACCAGTGCGATTTCGTCGCCGATTTGCAAGACGGCGTCGCCGTCGGGGCTGGCCAAAATTCCATTACGTCGGATGCGTTCAATGTAACAACCGGTCTGGCGATAGATTCCCAGCTCGCGCAAATTCTTGCCTGCCGCCCAGTCAACCAGCTCAGGCCCAACGCGATAGGCGCGAATGACTGGCAGATACACTTTCCTCTGGCTGTCCGTATCTAGCCCGCGCTCGCGTGCAATCTGCTGTGCACTGGTAGGAAGATCCTGATGCTGGAGTTTAGGCAGATAGCGTGCACCAAAAATGAGACTGACCAGCCCGACCAGATACGTCAGCGCATAGCCCAGGCTCAGGTAATCTTGTTCAATACCGAGCTGGCTACCTAAACTGGCAGTATTACGCAGCGTGTCGCCTGCACCGACCAGTACCGGCGTTGATGTCATGGATCCGGCCAGCATCCCCGCCGTCAGGCCGATTCCCCAGCCGAAAAGTTTGCCTAAACCTAACGCCAGTAGCATGGCACTGCCGACCATCACCAGCGCCAGCATGAAATAATTTTTCCCGTCACGGAAGAAAATAGAAAAGAAATTAGGCCCAGCTTCCACGCCCACGCAAAAAATAAATAACATAAAACCGAGGCTCAGTGCTTCGGTATTAATCGAAAAGTGTTGTTGACCAAGTAATAAAGAAACCACTAAAACGCCAATAGAATTACCGAGTTGTACTGGCCCGAGGCGAAATTTCCCCAGACAGAGCCCTAATGAAAGAACCACGAATAAAAGCAGAATGTAATTCCCGTTTAACAAATTAGCGACGTTTATATTCATGGAATGTAACTTGTTGTTTACCAGTAAGTTCTTGATGTTATTCATTATAGCGGCTAGATTTAGCCATGAAATGCATGAATTCCCGTGACGGTATCAATGCGCGTCAGCTGAAAGGAGTCAGCCTCATTCAGTATAATTTATCCGATAAAAATTGTTCAGTGTAATTATTGTTTAATTTAATGATTGTGGTCTCGCTGTTGAAGAAATTCGGCAGGTCGTCGTCTTTTCCTACGGACAACCTGTGTGTCGAATAAATCGTAGCAAAGCCTCATGTTTTTTATATCGGGGAATAGAGATACCAATCCTTTTTACCAGGCCGCACGTTTTCGGTATCTGGTTGATGTAGGTTGGGAGGCATGTTGATAGGGGGCGATTTATGGCAAGAAGTAAAGGTTGGGTGGGGTCAACCTGCTGTTTTTTATTGTTCACCGTGGTTTTTTTGAGTCAAAAAATTGAAACGGCAGATGTCACTATAAATGATAGTTTGCGCGGCAGCCCGGGGATGTTGCTTTTTCTGTTACCCGGTATGGTTGCCTGCTTTCTTTCCGCTCGTGGTCGTTTGCTTTATCCGCTGTTTGGCGCATTGGCGGCAATGCCTGTATGTTTACTGGTGCTCCATTTGTGGAATACGCCGATGCGCTCTTTCTGGCAAGAATTGGCCTATGTGATGAGTGCGGTCTTTTGGTGTGTGCTGGGTGCTTTGGGCGTGCTATGTTTGCGCAGTCTGTATCGACGCTATCTTCGCTAAGTGGGGTTCTATTCTGAGCTCATAAATAAAAAAGCGCGGACTTTCGCCGCGCTCTTATGCTGCCAGTTTGATGATTATGACTGGAACAGAGCCAGATGCTCTTTGGCATAGGCTTCAAAATCGGTGCAGCCGCCGATGTGTTTTTCATCCAGGAAAATCTGCGGTACGGTTTCAACCGGCTTTCCTACCGTTTTGGACAAATCTTCTTTCGAAATGCCTTCTGCGTGAATGTCTACATAGCGGAAGCTGAAGTCATCACGTTGCTCGGCCAGTTTTTCTGCCAGTTCTTTCGCACGTACACAATAAGGGCAAGCTGGGCGCCCGAAAATTACAGCGAACATGTAAACTCCTTAGTAAAATTAAAAAAATGTTCTCATTCTTGAACCTCATAGCGTGACGCCTGTTGCAGACAAGGTCACGGCTAAAGATATTACGGTTAATGAGGTTACTGCCAATTGCGCTACTATACCGAAATTTATCAATACTATGCCCGCATTCATTGATGAAAAAAAGTAGTCATTACCTGTTACAACGATTTGCTGAAGCTATTATACCCGTCATAGTTCAAGCTGCATGCGCGTTGGCTGGACAAATTCGTTCCCGACGAATTTGTCCTTCTCTTGCCGCGTTACGAGGCCCATAGATGAGCCTCGCCCTAAAGGGCCAACGCTTTGCGTTGTTCAAAACGCTAACATTTTGTCCTGCAACACGAATTATTTAGGGTATAGATATAACGAAATAATTTTACTGACTGAAGGATGCCAGTGTGACACCGACTATTGATTTGCTACTACGCCACCGTTCTATTCGCGCGTTTACCTCTCAGGCCGTGACGGATGAGCAACGCCACGCCATCATTAATTCCGCACAAAGCGCGTCCAGCTCCAGTTTTTTACAATGTACGTCGATTATCCGTATTACCGATTCTGCCGTGCGTGAAACGCTCGTTCACTATACCGGCGAGCAAGCCTATATAGCGCAAGCGGCAGAGTTTTGGGTCTTTTGCGCCGATTTTCACCGGCATGTGGAAATTTTCCCACAGGCGGAAACTGGGCTGGTGGAGCAATTACTGATTGGCTGTGTCGATACCGCTATCATGGCGCAAAATGCGCTGGTTGCCGCCGAATCTCTGGGGTTGGGCGGGGTATTTATTGGTGGCATCCGCAATCGCATTGCTGATGTGACGCAGTTACTGCAACTGCCGCCGCAGGTTTTGCCGCTATTCGGTCTGTGTCTGGGCCATCCAGACGCCGATCCGCTGCTGAAACCACGCATGCCAACCGCTATGATGCTACATGAAAATGTTTATCAGCCGCTCGACCTCGATGTGCTGGTACAATATGACCAGCAAATGGTGGAATATTACCTGCAACGTATCGGCAGTCGCCGTGAAAGCTGGAGTGAGCACGTTGAACGGACGCTGAAAAAAGAGTTACGTCCTTTCATGCTGGGCTACTTACATCAACAAGGATGGGCGATACGTTAGTATCTGTAGGATATTTATGAAGATAGCCATTCTGTCTCGTGATGGGGCGTTATATTCCTGTAAACGTCTGCGTGAAGCGGCCGAGTCGCGCAAGCACAGCGTTGAGATTATTGATCCACTCTCCTGCTATATGAATATCAATTCGGCAGCACCGTCGGTGCATTACCGCGGGCGTCAGTTGGATAGATTCGATGCGGTTATTCCGCGTATCGGTTCACAGATCACGTTTTACGGTACGGCTGTATTGCGCCAGTTTGAAATGCTGGGAAGCTACCCGCTGAATAATTCTGTCGCGGTGATTCGTGCCCGTGACAAGCTTCATTCGCTGCAACTACTTGCCCGTGAGGGGATTGATCTGCCGATCACTGGATTTGCTCACTCGCCGGATGATACGGGTGACCTGATTGCGATGGTGGGCGGTGCACCGCTGGTTGTCAAGCTGGTGGAAGGCACGCAGGGGATCGGTGTCGTTTTGGCGGAAACGCGTCAGGCTGCGGAAAGCGTGATTGATGCGTTTCGTGGGCTAAATGCGCATATTCTGGTACAGGAATATGTGCATGAAGCACAGGGTAAAGATATCCGCTGTCTTGTGATCGGCAATCGGGTTGTCGCGGCTATTGAGCGGCAGGCGAAGGCTGGGGAGTTCCGTTCAAATCTGCACCGCGGTGGTTCGGCGAATAACGTGAGAATTACGGCGCAGGAACGTGCGATTGCCATCAAGGCGACGAAAACGCTGGGCCTGAATGTGGCGGGTGTCGATATTTTACGTGCCGATAGAGGGCCTCTGGTGATGGAAGTGAATGCTTCCCCTGGGCTGGAAGGGATTGAGACGACAACCGGACTCGATATTGCTGGTATGATGGTTGAGTTTATTGAACAAAATACTCAGAGGCGTGTCGCAACCTCTGCAACAATCATCAAAAGTTAGCTTTCTGAAACAAAGGCTGCACCCTAAAATAGGGTATTACTCCTTGGGGCGTGAGCATTGGGCTAAGACTGAAACTGCACCGCCGTACAACGGAACGAAGAAAGCGGGCGATGAAGCACTTTTATCATGGCATCGTTGCGTAATATTCCGTAAGCTATGTGCCGCTTTTAACGTTGTTTCAGTTTTAATGCGGCTCCTAGCTTAATGTGGTTTCTGTTTTAACATTGCTTCTGCGTGAGCAGTGTTCTCTTTTCAATAACGCGGTCTTTACGGCAGCAGGTATGAGGCAAACATGATGGATTCACTCATCGTACCGGATTTGGCTATGCTACGGCGGTGGCTGGATCAACTGAACATTCTGTATTTCGAATGTGATTCCTGTCAGGCGCTCCATCTTCCTCATATGCAAAATTTTGATGGCGTGTTCGATGCGAAAGTTGATCTGGTAGATAACGTAATCCTGTTTTCTGCCCTTGCCGAAGTGAAGCCCAGCGCGCTAATTCCTCTGGTCGGCGACCTGAGCCAAATCAATGCCAGCTCGTTGACCGTCAAGGCATTTATCGACGTTCAGGACGATAACCTGCCGAAGTTGATTGTCTGCCAGTCATTCAGCGTGGCCGCTGGCATGACGTTGGAACAATTCAGACATTTCATGCAGCAGTCCGAAGAACAAATCTCAATGGTGATCCTTGAGGCCGGCGCTAATAATCTGCTGTTTATCGGTGAGGAAGAAGAGGGCTCTGCTGCCAGAGTCACCACCTCTCATCTGCATTGATACGGTTGCTGCCAACGGCAGCAATTGGTTTTACTTATTTTCCTTTCACCGCCATTTATTCTGGTTATTTCGCATTATTGCCAGATATTTCTCTTTGTTTACCGCTAAACGCCTTCATCACATCGATAAAATGTGAATAAATAATCGTTAAAACCCATTTTTTACGTTCAAGTATGGTGCGCACGATGTTGTGGGGTTATGCTTTATTCCTGTAAGACACAGACAGCGAAATCAGGGCTATGTCTGTGTCTGAGCGAATAAAAATCGGTGCATACTCATTCACCGGTTGGATAGCGTGGCAGGACATATTTTGTATCGGAACGATACAGATTAACTCCCATGAATTACCCCCTTGTATGGAGGAAGGAACGGATGTTCACCCAACGTAAAAAATGGCTATCGGGTGTTGTTACTGGCTTGCTGATGGCCGCGTCCGTCGCCGCATCTGCGGAAGAGAAAACGCTGCATGTTTATAACTGGTCCGACTATATCGCACCGAACACGTTAGCCAATTTCCAGAAAGAAACCGGTATTAAGGTCGTCTATGACGTGTTTGACTCCAACGAAGTGTTGGAAGGCAAGCTCATGGCGGGCAGCACGGGTTTTGATCTGGTCGTGCCTTCTGCTAGCTTCCTGGAGCGCCAGCTCTCTGCGGGAGTGTTTCAGCCATTAGACAAGAGCAAACTGCCGAATTACAAAAATCTGGATCCTGAGCTGATGAAGTTGATCGCACAGCACGATCCAGACAATAAATATGCCCTGCCTTACCTGTGGGCGACCACGGGAATCGGCTATAACGTTGAGAAAGTGAAAGCCGCACTAGGTGCTGATGCACCGGTTAACAGCTGGGATTTGGTGCTGAAGCCAGAAAATTTGGAAAAGTTGAAAAGTTGTGGTGTCTCTTTCCTGGATGCGCCAGAAGAGATCTTTGCAACCGTGCTGAACTATCAGGGTAAAGATCCGAACAGCACCAAGCCGGGTGATTACACCACCTCTGCGACCGATCTGCTGCTGAAACTGCGTCCGAGCATTCGCTACTTCCATTCGTCGCAATACATTAACGATCTGGCGAACGGCGATATCTGTGTCGCGGTAGGCTGGGCGGGTGATATTTTGCAAGCAGGAAACCGTGCGAAAGAAGCGAAAAACGGGGTGAATATTCAGTACAGCATTCCGAAAGAAGGCGCGCTGGCATTCTTTGACGTTCTTGCCATTCCGAAAGATGCTAAAAATCTGGATGAAACCTATGCGTTTCTGGATTACCTGATGAAGCCAGAAGTGATGGCTGAAATCAGTAACCACGTGTATTACGCGAGCGGTAATCTGGCCTCCTTACCGTTGGTGAACGAAGAAATTCGTAATAACCCAGGCGTTTATCCGCCGGCGGATGTGCGTGCCAAACTGTTTACGCTTAAAGTGCAATCTCCTCAGATTGACCGTACGCGTACTCGCGCATGGACTAAGGTTAAAAGCGGCAAATAGCCTCTTGGATCTGAATCGTTACCCACGCGCTTGACGGTTGCTGGTTTCAGCAACCAGAGAATGGATGGGTATAAAATGTGGCAAAGAACAGGCGGATAATCCGCCTGTTCGCGCTCTATATTGTGTCACACTACTGAATGCAAAAGCCCTGAATGGCGGCATCCACGGTGTGACTTGTTCTGCTTTTGCCGGAGAGCAATGCGAAGTGAATGACGCGATCCCCCGCCCTCAATCAAAACCTCAAAAAGCGGCCACGCCGCTGCTGGAAGTGCGCAACCTGACGAAGTCGTTCGATGGTCAGGCCGCCGTCGATGATGTCAGCCTGACGATTTATAAAGGTGAAATTTTTGCTCTGCTGGGTGCCTCTGGCTGTGGGAAATCCACGCTGCTGCGCATGCTGGCAGGTTTTGAGCTTCCCACACAGGGGCAGATTGTTCTGGATGGTCAGGATTTGTCATTGGTGCCGCCTTACCAGCGTCCTATCAATATGATGTTCCAGTCTTATGCTCTGTTCCCACATATGACGGTGGAAAAGAATATCGCGTTTGGTCTGAAGCAGGACAAGCTACCGCGCGCAGAAATTAAAGATCGTGTGGAAGAGATGCTGTCGCTGGTGCACATGCAGGAGTTTGCCAATCGTAAACCGCATCAGCTTTCCGGCGGCCAGCGTCAGCGTGTTGCGTTGGCTCGTAGTCTGGCGAAGCGTCCCAAACTGCTGCTGCTGGACGAACCAATGGGAGCGCTGGACAAAAAATTACGCGACCGTATGCAGCTTGAAGTCGTCGATATTCTGGAACGCGTGGGCGTGACCTGCGTGATGGTGACGCACGATCAGGAAGAAGCCATGACCATGGCGGGTCGCATTGCCATTATGAATCGCGGTAAATTCGTACAGATTGGCGAACCAGAAGAGATTTATGAGCACCCGAACACGCGTTTCAGCGCGGAGTTCATCGGCTCAGTAAATATGTTTGAAGGGATCTTGCAGGAACGTCAGGACGATGCGCTGATCATCAAAAGCCCCGGACTGGTGCATCCGCTGAAGGTGGATTCTGATGTCTCGGTGGTCGATGGTGTTCCGGTCTACATCGCGTTGCGTCCTGAGAAAATCATGTTGTGCGAAGAGGTTCCGGCCGACGGTTGTAACTTCGCGGTAGGGGAAGTGGTCCACATCGCCTATCTGGGCGACTTGTCGATTTACCACGTCAGGCTCAACAGCGGGCAAACTATCAGCGCGCAGTTACAAAATGCCTACCGCTATCGCAAAGGCATGCCGACCTGGGGAGATGAGGTCCGGTTGTGCTGGGATGCGGATAGCTGTGTCGTTCTGACGGTGTAGCGAGGAAGAATACCATGACTTCATTTCCCGAACATAACACGGCGGAACCACCGGGCAAGGCCAGACTCTGGCTTCGTGTACTGATGGCGCGTTGGCGTCAAAAACACGGGCGCAAGCTGGTCATCGCGCTGCCGTATCTGTGGCTGCTGCTGCTGTTCATGCTGCCATTCCTGATCGTGTTCAAAATCAGTCTTGCAGAGATGGCGCGGGCGATCCCGCCTTATACCGATCTGGTTTCGTGGCTGGACGGCAAACTGGATATTTCCCTGAACCTTGGGAACTACCTGCATTTGTTGGACGATCCGCTGTATTTCGATGCCTATATGCAATCGCTTCAGGTTGCTGCTGTGTCGACGCTGTGCTGTCTGCTCATCGGCTACCCGTTGGCCTGGGCGGTGGCGCACAGTAAACCGTCAACGCGTAATATCCTGTTGTTGCTGGTGATTCTTCCATCGTGGACATCATTCCTGATTCGCGTCTACGCCTGGATGGGGATTCTGAAAAATAACGGAATCCTGAATAACTTCCTGCTGTGGCTAGGTGTGATTGATGAACCGCTGGTCATTCTGCACACCAATTTGGCGGTTTATATCGGCGTCGTGTATTCCTATCTGCCGTTTATGGTGTTGCCGATCTATACCGCGTTGATGCGGCTGGACTATTCGTTAGTGGAAGCGTCGTTGGATCTGGGCGCGCGACCGCTGAGAACCTTCTTCAGCGTGATCGTCCCCTTAACGAAAGGCGGAATTATTGCGGGTTCGATGCTGGTCTTCATCCCTGCGGTAGGGGAGTACGTGATTCCAGAACTGCTCGGCGGGCCGGATAGCATCATGATTGGCCGTATTCTGTGGCAGGAGTTCTTCAATAACCGCGATTGGCCGGTGGCATCTGCCGTTGCCGTCGTCATGCTGCTGCTGTTGATTATGCCGATTATCTGGTTCCACAAACATCAGAGTAAAACGGCGGAGGGTGAGGCGTGAATAATTTACCTGTTGTTCGCTCACCGTGGCGTATTGTGATTTTGGTGCTGTGCTTTACGTTCCTCTATGCGCCGATGCTGATGCTGGTGATCTACTCGTTCAACAGCTCCAAGCTGGTGACCGTATGGGCTGGCTGGTCAGCACGTTGGTACGTCGAGCTGTTCCACAATACGGCGATGATCAGTGCGGTGCTCCTGAGCCTGACGATTGCTGCCGCGTCGGCCACAATGGCCGTGATTCTTGGGACGATTGCCGCCGTGGTCATGGTGCGTTTTGGTCGTTTCCGTGGCTCCAATGGGTTTGCTTTTATGCTGACGGCACCGCTGGTCATGCCAGATGTGATTACCGGTCTGTCGCTGCTGTTGCTCTTTGTCGCATTAGGGCATGCCATTGGGTGGCCAGCAGAGCGGGGGATGTTCACCATCTGGTTGGCGCATGTCACGTTCTGTACCGCGTATGTCACCGTGGTGATCAGCGCTCGTCTGCGTGAGCTTGATCGTTCGATTGAAGAAGCGGCGATGGATCTGGGGGCGAATCCGCTCAAGGTATTCTTCATTATCACGGTACCGATGATTGCTCCCGCACTGCTTTCCGGCTGGCTGCTGGCGTTTACGCTGTCGCTGGACGATCTGGTTATCGCCAGCTTTGTCGCAGGGCCTGGCTCGACAACGTTGCCAATGCTGGTGTTCTCCAGCGTCAGAATGGGCGTTAATCCACAAATTAACGCCTTGGCTTCCCTGATATTACTAGTCGTTGGTATTATTGGGTTTATCGCCTGGTGGTTTATGGCGAGAGCAGAGAAGCAGCGCTATCGCGATATGCAAAAAGCGAGACGCGGCTGATTCGATTTCTCATCGTAATTTGTTAGCCTAGCGAAGATTTCCAGCAACGCCGCCAGAGTATGGGGGCGTTGCTGTTTTGTATGGCAATCAAGTTTTGTATGACTAGCAAGTTCTATATTGGCATCAGACTTTATATTGATGCTGTATTTTTGGCGGGTAAATACCGCATGAAGGGAGAGCGTTGAAATTCTATATATGAAGAAGGAAATAACACAACGCAAAGTTTATGCCCCGGTGCCCGTGATGGTGGCGGGGATTGCGATTATTGCTACTCGTGTTTTGGGGATTCTGCTGCTTGTCTGGGAGCTAGGACTCAGCGATTTGAGCGGCTGGATTGGCAGCAACGCGGAAGCCTGGGATTCAACGCTGGTGTTACTGCTATCGCTGATTATCGTCAGTGTTGAAATTCGCTGTGGCTTTGCCGCTTTGGCCGGAGTGAACTGGGGGCGATGGGGTTATGTGGCCTGCCAGGCCGTCGTGGTTTGTTACCTGCTGCTGGCGTCACTCAGTGAGCTTATGCCGGCGATATTTCATATCTCAGGAGAGAACAATGCTGCTGTGCTGCATCAGCTCCTGTTGCAAAAGATCCCAGATCTTCTGGTGATTGTTTTATTGTTTTTGCCACGACGCAGTAAGCGTTTTTTTACGCGGCAGAAATAGGCATTTCTCTCTTATGAGCTAATCTGGCTGCTGGCGTCACCATGAATCAGTAAAAGGTCGCAGGGTGACGCCGCCAGAGTGATATAATCCTCGCATTCCGTATTATTTTAATAGTTAGATTTTATGCATTGTGCCCGCTACAGCATGGGAACCTGTCGTTCCTGCCAATGGTTGGAAAAAGCCTACCCGCAGCAATTGTCTGATAAGCAGCAGCATCTTGAAGGTTTGCTGCACCCTCACGCCGTGCAGCGCTGGTTGCCCGTGCAACCTTCCGCGCAGTCTGCATTTCGTAATAAAGCCAAAATGGTGGTGAGCGGCAGCGTAGAACGCCCGCTGCTGGGGATGCTGCATCGTGACGGAACGACGGTGGATCTCTGCGATTGCCCGCTTTATCCGCCCAGCTTCGCGCCGGTTTTCGATGTGCTTAAGGTCTTCATTGCTCGGGCAGGGCTGACGCCTTATAACGTGGCTCGACGTCGCGGGGAACTGAAATACCTGCTGCTGACGGAAAGTACGCAGCACGGTACGTTCATGCTGCGTTTTGTCTTGCGCTCAGAAACGAAGCTTGCGCAGTTGCGTGCCGCATTGCCGTGGCTACAGCAGCAATTACCTCAGCTTGAGGTGATATCCGCCAATATCCAGCCTGTACATCAGGCGATTATGGAAGGGAAAACGGAGATTATCCTGAGTGACGCTGCCGCGTTGGCTGAACAATTCAATCAGGTGCCGCTGTATATCCGTCCGCAAAGCTTTTTCCAGACGAACCCGCAGGTGGCAGCCGCGCTGTATGCGACGGCACGCGATTGGGTTGCAGAGCTGAATATTACTAGCATGTGGGATCTGTTTTGCGGGGTAGGGGGTTTTGGCCTGCACTGTGCGTCACCTGAGATGCGTCTGACGGGCATTGAAATCAGCGCTGAGGCGATAGCCTGCGCGCGTCGCTCTGCGGAACAGTTAGGGTTGAAGCAGGTGGAGTTTCAGGCGCTGGATTCAACACAGTTCGCGACAGCTAAAGCGGAAATCCCCGATCTGGTGTTGGTCAATCCGCCGCGCCGCGGTATCGGCAGCGAACTGTGTGCCTACCTGAGCCGCATGGCACCAGACTATATTCTCTATTCCAGCTGTAACTCTGAAAGCATGGCGAAAGATATGACGGAATTGGCGAATTACCGTGCGCTGCGCGTACAGCTGTTCGATATGTTCCCGCATACAGCGCACTATGAAGTGCTGACGTTATTGAAGCGTGAGGATGGCTAAGGCAAAGTCAGGACATCTGAATGCTTTGTGGGATTTGCTATAAAAGGCGTAAAAAGTGGAAGCGTAGAACCGTATTGATAAAACCATTTACGGAACGAGAACGGTGATAATGGAATAGAAGAGTAAAGCGTTTGCGCCATGGATGGCGCAATCCGAGCGTACAGGGACGTATTTACAGCGTCTTTACGATCTATCCATTATCACCGCTCTACACACTTTATCTACAGTTTAACGCGGTGTATCACACCGCGTTAAACTAAGTGAACCTTATTGCGGGAACCACTTGTCGTTAATGGTTTTGTAAGTGCCGTCAGCTTTGATGGCATCCAGCGCTTTATTTAACTTCTCCAGCAGCGCTTTGTCGTCAGGACGAACGGCGATGCCCAGTCCGGTACCGAAGTATTCTGCGTCAGTCACATGTTCGCCAACCGTTGCCAGTTCAGGGTTCGTCTTGATCCACTCGTTGACGACAGCGGTATCACCGAATACGCCATCAATACGGCCATTCTTCAGATCCAGCACCGCGTTCTGATAGCTGTCATAAGAAACGGTTTGCACTTCCGGGTGCTTGTTGTGCATGTATTTCTGGTGCGTCGTGCCGTTTTCCATCCCGATACGTTTGCCTTTCATCGCGGCAAAGTCGCTGAATTTGCCTTTCTGCGCGATAACCACGGCGGAGTTGGCATAGTAAGGCTGCGTAAACGCGACCTGCTTGCTGCGCTCTGGCGTGATGTCCATACCGGAAATCACTGCGTCATAGCGGCGGAATTTCAGCGCAGGGATCAGGCTGTCAAACGCCTGATTGGTGAACGTACAAGTCGCCTGCATTTGCTTACACAGCGCTTTCGCCAGATCCATATCGAAACCGACGATTTCGTTACTGGCATCCAGTGACTCAAATGGCGGGTAGGTGGCTGATGACGCAAAACGGATGGTGTCTGCGGCGGTGGCGCTGAAGGCGATTCCTGCCAGTAACGTGGCGAGCACTAATTTTTTCATTACCTACTCCTGTCTGTTTTTCTTATAGTTCATACCCGTCATACTTCAAGTTGCATGTGCGTTGGCTGCGTTCACGCACCCGAATCACTTACTTATGTAAGCTCATCGGGATGCCTTCTCTTGCCGCCTTCCTGAAACTCGAATTATTTAGGGTATGAATATATGTGCGGAAAGATTCCGACGTCATGGCGATTACCATGCCATTGATTGAATTTATATGCAATTAAAATGATTAACGAGTCGATTTATTGCATGTTTTTACATCAGCACGCCATAAAAAAAGCAGGCTATCAAAGCCTGCTTTCTAAGTGGATAAATGCGATAAGGATTAATTACGGCGTTCGAATGCCAGCGAACGACGCTCGACCCAGCGCATCAGCAGCGTCAGTAACCCGTTGACGCACAGGTAGATAATCCCAGCGGCACCAAACACCATCACATCATACGTCCGACCGTACATTAGTTGGCTGTAGCCCATGACTTCCATCAGCGTGATGGTGTAAGCCAGTGAGGTACTCTTAAACACCAGCACCACTTCATTTGAATAAGAAGACAGCGCGCGTTTAAACGCAAACGGCAGCAAAATACGTAATGTTTGCTTCTGATCCATGCCCAACGCGGCACAGGACTGCCACTGTCCGGCGGGAATCGCTTTTACCGCACCATAGAACAGCTGCGTAGTATACGCTGCACTATTGAGCGCCAGTGCCACCATTGCACACAGCCACGGCTGTGAAAGCAGGCTCCACAGCCAGGGGATTTGCTGGATAGAAGTAAACTGTCCGGGCCCATAGTAAATCAGGAAGATTTGCACCAGCAGCGGCGTACCGGTAAACAGCGTAATGTAGCCTTTCGCCAACAGCGATATGACAGGCGTTTTGAGCGTCAGCACCACAGTCAGCAGCAGTGATAACACCAGCGCTATGACGATGGAAACGGCAGTTAAGGTCAGGCTGGTATGCAGGCCTTTTACTAGCTCAGGTAAATAAGCGAGCATCAGGAAGGCCTCCGCTCAAAACGCGTGGTGCGCAGTTCAATGCGTTTCAGCACATACTGACTTAACAGCGTAATAATCAAATAGATCGCCGCCGCGACAACGTACCAAGTGAAGGGCTCTTGCGTCCGTGTCGCAATACTTTTGGTTTGCAGCATCAAATCGTTCACGCTGATCAGCGATACCAGCGCGGTATCTTTCAGCAATACCAGCCACTGATTGCCTAATCCCGGCAGGGCGTGACGCCACATCTGCGGCATGATCAGACGGAAAAAGATCGCGGATTTACTGAGCCCCAGCGCCTGACCCGATTCCCATTGCCCTTGCGGGACGGCTTTCAGCGCGCCGCGCAGCGTTTGGGAGGCGTAGGCCGCATACAGCAGCGCCAGCGCAATCACGCCGCACAGGAATGGGCTGATTTCAAACATGCCGATATCCAGTTTTACCGGAATCTGCACGATGAAGAGATTCAGGGTAAACCCGTCTGCCAGCATCATCAGCAGTTGAGAAGAGCCGAAATAGATGAACAGCACGACCAGAATTTCTGGCAGGCCACGCAACAGCGTCACGATCGCGGTTCCCGTCCAGCTAACGGCTTTCCAGCGGACAGTTTCCCAAACGGCAAACAGCATCGCCAGCGCGAGGCCGAGCATCAGTGCACAAACGGCAAGGCCGATGGTCATCCCAGCGGCGCTTGCAAGAGGTTGAAATTCAATCATTTAGCGTCAGATTACTGCTGGAACCATTTTTTGTAGATGGTCTCGTAAGTGCCATCCTGCTTGATTTTGTTGAGCGCAGTGTCGAATTTTTTCAGCAGCTCATCGTTGTTCTGACGCACGGCGATGCCCAGACCGATACCGAAGTAACCTTTATCCGTCACGTTCTGACCAACGGTTGCCAGCGCATCGTTCTGTTTCAGCCATTCGTTAACCACGGCAGTATCACCGAACACGGCATCCAGACGACCATTTTTCAGATCCAGCACGGCATTCTGGTAGCTGTCGTAAGGCACGGTTTTGATATCGCTATGTCTTTCCATCAGGTATTTCTGGTGGGTAGTGCCATTCTGTACGCCAACGCGCTTGCCTGTCAGCGCGGCGATATCGGCAACTTTCCCTTTCTGGGCAATAAACTGAGCGGAGTTGTCATAGTAAGGCTGAGTGAATGACACCTGCTGCTGACGTTCCGGCGTAATATCCATTCCCGCGATGACGGCTTCGAAGCGACGGAATTTCAATCCGGGAATCAGACTGTCGAAGGCCTGATTGCTGAACGTACAGGTCGCCTGCATTTCTTTGCACAGTGCATTCGCCAGATCGATATCAAAACCTTGGATCTGGTTATTGGCATCGACAAATTCGAACGGAGGGTAGGAGGCTTCAGTCGCGAAACGGATGGTATCTGCGGCGTTAGCAGAGGCGGCACCAACGGCGAATAAGGCTGCAACAATCAATTTTTTCATTATCATTTTCCTGATAGTAATCAATGTGACAAATAACCAGCGAATTCAGGCGTCTGCGGCTGGGTAAAGTGCGTCGCATCCCCTTGTTCAACGATGCGGCCGTTTTCCATATACACCACACGGCTGGCCGTTTTACGGGCAAATTCAACTTCGTGGGTCACAATCACCTGCGTAATCCCAGTTTCTGCCAATTCACGGATGATGTTGACGACCTGAGCGGTAATTTCTGGATCCAGCGCGGCAGTCGGTTCATCAAATAACAGAACCTGAGGTTCCATCATCAGCGCACGGGCAATCGCGACACGCTGTTGTTGTCCGCCAGAAAGATGGAGAGGGAAGCGATCGGCAAAGTCATTGAGGCGCAGGCGCGTGAGCAGCTTGTCCGCCCGCGCTTTCGCTTCTTCTTTACTCAGCCCCAGCACGCGGCAGGGCGCTTCGATAAGATTCTGCACCACGGTCAAATGCGGCCACAAATTATATTGTTGGAACACCATTCCGACGTTCTGACGCAATTCACGGATCGCGCTGTCGGATGGCGTGCGCTGAAAATCAAACTGATTACCGGCGATGGAAAGCTTGCCAGAACGCGGCATTTCCAACAGATTAAGAACGCGTATCAGCGAGCTCTTTCCCGCACCGCTGGGACCAAGAAGAACCAGCGTTTCACCCGCAGGACAATCGAGGGTGATATCAAATAGTGCCTGGTATGTGCCGTAGAAACAGTTAATGCCGTTTAGTTGAATACTCATGCGTAAGAATTGAATAGACATTGATGCGGCGAATGTTAACGTCGGCAGAATAGTTATGCAATCACCGTGGGTTAAAATTTGCCAATAAGCGATTTGTTGATTAAATAATAGCACAAAATAGCGGCTTACAATCTGGGCGCTCGCTTTCTCATCGCGGGTGCTAACAGTACCGCCGACTTATATTTACGTGTGCTTAACATTCATTAGAAAAGCAGTGAAAGGAGACGACATGCAATTATCCACCACGCCAAGTCTGGAAGGTTTCACCGTCACTGAATATTGTGGCGTCGTAACCGGCGAAGCTATTCTTGGAGCAAACATCTTTCGTGACTTTTTTGCCAGCATTCGCGATGTGGTCGGCGGCCGTTCCGGCGCCTATGAGAAAGAGTTGCGTAAGGCCCGGCAAATTGCGTTCAAAGAGTTACAGGAGCAAGCCGAAGATTTAGGGGCGAACGCCATTGTGGGCATTGATCTTGACTATGAAACCGTCGGGAAGGATGGCAGCATGCTGATGGTGACCGTTAGCGGTACTGCGGTAAAAGTTCGCCGCTAGTGATGAGAATCGCCTGGATATAACATGGTGAGTTGGCAAAGAGGTGGTGTGGAAAAAATACATAATAGTGGAATAACGATGTTGAAATGGATGCTCTGTGGGGCTGTTGGCAGGGTGCTAATCGGGTCTTTCACTGCCGTTTTCTATTGATGTACGCTAAGACGTGATGAACCTCAATAGGTAAAGGTGAAAAGGGTTCGTTCTGTCGTGAAGTGGCGTGTTGCTGAAAGATCAAGCACAGGAAAGTGGATGATGGCATGTGAGTTCACCGTATCACACTCTCCCCTTCGGGAGAGTGTGATACGGTGAACATGAATGCTATATTCGTAGATTGAAACCACTATCGTGAGAAATCAAAAATGCAGCGAGTCTGTTTTAGACTTCTACAAATGTACAAACATAGATGTATTGACCGTCTGCCCCCTTGTTTAAATCGCCAGGTATTTTGTTATACCCGTAGGGGGCATTGATGTCGGCATTATTTCCGCCTATGACGGTGATTTTTTTGATTGCTGTATCAAGATGATAATCCTCTTTTTTATAGCAAAGGTAAACATAAGCGCCATCTGCGCCTTTATTAAGATCTTGCGGTAACTTTATATAACCTGTGGGTGTTTTTTCATCATTGTAAATGATCTGAATATTCGTGATGGCTTGTTTAGGGTTATCAGAAATCCATTCTTGTTCATGATAGCAAAGATAAATAAAATCTCCGTCAGAGCCTTTGTTCAAATCATAGGGGATTTTAGTATAGCCAGACGGTGGGGTGATCGTTGAACTGCCACCAGTAATGACTATCAGCTCATTAATATAGTTTGGGTTTATTTTATATTTAGCGGATTGTTCTGGTGCCCAAACGGTATTGTAGTGTGATGCCATTGCATTGGCTTGCTGCTCATTCTCACACAGTAGCCAAATTTCTTCCATTGGCATTGTAGGAACGAAATCCACAAAGTCTGGTGATGAACCCACACTGTCCACCCATTTCTGATAGCCTTCTTTGCCAGTAAAAACCCCACTTGCTAAACTGCCATTACCACCAAGTACCTCCTGATGCGATGTCGAATACTGCGAAAAACTGGAGATGGATTCACCGTATTTTGTGTGATTTTCTGCACTTAATTGGCCGGTTAACCCTTCATAGCTGGCTTGGGCGACTGTGGAAATAGAGTAATCTCGCTTGACACTGAGTTTATCTGTTGATGAGGCGAGTGTGGCGCGCGCGCCCATCACTATACCTGTTAAAAAATGGCTGCCGAACCTATTGAAAAACACACTAATCGCATCAGGGTTATTGGTATCCAGCTCATCTAACTGTTCTCTTATCTCTGCTTTCATAAGACTCCGCAAGGATTTAATAATGTACAATCGAAGAGACCAGAGGTTGATCGTTTGCTGGATACGGGTGAATTCATTTTCGGCATTACGCAATGAATTTTCTTCATAATCGATTGACAATGATCCGCTAAAGAAATGGTAGCTCCCTTTCATGGCAACGTTTGTTGCCAGTTTACTTTGGTACTCTGTAATCGTTTTACCTGTGATATTTCTATAACTTGAGCGATCTTCCTGTTGCACATCTACCACTTCTGGCACCTCAAATTCTGGCATGAAGGAAACCTTCTTCATGTTTGCATGAGCCCAATCAAACAGTTGGACAGTTCCACTGCTTACGGTTGCATATCCAGCATTCGGGATAAATGGATTATATCCTAGGCCAATCGCTTCGACACCGAGAAGAATATTTTCACCTAATGATGATTGTAGTCGTAGAAGTTTTAGACTGTGGTCGTTTGTATACTTCATATTTCCTTTAGGAAAAGCAATGTTATCCATATCAATCTCCTGATTTAAAAATATTAATGTTCGCCAATACTGTAGCGTGGTGTTTATTTATATTAGTTTGTTTTTAAAAATATGTTTTTTTGTTTTATGTGTGTTTAATGTTTGTGTTTTATAGTTTACCCACTAAATAAATAGTGTGAATAATATTACTGTTCTGAATATTTTTAACTGTGAATGAGTGTTCTTATTTAATTTTTTTTTCGGCGAAATGATAAATTTTCGTGTTTTACGAGGGGCGGCAGAGATCTATTTCAATCCTATAGCAGGCAACGCTGAGGACTGCATAAACAGCAAGTATCAAAAGAGTTGCTTGGTAGCGCGTAAATTAAATTGTGTAATTGCCTGTTTTTGATATGTTCACTCCAGCGATGGGGACAGATACATGAATGATATAAACAAACGATGGGGTGACAAAGGCCTGTGGAGGAATAACGATGTTGAAATGGATGCTCTGTATAGTATTGGGGCTGTTAGCGGGTTGCCAGTCAGCACCTTCCTTGTTGCAGGAACAGAATAATTATGTGCTGGAGACCGGGTTGCAGTCGCGGGCGCAGGAATCGCGTATCCGCTTTCTGGTGATTCACTATACGGCGGAAGACTTTGCCACCTCGCTGAATATTCTGACGGATGAGCATGTCAGCGCCCATTATCTGATTCCAGCACATCCACCTTTGCAGCGCGGCAAGCCGCTTGCCTGGCAACTGGTACCTGAATCTCAGGCTGCCTGGCATGCGGGAGCCAGTAGCTGGCGCGGATTTAGTCGACTGAATAATTCTTCGATTGGTATTGAGATCGAAAACGCGGGCTATCAGCGCACGCTAACAGGCTATACGTGGGAGCCGTTTACCGCCTTGCAGATTCAGCTCGTGACTGCGATCGCCCGCGATATTGTCGACCGCTATCAGATTGCCCCGCAGAACGTGGTGGCGCACAGCGATATTGCTCCACAGCGCAAACAAGACCCCGGGCCGCTGTTCCCCTGGCAGGCGCTGGCGCAAGCAGGCATTGGTGCCTGGCCGGATGCGCAGCGGGTAGCATTCTATTTGAACGAACGACTACCGATGCAGCCGGTGGATGAAGCGGTTCTGCTGGAGAAACTGGGGCGCTATGGTTACTCGGTGCAAGACATAATGACGGCGCGCGAAAAGCGGCAGGTGATTGCCGCTTTCCAGATGCATTTCCGTCCTGAGAATTATCAAGGCCAGCCAGATGCACAGAGCGAAGCGATCGTTGATGCGCTGCTGGAAAAATACGGCAGCCGCTAAATCGTTTCCTTCTCTGCCAGTTTCGCAATACGCGCCGCCATACCACGGAAGATAAACAGATGAGCAGGCATCATTAGAAACCAGTAGACCAGCCCGTTGAACCCAGAAGGGTGCCAGCGGGCGCGGACATCCACCGTTCGGTGAGTGCCCTTATCGGTGATGGTAAAGTTGAGTTTACCCAGCCCCGGAGCTTTCATGCCGAATAACAGCACTAGCTGACGCTGTGGCTTGATCGAAATAACCTTCCAGCCGTCAATCTTGTCGCCCACTTCCAGCGTCGGACGCTCGGGGCGTCCGTAAGTCACGCCGTTGCTGCAGAGATCGTCCAGCCGGGCTCGGATATTCCAGAGTGTATTCGCGTAAAAATAGCCTTCTTTCCCGCCGACCTGCTGGATGACCTGCCAGAGCGCCGGACTGGAAGCGGACGTCTCCATCGTATGGCCCGCCTGTTTAGGATAAAAGCCGTAATTGGGCTTCCAGCGTGCGCGGACCTCGGTGTCATCGCCCCAGTCTGCCTGCTGTACGCTCTCCATTTCGCTTTGCAACGTGAAGCGCACGGCGTCATCAAAGCTAATCAGCGTTTGTGGGATCAATGCCTGGAGTTCGCGGCCATCGGCCTGTAAATCGTGTTTTAACCCCTGAATCAGCGCGCGGGCGATAGACGGGGGAACCGATGTCACCAAATGCAAGAACCAGACGGACACCAGATGCGTTGGCATGGGAACGGGTATCAGTAATCTGCGCTTGCCGCTGATCTGAATGAAACGCTCGAACATGGTCTGGTAGCTGATGTATTCGGGGCCTGCGGCATCCATGATGCGGTTTTCTGTGGTGGGGTGCTGCGCGATATTGATCAGATACACCAGCAGATTTTCCAGCGCAATGGGGGACGATTTAGATCGCACCCAGCGGGGCGGCGTCAGTATCGGCAGGTTATAGACCATATCGCGCATGATCTCGAACGCCGCCGAACCGGTACCGATAATAATACCTGCACGCAACTCTGTGACGGGAATGCCGCTACTGCGTAAAACATCTCCCGTGATCTGGCGCGCCTGCATATGCGGCGAGGTATCGTCTTTCGCCTGAAGCGATCCCAGATAGATAATCTGTTTTACGCGGCTGGAGGCCAGTGCCAACAACAGATTCATGGCGGTCATCCGCTCCCTTGCCACGAAGTCCGCGCCGTCGCCCATGCTGTGCACCAGATAATAGAGTGTTTCCGCTCCCCACAGACCCTCAGGCAGGCTTTCTGGCTTAGCGAGATCAACCTGTTGGCAATCGACGCCCGGCCAATTCCGTGACGCGAGGGATTCGGTATTCCGACCAGCAGCGATGACTCGGTTGCCTTGTTTGCTCAATCGTTCGGTTAAATGGCGACCAATGTAGCCAGTTGCGCCCAGAATCAGGATCGGGGCTGAGGGGGATGTCATGTGCCAGCGGCTCCACAGCAAAATATAACCATGGCTTACTATAATCGCGAAAAGGCAAATCGGGAAAGGGCAAAAAGCGATGAAAAGTATGGGATTAATACTCGCCTGGAACCAAGCGCAATTTAACACGGCCTACCTGCCCGATAGCAAAGGCTACCGGACAGAAGGGGGTAAAACGCGGGCGTATCAGGCCAGAACGGTGTCGCCTTGCAGCTGGCAACTACAGGCCAAAACATAGCCCTGTTCGATCTCGGCTGGTGTTAGCGTCATGGTACTACTGGTGGTGTAATTTCCGGATAGCACGCGGGTTTTGCAGCTTCCGCAAACACCGGCACGGCAGGCGGCGACAACCGGCACCTTATTGGCTTCCAACGCTGCCAGCAGACTGATTCCTACCGGAACGCGCAGATTTTTCAGCGGACGACTGATGGTCAGCGTGAGCTGATCGGCGTCGTCATCCAGCACGTCATCTGCTGGGCGGAACTGTTCTTTGAAGATGCGGTTTGAGGCAACGCCAAGCTGCTGACTCAGGGTCTTAATCTGGTTCATGTACGGCGCTGGGCCGCAGGTCATCACGGTGCGGCTGGCGATATCCGGTACGTGTTCGACCAGCCGGTCGCCGCTGATTCGTCCAGAGAGGAAGCCGGGCGCAGCGTCAAATTCTGCCATCAGCGTCAGATGCAGCTGCTGTGGATAACGCTGCACCAGATCCTGCCATTCTTTGGCGAAGATCACCTGCAGCGGATTGCGCACGTTGAAAATAACGTGGATATCGGTTTGTGATTTGTTTGCCAGCAGCCAGCGGCACATCGACATAATCGGCGTGACGCCGCAGCCTGCCGCTGCCATCAGGTAGCGATCGCTGACGGCGTTGGCACAGGTAAACTCGCCCTGTGCATCGGACAGCCACAGATAGTCACCGACTTTCAGCGCTTGGGTCAGCCAGCGGGAGCCGACACCGTCGTCCAGTCTTCTTACCGTCAACGTGATAAAACGGCTGAGGCCCGGTGAAGACGAAATCGTATAAGCTCGTAGCGTCTCCGCGCTGTTGGCAATGCTGACTAACGCATACTGACCCGGCTGATACGGATAAAAATCATGATTAACCAGTGAAATCGTCCAAACATCAGGCGTTTCCTGAGTAATCGAGTGTACCTGCATGCGGTTAGAACAAAGCAGCGTCGGCCCAATCTGTAGTGCGGGCATGGTCATAATCAATCTCCATAACAAACGGGTACGGTGAAGCGTGTAAAATGGCGGCCCATAAGACAGTAGGCTTAGCGTGAGGCATCAATGCCGACACCTCACGCTGCGTGACGAGGAACGCGCTCCGCCGTCCGCATTGATTCATCAAGCGGCCAGAATGGTGTTCATATCCTGTTCAACGGTGGTAATCGCTCGCATACCGAATTTGTCGTTCAGAATGGCAAGCAGGTTGTCTGTCAGGAAGCCTGGAGCCGTCGGCCCGGTGTAGATATTCTTCACGCCGAGGGACAGCAGGGTGAGCAGGATGACAATCGCTTTCTGTTCAAACCAGGACAGCACCAGACTCAGCGGCAGGTCGTTCACGCCACAGCCCAATTTTTCCGCCAGTTTCACAGCCAGAATAATTGCCGCGTAGGCGTCATTACATTGGCCGACATCCAGCAAACGTGGCAGGCCTTCCAGCGTACCGAAGTCCAGTTTGTTGAAACGGTATTTACCGCAGGCCAGCGTCATGATCAGGCAGTCTTGCGGAACGTTCAGCGTAAAGTCAGTGAAGTAGCTACGTTCTTCACGGCTACCGTCACATCCGCCAACCAGGAAGACGTGGCGCAGTTTTTTCTGTGCTACTAAATCGATGACGGTATCAGCAGCGCTCAGCAGCGTTTCACGACCAAAGCCGACGGTGATCATGTGCTCGATTTCGCTGTATGGGAAACCAGCCAGACCTTGTGCCTGTTCGATAACTGGGCTGAAATCGTCGCCTTCGAGGTGGTTCACGCCCGGCCAGCCAACGATGCTGCGCGTCCAGATGCGGTCGCCATAGTTACCCACGTTTGGATCGATAATGCAGTTAGAGGTCATGACGATCGCGCCAGGGAATTTGGCAAATTCAGTCTGCTGGTTCTGCCAGCCGCTGCCGTAGTTACCCGCCAGATGCGTGAATTTTTTCAGCTCTGGGTAACCGTGCGCAGGCAGCATCTCACCGTGGGTATAAATATTCACGCCGGTGCCTTCGGTTTGCTCTAGCAGCATGCGCAGGTCTTTCAGGTCATGACCTGAAATCAGAATTGCTTTACCCGCAATCGGGCGGACGTTAACGGAGGTCGGCTGTGGATGACCGTAAGCATTGGTTTCGCCATGGTCGAGGATTGCCATAACGTTGAAGTTCATTTTACCGATGCCCATTGCGTTGTTCAGCAGGGTGTCAACATCGGATGGCTGCGTGCCCAGCCATGCCATGAAAGCATGATATTCGGCATAAATCGCGTTGTCATACTGACCGAGAACGTGGGCGTGTTCCATATAGGCCGCCGCGCCTTTCAGGCCGTAAAGGTTGAGCATGCGCAAGCCGTGAACGTCGTCACCCACGCTGGCTTTATCGCTGTCCAGCGCAAAATCCGCTGCCTGTTGCAATAAGGTCGGAATATCGTTGCCAGCCAGTTGCATGGCTGCCATTGGGTGATCCACGGTCGCGGTGGCATCGTGCAGACGGCAGCGAACAGCCAGAGACTCACGCAGTGTAATGGCTTCCTGTGCGTAGCCAATAATGCGTTGGGAATCGAAGTTAACGTTGGTCAACGTCGAGAAGAAGGCGCGTGGCGCAAAGTTGTCGACATCGTGATCGATGATATCCAGCTCGCGCGCTTTCAGCGCCCAGGCAGAAAGCCCTTGCAGCACAGCGACCAGCAGGTCTTGCAGATCGGAGGTTTCTGCGGTTTTGCCGCACATGCCCTGCGCGTAAGAGCAGCCGTTTCCAACAGGGGTACGAATCGTTTGTTCACATTGCACACAAAACATAATGACTTCCTTTTTTAAGTTGCATTTTAAATGCTTGTTTAAAGCATAGTGTTAGCCGAGGCAGGTAAAAAGGCTTTTTTACTGCAACTTTAGGTAAATTTGATTTAGCGCAAGTTTGGTGATGGGCAATGAAAATCACTCTCAATCACAGCCCATAAACGAGGGGGAAAACGGTGTTTAGTGTGCGCTTATGAAGAAAATAGCGCCATCAGTATTGGCGCCGCGAGGCTTAATAAGAAACCATGTACGATAGCAGCAGGCACGACGTCGATACCCGCACTGCGCTGCAAAACGGGCAGCGTGAAATCCATCGATGTTGCACCGCAAAGGCCTAACGCACAGGAGCGATTACGCTGTGCCAACACGGGAACCAGCATAATCGCCAGTAGCTCGCGAGTCAGATCGTTGAAAAACGCGGTGCTGCCGATGACGGGCCCGAGTGCATCGGTCAGCAGAATGCCTGACAGTGAATACCATCCATAGCCGGATGCCATCGCCAGACCGGTTTTCAGCGGCAGCCCCAGAATCCACGCAGCCAGCAGGCCACCACCGAGCGCACTGATACCGACGATAAGCGCAATGACCAGACCGCGACGGTTTAAAACAATTTGGCGCAACGTCATCCCGCTGTTACGCAGTTGAACGCCGACCAAAAAGAGCAGGAAGATCAGTGCATATTCGCTGCCTTTGCTGGCGTAGGTGAATCCCGGCCATTGCGTTAAGCCCAGCAGAAAACCACCGAATACCACGCCGCAGAGTTTGCACGATTCAAGGATCATTCGCAGTCGGGAAGGTGGCGCCTCATCTCTGTACTTGCTACGCCACGCGTTGCGTTTTTCCCACAGCCACAGAGCAATGCCGTTTGCCGCGACAATACAGAAGGCGAAGACGGCAGTGTAGCGGAAGATCAGTAACAAATTGCTGCTGAGATTTTCCAGAAAGGCTAGGCTTATGCCCATCAAAAACAGAATAATGTACACCATCCAGCTCAGCAGTTGGTTAATCAGCTGTAATGCTTTTTTGCCGCGCAGCGGTACCAGATAGCCAATGATGAGCGGTAATAAAATAATTAATAATCCTGAATACATCACAGAATTGATGTCCTTACGCGAGAAAAACGGCGCTAACCCGTATTTTAGGATTGACGAGGGTTGCCGTAGTCAAACAATGAGGCTTTTCTTCTTCATTTCTACCCCGATAGATATCGGCACGGCGGAAACACAAAACCGTGCGTTAACAATATTGTCATTAACAACATCGTGGGATTCATCGGCTACACTTGGCGGGAAGAAAAACGATAATCTATTAAAATTAAACAAATTATCGCGGTGAGTAAAGCGCTGTCTGGCAGGATATTCTATACGGTGAGCGTTTTTTCAGCAGAAACTCGCAGGCTGCTGCTACAGGAGAGAAGAATGCATCTGGAAAGTATTGAAATCCTGGGATTTCGGGGAATCAATCGTCTGTCGCTGACGTTGGACGAGAACAATGTACTGATTGGTGAGAATGCCTGGGGGAAATCAAGCCTGCTGGATGCGCTTTCGCTGCTGCTGGCACCGACGTTGCCGCTTTATCATTTTGATATGCAGGATTTCCACTTCACACCGGGAGATGAAAATAGCCGGGAAAAGCATCTTCAAGTTATTTTCACGTTTTGCGAGACAGCACCCAGCCATCATCTATCCCCTCGCTACCGTTCGTTAAGCCCCGTTTGGATAGAGGGAAATGAGTCGCTATACCGCGTTTTTTATCGGCTGGAAGGTGAGGTGGACGAAAGCCAGTCAGTCTTCACCTGGCGCAGCTTTCTGGATGCTGACGGGCACCCGATACCGCTGGATGATATTGATGAACTGGCCAGAGAGATTATCCGCCTGCACCCAGTGTTGCGGCTGCGAGACGCGCGTTTTATGCGGCGCCTGCGGTCTGGGACGCTGGCAGCAACGTTAGATAACAGCAATGAAAAGCTGGCCCAGCAGTTTGAGCAACTGATGCGCGAGCTGGTGCAAAATCCGCAGAAGCTGACGGATAAAGAGTTGCGTCAGGGGTTAGTGGCGATGCGGCAACTGCTGGAGCACTATTTTTCCGAGCAGAACGCCACGGGTAACGACCGACGCCATCATCGGCATGCGCGAACGCACAACGGTAAATCGTGGCGATCGCTGGATAACATCAACCGCCTGATTGCCGATCCCAATAGCCGTAGTCGCCGAATTATCTTGTTGGAATTGTTTTCTACGCTGTTACAGGCGAAAGGATCGGTGGCGTTGGATCCCCATGCGCGTCCGCTTTTGCTGATTGAAGACCCGGAAACCCGGCTGCACCCGATTATGCTATCCGTCGCCTGGGGGCTTCTGGTGCAGTTGCCACTCCAGAAGATCACAACCACGAATTCAGGAGAGCTGCTGTCGCTAGTGCCGATGGAGCAGGTGTGCCGTCTGGTGCGCGAATCCTCACGGGTTGCGACATTCCGTATTGGCCGTCAGGGGATGAATGCTGAAGATAGCCGACGCATTGCGTTTCACATTCGGTTGAATCGGCCAGCTTCGCTCTTTGCCCGCTGTTGGCTGCTGGTGGAAGGGGAGACCGAAGTCTGGATGCTGAATGAACTGGCGCGCCAGTGCGGCCATCATTTTGAGGCAGAAGGGGTAAAAGTGATTGAGTTTGCCCAATCGGGCCTCCGGCCATTGCTGAAATTCGCACGTCGTATGGGGATTGAATGGCATGTGTTGGTTGATGGTGACGATGCGGGGAAAAAATATGCTGCAATGGCGAGGAGCCAACTAATCGTACAGGATGAAAGTGAGCGAGATCATCTGACCGTCTTGCCCGCATCAGACATGGAGCACTACATGTATCGTGAGGGATTCAGCCACGTTTATCACCGCATCGCACAATTGCCGGAGAAAGTGCCGTTATCGATGCACAAAGTCATTATCAAGGCTACCCATCGTTCATCCAAACCTGATCTGGCGATTGAAGTGGCGATGGAGGCCGCAGCGATAGGCACCGATGCGATCCCTCCGCTCATTCGTGGCATGTTCTCGCGCGTGCTGTGGCTGGCTCGCGGGCGTGCAGATTAATTTCATAAGTAGATGAGTTTCACAAGTAACTGTGCAGAGTAACGCAGCTGCGGCCGTGATAAAAAATGCCGTTCAGTGTAATGAACGGCATTTGTCACATTGTATTAATTTTTACTGTTTAGTGCCGCGTGTTCTGAGTAAAAATGTAGGGTGTAGAAGGGATCAGGGTACGGCCTCGACAATGTGCGGGACGATCAGGCAGGCGTGATTGCCTTTCGGCCCTTGATGTACATCAAACCTGACAACCTGTCCGGCTTTCAGAGTCCGGTAGCCATCCATTTGAATCGTTGAGTAGTGTGCGAAGATATCGTCACCCCCTCTTTCTGGACAGATAAAACCAAACCCTTTGGCATTATTGAACCATTTAACAGTACCTGTCTCCATGCATTGACATCCTTCGCAAGAGTATTTTTTCAGTAAGGTGTGGTTATTTGGTTACTACGAATACGAATTGATTAAAACCCCATCAATTCATTCGTACACTTTAGTGAAATCGATTCCAGCGTCAAGCGATCTACCGCGTGATGGGGAAGGGAGTTTGTTAAAGTTTGATGCAGATAACGCTATTGATGAGCCAGCAACCGCGTGGCGTAATCAAGATCTCGGGTATCGGTCTTGAATTTTGCTTTCTGGGAACCATTTCATTCCTCAGGTGGTAAAATAAAAAGTAGACGTGCTACTTTAAATGTAGAAATACTCGGCATACTTCAAGCTGCTTGTGCGTTGACTGCCCTTACCCACTCCAGGCACTTACTTGAGTAAACTCCTGGAGACTCGTGGGGTTGCCGCCTTCACACAACTTGAATTATTTAGGGTATAACCCGTCATCTTTCAAGTCGCAGGCGTTCATTTCCTGCTTCTCGAATCTATTGGGAATAAATAGACCAATGTCGCGAATCGCGATATTCGTTACATGATGTGGATAGAGAATGGGAAACAACAGTACGTGGTCACAATCGGAAAGCTTGACTGTCGATCAACAGAAAGAAAAATTGCAGCCGCCATCCATGTATAACGTGGTGTTGAATAACGATGATTACACCCCGATGGAATTTGTTATTGACGTTCTGCAAAAGTTCTTTTCTTATGATATTGAACGTGCCACACAGCTTATGTTAACGGTGCATTATCAGGGTAAAGCAATTTGTGGCGTATTCAGCGCTGAAGTGGCTGAGACCAAGGTTGTACAAGTCAATCGTTATGCCAGAGAGAATGAGCACCCGCTGCTCTGTACGCTGGAAAAAGCCTGAAGTCAGGCGATTTATTGGGAGAGGTGCCTATGCTCAATCAAGAACTGGAACTCAGTCTCAACATGGCTTTCGCCAAAGCGCGTGAGCACCGACATGAGTTTATGACCGTGGAGCACCTGCTGTTGGCTCTGCTCAGCAACCCAGCCGCCCGTGAAGCACTGGAGGCCTGTACGGTAGATTTAGCCGCGCTGCGTCAAGAGCTGGAAGCCTTCATTGAACAGACCACACCAACATTACCGAAAAGTGACGATGAGCGAGAAACGCAGCCGACGCTCAGCTTCCAGCGCGTATTGCAACGCGCCGTCTTTCATGTGCAGTCCTCCGGTCGGAGTGAAGTGTCTGGCGCCAACGTTCTGGTTGCGATTTTTAGCGAGCAGGAATCTCAGGCCGCCTACCTGCTGCGCAAGCATGACGTCAGCCGTCTGGATGTGGTGAATTTTATTTCTCACGGCACGCGTAAAGAAGAATCCGATCAGGCGCCAAACCCTGAAAGTCCCGTCAATGAAGAACAGGCAGGAGGGGAAGACCGTATGGAAAACTTCACCACCAATCTGAATCAACTGGCTCGCGTTGGCGGTATCGATCCGCTCATTGGCCGGGATAAGGAACTGGAGCGCACGGTTCAGGTATTGTGCCGTCGCCGTAAAAATAACCCGCTGCTGGTCGGCGAATCCGGCGTCGGTAAAACCGCGATTGCTGAAGGGCTGGCCTGGCGTATTGTGCAGGGCGATGTACCGGAAGTGATGGCGGAGTGCACCCTGTACTCGCTGGACATCGGCGCGCTGCTGGCAGGCACCAAATACCGTGGTGATTTTGAAAAACGCTTCAAGGCGCTGTTGAAGCAGTTGGAGCAGGATAAAAATAGTATTCTGTTCATTGATGAAATCCACACGATTATCGGCGCTGGCGCGGCGTCCGGTGGTCAGGTCGATGCCGCTAATCTGATTAAACCACTGCTTTCCAGCGGCAAGATTCGCGTTATTGGCTCTACCACCTATCAGGAATTCAGCAATATCTTTGAAAAGGATCGGGCGTTGGCGCGTCGTTTCCAGAAAATCGATATCACTGAACCGAGCGTGGAAGAAACCGTACAAATCATTAATGGTCTGAAGCCGAAATATGAGGCTCACCATGATGTTCGCTATACGTCGAAAGCGGTTCGTGCCGCAGTAGAGCTGGCTGTGAAATATATCAACGATCGTCATCTGCCGGATAAAGCGATTGATGTGATCGATGAGGCTGGTGCGCGCAGCCGTCTGATGCCGGTCAGCAAACGTAAGAAAACGGTCAATGTGAGTGACATTGAATCGGTTGTCGCTCGTATCGCCCGTATTCCAGAGAAAACCGTCTCCGCCAGCGATCGCGATGTGTTGAAAAATCTCAGTGACCGCCTGAAAATGCTGGTGTTTGGGCAGGACAAAGCAATCGAAGCCCTGTCTGAGTCTATCAAGATGAGTCGAGCAGGGCTGGGTCAGGAGCGTAAACCGGTCGGTTCCTTCCTGTTCGCGGGTCCTACCGGTGTCGGTAAGACGGAAGTGACGTTACAACTGGCCAAAGCGCTGGATATTGAACTGCTGCGCTTTGATATGTCCGAATACATGGAGCGCCATACGGTTAGCCGCTTGATTGGCGCGCCTCCCGGCTATGTGGGCTACGATCAGGGCGGGCTGCTGACGGATGCGGTGATTAAGCATCCTCATGCGGTGCTGCTGTTGGATGAGATCGAAAAAGCGCATCCTGACGTCTTTAACCTGCTGTTGCAGGTGATGGATAACGGTACGCTGACGGACAACAATGGTCGTAAAGCGGATTTCCGCAATGTTATTGTCGTCATGACCACCAACGCAGGCGTGCGGGAAACACAGCGTAAATCCATCGGCATCATCCATCAGGACAACAGTACTGATGCGATGGAAGAAATTAAGAAGGTGTTTACGCCGGAGTTCCGTAACCGTCTGGACGGCATTATCTGGTTCAACCATCTGTCGACCGATGTCATTCAGCAGGTTGTCGATAAGTTTATCGTAGAACTTCAGGCGCAGCTGGATGCGAAAGGCGTGTCGCTGGAAGTGAGCGATGAAGCGCGCGACTGGCTGGCAGAGAAAGGCTATGACAAAGCAATGGGTGCTCGACCAATGGCACGCGTGATGCAGGAAAGCCTCAAGAAACCGCTGGCCAACGAACTGCTGTTTGGTTCGCTGGTGGATGGGGGTTCTGTGACGGTGGAACTGGATAAAGAAACGCAACAGCTGACGTATGGCTTCGTGAGTGCGCAGAAGCGAAAAGCAGAAAGCATTAATTAATCAATATCGTGTGTTATCTAAGAGGGATGCTGAGGCATCCCTTTTTTACTGGTGCGCCGACCGCTTTTGGTGCGCTATTTCTCATCATGGCCCAGTTAAAAGTACGATTCTTGGATCTTTTCGGATAGGCCAAAATTTTGCACAATCGTGACTACCGAGTAGTCGGCCCTGTGCATTGTCGCTGGCATGTGGCCGTTTTTCTTCTCTTTCATCCTATCCCGTTTTGGAGTTCACTATGAGCCAACGTCTTGATTACTACAGCAAGTCTCCCGATGCCGCTAAAAAGTATCTGGAGTTCAATAATATTCTGCACAAGAAACCGTTTCTGGCTGAAATAGGCCATCTAGTTACGCTACGCGCTTCTCAACTTAACGGCTGTGCATTTTGCGTTGATATGCACGTTAAAGAAGCCAAGATTAATGGAGAGCGCGAGCTACGCCTGCATCATGTGGCTGTCTGGCGTGAATCACCGCTTTTCTCTCCGCGTGAGCGTGCTGCGCTGGAGTGGACAGAAGTGCTGACTCATCTTCCGCCGCACGGTGTGCCTGACGAGGTATTTACGCGCGTTCGTGAACAGCTGTCAGAAGAAGATCTGGCTGATTTATCTTTCATGATTATCGCGATTAATGGCTGGAATCGTTTGGGCGTCGCGTTTCAGGTCGTTCCCGGCTCTGCAGATAAGCTGTATGGCTTGGAAAAAGCCAATCTGAGCTAATTAGCCCCTGTGCTGTTCAAGCTCGGCAAGGATCAACGTGGCAAGCCGTTCCGGTTCTACCATCGTGGCGCAGTTGGTGAAACTGGCGAGTAGCGCGTTATCACCATTCCCTGAGACTGCCCAGCGTGATAGCGGTTGAACGGCAATACCCTGAGCCAGCAGGCGGTCGGCAAGCTGCCGATCGCTAATGCGATCTGGTAGGCGTAACACTAAGTGCATTCCGCCGGGCTGCGAATCGATGCGTATACGGTTCCTCAAAATACCTTGTAGCGCAGCGATGGTGGCGGTGCGACGTTCTGCATAAAGGCGTCGCGTGCGCTGAATGTGCCGGGCAAAATGGCCTTCAGAGATGAAGCTGGCAACGATAGACTGCGTCATCGTTGGCGAGGCGGAAGCGAAGAAAATTCGGCTGATGTGTTCAAAGGTGGCAACCTGTGCCTGCGGTACAACCAAATAAGCCAACCGAATCCCCGGGAATAACACCTTGCTGAAGGTGCCCGCATACAGAACCCGCCCATTGCGATCCAGGCTGGCGAGCGCTGGGAGCGGGTGACTGACGTAACGATATTCCCCATCATAATCATCTTCCACTACCCAGGCGTTCTGCTCGGTTGTCCACTGCAATAATGCCTGTCGCCGAGGGAGCGATAACGACATCGACAGAGGACTTTGATGTGCGGGAGTGACAACGGCCATACTGGCGTCATTCGCCAGCGTGATGCCGCGCTCCACGTTGAGTCCTTCGCGATCGACGCTTACCGGAACCGGACATAAGCCAGATTGCGATAGCAACTGGCGAGTGGGGGGATAGCCGGGATCTTCAACCCAGACGCGCTGCCCGGATTTCAGTAAGGCTAGTGCTGCGAGTTGCAAATTAGCGCGCCAACCCGAGGTGATGAATACCTGATTTGCGGTACAGTCAATGCCACGAGCCACTTGCAGATAAGAGGCGATAGCGTTTCTTAGCACTGGCAAGCCATAAGGTGCAGGGTAATCCCAATCCGGTAATTGCATGCTGCGAAGGTAGCGTGCGCCCAGTCGAGCCCAGAGTTTGCGCGGAAAGGCATCAAAAGCGGGAACCCCCATTTGAAAAGGCAACAGTTGCGATGGACGCCACAGTATGTTCTGTTCATCGTCTGGTGCTGAGGGGGGGATAGTTGCATCGGTAACGGACGTTGGTGCTAAGGATAAATCGGGATTCACAAGCGTTCCTGCTTGCCCGCGTGCTTGAAGATAACCTTCGGCAATCAGCAACGAGTAGGCCTGTTCTATTGTTCCGCGTGCGACGCCGAGCTCTTTCGCAAGCATACGTGCGGAAGGTAGACGGTCACCTGGAGACAATAGGCCTACGCTGATGGCTCGACGCACCCGCTCGTAAAGCTGTCGGTAAAGCGGCGTACCTTCCTGAAAGGAAAGGGGGAAAAATAGGGGAGAGTCAGGCTTCATAGGCGGAATCCATGACAAGCAGGCTGTTGACCTTAAAACGGTTGCCCCAAAAACAAAAGCCCTTGCCATGAAGGGAAGGGCTGGGGAGGGAGTCACATCCTCATATATCGCTAATAATAGCGATGAGCGAACCGGTTAACGGCTGCGGAAGACAATGCGGCCTTTACTCAGGTCGTACGGGGTTAACTCTACAGTGACTTTGTCACCCGTCAGGATGCGGATATAGTTTTTACGCATTTTACCGGAGATATGAGCGGTAACCACGTGCCCGTTTTCCAATTCAACGCGGAACATGGTGTTGGGCAGCGTATCAAGCACGGTGCCTTGCATTTCAATATTGTCTTCTTTGGCCATCGAATCCTCTAGGTCTAACTACCTTTATTTTTTAACCGCAAGATAATGCCGAAAAACCGACATTATGTAAAGAAGCGTTCACGTTTGGGGCGTTATTTACACGATTTCCTCTATCACCTTGTCGGTTCGGCGAGCTGTTGTGGTAGCCAACAGCCGTCATCGACGGCAATATCCTGCCACTGGAAAAGCAGTTGCAGAAAGCGTTCGCGGGGAATTTCACTCACGCCCAGTGACGCCGTATGGGAATTTAACACCTGGCAATCAATCAAATGACCGCCGTGGCGAATAAAATGCTGCTGGAACGCCAGCAGTGCATATTTTGAGGCGTTATCCATGCGGCTGAACATTGATTCACCGCAAAATAATCGCCCTTGTTCAATACCATATAACCCACCAACCAGTGCGCCATTGTGCCACACTTCGACGGAATGTGCTTTCCCAACCTGATGAAGCTGGCGATAAGCTGAAATTATGTCTGGCGTAATCCAGGTGCCATCATGGTGTTCATGCGCACAGGCGTGGATGACATCATCAAATGCCTGATTGAGCGTGGCATGAAAAGTATGACGTTTTAGGAATTTTTTCATGCTGCGGCTGAGATGGAATTCACCGGGAAAGAGAACCGCACGCGGATTCGGAGACCACCATAAGATAGGTTCACCGGGGGAGTACCAAGGGAAAATGCCCTGTCGGTAAGCCGCTTTCAGCCTGGCAACGGAGAGATCGCCGCCAACGGCCAGCAGGCCGTTGGGGTCATCCAGCGCATGATTCGGATCAGGAAACTGAAGCGATTGAGACGATAGCTGGTATAAGCGCATATTTTTCAAACGTTGTGTTTCACTGAAATTGCCTTAAACATGTTGGCGGAATTGCCAATAACGGCCTTGCTGTGCCATTAAAGCCTGATGGCTGCCCTGTTCGATCACTTTGCCATCGTCTAAAATACAGATGCGATCCATCGACTCTAAGCCGTATAGCCGATGAGTGATGACGATCAGCGTCTTATCGGCACAGTGCTGGCGGAGCAGTTGCAGAATACGCTTTTCGGTTTCTGCATCCAACCCTTCAGTGGGTTCATCCAATAGAACGAGCGGCGCGTCGTGCAATAAGGCACGTGCCAACGCGATACGGCGCTGTTCGCCACCGGACAGTTGTCGACCGCCTTCTCCCAGCCAGGCATTTAGCCCCTCGTTTTCCAGCAGTTTTTCTAACCCAACCTGCTGTAATACCTCGGCCAGTTTTTCATCTCGTGCGGTCGGTGCTGCTAGCAGTAGGTTATCACGCAGCGTGGCGCTGAAAATATGCACGCGTTGTGGCACCACGCTCATCATGGCGCGGAGATCTTCTTCTCGCCACTCGGCAAGGGGATGACCATTCAGCGTAATGTCCCCGTATTCACAATTCCATGCCCGAGTCAGCAATTGTAATAGCGTCGATTTCCCGCATCCGGTACGCCCCAGCAGCGCCAGATGCTCGCCCGGTTGAATGGAAAGGGTAATATTCTGTAGCACGGGCTGGGGTTGACCGGGATACGTGAAACCGACATGTGAGATGTCTAGCAACGCCTCACGCGAGGTTTCTGGCCCATGCTCTGGGAACGTGACATCAACGGGCTGGCGAATGATTTGATCGACCCGAGCCGCGGAGGCAATCACTTGTCCCATATGCTGGAAGGCCACCGTGACGGGGGCCAGCGCTTCGAAGGCGGCAAGCGAGGCGAACACAAACAGCGCAATCAACGCACCGGGCTGCGGATTACCGCCAACGCCATCGGCTGCCAGCCACAGAATCAAAGTAACGGTCAGTCCGCTGCATAAAATCATCACCGCCTGAGACAGGCCGGTAAGGTTGGCCTGCTGACGCTGGCGACGCAGCCAGTTGATTTCCACCAGAGCCAACTGCTGACGGACGCGACCGAGTGCGCCGAAGACGGTGAGTTCCGCCTGACCTTGTAGCCAGGTCGTGAGCTGAAGGCGGTATTGTGCACGCAGCGCGGTCAAATCCTGCCCGATGCCGTTTCCTGCCCGATAAAAGATAATCGGCAGGCACAGTAGCAGTACTAGCATAATGGCACCCAGCGTCAGAGCCAGTGAGGCATCAATGAAGCTCAGGCCGTAACAGACGATAAGAATGACGGCGAATGCGCTGACGATGGGGGAAATCACGCGAAGATAGAGGTGGTCGAGCGTATCGACGTCCGCCACCAGCCGATTTAGCAGCTCAGCCTGACGAAATTGTGCCAGTCCACCCGGAGAGAGCGGAAGAATGCGAGAAAAAGTGAAAACACGTAAGCGCAGCAGAACGCGGAAGGTGGCATCGTGGCTGACGACTCTTTCCCCGTAGCGCCCGGCCGTACGTGCGATAGCCGCACCGCGCACGCCAGCGGCGGGCAGCATATAGTTAAAGGTGAGCAGCCCGACGATCCCCGCCAGTGCGGCACCCGCCAGAAACCAGCCGGATAGGGCGAGTAGACCAATACTGGCCAGCAACGTAGCAATAGCCAATACCACGCCCAGACTCAAATACCAGAAGTGCTGACGATAAAGTGCCAGAAACGGTTTTAATACCTGCATCGTTTTCATCTGAGCCATTACAGCGCCTCCTGTCGTTGTGCCAGCAACGTCGCGAAGGGGCCCGCTTCGGCTCGGAGTGTTTGATAATCACCCTGTTGAACTAACTGACCGCCGTCCATGACCCAGATCGCGTCATACTCGGCGATCTCGGTGAGCTGATGCGTGACCAGCAGCGTGGTCTGCGAACGTGCTGCGCCATTCAACGCCGTCATGACGAGATCTTCGCTATGGGCATCCAGACTGGCTGACGGCTCATCCAACAGCAGTAAGTTACAAGGATGAATAAGCGCACGGGCAACGGCGACGCGCTGTGCCTGTCCGACGGAAAGGCGTGCCGCACCGTCACCGATCGTCGTTTCCAGACCTTGCGGGAGCTGCGGTAAAAATTCCTGTACATGCGCACGCTCAATCGCCTGCTGCAATTCCACAATACTGGCCTGCGGGTTACCCAGCAGAATATTGCTGCGGAGCGTCTGTTCCGGTAAATGAGGGTTTTGCCCGACCCAGCTCAACTGCTGACGCCATGATTCAGGCGTCAGCGTGTTCAGCGCCTGACCGTTGACGGTGAGTGAACCACGATAGGGTAGGAATCCCAACAGGACATTCAGCAGTGAGCTTTTTCCTGCTCCGCTGAGGCCGACCAGTGCGATACGTTCACCTGCGCGAATATCGAACGTCAGCGGTTGGGTCAGCGGTGTGCCATTTGGCGCGAGGACAACCAGATTTTCCGCTCGGATAGCAATGGCGCTATCGCTGCTGAATTCTTGTGTGCCAAAGCCGACCGTTTCGCCTTCCTCTGACAAAAAAGTCACCAGCGATTCTGCTGCGCCGATAGCCTGAGCCTTGGCATGATAGAAGGTGCCCAAATCTCGTAAAGGCTGAAAGAATTCTGGAGCCAGAATCAATACGAGAAAGCCAGCGAAGAGCGTCACACCCATGCCGTAATGACCAAAATCCAGTTCCCCGAGATAAGAGAATCCGAAATAGACGGCGACCACGGCGATTGAAATGGAGGCGAAAAATTCCAGCACACCCGAGGAGAGAAACGCCATACGCAGCACTTCCATTGTGCGACTACGGAAATCTTCGGAAGCATGACGGATTTGTTCAATTTCAGCCTTGCCACGATGGAACAGACGCAGAGTCTCCATCCCGCGCAGGCGATCGAGGAAGTGTCCGCTCAGGCGTGCCAGCGCCAGAAAGTTACGTCGGTTAGCATCCGCCGCGCCCATGCCAACCAGCGCCATAAAAAGCGGGATAAGCGGGGCGGTTAGAAACAGAATCAGGCCAGCAGCCCAATTGAGCGGGAAAATCGTGATTAAGATAAGCAGCGGAATCAGCGCGGCAAGATACATTTGTGGCAGATAGCGGGCGTAATAATCCTGCATATCATCAACCTGCTCAAGAATCATCGTTGCCCAACTGCCGGCGGGTTTGCCCTGTACCCAGGCAGGGCCAAGCTGCTGCAATCGATCCAGTACCAGCTTACGAATTTGTTGTCGAACGGCTTGTCCGCAAAGAAAACCAACACGCTCGCGTAGCACACTGTTGAGTGCGCGCAGAATAAATGTGGCAATCAGCAGAAGGAAAGGGGAGATCAAGGATTCACGAGAGGCGTGCTCGATGATCAAGGCATGAAGCAGCGTCGCTAACAGCCAGGCTTGTGCCACGATTAACGCCCCGCTCAGGAATCCAAGCAGTAGTGAAATCCGTAGCCAACGTTGCGCCAGCTTACTCTGCTGTTTCAGCCAGGCGGTCAGTTCTTGCTGTCGGGTTTTTTTCATCAGGCACCAGTTCGTTATATTGCAGAAACGGGCTTAACAGAAAATAACTCTCATGTAACTGTTAGTTAACAAAATCATCTTCTATCACGCAGAATGAGGCCATGTTACCGCGACAAGGACGCGCTGCAAACGAAAAGGAGAGGGGAAATGGGTGAGGCGATCAATTTTTGTGTTGCGAAAGGCAAACCAGAAGGAAGGAAACGGAACGGCTATTGCCGCTCCGTTATGAGTATGCTCTTACTTGTTGACGGTCAGCCCATCCAGATAGCGTTCAGCATCCAGTGCTGCCATACAACCGGTACCTGCGGAGGTAATGGCCTGACGGTAGATGTGATCCATGACGTCGCCTGCGGCAAAGACGCCAGGAATGCTGGTCTGTGTCGCGTTGCCATGAATCCCGGACTGCACTTTGATATAACCGTTTTCCAGTTCCAACTGACCGCCAAATACGGCCGTGTTCGGGCTGTGGCCGATAGCGATAAACACGCCAGCCAACTCCAGCTCTTCTGCGGCGTCGCTCTGCGTATCGCGGATACGAACGCCGGTTACACCCATGTCATCGCCCAGTACGTCGTCCAGCGTACGATTGGTATGCAGGATGATGTTGCCGTTTTTAACTTTGTCCATCAGGCGATCAATCAGAATCTTCTCTGAACGGAATGTCTCGCGACGGTGAATTAAATGCACTTCCGCAGCGATGTTAGACAAATACAGCGCTTCTTCAACCGCGGTATTCCCGCCGCCAACCACGGCGACTTTCTGGTTACGGTAGAAGAAACCGTCACAGGTTGCACAGGCAGAAACCCCTTTGCCTTTAAAGGCCTCTTCTGACGGCAGGCCGAGATAACGTGCTGATGCCCCGGTGGCGATGATCAGTGCGTCACAGGTGTATTCGGCGCTATCACCGAATAAACGGAAGGGGCGGTTCTGCAAATCAACACGTTCAATATGATCGAAGATCACTTCGGTATTGAATTTAGTCGCGTGTGCGTGCATACGCTCCATTAACAGCGGGCCAGTTAAATCATCGGCATCACCCGGCCAATTTTCTACTTCGGTCGTGGTCGTCAACTGACCGCCTTTTTCCATACCGGTGATTAATACTGGCTGTAAATTCGCCCGTGCAGCATAAACAGCAGCAGTGTAGCCAGCCGGGCCTGAACCCAGAATCAATAACTTGTGATGTTTAACAGTACCCATGCTTTCCTCATTTCATGACGGCGGATAAGGTTCATATGAACGGTCCCTACGACAAACACGTTTCTTTACTACGAACAGTCTCTACCACGGACAATGCGAATGATTGTAAGGAAATTACAAGAGTAAAAAAAGTATGCAGAAAAGTTGCTGGCTATTTGTTTAATCGTTAATGACGATGGTGACGACAAATCGCTGAAAAATCAGCCACATTCATAAGTAAAATGATTGAAGTCACCTTGGCGAAGGGCTCTGGCTTATCCAATCTGGCAGTTTCTTCTGATTTTCGTTGTTTTGCTTTGACAATCGGCTGTGCATTTGCGAAAACATCTGGGTAAGAGGAAATTTTTTGTATGTGAACAGTTAAAAGCTCGGCTTTTTATTCGTTTTTGCGCAGGTAGGCCTTTGGGCCACGGATATGACGTGATGGTCTTCTTCGCGGGTAAGCAATACGTGGGGCGAGAACGAGAAGTTAATGACTGTTGATATACAAAATAGGCAGCGTGTCTTCTTTAAGGGTAGCTCTGATACATGAGGTCTATCGGGGTAAAGCGGGGCAGGGAAAAGTGAAGAGAGACAATAATAATGGTAGACACTAAAAAACGGCCAGGAAAAGATCTCGATCGTATTGATCGTAACATCCTGAACGAATTGCAAAAAGATGGGCGTATTTCCAATGTCGAGCTTTCCAAACGTGTTGGGCTGTCGCCAACGCCTTGTCTGGAACGTGTGCGTCGTCTGGAAAGACAGGGTTTTATTAATGGCTACACAGCGCTGCTAAACCCGCATTATCTGGATGCGTCACTGCTGGTTTTTGTTGAAATAACGCTAAACCGCGGTGCGCCTGATGTGTTTGAACAGTTTAACTCTGCGGTGCAGAAGCTGGAAGAAATTCAGGAATGTCATCTGGTTTCCGGTGATTTTGACTACCTGTTGAAAACACGTGTGCCGGACATGTCTGCTTATCGTAAACTCCTGGGCGAAACGCTGCTGCGTTTGCCAGGCGTAAACGACACCCGTACTTATGTGGTGATGGAAGAAGTGAAACAAAGCAACCGTCTGGTCATTAAGACCCGGTAAACGTGTGGGTGCAAAACCCGATAAATTCAGCTACACTCCTGTGAATTTATACAGTCCCAGCGCCGGGTTTTCTCGGCGCTTTGTCATAAACCTTACAGGCCCCTGGAGAGACTCTTGAGCCAGGAATATACAGAAGATAAAGACGTTACCCTGAAAAAACTCAGCGGAACGCGTCGCTTGCTTGAAGCGATTTTAATCGTTGTGGCACTTTTTGCGGTTTATCTCGGTGTCGCACTACTCAGTTTCAGCCCTTCCGATCCTAGTTGGTCACAAACTGCGTGGCATGAACCTATCCACAACTTTGGTGGTGTGGCGGGTGCTTGGTTGGCGGATACGCTGTTCTTTATTTTTGGCGTACTGGCCTATGCCATTCCACCGATTATGTTATCCCTGTGCTGGGCGGCTTTCCGTCAGCGTGATAACCAACAATCTATTGAATATTTTACCTTTTCACTTCGCCTGATTGGGACGTTGGCGCTGATTCTGACCTCTTGCGGTCTGGCTGCGTTGAATATTGACGATCTCTACTATTTTGCTTCCGGTGGTGTTTTGGGAAGCCTGTTGAGCAGCTCAATGATCCCGCGTTTCAACAGCATGGGTGCAACGCTGATTCTGCTGTGCGTGTGGGGGGCAGGGTTAACGCTGTTTACCGGCTGGTCATGGTTAACGATCGCTGAAAAAATTGGCGCGGGGGTGTTGGGCTGTCTGACGTTTATGTCAAACCGTTCGCGCCGCGACGAGGACTATCGTGAAGAAAACGATAGTGAAGAGGATGAACGTGATGTGCTTAACCTGCGCCACGATGAGGCCTCAGGTGAGGTAGTAACACAACAGCGTGATGACGATGATGTTCTGTTTTCTGCGCCTTCTGTTGCTGATGCGGTAAACGACACGGCGGCAGACAATCAGATAGAAGTGTCATCGCCGTTAGCGGAGAACGCACCGACAGCGACACAACCGATCCTTTCCGCAGAAACGCCAGTGGCAGGGTCAATATTGTCTGGTGTGGCAGTGTCTGATTCAGCATTACCAGAATCAGTATTCTCTGGTTCATCGTCTGACATTGTGCCACCTGTTACCCCATCCGCGATTGATTCGACGCCGTCGCTAAATCCGCCGCTGTATTCGTTTGAAGTCCCTGAAACGCCAGCGACAATGCCAGAGATTGCAACCTCGCCTGAACTCCATAGCAGTGTGTATGCACCTTACGGAAATAGTTACGGAGAGAGTGCCGTACCGCCGATTGTCACGGCACCAGTGGTTCAACCGTTTGCTGAGCCACCACAGTTTGCGCGTGATACGGATTCCAATGCGAATAACACCTTTATGCCTGCGTTCAGTGCCGATGGCGATGATAATCCGCAGATTAAACGCGGCGTAGGGCCCGAGCTGCCGCGTCCTAATCCGGTACGTATTCCTACCCGCCGCGAGCTGGCGTCATACGGAATCAAACTGCCGTCGCAGCGGCTGGCTGAAGAGCAAGCAAGGTTGCAGGCGCAGAACGGTAGCGTAGAAACGGAATTGGCGAATGGTGTGTATCAGGAAGAGACACCAGATGACATCGCCCAGCAGGAAGCGGCATTGCAGCAAGCGTATCTGGATCAGCAACGTCAGCGTTATGGTGATGAATACCCGTTACAGGAAGATGATGAAGACGCGCTTCTGCAAGCGCAGCTAGCCAGAGATTTCGCAGCACAGCAGCAGTCACGTTATGACGACAGTGCGTTGCAGCGCGATGAGGAAATCCCTGCTCCGATAGCACCGCCTGCGATCAGTGATCCCGTTCAGCCAAACCCTGTTACATCACACAACGCTTTTTCATTCTCGCCGTTTAGTGCGGAGAATGAACGCGAGCCTGAACCGCGTACGTTCAGTGAATCGACCTATTCACAGCCTTCCTATAACACCGAGCCAGAGCTTCCGCCGATGCATGCTGGTGAAGATGAGGACGACGAGGATGAGCACAACCCGTTGACGTTTAGTCAGCCATCACAACCAGTGTCAGCGCCTGTTGAGGCCGTGAAACAGGAAACAGTGGCAACACCAACGCATCATCCGGCAATGGATGGTTTGATTCACCCGTTCCTGATGCGTAACGAACAGCCGTTGCAGAAACCGACTACGCCGCTGCCAACGTTGGATTTGTTGACTCCACCGCCGGCTAGCGAAGCGCCTGTTGATAATTTTGCACTGGAACAGACGGCGCGACTGATTGAAGCGCGTCTGGCTGATTTCCGAGTAAAAGCCGATGTGGTCGATCACTCTCCCGGGCCAGTGATCACACGGTTTGAATTGGATCTGGCTCCGGGCGTTAAAGCGGCTCGTATCTCGAATTTGTCGCGCGATTTGGCACGTTCACTGTCGGTTGTCGCGGTGCGTATTGTTGAGGTTATCCCCGGCCGACCGTACGTCGGGCTGGAGTTGCCGAATGCGCATCGCCAGACGGTTTATCTGCGAGAAGTGTTGGACTGCGATCAGTTCCGGGATAATCCATCGCCGCTGTCGATTGTGTTGGGTAAAGATATTGCGGGTGAACCTGTCGTTGCCGATTTAGCGAAAATGCCACACCTGCTGGTTGCGGGTACGACAGGGTCGGGTAAATCGGTCGGCGTTAACGCCATGATCATCAGTATGTTGTATAAAGCCACGCCAGAAGACGTACGCTTCATCATGATTGACCCGAAAATGCTGGAACTCTCGGTATACGAAGGTATTCCGCATTTGTTGACGGAAGTCGTGACCGACATGAAGGATGCGGCCAATGCGCTGCGCTGGTGTGTCGGTGAAATGGAGCGTCGCTATAAGCTGATGTCGGCGCTTGGCGTACGTAATCTGGCGGGATACAACGAACGGGTGATGACGGCAAATGCAATGGGCCGCCCGATTCCCGATCCGTTCTGGAAGCCAGTTGACAGTATGGATATGACGCCGCCAGTGCTGGAAAAACTGCCGTATATTGTCGTGATGGTCGATGAATTTGCTGACTTGATGATGGCAGTGGGTAAGAAAGTTGAAGAGTTGATTGCCCGACTGGCGCAAAAAGCGCGTGCTGCGGGGATCCACTTGGTGCTGGCGACGCAGCGTCCTTCGGTTGATGTCATCACCGGATTGATCAAGGCGAACATTCCGACGCGTATCGCGTTCACCGTTTCCAGCAAAATCGACTCACGGACTATCCTCGATCAAGGTGGCGCGGAATCGCTATTGGGGATGGGGGATATGCTGTATATGGCGCCTAACTCTTCGATACCTGTCCGTGTTCATGGCGCTTTTGTGCGTGATGAGGAAGTTCACGCCGTCGTTCAGGACTGGAAAGCACGTGGCCGCCCTCAATATGTCGATAATATTGTCAGTGGTGGCGACGATGCCGAAGGCGGAAGCCTCGGTCTTGATGGCGATGAAGAACTCGATCCGCTGTTCGATCAGGCGGTAGAGTTTGTCGTCGATAAGCGTCGTGCATCCATCTCTGGCGTGCAGCGTCAGTTCCGAATCGGCTATAACCGCGCTGCGCGAATCGTTGAGCAAATGGAGGCGCAGGGTATTGTCAGCTCTCCAGGACACAACGGTAACCGCGAGGTATTGGCACCGCCATCGATGGAATGAGAATACCGTACTGATTGACGTCATTCTACTAAGGGCTGCGTAAGCAGCCCTTATGCAAAGAAGCGTAAAAGCGGCAATAAGCAGATAATTCACCTATCACCGTCCGAGTGGGTTCAGATAACATAGATCTATAGATAATGTAGCTCGACGAATAACACCGATCTGTAAAGAACACAGGCGCTGTGCAAAGCGTCTGGCCTTGATAGATGAAGGTTCGTTATATTAAGAAATTCAAAGGATTATACGTATGAAAAAGTGGTTAGCAATCAGTTGCCTGATTGCAGGTGTTACCTCAACCGCTGTCTATGCGGACGCGGCAAAAGATTTGCAGGGTCGCCTCAATAAAGTAAACAGTTTCCACGCCAATTTCAGCCAGAAAGTCACCAGCGCTGACGGCGCAGCGGTGCAGGAGGGGGAAGGCGAACTGTGGTTGAAACGTCCTAATCTATTTAACTGGAAAACCACATCACCCGACGAAAGTGCGTTGATTTCTGATGGCAAAACGCTTTGGTTCTACAATCCGTTTGTTGAACAAGTCACGGCAACGTGGCTGAAAGATGCGACAGGCAATACGCCGTTTATTCTGATCACGCGTAACGACACCAGCGACTGGAATAAATACGATGTGCGCCAGAAAGGTGATGACTTTGAGCTTACGCCGAAATCAGCGAGCGGCAACCTGAAGCAGTTCGCGATTAATGTGACGACAAACGGCACAATCAAACAGTTTACCGCGACGGAACAAGATGGGCAGCGAAGCACTTATGTGCTGAAGAACCAGCAAAACGGTGCTGTTGATGCCGCGCAATTCACGTTCACACCGCCGAAAGGCGTCACGCTGGATGACCAGCGTCAGTGAGGCCAGAGTGAGCAATCTGTCCCTTGATTTTTCCCATAATGAATTCCAACCGCTGGCCGCGCGTATGCGGCCTGCGACGTTGGCACAGTATATCGGTCAACAGCACCTGTTAGGTGCCGGTAAGCCTCTACCACGGGCCATTGAGGCAGGGCAGTTGCACTCAATGATTCTCTGGGGGCCGCCAGGAACGGGAAAAACTACGCTGGCAGAACTGATTGGGCATTACGGGCAGGCGGATGTTGAACGTATTTCTGCCGTGACGTCCGGTATCAAGGAAATTCGTGAAGCGATTGAGCGTGCCCGGCAAAATCGCAATGCAGGGCGCCGCACTATTTTGTTTGTCGATGAAGTCCATCGTTTCAACAAAAGTCAGCAGGATGCGTTTCTGCCACATATTGAAGATGGAACGATCACCTTTATTGGTGCGACAACGGAAAACCCCTCTTTCGAACTCAATTCCGCCTTGTTATCTCGCGCCCGCGTCTATTTGCTAAAAGCGCTGACGGCGGAAGATATCGAGCAGGTCTTGCAGCAGGCAATGAGCGACAGCGAGCGAGGATACGGCGGACAGAACATTGTCTTGCCTGCCGAAACCGCGCGAATGCTGGCCGAATTGGTCAATGGCGACGCCAGACGTGCGCTGAATAGCCTGGAAATGATGGCGGATATGGCGGAAATCGACGCGCAGGGCATGAGTGTTCTGACGTCGGTACTCCTCAACGAAATCGCTGGCGAGCGTAGTGCCCGCTTTGATAACAAAGGTGACCGCTATTACGACCTGATTTCGGCGTTGCATAAATCGGTAAGAGGTTCTTCGCCGGATGCGGCGCTTTATTGGTACGCCAGAATCATCACCGCCGGTGGCGATCCGCTGTATGTTGCCCGACGATTGTTGGCGATTGCGTCGGAAGATGTCGGCAATGCGGATCCGCGTGCGATGCAGGTCGCTATTTCCGCCTGGGATTGCTTCACTCGCGTCGGCCCGGCAGAAGGGGAGCGCGCTATTGCTCAGGCGATTGTTTATCTGGCCTGTGCCCCTAAAAGTAACGCCGTCTATAGCGCCTTTAAAGCCGCGATGCAGGATGCGCGCGAGAAACCAGACTATGATGTTCCCGAACATCTGCGTAATGCGCCTACCCGGTTGATGAAAGAAATGGGGCTCGGCGCAGAGTATCGCTACGCGCACAATGAACCCAATGCCTATGCCGCTGGAGAGAGCTATTTTCCGCCGGAAATGGCCGATACGCACTATTACGCACCGACCTCACGCGGCCTTGAGGGCAAAATTGGTGAAAAGCTCGCCTGGCTTGCCACTCAGGATCAAAATAGCCCGACAAAACGCTACCGTTGAACTAAGCGTTGCGGTAAGGTTATTACGGTATTTTCTGAAACCGGCCGCGTAGCGCGCCGTGTCCGCCACCATTTCATTTGATAATCATAAGCACAGGATTAGCATGCTCGATCCCAATTTACTGCGTAATGAGCTAGACGCAGTCGCCGAAAAGTTACTGGCTCGCAGAGGCTTTAAGCTGGATGTTGAGACCCTGCGTAAGCAGGAAGAACGTCGTAAAGTATTGCAGGTAGAAACCGAAAACCTGCAGGCAGAGCGTAACTCCCGATCGAAAGAGATTGGTGCAGCGAAAGCACGCGGTGAAGATATCGAGCCTTTGCGTCGTGAAGTTAACACGTTAGGCGAAAAACTGGATGCCGCGAAAGCCGAGCTGGATCAGTTGCAGAATGAAATTCGCGACTTGGCGTTAACGATCCCGAACCTGCCGGACGACTCCGTGCCGCTTGGAAAGGACGATTCGCAGAACCAGGAAGTGACTCGCTGGGGTGAGCCACGTAAGTACGATTTCCCAGTACGCGATCATGTTGAACTCGGTGAGATGGCTGCCGGGCTGGATTTTGCCGCTGCGGTGAAATTAACCGGTGCGCGTTTTGTCGTGATGAAAGGACAGATTGCCCGTCTGCATCGTGCTCTTGCCCAGTTCATGCTGGATTTGCATACACAACAGCATGGTTATCAGGAAGCGTATGTCCCTTATCTGGTAAACCACGCCACGTTATACGGTACAGGCCAACTGCCTAAGTTTGGTGAAGACCTGTTCCATACCACTCCGCTGAGCGAAGAAGCAGAAAGCAGCAGCTATGCGCTGATTCCGACGGCTGAAGTGCCGTTGACCAACCTGGTGCGTGACGAGATTCTTGATGAAGAATCCTTACCGTTGAAAATGACTGCACACACGCCGTGCTTCCGTTCAGAAGCTGGCTCGTATGGTCGTGATACGCGTGGGTTGATTCGTATGCACCAGTTTGACAAAGTTGAACTGGTACAAATCGTCCGTCCTGAAGATTCCATGCAGGCGCTGGAAGAATTGACGACCCACGCTGAAACCGTGCTGCAACTGCTGAATTTACCTTATCGTAAGGTCTTGCTGTGTACGGGTGATATGGGCTTTGGCTCCACCAAGACTTACGATCTGGAAGTCTGGCTGCCGGCACAGGATACGTACCGTGAGATCTCTTCCTGCTCAAACATGTGGGATTTCCAGGCGCGCCGTATGCAGGCTCGCTGCCGCAGTAAGTCCGATAAGAAGACTCGACTGGTTCACACGCTGAACGGTTCTGGTCTGGCAGTTGGTCGTACACTGGTGGCTGTTCTGGAAAACTATCAGCAGGCTGATGGCCGTATTGAAGTTCCTGAAGTGCTGCGTCCGTATATGGGCGGTCTGGAATTTATTGGCTAATCGCAGTTATTTGAATCAAGCGCCTAAGGGCGCTTTTTTTATGCCGTAGCTTCGGTAATATTTTTTCATCGTAAAAATAATTACTCCCCTTTAAACAACCTGCATTAGTTAAATTTTAAGTTAAAACTGATGTAAAATCAGCGGTGTAGCGGCTTTCTGTTTTTAAGCATAGCGGGTTTCCTATTCGTGTTGATTAATTCTTTCAATCCATAATTTGAGAAAGGACTTTTAGCACTTTTTGCCCGGATTGACTTTTATATACGCAGTGGCATGATGCGCTCACTCTTCTCCGGTTGTTTGGTTATCCACTTCGCTATGTCTGCTTATTCCCGCCCAGTGCTGTTATTGCTCTGCGGACTCTTGCTGCTGACGGTTTGTATTGCGGTATTAAATACCCTGGTACCACTTTGGCTGAGTTATCAATCTCTTCCTGTCTGGCAGGTTGGCCTTGTTGGTTCATCCTACTTCGGCGGCAATCTGGTTGGAACGCTACTAGCTGGTAAATTAATCAAACTTTATGGGTTTAACCGTAGCTATTATTTCGCGGCTTTATTATTTGGTATCGCGATCGTTGGCCTCGGTATTTCTCCGGATATCAGCAGTTGGCTGTTATGGCGTTTCCTTGCCGGAATTGGCTGTGCATTAATCTGGGTCGTGGTCGAAAGTGCTTTGTTATGTAGCGGAACGCCGACGCAGAGAGGGCAACTGCTGGCTGCTTATATGATCGCTTATTACCTCGGCAGTGTGATTGGACAGCTTCTGCTTGGTGTGTTACCTACGTCATTGTTGAGCGTGTTGCCGTGGATAGTCGCATTGGTTATTTTAGCGGTATTACCACTGTTGTTCACTCGTCTTCCTGCTCCGCCAGAACAACACGAAAAGCATGTCAATATGTGGAAAATGCTGACGTATCGCAGTGCCCGCTTAGGCGTACACGGCTGTATCATTTCCGGTGTCATTTTAGGATCGCTGTATGGCTTGATGCCGCTGTATCTCTCTCATCAGGGAATGAATGATGCGCAGGTTGGATACTGGATGGCGCTGCTGATCAGCTCCGGTATCATCGGTCAATGGCCTGTTGGACGCATGGCCGATCGTTATGGTCGGTTGCTGGTTCTGCGGGTATTAGTCTTTGTGGTGATTATTGGCTGTATTGCAATGTTAAGTATTAGCCACTATGCCATGGCACCGTCGCTGTTCCTGCTGGGATGCGCAGGGTTTACGCTGTACCCTGTTGCTATGTCGTGGGCATGTGAAAAAGTGCGCCCTGATGAGCTCGTGGCGATGAATCAGGCGCTGCTCCTCAGCTATACGCTTGGCAGTCTTTGCGGACCAAGCGTCGCTGCGGTATTGATGCAGAGCTACTCCGATCGACTGCTGTTTGTATTGATCGCCGTTGTTGCTATGATCTACCTGATGCTGCTGCTCAGAAAAGCCGATCATCATCCAACGCCATTAGCTGCTGCTTGAGCTCGCGGCATCAAGGCTGGCCAACGAACTTTGTCCAGCTTCTACCATGTTATTCCACAGCGCTTCGGCTACTGGGCTAAGACGCTGTTTTGCGTTTCGCACCAGATAAAATATGCTGGTGAGTCCGAGTTTTTCCGGTGAAATAGCTGTAAGTTGCCCAGTTTCAACCCATTTCGCTGCATAGTGATCGGGAAGAAAGCCAATATGTGTGCCAGCTAATAAGAGCAGCAAGCTACTTTCTAGATTCCAGGCTGTATTTTGTAAACCTTTCTTTGCTACTGGGCCTAGTTGCTTACTAATTTCGTGCAGTGCGTGGCCACCAATGAGTAACCTGTTCGGGTTAAGTGTTCCATCGCGCCACTCTTTTTCTATCCTCGCTGCATTTTCTGAAGCGGAATAAAAATAACTTTTTTCAACGAAAACGGGCTGGAAATAGATGTCGGTTGGAACATCATCCGGTAAGACGCTCAGGATAATGTCGATATGACCATTCTTTAGGCGTTCCATCAGCGGTGTGTAATCACCGATCTCTAGTTCAACCGCAACGTCAGGGCTCTGGCCGTACAATTTTCCAATTGCCTTGGAGATAACTTTGGCAGGGTGGGTGACAGTGTTATCCAAACAGCCAATACGGGCTTCACCAATGAGCTGATGCTTGATCCTTGCTAATCGATTTGCAAAGTCGTCCAGCGTGGCGATAACCGATTTGGCTTCCTGATAGACCACTTCGCCTTCCGTTGTGAGAGCAAACCCTCCACGTCCTCGTTCACACAAAACCAGCCCAAGCGTATCTTCAAGTCGAGACAGGTAGTGACTTAGGACAGGTTGACTTAAGCCTGTTGCAGCTTGTGCGTTGGTAATCCCTTGTTTCTCAACAATTTTACAGAAAAGTTTTAACCAACGGATCTCCAGTTTATCTAAGCGCATAGCATTTCCTTCGCATACATTACATCTCTGAATGTTAACATCAAAATATATCTGTATTAATCGATATGAAACCCATTTATCTTGTTGCCACGCCACATCGCTGATGTGGTTGCCACAAAAAACGTGGTTTTATGCGTCACATCAGGGTCTTTCATAAAGCATAATGGTGTTGTTAGCTTGCTGACGACACCATTGTTCTATACGTCACCAGACAACCTCTATAAAATATCACAACGATACAATAATTATTTAATGGAGGAATTATGTCTCAAGGGAATGCTGTGCCTGAAAAAGAACAACAGGGACGGCAAATCTATGATTACGAATACGAACCTGTTCCTGCTGAAGCCAGAAAAAGCTGGTATGTTATCGCTTTAATATGGCTGGCAATGGGAATTGACATTTCAGGTCTATTTCTTGGCGCTTTCTTAAGCGGTGGGTTACCTTTTTCTCAGGCCGTTAGTGCCACGCTTATCGGTTCCGCCTTTTTAGGTGTGTTGGCAGCATTATGTGCTAACGTCGGTTATGGATGCGGATTATCAACAACGCTACTGAGTATCTCCGTTTTTGGACGTCTTGGTGGAAAGATCATCGGTATTTTCTCTGCTGTATCATTGATTGGCTGGTTTGCTTTTCAACTCGATTTTTTTGGCGTAATGCTGCAAAAAGCATTGCTACATTATCAATTAGAACCTGGACATTTCCTTATTTTGGTTTTCGGTATGGTGCTGATGATCTCTACCGCTATTTGGGGAGTCAGGGCATTGGGCAAACTGAGTATATTCAGCGTGCCATTAATGCTGATATTGATCATTACAGGTTTGGTTTTAGCCGCAAGTAATCATCCCGAAATACCGACTCCGATAATTAAAGCGCCAATTAGCATGGGGAGCGCTATCTCTTACGTAGTTTCTATCTGGATAGTATCTGCAGTGATGTCACCTGATATTGCCCGCTATGCCAAAACACGCAAAGATGCGCTTCTCGGTGCTGGCTTAGGATTCTTTTTAGGCAATAGTTCAACGATATTAGTTGCACTCATTCTGACTCATTTGGTTGGTACAGAGGATCTAGTTGAAGTGTTCTTCAGTATTGGTTTGGGCATGTCAGCTATTGTGGTGCTTATTTTTGCCCAATGGACAACAAATAGTACCAACCTTGTTTCTGCATCTCTCGGACTATCTGTTGTTATTCGAACGCTATCTCGGCCAGTATTGGTTGTGCTAATGGCTATTGCCGGTTTGCTGTTAGCCTACAACGGTATGATTAATAATTTTACTCAATTCCTGTCACTGCTCGGTGTACTGATTTCTCCTATCGCAGGTGTTTATCTCGTCGAGTATTATTTTATTAAGTCCTCACGTTTGCAGAAAAATGTATCAGAGGCATCATTCTTGAATGTGGCGGCGGCTATATCTTGGACATTCGGTAGTATTGTAAGCCTGTTGACCTCCCCAGATCTTTTCGATTTATTTACGATAAGCTCGATTTCTGCCCTGGATGGCGTAATTGTCAGTATGGCGATGTATATCAGCATACATAAAATTTTTCCTCAATTGGCAGATTGAACGTGTTATGCAGATAACATGAGGTCTTGGGTAGGGTATGTCTCGTTATATTAATGCACAAACAATTGATGATATAGCATTAGGGGCCGCTGTTCTCGGTACAGGGGGCGGCGGTGATCCGTATGTAGGTTCTTTAATGGCAAAACACGCATTAAAAAATGTGGCCGAGGTACCTATATTCGATTTAGATGAAATTAAAGACGACGATATATTTGTTCCTTGTAGCATGATCGGTGCAACGACGGTTGTTGTAGAAAAGATCATGTCAGCGAGTCAATTCGTTCGAGCATTTGACGCGATGGAAAAGGCGCTTGAGCGACCTATTACGGCGACCTTTCCCATAGAGGTCGGTGGTATCAATTCGCTAATGCCGTTTGTCGTTGCGGCTGCAAAAGGGCTACCTGTTATCGATTGTGATGCGATGGGGAGAGCCTTTCCCGAAGCCCAGATGGTGACCTTTTTTCTCGATGGTTTATCCTCTGCACCAAATACGTTAGCCGATGAAAAGGGAAATACCGTTACCTTAAATCCTATTGACGGTATGTGGTCTGAACGTTTAGCCAGGATGATTTCGGAACAAATGGGGGCTGCCTGCGCGATGTGTGATTACCCCTTACTCGGTAGTCAACTTAAGCGTAGCGCCATTAAAGGAACGCTGACGCTGGCGCAGGATATCGGAAAAACGCTGCGAGAATCTCATCGGTCAGGCAGTCATCCAGTACAGTCTCTACTCACAGTGTTGAATGGCCATGTCGTTGCATCAGGAAAGATTGTTGATGTAGCCCGGCGCACAGCTGGCGGTTTTGCTCGGGGCAAAGTGGTGTTGGATGGTATGGGAAACGACAAAGGCGAGTCGTTTACTGTGCTTTTTCAGAATGAGTTATTGCTCGCTTATCGCTCATCACAGGTGAAAGATCCTACGCAGGATAATCTGCTGGCCGTTGTGCCTGATTTAATCTCCATATTAGATAGTGAAACCGGACGTCCGATCATCACGGAACATTTACGTTATGGGCAGCGAGTCGATGTGATTGCCTATCCGTGCAATGACAAGTGGCGAACGCCAAAAGGGATTGACGTTGCGGGGCCGGAGTATTTCGGTTATCCGGTGCAGTATGTGCCGATAGAACTGCTTGCAAATCGCTGAGGCTTTCCCGATGTTACATAAAAATGATTACCGACTCGGGATTGATGTCGGCGGCACCAACACGGATGCGGCAATTTTAGATGCTGACCTACGCTGCATCGCGACGGCCAAATTTCCTACCAGTCTGGATATCTACAGCGGCATCGAACGGGTGATTGCGGAAGTATTGGCGCAGTCTGGTATCGCATCGCAGCATATTCGCTATGCGATGTTGGGTACAACCCAATGTACCAATGCCATTGTTGAGCGGAAAGGATTGGATCGCGTCGGATTATTGCGCCTGAGCTTGCCAAGTAGCGATAGCGTCCCGCCGCTGTTTGGCTGGGATGACGAGTGGCAAAGGACATTAGGCGAGCATTTCTACCAGATTCATGGCGGCTATGAATTCGATGGCCGAGAGATTCACTCTGTGCTGCGGGATGAAGTGCTCGCGGTTTGTGACAAGATGCGCGGGCATGTCGATAGCGTGGCTATCTGTGGCGTATTTTCTCCCGTAAATAATGAGCAGGAACTGCAGGTTGCGCAGTGGGTGAATGCGGCATTGCCAGCGGTTTCCGTGTCGTTATCCCACCGGATAGGCAGCACGGGATTATTGGAAAGGGAAAACGCGACCATACTGAATGCATCGTTGCAAAGCACCGCGAACCGTTTTGTTAACGGCTTTACGCAAGCGCTAGTTCGGCACGGTATCGAGGCTACGCCATTCTTCGGGCAAAACGATGGCACATTGATGTCCGAGAATATGGTGAAGCAATACCCTATTCTGACGATGGCCTGTGGACCAACGAACTCGATTCGCGGAGCGTGCCACCTTTCCGGGCTGGATAATGCGTTGATTATTGATGTTGGCGGCACGACAACGGATATTGGCGTGTTGGTGAATGGCTTCCCGCGTGAATCGGCAATCGCCGTTGAAGTCGGCGACGTACGGACGAATTTCAGAATGCCGGACATTATTTCTATCGGCATTGGCGGTGGAACCTGCGTTCGACAGTCTCAGGATGGAAAGCTTACCCTTGGGCCTGACAGTGTCGGCTATCGCCTGCTTGAACAGGGCGTCAGCTTTGGCGGGGAGACGTTAACGCTCAGCGATATCATGCTACAACTACATCGTGAACGGTGGATTGCGGATCTTCCTCGTCCGCTACCCAAGCTGGATAATGCATTTTGCCAGCAAGCTTATCGTCAGATGATTGAGAAAGTGGAAAGCGCTATCGATCGGATTAAATCGTCAAGCGCAGCAATCCCTGCTGTGCTTGTGGGCGGTGGCAGCATTTTACTGCCTGACGTTTTATCTGGTGTCAGTCAGGTCATGCGTCCGCAGAACTTTGATGCGGCCAATGCGGTTGGTGTGGCGTTAGGGGCGGTGGGCGCACAGATCGAACGTGTGGTTAAAATGCCAGATAACGATCGTGAAAAGATAAAAAACGAATTGCAGCAGCACACCATTTGTCTTGCAGAAGAGATGGGAGCTAGGCCGGGCAGTGTTGAAATCATCGACTATCAGGAAATTCCGTTGGCTTATCTGCCGGGGAATGCGGTACAGGTGAAAATCAAGGCGGCAGGGAACTTGGCTTAGCACAGCGCATTAACACTGTAGTGATATCTACCCGCCAAAAATGAAAATAGCGCGCTTTGAGCGCGCTATTTTTCCAGAAAGCGTCAGAGGTTAGTACATGACCTTGTGACCGTAGCTTTCAAGAATCGATTTAACGCGATCCATCGTATCTGCCTTCGGCGGTTTAACACCGTCTAATTTGTACTCTTCACCCATCGCGATCCACTTGTGTTTGCCAAGCTCATGGTAGGGGAGAAGCTCAATTTTCTCGATGTTCGTCATATCTTTGGTGAATTCGCCCAGCTTGTGTGCGGACGCATCATCGTCAGACCAGCCGGGAACGACCACATAACGTATCCAGGTACGCTGGTTGCGCTTTGCCAGATAACGAGCGAAATCCAGAGTCCGGTGATTGGATACACCCACTAAATTCTGGTGCACGTCGTCATTCATTTGCTTCAGGTCGAGCATCACTAAATCGCTAGCGTCCAATAGCTCGTCAATGACGGGGTCGTAGCGACGCACAAAACCATTGGTGTCCAGACAGGTGTTGATACCTTCTGCCTTACAGGCACGGAACCAGTCGCGCACAAATTCGGCCTGGAGAATAGCCTCGCCGCCGGATGCCGTTACGCCGCCGCCGGATGCATTCATAAAGTGGCGATAGGTCACGACTTCTTTCATGAGTTCTTCAACCGTCACTTCCTTACCGCCGTGCGTATCCCAGGTATCACGGTTATGGCAATACAGGCAGCGCATTAGGCAGCCTTGAAAGAAGATGATGAAACGGATGCCTGGGCCATCGACGGTGCCACAGGATTCAAAGGAGTGGATGCGACCGATAAGTGACATTGCGAGGTTTTCTCCAAATTTGACCGAACAATAGCGGTCTTTATGAGCGCAGTCATAAGAAGGCAGATGCTGCTCTGACAAGAGTTTCTGACAGAAGAACACCGTGTGACAGATGCTGCGTCGAATCTGTTTTGCGAGCCATCCACATAATGAGGGCAACATAGCGGGCTGGCAAAACAGGCTAACAATCTGAACGACAAGCGAGGGTGAGAAAAAGGCCCCACTGATGTGGAGCCTTTATTTTACGCCTTTTCAGACAGTCATGGAAATTAGATTGACTGTGTGAACGTACGGGTAATGACGTCTTGTTGCTGTTCTTTCGTCAGTGAGTTGAAACGCACTGCGTAGCCAGATACACGGATAGTCAACTGCGGATATTTCTCCGGATTTTCCATCGCATCAAGCAGCATTTCACGGTTCATGACGTTAACGTTCAGGTGCTGACCGCCTTCGATGCTGGCTTCGTGGTGGAAATAACCATCCATCAGGCCGGCAAGGTTAGCTTTGCGTACGTTGTCGTCTTTACCTAACGCATTAGGTACGATGGAGAAGGTATAAGAAATACCATCTTTCGCGTAAGCAAACGGCAGTTTGGCAACAGAAGTCAGAGAAGCAACCGCGCCTTTCTGGTCACGACCGTGCATTGGGTTAGCACCTGGTCCGAACGGAGCACCTGCGCGGCGACCGTCTGGCGTGTTACCCGTTTTCTTACCATATACCACGTTAGAGGTGATGGTCAGAACAGACTGCGTTGGTGTTGCGCCACGGTAGGTATTCAGTTTCTGAATTTTCTTCATGAAACGTTCAACCAGGTCACAAGCCAGTTCATCTACGCGAGCATCGTTGTTACCGAATTGCGGATACTCGCCTTCGATATCAAAGTCGATAGCCAGGCCATCTTCATCACGAATTGGTTTAACTTTGGCATATTTGATGGCAGACAGGGAGTCAGCAGCAACAGACAGACCAGCGATACCACACGCCATGGTGCGGAACACATCACGATCGTGCAGTGCCATCAGCGCCGCTTCGTAGCTGTATTTGTCATGCATGTAGTGAATGATGTTCAGGGAGGTGACGTATTGTTTAGCCAGCCAATCCATGAAGTGATCCATACGCTCCATCACTTCGTCGAAGTTCAGAACGTCGCCTTTAATCGGTTCTGATTTCGGACCGACCTGCATTTTCAGTTTTTCGTCCACGCCGCCGTTGATCGCATACAGCATAGTTTTCGCCAAGTTTGCGCGAGCACCGAAGAACTGCATTTGTTTACCAACGATCATCGGGCTTACACAACAAGCAATCGCGTAGTCATCGTTGTTAAAGTCAGGACGCATCAGATCGTCATTCTCATATTGCAGAGAAGAAGTATCGATGGAGACTTTAGCCGCATAGTTTTTAAAGCTTTGTGGCAGTTTTTCAGACCACAGAATGGTCATGTTTGGCTCTGGAGACGGCCCCATGGTGTACAGGGTGTTCAGGAAGCGGAAGCTGGTTTTGCTCACCAGTGTACGACCATCCAGACCCATACCTGCCAGAGATTCTGTTGCCCAGATTGGGTCACCAGAGAACAGCTCATCATACTCAGGCGTACGCAGGAAACGTACCATGCGCAGTTTCATGACCAAGTGGTCAATCATTTCCTGAGCTTCATCTTCAGTGATTTTGCCTGCTGCCAGATCGCGCTCAAGGTAGATATCCAGGAAGGTAGAGACACGTCCGAAGGACATTGCCGCACCATTCTGTGATTTCACCGCAGCCAGGTAACCGAAGTAAGTCCACTGCACGGCTTCCTGAGCTGTCGCTGCTGGGCCAGAAATGTCACAGCCATATTTAGCGGCCATTTCTTTAATTTGGCTCAACGCATGATGCTGGTCGGCAATTTCTTCACGCAGACGGATTGTTGCTTCCAGATCTTCGCCATTTTCCAGTTTGGATTGCAGAGAAGTGAACTGAGCAAATTTGTCTTTCATCAGGTAGTCGATACCGTACAGCGCAACGCGACGGTAGTCACCGATGATACGGCCACGGCCGTAGGCATCTGGCAGACCAGTCAGAACGCCTGATTTACGACAACGCAGGATATCTGGGGTGTAAACATCGAACACGCCTTGGTTATGCGTTTTGCGGTATTCGGTGAAGATTTTTTTCAGTTGAGGATCCAGTTCACGACCGTAAACTTTGCATGAACCTTCAACCATTTTGATGCCGCCAAACGGAATTAACGCACGTTTCAGCGGAGCGTCAGTTTGCAGACCAACGATTTTTTCCAGACCTTTGTTGATGTATCCCGCGTCGTGAGACGTGATAGTTGCAGCAACATTGGTATCAAAATCAACAGGAGCGTGAGTACGGTTTTCCTGTTTGATGCCTTCCATGACGCTGTCCCACAGCGCTGAGGTCGCTTTGGTTGCGCCAGCCAGGAAAGACTCATCACCTTCATACGGCGTGTAGTTTTTCTGGATAAAGTCACGAACGTTGACGTTATCCTGCCATTCACCTTTGCTAAAGCCTTGCCATGCATTGGCCAATTTTTCATTCAGCTCGGTCATTTTACACCTACCTTTGATATGGATTTCTTAAAACCCGACGTTGCGGCCGATTGCACCTTAGTGGTGCTTGTCTCCACCGCGCAAATAAATTACCCAATATGTCAAACCGACCATTACGCCGCCGCCGATGATGTTCCCCAGAGTGACGGGAATCAGGTTATCGGTAATAAAGTGGCTAACGGTTAAATGTTCAAACTGAGACGGCACCATTCCGATTGCATTCCAGAATTCTGGGGCCGCGAAATTTTTGATAACAATGCCCATAGGAATCATGAACATGTTGGCGATACTGTGCTCAAAGCCGCTGGAAACGAACATGGCAACAGGCAGAATCATGGCAAACATTTTGTCGGTAAGCGTACGGCCGGAATAGCTCATCCACACGGCCAGACAAACTAACAGGTTGGCTAGAATCCCTAGACACAGCGCTTCAACAAACGTGTGTTCAAGTTTGTGTTCAGCTGTTTGCAGGACGTTAAGCCCCCACGCACCGTTTGCGACCATGTGCTCTCCCGAGAACCAGATAAGCCCAACGAAGAAAAGCGCGCCAATCAGGTTGCCGACATAGACATTTGCCCAGTTACAGGCTAGTTGCTTCCAGGTAATACGTCCACTGGCTTTGGCAATCACGATGAGAACGGTTGAGGTAAACAAGTCCGCACCGCAGACGACAACCAACATGAGGCCAAGGGAGAAACAGATACCACCGATCAACTTCGCGATGCCGAAAGGAATCGTCGCGGTCCCCGTGGTAGCCGTAATATAAAAGACGAAGGCGATCGAAATAAACACACCCGCAGTGATCGCTAAATAAAACGTCGTACACGGTTGTTTTGTCGCTTTATAGACTCCGGCGTCTTCAGCAACTTTTGCCATGGCGGCCGGGAGTAATAGAGTAAAGGGGTTGTCAGCTTTCACACTAACTCTCTCTTAAAAATTATCAGCGTTGAGATACTAACAAAGCAGTATACGGTAAAATTTGACGTGGATCATATTGCAAGAAATTAACAGGTTGGTGGGGAGGGTGGGATACCGAGGTTTTATGGTTAATTTATTGAATTTTATAATAAAAAAATATTTTAAGTTTTGCAGAAATAGTTGAATGGCATACGTTAAACCTACCGATTTAGCGTTAATGAAAATCATGGTTTGTAGAATTTCAGTACCACCTTGTCGATGTAATTTAATTAAAACTTCACCATTCAATAACAATGTTCTGATTATGCATTACGAATAATAAATATTGCCCTTTGGACAATAAAATAGCCCTTTAAGATAAAGGGCTATTTTTCGGTTGCTATTTGTACTCAATCGCACTCATCGATATAAAATGCGTGCTGATTGCATCACTCTGGCATTATTTTGCTTGCCAATAACGACGTTTCGCCTGTTGCAGTTTTTCATAGGCGGCTAGCAGCGATTGGTGTGCAGGTAAAGAAGCAAAGGTGTCATCCACGGCAAACAGACCATAGAAGCAGGCTTCGCCAGCAACGGCGGCACTGGCGGCATCGACCGTCTCACTGCCGTACATTTTGATAAAGGCATCGTAGTATTCTGCTGGATCGCGTTCAGGCTCTTGCGCCAGTAACAGCAGCGTTTGCAGGCAACGGTAATAATTGCTGCGTTGTGCCGTAAAGACGGAGTCGTTGAAATCCTGCGTCCACTCTGTCCAGGTCAGAGCCTGATCCAGATCGCCACCAGCCAGAGCCAGCATGGCTTTCAATTCGCCAACGCGCAGAGTGAGCCAGCCATTATCTTTGCCAGTGGCAATACCAAGCAGTTCGCGTACGCGGGTGAAATCATCCAGCCCTTCGTCATCCAACTGTTGCAACAGAGTCAGATAGTCTTCTTTTTCCCATTTGCTGTCAGGCAGCGCCAGCAGCGTGTCACGCAGATGAGCTCCCATGCTGTTATTGGCCAGCAACAGATCGTCAGCAGGGTAGATGTCCGACATTCCCGGCACGATGATGCGGCAGGCATAAACAGCCAGATGCTCATAGTCAGCAATGTAGACTTCTTTGTCTTCCTGCTTGAAGATCGCCATCAATGTAGCGAATTCTTCTTCCGTCGATCCTTTAAAGCTCCAGTCAGCAAATTCATAATCCGCTGTTTTCTTGAACGTATCCCAGGAGATCAGACCGCTGGAATCGATAAAGTGGGTTTCCAGATTGGCGTGCTCGGCAACTTCTTCATCATCGAACGTCGGTGGGGTGAACACGTCCAGATCTTTCAGGCCACGACCTTGCAGCAGCTCGGTAACGGTACGCTCCAACGCCACGCCGAAGTCAGGATGTGCGCCGAAGGAGGCAAAACAGGTGCCGTTAGCGGGGTTAAACAGCACCACGCAGATAACCGGATATTTCCCGCCCAGTGAGGCATCGTAAGAGAAAATCGGGAAACCTTCTTTTTCCAGCGTTGCAATCGCTTCGACCACGCCTGGGTAGCGGTTCAGTACCTCTTGCGGAATTTCTGGCAGGCTGATGGATTCGGCAATGATGCGGTTCTTGATGCTGCGCTCAAACACTTCAGATAGCCCCTGAACGCGGGCTTCGTTGGCGGTGTTACCTGCCGACATCCCGTTAGAAACGTACAGGTTACCGATGATGTTCATCGGAATATAGACGGTTTGCTGATCGGACTGACGCGTAAATGGCAGCGCGCATATGCCTCTGTCGGCATTGCCGGATTGCAGATCGATCAGATCGCTGGCGCTCAGTTCCTGCTCGGGATCGTAAAACTGGTGCAGACGGGCATCCAGAATACCTTCCGGCAATGCATCATCTTCTGGAATCGGGAACCATTTTTCATTCGGGTAGTGAACGAAATCGCCGTTAGCGATGCTTTTGCCGAGATAGAAGTCAGCAAAGAAATAGTTGGTGGACAGACGCTCGAAATACTCGCCTAACGCAGAGGCCAGCGCCGCTTTCTTACTGGCACCTTTACCGTTAGTGAAGCAAAGTGGGCAATCGCGGTCTCGAATATGGACAGACCAGACGTTTGGCACCGGGTTCAGCCATGACGCTTCTTCGATGTTAAACCCCAGGTCCTGGAGCTGTTGTTGAAAACGGGCGATGGAATCTTCCAGGGCGGCGTCTTTGCCTGGGATAAACGTTTGAGTCATGGTGTTCACTCTTATCGAGATTAGCGGAAGCGGCATGATACGGATTTTTCTGTTCAGACTCTATTTATTCATAACAGATCGGTAACAGTGAAAAAGAACAGACTGCGTAACGTGCCGTTTTGCATAATGAAAGCGCAATAAGCGTTGCAGCCGCGATTGACGAGTGATAAAACCGATAGCAGGGTAAAAGTAGTGTGGTTATGGCGGTCGTTCCGTTATAACTACTATCTTGTAACAGCGGTATTTTTATAACCGTCAGGTTTATAAAAATGGTATTTGTAACAACGGTGATAAAAAGAGCCGCTATTTTTTCAGGTGTGGTGAGGGGAAATGACTCAGATTTTTAATTTTAGCGCCGGTCCAGCAATGCTGCCGGTTGAAGTACTGCGTCGTGCTGAACAGGAATTGTGTAATTGGAATGGCCTGGGCACATCGGTCATGGAAATCAGCCACCGCAGTAAAGAGTTTATGCAGGTTGCCGCTGAATCCGAACAAGATCTGCGTGATTTGCTGAAAATCCCCTCCAACTACAAAGTGCTTTTTTGCCACGGTGGTGCGCGTGCGCAATTCGCCGCAGTGCCGTTAAATCTCTTGGGCGAACGCTCAACGGCCGACTACATCGACGGTGGATATTGGGCACACAGCGCAATCAATGAAGCAGAAAAATACTGCACACCTAACGTGATTGACGTGAAAATGCGCGTAGGCGATCTGCGCGGCATTAAGCCGATGCGCGAATGGAAATTGTCTGATGACGCCGCGTTTGTGCATTACTGTCCAAATGAAACCATTGACGGTATTGCGATCGAAGAAGAGCCAGATTTTGGCGATAAAATTGTGGTCGCCGACTATTCTTCCAGCATCCTGTCTCGCCGTATTGACGTTAGCCGTTACGGCGTGATCTATGCCGGCGCACAGAAAAATATCGGCCCGGCCGGTCTGACGCTGGTCATCGTGCGTGAAGATTTGCTGGGCAAAGCGCGCCGTGAGCTGCCATCGATTCTGGATTATCAGGTTCTGGCGGACAATGACTCTATGTTTAACACGCCGCCAACGTTTGCCTGGTACCTGTCCGGCATGGTCTTCAAATGGTTGAAAGAGTACGGCGGTCTGGCTGAAATGGAAAAACGTAACCAAGAGAAGGCCGACCTGCTGTATAGCGTGATTGACGGTAACGATTTCTATCGTAATGACGTCGCGGTAGCTAACCGTTCTCGCATGAATGTGCCGTTCCTGCTGGCGGACTCTGCGCTGGATAAAGTCTTCCTGGAAGAATCAGTTGCTGCGGGTCTGCACGCGCTGAAAGGTCATCGCGTAGTGGGCGGCATGCGTGCTTCTATCTACAATGCGATGCCGTTGGAAGGCGTGAAAGCGCTGACGGAATTTATGGCTGACTTCGCTCGTCGCCACGGTTGATTAAGACCGCCCCTCGATACATTTTGATCAACCCCGGACTTTCCGGGGTTTTTATGTCCACGTTGAAAGAATAGGCTTTACATGCAGGAATCCCTGACGCTACAACCCATCAAACTGATTAACGGTACCCTTAACCTTCCTGGCTCAAAAAGCGTCTCTAACCGTGCGCTTTTGCTGGCGGCCTTGGCTGAAGGAAAGACCCGGCTGACTAACCTGTTAGACAGTGACGATGTCCGCCATATGCTTACCGCTCTAACGGCGTTGGGAGTGGAATATCATCTGTCGTCTGACCGGACTGTGTGTGAGATTTCGGGGCTGGGTGGCGCGTTTACGACATCGCAACCGCTGGAGCTGTTTCTAGGGAATGCAGGTACAGCGATGCGCCCACTGGCTGCCGCGTTGTGTCTGACAGATGGCGATATTGTGCTGACAGGCGAACCTCGGATGAAAGAGCGTCCGATCGGGCATCTGGTCGATGCACTGCGTCAGGGCGGGGCGAAAATTGACTATCTGGAGCAGGAAAACTACCCACCGCTTCGTCTGCACGGTGGTTTTCAGGGCGGCGAAATCAGCGTAGATGGCAGTGTATCAAGCCAGTTCCTGACTGCGCTGCTGATGACTGCGCCTCTGGCCGCGCAGGATACGCAAATCAGCATTCAGGGCGATCTGGTTTCCAAACCGTATATCGATATTACGCTGCATATGATGAAAGCGTTTGGTATTGAAGTGCGTCATGAAAACTATCAGCAATTCTTCGTGGCGGGTCGCCAGCAGTATCGCTCACCGGGCGACTATCTGGTGGAAGGTGATGCGTCATCGGCTTCTTACTTCCTGGCCGCAGCGGCGATTAAAGGCGGCGTTGTGCGTGTGACTGGTGTAGGCCGTAATAGCGTGCAGGGCGACATTCGCTTTGCTGACGTGTTGGAAAAGATGGGCGCGACCGTGCGCTGGGGTGAGGATTATATCGAATGCGAACGCGGTGAACTGCACGCGATCGACATGGATATGAACCATATTCCTGATGCTGCGATGACCATCGCGACGGCGGCGCTTTTCGCTCAAGGTGGCACCACTACTCTGCGTAATATCTACAACTGGCGCGTGAAAGAAACCGATCGTCTGGCGGCAATGGCGATTGAACTGCGTAAAGTTGGCGCGGAAGTGGAAGAGGGTAACGACTACATTTGCATTACGCCGCCGACCAAGCTGAAAGCGGCAGAAATCGGCACGTACAACGATCATCGTATGGCGATGTGTTTCTCTCTAGTGGCGCTATCGGATACACCAGTTACGATTCTGGATCCGAAATGTACGGCTAAAACCTTCCCGGACTACTTCGAACAGCTGGCACGCCTCAGCGAGCTAGCCTGATCTCTCTAAGGCACGGTTTCCGTGCCTTTTTTCTCTATCGATTTCTCCGAGCTACGCTCAGCTTTTCTTCTGAAATTGCGTACCGCATTCAGAGAATGCCTTATTTTTCCCGCCATTCCGGCATTGGGGTAACCTTTCTCTGTATTGATGCGTATAATGATGCTCCGTGATGCCATAAAACGGCATAAGCGGAACTTCCCAGTATTAAGGAGAGAGAGATGACGGTGATGGCACCGGTAATTACGGTTGACGGACCGAGCGGCGCAGGCAAAGGTACCTTGTGTAAGGCATTGGCTGAAGCTTTACAATGGAACCTGCTGGACTCGGGGGCTATCTATCGTGTTTTGGCTCTGGCAGCATTGCACCACCATGTGGATATCAGTTCGGAAGACGCGCTGGTTCCGCTGGCTTCTCATCTTGATGTGCGTTTTGTTGCAGAAGACGGGCAGTTGAAAGTCATCTTGGAAGGCGAAGACGTTAGCCATGAAATTCGTACCGAAGCGGTAGGCAACACGGCGTCTCAGGCTGCGGCTTTCCCTCGCGTTCGTGAAGCATTATTACGTCGGCAGCGTGCATTTCGCGAGGCTCCAGGGTTGATTGCTGATGGCAGAGACATGGGAACAGTCGTCTTTCCTGATGCCCCAGTGAAGATTTTTTTGGATGCCAGTGCGGAAGAACGTGCACAACGTCGCATGCTACAGTTGCAGGGGAAGGGCTTTAATGTTAACTTTGAACGTCTTTTATCTGAGATAAAAGAACGGGATGAGCGCGATCGCAGCCGCCCCGTTGCGCCGTTAGTGCCTGCTGCCGATGCGTTGGTGCTAGATTCAACGGAAATGACAATCGATGAAGTGATAGCGCGCGCGTTGGCTTATGCCCGCGAAATTTTAGCGTAATCACAGAAAACTGAATTTTTACCTCGCTGTAAGGATGCACAGCGGGGCATGTTAAACAACCCCATCGAGCAGGATGCCAGATGGACGTTAAAATGAAACCCTTAAGATTATCAAACATGACTGAATCTTTTGCTCAACTCTTTGAAGAATCCCTGAAAGAAATCGAAACCCGTCCTGGTTCTATCGTACGTGGTGTTGTTGTTGCTATTGATAAAGATGTCGTACTGGTTGATGCCGGTCTGAAATCTGAATCTGCCATTCCGGTAGAACAATTCAAGAACGCACAAGGCGAACTGGAAATTCAGGTTGGTGATGAAGTTGACGTTGCTCTGGATGCTATCGAAGATGGCTTCGGTGAAACGCTGCTTTCTCGCGAAAAAGCTAAACGTCATGAAGCATGGCTGACGCTGGAAAAAGCTTACGAAGAAGCTGCAACTGTTACCGGTATTATCAACGGTAAAGTTAAAGGCGGTTTCACTGTTGAGCTGAACGGCATTCGCGCGTTCCTGCCAGGTTCTCTGGTAGACGTTCGTCCGGTTCGCGACACGCTGCATCTGGAAGGCAAAGAGCTTGAGTTCAAAGTTATCAAGCTGGATCAGAAACGCAACAACGTTGTTGTTTCCCGCCGTGCAGTTATCGAATCTGAAAACAGTGCTGAGCGCGATCAACTGCTGGAAAACCTGCAGGAAGGCATGGAAGTTAAAGGTATCGTTAAGAACCTTACTGACTACGGTGCATTCGTTGATCTGGGCGGTGTTGATGGCCTGCTGCATATCACTGATATGGCTTGGAAACGTGTTAAACACCCAAGCGAAATCGTCAATGTGGGCGACGAAATCACTGTTAAAGTGCTGAAATTCGACCGCGAACGTACCCGTGTGTCTCTGGGTCTGAAACAGCTGGGCGAAGATCCATGGGTCGCTATCGCTAAGCGTTACCCAGAAAGCACGCGTCTGACTGGCCGCGTAACCAACCTGACTGACTACGGCTGTTTCGTTGAAATCGAAGAAGGCGTTGAAGGTCTGGTGCACGTTTCCGAAATGGATTGGACCAACAAAAACATCCACCCATCCAAAGTTGTTAACGTTGGTGATGTAGTGGAAGTAATGGTTCTGGACATCGACGAAGAACGTCGTCGTATCTCTCTGGGCCTGAAACAGTGCAAATCTAACCCATGGCAGCTGTTCGCAGAAACCCACAACAAGGGCGACCGCGTTGAAGGTAAAATCAAGTCTATCACTGACTTTGGTATCTTCATCGGTCTGGACGGCGGTATCGACGGTCTGGTTCACCTGTCCGACATCTCTTGGAACGTGGCTGGCGAAGAAGCCGTTCGCGAATTCAAGAAAGGTGATGAAATCGCCGCTGTTGTTCTGCAGGTTGACGCAGAGCGCGAGCGTATCTCCCTGGGTGTGAAACAACTGTCTGAAGACCCGTTCAATAACTACCTGTCTGTTAACAAGAAAGGTGCTATTGTTACTGGTAAAGTTACAGCAGTTGACGCCAAAGGTGCTACAGTTGAATTAGCAGACGGTGTTGAAGGCTATCTGCGTGCTTCTGATGCTTCTCGTGACCGCGTTGAAGATGCAACTCTGGTACTGAGCGTTGGCGACAGCGTTGAAGCGAAATACACTGGTGTTGATCGTAAAAACCGCGTTGTTAGCCTGTCTGTTCGTGCGAAAGACGAAGCTGACGAGAAAGATGCAATCGCAACTGTTAACAACAAGCCGGAAGAAAACAATTTCTCCAGCGCGATGGCAGAAGCGTTCAAAGCAGCTAAAGGCGAGTAATCACTACGGTGGAATGAGCAACGTAAGTTGCTCATTCTTGTAACGGTAGTCAGTTATCCTGGTTATTGATAACCGCACTTGGAGGAGCTATGACCAAGTCTGAACTTATTGAAAGGCTTGCTGGACAGCAATCTCATATCCCAGCCAAAGTGGTTGAGGATGCAGTGAAAGAAATGCTCGAACAAATGGCTTCTACGCTAGCCGAAGGCGACCGTATTGAAATCCGTGGGTTTGGCAGTTTTTCACTTCACTACCGTGCACCGCGTGTAGGTCGTAATCCGAAAACGGGTGACAAAGTTGAGTTGGAAGGTAAGTACGTCCCTCACTTTAAACCAGGTAAGGAACTCCGCGACCGCGCTAATATTTACGGCTAATCGTTAGTCTTAAATACCAGCCTTATAAAAGCACCCATCTCGGGTGCTTTTTTACATTTATGGCCTATTTTCCTCTCCGACCTTCCACATGATTTGATCTAGTTACTTATTAGAATGCGATCCCACGTAATACGCTTTCCTTTTGGCCCTTCACGTTTCTAAGTGATCGCCAGCACACGAAATATGAATTTTTGATTTTCAACTGCTTGGACGTTGAAGTTTCTAATGTTATTGCCTATTTTTTATTCGGTACATTAACATTTCTAATGCGTTACCTCTAAATAAGGAAAGTGTATGAGTGAAGCGTGTGGCCATTCCGGTAGCATAAGCTGTTCCTGCTGTAGCCCCCTGTGGAAATCGTTTCTCCCCGATACGCCAGTTGAGATCCCTGAGGGGGAGAACAGTCTACATATTGAAACGAAGCTATTCCGTTCCGCACCAAATAAGGATGGGAGCCCTGGAAAAGCTATTCTGACGTTAGAAGATGGGAAGGAAGTTGCAGTTGAGGCCATGGGCATTCGTGACGGACTGGTGGTTGCAACGGGTTCGTATCAGGATGTGAAAGCCAAAATGCCGAAAAACACGTCTGAGCATCAATTATCAGGCAAACAAACGCTGTTACCGGGGCTGATTGAGCCGCATGTCCACATCACTAGCTCCGCGATGCTTTCTGGTATTGGTAATGATGTTAGCCCGTTTGAAGAGCAAAAATTACGCAAAAATTATAACCGTAGCTGGGTGATATCCCATCTACAGGAGAAGGCGTTACCGCATAAATCCGATAAATGGCTTATCGGATTTGGTGCTGATCCATCGCTGTTTGTTGAGGGAAATAAGGCATTTGATGCTGATGCTCTCGATAAAATCACGACACTCCAACCGGTATTTGTCCTCAATGCCTCGATGCATCTTGCTTATATCAATCATGCGGCGATTAAGTGTGTTAAAGACTATTACGCAGATAAACCACCCCTTGTCCCACCTATCAGCGAAAACGGTATCCTTAAGGAAATAGTTGGTATCCAGCCAGTGCTAAATGTCATGGTCAGTAGCTACCCTAAAACGGAATTGGCGGTAAAGCTCATTGCATCGATGAGCAAACTATTTGCTTTAGCGAGTAAACGAGGCGTGACTTATATGCTTGATGCTGGCGTTGAACCCAAAGGGTCTCAGCCGGGCTTCGATCAAGTGAGTTTCCTGGACAAATGGGCGCATCTGCCGATTTGTCCGGTGCGGATAGGCGGTGCACTGATTGTTACGAGTAGTGAGGATTTTGAAAATAAAGTGGTGAATTATTACTCTCCGGGGTATGGAGATGAACACTTTCACTTGCCGTATATCAAGGTTATTTCAGATGGTTCAAACCAAGGGCTGACGGGGTATCAATCCACGCCGTACTGCTGTAATCACCTCTATGAAAAAACGCCAAGCGTGGATAATGTCGGTGCCTTCAACTTTGATCCATCCACTAATATCAATACGCTGGTGCAGAACGTTGTAGATAAAAACTGGTCATTGATGATTCATACGAATGGCGATGAAGCCATCAGGCTGACCTTAGCGTCTTTTAAACTGGCTGGCGTGACATCAGATACTTACGAACTGCGGCGGGATCGTTTGGAACATGCCTCCCTGCTCACTGACGATCATCTTGTGGAAATGAAACAGCTCGGTATTTCCCCCAGTTTCTTAATTGGTCATGTGGGGTATTGGGGCTGGGCATTCCAGCAAACCATTCTGGGAGAGGATCGTGCTAATCACCTTGATCGCTGCCAATCCGCGATCAATCACGGGATGAAGATTACCTTACACAGTGATAACGGCGTTACACCGCTTGGCCCGCTACGCATGATGGAACAGGCGATTTCTCGTGTGATGGAAGGCGCGCCTCAACAGGCGACTCCTGCTGTGTTGCGCGAGCAAGAGCGGATTTCCCGTTTCGCCGCGCTTAAAGCCGCAACTTATGATGCCGCCTGGCAGTGTCATGCAGATCAGTGGGTCGGATCGTTGGTCGCTGGTAAATGTGCTGATTTTATTATTCTGGCGGATTCCCCGCTGACCTATGATTCAGCAGATAAAAATAATCCGGTGAAAGGTATGCGTGATATTCCGGTTCTGGAAACCTGGAAAGGGGGACGTAAGGTGTACTCAAGCTAACACGGCGATGTTGGCATAATAAAGCCCCGCGTTATCAGCGATCGATAACGCGGGGAACAGATTTACTTATTGTGACGCGCTTTCAGGCGATTGATGATCGTCGCCAGATCTAAATCCTGATCCTGCAACAGCACCAGCAGGTGGTATATCAAATCCGCGGCTTCGTTGGTCAGCTCTTCGCGATCATGCACCGTTGCTGCTAATGCCGCTTCCAATCCTTCCTCACCGACTTTCTGAGCAATGCGCTTGGTGCCGCTGGCATACAGACGCGCAGTGTAAGAGCTATCCGGGTCAGCATGCTTACGCTCGGCCAGCAGTTGCTCTAGCTGATAGAGGAACGTCCAGTCGCTGGCAGCAGGCGAGAAGCAGCTGCTGGTGCCAAGGTGACAGGTTGGTCCGATAGGGTTAACCAGAATCAGCAGGGTGTCGTTATCGCAGTCCGGCGTGATAGAGACGACATTCAGGAAATGGCCGGAAGATTCGCCTTTCGTCCACAAACGCTGCTTGGTCCGCGAGAAAAACGTCACTTTGCCACTCTCTTCCGTAGCCTGCAACGCGTCCTGATTCATGTAGCCCAGCATCAATACTTCACCGGATACCGCATGTTGCACGACAACTGGCAGCATACCGTCCGTTTTTTCCCAATCGAGCTGGTTTCGTTGTTCGTCGTTTAAAAAGAACTCTTCGCTTAACACACTCGAATCTCCACACCCTGTTGCTTAAGATATTGTTTCAGTTCGCCAATATTAATAATTTGCTTGTGAAACACCGATGCTGCCAGCGCGCCATCAACGTGGGCGGTTTGGAACGCATCCAGAAAATGTTCCATGGTGCCTGCTCCGCCGGAAGCAATAAGCGGGACATGACAGACATCACGTACCAGATTTAACTGGTGTAAATCATAGCCGTTACGCACGCCGTCCTGATTCATCATGTTCAGGACAATCTCACCCGCACCGCGCTTCTGCACTTCTTCTACCCAATCCAGCGTTTCCCAAGTGGTGACCTTGGTTCGCGCTTCATCACCTGTGTATTGATTGACATGGTAGCGGCCCGTCGCGGCATCGTGCCAGGTATCAATCCCAACGACGATGCACTGCACGCCATAGCGGTCAGCCAGTCGGGTAATCAGCTCAGGGTCGGCCAGAGCCGGTGAGTTGATGGAGATTTTATCCGCGCCGAAAGAGAGGATCTGACCCGCTTCTTCCACGCTTTTAATGCCGCCCGCCACGCAGAAGGGAATATCAATCACTTCTGCGACGCGGGATACCCAACTTTTATCGACTACACGGCCATCGGAAGAGGCGGTGATATCATAAAAAACCAACTCATCGGCTCCTTCCTGCGCATAGCGCTGCGCCAGTGGCACGATGTCACCGATGATTTCGTGGTTGCGGAACTGTACACCTTTGACGACCTGACCGTTACGCACGTCCAGACAGGGGATTATCCGTTTTGCCAGCATGAAATAGCCTCCGCGACGTTGAATTTACCTTCCAGCAGCGCACGACCCACGATCACGCCTTGTACACCGCTGCCGCGCAAATTGGCGATATCCGTCAAGTTGCCGATGCCGCCGGATGCCTGAAAGGCAATCTGCGGGTAGCGCTGGCTGATTTCACGATAGAGCTCGACGTTGGAGCCGCTCAGCGTACCGTCACGAGAAATGTCAGTGCACAGCACATGTTTCAGACCAAACGGCAGATATTGTTCGACGACCTGCTCAAGCGTGGCGTTTGAATTTTCCTGCCAGCCGCTGATAGCGACGAACTTCGTGCCGTTGGAGTCGATTCGCACGTCCAGCGCCAGCACCAGCGCTTCTGCGCCGTAGCGGGTGAACCATTGCTGAACGAGCTCCGGCTGCTTAACGGCGGTGGAGCCGATGACGACACGGCTGGCTCCGGCTTTTAATAACGCTTCCACGTCCTGTTCGGTGCGGATACCGCCGCCAATCTGAACGGGGACAGTAACGCCAGCCAACAGCGTCGTTAATAGCGGAATCTGGCGGGCAGAGGGATCTTTTGCACCGGTCAAATCTACCAGATGCAGCACACCTGCACCTTGTTGCTGGTAATCCTGCAAACGGGGGAGCGGATCGCTGCCGTACTGGCGCTGTTGGCCATAATCACCCTGATGTAGACGGACAACCTGTCCATCAATCAGATCTAATGCGGGAATAATCATGACGCTCTACATCTCCAGAAAGTTTTTCAGCAGTTGCGCGCCCGCGGCACCCGAACGCTCAGGGTGGAACTGCACGCCAAAGAAGTTATCTTTTTCCAGCGCGGCGGTGAAGGCTTCGCCGTAGTTGGCTTGGGCAATCGTATTTTCGCAGACCGGCATGGCATAGCTGTGAACGAAATAGAAATAGGCACCGTCATCGATATCGCGGAACAAACGATGTCCGGCCTTCGGAATGACCTGATTCCAGCCCATATGTGGCAGCGGTAAGCCGTGGTCAACCATCTTTTTCACCGGCGAATCAACAATGCCGAGCGTGGGAATGCCGCCATTTTCGTCGCTGTTTGTGCCCAATAACTGCATACCAAGGCAAATGCCGAGCACCGGCTGTGTACAGGCCTTGATCAACGCAATCAGGTTGCGCTCTTCCAGTTGATTCATCGCGGCCTGCGCGGTACCAACGCCCGGCAGAAACAGCTTGTCCGCTTGCAGGACAATCTCGGCCTCGCGGCTCACAATGGGCGTATACCCCAATCGCTGCACGGCGTAGGTCACCGAAGAGAGGTTAGCGCAGCCGGTATCAAGAATGACGACCTTCATCAGAGCACTCCTTTCGAGCTCGGCAGCGTATCACCCTCGACGCGGATTGCCTGACGCAGCGTGCGCCCGAAGACTTTGAACAGGCTTTCTACACGGTGATGATCGTTACGCCCTTTAGTTTTCAGGTGCAACGTACAGGCCATGGAATAAGACAGTGAACGGAAGAAGTGTTCGACCATTTCTGTACTCAGGTCGCCAACGCGCTGGTAGCTGAATTCCGCTTTGTATTCCAGATGCGGACGGCCTGAAATATCCAGCGCACAGCGTGCCAGACACTCATCCATCGGCAGAACAAAGCCAAAGCGGCCAATACCGCGTTTGTCGCCCAGTGCTTTATTCAGGGCTTCGCCCAGCGCCAGACCGGTATCTTCTACCGTGTGGTGATCGTCGATGTATAGATCGCCTTTCACTTCAATGTTCATGCGGAATCCGCCGTGGGTGGCGATTTGATCCAGCATGTGATCGAAGAAGCCGACGCCGGTGTTGATTTTGCTGCCACCTTCCTGATCCAGCCAGACGTTCACATCAATCGCAGTTTCACGCGTGACGCGGTTGACGTGCGCATGACGGTCACGCTTGGTCAACTGGTTGGTAATCGCTTGCCAGTTTAGCCCGCCACGTTGATAGAGCAGCCCGGTTATGCCCATGTTCTGTGCCAGTTGAATATCGGTCTGGCGGTCACCGATGACGTAGCTATTCGCCACATCCATCAGGCCGTTGTTCAAATAGGCAGTCACCAGCTCGGTCTTGGGCTTGCGACAGGTGCAGTTATCCGCGGGTAAATGCGGGCAGATCAGCACTTGCTCAAAACGGATGCCCTGCGATGTCAGAATCTGCATCATCAGGTTGTGCGGTGGATCGAAGGTTTCCTGCGGAAAACTATCGGTTCCCAACCCATCCTGATTCGTAATCATCACCAGCGTATAACCGGCTTTTTGCAGCGCCAGCAGCGAGGGAATGACATCTGGTTCCAGCGCCAGTTTATCCAGACGGTCAACCTGAAAATCTTCAGGCGGTTCAGCAATCAATGTTCCGTCACGGTCGATAAAGAGGTATTTCTGGCCCACGTGAGCTCCTTAAAATTAAGCGTTGATGCCCGGCAATGATTGTAATGCAGCAACAACGCGTTCACATTCGTAGCGGTTGCCGATAGTAATGCGCAAACAGCCTGCGAGGCTCGGTTGCTTATTTTGGTCACGCAGAATAATGCCTTGATCCCACAGCGTTTTAAATACAGAGGGGGAGGCGGTAAAGCGCACCAGCAGATAGTTACTCTCGCTGGGGAAGATTTCTTCAATGCAGGGAATGTCTTTTAAGGCATCGCTCAGCCAGCGGCGAGCGGAGGTAATCTCCTCAACATTCGCCTTCATTTTAGCGATCCCTTCGTGACTCAGCGCCTGCGCGGCGATATCCGCTACGGGAGTGGACAATGGGTAAGGGGCAATCACCTTCAGCAGAAGCTGAATGACCTCAGGGTTTGCCAGCGTGAAGCCACAGCGCAATCCGGCGAGTGAGAAGGCTTTGGACAAGGTACGCAGAATCACCAAATGTGGGAATTCGTCCAGCCAGACCGAGGTGGTCGCCTGCGGACAGAATTCAATGTAGGCTTCATCAATAACGACCAGCGCTTTTCCCTGTGCCAGCGTGAGCAACTGACGCAAATCCTCCCGTGCAATCAGGTTGCCGGTTGGGTTGTTCGGGCTACAGATGTAAATGACCTTAGCGCCGTCCAACTGTGCTTCAATCGCGTCGAGATCCAACTGCCAGTCTGATTTGCTGGCTACGGTGCGGCGTTCCACGCCAAATGTCTCGGCGCTGACGGCGTACATGCCGTAGGTTGGTGGACAGAACAGGATGGCATCTTTTCCCGGTTCGCAGAACGCGCGGATCAGCAGCTCGATACCTTCGTCGGCACCGCGGCTGACCAGAACCTGCTCCGGCGTTACGCCAGCATACTCGGCGTAACGGCTGATCACCGTAACTGGCTGGCATTCCGGGTAGCGGTTCAGCGTCTGTGACGTTAACTGAAATGCTGGTGCTTCAGGGTATTCATTGGCATTCAGCCAGACATCGCCGTTACCGCCCAGACGACGGGCAGATTGGTACGGCGTCAGCGCACGGACATTGGCGCGTGCCAGTTCTTCAATGCTGCTCATGCTTGCTCCTTCAGTGCTGCAACACGCAGGGTAACGGCGTTTTTGTGGGCGGTCAGTTGTTCGGCCTGTGCCAATATTTCGATGGTCGGCGCCAGTTGCAGTAACCCCTGCGGCGTGAGCTGCTGTACGGTCATGCGTTTCTGGAAATCGGCCAGCCCCAGGCTTGAATAGGTCGAGGTATAGCCATAGGTCGGCAGAACATGGTTAGTGCCGGAGGCGTAGTCGCCCGCGGATTCCGGTGACCAGTCGCCAAGGAAAACTGAACCCGCGCTGGTGATGCTATCAACCAGTGATTCGGCGTCGCGCGTCTGGATGATCAAGTGCTCTGGACCATATTGATTGCTGATTTCAATGCACTGTGCCAAATCACGCGCAACGATGACGCGGCTGCTGGCAAGCGCCTGACGCGCGATGTCCGCACGGGACAATTGCGTGAGCTGTTCTTCAACGGCGTCTGCTACGGCTTTGGCCATTGCTGCGTCGGGCGTGAGCAGGATGACCTGTGAATCCGGGCCGTGTTCTGCCTGTGATAACAGGTCGGAGGCGACAAACGCGGGCGTCGCGCCGCTGTCGGCGATCACTAATACTTCGGATGGCCCAGCGGGCATATCAATGGCCGCGCCATCGAGCTGCTGGCTAACCTGACGCTTGGCTTCCGTGACGTACGCGTTGCCGGGGCCAAAGATTTTATCCACTTTCGGCACGCTCTCTGTGCCAAATGCCATCGCAGCAATCGCTTGCGCTCCACCGAGCTGAAAGACTTCTTTGATGCCGCACAGCTGTGCGGCATACAGAATTTCATCGGCAATCGGCGGCGGTGAGCACAACACCACGCGACCGCAGCCAGCGATGCGTGAAGGCGTTCCCAGCATCAGCACGGTTGACGGCAGCGGGGCAGAGCCCCCAGGAATATACAGCCCGACGGTTGCGATGGGGCGCGTGATCTGCTGGCAACGTACGCCTGGCTGCGTTTCGATATCGACAATCGGCAGCTTTTGCGCGTTGTGGAATGTCTCGATATTACGTACGGCGATCGCCATTGCCTGTTTTACCTCATCGCCCAGACGGGCGGAGGCGGCAGCGATCTCAGCCTCGGTGACGCGAATCGCATTCACCTGAACCTTATCGAACTGCGCGCTGTAGTCACGTAACGCGCTATCACCACGGCTTTTCACGTTTGCCAGAATATCGCTCACGACGGCGGTAATGCGTTCTGACGCGGAAATCGCCGGACGAGTCAGTAGCTGACGCTGCTCTTCTACTGAACAGCGCTGCCAGTCGACGAGCGTGCTAAAGCTGCCAGTGCTTTTGGTGTTGTCAGCCATCGTCATCACTCCATCATTTTTTCAATGGGCAGGACCAGAATGGAGCTGGCACCTAATGACTTCAGCTTCTCCATGGTTTCCCAGAACAGCGTTTCGCTACTGACCATGTGCATGGCAACACGACGCTGATCGCCGGCCAGCGGCAGAATGGTCGGGCGCTCGGCACCAGGCAACAGAGCAATGATTTCGTCCAGACGCTCGCTGGGCGCGTGCAGCATGATGTATTTTGACTCACGCGCCTGAATCACGCCTTGCATACGGGTCAGTAGCTTATCGATTAGCTGCTGTTTCTCTGCTGGCATTTCGCCGTCGCGCTGAATCAGGCAGGCCTTGGAACGGTAAATGACTTCGACTTCGCGCAGGCCGTTGGCTTCAAGCGTTGCACCGGTTGATACCAGATCGCAGATAGCATCGGCCAGACCGGCACGCGGTGCTACTTCGACGGAACCGTTGAGCAGACAGGATTTGAAATTGACAGATTGTCTGTCGAGATATTGTTTGAGCAGGTGAGGATAAGAGGTGGCGATACGTTTGTTTTGCAGACATTCAGGACCAGTATAGGCTTCGTCCAGCGGCATCGCCAGCGACAGGCGGCAACCGCCGAAATCCAGACGACGCAGCGTGAAGTAACGCGGATCTTCACCCTGTGCACGACGGTTTAACAGCTCTTCTTCCAGCACGTTTTCGCCGATGATGCCCAGATCGACCACGCCATCCATGACCAGGCCGGGGATATCGTCATCGCGTACGCGCAGGATATCAATCGGCATATTTTCTGCGAACGCGATCAGACGCTGTTGCTGTAAGTTGATTTTGATCCCGCAGCGCGCCAGCAGTTCGCGTGAATCGTCGCTCAGGCGGCCTGACTTCTGCATTGCTATCCGTAAACGTGTTTTATCCAGCATGGAAACCTCATTAACCTGTCAAATTTAAAATTTTTAGAAACATTGGGCCATAAAAAAACCCTCGGAAGGTGATCTTCCGAGGGCTCTCTTTGTATTCTGCGCCACTGGAAGATCTGAATGTCTTCCAGCACCAACTGCCCGAAAGACTAATCAGGATGATGGTTATGATGGTGGCTAAACAGAACGCGTGTCATAAGATGTCTCTTTGTTGTGTCAGTGTTTATTAAATCAATAACGATTTCTGTCGAATAACCTAAACCATGTTCGGGCTGTTGTGCAACATTTTTTTAGCAGATGTGGGAAGTTCGTTTTGGTTGAGTGATGTGCCAGCATAATCGCGCTGGATATCCGCTTTTGATAGGCAGAAAAGACTACGGAAATCGGACAGGCATCCGTAGCGGTGGGCGTCAAAGCCGTTTACTCTGTAGGCGTGCGTATACTCGTCATACTTCAAGTTGCATGTGCGTTGGCTGCGTTCAGTCACCCGAATCACTTACTTGAGTAAGCTCATCGGGATGCATTCTCTTGCCGCCTGCCTGAAACTCGAATTATGTAGAGTATAGTGTTAATTAACAGGCTCCTTGCAGGGGAGAACGGCTGATGAAAAAAGTATCGATTGTGGGATTGGGCTGGTTGGGTATGCCGCTAGCTCTGGCGCTGAATGGGCACGGCTACCACGTGACAGGGACGAAAACCACTCAGGATGGCGTGGAAGCCGCGCGAATGAGCGGCATTGAGTGCTATCAACTGGCGCTGACACCTGAATTGGAATGCGACGCAGACGAGCTTAGCGCATTACTACAGGTTGACGTATTGATCGTGACCTTGCCCGCTAGCCGAACAGCGGAAGGGGGTGACGGGTATGCGCAAGCGGTACAGCAACTGGTGAATATGGCACGCGTTTTTCATGTCCCGCGTGTTATTTTCACCAGTTCAACCTCGGTTTATGGCGACAGCAGCGGCACGGCAAAAGAAAACTCGCCGCTACAGCCGACGACGATAGCAGGGAAAACGCTGGTGTCCCTCGAACAGTGGTTGCAGCATCTACCTGATACCTCCGTGGATATCTTGCGTCTTGCAGGGCTGGTCGGTGGTGAACGCCATCCTGGACGTTTCCTTGCGGGCAAAACCAATCTGCCGCGTGGTAATCATGGCGTGAATCTGGTACATCAGGAAGATGTGCTGGCGGCGATCCTGTTGCTGCTTAAGCTTCCGAACGGCGGGCATATCTATAATTTGTGTGCGCCAGAACATCCTGCCAGACAGGATTTTTACCCTGAACAGGCGCGCAGATTGCACCTGTCTCCGCCGCAGTTTGCGCCCGTAACCGACAGCGATCAGGGGAAGATTGTTGATGGGCAGCGAATCTGCCATGAACTCGGGTTTGAGTATCAGTACCCTAATCCCTCAATGATGCCGCTGAATGAAGGTTTGTAGCGCTAACGGCAATGCGTTCTGGCTTGTTTGCCACGATTTTTGATACCGCTATAGGGTTTCTGATACGCCCGGATGCACGTGATGCCATCCGGGCGTGAGTCGCTAAAACGACGTCCAGTCGCTTTCTGATGACACGGCTTTTTTGTCTGCCGTTGACACACGTTTTGGCAGCGCGTGGCGTGACGCAGAGGATGGTGCGCGTGAGCCTGCGCGGTTATCAGATTGGGACACGCGGAAGTGCTCGAGCAACTTCTCTAACAGCACAGCCTGTTCTTCCAGCGAGTTGGCGGAAATGGAGGATTCCATTACCAGCGAGGCGTTCTGCTGAGTGGTGGTGTCCAGTTCACTGATTGCCTGTGCGATTTGCCCAATTCCCCGGCTCTGTTCTTCAGAAGCAGATGAGATTTCCCCCATGATGTCATTCACGCGAGAAACGGAATCGACGATTTGCTCCATGGTTTCTCCGGCAACCGCCACAAGATGACTACCCGCATTGGTACGCTCGACGGACTCTGCGATCAGGGACTCGATGTCTTTGGCGGCCTGAGAACTGCGCTGCGATAAACTGCGTACTTCGCCTGCGACCACGGCAAAACCACGACCTTGTTCCCCGGCGCGTGCGGCTTCTACTGCGGCGTTCAGCGCCAGAATGTTGGTCTGGAAAGCAATGCTATTGATGACGGTGGTGATATCGGCAATTTTTTTGGAGCTGGCTGCGATGTTGTCCATGGTCGTCACAACCTGTTTCACGACTTCGCCGCCTTTCAGCGCATTCTTGGAGGCATCAGCAGCGATCTGGCTGGCATGTTTAGCATTATCGGCGTTGTTTTTCACCGTTGATGTCAGTTCTTCCATGCTGGCTGCGGTTTCAACGACGGCAGCCGACTGCTGTTCGGTGCGTGATGAAAGATCGCTATTGCCTGTGGCAATTTTACTTGCCGACTGGCTAACGCTACCGACGCTGTCCCGCACTTCGGAGATAACGTGGCGCAGCTGCTCATTCATTGTTCCCATGGCCATGGTGAGTCGGCCGAGTTCATCGTGACGATCGGTCTGAATTGTCGTCGTCAGGTCACCACTGGCAATACGTTCCGCCAGCGCCAGGTTATGGATGATAGGTCGGGTGATAATCCGGGTAATGTAGATCGAAATGATGATACCGATAATGACGGCAATGAGGCCGATAATCATGGTAATGGTGGCGGAGTTATAGGCCAGTTCATCGTTTTTCGCTTTGATGATGGCGGTCAGCGCATTAATGTCGGCGCTGCTTTTCGTTCCTGCTCTCATGACCAGTGTTTCTGCTTTTTTCAAGTCATCGAAAGCGGTGTAGTAGTCCGCATTAAGCTGTTGGTATTGCTTGATGTAATTGCGTAACGCGTCAGCCTGACCTTTCAGGTCAGAAGGTAAAATCGGTAAGGCCTGATAGGCTGATTCCGTCTCTGCATAACGAGTATTCAGCGCAGTTAATGTTTTCTCATCTTTTGTTGTTTGCAGCTCATAGCTCAGCTTTTGCACTTCACTCAATAAGAAAGCCAGTTTGCTAATCGCGTAATAAGCATCATTATCGGGGAATGCGCTGGTGTTATGAATGGTCTGAGCAACAGGTTCCAGCGTAGCTTGTGTATGCAATGCGTTGACTTTTTCCTGAATTCCAACCGCTTTTAGTGTTGCGGTGGACATTGCGGAAACAGATGCCTGAAATCCCTCTAAATTTTCTTTTAAATTGTTGATGTGACCTAATTCGTCAGTACTCCAGGCCAGGTTTTTTGCACTGTCTGTTAAATCTGTCGCACTCTTGACAAATTTTGCCAGAATATCTTTTGTTTTTTCATCCGGCGCGTAGAAGTATTTAACACGATTTATTTTTGCCTGAAAAACCTCAATGTTGACGCTATAAATAAGATTGGTTTTTTCATAAATATCTTTAATGTCTTTAAATCTTTTTGCGCTAAGTGTTGAGGCAATAATAACGAGTAATAAGATAATACCAAACCCAGCATACAGTTTATGTGCGATTTTTGTGTTACGAATTTGACTAGCAAAATGCTGCATTATAACTCTCCATGTGCGACTCTTTTTTTAGTAAAAACACTGTTCACGATTTTATTGCTAACCATTATTTATTCCATTGCCAACCACGACTCTACTGCTAACCACTATGAGTTATCGGGCTATGTTATCGCGATGTTAGTGCCAAATTGGGCGATAATAACGTTCTGTGATGAATGTCAATGTATATAGTGCAAATGCACAATTCTTTATGTCAATATCACCAAAAAAACGTAGCTTGATAATTATTTGATGTAAAACATAATTATGCAGTCGGGTTCTGCCCTGATTTCATAGGAAAATCATATTACGGCAGGGGGATGTGCAGCTAAAATCAATGTCACCGACATTTCATCGTGAAATCATGGAGGAAATGCATTCCAGAAAATTAGTATTAATTTTTATTATTTTAGCGTGAATGCTTGGGTGGTAACGTAAGGCATTATCTTGATAAAGTGTCCCACTTTTAATAATACATTTCATGATAGTCATTCTTGAAATTATTTACCGATAGATTGGATTAATCGCACGATAAATAGAGCTACTTAAATACTTGTCAAGTAATTAATTTGTGTTGGCTTAATGTCTACATCATTATTTTTATATAAAAATTGTGATTTTGATGCGTAGAATATCCATTTTCTGTGCATTTTAAATACATGAAAATGACTGGCTATTATATTAAAAATATCACCACAATGTTTTTTAATTATGATTTTTTGAGTTGTTTTGTTTTTTTAGTGACTTAATTTTGATCTAAGTCACGGTTATTAAATTAAATAAATAAAAAGTGTTGTTATTTTATATTTCATATATGGATTTCAGTTATCGAACTGATAATATAAGCATTCATTAAGAGTAGCACAGGTCACATATTTTTAAATAAGGATTTATCATGTTGTTTTTATATTGACTAAGTGTGGTTTTTTAGATTACTTATCATTCACATACTATTTTAAAAGTAGAGGTCGTATGATCAACGAAATATCTAATTCAGTGGGAAATTTTCGTTCTGAAGGTAATAATAACCTACATGAAAGCAACGAAGAGGGTACTAAATTTCAAGATAATATTTTTCAAATAAAAAACACCAACAATTCAATGTTACACAAAATTTTTAATTGCAAAAAACTAACTTGTAGTAATAAAATAAATTACCAAGAAGTAGGCGATGGGCAAGTAATTGATGCTAAGGGTTATGTATATTGCGGTGGAGTCAATGGATTCCCTAAAAATAATATTGGTATATCATTAAATGAGTTGGGAGAGCTGATTTTAATTAAAGGTAAAAGTTATGATCTCATTAAGGGATTATTAAAAAAATACAAATCAAAATATCTCATTCATATGGCGAAAATCACCGACTTTAACTGTAGTATTAAATTTAGCCATCTGTACGTGAATGCTAATGGTATGTTAATTGGTGATGAAAAAAATAGTGGGAAAAGCTATTCTATTAATGTTGTTAACATATCAACTGAAGGTGACATAAACGAACAACATATAAAAATATTTTTTGTAGAGTATAAAAAAAACGATGATGATGGTCTAAAATTTAAACTAGATGATGAAAATTTTATATCATTTCGCTTTAAAGAAAAATCTTTAATGTTGGAAACACTTCAATGTGCGGATAAAAAAAGTGATTACACAACGACGGACTACACGATTGAACTCCCCCTAAAAAGGGGATACTGTATTAAAAGTGTTAAAAGGATGATAAACGTTCTACAGATAGAAACACTCAAAGGTAATAAGACCAGAATATTTTATCTTAATCCTAAACATATTTCTCTACCTAACCTACATGCCAGACACCTCAGCCATAAGCCACCGCAAAATTTTTCATCGTATTTTGGTAGCGATCCGCATGAAAAATATCATGCCGGACAACCATTTTCTTCAGATCGGAAAGGAAATTTTAGCAGCAAATATATCCCTTTATTTTCTTCGACTGTTGATAATTTTAGATTTCATCTTAAGTCAGGGAAGGATAATATATATCAAGGAAATAAAAAGCGTGCTGCAATTGATTTTGCCAAAGGCATGGATCTAGGCATTGGAGGAATTATTACTACCTCGTCAGGGATAGCTAAAAATATTAAATTACGTCAATCTTGCCAAGATGTTAAAGATAAAGGTGCAATGTTAAATTATATGCAGGCGCGCACTAATTCTGTATCTGAAGTATTGACAGATACTTTAGGAAAAAGAGGCAAGCTGGATGTAGGGGATGCGCTAATCGAGATAACTAAAAATATTAAAATCCAAGATGAAATCTCTCTACAAAATATCGATCGAATATCAGGTTTTTTTGGCATTGCTGCTGGGGGGATACCATTTAGCCCAGGGTGGTTTGCTGGTGTGTTGGGCGAGTTTTCCAACACGCACCACCTCTTATTATCCAAGACAAAAGATGAACATCTTAGTATGGCATTTACGAATAAATCTAAGATCGGGATTACCGGCCTTACTGGTACTGGTCAGGGGTTAGAAAAAGCCTTTCTTAAGACAAGTGGTGCAGACTATATGACAATGTTACCTGCTGAAGCAAATATTATTCTGACTATACAGTGCGCTGATAGTGACAATTTTTCTTTTTCACTACCACCGGAAATTTTTGCGCAACAATTTAATGTTGAAAATAAAGATTCAGAACTAAATGAATTTATTGCTAATAACGCTGAATTGAAAAATTTAAAAGAAAAAGAGTTAGCCGTTACGCTCGAAGCGAAAAGTGAATTCAGGCTACAGTATGGGAGGATGATTAATGAAAATACTTACATGGTAATGCCACGAACGGCTCTGGGGGCAAGAGTGGCTATAAAGTTATTAAAATTTAATTCGACGAAGGAGTCTATTGTTAATAAAAATGGCAATCTCATCCAGAATAGCAACATCGGCATTGATGGATTAGTTCCTGAATTCGATATTTTCAGAGAAGCGAAAATCATGCCTATTCCGATGGCTAAAGGTGCTGAGCTTTGGTGTTTCCCCTTACCTTTGACTGAAGAATCTTTAGCGCTTAAATCTAATACCCCTATCTCTGGAATTAAAATTTTTAACAAAAAATCAGACAACAATACATCACCATTTCACGATGACACTGGAGAGTGTAAAATAACGGATGTTAAAGATAATTATCGTACCAATTGTCATTTTAGTGATTTTGAGAAAATCCCCTTGATAATGACCGAAAAAAAAGATGGTTCTATGAATAAACTTTATAAATTAGGGAGGGTTGGTGCACAATGTAATACTATGAATAAATTTATAATAGAAATGAATGAAATAAAAAGATCAATTCTCTCCCAAAAAAGAATGAGTTTAAATAAAAATTGCATAGCTAATATTATTTCTCATTATGAAGACATTACTTCTTTAACCGAAGAAAAAACCTATCGATTAAAAAAAATAGAAATACGGCGCATAGGTTCGTTTCATCATGTAAATGCAACTATGCCGCTTTCAATCATTAATTTCTCCAGTAAAAATGAAGTATTGTACAACGAATTTTTAGGTGAGATTGATTTTTTATATAAAAATGCTACTGATGCCGAACTTACCGAATTTAAAAAACGCCTAAAATTTCTTTATTAATGTAGAGCTCAGAAAGCGTCCCGTCCTGTCGACATCGTAGTGAATGGGTGATGTCGATAGGACGAAAGGGAAAGGTGGCTTTTTGCATTTGGTCTACTGTTACCACGATGGGTGCTGATCAGATGTAGGGGAGATACCGCTAGCGATTTTAATGCTGGATGCCAGAACGCACTGGCCATCCATTACCGATTTTTCTACTAATGCAGCCTATTTTGCTAAAGTTACTGGGCGTATTGCCGATACCGTTTCCACCAATCTATATCATGCGATTTCAGGCATTCCGCGTAGTCGCTTTCAATATGCAGTCAGGACGGTGGCACCGTGTTGGCACAAATGGAACTTGAAAGACGACGGAGAGGCGTGCATCAATATAAACCATTGACACAATGGTGGGGATGAAAGCGGTGAATGAAAATTTGAAAGAGCAGTTTGTTAAGCGCAACAAACTGGCCATCTGTGCAACGCTGCGCGAATTAAAGAAGAATGATACGTCTCTGATGGTTCATCATCCTCATGGACAGTTCATCAGTAAAATTCTTGACGTCGTACCCGATAACAACCTGTTTGTCTTCGATTTAGGCGGCATTGAGCGTGAAAATAACCGCGCACTGTATGCGGGAGCGCTGTCTTTTGTTGCTGAGCCTGCCGGTGCAAAAGTTGAATTTAATGCTGAAATTGCGAAGACGGTAACTTATGACGGACTGCCAGCCTTTAGCGCGCAGATTCCTGAACTGCTTTATCTTATCCAGCGTAGAACCTATTTCCGCATTAACACGCCGCTGTGGCCGCCGTTGACGTGCCGTGGCGAACTGCCGGATGAGAGTGTTTTCCAGTTCACTATCAAAGATCTCTCACTGGGTGGGTTGAGCCTGTATACCGATCGTGACACCACGGGGTTGTTGACTGACGGTGACATCATTAAGAGCGTGGAGATGGATCTTGCTGACCACGGTTTCTTCTGCGTGGATTTGCAGTTCGTCGGTCAGGCAATGGTGAAGATCGTCGATAACAAAGGCGACTTTAAGCTGACGCAGCGTTTGAGCTTCAAGTTCCCTTCACTGAACGCGGCGCAGGAACGCGATCTTCAGCAGGTGATTTTTGAGTTGGAAAGATTACAAAACGAAAAGAAAAAGCGGTTTCAAGAGTTGTAATTTTTAAGCACCACTTTTTGTTTGGGCTTCACACATAACAGCAACGTTTTTATAACGAGTATTAGCTTATTTATACCCATAATTCATGCGAAAAGCCAACGTATAGGCAGCACGAAGAAGGGTGGGGATAAATAAATGGTTTCCAACGTTCTCAGAGCCTTGTCAGATGAGATCGAGTGGTGCAGAATACGCGCCTTGCAAATAACCGACGTCTAATAGCGTCGGTTATTTTTTTACATTTATGCTCGTCAACCTTCTGGTTACAGGGGTATTGGTGTGGTTTCTTACCTTTCTCTGTGACTCAGGTTTGCTGGGTATAGGGTCTTCAACCAAAGAGGCCGGACAACGATCCGGATAGATAATTTTGTGTGTGCCTGTGAGCACAGTGAGGAAAGGAAAGATGGGGCAATTAACACGTTTCGCACCGGTGCCCGCCGGTTTGTGCTGCAAAGGTATTGGTTATGGCGCGACGCAGTCGCAAGTTATCTCTGGTGCTGTTACAGCCACCTCTTCTCATCGTGATTCAGGCGAATCCTGTATCCACTCCCTTATTTTTAGTGCGTTCGCCGACAACAGTGCTGCCTTTGCTGTGACTGACGGAGGTGTGCGCCATGTTGCTTGATTCTCAACTGCCTAATGCTGGCGCAAAACGTGCCCAGTTAAAAAGAACGCTCACGCTGTGGCCTGTCGTTATGATGGGGCTGGCGTACATGCAGCCGATGACCATTTTTGATACCTTCGGTATCGTGTCTGGCCTGACCGACGGTCATGTGGCGACTGCTTATGCGTTTGCGCTGATCGCCATTCTGTTCACGGCGCTGAGCTATGGCAAATTGGTAAAACGTTTCCCATCTGCGGGTTCTGCGTATACCTACGCGCAAAAAGCGATTAGCCCGCACGTCGGGTTTATGGTCGGTTGGTCGTCGCTGCTGGACTATCTGTTCATGCCGATGATCAACATCCTGCTGGCGAAAATCTATCTGGAAGCGATCTTCCCCGGCGTACCGTCATGGATTTTTGTGGCGGCGCTGGTCGGCTTGATGACGCTATTTAACCTGCGTGGCATCAGTCTGGTTGCTAACCTGAACTCCATTATCGTGGTGGTGCAGGTTGCGATCATGGCGGTATTCCTCGGTCTGGTGATTCACGGTGTTTATCTGGGCGAGGGTGCGGGTACGCTGACCAGTACGCGTCCGTTCTGGTCTGAGAATGCTCACGTCGTGCCGATGATTACCGGGGCGACTATTCTCTGCTTCTCATTCTTGGGTTTTGACGGCATCAGTTCTCTGTCGGAAGAAACGCAGGATGCAGGCCGAGTGATTCCAAAAGCCATCTTCCTGACGGCGCTGATTGGCGGCGTGATCTTTGTTGCCGTGGCGTACTTCCTGCAACTGTATTTCCCGGATATTTCGCGCTTTAAAGAGCCGGATGCGTCTCAACCGGAAATCATGCTGTATGTCGCGGGTAAATTCTTCCAGTCCGTTATTCTGGTGTTCTCCTGCGTCACGGTGCTGGCATCGGGTATGGCGGCACATGCAGGCGTGTCTCGCCTGATGTATGTGATGGGGCGTGATGGCGTATTCCCAGAGCGCTTCTTCGGCTATATCCACCCGAAATGGCGTACGCCGTCTTTGAACGTCTTGCTGGTTGGCGTCATTGCACTGTCTGCGGTGTCGTTCGATCTGGTGACGGCAACCGCGCTGATCAACTTCGGTGCGCTGGTGGCGTTTACGTTCGTGAACCTGTCGGTCATTTCACAGTTCTATATTCGTGAACGCCGTAATCGCACAGTGAAAGACACCATTAACTTCCTCGTGATGCCTGTGCTGGGCGCGTTGACGGTGGGTGCGCTGTGGGTGAATCTGGAAGCCAGTTCGATGACGCTGGGTCTGGTGTGGGCAACAATTGGATTGCTCTATCTGGCGTTTGTGACGCGCAGTTTCCGTCAACCAGTCCCGCAATGTAGCGAAGAACCGGTTTAAATAAACCGACGGCTTACATAAAAGAGAAAAGCGGAGCCAGTGCGCTCCGTTTCAGACTGTTGACAAACCTATTTTCTGAACGAGAACGGGAGTAACGGAATAGAAGAGTAAAGCGTTTGCGCCATGGACAAAAGCGTCAGGAACGCTTTTGAACGTCGCTTGCGACGGCCCTGAAAGGGTGAATCTCATGGATGAGATTCATATCTGCGCAATCCGAGCGTACAGGGATGTATTTACGGCGTCTTTACGATCTATCCGTTACTACCGCTCAACAGACTTTGTCAGCAACTTCCAGCGGAGCCAATGTGCTCCGCTTTTTTATGCTTTAGCCCACCAATTCCTGCGCATAGGCGTACAGCGCTTTTAGCTGTGCCATCTTCTCTTTATCGTCTTCATGCAACTGATACAGGCTGCTGAGTTCTGACAGATAGGACTGCAAGCGCTCCGGCGTAAATACTGCACGCCGATGCTGCAACCAACGCTGCTGTTCGCGGTCATCCAGCGTGCCGGGGAAATTGCGTGCACGGTAGCGGAAGAACAGCGGTTCCAGACGATTATCGGCAAACGTGAGATCCAACGCGGGAAGGTTCTGCGGGGCGGTCTCCTGAATAATCTTCATCGCCATGCGGTCGGCATCGCCAAAGAAGCCATCATAAAGCCGTAAATCGACATCATCAGAGGCGGCGAAAGCAGGAGCGTCGGCAAACAGTTCCACCACTTTTTCTCTGACGCTCGCGTTGTTACGCAGCACGGCTAGATTGTCTAAACAGCGTTGACGATCGATACCTAATCTTTCTGCGTCTTCTGGGCGTAAGGTATTGGCCGGCGCTAAGACCGGACATTTGTTGATGTGCACTAGCTTAAGTGGAACCGCGCTCTGATTGGCTTCCAGTGCATCCCGACGGGTGTATAACCGCTCACGCAATGCTTCGCTGTCCAGCTCCAGAAGCGGTGTCATATCGCCAGCCAAATCGCACATGATGACCGCATTACGGTTGTCCGGGTGCCAGGCGAGCGGCACAACCCAACTGGTGTTGCTCCTTGCCGCGCCAAACATGCCAGACACGTGAACGAGCGGCTTCATTTGCGGGATATCAATCAGCGCGGAAATTTTGTTTTTATTACGCAACGGGAACAGATAGTCAAACAGCTTGGGCTGAGCTTGCTTAAACAGTTTCGCCATAGCGATGGTGGCATAAACGTCTGACATTGCATCGTGCGCTTGCTCGTGCGCGATGCCGTTGGCTTTTGTCAGATGTTCAAGGCGAAAACTGGGCAGGCCGTCATCATTTTCCGGCCAGACGATACCTTCCGGCCGCAGGGCATAGCAGGCGCGTAACGCATCCAGCAAATCCCAACGGGAATTCCCGTTTTGCCAGCTGTAGGCATAAGGATCGTAGAAGTTACGATAGAAAATATTACGGCTGACTTCATCATCAAAGCGAATGTTGTTGTAGCCCATGATGCAGGTGCCGGGCACGCTGAATGCCTCGTGGATCTGACGGGCGAACTCCGCTTCATTGACGCCTTTTGCCAGCGCGACCTGCGGTGTAATGCCGGTGATCATCACCGCTTCTGGTTCCGGCAGGTAATCATCCGACGGACGGCAATAAATGACGAGCGGTTCACCGATAATATTGAAATCCATATCGGTACGGACACCCGCAAACTGCGCGGGGCGATCGCGCGCCGGATGCTTACCGAACGTCTCGTAGTCGTGTATGAAAAAAGTGGGTTGTGTTTTCTCGGCCATATATGCAGTTAGCTACGTGTGTGCGCTAAGCCTGAAATCAGGCAAAACAATCTGGAAAACAGCAAGGATACCATTGAATCGACTTTTCTGTGGCGCTTTCCTGATTTGCATCACTTCCCTGACTTACATCAATAGGAGGGTAGACATAATCGCTAGGCATGACTGTGTCCATTCGGTTACAATTTTCGTTTTAATGCGAATGATAATTAAATTCTTTATTGCCGCGTAGCGTCCGCTGCGGGGTAGCATTCGGCGACAAACAGCGAAATGGAGAACACACTTATGCGGTTAAATGCGGTGCGATTGAATGCAACGTTTGCAGTGAAGGCGACGTTATTGGCATCTATGTTTGTTCTGGCCGGCTGCGATCAGCAGGCATCGTCTTCAGAAGGAAGTCACACGGTCAGCATTGAGCATGCGCAGGGCACCACTCAGGTTCCACAGCCGCCGAAGAAAGTGATTGTGTTCGATCCTGCCTCATTGGATACGCTGGATGCACTGAAGGTCGACGGGATTGCCGGTGTACCGAAAAGCAGTACGCCGCTGCCTGCATTTTTATCAAAATACAACAGCGATACTTACCTGAATGCTGGGACGCTGTTTGAACCTGCCTATGAAGCGCTCAGCAGCGCTAAACCCGATCTGATTATTGCCGGTGGACGTACGCGCGATGCTTACGACAAGCTGAGCGGTATTGCACCGACGATCTCGATGGATGTGGATGAGCACCAGTTTATGACGAGCTTTATCCAGCGCATCGAGCAACTGGGCACCATCTTTGGCAAAGAAGATGAAGCGAAAAAACAGATTGATGATTTCAAGCAGCAGATCGCCCAAACGCGTGCCAAAACAGAAAACGCGGGCAATGCGCTGGTTCTGATGATTAGCGGCGGCAAGATGTCGGCCTACGGTCCTAAGTCGCGCTTTGGCTTCGTGTTTGATGAACTGGGCTTCAAACCAGCGACCGAATTCCCTGAATCTGGGCGTCATGGCAACGTGGTGACCTCAGAATTCTTACTGAGTGTGAATCCGGAATGGCTGTTCATCCTCGATCGTGACAGCGCGATTGGTCGCCCGGGCGGGGAATCGGCCCAGCAGGTGCTGGATAACCCGCTGATTCACAAAACCAACGCCTGGAAAAACAATCGCGTGATCTATCTGGATTCTGCATCGCTGTATATCGCTGGGGGGCTGCAAAGCTATAAAAACCTCGTGACTACCGTCAGCGACGCGTTAGATAAGCAATAACGGCAGGGTTACGGCAGAATCAATGAAGTCTTTTTACTATTCGCTGGGTCTTGCGTTTCTGGCCTGCATGATCGTTGTCAGCCTGTTTGTTGGGGCAGGGCAACTGAACATGCAGGCCGTCTGGAACGACCCGGAAATGCGCGATATTTTCTTTATCAGCCGCGTTCCCCGCACGCTAGCTTTGCTACTGGCAGGCAGCGCCATGAGTGTGGCGGGTCTCATCATGCAGTTGCTGACGCAAAACCGTTTTGTCGAACCGTCTCTGGCGGGGACCACACAGTCGGCTAGCTTAGGTTTGCTGGTGGTGATGATCGCCGTGCCCGGCGCGACGATTTTCACCAAAATGGTGGTGGCGAGCCTGTTCGCTTTAGCGGGTACCTTTCTGTTCATGATGCTGCTACAGCGAATTGTGCTGAAATCCGCACTGGTGGTGCCGCTGGTCGGCATTATGCTGGGTGCGGTTATCAGTTCAATCACCACGTTTGGCGCGATGTATTTTGATCTGCTACAGGCGCTCGGCAGTTGGGAATCCGGTGATTTCTCCGGTGTCTTGCAAGGGCGTTACGAGCTGCTCTGGCTGGTTGGTGCGTTAACGCTGGTGGCCTGCTGGATTGCTGACCGCTTCACGGTCGCAGGCATGGGGCGTGAATTTTCCGTCAATGTCGGCCTCAACTATCGGCAGGTGATGATGATGGGGCTGAGCATTATCGCCATCGTCAGCGGTGTAGTAGTCGTGGTGGTTGGCAGCCTGCCGTTTATCGGACTGATCGTGCCGAACTTGATCAGCATGATGATGGGCGACAATGTGCGCAAAACGATCCCGTGGGTGTGCCTGCTTGGCGGCGGTCTGGTGCTGTGCTGCGACATTATCAGCCGCGTGATTCGCTATCCTTTCGAGATTCCAGTGAGCGTAATTCTTGGCGTCATTGGCGCTGCCGTTTTCCTTCTCTTATTGCTAAGCCAGAAACGCCATGTCAGTCAATGAACGTAATACGGTGCTGACCGGAGCCGTCAGCGAAAAACGTGCGGGGTTATCGCCGACGCAGCGGTTGATGTGGCTGGCTGGCGCGGCTGTCGTGGTGATCGTGCTGTTTATGACTATCAACCTAGGCAGCAACCTGCGCTACATTTTAACGCACCGCGGGCTGATGCTGACGACGATGCTGTTGGTGGCATTTGCCGCCAGCGCGTCGACGGTGCTGTTCCAAACGGTGACGAATAACCGGGTGCTGACGCCATCGATTATGGGGTTTGAAGCCCTGTTTATCCTGATTCAGACCTCGCTGGTGTTTGTTTTCGGCATTAGCGGTATTCCGGGCCTGGGCGTTGAAGGCAAATTCGTTCTCGAGACGCTGCTGCTCATCCTCTTCTCCGCGCTGCTGTACCGCTGGCTGTTCACCGGCAGCCGCAATAACCTGCATCTGGTTTTACTGGTCGGGATTATCTGCGGCACGCTGTTTCGCAGCATGGCGGGCTTAATGCAGCGTCTGCTGACGCCCGGTGAGTTCGCCATCCTACAGGGGCGGATGTTTGCCACCTTCACCCGTACCGTGCCTGAGCTGGTGGCGCTGTCGGTTGGCATTACGCTGGTGGTCGCGGTGGTGATCTGGCGCATGCGCTTTCGGTTTGATGTGTTGGCGCTGGGACGTAATAACGCGATTAACCTGGGTATCGACTACAAGCGCAGCGTCACGGTCATTCTGCTGCTGGTTTCCGTGCTGGTGGCCATTTCAACGGCGCTGGTCGGTCCGCTTACCTTCTTAGGCTTTATGGTCGCGAACCTTGCCTATTTAGTGATTGGCTCCAGCCAGCATCGCCTGTTGCTGCCCGCGGCTTTCCTGCTGGGCGTGATTTCACTGGTTGGCGGACAGTTGGTGCTTGAGCATCTGCTGGATATGTCTGGAGCGCTGTCGGTCGTGATCGAATTTGTGGGTGGATCGTTGTTTATTGTGTTGCTACTGAAAAAGGTTTCCGTGTGATTGAGATCGGCAATGTAACTAAAACGTATAATAACGTGACGGTATTGAATAATGTCACAGCGACGGTGCCTCGCGGTGGCGTCACGTCGATTATCGGCCCGAATGGTGCAGGGAAGTCGACATTGTTGTCCATCATCAGTCGCCTGCTGGACGCGGATCGCGGACAGGTCAAAGTTAACGGCATGGACGTGATGACCACGCCAAGCGATAAGCTGGCGACGTGTTTGTCCGTGCTGCGTCAGGAAAACCAGTTTACCAGCCGCTTAACGGTAGCGGAGCTAGTAGGGTTTGGTCGCTATCCTTATACCAAAGGGCGGCTGAATGCTGACGATCGTGAACGTATCAGCGCCGCGCTGGCGTTCCTCAATCTGACCGAATTGAAAGATCGGTTTTTGGATGAGCTTTCCGGCGGCCAGCGGCAGCGTGCCTATGTCGCGATGGTGCTGTGTCAGGACACGGAATACGTGCTGCTGGATGAACCGCTGAATAATCTGGATATGAAACACGCCGTAGCGATGATGAAGCAGATTCGCCGTGCGGCCGACGAGCTAGGTAAAACCATCGTGCTGGTTATTCACGATATCAACTTTGCTTCCGCCTATTCGGATTACATTATTGCGATGCGCAAAGGGCAGATCATCTACACGGGAAAACCGGAAGACATTATGGTATCCGAGGTGTTGGAAGATATTTTCGATACGGAAGTGGCCATTGAGCAGGTTCATAACCAGCGTATCGCAGTATATTACCGCTGAATACCCGTCATACTTCAAGCCGCATGTACGTTGGCAATACTCGGCTCATATTTGAGCCTTGCCCTAAAGGGCCACCGCAAGCGGCGTTCAAATCGACTACGTCAATTTGTCCTTGCTCACCCCAGTCACTTACTTGGGTAAGCTCCTGGGGACTCGTGCGGTCGCCGCCTGCATGCAACTCGAATTATTTAGGGTATGGTTTGATGACAGATTATCCGCTCAGCGAGGTGTTAGCGCAAAGGGCGTAAGCACTGCTTGAAAGACGCTGGGTATAACCTGTATGGTGAATGCATAAAGAATTTATGTATGACTTAAGGTAAGGGTAAAAGATGGATAAGGACACTAAGCCGTGTTTCCAGGATGTGCTGGAATTCGTGCGCATGTTTCGTCGTAAAAACAAACTTCAGCGTGAAATCGTCGACAACGAGAAGAAAATTCGTGATAACCAAAAGCGCGTTCTGCTGCTGGACAACCTGAGCGAATATCTGAAACCTGGTATGTCCATTGAGGACGTGCAAAATATCATCGCTAACATGCGCGGTGATTATGAAGACCGCGTTGATGACTACATCATCAAAAACGCCGATCTATCGAAAGAACGCCGTGAGCTGTCTAAAAAGCTGAAAGCGATGGGCGAAGTTAAGTAACCTAACGCACAGTTTTTAGTGTAAAAAGGATCGCTTCGGCGATCTTTTTTCGTTTAGTTTCTGCATCAATAATCCTTCATCTTTCTGCTTAAACGTGTGCTTGCTAATGCCTCGGCTGTTATAGCTTGGTCGCCAGTAACCGTATCGAATGCCCAATAATTGGCATCCAGCTCGTATTCCAGATGCTATTTTTTGCAATGTAGCCGCTTCTTTGCGAGACGCTTTCCCACCTGCATTTTTCTTTCTGTCACATGCGTTTGAGGTACTGCAATATTCCTGTGCGAACCACAGGGAAAGAGGGCAGTTGTGTCATGGTAATGGATGATGTCGGTAAATAGTCTGGCTTGGGCGAGCGTGCTTGGCATCTTGCCGCTGCTTTTTTTACCGCAGATCCCTGCGCAAACGTTGCTATGGTGGGGAACGGGTCTGTCTGCTTGTGCGCTGCTAATGGGATATCGTCACGCAGGGATTCGGTTTGTCGCTCTTGCTGCGGTGAGTTTTTGCTGGGCGTCGTTGAATGCTCAAACCTTACTGCTACAAATTGAGCGCGTTACGCAGGGGCAGGTTAACGCTGTCGTGACCATAAGCAGCATACGGTTCAATGAGCATGATGATGATTGGATCACGGTGCGGCTGGAAGAGATAAATCAGCACAGAATCTTCCCTCCATTATATGCCCAACTGACCTTATCACCGGCTATGGAAAACTGGTGTGGTGGTCAACGTTGGGCAATCACTGCCAGTTTACGACCTATTCACAGTCGATTAAATGAAGGCGGTTTCGATAGCCAACGCTGGGCGATAGCCAAACGGCAACCGCTATCGGGTCGTGTGCTGGCGGCAAAGGTGGTTGATAGCCGGTGTGATTTCCGCCAGCGCACGATCGCACAGGCGGAACAGCAGGTGCAGGGGTTACCGTGGCGTTCTATTTTACTGGCGTTGACGTTTGGCGAGATGAAAACGGTTAGCCTGGAACTCAAGACCCTACTTCAGAATACCGGAACAATGCACTTGATGGCGATCTCGGGTCTCCATATCGTACTTGCGGGGCTGGTTGGCTGGGGGATGGCGCGGGGGTTACAATATGGCTTTCCCGTGTCGTGGGTTGGCTATCGTTTTCCCTTGCTGATGAGCGCCGTGGCTGCCTGGGGATATGTCTGGCTGGCAGGGGGTAACCCTCCTGCGGTGCGTTCGGCGTTGGCGCTTAGCGTATGGGTTTGCCTGAAAGTGTGGAGCGCCAACTGTTCCGCTTGGCAGGTTTGGCTATGGTGTGTCGCGCTGATTCTGGTTAGCGATCCATTGAGCGTATTGTCAGACAGTTTTTGGCTATCTTGCCTTGCCGTCGCGTCGCTGATTTTCTGGTTTCAGTGGGCACCGCTTCCTCATCGGCTACAGACCCGGCGGCGGTGGTTCTGGCTGCGCTGGATCCACCTGCAAACGGGAATCACACTGCTATTGATGCCCTTACAACTTCATATTTTCCACGGTTTCAGTATCACCTCTCTGCCCGCAAACCTTTGGGCTGTGCCTTTGGTATCTTTCGTTACCACTCCGCTCATTTTGCTGGCACTGAGCACGATGGCATTTGCACCACTGAGTGAAATGCTCTGGTGGCTGGCAGATATTTCACTGCGTGTGGTATTCGCCCCGTTAACGTATCTACAGATGGGGTGGATTTATCTTGATGCATCGCTGCTGCTAGGAAGCGTCGCGGGCTGGGGCGCGGTTGTGATATGGCGCTTTAGCTGGTGGCGTATCCATCCCGTTAGTATCGTCGTGCTGATTCTTGTTTTATTGGTTTTCCGCACAAAGAGTGATGAACCGGAATGGCGAGTGGACATGCTGGATGTCGGTCACGGCCTTGCCATCGTGATCGAACGGCATGGGAAGGCGGTATTGTACGATACGGGAAATCGTTGGGAGGGCGGAGATATGGCGAAGCGGGAAATTCTACCTTACCTACGATGGCGGGGAGTCGATGTGGAAAACATTATCCTGAGCCACAGCCATATGGACCATATCGGGGGGCTAGAGACGCTACAGGCAGCCTATCCTGAAGCAACGGTATATAGTGCAATCAGGCCTATGAATCATCGTCCTTGCCAACGTGGCGAGCGTTGGCGCTGGCAGGGGCTCACGTTTACCGTACTATGGCCGTTAGCGCTTGTCGAACGAGCGGAAAACAACGACTCCTGCGTTATCCGCGTTGATGATGGAAAACACCGTATCTTACTGACGGGCGATCTGGCGTCGGAGGCGGAAAAGGCGTTGATTAAGTTAGAGCGTAATGCGCTGCATGCGAATTTGTTACAAATCCCTCACCATGGCAGCAAGACATCATCATCGCCTCCCTTTATTCGTGCGGTAAATGCCGAGTTTGTTATGGCTTCTGCGGCACGCTATAACCCGTGGCGGTTGCCTTCAGTAAAGATTGTTGAACGATATCGGCAATATGGATACACGTGGCTGGATACCGCATCATTTGGTCAGCTAAGTGTTCGTTTTTTCGGCGATTCATGGCATGTTCTGCGGTTTAGGGATCACATATCGCCTCGTTGGTATCATCAGTGGTTTGGCGTAGCGCGGTATAATGAGTAAAATGGTCGGCTATTTCTTCCCGATTCAGGTTCACTACATGCTGAATGATAAAGATCTCTCCACCTGGCAGACCTTTCGCCGCCTATGGCCGATGATCTCTCCTTTTAAAGCAGGGCTTACTGTTGCTGCAATTGCACTCATCATAAACGCAGCTGGCGATACATTAATGCTCTCTCTGCTTAAACCCTTGCTCGATGAAGGATTCGGCAAAGCGGAACGTTCCGTATTGGTTTGGATGCCTTTGGCTGTCATTGGGCTGATGCTTGTCAGAGGGTTATCCGGTTTCGTGTCCAGCTACTGTGTTTCATGGGTTTCAGGAAAAGTGGTGATGAATATGCGTCGCCGCTTGTTCTCCCATATCATGGGGATGCCGGTGTCGTTCTTCGATCAGCAGTCAACTGGCACGCTGCTTTCTCGCATCACCTATGATTCGGAGCAGGTTGCGGCTTCGTCATCCGGTGCGTTGATTACGGTTGTCAGAGAAGGGGCATCGATTATCGGCCTGTTCATTCTGATGTTCTACTACAGCTGGCAGCTTTCCATCATCCTGATTGTGATTGCACCGATCGTCTCAATTGCAATGCGCATGGTGTCCAAGCGATTCCGCAATATCAGTAAAAACATGCAGGATACTATGGGGCATGTCACCACCAGCACGGAGCAAATGCTTAAAGGCCACAAAGAAGTACTGATGTTTGGCGGTCAGGAAGTGGAAACCAAGCGTTTTGATCAGGTTAGCAACCGGATGCGTCAGCAGGGCATGAAAATGGTGTCCGCTTCGTCGATTTCCGATCCTATCATCCAGCTGATTGCTTCGCTGGCGTTGGCGTTTGTGCTGTATGCTGCCAGTTTCCCCAGCGTGATGGAAACGCTAACTGCGGGGACGATCACAGTGGTGTTCTCTTCCATGATCGCCCTGATGCGTCCGTTAAAATCACTGACCAACGTTAACGCGCAGTTCCAGCGTGGTATGGCTGCGTGCCAGACGCTGTTTGCGATTCTGGACATGGAACAGGAACGTGATACGGGCAAGCTTGAGATCGAGCGCGCAAAAGGTGAACTCGAATTCTGTCAGGTGAATTTCGCCTATCCGGGAAGAGAAAATCTGGCGCTGAAGAATATCAATCTGCATATTCCCGTGGGTAAAACGGTGGCGTTGGTTGGCCGCTCTGGTTCGGGTAAATCGACCATTGCCAGTTTAATCACCCGTTTTTACGATATTCAATCAGGAGAGGTTCTGCTTGATGGCCATGATTTACGCGAGTATCGCCTGCCTTCCTTACGTAATCAGGTCGCGTTGGTTTCTCAAAACGTACATTTGTTTAACGATACGGTAGCGAACAACATCGCCTATGCCCGCAATGAGCATTATAGCCGTGAGGAAATTGAGCGTGCGGCGAAAATGGCATATGCGATGGATTTCATCAATAAGATGGAACACGGTCTGGATACGATCATTGGCGAAAATGGTGTGATGCTTTCTGGCGGACAACGACAGCGTATCGCGATTGCCCGTGCGTTACTGCGTGATAGCCCGATTCTGATATTGGATGAGGCCACGTCGGCGCTGGACACGGAATCTGAGCGTGCGATTCAGGCTGCATTAGACGAGTTGCAAAAAGATCGTACCGCACTGGTAATTGCACACCGCCTTTCCACGATTGAAAAAGCAGATGAGATTCTGGTAGTTGAAGACGGCAAAATCATTGAGCGTGGTAATCATGCTGCGTTACTGGCGGCGAACGGTGCTTATGCTCAGTTGCATAGAATGCAGTTTGGCGAATGATTGAGCGCATCTGGTCTGGGCGGTCGCCGCTCTATTGGCTGCTGCTGCCGCTCTCGTGGTTATACGGGTTCATCACGTTTCTGATCCGTCAGAGCTATCGACTGGGGTGGCGGAAAAGCTGGCGATCGCCTGTTCCTGTTGTGGTCGTGGGGAATCTGACGGCTGGCGGCAATGGGAAAACACCAGTAGTCATTTGGCTCGTCGAACAACTGCAACGCAGAGGTCATCGTGTCGGTGTGGTGTCACGCGGCTACGGTGGTAAAGCTGAACGTTATCCGCTGCTGCTGGATGAATCGGTGACGACGGCGCAGGCAGGCGATGAACCGGTGCTGATTTTCCAGCGTACCGGTGCGCCCGTTGCGGTCGCCCCCCGTCGGCGGGATGCCGTGAGTGCGTTATTAGCGCAGCACACGCTAGATGTGGTGATCACTGACGATGGATTACAGCACTATGCGTTGGAAAGAGATATCGAGCTAGTGGTGATTGACGGGATGCGGCGTTTTGGCAACGGATGGTGGCTGCCCGCAGGCCCAATGCGGGAAAGAGAAAGCCGTCTGGCGTCAGTGGATGCCGTCATTGTTAACGGCGGTACGCCGCGAGCAAACGAGATAGGCATGACACTCACGGCGGGTATGGCGGTTAACTTGCTTTCTGGTGAATCACAACAGCTGAACCAACTGCATGATGTCGTTGCGATGGCGGGCATCGGACATCCCCCGCGTTTTTTTACGACGCTGCGTGATGCAGGTGTTAGCATTGCACGTGAAGTCGCCTTTGCTGACCATCAATCGTACCAGCCAGAACAACTAGAACCGCTGACTCAGGATGCGATGCAGCCGCTGCTGATGACGGAGAAAGATGCCGTAAAATGTAAGGCGTTTGCTCAGGATAACTGGTGGTATCTGCCCGTCGATGCCGTGTTAGCTGAGCCCTACGGCACGCAATTGCTCGACAAATTGGAAAATGTGCTTAATCGGAATGCGGGCAGTAGAACATAAATTGGTCTGCTACCACGGTTTCAGATATCCCTTGTGGATATCACCTTATTAGATCGCTGCGATAGCGAAAAAGAAAATGTCGGTCATCGATCGGCCAAAGATGGAGGAAGCATGGATCACCGTTTACTTGAGATTGTTGCCTGTCCTGTTTGTAATGGTCGGCTGTACTTTAATAAAGAGAAACTGGAACTGATATGCAAGGTTGATGGTTTGGCCTATCCGGTTCGTGATGGTATCCCTGTGCTGCTGGAAAACGAAGCGCGTAAACTCGGGGCTGATGAGATAACACAATGACCTTTACTGTGATCATTCCTGCGCGTTTTGCGTCAAGCCGACTGCCGGGTAAACCGCTGGCGGACATCAACGGCAAACCGATGGTCGTCCATGTGATGGAGCGGGCGCTGGAATCGGGGGCGCAGCGCGTTATTGTGGCTACCGATCACCCCGACGTCGAGGCTGCCGTGCGGCAAAATGGTGGCGAAGTGTGCCTGACCCGCGCCGATCATAATTCTGGTACGGAACGTCTGGCTGAAGTCATCGAGCGTTACGGTTTTACCGATGATGACATCATCGTTAACGTTCAGGGCGATGAACCGCTCATTCCTTCCGTTATCATTCGTCAGGTGGCGGAAAACCTCGCTGCCAGTAAAGCAGGAATGGCAACGCTGGCGGTGCCGATTGAAACCAGTGAAGAAGCATTCAACCCGAATGCGGTAAAAGTGGTTACCGACGCTGAGGGATACGCGCTGTATTTTTCCCGTGCGACCATTCCCTGGGACAGAGAGCGTTTTGCTCAGTCTAAGGAAGCCATTGGCGATCACTTCCTGCGTCATATCGGCATCTATGCTTACCGTGCGGGCTTTGTACGCCGTTATGTCAGTTGGGCACCGAGCCAACTGGAGCAAATCGAATTACTGGAGCAACTGCGCGTGCTGTGGTACGGCGAGAAGATTCATGTTGCGGTCGCCAAAGCCGTTCCTAGCGTCGGTGTTGATACGCCAGAAGATCTGGCCCGTGTGCGGCACGTCATGGCAGGTCAGTAAGACCTGTCACACCCGCCTGTTATAAGCACGTCATGGGGGAGCCGGAATAGACTTTCTCCATGACGTTTTTCTTAATACGATTCTTTTAATACAGCACCTTATTTTTTTTAAAATCATTTAGCACTTATTTAGATAAATACTCTTAAAAATTCTTAAATTACGCGGCATCGATTTATTTATGCGGATGGCTTATTCCTATCCTGAATTGATTCGTCGCGAGGGGAACTTTTATTTTTATATTTAAATGCTACTATCAATTCGCCATGTTTTCGCATGGCGTTTTTGTTATTTCAACTAAGGACGGTAATGATATGAATACTAAACATTATATCGCAAAAATTTTTCTCGGCGGTATGTTAATGGGGGCAGCAGCGGGCAGTAGCGCGGCGGTTTATTACATGGCACCCAGCGGTAACGATGCGAATAACGGCAGTAAAAACTCCCCTTGGAAAACAATCGACCGCGCACAGAAAACATTAAACCCTGGCGACCGCCTGTGGATCCGTGGCGGTAAATACGTGTTTACCAAAGGGCTGAACGTCTGTACGACACGCACCGATGTGGTGAATGCGATCACGCTGAGTAAGAGCGGCACTGAAGGTAAGCGCATTGAATATTGGGCCTCTAGCGGGGAAGTACCGATTTTTGATTTCAGCCAGATGCAGGATGACTGCCGGGTTAAAGGGTTCAACGTCGTTGCAGATTGGGTTTCCGTAAAAGGGCTTGAAATAACCGGGGTCCCACAGCGTAATAACCTTAACCATGAATCCTGGGGCGTGTGGATAAGGGGCAGCAATAATATATTCGAGCAGTTGAATATTCACCATATTATGGGGACGGGGTTGTTCATCCAGCGTGGGGGGAATAATCTGGTATTGAATAGTGATTCTCACCATAATTACGATCCACTGACCTCTAATGGTGCTGGCCAAAGTGGAGATGGTTTTGGTGCGCATATCCCTGCTAACCAACCGGGTAATATTTTCCGCGGTTGCCGGGCGTGGTCAAACTCAGATGATGGCTTTGATTTAATTAATGCCTATTCGCCGGTGCTGATTGAAAATTCCTGGGCTTGGTCACACGGTTATTTACCAGGGACGACACAATCACTGGCTGCGGGTAACGGTAACGGTTTTAAAATCGGCGGCTACGGTGGCGTTTATGTGGCGAATGCGGTGAAACACACCGTGCGTAATTCGGTTGCGTTTTTAAATAAAGCGGCCGGATTTTATGCTAACCACCATCCGGTAGCGAACGACTTCTTTAACAACACCGGCTATAAAAATAACCCGAACTTTAATGTCCGTGGCATCGACGCAAACGGAAACGCGATTGGGCTGGGTACGCTGCGTAACAACGTTTCTCACGGCGGTAAAGACCTGTCGTTCTCTGATGGAGCGAACATGCGTTATAACTCGTGGGATCTGAAAATTGCGGTATCAGATTCTGACTTCGAGAGCGTGTCCGTGACCGGATGGGATGCACCGCGTCAGGCTGATGGCAGCTTACCAGTGCTGAAGAGCCTGCGCCTTGCTTCAGGTAGCGCGCTGATCAACAAGGGTGGCGATGTCAAACTGCCTTATAAAGGATCAGCCCCAGACCTGGGTGCCTTTGAACGCGAATAATCGTCGGGTGTTAACACTCTAGCCTATCACTCACGATATTCCCTGCTGACGGGCAGGGAATATCGCTGCAATAACCCCGGCAGGGTGTGCTCTCTGCCGTCATTAGCTCCCCGTTTATACGCTAAATAATTCGAGTTTCAGGCAGGCGGCAAGCGAAGGAATCCCGATGAGCTTACATAGGTAAGTGATTCGGGTGACTGAACGATGCCAACGCACATGCAACTTGAAGTATGACGAGTATACTTGATCTGCGTTGAAGTATTTGTATTCTGCTCGCCGCATCATGGTGAGTGGAGCTATTTGGCTCAACTGAGGTATCGCCGTTTATGGAACAGTTGAAATCGGAACTCAGTACGGTGTTAGGGGAAAGCCTCAGCCGACTTGAGCGCATAAGCGAACAGCCGTATGCGGATCTGTATGCCTTGTATGATAAAGAAGGCAACGCCATTCCTTTGTTGGCTAAAAGCTATGTTTGTCAGGGTGTGGCGCAGCAGGAAGCTTACAAACTCTCGATGCTGGCGCGTGAGGGCGATGTGCGTCTGCCAACCGTTTACGGGCTGGTGCTGACGCAACAGCAGCCTTATCGGGAACTGTTGCTGATTGAGCGTTTGCGCGGTGTGTCGGTGGAAGCGCCACCGCGAAGCGGCCAGCGCTGGACGCTCCTGATGGATCAAATCGTTGAAAATGTATTGGCTTGGCACCGAATTGATAGTCATGGCTGCGTCGGTTCGGTGGACAGCACGCAGGACAATGATTGGTTCAGCTGGTATCAACAGCGTCTGGAAGTCCTGTGGTCCACGTTGCTCAATGTCAATGCACCACTGCTTACGCAGCAGGACCGGGGCGTGCTTTATCGTTCGCGCCAGTGTTTAGAGATGCTGTTTGACGATTTCGAGGATGGCTGTGTGTTGGTACACGGTAACCTTTCGCTGCGTAGTATGTTGAAGGACGCGCGTAGCGATCAGCTATTGGCCATGATCAATCCGGGAATGATGCTGTGGGCACCCAGAGAATACGAACTCTTCCGCCTTTGTGAATCTGGCATGCCGGAGCAACTGCTTTATCACTATCTGAAACAGGCACCGGTATCTGAATCCTTTGTCTACCGGCGCTGGCTATATGTCATTTGGGAAGCGGTGTCCCGCTATATCCACACGGGACAGCTAGACCGTCAGCTATTTGATGTGGCTTCCCGAGAGTTGTCCCCTTGGCTGGAGTGAGCCTGCGGTTGTTCCGCGTCGTGCGGTACTGCCGTGGTTCCCTTCAGTGCCTGCCAGAGGCGACCGAGCGTTTCGTACCAGGCTCGCTCGCTGTGCGATAAATAGTAAGCGGAAGGGAATATTTTTTCCCACGGGTTGAGCGCGGAGGTGATCGCCATCTGATTGGCTGGCGCGGGAATCGGCGCTAACCCCTGAGCCTGGAAGAATCGCATGGCGCGAGGTAAATGGTTGGCTGAGGTCACCAGCAAGAAAGGGCGTTCGCCAACAATTTTAGCGGTTGCCGCCGCTTCCTCTTCCGTATCCCTTGGCGTATCCAGAATGATGATGTCCTGCTGGGGAATACCCAAGCTTTCGGCGACCAGCGCCGCCGTTTTCGCACTGCTGACAGGGTTCCCCTGCGCGGCTCCACCGGTAAAAATCAATTTTGCGCCGGGATTGGCATGATAAAGGCGAACGCCTTCCGTGACGCGCGGGAGGCTGTTGCTGATGAGATTAGAACTGGGTGCCCATTCTGCGTTATAAGTATATCCCCCGCCTAGCACGACAATATACTCGGCTTTGCTCGCCTGCGGTGTTTGCTGCCAGGTCGGGTAGTGTGATTCCAGTGGTAATAACAGTCGATCGGCAACAGGTTGCAGGCTGAGCAGAATAAGCATCAGCCAACTGGCTAATATTATCGTTTTCCCCGTGCGCTGCCGCTGGGTAAACCAGAGCAGCAACAGGCCAACACCCATCAGAAGCAATAGCAATGGCAGGGGCTGCAGAAGGCCACCGACGAACTTTTTGAGTGTGAAAAGCATAAAATTGCATTCCTTTTGAGTGAAAAACCCGCATTTGGGAAGATATCATGCGGTAAGGCCCTTTATTCTAAGCCAGCCTGTGCCAAAATGGCAGGCTGGAAAAAATCGCATCGCGCAGACATATCCTGCACGAGAACCCCGTTTATATGATGCGGAACAATGACTGATGCAGGATCGCAATTTTAATGATATCGCCGAAAAATTTGCTCAGAATATCTATGGCACGACGAAGGGGAGACTTCGGCTGGCGGTATTGTGGCAGGATCTTAGCGATCTTTTGACCCGACTTCCGGCACGGCCTTTACGCATCCTTGATGCGGGAGGCGGTGAAGGGCAGATGGCCTGTCGTTTGGCGGCTTTAGGACATCAGGTATTGTTGTGCGATGTTTCCGGTGAGATGATTCAGCGCGCCAAAAATGCGGCGGCGGAGCAGGGCGTTACCCATAATATGCGTTTTGTGCAATGTGCCGCACAGGATATCGCGCAATATATGGATAGCCCCGCCGATCTGATATTGTTCCATGCGGTGCTGGAATGGGTCGCGCAACCACAACAGGTACTGAAAACTCTGTACGATAGCCTGTCGCCTGGGGGGGCATTGTCCCTGATGTTCTATAACCATCATGGGTTGTTGATGCGTAACATGGTGGTGGGCAACTTTGATTATGTTCAGGCCGGAATGCCTAAGGGCAAACGGCGCTCGCTCTCGCCGGACCACCCGCTGAACCCGCAAGAAGTGTACGGCTGGCTTGATGAGATGGGGCTGACCATTAGCGGGAAAACGGGTGTGCGCGTGTTTCATGACTACTTGAAAAACAAACAGCAGCAAGTTGAGAAATTTGACGACATTCTGGAGATTGAACAGCGGTATTGTCGGCAAGAGCCTTTTGTGAGTTTGGGCCGTTATATCCATGTCATGGCGCATAAACCCCATTTAAAGGATGCATTATGAGTGATTTTTCCCAGACTGTACCCGAACTGGTCGCCTGGGCACGAAAAAACGATTTCTCCATTTCCCTCCCCACCGAACGCCTGGCGTTTTTGATGGCGATTGCCACGCTTAATGGCGAACGCATGGATGGTGAAATGAGTGAAGGTGAGTTGATTGATGCCTTCCGTCATGTGAGTCAGGGATTTGATCAGACGAACGAAACCATTACCGTCCGCGCCAATAACGCGATTAACGATCTGGTGCGTCAGCGGTTGCTTAACCGCTTTACCAGCGAGCAGGCCGAAGGTAATGCGATTTATCGTCTGACGCCGCTGGGGATTGGCATTACCGATTATTACATTCGGCAACGTGAGTTCTCGACGCTGCGCCTTTCTATGCAGCTCTCTATCGTGGCGCAAGAGCTCAGTCGTGCAGCCGATGCGGCGGAGGAAGACGGTGATGAGTTTCACTGGCACCGCAACGTATTTGCGCCGCTGAAATATTCCGTTGCAGAAATTTTTGACAGTATCGATCTGTCACAGCGTGTGATGGATGAGCAACAACAGGGCGTTAAAGACGATATCGCCGCGCTATTAAATCAGGACTGGCGAGCTGCGATCAGTAGCTGTGAACAACTGCTGACGGAAACGTCATCGACGCTGCGTGAGCTACAGGATACGCTAGAAGCCGCTGGTGACAAATTGCAGACGAGCCTGTTGAGCATACAGGATGCGATTATGAGTAATCCGCATAATCTGGAGTTTGTCGACAAACTGGTGTTTGACCTGCAAAACAAACTCGACCGCATTGTGAGCTGGGGACAGCAGACGATAGATCTGTGGATTGGTTACGACCGCCACGTACATAAGTTTATCCGTACCGCGATTGATATGGATAAAAACCGCGTCTTTGCCCAGCGGTTACGTCAGTCGGTGCAAAGTTATTTCGATAACCCGTGGGCGCTGACGTTTGCCAATGCAGATCGTCTACTGGATATGCGCGACGAAGAACTGACGCTGCGTAGTGAAGAGGTCACCGGTGAACTGCCGCCGGAGCTGGAATACGAAGAGTTTAGTGAAATGCGCGAGCAGCTGATCGCGCTAGTCGAGCAGGAGTTGCATAAATATAAAGCGCAACAGATTCCGCTGGATTTGAGTGAAGTGATGCGTGAGTACCTCGCGCAGCATCCTCGCTCGCGGCATTTTGATGTTGCCCGAATCGTGGTCGACCAGGCAGTACGTCTGGGCGTAGCCGAAACAGATTTCACCGGATTGCCTGCATTGTGGCTGGCGATCAATGATTACGGAGCCAAGGTACAGGCCCATGTCATCGACAAATATTGAACAATTTATGCCAGTGAAGCTGGCAACCGCGCTGTCGAATAATCTCTTTCCTGCGCTGGACAGCCAATTGCGCGCTGGGCGTCATGTTGGCATTGAAGAACTGGAGAACCATGTATTTTTGATGGATTTCCAGGACGTGCTGGAAGAGTTCTACAGCCGTTACAACGTAGAGCTGATTCGCGCGCCGGAAGGATTCTTCTATCTGCGTCCGCGCTCTACCACGCTGATCCCGCGCTCGGTGTTGTCTGAGCTGGATATGATGGTAGGGAAAATTCTCTGCTATCTCTATCTGAGCCCGGAACGTTTGGCGCACGAAGGCATTTTCAGCCAGCAGGAACTGTATGAAGAACTGCTGAGTCTGGCGGATGAAAGCAAACTGCTGAAGCTGGTGAACCAGCGTTCTACTGGCTCCGATCTGGATCGCCAAAAATTGCAGGACAAAGTCAGAACCTCACTTAACCGCTTACGTCGGTTAGGTATGATCTACTTTATGGGCAATGACAGCAGCAAATTCAGAATTACTGAATCGGTGTTCCGCTTCGGGGCCGATGTGCGCAGCGGCGATGATGCCCGCGAAGCACAGCTACGCATGATTCGCGATGGTGAAGCAATGCCTGTTGAAGGTAGTTTGTCGCTGAAAGATGACAGCGACGACAATGATCGCACCGATGATACCGCGCCAGAAATGGGCGAGGATGAATAAGTGTTGAGGATGAACAGGAATGATTGAACGCGGTAAATTTCGCTCACTAACGCTGGTCAACTGGAACGGCTTTTTCGCCCGCACCTTCGATCTGGATGAACTGGTTACCACGCTATCCGGCGGTAACGGTGCTGGGAAATCCACCACGATGGCCGCCTTTATTACGGCACTGATCCCTGACCTGACGCTGTTGCACTTCAGGAACACCACCGAAGCGGGGGCCACCAGCGGCTCACGCGATAAAGGCCTGCACGGTAAATTGCGCGCCGGCGTCTGCTACTCCACGCTGGATGTCGTTAACTCGCGTCATCAGCGCGTGCTGGTTGGCGTTCGTCTCCAGCAGGTTGCAGGGCGCGACCGTAAAGTCGATATCAAACCTTTCACCATTCAGGGATTACCGACGGCGATACAGCCGACGCAAATTCTGACGCAGGTGGTCGGCGATCGCCAGGCTCGCGTACTCTCCTTACAGGAACTGAAAGATCGCGTCGAGGAGATGGAAGGCGTTCAGTTTAAGCAGTTTAACTCCATCACTGACTATCACTCGCTGATGTTTGATTTGGGCGTGGTGCCACGTCGCCTGCGTTCTGCATCCGATCGCAGCAAGTTCTATCGCCTGATCGAAGCGTCGCTGTACGGCGGTATCTCCAGTGCGATTACTCGCTCGCTGCGTGACTACCTGCTGCCGGAAAACAGCGGCGTGCGTAAAGCGTTTCAGGATATGGAGGCCGCGCTGCGTGAAAACCGCATGACGCTGGAAGCGATTCGCGTCACCCAGTCCGATCGCGATCTGTTCAAACACCTGATCTCTGAAGCGACGTCCTATGTTGCCGCTGACTACATGCGACATGCCAATGAGCGTCGTATTCATCTGGATGGGGCGTTGGAGCTGCGTCGTGACCTGTTCTCCAGCCGTAAGCAACTGTCCAGCGAGCAATATCGTCATGTAGAAATGGCGCGGGAGCTGGCAGAGCAGAGCGGGGCCGAAGGCGATCTGGAAACAGATTATCAGGCGGCCAGCGATCACCTGAATCTGGTGCAGACCGCCATGCGCCAGCAGGAAAAAATCGAGCGCTATAACGCCGACCTGGAAGAATTGAGCTATCGCCTCGAAGAACAGAACGAGGTGGTGGAAGAAGCGCGGGAGCAGCAGGCGGAAAACGAAGAACGTGCCGATGCTACCGAGCTGGAGGTGGATGAACTGAAAAGCCAGCTTGCCGATTATCAGCAGGCGCTGGACGTGCAGCAAACACGGGCTATTCAGTACCAGCAGGCTCAGCAGGCGTTGGAACGCGCCCGCACGCTGTGCCAGTTGCCGGATTTAACGGCAGACAACGCGGATGAGTGGCTGGATAGCTATCAGGCGAAAGAGCAGGAAGCGACAGAGATTCTGCTGATGTTGGAGCAGAAACTGAGCGTGGCCGATGCGGCGCACGGTCAGTTTGAACAAGCTTACCAGTTAGTGGCTAAGATTGCCGGTGCGGTGAATCGCAACGAGGCCTGGCAGGTTGCGCGCGATTTGCTGCGCGACAGCGCTTCACAACGTTATCAGGCGGAGCGAGTACAGCCGCTGCGGATGCGTTTGTCTGAGCTGGAACAGCGACTGCGTGAGCAGCAGGATGCCGAGCGGTTATTGCAGGATTTCAGCAAACGCAACGGTCAGGATTATCAACCGGAAGAGCTGGAATCCCTCCAGCAAGAACTTGATGCCCGCATAGAAACGCTGTCATCGCTGGTGGCGGAAGCGGGTGAGCGTCGCATGGCGCTGCGTCAGGAGTTGGAGCAAACCCAACAGCGAATTCAGAAGCTGACGGCGCGTGCGCCAGTCTGGCTGGCCGCACAGGAAATACTGACGCAACTGAGCGAGCAGAGCGGAGAAACGTTTGAAGATAGCCGTCAGGTGACGGAGTTCATGCAGCAACTGCTGGAGCGCGAGCGTGAAACTACGGTTGAACGTGACGACATCGCGGCTCGCAAACGCCAGATTGAAGCACAGGTTGAGCGGCTGAGTCAGCCCGGTGGTTCGGAAGATCCGCGCCTGAACGCGCTGGCGGAACGTTTTGGCGGCGTGCTGCTGTCTGAAATTTATGATGACGTGACGCTGGATGATGCGCCGTACTTCTCGGCGCTTTATGGTCCCTCCCGCCATGCGATTGTGGTGTCCGATCTCTCGCTGGTGCGCGATCAGCTTGCTGGTCTGGAAGACTGCCCGGAAGATCTGTATCTGATAGAGGGTGACCCGCAGTCGTTTGATGACAGCGTATTTGCCGTTGACGAGTTGGAACGTGCTGTCGTGGTGAAAGTCGCGGAGCGCCAGTGGCGTTATTCGCGTTTCCCTGAGGTGCCGCTTTTTGGTCGTGCTGCGCGGGAAATGCGTCTGGAAAGTCTGCGTGATGAGCGCGAAGCGCTGGCGGAACAGTATGCAACGCTGTCGTTTGACGTGCAGAAAACGCAGCGCCTGCACCAGTCTTTTGGTCGCTTTATTGGTACCCATCTGGCTGTCGTTTTTGATGACGATCCCGAAGTGGAAATTCGTACGCTCAGTTCCCGTCGCGGTGAGCTGGATCGTGCGATGGCCAGCTTTGATGGTGAAAATCAGCAGCAGCGTCAGCAGTACGAACAAGCAAAAGAAGCCAGCGCACAGCTGAATAAATTGATTCCGCGCATTAGCCTGCTTTGCGATGAGACATTGCAGGATCGTGTGGAAGAGATTCGTGCGGAACTGGATGAAACCGAAGAGTCTGCCCGTTTCATTCAGCAGCACGGTGCAACGCTGGCTAAGCTGGAACCGTTGGTTTCTGTCCTACAAAGCGATCCGCAGCAGCATGAGCAGTTGCAGGAAGATTACACGCAGGCGCAGAACGCACAACGGCAAGCAAAACAGCAGGCGTTTGCTTTGACTGAGGTTGTGCAGCGTCGTGCGCACTTCAGCTATGCCGATTCGGCTGGCATGCTGGGTGAGAATGCTGGCTTGAATGACAAACTGCGCCATCGTTTGGAACAGGCTGAGGCAGAACGGACAAAAGCACGTGAGCAGCTACGCCAGCATCAGGCACAACTGACGCAGTACAGTCAGGTTCAGGCCTCGCTGAAAAGTTCTTACGACGCCAAGCAGGACATGCTGAAGGAACTGACGCAAGAGCTTCAGGATATCGGTGTACGTGCGGACGCTGATGCCGAAGCGCGCGCCCGTCAGCGCCGTGATGAGCTACATGCCGCATTAAGCACCAACCGCTCGCGGCGTAATCAGTTGGAAAAACAGATTACGTTCTGTGAAGCAGAAATGGACAGTTTGCAGAAGAAACTGCGCAAGTTGGAACGTGATTATCACCAGATGCGTGAGCAGGTTGTTACGGCGAAAGCGGGCTGGTGTGCAGTCATGCGTTTGGTGAAAGACAACGGCGTCGAGCGCCGTCTGCACCGCCGTGAACTGGCGTATATGGAAGGTGATGAACTGCGTTCCATGTCGGATAAGGCGCTGGGTGCACTGCGTCTGGCGGTTGCGGATAACGAACACCTGCGCGATGTACTGCGGCTTTCCGAAGATCCGAAGCGGCCCGAGCGAAAAATCCAGTTCTACATCGCCGTTTACCAGCATCTGCGTGAACGTATCCGTCAGGATATTATCCGCACCGATGATCCAGTTGAAGCCATTGAGCAGATGGAGATCGAGCTTAATCGCCTGACTGAAGAGCTGACGGCGCGCGAGCAGATGCTGGCCATCAGTTCTCGTAGCGTGGCAAACATCATTCGTAAAACGATCCAGCGTGAGCAGAACCGTATTCGGATGCTGAATCAGGGGCTGCAAGCGGTCGCATTTGGTCAGGTGAAAAGTGTTCGCCTCAACGTCAATGTGCGTGAAACGCATACCACGTTGCTTAACGTGTTGTCTGAGCAGCAGGAAATGCATCAGGATCTGTTTAACAGCAACCGTCTGACCTTCTCGGAAGCGTTGGCGAAACTGTATCAGCGCCTGAATCCTGAAATTGATATGGGACAGCGCACGCCGCAAACGATCGGTGAAGAGCTGCTGGATTACCGAAACTACCTTGAAATGGAAGTTGAGGTTAACCGTGGCGCGGATGGCTGGTTACGGGCGGAAAGTGGGGCGCTGTCGACCGGGGAAGCCATCGGTACCGGGATGTCGATTCTGGTCATGGTGGTGCAGAGCTGGGAAGAAGAGTCCAAGCGCCTGCGCGGCAAAGATATTATTCCGTGTCGTCTGCTCTTCCTCGATGAGGCGGCACGTCTGGATGCCAAATCGATCGCGACGCTGTTCGAGCTCTGCGATCGTCTGGAAATGCAGTTGGTCATCGCGGCACCGGAAAATATCAGTCCCGAGAAAGGAACCACCTATAAACTGGTGCGTAAAGTCTACCAAAACAACGAGCATGTCCACGTGGTCGGGCTGCGTGGGTTCGGAACGGAAGCGGCAGAGACGCAAGAGCAAGTCTTGTAGTTGAGTGATAAACCTTGCTGTTATTTTCTTCTATACCCTAAATAATTCGAGTGGCATGAACGCGGCAACTGCGTGAATCCCCAGGAACTTACTCAGGTAAGTTCCTGGGGTGAGCAAGGACAAATCGGCTAAGCCGATTTGAACGCCGCTTGCGGCGGCCCTTTAGGGCGAGGCTTAGAAATGAGCCGAGTATTGCCAACGCGCAAGCAGCTTGAAATATGACGCGTATATAATGATAAAGCCGCTTTTTTAAGCAGCTTCACTTTAGTTCATCACGCTTTATTGGGAAATACTGCTTTTAATGCCAGCGCAGCCTGGCTACGTGCTTAATTGGAAGTAAACGGACGAGTGATTCAACCTACGCCGACAGGTTAGCATTCATAGTGACGGCAGTTTTGAAGGTTCAGGGTGTGTTTTGGCGAATACAAACCTAAACATTCTGACTACCGTTTTCTAGTGAAGGCTCTCGTTAACAGAAATAAAGAACCAACGCTTTTCGTTGTTCAAAACGTTAACGTTTTGTCTTGAAACTCGAATTATTCAGGATATAGCTCCTTAAAACACTTTTTTGTAGGGTTTCACGCTGACGTGTTTATAGATGCCTGCTGTGATGTAAGGATCGGCATTGGCCCACTCGGTTGCCTCATCCAGCGACGTGAATTCGGCGATAATCACTGAACCGCTAAAACCAGCCTGGCCGGGATCGTCGCTGTCGATAGCAGGTAACGGGCCCGCAGTAATCAGTCGGCCCTGATCGCGCAATGCCTGTAAACGGGCAAGGTGGTCTGATCTTACCGCCAGACGTTTTGCTAATGAATCAACATTATCTTCAGCATAAATGACATAGAGCATGGTGACCTCACGGATAGAAAGGTACCCTTTCTCGTTTGGCATGCTGAGCAGGGATCGCCAGTGTCCAAGCGCTATCGGGTAAGAGGAACGTGTTTTTACCATCATACGTGATGTTGTTCGAGGACAATAGGTTGATTTGTCAGAGTAATCCCCCCACAATTTCTGTTTTTTTTACAATTTCACGGGTTGTTATTGAATATGATTGCTATTTGCATTTAAACTTGGGCGGCATAAGAGGATAAAGACAGACTATGCTGCAAAAAAAGTTTTTTTTGACCCGCCGTTACTCATGGCCATTCATACTTTCAGTGGGTTTCCACGGTTCACTGGTTGCGGGTTTGCTGTACGCCTCGTTTAATAATTCAATCGAATTACCGCAGGAATCCAAGCCCATCAGCGTTGTGATGGTGAACCCTGCAGCCTATGAAGCGGCACCGGCTGCCAAATCAGCCCCTGAACCAGAGCCGGTTAAGCAGCCTGAACCAGAACCGGTTCCAGAACCTGAGCCATTGCCGCAGCCGGTTCCTATGCCATTACCCGAACCAAAGCTTAAGCCGCCGAAACCTAAGCCTGAACCCAAGCCCGTGAAGAAGGTTGAGCAACCGAAACCGATTAAACGTGAGCCGATCGTTGAAAAACAGCCGCCGTCGCCGTTTACCAGCGAAGAGCCAACGCGCAATGTGACTAATGCGCCAGTGAAGCAGGCACCCGCACCCGCAGCAAGTACGCAGTCAAGTGGACCGCGTCCGCTGAGCCGCGCACAGCCTCAGTATCCAGCGCGCGCGTTTTCCCTGCGCGTTGAAGGGCGGGTAAAAATGCAGTTTGATGTGGATGAGTCTGGGCGCGTTGACAATGTCCGCGTACTTTCTGCAGAACCACGTAATATGTTTGAGCGTGACATCAAACAGGCCATGCGTAAATGGCGTTATGAAGCCGGTAAGCCGGGCAAAGATTTGGTTGTGACCATCGTTTTTAAAATTGATGGCGGGGCGGCAGTCGAATAATTCACGCTGATATGAAAAAGAAACGGGGCGCCATCTTTGTAGATAGCGCCCCGTTTTCGTTATGCCTTTATATCCGGTAACAACATATCAATTAACAAATTAAGTGCTTACGTTACCCGATGTCACTCGCTTGGTGTGAAGTTGCTTTTACCTGCGGGCAACTCGCGCGGATGACCTTCCTCATCGACTGCGACGTAGGTGAATAACGCTTCGGTAGCTCGGTAGCGCTGGCCAATCGGCTCAGAGGAGACTTTCTTCACCCACACTTCAACGTTGATGTTGATAGAGCTGCGGCCCGTGCGTAAGCAACGTGCATAGCAGCAAACCACATCGCCAACGGCGACAGGCTTTAAGAACGACATCCCATCAACCCGTACGGTAACGACACGTCCTTCGGCAATTTCTTTCGCTAAGATCGCGCCGCCCATGTCCATTTGCGACATCAGCCAGCCGCCAAAAATATCGCCGTTCGCATTGGTATCGGCTGGCATTGCCAGCGTGCGGAGAACCAGTTCGCCCTGTGGTAACACGTTTTGTGTGCTCATTGTGTCTATCTCGCTTTGGCTATTACTGCTGTTCGCTTTTTTCTTCTTCTGACTTTTCCTGATCGTTAGGCAAGTGACGATAGATATAAACGCCGCAAATCAGCGTAAACAGCAGCGTCACACCGGTCAGACCAAAGACTTTGAAATTAACCCAAACGTTTTGCGGTAACCAGAAAGCAATATAGATGTTAACCAGTCCACACACCAGAAAGAACATGGCCCAGGCGAAATTCAGTTTCCCCCAGACTGGCTGCGGCAAGGTTAACTCTTTACCCAGCATTTTCTGAATCAGGGTTTGTTTCATTACAAACTGGCTAACCAGCAGGGCAATGGCGAACAAGCCGTAGATGATGGTGACTTTCCACTTGATAAACAGGTCGTTATGGAACACCAACGTTAGCGAACCGAAAACGACGACCATTGCAAAGGTAACCAGCGTCATTTTCTCTATTTTACGATACATCACCCAGGTGACCACGAGTGACAGCGCCGTTGCCGCAATCAGTGCACCCGATGCGATATAGATGTCATAAAGTTTATAGGCCGCAAAAAAAACGACCAACGGTATAAAATCAAGAAGTTGCTTCATTATGTCAATCCATCACTCAACAGTGTCGTAATCATAACCCGCGAGAGTTATCCGATAGCTCATGCCATTATCCTTTATTGTGGAACACCATTCCCGAGATATTGTAATAATTTGCAGAAAATTACGATTGGGTAGATAGCGAACGGAGATCTGGCGGAACCTATGCCACCATAGCGATGGCATAGGCCGAGAGCGGCAGTTAAGCGCGCAGCAGCATATAAAGGCGGAACAGATAAATGAGCAGGATCGCGGAGATCAGGTTGCCCAAGCCGTTCAGAACCACGCCGAGCACGGTCGGTGAGGAAATCGGTAACTTCGACACGATCAGCAAAATAGCGATTTTAGCCAGTAGCCACATTACGATGGCTGGCGCGGTTGCACGCAGATTACCGTAAGCCAGTTTAGTACTCACTTTAATCGCGTTGAAAATTCCGCTTTTTTCCGTGACGACAATCACGGGTGACAAACTCAGCGCAATAGCCAGCAGCACGCCAGGAATGACCAGAAGCATCATGCCAAGTTGGATGAGCAGTGTGCACAGCAGGATCAGGATAAGCAGACGCAGTAAAAAAGGTGCCGATGCGCCAATCGCGCGCAGTGCACTGGTGCGCTGTCCGTCAGAAACCAACTGGATCAGCATCAGAACCCCGCCCGTCAAGAGCGCATTGCCCACTAACGCAGCAAAGGTGCCTGCTGCCGACATTTTCAGTAACACGGTTTGTTGTTCCGGTGTCATCTGCTGAATCATATCCATCAAGCCAGACTCGACAGAAGATGACAGATCGCTGCTGGAACTGCTCAGAATCTGTAACTCGTCTCCAGACGGCGATAGTGCATGATTCAGTATGACAGTAATGAATGCCGTCAACAGTGACATCATTAAGATGCTGATGAACTGGTTGCGGGTAAAATTCATTGTGTCACGGTACAACGTATTAGCCGTGATAGGCATGCAGGCTCCTTGAAAAAGATAAATCGACAGAAAGAACTTAACTCACGATTGTAACCTGTTAATTCGTGCTGTGGCACCCCGTCAACGATTTCCCTTCACTGAAAAATGAGGAACAGTGTTACCAATAAGGGTTCTTCCTGCTATAAATGGCATATTTGGGTTCATCACGCTTTACTGGGAAACGCTGCTTTTAATGCCAGTGCAACCTGGCTACGTGCTTAATCGGAAGTAACCAAGCAAGTGATTCAACCCATACCGACAGGTTAGCATTCATAGCGACGGCAGTTTTGAAGGTTCAAGGTGTGTTTTGGCAAATACAAACCTAAACGTTCTGACTGCCGTTTTTTATTGGTTCACACTAACTTTCGATGAACTTTTTTTGCATAAAGATAATGCTGGTGGCGAGTAGCTTCATCAAACGTAAGATAATAACCAGAAGAAGAAGCAAAAATATTTTTCTCTTTATATACTGACGATAAAACGATTGCAGACCGTAGACGGATTTTGCGGTTGTACGCTGTAAAACAGCGTATCAGTAATAACTGGCGCCATATAAAAAAGATCATATTTCACGCTTTATCGTCTTCCACATTAGGGAGGTGAAAAATGAGCATCTGCCCGTGTGACCGTATACGAGCGAATTCGGTTTGTTATTTCCATGTTTACCGTGGATTGTCGTGAATGCATAGTGATTAATGAGTACAGAGGATAAACGGATGTTGTTACATAAACGAAAAATGGTCAGGCTGCTGTTGCGCGTGGGTTGTATTTGGGTCGGAAGCCTGTCTCCTTCGTTTTCGGTGCTGGCAGCATCTCCGATGGTGATACCTGGCTTATCACAAAGCTCGGGCGTAGTTTCTGTAGAAAATAGCCGTGCAGGGCTTTTGGCTGCACTGCCGCATGGCATGACGGTGCATTATCTCTCTGAATTATCATCGCTTTATGCTCAAAATCAGATGCAACCTATGTGGGAAGATAATCGCGCAGTTCAGCAGTTTCAACAGCAACTTGCCGAATTAGCGATAGCGGGTGTACAGCCGCAGTTCACTACGTGGGTGACCTGGCTGACCGATCCTCAATTGACAGGATTTGCACGTGATGTCGTGTTATCGGACGCGATGCTGGGTTATTTGCAGTTCGTTTCTGGCGTGGAGCGCAGCGGTAACGACTGGCTGTACAGCAGCGTGCCTTATCGCCTGCAATCTCCAGCGGTTAATATCGTCACTCAATGGCAACAGGCCGTGAAATCCGGCACTAGCGCGGCCTATGTCGTTTCGCTGGCACCACAGCATTCGCAATATGCCAAAATGCATGAAGCACTGAAGACGATGCTGAAAGACAACCGTCCGTGGCCGAGCCTGAATTTTACGGACTCTCTCCGCCCAGAACAGCAGAGTCGGGAACTGGCGGTGCTGCGTGAAATTCTGCAACGTACTGACATGTTGTCACCAACGGAAAGCATCACACTGTTTAACGACAATACCGCCGTGACGACGACAGTAGTGGCCGGACAGGTCCCCCAGGTCGAGAGTAGTAGCACGATAGACGATCGCTACACGGGCGAGTTAGTTGATGCGGTTAAACGTTTCCAGCATTGGCAAGGGCTGGAGGGTGACGGCGTTATTGGTAAACGTACGCGCGACTGGCTTAATGTTTCCCCGCAAATGCGCGCTACACTGCTGGCATTGAATATCCAGCGTCTGCGTTTGCTACCGGATAATGTTCACACGGGTATCATGGTGAACATCCCTAATTATTCGCTGATCTATTATCAGGATGGCGCCGAGCGTTTATCGTCGCGCGTCATTGTGGGGCAGCCCAAGCGTAAGACACCGTTGATGAGCAGCTCGCTGTATAACGTCGTGGTCAATCCGCCGTGGAATGTCCCGACGACGCTGACTCGGCAGGACATCATTCCTAAAGTGGTGCGTGACCCCGGTTATCTACAGCGTCATGGCTACACGGTGTTGTCCGGCTGGAGTCAGGATGCTGAAGCGATCGATCCTTCAATGATCGATTGGCAGATGGTGTCAGCGGAACGCTTCCCCTATCGCCTGCGTCAGGCCCCAGGTGCGAATAACTCGCTGGGACGCTATAAGTTCAATATGCCGAATTCGGAAGCGATTTATCTGCACGACACGCCTAATCACAATCTGTTCCAGCGCGATATCCGGGCGCTGAGCTCTGGTTGTGTGCGCGTCAACAAGGCATCGGAACTGGCTAGCATGCTATTGCAGGATGCGGGATGGAATAATAGTCGTATTTCTTCCACCCTGGATCAGGGCAACACCACCTTTGTTTCAATGAAACAGCGAATTCCGGTCAATCTCTATTATCTGACCGCATGGGTGGCTGAAGATGGCAGACCGCAGTTCCGAACAGATATTTACAATTATGATGACACCGCGCGTGCTGGGACGAAAGTGCTGTCCAGAGCAGGGCTGTTGCTTCAGTAAGTATTGAAAATACGGGCATTAGCGGCATTGGTATTTTATCGTTTTGCGGAGGATCGATGCGATCTTCCGCAAACCCCTTAGCAAAGCGGGTTGACTCACTTTTCTCTGGCAGTTAAGGTTCAAGGCGGCACGTTTTGTGTCTCCTTTTATACCGTTCTTTAGCCAGGGTACTTGTTCTATGGATCACATTGACAATCATCGCCGTAAGTGGCTTACACTGGGTGGTGCCGCGTTGGGTATTGCACTGCTTCCCGGTCAGGCATTTGCGACGTTATCGACACCCCGACCACGAATTTTGATGCTGAATAACCTGAATACCGGAGAGCGGCTGAAAACGGAATTCTTTGATGGTAAACGGTATAACAAGTCAGAACTTTCCCGCCTGAATCACTTTTTCCGCGACTATCGTGCCAATAAAGTCAAAACGATTGACCCTCAACTTTTCGATCAGCTTTATCGCTTACAGGTGATGTTGGGCACTAACAAGCCCGTACAGCTGATTTCTGGTTATCGCGCGATAGATACGAATAATGAATTACGTGCGCATAGCAGAGGTGTAGCAAAGCAGAGCTACCACACGAAGGGGCAGGCGATGGATTTCCATATTGAAGGCGTTCAACTCGCTAACATTCGTAAAGCGGCGATGAAAATGCGTGCTGGCGGCGTTGGCTACTATCCACGCAGTGATTTCGTTCATATCGATACCGGCCCCGTCCGTACCTGGTAATTCGCTACCGCAGCCAACGCACATGCAACTTGAAGTATGACGGGTATATATTTTCTGATACGGTTCGCTAATGCAGAGCGAGCCGCTCAGTTTATTCAAGGAGTGATATGAAATATCAAATAGTCCCAGTGACAGCATTCAGCCAGAACTGCACATTATTATGGTGTGAAAAAACCAATGAAGCGGCGATTGTCGATCCCGGTGGTGATGCAGAAAAAATCAAGCGTGCCGTTGCGGATGCTGGGATTTCAGTTAAACAGATTCTGTTAACGCACGGTCATCTGGATCACGTTGGTGCGGCGGCGGAACTGGCTGAGTACTATCAGGTAGCGATTATTGGCCCACAGATTGAAGATGCTTTCTGGCTGGAAGGGTTGCCAGCGCAGTGCCGGATGTTTGGCTTAGAAGAGTGCGCGCCGCTGACACCATCACGTTGGTTACAGGAAGGTGATGAGGTTAGCGTGGGTGAGACGACGCTGGCGGTTTTCCACTGCCCAGGTCATACACCGGGCCATATTGTTTTCTTTGATGCAGAATCGCGCTTGGCACAGGTAGGCGATGTGATTTTCAACGGTGGTGTAGGGCGTACCGATTTCCCACAGGGCGATCATCAGGCGTTGATTGCGTCTATCAAGAATAAGCTGCTGCCGTTGGGTGACGATGTGACGTTTATTCCAGGACACGGCCCGATGTCAAACTTAGGACATGAACGTAAAACCAATCCTTTCCTGCGTGAAGATGCCGCGATTTGGTAATTTGCTGCATTTTGTCATCAGTAAAGGGTAAAAATGAAAAAGCCGACACAACGTGTCGGCTTTTTTTATCGTAGAGCGATTAGAGAACAGCAACAATCGCTTCGCAGAGCGGCGCCATGTTTTCCGGTGTCATTCCTGCAACGTTGATACGGCCAGAATTCACCGCATAAACACCGAATTCATCACGCAGACGCAGAACCTGCTCTTTGGTCAAACCACTGAATGAGAACATTCCATTCTGATTGATGATGAAGGAGAAATCCTGATTTGCCCCTTTTTCCTGCAAGGTATTCACGAACAGCTGACGCATGCGTTGAATACGCTCACGCATCGCTGTCAATTCCTGTTCCCAGACGGCCTTCAGCGCATCGTTGCCCAGAATGGTCGCAACAACGGTCGCGCCGTGTGACGGTGGGTTAGAGTAGTTTGCGCGAATAGCGGCTTTCACCTGACTGAATGCTTTGTCTGCTGTTGCGGCATCGGCGGCAACCAGCGTACAGGCACCGACGCGCTCGTTGTATAAACCGAAGTTTTTAGAGTACGAGCTGCATACGATCAGTTCATCGTGTTTTGCAGCGAAGAGACGCAGGCCTTCCGCATCTTCTTCTAGCCCGCGGGCAAAGCCCTGATAGGCGAAGTCAAACAGCGGCAGCCAGCCTTTCGCTACCGACAGTTCGGCCAGCGTAGCCCACTGCTCAGCAGTAGGATCGATACCGGTTGGGTTGTGGCAACAGCCATGGAACAGTACCACGTCACCCGCTTGTGCAGCGTTCAGGCTGTTCAGCAGGCCATCAAAATCCAGCGCGTGATTAGCGGCATCGTAGTAGTCATACTGACACACTTCCAAACCGGCAGCAGAGAAGACGTTATTGTGATTTGGCCAGGTTGGGTTGCTGATCCAAATGCGCTTCGCAGACGTTTGATTTGCAATGAAATCAGCGGCTACACGCAACGCACCAGTTCCGCCTGGGGTTTGCGCTGTACGGGCACGTTTGTCGGCAATGATGGCATTCTGCTTGCCAAACAACAGCTCCTGCGTGCACTGACCGAATGCTGGCAGACCGTCAATGCCCAGATAGTTTTTGGTGGTTTCATTTTCCAGCAGATAGTGTTCTGCTTTTTTTACGCTGGTCAGAACCGGGGTTTTACCGGTTTCATCTTTATAGACACCAATACCCAGATTGATTTTATTCGCGCGGTCATCGGCGCGGAAAAGATCGGTCAGCCCGAGAATAGGATCGGCCGGTGCGGCAGAGATATTTTCAAACATTGCCAGAATGTTCCATAACTGAGATGAAATAAGAATTCTCAGAGTACCGTCAGTAAAAGGCTTTGCCAACCGTTGATGTCAAAAAGAAAGGGAAATAACAGGGAGAAGGAGAGAGACGAAATAAAAGACTGGTTAGGCGAGAATAATTGGCGCAGCGTGGCGTAAAGCAGAAACAGAAAATGCGGGAGAGCGTTTTTCAACGTTGCAGGCGATTGCTCGTAAAAGTGGAGAGCTATCGCGACGCGACCCAGCACGCAATAAAAAAGACAGAGCCGAGGCTCTGTCTTTTCATGCAATACGAACGATTAACTCGTTACGTTATGCGATGCCAACTTAGAACTGGTAGATTACACCGACGTCTACACGGTCGCTGTTTTCTTGATTGAATGTTTTAGTCTGATCTTTGTCAAGCAGGCTGATGTCGTATTCAACATAGGTAGAGAAGTTTTTGTTGAATGCGTAAGTTGCACCAACGCTTGCATATTTAACAGCGTAATCGTTGGCAACGTTATTAATTTTGTCTTTACGAGATACGTAAGCAATGGTAGGTGTTAGGCCAAAATCAAAGTTGTACTGTGCAACAACTTCAAAGATTTTGCTCTCATCAGCAATTCCAGCTGTGCTGCTAGCGCGGAAGAAATTACGACCTTCGCCGTAAACTGCTGCAACATAGATGTTGTTTGCGTCATATTTCAGACCCGTTGACCATACGTCAGCACGATCACCTCGAGCGCCAGTAGCAGCCTGCTGCTGAAATTGAGTACGATCATACGCACCGTAAGATGCAATCACACCTACGCCAAAATCAGTGTCATAGGATAGTGAGGTTGCCCATGCATCACCGTGGCTACGGCTGATGTTTGGAGAAGATGTTTCATCTTTAGCAACGTATTGCAGACCGAAGCCCAAGTTTTCAACTAAACCAAACAGGTTAGTAGTACGGAAGGTTGCTGCGTTACCGATACGACCAGTCAGGGTATCCGTGATGCTGCTATCGCCGCCATTTTCTGGCAGAACGTCGGTATAAGCCAGAACGTCGTAAGCAACACCCATGTTACGACCGTAATCGAAAGAACCGAAATCAGCAAATTTCAGTCCAGCAAAAGCGTAACGGGTTTTGTTATCGCTAGTACTTAAAGAGTCCTCAGTACTGTTACCATCAAATTGATATTCAAAACGGCCATAACCAGTCAGATCGTTGTTGATCTGAGTTTCACCTTTAAAACCAATACGAGCATTGGTGTTGTCTTCGTTTTCAGCGCTTTGGTTTTGGAACGCATAACCTGCATGTACGCGACCAGTCAGATTCAGCTTGTTGCCGTCTTTGTTATAAACTTCAGCAGCGTTGGCTGCGCCTGCGACTAACAGAGCTGGGATTACTACTGCAAGAATGTTGCGTTTCATCATTATTACCCTCATTGGTGTTATTTGGACACCTGCCACTGCCATAAATAATTCTTTGCGGAACTATTCCTGAAAGTTTGGTGTCTTCCTGTGTCTGAACGCAGTTTTCCATTCATGCGCCCGTTTATCCACTCTAAAGGTGCTACAAAGTTCGCAATCGGGTAACAAATGGAAATAATGTGTTTCAAAATGTAAAAAATAGGGAACTTTATGAGACAGAATAAAAAATAAAAAAAAGAGCCGGGAAGCCCGACTCTTCTTTTCTACATATTTGTTTTACTTATATTAAATTTTTATTTAGAAACTGGCGTTCCGTGGTGTGCGTGGGAAAGGAATAACATCGCGCACATTTTGTACACCGGTAACATAGGCAATCAATCGTTCAAAACCTAAACCGAAACCGGAATGGGGAATGGTGCCGTAACGACGTAAATCACGATACCACCAGTAGTCTTCTTTATTCAGTCCCATCTCTTCCAGACGGCTATCCAACTGCGCCAGACGCTCTTCACGCTGAGAGCCACCGATGATTTCACCGATTCCTGGTGCCAGAACATCCATTGCAGCAACGGTCTTACCGTCTTCATTCATCCGCATATAGAAAGCTTTGATGTCTTTCGGGTAGTTTTTAACGACAACCGGTGCTTTGAAGTGCTGCTCCGCCAGATAACGCTCATGTTCGGAGGAGAGGTCAACGCCCCAGTAAACCGGGTTCTCGAACTGCTGCCCGCAGTTCAGCAGGATCTCGACAGCATCGGTGTAGTCCACCTGTGCGAAATCAGAGCTAACGAATTTTTCCAGTCGAGTGATGGCTTCTTTATCAACGCGCTCAGCAAAGAACGCCATATCATCGGCACGCTCATTCAGTACGGCCTGAAAAACATATTTCAGCAGATTTTCTGCCAACGCCGCGACGTCATCCAAAGAGGCGAAAGCGACTTCCGGTTCGATCATCCAAAACTCAGCCAGATGGCGGCTGGTGTTAGAGTTTTCCGCACGGAACGTTGGGCCAAAGGTATACACATTAGACAGCGCACAGGCGTAGGTTTCGCCATTCAACTGGCCGGATACGGTCAGGAACGCTTCTTTACCGAAGAAATCTTCGCTGAAATCCACTTTACCTTGTTCGGTACGCGGCAGGTTTTCCAGATCGAGAGTAGAAACACGGAACATTTCGCCCGCGCCTTCGGTATCGGATGCGGTAATCAGCGGGGTTGATACCCAGAAGTAACCGTTCTCGTGGAAGAAGCGGTGAATCGCCTGCGCCAGCGTATGACGAACGCGCGCAACGGCACCGATCAGATTGGTACGCGGACGCAGGTGCGCCACTTCACGCAGATATTCGATGCTGTGACGCTTTGCCGCCATCGGGTAGGTATCGGGATCGTCAACCCAGCCAACGACGTTGACGTTGGTGGCTTGCAGCTCGAAGCTCTGGCCTTCACCCGGAGACGCGACGACGTTACCGGTTATTTCAACGGAGCAGCCGGTAGTCAGGCGCAGTACGTCATCCTGATAATTGGAGAGATTATTATTAACGACAGCCTGTAATGGATTAAAGCAGGAGCCGTCATAAACGGCGATAAAGGAGATACCGGCTTTAGAATCTCTCCGGGTACGTACCCAGCCGCGCACGGTGACTTCGCTGTCAACGGCAACACGGCCTTGCAGTACATCGACTACAGGCACTACGCTCATAAAATTCTCTCTTTAATTAATCGTGTTTAAGAAAAATAATATCGTGGTTAAAACGTCAAATGGCCCAATCCGAGCCATTTGCTATGTTACTTGCGATGCAACAGGACACAAGCAGAAATCACCGGAATGGCGCGAAGTTTTCGCTCATGTGGGTGAATCTGCTGCAAAGTTGGTCAACATCTATAGGGGAAAGCCTTAACTGGCCTTTTTCACGCAGGGTAAGTCAAACGCTTTGCGTAACTCACACACGAAGTTCTGATCCTGACAGATGGTTTTTCCGGGGCTATCGGAGAGCTTTGCCACCGGTTTGCCGTTGCATTCCACCAGTTTGATGACGATATTCAGCGGTTTCACGCCGGGGATATCACACGTCAGGCGCGTGCCGATACCAAATACCAGATTCACGCGCTGCCCGAAATGACGGTACAGCGTCAGCGCTTTATCCAGATTCAGGTTGTCGGAGAAGACCAATGTTTTGCTCATCGGATCGATGATGAGGCGCTGATAATGCGCAATGGCTTTTTCGCCCCAATCGACCGGATCGCCAGAGTCGTGACGCAGCCCCTGATAGGCTTCGGCGAACGACAAATCGAAATCGCGCAGGAAGGCATCCATAGTGATGCAATCGGTCAACGCAATGCCCAAATGCGTGGGATATTCATGTAGCCACATTTGTAGCGCGGCGCGCTGGCTGTTTGCCAGTGTCGGACTAATCTGCTGATGCGCCTGAAACCACTCATGTGCCTGCGTGCCGACAGGTGTGATATCCAAACGGCGTGCCAGATCGTAATTGCTGGTGCCAATGAAATAAGGGAAATCGGCTCGTAGCGTCGTAACAATCGTCTGCTGGACATCACGAGAGAAACGCCGCCGTGTGCCGAAATCCATTAGCTTGAATTGGCTGAGATCCACATTCGCGCTGTTCTGGCGGAAGCTTTCCAGCGAGGCAGACAGCTGGGTGAACGCCTGCTCGGCCGTGACGTCGGGCGAGCGATCCCGATGCACGACTTCACTGATCACAGCCAGCAAGGGAACTTCCCACAAAATCACTTCACGCCACGGCCCGGTGATGCGGATATCCAGCTTGCCAGCATGATTCTTGATCGAAACCTGCTGTGGATTAAAACGGAAGTCCCGCAGCCAGTGGAGATAATCGGGCTGAAAGAACGGCAGAGAAGAAAGATAGGTGAACTCATCGTCACTCAATGACAAGAAACGCATCAGATCGACCTGATGGGCTATCTCATCAGCGTAAACGCCTAATAACTCATCACCGCGACAGCGAAATTCAGCCGCAACGTCGACATCATAATAGTGATGATACACCGCCTGTTGCATGTGCAGCTTGTAGGCATCGGTATCCAGCAATGAGTGCAGAATCGGGGAAGTGTGCAAAGTCATAATGCGTTACAGCATCCTTGTAAGATGCCTATCCACCATTGGGACAATCAGCAATGTTCGGTCAGTATACCTTGATTATCCGTTTATTACATTACGACAACATAGCGAGACGTGCGGGAATGAACCGCGGTACGATGATTATCCTCATTATTTTGTCGTGGTAACATTAAGATAACAGGCTTAGACTTGATCTTTGATGCTTATGACGAGGTGGAAAATTTATATGAATCAACAGCCGCAAATAAAATATCGCCATGACTACCGTGCACCGGATTACACCATTACCGACATTGCACTGGATTTCGATCTCCATGCTGAAAAAACGCACGTAAAAGCCGTTAGTCAGGTGGTGTTGCAGGGGGACGCTGGCGCGCCGTTGAAGCTGAATGGCGAAGGGCTGAAACTGATTAGCCTGAGTGTTGATGGCCAGCCGTGGACACATTACCAGCAGCAGGACGATGGCCTGATTCTGACACAATTACCCGCACGTTTCACGCTCAGCATCGAAACCGAAATCAATCCTGCCGCCAATAGCGCGTTGGAAGGGCTATACCTCTCTGGCGACGCGCTCTGTACACAGTGTGAGGCCGAAGGATTCCGCCACATTACCTATTATCTCGACCGACCAGATGTGCTGGCGAAATTCACGACGCGCATCACAGCGGATAAAGCTCGCTATCCTTATTTACTCTCTAACGGCAATCGTATTGCACAAGGAGAGCTGGAGGGCGGTCGCCACTGGATTGAATGGCAGGATCCGTTCCCGAAACCGGCTTATCTGTTCGCGCTGGTTGCTGGCGATTTTGATGTGCTTCAGGATCGCTTCACGACACGTTCTGGTCGCGATGTGGCGCTGGAGCTGTACGTTGACCGTGGCAACCTCGATCGTGCTGGCTGGGCGATGACCTCGCTGAAGAATTCGATGAAGTGGGATGAAGAGCGTTTCGGTCTGGAATACGATCTCGACATCTATATGATCGTCGCCGTTGATTTCTTCAACATGGGGGCGATGGAAAACAAAGGGCTGAACGTATTCAACTCTAAATACGTGCTGGCCAAGGCCGAAACCGCGACGGATAAAGACTATCTGAATATTGAAGCGGTGATCGGCCATGAATATTTTCACAACTGGACGGGCAACCGCGTCACCTGTCGCGACTGGTTCCAGCTTAGCCTGAAAGAAGGGCTGACGGTGTTCCGCGATCAGGAGTTCAGCTCCGATCTGGGGTCGCGTCCGGTGAACCGTATTGATAACGTGCGTGTGATGCGCGGTGCGCAGTTTGCCGAAGATGCCAGCCCGATGTCGCATCCAATTCGTCCCGATCAGGTGATCGAGATGAATAACTTCTACACGCTGACGGTCTATGAAAAGGGATCGGAAGTGATCCGCATGATGCACACCTTATTAGGTGAGGAAAAATTCCAAGCCGGTATTCGTCTGTATTTTGAGCGTCACGACGGCAGCGCGGCGACCTGTGATGATTTCGTACTGGCGATGGAAGATGCTTCCGGTGTCGATCTCGCACAGTTCCGCCGCTGGTATAGCCAGTCAGGCACGCCAGTGCTGACCGTGCGTGATGATTACGATCCGCAGACGCAACAATATCTGCTGAGCGTGAGCCAAAAGACGCCGATCGGTGCCGACAAACAGCCAAAGCTGCCGCTGCATATTCCGTTGGATATCGAACTGTACGACCCACAAGGGCAGGTCATTCCGTTACAGAAAGACGGTCAACTGCTGGCGTCGGTGCTTAATGTGACCGAATCCGAACAGACGTTCATTTTCGATCAAGTGCCTTGCCGCCCGATTCCTTCTTTATTACGTGAGTTCTCTGCGCCGGTAAAATTGAACTATGCCTGGAGCGATGAACAACTGACGTTCCTGATGCGCCACGCAAGCAATGCCTTCTCACGTTGGGATGCGGCACAGAGCCTGCTGGCTAACTATATCCGTCTGAACGTTTCTCGCTATCAGCAGAAACAACCGCTTTCTGTACCGATGCATGTTGTCGATGCTTTCCGTGGCGTGTTGCTGGATGAAAAACTGGATCCGATGCTGGCTTCTCAGATTCTGACATTGCCGAGCGAAAACGAGATTGCCGAGCTATTTGACATCATCGATCCTACGGCTATTGCTGCCGTACGTGAAAGCATGACGCGTACGATGGCAAAAGAGATGGCGGATGAGTGGCTGGCGGTATACCACGCGAATCACGCGCCGCAATATCGTATCGAACATGCGGATATGGGCAAACGCGCGCTGCGCAACGTCTGCCTGCATTATCTGGCATTCAGCGATGCGGATCAGGCGGATAAACTGGTGCAGGCGCAGTTCCGTCAGGCGGATAACATGACGGATTCTCTGGCGGCGCTGTCGGCGGCGGTCGAGGCTCAACTGCCCGTGCGTGATGAGCTGCTGACGCAGTTTGATAACCGCTGGCATCAGGATGGCTTGGTCATGGATAAATGGTTTGTACTGCAAGCCACCAGCCCGGCGGCCGATGTGCTGACCCGCGTGCGTGAACTGCTGCAACACCGTTCATTCAGCCTGAACAACCCTAACCGTCTGCGTTCGCTGGTAGGGGCATTTGCCGCGTCAAATCCCTCAGCTTTCCATGCCGAAGACGGTAGCGGCTATCGTTTCCTGACGGAAATTCTGAGCGACTTGAACACCCGCAATCCGCAGGTTGCGGCGCGGGTGATCGAACCGTTGATCCGTCTGAAACGCTATGATGCTAAACGTCAGGCGCAAATGCGTCAGGCGCTGGAGCAGTTGAAGACGTTGGAAAATCTGTCTGGCGATCTGTTCGAGAAGATCAGCAAGGCACTGCAAGACTAATCCTGCCACGCTAATTCTTCGGTCACACGCGGTAGCCTGCCGCGTGTGACATTCTCCCCCGCGCTAATTTCTTACTTCCGCAAACGTTTTACTTTCCGCAGAGATGGCACTACCATCACCGACCGTGAATTCATAATCTTAGATTGTGACGATTATTTTTTGCGGAATGATAACGGTGGTAGGGGATAGAAGAGTAAAGCGTCCGCGCCAGGGATGGCGCGGCTCGAGCTTACAGGGATGTACTTGCAGCGTCTTTACGATCTATCCCTTACCACAGCGTGACGTAACGTTATTATCAAGCGCTAATCCACTATTGCTTACTTCCAGCGTAGGCAAGATACCTTTGCGATAGGGATCTCAGGAGACAATATGTTCTATCCCGTTATCAAAAAAGCCCTGTTTCAGCTCGATCCAGAGCGTGCACATGAGCTGACCTTCCAACAATTACGCCGTATTACCAACACGCCTTTTGAATTTCTCGTCCGCCAATCTGTTCCTACTAAACCGGTTACCTGCATGGGGTTATCTTTTAAAAACCCACTTGGTCTAGCGGCGGGATTAGATAAAGACGGCGAATGTATCGATGCGTTAGGCGCAATGGGATTTGGTTTTATTGAAGTGGGGACGGTGACGCCGCGTCCACAATCTGGTAATGACAAACCGAGATTATTCCGCGTAGTGGAAGCGGAAGGATTGATCAACCGGATGGGCTTCAATAATAAGGGCGTGGATTATCTGGTCGAGAATGTAAAGAAAACACGCTTCGGCGGTGTATTAGGGATCAACATCGGCAAGAATAAAGATACGCCGGTTGAGCAGGGTAAAGACGACTATTTGATCTGCATGGATAAGGTTTATCCTCACGCAGGCTATATCGCGATCAACATTTCATCCCCCAATACGCCGGGATTACGCAGTCTGCAATATGGTGAAGCGCTGGACGATCTTTTACTGGCGATAAAGAACAAGCAGACGGAATTAAAAGATAAGCATCAGAAATATGTTCCCGTAGCGGTGAAGATCGCGCCGGATCTTTCTGAAGAAGAATTGATCCAAATTGCCGACAGTCTGGTTCGCCATAACATCGACGGGGTGATTGCCACTAATACGACGCTCGACAGAAAACTGATTCAGGGATTAAACCACTGTGGGCAAACCGGAGGATTAAGTGGACGTCCGTTGCAGACAAGCAGCACGGAAATTATCCGCCGTTTGTCACAGGAATTAGCAGGGCGTTTGCCAATTATTGGCGTTGGCGGAATTGATTCTTTGGTTGCCGCACGCGAAAAAATGGCGGCTGGTGCCTCACTGGTACAGATATATTCAGGCTTTATTTTCCACGGTCCTCGCCTGATTAAAGATATCGTTACACATATTTAATCCGAAATGCCTTTCATTTTTAGCTGGGGGTTTATTTATCCCCCCAGCTAGTCTATATTTTATCCGTTTGCGTAAATAATCTATCAACCGATGTCTGATCGTCTTACCGCAACGTTTATGACGATGAACGATTATTGCAATGTGAGAAAACACAATCAGCCATTTCTGATATTTCTACTGTGAAGGCGAAGGGTAAATAATATGAAGTTAAAACCTGACGATAACTGGCGCTGGTATTTTGATACCGAACACGATCGCCTGATGTTGGATTTGGCTAACGGCATGTTATTCCGTTCTCGTTTTCCATCTAAAATGCTAACGCCGGATGCATTTAATGAATGTGCATTCTGTGTTGACGATGCTGCGCTATTTTTTACCTATAACGACAAATGTCAGAAAGCGGCGCTGCATCGTGACCTTCAAGGCGAATTAGTTCTGAATGCGTTGGTCGCAAGCCGATTCTTAAAACCGCTTATGCCAAAAAGCTGGCACTTCATCCAACAGCCGGATGCCGTAACGTATTCGCCGCAGGCGGGTGATGTTGTACAGGTACAGCTCACTGAAACCCATGAAACGGCCTGTTTTCTGGTGGCGGAAGCAGGGGATAAAGCCTGTCTCTGTCTGCTGGCGCAAGAACAACTGTCATTAAGTGGAAAGACCATGGGGCTGGGCGACGCCATAAAAATCATGCACGACAGGCTAATGCCTGCCGTCGTTCAGAATAGAGCTGAGTGGGAAACCGCGTTGGGTGAAGGCACGTCGGCATTTGAGTATGCCAAGGTCGTCTAAACCGCGTCATATCCCCGTCATACTTCAAACTGCATGTACGCTATTTTTCTTCGACTATTGCAGATGAACGTCACTCTGCGGAATACAGCTACAGCTAAGAATTTCGCCGTTTTGCCTGATGGCACTTTGCTTCAGTGCGGAAACCTCTCCGCTGACTAACGTCAATTTACAGCAACCGCACAGTCCTGCCCGACAAGAATAGGGGATTCGAATACCCTGTTGTTCCAATTGTTCCAGTAAAATCTGCTGATTGTTCCCTTGTAACGATTTTCCCTGATAGTGGATGGTGACGGCCTGTTCGCTTTTTTCGGGAACCACAAGGTTTTCGACTACCTGACCGGAACCATAAGGACGCGGCGGTTTGGTTGCTAACACTTCCAATGTGTCGCCCACGCGAATGATGCCCGTATTTCTGGCGACCAGATTTTGCCCAAAATCAACGTCGCCGTTCTCGGCAGTGCGGAACGATTGCAGCGTTGCTAGTGGTTCTCCTGACGGATGCTTACGGCCACGTTCGATGCTGACAGTGGTGAAAATGCAGCGGCTACAGGGTTTGACGACGTCAAAAATAACCTCGCCAATCCGAATGGTCTTCCAACTGTCTTCGGCAAAGGCTTCCGCGCCTGTTACGACCAAATTGGGACGGAATTGTTCGATTTTAATGCCGGCGGAACAGCGCTGGCGTAGCGCCTGAAATGAGGCATCATTAATTAACAGAAACGGATAGCCGTCGGCAAATGCTAAAGGAACGTCTGGATAATGCTTCACTCGCCGCGATGGCTCATTGCCCACCCAGCGAAGCTGTACGGCACGCTGAAAATAGTGACTTAACCAGACATTGATGGCTTCAGGGGCGACGAGTGCCGTAAAGTGCGTCCCCCAGACTTCTGTCGGCTGAGGTGTTTCGGTGAAGTCGGCAAAACGTATCGTGGCCGTTTGACCATCCGGCGCAGCAATAAACAGTCCATCGGGTAACAAGGCGGGGGTAAATAGCACCATCTGCGGATACTGGCGGGCAGTAATAAATGTGCCATCCGATTCGGTAATCATGAAGGCACGATCGTTCGCCAAACCGCTGACAGACGCCATTGCGTGGGACAGCTGTAGCCCCCGCATCGATTTTACCGGATGAATATAAAGCCGCGTTACGCCAATCACTGACCTGTTCCTTGCCAAAGTAAAACGGCAACTTTATGACAAGCGTCTCGGATTAGCTATAATGCGCCTCAATTTCTTTTATGAATCTATTTTTTGGTGATAGTGACGACATGAATGCTTTGTTTGCCAGTACGGCGCGGGGATTGGAAGAATTATTAAAAAGCGAACTCGAATCATTGGGTGCGCAGTCCTGTGCGGTTGTGCAGGGCGGTGTCCATTTTGAGGGTGACAATCGCCTGCTGTACCAGAGCCTGCTGTGGAGCCGTCTGGCATCGCGCATTCTGCTGCCGCTGAATGAATTCAAGGTACACAGCGATCTGGATTTGTATCTGGGCGTGCAGGCGATTGACTGGTCAACGATCTTCAGCATCGATAAAACCTTTGCCGTGCATTTTACCGGTACCAATGAAGATATCCGCAACAGCCAGTACGGCGCGTTAAAAGTCAAAGATGCGATTGTGGATAGCTTCACGCGCAAAACCGGACAGCGTCCAGACGTAGCGAAACAGCAGCCGGATATTCGCGTTAACGTCTTTTTACAGCGTGATATGGCCAGCGTTTCGCTGGATTTAAGCGGTGATGGCTTACATCAGCGTGGTTACCGCGATCTGGCCGGACTGGCGCCGCTAAAAGAGAACTTGGCGGCGGCGATTGTGCTGCGCTCCGGCTGGCAGAGCGGCACGCCGCTGGTCGATCCGATGTGTGGTTCCGGTACGTTGCTGATCGAAGCGGCCATGATCGCATCCGATCGCGCGCCCGGCTTGCATCGCACGCACTGGGGATTTAACGCCTGGTTAAAGCACGATGCCGAACTGTGGCGCGAGGTGACGACGGAAGCGCAGCAGCGTGCTAGCCAAGGCTTGCAGACGACGACGTCGCGTTTCTTCGGATCGGATAACGACCGTCGAGTGATCGAGATCGCCAAAGCTAATGCGCGTCGCGCAGGCGTTGCCGAACTCATTTCTTTCGACGTGAGGGATGCCGCACAGCTAAAAAATCCACTGCTGGAAGGCCCGAAAGGCACGGTTGTCAGCAACCCGCCTTACGGTGAGCGTCTGGAAAGTGAACCCGCGCTGATTGCCCTGCATAATATGCTGGGTCGTAAGATGAAAAGCGACTTTGGTGGCTGGCAGCTCTCGCTGTTCAGTGCATCGCCGGAACTGCTGAGCTGCCTGCAACTGCGTGCCGAGCGCCAATTCAAGGCGAAAAACGGCCCGCTGGACTGCGTACAGAAAAATTATCAACTGGCGGAAACGCAGGGTGGGGCTGCGGGGCAAATCGCAGAAGACTTTGCCAACCGTCTACGCAAGAACCTGCGCAAGCTGGAAAAATGGGCGAAGCAGCAGGGGGTTGAGTGCTATCGCATCTATGATGCTGATCTGCCTGAATATAATGTGGCGGTTGACCGCTACGGCAGTTGGGTCGTCGTACAAGAGTATGCGCCGCCGAAAACTATTGATGCGCAAAAGGCTCGTCAGCGCCTGTTTGATGTGATCAACGCGACGCTGAGCGTGCTGGAATTACCGTCGAACCGTTTGGTGCTGAAAACGCGTGAACGTCAGAAAGGTAAAAACCAGTATGAGAAACTGGCTCAGAAAGGTGACTTCCTGCTGATGGAAGAGTTTGGCGCCAAGCTGTGGGTCAACCTGACCGACTACCTCGATACCGGCCTATTCCTCGACCACCGTATCGCCCGCAAAATGCTGGGTGAGATGAGCCGTGGCAAAGATTTTCTTAACCTGTTTGCCTACACCGGCACGGCGAGTGTACATGCCGGACTGGGCGGTGCACGTTCAACGACCACTGTCGATATGTCACGCACCTATCTGGAATGGGCAGAGAAAAACCTGCGGGTGAATGGTCTGACCGGGCGTCAGCATCGTCTGATCCAAGCAGATTGCCTGTCATGGCTACATAACGGGAACGAGCAATTTGATGTGATCTTCATTGACCCGCCGACTTTCTCTAACTCAAAACGAATGGAAGAGTCGTTTGATGTCCAGCGCGATCATCTGGCTCTGATGAAAGATCTCAAACGCCTGCTGCGTCGTGGCGGCACCATCATGTTCTCGAACAATAAACGCGGCTTCCAGATGGATACCGCTGGTCTGACTGCGCTGGGGCTGAACGCCAAAGAAATTACCGCACAGACCCAATCGCAGGATTTTGCCCGTAATCGTCAAATTCATAACTGCTGGCTGCTAACGCATGCCGGTGAGGAAAAGTAACCGATGTCTTTAATCAGTGTTTCAGGTGCGTGGCTGTCGTTCAGCGATGCGCCGCTGTTGGATAACACCGAACTCCATATCGAAGAAAATGAGCGTGTTTGTCTGGTTGGCCGTAACGGCGCGGGTAAATCGACCCTGCTGAAAATTCTGGCCAAAGAGATCCCGCTGGATGATGGTCGTATCACCTATGAACAAGATCTGATTGTCGCGCGCCTGCAACAGGATCCCCCGCGTGATGTTGCTGGTAGCGTCTTTGATTTTGTTGCTGAAGGGGTCGCCGCACAGGCGGATCACCTGAAAAACTATCACGCCATGCTACGTCTGGTAGAAAGCGATCCGAGTGAAAAGAACCTGAATCAACTGGCTAAGTTGCAGGACGTTTTGGAGCATCAGGGCCTATGGCAATTGGAAAGTCGCATTCACGAGGTGCTGGAACAGCTTGGTCTGTCCGCCGATGCGCCGCTGGCTTCGCTTTCCGGTGGCTGGCTGCGTAAAGCTGCACTCGGCAGAGCGCTGGTGAGTTCACCGCGTGTGCTGCTGCTGGATGAACCAACTAACCATCTGGATATTGAGACGATTGACTGGCTGGAAACCTTCCTGAAAACGTTCCAAGGCAGCATTGTCTTTATCTCCCATGACCGCTCGTTTATTCGCAATATGGCGACCCGCATTGTCGACCTCGATCGCGGAAAACTGGTTTCTTGGCCGGGTAACTACGAAAAATATCTGGAAGGGAAAGAAGAAGCATTGCGAGTGGAAGATCTGCAAAATGCAGAGTTCGATCGCAAACTGGCGCAGGAAGAAGTGTGGATCCGTCAGGGCATCAAAGCCCGCCGTACCCGTAATGAAGGACGTGTGCGGGCACTGAAGGCCATGCGCCAGGATCGTGCGCAGCGTCGTGAAGTGATGGGCTCGGCGAAAATGCAGGTTGAAGAAGCTGCTCGCTCTGGCAAGATTGTGTTTGAGCTGGAAGACGTGAGCTACCAGATTGACGATAAGATACTGACCCGTAATTTCTCCGCTCAGGTACAGCGCGGCGACAAGATTGCGCTGGTGGGGCCGAATGGCTGCGGCAAAACCACACTGCTAAAATTAATGCTGGGTGGGTTAGAACCGGTCAGTGGACGCGTGCACTGTGGCACGAAGTTGGAAGTTGCCTATTTCGATCAGCACCGTGCTGAACTCGATCCAGAACGTACGGTGATGGACAACCTGGCAGAAGGCAAGCAGGAAGTGATGGTCAACGGCCGTTCACGTCATGTGCTGGGCTATTTGCAGGACTTCCTGTTCCATCCGAAACGCGCCATGACGCCGGTAAAAGCGCTGTCGGGTGGGGAGCGTAACCGCCTGCTGTTGGCGCGTTTGTTCCTCAAACCCAGTAACCTGTTGATTCTCGATGAACCGACCAACGATCTGGATGTGGAAACGCTGGAATTGCTGGAAGAGTTAATCGAAAGTTATCAAGGAACGGTTCTGCTGGTCAGCCACGACCGTCAGTTCGTTGATAATTCGGTTACCGAATGCTGGATCTTTGAAGGCGAGGGCAAAATTTCTCGCTTTGTCGGCGGGTATTTTGATGCGCAACAGCAGCGTGCAACGGCGACACCACTGCGAACGACGGCTGCATCGGCGGTAACAGCGCCAGCGGCGACGGTGAACACCGCACCGTCCGCTAAACGAAGCACGGGGAAATTAAGTTATAACCAGCAGCGCGAATTAGACCAATTGCCGCTGCGTCTTGAGCAACTGGAGCAGGAAATTGAGTCGCTGCAAGCGCAAATGAATGACGCCAGTTTCTTTAACCGCCCACGCGAAGAGACGCAACAGGTCTTAAGCGCTCTGGCGGAAGCGGAAAGTGCGCTGGAAACTTGTTTCGAACGTTGGGAAGAGCTGGAAGCACAGAAAAACGGCTAATCTACGTGGTTGTATGACGCCATCAATATGGGTGTAATATCCCGTATTGATGGAGTTTTCAGTCAGAAGCTGACGAATTTTGAAGGAGAGAACGTGTGTGTTCCCATCACGATCGGCATGACTGTAATCTTCAACACGAGCATCACCATGATGATTATATGCTTTGCCCGCAGTGCGACCTGCTGGTGGAGTTACCTGAGCTGTTACATGGCCAGAAGGCGACCTGCCCACGCTGTAAAACTGGACTAACCAGCCGCCAGACGGAGCCACGTAAACGGCCAGTTGGCTATGCGGTGAGCGCATTGTTCATGCTACTGCTGGCAAACCTCTTCCCCTTCGTTTCTATGCGCGTAGCGGGCATCACCAGCGAAATTACCCTGATACAGATTCCCAAAGTGATGGTGGCGGAAAACTACGCCAGCGTCGCGACGCTGTTTATGCTCTTTGTTCAACTGGTCCCAGCTTTCAGTATGGCAACTCTCATTTTGCTTTGCCTGCATGCTTCGCTGCCGTTGGCATTGAAAAAAGGCATAGGCAAGATGCTGTTCCACCTTAAAAGTTGGGGTATGGCGGAGATTTTTCTGGCTGGCGTGTTGGTCAGCTTTGTCAAACTCATAGCCTATGGGGACATTGGCATTGGCACCAGTTTTGTGCCTTTTGTCCTGTTCTGTGTGCTACAGTTACTGGCCTTCCAAAGCCTCGATCGCCGCTGGCTGTGGAATGACATTGTATCTCCACCCGCATTGCCTGCCCCACCGGTTTTGGGGAAAAGTGGGTTATCTCAAGGGCTGCGTTCGTGCTCGTGTTGCACTGCTATTCTGCCTGCCAACCAGTTAATCTGCCCACGTTGTCACTCGCATGGGCATGCCCGTAAGAAGCATAGCCTGCAATGGACGCTGGCCCTGCTGATCACTTCAGTAATGTTGTACATCCCCTCAAATCTGATGCCGATTATGATAACCGAAGCGTTCGGCGATCGTATGGGCTCGACGATCATGTCGGGCGTTATCCTGCTATGGGGAATGGGGTCTTATCCTGTCGCACTGGTGATTTTTATCGCCAGTGTCATGGTGCCATCGCTAAAAATGCTGGCGTTAGGCTGGCTTTGCTGGCAGGCCAATCGCAATACCAAGAAAACAGAAGACAGCGAGCGAATGCATGTTATCTATGAGATGGTTGAGTTTGTTGGGCGCTGGTCGATGATTGATGTGTTCGTTATTGCTGTCCTGTCTGCGATGGTGCGCATCGGTCGCCTGATGAGTATTTATCCCGCCGTTGGCGCGGTATTGTTCGCAGCCGTGGTAATTCTTACCATGTTTGCCGCGATGATGTTTGATCCCCGTTTGTTATGGGATCGTCGCGATGATGTTCTTCATAAGGAGTCTTCCGTTGGCGAAAGATAATCATGCCGTTGCGGATGTAGAAACGATTAAACGCTGGTCGCCGGTCTGGATTGTGCCGATTGCCACGGTGCTGATCGGTGCCTGGATACTGTTTTACCATTTCAGCCATCAGGGGCCACAAATTACGCTAATTACCAGCAACGCGGAAGGCATTGAAGCGGGAAAAACCGCAATCAAAAGTCGTAGCGTCGATGTTGGGGTGGTAGAGAGCGTGGTGCTGAGTGATGATCTCCATCAGGTGGAGATCAAAGCACGCCTGCATGACGGCATGGATAAACTGTTAAAGCAGGATTCCGCTTTTTGGGTGGTGAAGCCGCAGATTGGTCGGGAGGGGATTTCTGGTCTGGGTACGCTGTTATCCGGTGCCTATATTGAATTACAGCCCGGTGCCCACAAGGATGATAAACGTGAGTTTACCCTGCTGGATGCGCCGCCGCTGGCCTCGCCAGATGCGAAAGGTATCAGGGTGATACTCGACAGTGAGCAATCCGGGCAGTTGAACGCGGGCGATCCGGTCCTGTTCCGCGGCTATCGTGTAGGTTCGGTGGAAACCAGCGAATTCGAGCCGAAAGCGCGCAAGATGCGCTATCAGCTGTTTATCTCTGCCCCGTATGATGGTCTGGTCACCAGTAATGTCCGCTTCTGGAAAGACACTGGAGTCGCGTTTGATATGTCGGCACAGGGAATGCGTGTCGAAATGGGGTCGCTGACCACGCTGTTCAGCGGTGGTGTCAGCTTTGATGTTCCAGCCGGATGGGAACTGGGTGATGCAGCCAAGACTATGGCGCAGTATCGGCTCTTTGATAGCCAGCGCAGTATTCAGGACTCGCTGTACACCGAATATAAAGAATATTTACTATTCTTCAGCGAATCAATCCGTGGTTTACAGGCGGGAGCGCCAGTTGAATTCCGTGGTATTCGACTGGGGACGGTTGCCGAAGCGCCATTTTTCCCGCGTGATATGAAACAGGATCTGGATGATGATTATCGCATTCCGGTACTGATTCGTATTGAACCCGCTCGGTTTGAGAAGAAGCTTGGCGGTTCGTTCAACTTTGAACAGCATTTAAAACAAGCTCAATCGTTGGGTCTGCGGGCTGCGATGAAATCGGCTAACCTCCTGACGGGAGCGCTCTATATCGATCTCGATTTTTATCCGAAAGAGAAAGTGGATAAAAAGCTGTACGTTCTGGACGGTTACGTGATTCTGCCTACCATTGACGGTGGCCTCTCACAGATTCAGCAGAAGCTGATGGCAGTGCTGGATAAGGTAAACAATTTGCCACTGAATCCGATGGTCAATGAGGCAACGAAGACGCTAATGGAAAGTCAGGTGACGCTGCGTGAAATGCAAAAAACGCTAGCGACGCTGAACAAGCTGACATCCAGCAAAGCGATGCAGGATCTGCCAGAAGATATGCAAAAAACACTGCTTGAACTGAATCGTAGTATGAAAGGCTTCCAGCCCGGTTCACCTGCCTATAACAAGATGGTGGCAGATATGCAGCGGCTGGATCAGGTGCTGCGGGAGCTACAGCCTGTGCTGCGCACCCTGAACGAGAAAAGTAATGCGTTGGTGTTTGAGGCGTCGGGTAGTCAGGATCCTCAGCCGAAGAGGGCAAAATAATGATGAAAGCATGGACACTGGTTCTGGCGCTGGTATTGAGCGCGTGCAGCAGCAGTAATACGCAGAAAACGTACTATCAGCTGCCGACAATCGCGGATACCAATACGACGCAGGCTGCGGTGGCCCAGGGCCATCCGCTATGGATTGAACATGTCAGCGTGGCGGACTATCTCGTCAGTGCAGGGCTGGTCTACCAGACTAACGATGTGCAATACGTTATTGCTAGTAATAATCTGTGGGCCAGCCCGCTGGATCAACAATTACAGCAAACGCTGGTGGTTAATTTGGGGAATAAACTGCCCGGTTGGGTCGTGACCACTCAGCCGCAGGGAAACGAACAGGCTGTACTGAACGTGGCTGTCACGGGCTTTCACGGCCGTTATGATGGCAATGTTATCGTCCGTGGCGAATGGATGCTGACCTATCAGGGAAACGTGACTAAACGTCCCTTCAGCGTGGTACTGCCACAAACGGAAGATGGCTATGATGCGCTGGTAAGAACGCTGGCGCAAGGCTGGCAGTTGGTTTCCCAGTCGATTGCGCAGCAGGCAGGTACGCTTAACTGAGCATTACAGCGGGTTGGCAGTATCCGATCGTTGTTCGAAACCACTATGTTTTTAAAACCAGAATTCTAAAACCAAGTTTCTAAAAACAAAATACCTAAAACAGACTTCTGAAAATGTAATGTTGTAATTGCATTACGTTTTTAGAGGTTTTTTATTTTTTTCAACAGGTTAGATTTTTTCGTTGTTTAGCGGGGAAAATTCCTATTTTGGATCACAAATATGACATTGGTGTGAATTTTTCGCCTTGACCTTTGGCTTAATAATCGGTATTGATATTATGTGGTTGCTTATAAAGTAATCATTGTTTTCTTTCCACCAGATAAATAATGAGGGAAATAAGGCATGAAGAGACAAAAACGCGATCGCCTAGAACGGGCTCATTCACGTGGTTATCAAGCTGGTATTGTCGGTAGACCAAAGGAATTTTGTCCTTATCAATCAATCAATGCCCGATCTTACTGGTTGGGAGGCTGGCGAAAAGCCATGGAGGACAGGGCTGTTACCGCTTAGCGTGCCTTGTCATTAGAGGGAACGCCTCCGCTTTGCGGAGGCTTTTGTGTTTTAGGGGCTAAGTATCCTGATTCTGCTTCTTTCTGCTCAATCGAGACAGAGAGCAATCGACAGGCGTTATCGATAATTTGATCGACAAAAGCAAAAGCCTCGGATGATGAATCGAGGCTTTGGTGCTTCTGTAACGTTATTTACGCATTTATTTCGATTTCGATCATTTATTGCCATTTCTTTAGTCGTTATTGCTCGATTGTGGTTTTATTTTGAGCGAATAAGGCAGTTTTTCATTATTTATTGTTAAAAAATCTATCATTACTACCTGAATGGTATGGCTCAAGGTTGCAATGTAGTGTAATTTTTTCTTCGGAATTTTCTGAAAATCAGCTAGAGATTAGAGAGAAGAATATAGTGAAATTACGAACCAGAATTGCACTGCTATGCGGTACGACCTTGTTAGGAATGCTAATTTTATCTGCGGTAGCGCTGAACACGCTCTATAGCACGATGATGAGTGAACGCACTGGCCAACTCTCTACGCTGGTTGAACTGGCTCATTCGGCGGCACAGAGGGCGTATGAACTGGAGAAAAGTGGCCAGCTGTCGCGCGACGAAGCAGAGAAAGAAGCTAAACGGACGATCGGCAGTTTCCATCAGGGCGATCGCTATTTCTTCGTGCGCGGCTATACGAATGACGTGAACTATGTGCACCCTAATCCTAAGCGTATTGGCATCGTCGATGCGAATGGCGGTAAAGAAGCCGGAGAGCGCTACCGTGCTTCGCTTCAAGGCAATACGATTGGCAAGGTGATCGCGGAAGGGACGCGGCCAGGGCAGCAGAATAAGGTTGAAAAGCTCTATGCTGTGATCAAATTTGAGCCTTGGGACTGGACGATTGGCTATGGTGATTACATTGACGATATTCAGCAGACATTTTGGCATAATGCGCTGATTTTACTGTCTTTAGGCTTGGTTATTTTGTTAATTATTTCCGCATTTGCATGGAATATGTTGCGTACGCTGATGCGCCAGCTTGGCGGTGAGCCGCAATATGCCGTTGATGTTGTGCGTGAAATCGCAGAGGGTAATTTGCGCGTTGACGTTGAAACGAAACCGGACGATCAAACCAGTATTCTTTACGCTATCCGCGTGATGCGCGATAACCTGTCGCATTTGGTCAATCAGGTTCGCAGCAGCACAAACTCCATTGCCACGGCTTCGACGCAGATTGCATCGGGTAACGGTGATTTATCCGCCCGCACCGAATCGCAGTCCAGTGCATTAGAACAGACGGCAGCGGCTATGGAACAGTTGACCGCAACGGTGAAGCAGAATGCAGATAACGCGCGCTATGCAAACGAACTTGCCGTGTCGGCATCTGATGTGGCGGTGCGCGGTGGGGATGTTGTCAGCCGAGTCGTCGTGACGATGGATTCTATCAGTTCATCATCGCGAAAAATTGTTGATATCATTGGCGTTATTGACAGTATTGCCTTCCAGACGAACATTCTGGCGCTGAATGCGGCGGTGGAAGCCGCGCGTGCCGGTGAACAGGGGCGTGGTTTCGCTGTGGTCGCGAGTGAAGTGCGTACGCTGGCGCAGCGTTCGGCATCTGCGGCCAGAGAAATTAAAGGTTTGATCGATGATTCTGTCGCCAAGGTTGGAGAGGGCACGGATTTCGTGAAGCAGGCTGGCGATACAATGAGTGAAGTGGTTGAAAGCGTGCACCGTGTTACGTCCATGATGGGTGAGATCAGTGTCGCGAGTGCAGAACAGCGCTCCGGCATTGAGCAGGTTAATCTTGCGATATCGCAGATGGATCAAAGTACCGAACAGAATGCAGCATTGGTTGAAGAAGCACTGGCCGCTGCGAGATCGCTGAGTGAACAGGCTCAGGATCTGTCACGCACCGTTGAACAGTTCCGCATCGATGAGTCCGCAGACCGCCATCTGGCGCTTGGGGCAAAATAAATTTATGCTTAGGTAAGTTGTAGCAATGTGGCTTAAAATTTTGGTAAGCCACATTGTTAATAGGACTGATATATTATTATTTTTTAAAAATGATCTTGAGTATTTTTTCTATTAATGTTTGGGAAGGTCGACTAAGGTTATCAATTTTCCCGATAATATTTTTTTCCATTTCTTTTGTTTCTTGAGAGGCACGTAAACTATAATATTCGCCAATTTTAAATATTGTTATCGTTAAAGTGACTCCAACTTCTGATGCAACTAAAAATTTAGCAATTCCGCCGCTCGCCTCTATATTGGAATCACCTAAGGTTGCCATTATCATTATTGAATAATAAACGCAATTTAGATAGGTGCTAAATATATCTTTGGCGTAATTATAGAAGCCATTAAATGAACAAAAATCATAATGTACCAATAACTCCATTTCTCTGATTCCTGATATAACCATTTCATCTTTGTCTACTGTTGCAAGAAAAAAATAACATCCAGAATAGAAAACAGCAATGGTAATGAAAAGAAATTTAAGCTCTTTTATTGATATGTCGGGATCATTTACCCGCCTAATAACGTTGAGTAAAATGATAAACATATACACATATAAAATAAGTGAGGCTGAGAGTAATAGTCCACTAAAAATGTCACTTTTTGCATAGGGGAGAAGAAAAGAGATAATAAAAACAAACAGAATGAAAATTAAATTTTTCGAATAAATTTTTTGAACGTTTTCCATAGTTTTCTCGATATTAATTTTAGTTTTTAATGACGTTAACATATATGCAGAAAGCTTTTATACCCTAAATAATTCGAATTGCATGAACGCGGCAACCGCGTGAATCCCCAGGAGCTTACTCAGGTAAGTGACTGGGGTGAGCAAGGATAAATCGGCTAAGCCGACTTGAACGCCGCTTGCGGCAGCCCTTCAGGGCGAGGCTCAGAAATGAGCCGAGTATTGCCAACGTACAAGCAGCTTGAAGTATGACGGGTATATACCCGTCATGCGCTAAGTGCCTATGTGTCGGCTTTGTTACTCAATCCACGCGCAGTGTGGTTCAAAACACTAATGTAGATATTTAAGACAGAGCGTGATTAAGCGTAGTTCAATTAGATGTCAGGGAGCCGTTTTTTTCATGATGTGAAAGTTTGGTTAAGGTGGGCATGGTATGAATAACAATAAAATTTTTGTGTCAGAAAAGATAAAACCATAACGAGGTAGTCATCCGCTCAGTCTGGATTCACTGGGCAGTTGGTACAGGCACAAAAGCTGACTCAATAAACAATGTACTGAATTCCACAAACAAAAAGCCCACCGAAGCGAGCTTTTTATATATTACTTTACGCAGAAAAAAACCAAACAATAACACTTAATTCATTGATTTTATTTAAAATATGGCGGTGAGGAAGGGATTCGAACCCTTGATACGTTTTCACGTATACACACTTTCCAGGCGTGCTCCTTCAGCCTCTCGGACACCTCACCGTGGTCTCGCGGTATGTCATGCCTGCGGACGCCGCTAATGTAGGTAAATTGCCGAACAGCGTCAACAAACTTCTGCATTGAATACGTGCAATTAGCTAAAGTTAACACAATTTGTTGGTTTGTTGAGCGTTTTTGCTCTCGCCTTCACCCACGCCCTGAGATTAAGCTAAAAAGGAATGTTTCATTTGTGTTAATCATGCGCTGTAATTTCGCTCGCTGGCTGCGGAATATCCCTGAAAATGGTATGCTGATTCGCAAACGTTGACCCAGGAGAACCTATGTATCCCGTCGATTTACATATGCACACCGTTGCCAGTACACATGCTTACAGTACCCTGCATGACTACATCGTCGAAGCACAGCAGAAGAATATCCGCCTGTTTGCCATTACCGATCATGGCCCGGATATGGCGGATGCACCGCATTATTGGCACTTTATGAATATGCGCGTCTGGCCGCGTCTGGTTGATGGTGTCGGTATCCTGCGCGGTATCGAAGCGAATATTAAAAACACCGAAGGCGATATCGACTGCACTGGTCCCATGTTGGATCAGGTAGATGTGATAATCGCGGGCTTTCATGAGCCGGTTTTTCCACCACAGGATAAAGACACGCATACTACGGCGATGATCGCGACCATGGCACGCGGCGACGCGCATATCATTAGCCATCCCGGTAACCCGAAATTTCCTGTCGATATCCGCGCGATTGCGGAAGCTGCGGCGAAATACAACGTTGCGCTGGAGCTCAATAACTCCTCTTTCATGCATTCACGCCAAGGCAGTGAGCCAAACTGTCGGGCGATTGCGGAAGCCGTTCGTGACGCGGGTGGGTTACTTTCTTTAGGTTCCGATTCCCATATTGCCTTTTCTCTGGGAGACTTTACCCACTGCGAACGTATTTTGCAGGAAGTGAATTTCCCGCAGGATCGGATATTAAACGTAAGCCCTCGGCGAGTATTGGATTTCCTCGAACAGCGTGGGATGCCAGCTATCGCTGAACTTGCTGATTTGTGACGCTGTCACTTAAAGCGGTGTTACTTAAAGCAATCTCACTTCAACGCATTGTCACTTAAAAATAACTAGGATTATGAATGAACGAGTTTTCTATTGTGTGCCGCCTATTGGGCACGCTGTTTTATCGCCAGCCGCAGGATCCTTTGCTGACGCCTCTATTCACGCTGATTAAAGACGGGAAACTGGCGCAGCACTGGCCGCTAGAGCAGGATGCGTTATTGGCCCGTTTGCAAAAGGGGCTGGATTTGCCCGCAATGGCGGCGGATTATCAGGCGCTGTTCGATAGTGAAAACGGCACGGTTTCACCGCTGCGTTCGTCCTATGAAAGCGATGCTGATGATGCGGAAATTCGTACCTTTTTACAACAGCGCGGCATGCCGTTAAATGACGGCGCGGTTGGTCATTTTGGTAGCTTGTTGCTTGCCGCGTCATGGCTGGAAGATCAGGCACAAGAAGACGAAACGGCGGCACAGATTACCCTGTTTGATGAGTATCTTTTACCGTGGAGCGATCGTTTCCTCGGGAAGGTGGAAAGCCACGCCACCACTGCATTTTATCGCACACTGGCGATAGTGTGCCGCGAAGCGCTGGAAGCCATGCGGGATGAGCTGGGCGAAAGCGAAGACGACGAGTCTGAAGCAGAAGAGTAATACGGTAGACCGACGATGCCGATAGCAAACATTGAGTATGCTATCGGCGAGTCAGCGTTAGTCAGTAAACAGGATAACGATCTGGCCGGGTTTGATTTCGATGCCTTTCGCCATCTTCTTCGCCATCGACTCCGTAGTGCTCTTATCCGCATTCAGTACGTAAGCTGGCTTTTGGTCAAAATAGCTTTTTAGCGATTGATTAAGATACGGGCTTAGCGTTTTCATTACCGTCTGCATTTTTTCCGGCTGTACGGTGTAATCAACCAGTTCCATGTCTTTCAGGTAAATCGCACCCTGCGCTTTATCAAATACCGGCTGTGCTTTAAGCGTAAGCTTCATGTCGGCAGCCTGATTGCCCAACAGGGACGAAATATCGACCTTCGCATTGCCCGTCAGGGTAACTTTCCCCGGTTCTGCCCGACCGATCTGGCTGGATAGCTCGGTCAACACGATATGGGCATCTACCACGCCAGGCACGCCCAGCTGTTTCTGATAATCGTTGTGTTTTTGCAGGTACTCATTCACTTCCTGCTCACTGAGCGTGTATTGCGTGAGTTTATTACAGCCGCTGAGTGTAAAAGCAAGCAGCACTGCGGCCGCTGCCATCCATCCTGATTTTTTCATTATTCTGACCTCTTGGTGCTATTTACGCGCACAATTCATTACTACGGTAGTCTATTCACATGAACGATCTCTGTATGTGAACAATCAACACGATTCTGCACGGGCAGCGTGCGCCTGATGCGCAGGGTAAACAATAGGATAGCACTGAAATGGCGGATAATGCCGCTTCAGAACGAAGCGGCGGAGTGAAACTAAACGGTTAGATTGCCAGACTGCTGAGTAGCGTTACCTGAGTCTGTTTTGCCATGTTATCCCGATAGTCCGCAACGCGGGAAGGCGGCGTAACACCTGCAACGATGGACAGCGAACGTAGCAGTGGGAAGAGGTTGATGTCGTCCGTTGATAACGTACCGTTGCAGGCGTTTGGCTGAACAATCAGCGGATCCAGATCCTGTAAGTCGTTGTTCAATTTCTTAATCAGCCCCTGTGAATGACTCAGATGGTCAGCGAAATTGCCTAGCTGGGCTTCCTTCTTATTGACGAAATAGTGTCGGGCGGAAGCGGAGGCAAATTCTTCAAAGGCCGCCTGAGCAAAGCGGGGGATAATTAGGCGCGGCGTATACTCGGTGACTTTACGCAACCAGGCGGCGATGGCCGGATTAGTTGAGCCAGTCAGCAGCGGTTTGCGGTCGTAATGATCGATGTAATGAACGATGTCCATGCTTTCTGGCATGTAGCTGCCATCGTCTTTTTGCAGAATGGGTACCATTTTCTGGCCGATCAATCTCTCTGGCGTCGCAGCGTCATCATTCGCCAGTATTTGCAGTTCGATAGGGAGATTTTTCAGACCGAAGATCATGCGCGCTTTAACGCAGTAGGGACAGTGATCGTAAATGTAGAGCTTCATACGTCGTCTCCTAATATAACAAGGTATAGACAAAGGCCGTTGTGCGACCCAGCGTGTAACCCATTATCAAACAAGATAAGTCGAGTGTGCGAGAAGGCTCACGACGATAACAATTGTTTGAATGTATTAGGAAAGTATAGAGGGGCTTTACCGACGAGATCAAACTCGTCGGTAAAATTCAGACTAATGACCACCCAGCATCGCGGGTTCAATGCGGCGTTGATTGAACTGCCAATACAGTGCGGCTAACGTCAGGAACCCGATGGTGCCTAGCATGAACCACGGCAGTTCCGGTTGATTCAGCGCGTGTCCGGTATCGAATAACCAGCCGCCGCCGCTGTAACCAATCGCGCCACCGAGCGCCAACCCAAGTCGGCTGAAACCCATATAGCTGCCTCTGGCTCTGGAGTCCGCCAGCGAAGCGCTTAAGGTTTCACGCGCAGGTTCGGCAATAATCGAACCTACGTAAAAGAGGCTGATAAGCAGCAGCAGGGTTTGCAGCTCCGTTGTCATCCCGATCGGGAACATACTGACGGACATAATGAAAAGCCCCGCCATCAGGCGTTGTTCCAGCCGGAAGCGCTTCTCGCTCCAGCGTGCGATAGGGTACAGCAGCGTTAACGACAGCCCCGCTTCAATGGCGTACATCCATTTCACCGCAGACGGCGTTCCGGCGAGCTCGTTGACCATAATGGGCAACATCAACAGAACCTGCACGGCCAACATGTAGTAGCCCGTCAGCGTTAACACATACATCAGGAAACGGCGGTCGCGAATGACACGCGTCAGACCTTCCAGTATTGGCGTCTTGACCGTCGAGATGCGATAGGCCGGCAGCAGCCAGGCATTGAGTGCAGCAGCAAGCACAAAAATGACCGCGCCTGCCCAGCAGACGATCTCGAAATCATACTGAAGCAGCCAGCTACCAATGAGGGCACCGATAACGGCGCCAGCACTGTCCTGCATCATTAACAGAGAGTAAAAACGGCCACGTTCCTGCGGACGAACCAGTTTGATGACCAGCGCGGTACGCGGCGGATCGAATAGCGTGCCGCCAAGACCGGATAGCGCACAAGACAGCCAGAGCAGCCAAGGTTCGTCGGCAATCGCCATGAACACAAAACCGGAGGCACGTAGCAGCATCCCGGTAATAATCATCGGTTTGGCACCAAAACGGTCAGCAATAGCTCCGCCGAAAATACCGAGCCCTTGCTGAATAAACTGGCGCAATCCCAATGCGATACCGACTAATAATGCGGCCCAGCCGAGATCGTCGACAAAACGAATGGAAATAAGGGGGAAGACAACGAAGAATCCCAAAACCACCAGCATATTATCGAGTAATAAAAAATATTTACCCAAGCTCCGAGCTTGCGACATCAGAGGCATGTTTCACCACAACAAAGAAAGGAGGAAAATAACAGACGTGACTATTTTGTACTCTAATTCGACTTTGGTATAGCCTATTGTTGGATAATATTTTTTTATCGATTTAACGTTATCCGAGTAGCATTTCGGCGAGAAAAAATGCCTTTCCTGACTCAACTGCGCAATAACTCGACGACGGGGATTTTACGTCTATGAATTTATGTGGTTATAGTAAGGATTATCGGAAATGCCGATATTTTCTGCTTGTGTGGAATAGTCACTTTTTCAGCGGCGATGAATTTTACTTATCGATAACATGGAGAGGCAGGGGGAAAAATGTTTGGCTACCGTTCAACGCCAGCAAGAGTGCAATTGACAACTGACAGGCTGGTGGTGCGTCTGGCCCATGAACGCGATGCATGGCGTCTGGCCGAATACTATTCTGAAAACCGTGATTTTCTTAAGCCGTGGGAACCCGTGAGAGACGCCAGCCATTGCTATCCATCAGGCTGGCAAGCGCGTTTGAGCGTGATTAACGATATGCATAAACAGGGCAGCGCCTATTACTTCCTTCTGTTGGATCAGAATGAAAACGAAGTATACGGCGTGGCGAATTTCAGCAACGTGCTGCGGGGATCGTTTCACGCCTGCTATCTGGGCTATTCACTCGGTCAAAAATGGCAGGGGCAAGGGCTGATGTATGAAGCGTTGCAACCAGCAATACGTTATATGCAGCGTCAGCAGCATATGCATCGCATCATGGCTAACTATATGCCGCATAACCAGCGTAGTGGGGGGTTACTGACGCGTTTGGGGTTTGAGCGTGAAGGCTATGCGAAGAATTATCTGCTCATTGATGGCAAATGGCAGGATCATGTATTAACCGCGCTGACCAACGCCGAGTGGAAGTCTCCGCGTTAAGGAAAAATGATGAAATACCAATTGGATGCTCGTGAAGCCCGCGTGATTGGTTGCATGCTGGAAAAGCAGATCACCACGCCGGATCAATACCCGATGTCGTTAAACGGCATCACCACGGCCTGTAATCAGAAAACCAACCGCGAACCCGTGATGGAACTGAGCGAAAGCGAGGTCCAGCAAACGCTGGATTTACTCGTGAAGAAGCATTTCCTGCGCACGCTCAGCGGGTTTGGTAATCGAGTAGTGAAGTATGAACATCGTTTTTGTAATTCTGAATTTGGTGACCTGAAGCTCTCGCCTGCGGAAGTGGCGCTGGTGACGACGCTGCTGCTGCGTGGCCCGCAGACGCCGGGCGAGCTGCGTACGCGTGCGGCCCGATTGTATGAATTTTCAGATGTTGGTGAAGCCGAATCCACCCTTGAACAGTTGCAACAGCGTGAGGATGGGCCGTTTGTCGTCCGGTTGGCGCGTGAAGCAGGGAAACGAGAAAGCCGCTATCAGCATCTTTTCAGCGGCGAGGTCAGTGAGATTGTTGCTCCCGAAGCGGACAACGCAAGTGACAATTCACCGCTAGTCGAGCGTGTTGAGGCGTTAGAAAAAGAGGTTGCTGAACTCAAACGTCAGCTTGCCGCGCTGTTAGCGTAATGAACTGGTATCAGGGAGAAAGCTCGTCATGAAGCCTCAGCTTACGCCTGCGGAAAGCATCGCAGAACATCGTATTTCAGAACATAATATCTCCGCTCGACGTCCCCGTATCGGCGTCGTTGGACTGGGATCCATTGCGCAGAAGGCCTATTTACCGATTCTCAGTCAGGCTGAGGGCTGGGAACTGATCGGCGCGTTTTCTCCCGATTGGCAAAAGACGCAGCGTATTTGTCAGCACTACCGGATGACGAGTTTCTCGGCGCTGGATGCGCTGGCAGCGCAGTGCGATGCGGTCTTCGTCCATAGCAGTACTGCCAGCCATTTTTCCGTTGTGAGCCAACTGCTTAACGCAGGTGTCGATGTCTATGTGGATAAACCGCTGGCAGAGACACTGGAGCAGGCGGAAGCGCTGGTCGAATTGGCGGAGCAACAACAAAAAATTCTGATGGTTGGCTTTAATCGCCGTTTCGCACCGTGCTATCAGCAGCTAAAACAGAGGTTGGAGCAGCCAGCCTCTTTGCGTATGGATAAACACCGTATTAATGGCGTTGGGCCGCAGGATGTCCGTTTTACTCTGCTCGACGATTATCTGCACGTGGTGGATACCGCACTCTGGCTGGCTGGCGGCGATGCTCAACTGATTGATGGTGTGTTGCATGCCAATGCGGACGGCCAATTGCTGTATGCCGAGCACCATTTCCAGAGCGGCGGTTGTCAGGTGACGACGAGCATGCACCGTCATGCGGGAAGCCAGCGGGAATGGGTTCAGGCCGTCACACAGGGTGGGCTATATCAGGTGGATGAGATGCGTGAATGGCGTGAAGATCGCGAAGGAATAATGATCCGTCCGGCCGTACCATCCTGGCAAACCACGCTAGAACAACGCGGATTTGTCGGTGCGGTACAGCATTTCATCACAGCCATTGAACAACGGAAACCAGCGGAAACATCAGGTAACCAGGCATTGCTGTCCCAGCGCATGATTGAACAATTGCTGGGAAAAAGCTGAAAAGTTCGACGGTTATGCCAATGTTCGGTAGCTATTACACGCGCAATGCGTAGACTAGTCGCACCTCGCAATCAGGATGACCTCAACGGGTTAATAATCGGTCCTGAACCGTTCAGAAAATAATCGGATGAATTTACTTAAATCACTGGCTGCCGTCAGTTCTATGACCATGCTATCGCGCGTTTTAGGGTTTGTGCGCGATGCGATCGTCGCCCGTATTTTTGGTGCGGGTATGGCGACGGATGCCTTCTTTGTGGCGTTCAAACTGCCTAACCTGCTCCGACGAATTTTCGCGGAAGGCGCGTTTTCACAGGCTTTTGTGCCGATTCTGGCCGAATACAAAAGTCAGCAGGGCGACGAAGCTACGCGGACGTTCCTCGCTTATGTTTCCGGTATGCTGACGCTGATTCTGGCATTAGTCACCGTGGCGGGAATGATCGCTGCACCCTGGGTCATCATGGTGACCGCTCCCGGTTTTGCCGCGACGCCAGAGCGCTTTGAACTCACTTCGGATCTATTAAGAGTCACGTTTCCCTACATCCTGCTGATCTCACTGACTTCTATGGTGGGGTCGGTGCTAAATACCTGGAACCGTTTCTCGGTGCCTGCGTTTGCACCGACATTGCTTAACGTCAGCATGATTGGTTTCTCGCTGTTTGCCGCCCCGTATTTTAATCCACCGGTGATGGCGCTGGCCTGGGCGGTATTGGTTGGCGGTTTACTGCAACTCGGCTATCAGCTACCGCATCTGAAAAAGATTGGCATGCTGGTACTGCCGCGCCTGAAGTGGCGTGATCCGAGCGTCTGGCGAGTCATGAAGCTGATGGGGCCTGCGGTTCTGGGGGTGTCGGTAAGTCAGATTTCGTTAATCATCAACACCATTTTTGCTTCCTTCCTCAGCGAAGGGGCAGTGTCATGGATGTATTACGCCGACCGCCTGATGGAGTTTCCTTCCGGTGTACTGGGCGTTGCGTTAGGGACGATCCTGCTCCCATCGCTGGCGAAGAGTTTTGCCAGTGGCAATCATGACGAATACTCCCGCCTGATGGATTGGGGGCTCCGCCTGTGTTTCCTATTGGCGCTGCCGAGCGCGGTGGCATTAGGCATTTTGGCTAAGCCCTTAACGGTGTCGCTGTTCCAATACGGCAAATTTAGTGCTTTTGATGCGCTGATGACCCAGCGTGCGCTGATTGCCTACTCGGTCGGGTTGATGGGATTGATTGTTGTCAAAGTACTCGTGCCTGGCTTTTATTCCCGGCAGGATATCAAGACGCCAGTCAAAATAGCGATAGTCACGCTGATCCTGACGCAAGTTATGAACCTGATCTTTATCGGCCCGCTGCAACATGCTGGTCTGGCGTTGTCTATCGGTCTAGCCTCCTGCCTGAATGCCGGACTGCTGTATTGGCAACTGCGTAAGCAGGATATTTTCCAGCCGCTGCCGGGTTGGCGGGGTTTTCTGGTTCGCCTGCTGGCTGCCGTTATTGTGATGTCGCTGGTTTTATTGGGCATGCTGTGGTGGATGCCCGCATGGGATGACGGCAATATGACGATGCGCATTCTGCGTTTGCTGCTGGTCGTGGTCGCAGGGGCGGGTTCCTATTTTGCCACGTTGGCGCTGTTGGGATTCCGTCCTCGGGATTTCGCCCGCCGTAGCGTGTAACAACGTTATTGAATACAACGGTGATAATGGAATAGAAGAGTAAAGCGTTTGCGCCATGGACAAAAACGTCAGGAACGTTTTTGAACGTCGCTTGCGATGGCCCTGAAAGGGTGAATCTCAGGGATGAGATTCATATTCGCGCAATCCGAGCGTACAGGGATGTATTCACAGTGTCTTTACGATCTATCCATTATCACCGCACGGCTGTCTTTGCCTGTAACGTAAAACGCCATTGGTTTGTCACCAATGGCGTTTTTGCTTTCAATCGATAGATAAGTTTTCAGTCGATGGAGAATTACATCTTTTCGACGGTTTCGATGCCCAGCGTATCCAGACCTTGCTTCAACGTTTTCGCAGTCAGCAGTGCCAGTCTCAGACGGCTCTGACGCACGTCATCACTTTCGGCATTGAGAATCGGACAGTGCTCGTAGAAACCGGAGAACAGGCCCGCCAGATCGTACAGGTAGCTACACATTACATGCGGCGTGCCTTCGCGGGCGACGGAAGTGATGGTTTCTTCAAATTGCAGCAGACGCGTAGCAAGTGCAAATTCACGCTCATCACTCAGCGTAATCGGCTGCGTTAAGCTGTCTTCTTGTATAGCTGCACGCTTGAAAATAGACGCGACGCGCGTATAGGCGTATTGCATGTAAGGCGCGGTGTTGCCTTCAAACGCCAGCATGTTGTCCCAGTCGAAAACGTAGTCCGTCGTGCGGCTCTTCGACAGGTCGGCGTATTTGATCGCGCCGATAGAAACCACTTTCGCCAGCGCGGTTAACTCATCGCTTTCCATCTGTGGATTTTTCTCTGCGATGAGCTTCAGGGCGCGATCGTAGGCTTCATCCAACAGCTCAGACAGTTTGATCGTTCCGCCTGCGCGCGTTTTGAATGGCTTACCGTCTTTGCCCAGCATCATGCCGAACATGTGGTGTTCCAGGCTGACAGAATCAGGTACATAGCCGGCTTTACGCACGATAGTCCAAGCCTGCATCAAATGCTGATGTTGGCGGGAGTCGATGTAGTAAAGCACGCGGTCGGCGTTCAGGGTTTCATAACGGTATTTGGCGCAGGCGATATCCGTTGTAGTGTAGAGGTAGCCGCCATCTTTTTTCTGGATGATGACGCCCATCGGTTCGCCTTCCTTGTTTTTGTATTCATCAAGGAAAACAACCGTTGCACCTTCGCTCTCAACCGCCAGACCTTTTGCTTTCAGGTCGGCAACAATGCCCGGCAGCATGTTGTTATACAGGCTTTCACCCATGACATCCTGTTTGGTCAGCGTGACGTTGAGGCGTTCATAGTTGATCTGGTTCTGCGTCATGGTGATATCGACGAGCTTGCGCCACATCTGACGGCAATACTCATCACCCCCCTGCAATTTCACCACGTAAGCGCGCGCGCGTTCGGCGAAATCTGCATCTTCATCGTAGTGTTTCTTCGCTTCACGATAGAACGCTTCAAGATCGGACAAATCCATCTCGTTGGCGCTTTCGTTTTGCATTTTTTCAAGGTAGGCGATCAGCATGCCGAACTGCGTACCCCAGTCGCCAACGTGGTTGGCACGAATCACGTTGTGGCCTAAAAATTCCAGCGTACGGGCCGATGCATCACCAATGATGGTTGAGCGCAGGTGACCGACGTGCATTTCTTTCGCGACGTTAGGAGCAGAGTAGTCAATCACAATCGTTTGGGGTTCAACGGGCGTTAAACCCAGTTTTGGTGCATTCAGGGCGTTCTCAACCTGGCTCGCAACCCACTGCTTATCGAGAAAAATATTAATAAATCCCGGGCCTGCGATTTCTGTTTTTTCCGCAATGCCCTCCAGCGCCAAAAATTGGACGACTTTTTCTGCCAATTGTCGCGGCGGCATGCCCAGTTTTTTGGCCACGGCCATGACGCCATTGGCCTGATAATCACCAAACTGTGCTTTTGCCGACTGACGAATCTGAGCTTCGCTGTCTGCTGGCGCGCCCGCGGCGGTTAACGCCTGGCTGACTTTTTCGGAGAGAAGAGCCTGAATATTCACCGGTTTACCTTAAATAAAAAATTAAGCCTTGCTTATACCATATTTGCCTTTCCTCGTCAGCAGACGGGGCGAGGCAACGGGATGTTCAGGTGAAAAAACACCCAGACAGCGGGAGATTAAAGAAGAGGGAGCGAGATAAAAAAGGATAAGGAGAACACGATAAAAAAGAAAAAGTAGTTTTAGGTAGAATAAAAATAAATCAAATCGCGATTTTAACGTTTTTTTGACCGACTATTTGCACCAATTTTATGCGAGTCTCTGGTTTTAAAATGACGAAAAATAGCATATGCCGCAATAGCGATAAGTGCGATGGATATAATGAGTAAAACCATGGTGATATCTCTGCGTTATTATTTGTTTTCTTAATTTATACGTTTTCTTTTCGGCGTTCAATGGAGGGGGCTTTATTTAAGATTCCTCCCAGAATAGATTGCGAGAAGTATCGCAACTTACACTTGGTAAAAAACATTTTCGTTTATTAATCAAACAGCATCGTTACCTTTTTTTTTTGCATTTAATGCGTTTTAAGTAATGAAGGTGTAAATAAATGTACATGGAGAAAAATAGAATTTAATTAGGATGCATCACGGGTATGATATTCTCACTGTGCAAATGGTTATTGATAATGTGAGATGCCGCGAGGAGTTTTGTCCGATATGTTACCCGATGATTTGATAACGGATTTAGCGCGATTTGAGCAAGCGCTACAGGAATTGGCCGATGTGCTACAGCTGGATTTAGGCGCATTTCATGCGGACCATATTTCGCTGCGTTGCCATCAGAATACGACGGCTGAATTATGGAAAGCGGCGCTGCTAAAGTCTGGCAGCCTACTGTCTGAAAACCAAATCAATGGCCGCACAATCTGCTTGTTTATTCTGGATAATGCCATCACGGTCGGCCCCTGGCAGATTACCTGTATCGAGCTACCGTGGCCGGGGAAAAAGCATTATCCGCATGAAGGATGGGAACATGTGGAACTGGTGCTGCCCGGGGAGGCAGAAACGCTGCATCAGCGTGCGCTAGCCTGCTTGTCTGATGATGCGCTGCGTACGCCAGGCATCAAGCTTAAATTCAGTTCTCCGAAAGGCGAAAAAGAGCGAATTCCTAATCCCACGTTGGCGGTAACCGACGGGAAAGTGACAATAAAGTTTCATCCGTTTGATATACGCGATGTTGTCGCAAGCGAAATGTCGACGCTATAAAAATAATGTATGGCTCGTACGTAGCGTAATCAGAAAGATAACATTGGCTGAAAGATAAAATGGTGTGCCACGTTATTGAGGACAATTAAGTGATTCGGGTGAGTGAACGTAGCCAACGCACCTGCAATTTGAAGTATGACGAGTATAGAACAGATTAATAAAACTGTGGTTTATGTCATGTTTATTTCGGCACTGTATCGCGTTCATTGTGACTCCTGTCTCCTCACGATATGAATGTGAATGCCATAGTTATTACTTTAATCGGCGTGATGATTCGTCGATTTTTCGATAATTAAGAAAAGTGGTCTGGGAGTTTACGTGGAGGAGCAGCGATGACGAAACTGGAAGTATGCTGTTATAGCGTTGATTGTGCGATAACAGCAGCACAGTCTGGGGCTGACAGGATTGAACTCTGTGCAGGACAGCGAGAAGGTGGGTTAACGCCATCCTATGGGGCGCTGCGTGGCGCGCGTGAAAAGGTCGCGATTCCTGTTCACCCGATTGTGCGCCCGCGGGGGGGCGATTTTTGCTACAGCGCGACGGAATTTGCTGCCATCAAATACGACATTGAACAGATTCGTGAGATGGGGTTTCCCGGCGTTGTTGTTGGTGCGCTCAACGAGGAAGGGCACATTGATTTGCCCAAAATGCGTGAAATCATGGCGGCAGCTCAAGGGATGGCGGTGACTTTTCATCGCGCGTTCGATATGTGCCTGAACCCATACATTGCACTGGAACAGCTTACTGAACTTGGCGTATCGCGCATATTGACCTCTGGGCAGCAGCAGACGGCGGAAAATGGGTTGCGGTTATTACGTGAACTAACACAGGCCAGTCGCGGTCCAATTATTATGGCGGGTTCCGGCGTGCGCTTGACTAACGTGCACAAATTTCAGCAGGCCGGTATCCGGGAACTACACAGTTCCGCAGGCCAGTGGACACCCTCTCCGATGCGCTATCGCAAAATCGGCGTGTCGATGTGCTCTGATACGGAATTAGATGAGTTTAGCCAGTATTGCGTGGATGGCGATGTGGTGGAAGCAATGAAGCGGGCAGTCAGCCCTGATCGTGAAATGCAGTACGTGTCATGACGTAAAGAATTTCACGGTGCAAGGGTAGAGCGACAGCGTTGTTCTAAACACCACATCGTCATTCTTCAATTTTGCCGCGCCGCATACCATCAGGTGTGCATGGCAAGTACCAAGCCCCAGCGTGTTGCTGGGGCTTTTTTTGTCTAACGTAGTAATTTAGGACTGGTAGATGCCGGGTTTACGGGCAACCAGTACGGCACGTACTGGTGCGGGGTAACCTTCCACCGTTTTTGTTGGATCCTCAGGATCGAGGAATTCAGCCAGCGACTCCGTGATCATCCAGTCAGTCCGACGCTGTTCCTGCGTTGTCGTGGTGCAGATATCGACGACGCGGACATCAACGAATCCGCATTTCTCAAGCCATGTTGTCAAGGCTGCGGCAGAAGGGATGAAATACACATTGCGCATTTGTGCGTAGCGTTCTCCTGGTACCAGCACCTGATTTTCATCGCCTTCAATGACCAGCGTTTCCAGCACCAGTTCGCCACCTTCCACCAGCTGATTCTTCAATTGCCACAGGTGATCGAGCGGGGAACGACGGTGGTACAGCACGCCCATAGAAAATACGGTGTCAAACGCAGCAAGTTCGGGGAGTTGCTCAATGCCGAGCGGCAGAACGTGCGCCCGCTGATCGTTGCCGAGCAGCTTACGCACGGCTTCAAACTGGCACAAGAACAGCTGCATGGGATCGATGCCGACTGCCATCGTGGCGCCTTCACCGACCATCCGCCACAGGTGATAGCCGCTGCCGCAGCCTACATCCAGAATCAGGCGATTCTTCAGCGGGCTGATATGCGGGAGAACGCGCTGCCATTTCCAGTCAGAACGCCATTCTGTGTTGATATCCACGCCGTAAAGCGAAAAAGGGCCTTTACGCCAGGGCATCAGGTTACGTAGCAGCTTTTCAATGCCTTCACGCTGGCCGACGGAAATATCGGGCTCCATGCGTGCTGTGACACTGTCGTTCAAATCCAGGGACGTTGGCGTTAACGACGGGAGATGTTCCAGCGAGTTAAACCAGAGTTTGAACTTACCGTGCAAAGATTCCTGCTGCCAGCTACTGAGCTGTGAAGGCAGCGTGTTAAGCCAGTGGCTGAGCGGACCTTTTGCGATTTGCTGGTAAAAATTGCCGAAATCGATCACGCCTTTTCCTCTGCTTTCACGGCTAATAACGAGCCAAAATTAAAACACTGAAACCAAATCTCGCTGTGCTCAAAACCGGCATCTGCCAGTCGAGCCTTATGGGTTTCTACTGAATCGGTTAGCATGACGTTTTCCAGCATGCTGCGCTTCTGACTGATTTCTAACTCGCTGTAGCCATTTGCCCGTTTGAAATCGAGATGCATGTTGAACAGCAATTCACCGACGTCTTTGTCTGCAAAATTGAATTTCTCTGAGAGCACAAGCACGCCGCCGGGATTGAGTCCCTGATAAATACGCTTGATGAGCACCTGACGCTGGGAAGGTTCCAGAAACTGAAGGGTAAAGTTCAGCACCACCATAGACGCATTTTCAATATCAATGTTCAGGATATCCGCTTCTATAATCTCGACGGGTGTATCGGAACGGAAAGCGTCAATGTGGCTGCGGCAGCGTTTCACCATTGCTGGAGAATTGTCTACCGCGATAATTTTGCAATCTGGGACATGAATATTACGTCGCATAGACAACGTGGCGGCGCCCAGCGAGCACCCTAGATCGTAAACGTGGCTATCCGGGCGGACGAAGCGTTCTGCCAGCATGCCAATCATTGAAATGATGTTGGAATAGCCGGGTACAGAACGTTGAATCATATCGGGGAATACGTCGGCAACGCGTTCGTCGAATGTCCAATCACCTAAATTGGCAATTGGCACAGAAAAAAGCATATCGCGGTTTGGCATGGCGGAAAGTGCACTGAGAGTAATAAAGAGGCGCGCATTCTAGCAGAATACGGTATACCCGTCATACTTCAAGTTGCATGTGCGTTGGCTTCACTACTCGGCCCGTCGTAGGCCTCGCCCTAAAGGGCCGCTGCAAGTAGCGTTCAAACCTGCCTCTGGCAGATTTGTCAGTCACCCGAATCACTTACTTGAGTAAGCTCATCGGGATGAAATGAGAGACATCCTGTCTCTCACCGAAGGCCAGCCGCTGGCTGGTCAAATTCGTTCCCGACGAAGTTGTCCTTCTCTTGCCGCGTTACGATGCTCATGACTGAGCATCGCCCTAAAGGGCTAACGCTTCGCGTTGTTCAAAAACGAGCTCGTTTTGTCCTGAAACTCGAATTATTTAGGGTATATGACCTTCATCGTCCACAGGGTATGGACGCGGTTTTTGATTCCCGGACGCATAAATTCCGCGCGCCCAGGAGGCACAGATCTCGTTCTTGTTTCATGCCATCAATACAGCGTGAAAACCAGATCCCAGGGGAGGTAATAGAGGTTTGCTGCAATCATCAGGATGAGCGAGGCGTAGGTTGTCGCCATACCCGATCGCCGCCAGCGGAATTCGCGATGCCGAAGGCCGTAGTAGTGCACTAAACGTCCGGTGATCAATAAAATGCCGCAAAAATGGATCATGATGATAAGAGCGCCGTTCATCTCCATTAGCACCAGCAAAATCGCCGCAATCGGAATATATTCCACTGCATTGCCATGTACCCGGATCGCCGTTTGCAATTCATAAAACCCGCCGTCGCCATAGGCCACGCGATACTGCATTCTCAGTTTCACAACATCAATAGACAGCTTTATCAACAAGATTGCGCCGAGCACGATATAGAGCGCACTTACCATTTTTTACTCCGTGACCTAGCCGAAAACGGCTTGCAGAATAATAACTTTCCCTAGCGCAACTGTCGCCTGTAAAGGCTGATTTTTTTAGCGGAAATGGGCAACGTTACGAAATTTTTTATAACTAAATGGACTAGCATACACCGTATTTGTGCTCAAAAGAGCGTCGCCTGCTGTGGCCAATCCGGCTGGGGCGGAAAGGTCGGGTCGATCTCGGCGAGTAAGGGCCAAAGCTGCTGCGCCAGCGGTGGGGCATCACCGATATCCGGTGTATGGATAAAGAAGAAGGGATTCGCCTCGCGCCACTGCGGCAGCTTGTTACGCCATGACTCGAACCAGCGAAGATTTTCTTCCAGTGTTTCACTGCCGATAAAGCGAATCAGCGGCTGCGTGGCGGTCAGCACGGCGTGTACCGGTACGCGAGGCTTCTTCCGTTGGGCTTCACGCATGGCAGCGCTTTCTGGAGCGGCGTAGTGAACCGGACGGCTGTCGAGAATCACGCGATTAATACCGCGCTGCTGTAGCCCCTGATTCAACGCGCGTTCTTCATCGCCTTTAGCAAAAAACAGCGGGTGGCGTACTTCTACACCGTAGCTAAATCCCTGCGGCAAGGCATCAAGAAAGCGCCACAAAACGGGCAACTGCGCGGGGCCGAAGGTGGCAGGGAGTTGCAGCCATAATTGTCCGATACGGTGTGCAATCGGTTCAAGGCATTGATAAAAAAGCCCGACATCGCTATCACAGTTCTGCAAGGCGGCTTTATGACTGATCGTTGAAGGAAACTTGAAGCAAAAGCGGAAGTTATCATGTGTCATATCATGCCAGCGCTCGACAACCTCGCGTGAAGGCAATGCATAAAAGGTCGTATTACCTTCAACACAGGTAAAATAGCGGCTGTAGTCGGCAAGATCGTTTAACCCCAACCGACTCCAGGCGGGATGCTGCCATTGTGGTAATCCGATATACATCATGTCGTCGCCATCAATAGAATGCCGACGATTATCACGTAATTATCCGGGCAGCGCGAGTGAACCGAGATAAATCGTTCATAAAATTTCATCTGCCCACTGTGTTGCCTCCATTATCATGGTAAAGAAGTTTTCTTCATCGATATCCAACTGGATTAAGAGGTGTTCAAGCTCTTCCCACTCTTGCTGTTCGTATTTAGAGATCAGCGTCAGATAAACCGCAAGTTCGCCGGTGTTTTCTAATAAACTCAGGTTGATTTTTTCTGATAGTGCGATTTGTGAGAGCAACAGCGGCATTGGTGAGTCCAATACGGCATCAAGCAGCGACAATAATCCGCATAGAAACGCCTCGGTGGTGTCCTCCTTCACATTAAAAGAGGCATACAATAATTCAAAAAACCTAGCGCGAATTAAACTGGTGCGATAAAGCTCGCTGGGTTTATTCTCATTACTGTTGGTAATACTGATTAATGATACAAAACGTTTAAGTTCCCGTTGCCCAAGCAGCATTGCCATCGCGCGGAATGACATCGAGGTCGCAGTAATACCAAAGCGAGTGGTGTATTTTATATTGGTGATATGGCGCATCAGTTTATAATAAAGTGACAGGTCGGCACAGACCAATTCTTCGATCGTAGCATAGTTGAGCTCAGGTTTATTGACCTCTCTTAGCAGCTTGATGGTATTGCTGGAGTTATTGACCAATTTTTTCGATTTAATCATTTCAGGACGACTGAAAAAATAGCCCTGAAAAAGTGAGATGCCCAGCTTTTTGCTTTGCAAATATTGCTCATGTGTCTCTACTTTTTCGGCCAAATAGATTAACTTGCGCTGTGTGGTTCTTTTGATGAAATTTTCGATTTCATCAAAATTCGACAGCGTTAAATCGAATTTAACAATGTCAATGTAAGGCAAAAATCGATCCCATTCTGAATCCATCGAAAAATCATCAAGTGCAATTCTGAAGCCTTTTCTTTTTAACTTTTTTACGGCAACAAATAAATCATTGTTGGGTGTTGAATTTTCAAGGATTTCAATAACGACCTTTTCCTGTGGTAACACTTCAGCCTGGCCATTGATCAACATCTGATGGGGGAAGTTAATATAGTAAGGCTGTTCAGCTACGGACTTTGTCAACGGATTGGTTAGAAATTGATCAGAGATAAGCTGTGCGGTCGCAAATTCAGGGCTGACGTCAGGAAATTTATTGGTAATGTCCAGGCGGAAAAGGAGTTCGTAGGCAACGGTTTGGAGGTGCTGATTTAAAATGGGTTGACGGGCAACAAATGAATACATAGTTGTTCTCCATGTAAACCATACGCATTAACTAGTAGTGATGGCGCGTTTTTTATTAAAATTATTATAAAGATAACAAGTTAATTATTAACTGTAGCAGGTTTTAGTAAAAGAGAAGACGGGTTTCTGCAAATCGCTCTTCCTGCGTGTGTTGGGATGGTTAAGACCAGTCGTATTGCTATTGGCCTGTTGAGATGCGATAGGATCAGAGGGGGCGGCGCTCTGTTTTTGCAACAATTTCACTCTGACTGGTGAACATTTCGTTAACTGGAAAGGAAATTTCGTAAAAAGAGTAGGTGACTGTGTCGCAGAGCGTTACCTTCATGCTTATCGTTCGGGCGAATATCCTTTATAATAGCCGCCTTTTTTCACCGGACAGTAACCCAGAAAAACCATGCCGTGCAGCGAAAATGTCACAGTTTTGCACTGTGATTTACCGTGAAAAGTAATCTACCGTGAGAACGTGTGAGCTGGCGGATGAGTAAAAGGACATCGTGATGCGTACTAATTATTGCGGGCAGTTGAATTCGTCCCATGTGGGCCAGGAAGTGACATTGTGCGGTTGGGTTAACCGCCGCCGCGATCTGGGTGGTTTGATTTTTATTGATATGCGTGACCGCGAAGGGCTGGTTCAGGTGTTCTTTGACCCGGATCGTCAGGACGCATTTAAACTGGCATCCGAGTTGCGTAACGAATTCTGCATCCAACTTACTGGTGTGGTCCGCGCCCGACCAGAAAGCCAAATCAATAAAGATATGGCGACGGGTGAGGTCGAGGTTTTTGCCAACGCACTGACGATTGTTAACCGTTCTGAAGCGCTGCCGCTGGATTCCAATCAAACCAATACCGAAGAAGCGCGTCTCAAATTCCGCTATCTGGATTTGCGCCGTCCTGAAATGTCGCAGCGCCTGAAAACGCGTGCCCGTATCACCAGTTTTGTGCGTCGTTTTATGGACGACCACGGCTTCCTGGACATCGAAACCCCGATGTTGACGAAAGCGACGCCGGAAGGCGCGCGTGACTATCTGGTGCCAAGCCGCGTACATAAAGGCAAGTTTTATGCGCTGCCGCAGTCTCCACAGCTATTCAAACAGCTGCTGATGATGTCCGGTTTTGACCGCTACTATCAGATCGTCAAATGCTTCCGTGACGAAGACCTGCGCGCTGACAGACAGCCCGAATTTACCCAGATCGATGTGGAAACCTCTTTCATGACCGCGCCACAGGTGCGTGAGGTGATGGAGAAGCTGGTACGTGAACTATGGCAGGACGTGAAAGGCGTCGATCTGGGCGATTTCCCGATCATGACGTTTGCGGAAGCGATGCGTCGTTTCGGTTCCGACAAGCCGGATTTGCGTAACCCGCTGGAACTGGTTGACGTTGCCGATCTGGTTAAAGACATCGAGTTCAAAGTTTTCTCTGGCCCGGCAAATGATGCCAAAGGCCGCGTTGCTGCGATCCGCGTACCGAGCGGCGCACAGCTGAGCCGTAAGCAGATTGATGAATACGGCAAGTTTATTGAAATCTATGGCGCGAAAGGTCTGGCTTACATCAAGGTCAATGAGCGTGCCAAGGGGCTGGAAGGCGTGCAAAGCCCGGTAGCAAAATTCCTGAGCGAAGACGTTCTGTCTGCCGTGTTGGATCGTACTGCTGCACAAGATGGCGACATCCTGTTCTTTGGTGCGGACAGCGCGAAAGTGGTGACCGATGCGCTGGGCGCGCTGCGTCTCAAGCTGGGTCGCGATCTGAGCCTGACGAAAGACAACAGTTGGGAACCGCTGTGGGTTGTCGATTTCCCGATGTTTGAAGAAGATGGCGACGGTGGCCTTGCCGCGATGCACCATCCGTTTACTGCGCCGCGCGACATGCTGCCTTCTGAATTGGCGGCTAATCCGGTTTCGGCGATCGCCAACGCGTATGACATGGTCATTAACGGTTATGAAGTGGGCGGCGGTTCCGTGCGTATTCACAGTGGTGAAATGCAGCAAACCGTGTTCAGCATTCTGGGCATTACCGAACAAGAACAGCGTGAGAAGTTTGGCTTCCTGCTGGATGCACTGAAATATGGTACGCCGCCGCATGCGGGTCTGGCGTTTGGCCTTGACCGTCTGGTGATGTTGCTGACCGGCACCGATAACATTCGTGACGTTATCGCCTTCCCGAAAACGACGGCAGCAGCGTGTCTGATGACGGAAGCGCCAAGTTTCGCCAACCCGGCCTCGCTGGAAGAGCTTGCCATTGCGGTTGTTGTGAAAGGGAAAGCGGCTCAGGATGGAAAATCCGAGAACGAATAAGATGGTATACAAGCGACCCGTTTCGGTTCTGGTGGTGATCTATGCCCGTGACACCGGGCGGGTGCTGATGTTGCAGCGGCGTGACGACCCTGAATTCTGGCAGTCGGTAACTGGCAGCATAGAGGAAGGGGAAAGCGCGCCGTATGCTGCACAGCGTGAAGTCAAAGAAGAAGTTAACATCGATATATCCGCGGAAGCGTTATCACTCTTTGACTGTCAGCGCTGTATTGAGTTTGAGCTATTTGCTCATTTGAGACGTCGCTATGCGCCGGGGGTCACGCACAATACCGAACACTGGTTTTGTCTGGCGTTACCTGCTGAGCGGGAGGTGCAATTATCCGAGCATCTTGCTTACCATTGGTTGGATGTGCCCCATGCGGCTCAGTTGACCAAGTCTTGGAGCAATCGGCAGGCGATTGAGGAATTTGTTATTTATCCGGCCTGAACAGGCTTTTTTCGGAGATTTTTATGGCAGGTCATAGTAAGTGGGCTAACACAAAACATCGTAAAGCAGCACAGGACGCCAAACGCGGTAAAATCTTTACCAAGATTATCCGCGAGTTGGTCACTGCAGCCCGTTTGGGCGGTGGCGATCCGGGTTCTAACCCACGTCTGCGCGCTGCGATCGATAAAGCACTGTCCAACAACATGACGCGCGATACGTTGAACCGCGCGATTGCCCGTGGTGTCGGCGGTGATGATGATGCCAACATGGAAACCATCATTTATGAAGGCTATGGCCCAGGCGGTACCGCTGTCATGGTGGAATGCCTGAGTGACAACCGTAACCGTACCGTTTCCGAAGTGCGCCATGCGTTTACGAAAACTGGCGGTAACCTGGGCACCGATGGCTCCGTGTCGTACCTCTTCACCAAGAAAGGCGTCATTTCTTATGCGCCGGGTCTGGATGAAAATGCGGTGATGGATGCAGCGTTGGAAGCCGGTGCCGATGACGTTGTGACGTATGACGACGGTGCGATTGACGTCTTCACGCCGTGGGAAACGTTCGGTGATGTGAAAGATGCGTTGGATGCGGCTGGCCTGAAAGCAGAATCTGCGGAAGTGTCGATGATTCCGTCTACCAAAGCGGATATGGATGCAGAAACGGCACCGAAACTGATGCGTCTGATCGACATGCTGGAAGACTGCGACGATGTGCAGGAGGTTTACCATAACGGTGAAATCTCCGATGAGATAGCTGAACTGCTGTAATGGCAGGTCGGTAATGCAACGTAGCAACAGCTATCCACACGGGCGAATCGGCACCATGGCAATCGTAGCACTATGACAATAATAGTAGGTATCGACCCCGGTTCGCGCGTGACGGGCTATGGTATTATCCGTCAACAGGGGCGCCATCTGACGTACCTCGGCAGTGGCTGTATCCGTACCGTGGTGGATGATATGCCCACGCGGCTGAAGCTGATTTATGCTGGCGTCAGTGAAATCATTACGCAATTTCGCCCAGACTGTATGGCGATTGAGCAGGTTTTCATGGCGAAAAACCCGGATTCAGCCTTGAAGCTGGGGCAGGCGCGCGGTGTGGCCATCGTTGCCGGTGTGAATCAGGATCTGCCCGTGTTTGAATACGCGGCACGGCTGGTGAAACAAACGGTGGTAGGAACGGGCGCGGCGGATAAAAAGCAGGTGCAGCATATGGTTCGCTCACTGCTGAAACTGTCGGCCAGCCCGCAGGCGGATGCCGCCGACGCGCTGGCGATTGCCATTACTCACTGCCACTTTAGCCAAAGCCTGCTGCGAACAGCGGCGGCGAAAGTGAACCCGCTGGCAGGAAGACTGCGCTGAAACAGAAGGCTGGATATTCATCCAGCCTTTTTTATGCTATATACTCGTCATACTTCAAGCCATTCATTCCCTATGTAAAAGGAAGCGCAACGTGATAGGTCGTCTCAGAGGCATTATTCTGGAAAAACAGCCGCCGCAGGTGCTGATAGAAGCTAACGGCGTGGGTTACGAAGTCCATATGCCGATGACGTGCTTTTACGAACTCCCTGAACTCAATCAGGAAGCGGTCATCTTTACCCATTTTGTTGTCCGCGAAGATGCACAGTTGCTGTTCGGCTTTAATGATAAGCAGGAGAGAGCGCTGTTCCGTGAGCTGATTAAAGTGAATGGTGTCGGGCCGAAGCTGGCGCTGGCAATTCTCTCTGGGATGTCCGCGACACAGTTTGTCAGCGCCGTTGAGCGTGAAGAAATCGGTGCGTTGATTAAACTTCCGGGCGTCGGTAAGAAAACGGCGGAAAGATTGGTTGTTGAAATGAAAGATCGCTTTAAGGGCTTGAGCGGCGATCTGTTTAATCCAGTCAGCGATATTCCGCTGGCATCGCCCGCTACCGCAGACAGTCGCGTTGGCGAACCTGAAGCGGAAGCTGCAGCAGCATTGGTTGCGCTAGGTTACAAACCACAGGAAGCTAGCCGCATGATTTCCAAGATTGCGCGTCCCGATGCTGACTGTGAAACCCTAATCAGGGATGCACTGCGCGCGGCGCTGTGAGGTATTCATGATAGAAGCCGATCGTTTGATCTCCGCTGATGCCGTTCCCGAAGAGGAATTTATCGACCGTGCGATCCGCCCTAAATTGCTCACCGAGTATGTGGGGCAGCCGCAGGTGCGTGAGCAGATGGAAATTTTTATCCAGGCAGCTCGCAAACGTGGGGATGCGCTGGATCATCTGCTAATTTTTGGTCCCCCCGGTCTGGGTAAAACGACGCTGGCGAATATTGTTGCTAACGAGATGGGCGTGAATATGCGCACGACATCGGGCCCAGTGCTGGAAAAAGCCGGCGACCTCGCGGCGTTGCTGACTAATCTTGAACCGCATGACGTGCTGTTCATCGATGAAATCCACCGTCTGTCGCCCGTTGTGGAAGAAGTGCTGTATCCGGCGATGGAAGATTATCAGTTGGATATCATGATCGGTGAAGGGCCTGCCGCCCGTTCGATCAAACTCGATTTACCGCCTTTCACGCTGATTGGCGCAACGACGCGTGCAGGCTCGTTAACCTCGCCATTGCGCGATCGTTTCGGCATTGTGCAGCGTCTGGAATTTTATAAAGTCGCGGACTTGCAGTATATCGTCAGCCGTAGCGCACAGTGTTTAGGGCTGGATCTGACATCTGAGGGGGCGCTTGAAGTGGCGAGGCGCGCGCGGGGTACGCCGCGTATTGCTAACCGATTATTGCGACGGGTGCGTGATTTCTCCGAAGTTAAGTCAGAAGGGGCGATTACCGGTGATGTGGCGATACAGGCACTGGATATGCTGGCGGTAGATACCGAAGGCTTTGACTACATGGACCGTAAGCTGCTGTTGGCGATCATCGATAAATTCATGGGCGGCCCCGTCGGGCTGGACAATTTAGCGGCAGCAATTGGTGAAGAGCGCGAAACGATTGAAGACGTACTGGAGCCGTTTCTGATTCAGCAAGGGTTCATTCAGCGTACGCCACGCGGTCGCATGGCGACGCAGCATGCCTATCGGCATTTTGGCTTAACGCGTGAAGATTTAGGTTAACGGGTGAAAAAGCGTATCGCCTAAGAAATGCTTTCCCTATTCAGGGAGACCACGAGGTCTCCCTACGTTTATGTGATTAGAACCAGGCTTCCCACATTGCCCCAACGTTGAACGAATCGAGCTGCGTGTTGACGCCGGTCGTTGTCCGCGCGGTGTGTTTGTTATCGACTTCCCCGCCAGTGACGTAGAAGCGCAGCATCGGTCTGAACTCCGGCCCCATGGCGATCGAGACATTCTGGGAAAGCGTCAGCTTCCACCCTTTGTTATCACCACCCTGACCGTAATCTACATGTTGATAGCCCGCTTCAAGCCAGGTGGAATGCACATCATTCCAGAAATACATCGGGCGAACGATGGCATTGTAGTTACGACGATCGTCCTGACTGGCTGAGTCATTCGAGTAGTCGTGGTAGGCCAGCAGATATTCGACCTGCGTTTGCGGCGTGAATTTGTATTTACCTTCAAAGCTGGCATAGAAGGTTTTCAGGTTGTCCGTTTTGTTGTAAACGCTGTTATCCGCATTGTCCGAGTAGCGAGTGATAAACTGATTGAGGCTATTTTTCCCCGTGTGGCTCAGGACCGCGCCGCCTTGCCAGGCTTTCAGTCGTGCATCGTTATCCACCGCTTTCGAGTCAAAACCGTAGTTCGCGTACAGCGCAAGATCCAACGGCCCCAACTTGATGCCATGTACTTTGGACGTCAGTGCGTAATTACCTTTATCGCCCGTGCCGGAACTGCCGGTACAGCTGATGCGTGAGGGGTTCGCATTATTCGTGATCACTTCGGGGTTACAGGATTCCACGGCAGCAACGGCCGCCACATCGAATTGAATACCACCGAGATCAAAATTCTTTATCCCCGCGCCCTGGCCGTCATGGTTCATCCAGAAGTAGTCGTTAATACCTTGCTGTGGGCGCTGGTGGAAATCACGTCCTGCCCAGAGATAGGCATTTGGCTGGGAAGCAAAAAGGTTGGTAACGCCTGCATAGGCTTTTTTCAGGTTAACTTCGTCACCCCAGTGGTCGATCATCACGACGACATCCCAGATTGCGCCGTTATTACTTTTGAAAGCCTTGGAAAGCTGGAATTCACCGCCATTGCCTTCGTTGCCCAGACGGCCCAGTGCGGAGGCACCGTTATAGGAGCCGTCAACTGCAACATATTTTTGGTCACCGCTCTGGAATTGCGCACCGTAACGCGCATAGCCAGTAAAGTTGATGCCATAAGGTATCGCCATGTCAGGTGTTTTGGGGGCGTCGGGCGTCGTCAGCGGATCGACCTGTTTACTGGCAATCGCGTCTAATTTGGCCTGACGCTCCGCCAGCGCTTTTTCTACGGCCTGAGCAACGATACGATCTAATTGCTCTTGAGTAATCGTTTCTTGTGCGAATGCGGAACCGGAGCAAAGGGCAGCCAGCACCGCCAGCGTAACGGGCAGTTTTTTGGAATTTTTCATCGTCATCTCAACTCGGTAAGTTATTTTCAGACAATAACCATCCCGCTCTGATTGGCGTGAATAATGACACGGCGCTCAGAACAAGGTGATTGTTATTTTTTCAACGGGTACGGCGTAATTAAATGACTGACGTAATCGACCCTCCCTATAAGGGTATTAAAATGAACTATTGCCGCTGATAGAGATGAATAATCTCTTCTGATAATTCGCGGGCGAGCAGTGATGTCATTAAATGGTCTTGAGCATGAACCATAATTAATGTCATCGGCTGTCTGGCTTCTCCCGCATCCTGTTCGATCAGCTTGGTCTGCATATGGTGGGCTTTGCGCGCGTAACCATCGGCTTCCTTCAACAGATTTTTGGCTTCATCAATGTTACCTTTACGCGCAGCATGTAGCGCTTCAAAACACAGACTGCGTGACTGTCCCGCATTGACGATAATTTCCATTACTGCATCTTCTAATGTAATCATCATATGACCTATTTTTATGTGAACGAATATTCGCAGCACGTATTCTTTATGCCGCGTTCTTGAATGTCGTCCGGGTCGATGAAAGCGAATAATAAAAATATTCCGACCCTAAACGCTTTATTTTCTTTCTTCTATTTAATATCTATCGCTGTTTTTATTAATCCCATTAATTACTGCTCACTGTTTTCGTCAGCGAAATATCGCCTTGTATTTTTTGCTCCTCGGTTTTCATTAATGTGCGTTCATAAGCTCGCAGGAACGGCAAATACATCAGCGCGGAAAACACCATGCACAGCAGGCACATGATTAGCGGGCTGAAACTCCAGTTTGCGGCCCACGATGCACCAATGGGGGCCGGTGTGGTCCACGGTGTTAACGACACCACCTGCGCCAGCCATCCCATCTTGGTTGCGGTGTAAGCCAGCACGGCGTTAACCATCGGTACGAAGACAAAAGGGAGGAACAGCATCGGGTTCATAATGATGGGGGCACCGAACATGATCGGCTCGTTGATGTTAAAGAAACTGGGTACGACGCCCATTTTGCCGATGGTCCGCAAATGCGTGACCTTGCTGCGTAACAGCAGAAATGCAAGCGGTAGCGTCGAGCCGACGCCGCCAATCAACAGATAGTGATCCCAAAAACCCTGTAAATAAATATGTGGCAAGACTTCACCGGCTGCCAGCGCAGCCTGATTTACGGCTAGATTGGTCATCCAGAATGGATTCATGATGCCCGTGACAATCAGCGAACCGTGGATCCCCGAGAACCAGAAAAGCTGGCACAGCAGCACAGACAGAAGAATGGCAGGCAGCGAGTCTGAGGCGGAAACCAGCGGTGCTAGCAGGTGCATAATCGCTTCGGGAATGATCATGCCTGTTTGCACTTCAATGAAGAGATTGAGCGGATGCAGCGTTGCGACAATCACCAACACGGGAATGAGGATTTCAAACGAGCGAGCGACCCCCGTCGGGACTTCTTTCGGTAAGCGAATAGTAATGTTGTGTTGTTTCAGCGCCGCATAAACTTGGGTGGCGTAGATGGAGGTCAGCAAAGCGGTGAAGATCCCTTGTCCTGACAGATATTCGGTGGAAATTTTGTCATCGGCGTAAGGCGCGGCGACAAGCAGGAAAGCCATAAACGCCAGCAGGCCCGACATCACGGAATCGAGATTAAGCTGTCTTCCTAGGCTGGCACCCACGCCTACGGAGATGAAAAATGTCATCAAGCCCATGCTGAGTTCGAAAGGCAGCATCAACTGTTCGCGATAGGTAATAGAAAAATCCAGCCAGGTACGGGCAAATCCGACGGTCGTATCGGCGGAAAACGGAGGGAAAATAAACACCAGCATAAACGAGCCGATGATCATAAAAGGTAGCGCGGCGGTAAAACCATCACGGATAGCGATCACATACTTTTGCTGCCCCAAACGCCCTGCAAGCGGGGTAATCGATTGTTCGATAGCGGCAATCATTGATTGATATAAGGAACTCATGTGAACACCTTTTCATGTGTCGCCGTAGCAGCGACAGCTCGTCACCCAGTATGTTATCGCCACGTTGTACGCCGTAACTCATTGTATCTAAAAATCTTACGGGAATGTCGCGTGTGGCAGCCTTTTATAAATGTGATCCTATACCTGTTATTTTTTCTTCCGCTGCGGACCGCATTTTCCGCCAAGCACAATGTAAAAAGTTATTGCTAAGATGATTGGATATCATATGGAAACCGTTTTCCATGCAAAGAAAAGAGAAGTGTGATGACCGTCAAGATGTGATGATTTCTGGCGGTATTAATTAGATTTGCATCACATCTTATTGGCAGAAATACGTATTGGATGTTAAACGGATAATCGGTTTCCATGCTGGATAGAAACGGTTATACTGCGAAGCAATGCAATACGTGGTTGGTGTTCAGGGTTTTGAGTCAGATTTAGCGTTTTTCAGGGGCAAATGATGTCTACAATCAACGATGTATCGCGTTTAGCTGGGGTGTCCAAAGCCACAGTCTCCCGGGTGTTGAGTGGTTCACGCGGCGTAAAGGAAGCTAGCCGTCTTGCAGTGTTAAAAGCGGTTGATGAACTTAAATATCGGCCGAATGTCATCGCCCAATCACTGTTAAGTCAATCAACCGGATGTATTGGTGTCATTTGCGCTCAGGACAACATCAACCAGACGACCGGCTACCTTTATGCGCTGGAAAAACACTTTAGCCGACATCAAAAGCATCTCTTGTTGCGGTTCGCCAGCAGCAGGGCTGAAGTGATGAATGTGCTTGATGAGCTGACCAGTGGCCTGTGTGATGACATTTTAGTCATCGGCGCGCGCTTTCCGCTGAATCTGGCCGATAAGAACATCATTCTGATCGATTGTATGGAAACGGATACCACGAACAGCCTGCAATTCGATCACGCTTTCGCCACGGAAACTGCGTGTAATTACCTGATTCGGCAAGGAAGACGGCAAATTGCGTTGATCAATCCAGCCGCGAGCAGTTCAGCAGAACAGGTGCTGTTAGGGTATAAGCGGGCGCTGGAAAATAACTTCTTACCGTTTAACCGCAACCTGATTTTTATGGATGCGTCTTCATCGTCATCGGTGGCGCTGCAAGTGCTGCTCAATAACAGCACGACGCTGAATTTCAATGCGCTTTTGGTGGCGGATGAGCTGGAAGCCAAACGTGTTATTACGCAGCTTCAGGCGTTTAATAAATCCGTGCCAAAAGACATCATGGTATTCAGTCTGGCAGGGTCTCTCGATATTCCGGGCATTCCGGCGATACCAGCAATCGAATATTCGATGGATGCAGTGGCGGCCAGAATCGTGTCGTGGCTCAACGAGAAAACCCAGGATGTGCTGGGTTCGTATGTCTTGCGGGGTGATTTAATCATTCCAGATATGGCTAACCGGCAATAAACGCGGCTTGTGCCGTCTTCAAGAGCCCTTCTGAATCACGTATTCGGAAGGGCTTTTTACTATTGAGTGTTTGTACTATGAAGTGATTGTTAAGCTAGGCAGGTTGTCGCTTAATCAGGCTGACAATAAAAAGCAGCGATGCGCACAGCACCACCGATGGCCCTGCGGGCGTATTGTAGCCAGCTGAGAACGCTAAACCACCTGTCACGGCAATCATTCCAACAATAATCGCGATACTTGCCATTTGTTCCGGCGTCCGTGCAAAGCGTCTGGCACTGGCAGCTGGAATAATCAGCAGTGATGTAATGATCAGCGCACCCACAAATTTCATGGCGATACCAATCGTTAACGCGGTGGTCAGCATCAGGAGCAGCTTGGTGCGCTGTAGTTTGACGCCATCGACGTGCGCCAGCTCTGGGCTGATCGTCATAGAAAGTAGTGCGCGCCATTGCCAGCACATAATGGCAATCACAACGATAACACCAGCAGCGATGATCCACAGATCCTCTGTCGTGACAGAGAGCAAATCGCCAAACAGGTAAGCCATCAAATCTATGCGCACGTTATTCATCAAGCTGACGACCACTAATCCAAGCGACAGGGCGCTGTGTGCCATGATGCCGAGTAGCGTATCGATAGCCAGATAGGGACGTCGCTCCAGCCAGACGAGACCCAACGCCAGAATGAGCGTCACGGCAATAACGGCAGCAAACAGGTTGATGTTCAGCAGCAGGCCGAAGGCGACGCCGAGTAAAGAGGCGTGTGCCAGCGTGTCACCGAAGTAAGACATCCGTCGCCAGACGACGAATGAACCGAGTGGGCCAGCCGCAATCGCCAGCAACATCCCCGCCAGCCAACCGGGAAACAGCAGTTCTATCATGCGTCGTTTCCACCTTGTCTCTTCAAAATGATACGTCCCTGTAGGTCGTGACGATGATTATGATGATGGCGATAAATTGCCAATTGCTCTGTGCCGCGGTGGCCGAACATCGCTAAAAATTTGGGATGAAGCGAAACCACTTCTGGCGTGCCGGAGCAGCAAACATGTTGATTAAGACAAAGGACTTCATCGGTTTTCGCCATCACCAAATGTAAATCGTGCGACACCATCAGCACGCCGCAGTGGAATTCTTGCCGCAATTGGTTAATGAGATCGTACAGCGCGAGTTGCCCATTGACGTCGACACCCTGCGTCGGCTCATCCAGTACCAGCAGTTGGGGCTGGTTGAGCAGCGCGCGTGCCAGCAGGACTCGCTGGGTTTCGCCACCGGAAAGTTTCTGCATCGGCTGCTCCAGCAGATGTGCAGCCTGAACCCGCTTGAGCGCTGGTAAAATATCCTGCTTTTTCACGCCGGGGCGCAGTTGCATAAAACGGCTGACGGTCAAGGGCAGGGTTGTATCCAGATGCAGTTTCTGCGGAACGTAGCCGATACGCAGCGCTGGATCTCGTACCAGTGAACCGGAGGTGGGGGCAAGTAGCCCTAATACCACGCGCACCAGCGTCGATTTCCCTGCGCCATTCGGCCCGAGCAGCGTCAGAATTCGACCTGCCTGCAAGGTAAGAGAAATATCTGACAGAACCTTGCGGCTGCCAAATGTAACTGAAATATTATTAAGTGATACCAATGTGGACATAGAATTCGGTTTGCATAACCCATGTAACGTTATAATATAACAAACAACACCATAAAAATCGATGGGATCGACTTTCATGCAGCAATCTATTCAGCAAAAAAAATGGTTAAAAAATGTGTTTGTTGCCAGCGCGCTACTCGCAAGCGGGATGTCAATCAGCGCGGCATCCGCTGCGGTCATTACGTCAATTCGTCCTTTAGGATTCATTGCGTCGGCTATTGCCGATGGCGTGACGCCCACTGAGGTTTTGTTACCTGATGGCGCGTCGCCCCACGATTATGCCCTGCGCCCGTCTGATGTCCAGCGTTTACAGTCTGCTGAACTGGTGATTTGGGTCGGGCCGGAAATGGAAGCCTTTCTCGGGAAGCCGTTAGCGAAAGTCTCACCTGAAAAGCAGATTGCGCTTTCCGCGCTGCCAGCGATTAAATCTGAGCTGGAAAAAGAGGCCGGACACGATCATGAGGATGGTCATGAACAGGCGCATGATGACCATGAAAAAGGCCACGATCATAGCCATGCAGTCCATGATGACGGCGATGATGGCCACCATCATGGCGAATATAATATGCACATTTGGCTGTCGCCGGAGATGACAAAACAGGCGGCAATGGCCATTCATGCAAAATTATTGGAACTTATGCCTCAGAATAAGGACAAACTAGACGCGAATCTGCTTTATTTCACGGATAAAATCGGGCAAGCAGATGAAAAAATTGTTAAGATGCTAGCGCCTGTGCAGGGTAAAGGGTATTTCGTGTTCCATGATGCCTATGGTTATTTTGAGAAACACTACGGGTTAAGCCCCTTGGGTTACTTCACGGTTAACCCCGAAATCCAACCCGGAGCACAGCGTTTACATCAAATACGAACACAGTTGGTTGAGCACAAAGCCGTATGCGTTTTTGCTGAACCACAATTCAGGCCAGCCGTTATTAATGCTGTTGCCAAGGGAACCGACGTGCGCTCGGGTGTGCTCGATCCATTGGGAAGCAATATTGCACTGGGTAGAGATAGCTATGCCGATTTCTTGTTGCAGCTATCGAACCAGTATGTGAGCTGTCTGGAGGAAAAATCATGAGGATACGAATAAGTGCAGCAGATAGTCCGAACTATCGCTCTGGCGTATAACAGCTTACCTCGGCCCCATCGCGTCATGCTGGGGTCGCTTACCGTTGTAACATTGGCTGTTGCTGTTTGGCGGCCTTTTGTTTATCCCCACGTCGATGATGCCCCCGTCATCGTGAAAGATATCGACCTGGAAACCAGCCAACTGCGTACGTTGACGCCTGAAGCCAGTGAACCAATAGACCAACCTTCGCCAGATGACGAGATTCCACAAGATGAGCTGGATGATAAGGTTGCCGATGAAGGCGGCGTACATGAGTACGTGGTCTCTACGGGCGATACCTTAAGCAGCATTTTGACGCAGTACGGCATTGATATTGCAGATGTTACTCGGCTTGCTGAACAGAATAAAGATTTGCGGAATCTGAAAATTGGTCAGCAAATTTCGTGGGATTTGGGTGAAAACGGCGACCTGCAAAGTTTGACATGGCAGATGTCTCGTCGTGAAACACGCATTTATGAGCGTGTGGGTACTGATTTCAAAGAACGTATTGAAACGCTGAAAGGCGAGTGGCGTAATAGCGTTCTGAATGGCCGAGTAACGGGCAGTTTTGTCAGTAGTGCGAAAAGCGCCGGTTTGACCAGCACAGAAGTGCGTGAAGTTATCAAGGCGCTTCAATGGCAGTTGGATTTCCGTAAGTTACGCAAAGACGACACTTTTTCTGTTCTGATGTCCCGTGAAATGCTCGATGGTAAAAGTGAGCAGAGTGAGCTGGTCGGTGTTCGTCTGAATACGGGTGGCAAAGACTATTACGCTATTCGTGCAGAAGACGGTAAATTCTACGATCGTGAAGGTTCTGGGTTGACGCGCGGTTTTATGCGTTTCCCGACCATGAAACAATTCCGTATTTCCTCCAACTTTAATCCACGTCGCCTGAATCCAGTGACGGGGCGTGTCGCGCCGCATAAAGGCGTCGACTTTGCCATGCCGGTCGGTTCACCGGTTCTGGCCGTCGGTGATGGAGAAGTCGTGATCGCGAAACGCAGCGGTGCAGCGGGGAACTATGTTGCTATTCGACATGGTCGCCAGTACACCACGCGCTATATGCACTTGCACCGCATTCTGGTGAAGCCAGGGCAGAAAGTGAAACGTGGCGATCGTATCGGATTGTCCGGTAACACAGGGCGTTCAACAGGCCCGCATCTGCACTACGAATTCTGGATCAACCAGCAAGCGGTAAACCCGTTAACGGCTAAGCTGCCACGTTCTGAAGGGCTGACGGGTAAAGAGCGTAGTGATTATCTGGCGCAGGTGAAGGAAGTGGTACCACAGCTTAAGTTTGATTAATAATACTGACTGCATGTTATGCCGGTGGCTTGCTGCCGGCATTTTCATTTATAGCGCATTTTATCGAACACGGGTTCCTGATTTTTTATTATCGAGCAGACGCGTAATTGCTGTCGGTGTTGCTAAACGCCGAGCGGCAATTATGATTATGTTTATTGATTGATCTGAAGAGTTTAGGCATGGAAAAAGAAAAAAAATCGAACGCTGAATTTGTTCCCCAGTTTCAACGCGCCTTTTTTCATCCGCGCTATTGGGGTGTTTGGTTAGGCGTTGGTGTGATGGCGCTCGCTGCCTATATTCCCGCCCGATTAAGAAATCCGGTGCTGGGTGGGTTGGGGCGTTTTGTCGGGAGAATATCAAAAGGCGCCCGCCGCCGTGCCCGTATTAATCTGCTGTATTGCATGCCGGAATTAACGGAAGCACAGCGCGAAGCTATCATCGATGACATGTTTGCGACGGCTCCTCAGTCGATGATCATGATGGTGGAAGTGGGAATTCGTAACCCGAAGAAAATCGAGAAATATGTTCGCTGGCATGGCGAAGACATTCTGGATCGCATTAAAGAACAAGAAAAGAACGTGATCTTTCTGGTTCCGCACGGTTGGGGGGTTGATATCCCTGCGATGCTGCTGACCTCGCGCGGCCAGCGTATGGCGGCCATGTTCCACAACCAGAAGAATGCGCTGGTGGACTACTGGTGGAATCGGTTACGCCGTCGTTTTGGTGGCCGCATCCATGCTCGTAACGATGGTATAAAACCGTTTATCAGCTCCGTGCGCTCTGGATGCTGGGGTTATTACCTGCCCGATCAGGATCATGGCGCTGAGCACAGCGAATTCGTTGACTTTTTTGCGACCTATAAGGCAACGCTGCCTGCCGTCGGACGGCTGATGAAAGTGTGTCGTGCTGATATCGTGCCGCTGTTCCCAGTGTATAATGCTAAAGACGGTTGTCTGGATGTGTTTATTCGCCCGCCGATGGACGATTTGACGGATGCGGATGATGCATATATTGCACGGCGCATGAACGAAGAAGTGGAAGTTCTGGTCAAACCGAATCCTGAACAGTACACCTGGATTCTGAAGTTGTTGAAAACCCGCAAGCCGGGTGAGATTGAACCGTACTGTCGGGATGATTTATACCGCAACTAGCTTATACCCGTCATACTTCAAGCTGCTTGTGCGTTGGCAATACTCGGCTCATTTCTGAGCCTCGCCCTGAAGGGTCGCCGCAAGCGTTGTTCAAAACGCTTACGTTTTGTCACGCAACTCGAATTATTTAGGGTATATACGGTAGATAATCGTGGGCTGACTAGCCGCATAGATAAAAAAGCCGGACGATAAATCGTCCGGCTTTTTGCTGGTATGAACCGTCCACCACTTCAGCAGCGGAGCGGTTATGGCTCTGATTATTCCACGCGCAGGATGCGAATCGTGTTGGTGGTGCCCACGGTACCCATGATGTCACCTTGTGTGACGATGACCAGATCCCCAGACATCAGGAACCCTTTGTCACGCAGCAGGATCACTGCGTCATTAGCGGCAGCAACGCCGTCCGTGTAGCTGTCGAAATGCACGGGGGTAACCCCACGGTACAGTGCGGTCAAGTTCAGCGTGTGCTCATGACGAGACATGGCGAAAATTGGCAGACCGGAACTGATACGGGACATCATCAGGGCGGTACGACCAGATTCCGTCATGGCGATCAGCGCCGTAACCCCTTTCAGATGGTTGGCGGCGTACATGGAAGACATCGCGATGGATTCTTCCGTGTTATCAAACTGCACGTCAAGACGGTGTTTGGAGACGTTGATGCTTGGGATTTTCTCCGCGCCTAAACACACTTTCGCCATGGCAGCGACGGTTTCAGCCGGATATTGGCCTGCGGCGGTTTCCGCTGACAGCATCACGGCATCGGTGCCATCCAGCACGGCGTTGGCAACATCCATCACCTCTGCACGAGTTGGCATCGGGTTGGTGATCATCGATTCCATCATCTGCGTGGCGGTAATGACCGCACGGTTCAACTGACGGGCGCGACGAATCAATTTCTTCTGAATGCCCACCAGCTCTGGGTCGCCGATTTCAACGCCCAGATCGCCCCTTGCTACCATCACCACGTCGGAAGCCAGAATAATGTCATCCATTGCGGCATCTGAGCAGACGGCTTCAGCACGTTCAACTTTTGATACGATCTTGGCGTTACAGCCTGCATCGCGTGCGAGGCGGCGTGCGTAGTTGAGGTCTTCACCGGTACGTGGGAAAGAGACAGCCAGATAGTCGACGCCAATTTTTGCGGCAGTAATAATGTCGGCTTTATCTTTTTCCGTCAGGGCTTCGGCAGACAGACCACCACCGAGTTTGTTGATGCCTTTGTTGTTAGACAGCGGTCCACCAACGGTGACTTCGGTGTAAACCTTGAGGCCCTCAACCTGAAGGACTTTCAGCTGTACGCGGCCGTCATCCAGTAACAGGATGTCGCCAGGCACAACATCGCTTGGCAAGCCTTTGTAATCGATCCCAACTTTTTCTTTATCGCCTTCGCCTTTCGCTAAATTGGCATCAAGCAAGAATTTGTCGCCGATATTCAGGAAAATTTTACCTTCTTTGAAGGTAGAAACGCGAATCTTTGGACCCTGTAGATCGCCAAGAATGGCAACGTGGCGGCCTAATTTAGCCGCAATTTCACGAACTTTATTGGCACGTAATTGATGGTCTTCTGCTGTGCCGTGAGAAAAATTCATGCGTACTACGTTAGCGCCCGCATTGATAATCTTTTCGAGATTATTATCGCGGTCGGTAGCGGGCCCTAGGGTGGTAACAATCTTGGTTCTTCTGAGCCGTCTGGACATGTATAACTCCGTTCACTTGTGAAGCTGCAGTGTTGCGATTAAGCGTCGAATAACGGTGCAAAATGTCACTGTACAACAAAACTATGCCACCTGCGTTATCCGAACATCGTGTTGAGTCTGATTATCATACTGTACAGGTAATCCCCGCCATCTTTCCATGCCTGTAGTCTGTGGCCATATCAAGATGAAACAGGTTGATGATACCGCTCATTTTTCATTACCCGTCATACTTTGAATTTCATTTGCGTTGGCTGCGCTTACTCACCCGAATCACTTACTTGAGTAAACTCATCGGGACTCCCTCGCTTGCCGCCTGCCTGAAACTCGAATTATTTAGGGTATAAAATATAACTAAAAAGCAAAGCACAATGTAAAACTTATCTATCACCTGAAGGGGTTAATCAGCCGCTCGTCTTTATCAAAGCGTGATTCACGCAGGGCCTCTTTGACCCGTTTCAGGTTATCACGAAATTTTTCCCCGCGGCGCAGCGTGAACCCTGTTGCCAGAACGTCGATTAACGTCAACTGAGCAATACGGGACACCATTGGCATATAGACATCGGTATCTTCAGGCACATCAAGCCGCAAGGCCAGCGACGCTTCACGCGCCAGCGGCGTGCCGTCTGAGGTGATGGCGATAACGGTCGCGTCGTTCTCGCGTGCCAGTTGCGCCATTTCGACCAGACTTTTGGTTCTGCCTGTGTGGGAGATTAATACCACGACGTCGCCGTCGCTGGAATTCATGCAACTCATTCGCTGCATGACGATGTCGTCGAAGTAAACGACGGGGATATTGAAGCGGAAAAATTTGTTCATCGCATCATGTGCGACCGCAGCGGAAGCGCCCAAGCCAAAGAACGAGATTTTCTTCGCCTGCGTCAGCAAATCCACGGCGCGGTTGACGGCGGTGACATCCAGACTGGATTTCACCTGCTCCAGGCCAGCCATGGCGGATTCAAAAATTTTACTGGTATAGGCGTCAACGCTGTCATCTTCTTCAACATTACGGTTCACATACGGTGTACCGTTTGCCAGACTTTGCGCCAGATGTAGTTTAAAATCGGGAAAACCTTTAGTTTCAAGGCGGCGACAGAAACGATTAACCGTTGGCTCGCTGACATCGGCCATTTTGGCTAAGGTCGCGATGCTGGAGTGAATGGCTGTCTGTGGCGTGCTCAGGATCACTTCAGCAACTTTTCTTTCTGATTTGCTCAAGAGTTCCAGGTGACTCTGGATTTTTTCCAGCATATTCATACGACAAGGGCCATGTAAGTTTTTTCCAATTTCAACTAAAGGTACAACTGGCATGTATTACGTGAAAAAATGTTACGTGAAAAAATGCACGTCGTGAAAATATACTACGACCCTGTAGTGGTTGGCAGAGGGCAACAGGCTAAGTTGGGTCCTTTTTTTGCCAGAACATGACATGTGTCTAACTTTCAGAAAAGTAATCGGCTGTCAGAAACGACGAAAAATTTCGTTTTAGGGCGAATGCATAAGTGACTTCAGCCACTCTACAGACCGATTTATGCATGGTTTTCAGTCAATACCGACCATTATTTGGCATTTTTATGATGGGTTTACTGGCTGTAGTCAAAAAGAGTACATTATCGCTGTAATAAAATTACAGCATCCTGCAACGAGGAGATGAACATGGCGGTAACTTCAACAGCCCAAGCGTGCGATCTGGTTATTTTCGGTGCTAAGGGCGATCTGGCACGCCGTAAATTGCTGCCTTCCCTTTACCAGTTGGAAAAAGCAGGCCACATCCATGCGGACACCAGAATTATCGGGGTGGGCCGTGCGGATTGGGATAAAGCGGAGTATACCCGCGTCGTGCGCGAAGCGCTTGACACCTTTATGAAAGAAGCCATCGACGATAAGTTGTGGGAAACGCTAAGCAGTCGGCTGGATTTCTGCAATCTTGATGTGGAAGACACGAAAGCCTTCAACAAACTGGGCAAGATGCTTGACCAGAAAAACCGTACCACCATCAACTATTTTGCGATGCCGCCTAGTACATTCGGTGCGATCTGCAAGGGGTTGGGAACCGCAGGGCTGAATAAAGAGCCAGCGCGTGTGGTAATGGAAAAACCGCTAGGTACCGACCTGGCGTCTTCTCGCGTCATTAACGATCAGGTCGCGGAATTCTTTAACGAGTGTCAGGTTTACCGCATCGACCACTATCTGGGTAAAGAAACCGTTCTGAACCTGCTGGCGCTGCGTTTTGCCAACTCGCTGTTCTCCTCAAACTGGGACAACCGGACGATCGACCATGTGCAGATCACGGTAGCCGAGGAAGTTGGGATTGAAGGGCGCTGGGGCTATTTTGATAAAGCCGGCCAGATGCGCGATATGATCCAGAACCACCTGTTACAAATTTTGACGATGATTGCGATGTCACCGCCGTCTGATTTGACGACCGATCGCATCCGTGATGAAAAAGTGAAAGTGCTGCGTTCACTGCGTCGTATCGATCGCTCCAACGTGCATGAAACGACCGTACGCGGCCAATACACGGCGGGTTTTGTTCAGGGACATAAAGTGCCGGGCTATCTGGAAGAAGAGGGCGCGAACAAAAGCAGTAGCACGGAAACCTTCGTCTCGATTCGCGTTGATATTGACGACTGGCGCTGGTCTGGCGTGCCGTTCTACCTGCGTACGGGTAAACGTCTGCCGACCAAATGTTCAGAAGTCGTCGTGTACTTTAAAAACCCGGCGCTGAACCTGTTCCATGATTCCTACCAGCAGTTGCCGCAGAACAAGCTGATCATTCGCTTGCAGCCGGATGAAGGTGTGGAAATTCAGATTCTGAACAAAATCCCGGGGTTAGAGCACAAACACCGCCTGCAAACGGTAAAACTGGATCTGAGCTTCTCGGAAACCTTTAATCAACAGCATTTAGCGGATGCTTATGAGCGTCTGCTGTTGGAGACCATGCGTGGGATTCAGGCGCTGTTCGTCCGCCGTGATGAAGTTGAGGAAGCCTGGAAATGGGTGGATTCCATCATGGATGCGTGGGCGATGGACAACGATGCACCGAAGCCGTATCAGGCAGGAAGCTGGGGGCCGGTGGCATCCGTGGCGATGATTACCCGCGATGGCCGTTCCTGGAATGAGTTTGAGTAATTTTTTGATAATACGTCAGTAATGGGGAGGCTGATCGAGGACGGTCGGCATCCCACAGTTTTTAATGTATGGCTCACGGTGCGGTCGGACATCTGCGGCGACGCAGATCCCTGTGGCAGGGGCGCGCTATATAATTAATGGTGCCTTCGGGCATGACTGGAGATAACTTTTGATGAAAAACTGGAAAACGAGCGCGGAACAGATTTTGACAACGGGTCCCGTTGTTCCTGTGATTGTGGTCAACAAACTGGAACACGCGGTGCCGATGGCAAAAGCGTTAGTCGCGGGCGGCGTTCGCGTTCTGGAACTGACATTGCGTACCGACTGCGCCATCGAAGCGATTCGCGCGATTGCGAAAGAAGTACCTGAAGCCATTGTGGGCGCGGGTACGGTAACAAATCCTGAGCAACTGGCTGCGGTCGTTGAGGCCGGTGCGCAGTTTGCTATCAGCCCAGGTCTGACCGAACCGCTGCTGAAAGCAGCGACGGAAGGTAACATCCCGTTGATTCCAGGTATCAGCACTGTGTCTGAACTGATGCTGGGTATGGATTACGGCCTACGTGAGTTCAAATTCTTCCCAGCAGAAGCTAACGGCGGCGTAAAAGCGCTTCAGGCGATCGCGGGTCCGTTTGCTCATATCCGTTTCTGCCCAACTGGTGGCATTACGCCGAATAACTACCGCGACTATCTGGCGCTGAAAAGCGTGCTGTGCGTAGGTGGTTCATGGCTGGTGCCGAACGACGCGCTGGAAAGCGGTGATTACGCGCGTATTACTGAACTGGCGCGTGAAGCGGTTGCAGGCGCGAAAGCGTAAGTTTGCTTGTGATTGAATGACAAAGGCCACTCACTGAGAGTGGCCTTTTTTGTATCAGCCGCTGACTTTTACACCCGCTGCAACGCGCTTGGCGATTGCTACAGCATCATCCGTGGTTTCCGCACTGGCTAATGCGACACCCATACGGCGCTTGCCGCTGATATCCGGTTTACCAAACAGGCGAATTTGTGTATGAGGGAGCAGTGCGCTTTCCAGTCCCTGATAACGCACGTTGTTGCTGTCCAGTTCCGGTAAAATCACGGCGGAAGCCGATGCGCCATACTGACGAACTGCGCCAATGGGCAGCCCCAGGAAAGCACGAACGTGCAGCGCAAACTCGGACAGATCCTGAGAAATCATCGTCACCATGCCGGTATCGTGCGGGCGAGGGGAGACTTCACTGAAAATAACCTCATCGCCGCAGACGAACAGCTCAACGCCGAACAGGCCATAGCCGCCGAGCGCTTTCACGACATCGCTGGCCATCTTCTGTGCGCGTTCCTGTGCCAGTGCACTCATCTGCTGTGGCTGCCAGGATTCACGATAGTCGCCGTCTTCCTGTCGATGACCGATTGGCGCACAGAAATGAATGCCGTCAACCGCATGGATGGTGAGCAGAGTGATTTCGAAATCAAAATTAACCAGCCCTTCCACGATGACGCGGCCGCCGCCTGCTCGTCCACCCTGCTGGGCGTAGCTCCACGCCTGATCTAACTGCTCCGCAGAGCGAATCAGGCTTTGCCCTTTGCCAGAAGAACTCATGACCGGTTTAACAATACAAGGATAGCCAATCGCATCTACCGCCTGACGGAAGTTCTCTTCGCTGTCGGCAAAACGGTAGGTGGAAGTGGGAACGCCGAGTGTTTCAGCCGCCAGACGACGGATACCTTCACGGTTCATCGTCAGGCGTGTGGCTTCGGCACAAGGAACAACATGGTGACCCTGTTTTTCCAGCGTCACCAGCATGTCGGTTGCGATGGCTTCAATTTCCGGCACGATGTAATCAGGGCGTTCGGCTTCAACCAACGCTTTTAGTGCGTCGCCATCCAACATATTGATGACGTGGCTGCGATGCGCAACCTGCATTGCGGGGGCATCAGCATAGCGATCGACCGCAATCACTTCGATACCCAGGCGCTGACACTCAATCGCCACTTCTTTGCCTAATTCACCGGAGCCAAGCAGCATCACTCGTGTGGCATCCGCACGCAGGGCGGTTCCAATCGTTAACATAACCTTATACCTGATCGGGTTGTGAAAAATGGCCGCAGTATAAACGAAAACGTTTGCGTGCGCATTAAAGAGGGCGTGCAGTGGAAGGCGATGCGCAAAAGCGCACCAAGAGACAAGGACGTGGCTTGGCATTGCCTAGCAATCGTGCCACTCTTCTTGTAAAGCGAAAATTTTATGTCAAGACAACGAGATCCGACGCCATGAAGACACCGCAAGCTGAAAAAAGACCCCACGCACTAAGTACGCATGGCGATACGCGTATCGACAATTATTACTGGCTGCGTGATGACCAGCGTACCGATCCGCAGGTGTTGGACTATCTGAAGCAGGAAAACGCCTATAGCGAAGCCGTCATGGCACCTCATGACGCACGCAAACGGTCGCTGTATGACGAAATGGTCAAACGGATTCCGTCGACGGATATGTCTGTGCCGTATGTCAGAAAAGACTATCGCTACCAAAGTCGCTATGAGCAGGGTAAAGAGTATGCCATCTATCTGCGTCAACCTGAGCAGGCAACAGACGCATGGGAAACGCTGCTGGATGGGAATCAACGTGCGGAAGGGCATGAGTTTTATAGTCTCGGCACGCTTGAGGTTAGCCCTGATAACACGCTGCTGGCGCTCTCGGAGGACTTTTTATCCCGTCGACAGTACACGCTTCGTTTTCGCGATCTGAACAGCGGCGAATGGCTACCGGATGTGATCGAAAATGTGACCGCAGGGGCGGAATGGTCGGCGGATTCAACGGTTCTGTATTACGTGCGCAAACATGAGAAAACGCTGTTGCCGTATCAGGTCTATCGCCACCGTCTGGGGAGCGACCCGGCGTTGGATGAGCTGGTCTATGAAGAGAAAGACGACACCTATTACATTAGCCTGAGCAAAACGACATCAGAGCACTACATCACCATTTATCTCAGTAGCACTACGACGAGTGAGGTGTTGTTGCTCGATGTGACGCGCCCAGATGCGTTGCCACAGGTATGCATCCCACGTCGAAAAGATCATGAATATGGCATCGATCACTATCAGGACTCGTTTTATCTTCGTTCCAATCGAGAAGGTAAAAATTTTGGCCTCTACCGTTCAGATAAGCCCGATGAGCAAACGCTGGAAACGCTGATTGCGCCATGTGAAAACCGTGTGCTGGAGAGCTTTGAGCTGTTCCGTGATTGGCTGGTGGTTGAAGAAAGGGAACGCGGTTTGACCAGCTTACGCCAGATTCACTGGCATACACAGGAAGAAAAAGCGATCACCTTTAATGATGCGAGCTATGTGACGTGGCTGTCGTACAACCCTACGCCAGAAACCGCATTGATGCGGTATGGCTATTCATCAATGACAACGCCTAGCACGCTGTATGAATTGAATCTGGATACGGGGGAGCAGCAGTTACTTAAACAAGCCGAAGTGAAGGATTTCTCCCCAGACAATTACCGGAGCGAACGCTTGTGGATCACGGTTCGAGATGGCGTCGATGTGCCCGTTTCCCTCGTTTATCATCGCGGCCATTTCAGCCCTGGTAAGAACCCGATACTGGTCTATGGCTATGGCGCTTATAGCCATAGTATGGATCCCGATTTTAGCGTTAGCCGTCTGAGCTTGCTGGACAGAGGGTTTGTCTTTGCCTTAACGCACATTCGCGGTGGCGGTGAGCTAGGTCAACAGTGGTACGACGATGGCCGCCTGCTCAATAAAATGCATTCCTTCACCGACTTCATTGATGTGTCTCAGGCATTGATAGAAAAAGGTTATGGCGACAGGGACAATATGTTCGCCATGGGGGGCAGTGCGGGCGGACTACTGATGGGCGCGGTAGTGAACATGGCTCCCGATCTATTTAAGGGCGTTGTTGCTCAGGTTCCATTCGTTGATGTGCTGACGACAATGCTGGATGAGTCTATTCCGTTGACGACCGGAGAGTATGACGAGTGGGGCGATCCGAATGAAAAAATCTATTATGACTACATAAAACAATACAGCCCCTATGATGGCATTACCGCGCAACGCTATCCGCATTTACTGGTAACGACTGGGTTACACGACTCTCAGGTTCAGTATTGGGAACCTGCGAAGTGGGTGGCGAAATTGCGGGAAGTCAAAATGGACGATCGTTTGGTGCTGCTATACACCGATATGGATGCGGGGCACGGCGGAAAATCCGGTCGTTTCAAACGGTACGATGATATTGCGTTGGAATATGCTTTTCTGCTGATGGTGCTTGAAATGGCTGCGGACGATCACGAATAAGAACTAGCAACTGCGGTTATGAGGGTAAACCCGTCTTCGAGTTTACCCTATCAGCATGGCATATTACTTAGGTAATATCAGTACTTAGGTAATATCAGCCTGTGGTTTCTTCGCCTTTTTATCGGCACGTTTTTCGGCTGCCGTTTTTAATGGCTTCTTCTTACTATTCTTTTTGCTATCCAAACCTTTACTCATATCTTGCCTCGTGTGAAAAAGGGTAGGTTGCTACTCCATTAACCTCTTGTGCGGGCCGATATGCAAGCAGAAAATCGTTTTTGCTGTGTAAGAATGTAACCCGTGGAAAGGGATGTTTTCCACGGCAAGGCAGCTTTAGAGGGGAATTGCTATTTAGACTTGGGTTCGTAGGGTAAACGAGAGAACTGTAGCGACCGCTGGCGGTAAAACATCACGCGTTCGCGAAAGTAGTTACGCAAGTGCTCGGGTTGCTCTCTCTCAACGACCTCTGGTATGACCGGCATATTGTAACGTTCTTTGAAGGCAACGCCTGACGCCGCCAAGTCCACGTTAATTTTATCCATATCTTCTTTGGACAATTCTGCCAGATTGTATCCCATACCATTTTCTCCTGCCTATTGGCCACAGACTGATGCGTGTCACGGTAAAGTAGTGACAGAGAAATGGCAAGTGTTCACCTTATCATGTGGATGTTTATTATTCTCACTACGAAATGGGAATCATTTTTAATACCAATGCGTCATAAATGATATCTCTCGTGGTTGTTATTTTTGATAATAAAAATGATTCGCAATAATATATTTTCCCTGAGGGTTAAGTGATAATAAATATCAATAACATTGTCTTATCTTATTGATTTAATGATTTTTTTTGTTAATCTATTATCAATGTTAATAAAGTGTTTTTTATTTTGTTTTTTCAGGCATAATGCCCTGAATAATTTCACCTGCCGGGAAAATAGGGAGTTAGCATGTTAAAAAAAGAAATGATTCAGAAGCTGAATGAGCAACTTAATTTGGAGTTTTATTCCGCGAATTTGTATCTGCAAATGAGCGCATGGTGCGGTGACAAAGGTTTTGAAGGCGCATCCAGTTTCCTGAAGACACATTCTCAGGAAGAAATGCAGCACATGCAGCGCCTGTTTGACTATCTGGACGACACCGGAAGCCTGCCTGTATTAGGCGCGATTGCTGCACCGCCGATTGATTTTGATTCACTGGCTGATGTTTTCAAGCTGACCTATGAACACGAACAGCTAATTACAGCAAAAATTAATGAGCTGGCACATGAAGCGATGGCGCTGCAGGATTACTCCACATTTAACTTCCTGCAATGGTACGTTGCTGAGCAGCACGAAGAAGAGAAACTGTTCCGTTCTATTCTGGACAAACTTGCGTTAGTCAAAGCCAGCGAAGGCGGCCTGTTCTTCATCGATCAGGATCTGAAAAAAATGTCTATGGCGGCACCGTCAGCCTAACGACAAACGGCGCTTCTGCTGGCCAATGATTATTTGAATGACGCGGGATAATATTCTCCTTATCCCGCTTTTTTTCCTGCCGAACGACCCTTCTGCCTGACCCTGGCTAGCGATGTTATTCCTGAATTCCACACTCGACTTCACCTCCCTCTATCGCTATGATCGTCTCAGTAGCGATATACAACATTCTGTTTTATAAGGTTTGAGGCTGTCTTTCTCTGATTCGGATAAGGCCGCAAAACTCACACACATCATTGTCTGAATACGCGATGTTGGGAATACCATGATGAAGAAATTTTTGCTATCTATCGTGCTTACCTCACTTTCTGTGAATGCTTTTGCTGCCGCTAAACTGGCAAATGTCAGCCGATTTGAATACGGCGATCGCTGGGCTTTCACGCGTGAAGAAGTTCAACTGATTTGCCGCCCTGGTAATGCGCTGTATGCCTTACATACCGGGACGCTGATGCAATATCCGCTAAACGATGTTGCCATTGCGCAAATGAAATCTGGGCAGGTGAGTGCGCAACCGATAGACGCGATCCGGCTGGATGACCCTAAGCATCCCGGACAGAAGAAAAGCCTTCAACCATTTATCGAACGTGCAGAGCAACTGTGCCAGCCAGATGCTAAACCATGAAGTGATTGATTTACTTATTAATGTTAAATAATTACTTCTTTATGGTTAAGATAAAGTGTGAAATCTGTTCCATTTGTGATGATTGCGAACAGGTTAAGGCTGGAAAACGCGGGGGAGTTGGCTACGCTTAAGGTTACAGGGCTAGTACAGCTTGTATAAATGCCAACTTTTAGCGCACGGCTCTCCCAAGAGCCATTTCCCTAGACCGAATACAGGAATCGTGTTCGGTCTTTTTTTTACTATTGTTTTTAAAGGGTTTTTTTAATAAACACGAAAATACACGAAAAACCCACGAAATTCGATATACGGTCTTTTATAAATAAACGTATTCCTTCCCTCGTGTATCCAGATACTTCTCTGTCATTTTTGCTGATTTATGCCCCAATAACTTCTGGGCAAATTCCTTTCCTCGTTCTTTCTCATACAGCCTGCCAGCCAAACTTCTTATCTCATGAAACGTTGGCGGCTTCTCGTCTTACGTTGCGCCCGGTGGCCTGCGTCTGAGTAAATATCATCAGGAATATTTTGCTGCGGTGGAAGCAGCAAGGTGCAGGCACTGCGCGGCGGCGATAAAGAGGAACTTCAGCGCACGTTACAAAATCATTTGCTTGTGTGGGAATTGCCAGATCCCGACGAGGATTATGCTATCGGCGCGGATATCGCCGAAGGGCTGGAAAACGGTGACCGATCTTCATTTGATGTTGTGAAGAAATCGACAGGCGAACAGGTGGCGCACTGGTTCGGTCATCTGGATGCTGAATTGTTCGCACAACTGCTGACGCACATCGGCAAGTGGTACAACACCGCTTATATCGGGCCAGAGCGAAATAACCACAGTCATGCAGTATTGCAGAAGATGCGTGATATTTACCCCGTTCGCGCTATTTATGCCGAGCAGCACCTTGATCGCGATAACGACGACGAGACGCCAAAGCTGGGCTGGCTGACAACCAAGCAGAGTAAGCCGGTGGTGACGGAAGGGCTGAAAACGTTACTGCGCGAAAAGGCCAGCGGTATTCGCTGGATCGGCACCATCAACGAACTCAATACCTATGTCTATGACGCCAAAGGCAGCATGGGCGCACAAACCGGTTGTTTCGATGATCAGGTGATGAGCTATGCCATTGCGTAGGAAATGCGTGCTCGTATGCCAGCCAGACCGAAACTGAAATCTATCGACAGTTCTAAACCCACTCACTGGATGTCACATTGATGAACACAGCCGCTATTGACGCTGAGGCACGGCCACAGCAGCAGGATAATCGCCACCGCTTGACGCAGCGGCAGTTATTGGACCTTTCATCGGACATTGACGCGCAGCCAGACTGGCGCACCACGGCAAATACCGCCTGTGCGTATTATGACGGCGATCGGCTTGCGCCGGAGGTTGTGGCGAAATTGCGTGAACGCGGTCAACCGCTGACAATGCATAACCTGATTGCGCCAACCATTGATGGTGTTCTGGGCATGGAGGCCAAGACACGCACCGTATGGCTTAGCCTGCCGTGCGATCCCCGCTCAGGATGAAGTGGTTATCCCTCCATTTTTAACGGAGGTAATCAGTAGAATCAGCTCATACGTTGTATATGTTGCATCGGCGTGTAACCATTTAACGCCATATTTGGTCGTTCGTGATTATAAAACCATTGCCATCGCGTAGCGAAGTCCTGCAATTCGCACAGTGAGCTAAACAGGTGCTGCCCAAGCCAGTCATAACGCACTGTCCGGTTATATCGCTCAATATAAGCGTTCTGCTGAGGTTTACCCGGCTGTATAAAACGAAGCATTATATTTTGCTGGGCTGCCCATAATATCAGTATTTTGCTGGTATTATGGGCCGTTATCGTATCGTATTGCTACCGGTTCACATTTACATTCAATGAGTTGCTCGAGAGTTCTCACCACCCGATTTGCTGGCAGAGAAAAATCCACATCAATAGCCAGTGCTTCACGATTAAAGTCATCAATCACATTCAGCAACCGGACTGAACGCCCGTCCAATAGTTGATCGTGCATAAAGTCCATCGACTAGCATTCGTTGCTGCTTTCAGGCACTGCCAGCGGTTCAGGCTTATCCCGTTTCAGTCGTTTTTTCGGCTTAATCCGCATGTTCAGTGACAGCTCACAGTAAATCCGGTACACCCTTTTGTGGTTGAACTTAAAGCCTTTTACGTTACGCAGATACAAAAAGCACAGACCAAATCCCCAGTTGCGCTGGCTGTCAGTGATGCGGAGCAACAAGTCGGCAAACGGCATTTTCTTCATTCAGTTGAGGCTGATGGCGATAGCAACTTTCGCTGAGAGCGAACAACCGGTAGGCAAAACGTATGCTGATACTTCGTCTTCTGACCGCATCCTGTGCCATCTGCTTTCGGAGCGATGGCTTCACCACTTTTTTGCCATGGCCTCCTGAATGATTTCGGCTTTAAGCCGTTCTTCAGCGTACATTTTTTGAGGCGGCGGTTTTCCTCTTCCAGTTCTTTGAGGCGGGTCATCATGGAGGCATCCATACCGCCAAAACGTGAACGCCACTTATAGAAACTGGCGTTACTCATGCCATGCTCGCAGCACAGTACTGCCACGGGTGTTCCGGCCTCGGCTTGTTTCAGGATGGACATGATTTGGCTGTCAGTAAAACGTGATTTCTTCATTGAATTCTCCCCAGTTCAGATTACGAGAAAATTCTACTTATCAACACACCGGTTTTTCGGGGGGATTACCCCTGCAATCTGCGCAGCCAGCGCTGGTAGTTTCTCAACCTGTTAATGACAACCCTGTGATTGCGGCACTGGATGCCACACCAGATCTGAAAAACTGGCAAGATAGCGATCCAGACCGCTTCACACTGGTGGGGCATATCGATGAAACACTCAAACTTGATCCCGCGTGGAAAGACAAGCCGTTGAATGAACGATTCGGTAAAGTCGTGAAGCGAACCCGTACCGCTTATGGTGAATCTGTTGAGAGTGCACCTCAACAACCTACGCAGGCCGTGCAACAACAACCGACAGCCGAAAAATTTCAGCAAAAAGCAGCAGATCTGCTGGCGAAAGCAACTGCTTCGTCACCGCTGCCTGCGTCACTGTCAGATGTCGGTTCAACGATGCAACATACTGCATCGCCACTGGAGCAGGCGACTAATGCCGATCCTGACCAATTGCAGGTGATATTTGCTGGCATGACCGATGCGCAGATTGAAGCGCTGCTAGAACAAGCCATCTGACGTTACCTACTGTGTTTCAGGAGCGTCCATAAAAATAGTGCTGGTTGATTTCTGTTTGGTCATCGTTTTTTTGGCGCATTGATTGGATAATCATTGCCAATGAACGTATAGGGGGAGACGAGTTCCTTCTCAGTACGGCTTTTAAAGGCTTTTAAGAATAAATGCTTGCTAAAAATTGTTATACATGCGTTAATAGCTCGTCGGTTTGATTCGCAGACCTAAAAGGCAGTTTAGTAAAGCAGTTCTCATTTCAAAGTGTTATCCATAGATATCCCTTCTTTTGAGCCTCCTTATTGTTGCTAATTAAATTCTGTGCACAGGCCCTATTTGCCGGAAGGCGCTATAAAATTAAGGTAATTTCTATGTCTAATAAAATGACTGGTTTAGTAAAATGGTTTGACGCTGGTAAAGGTTTTGGTTTCATTACTCCTGACAATGGTAGCAAAGATGTATTCGTACATTTCTCTGCTATTCAGAGCAACGATTTCAAAACTCTGGACGAAGGCCAAAAGGTTGAGTTCACCATTGAAAATGGTCAGAAAGGCCCATCAGCTGGCAACGTTGTCGCACTGTAAAAAGTAGCGTTACAATAAAGCTAAATGAATTAATGCTTCTCTTGCGATAGCGATGATGGTTTAACCGGAGCGGTCAAGAAAAGCACTGAAAGCCCCTAGCATAAAGCTGGGGGCTTTTTTTTCAGCTTTAAAGTGCCTGTACATAAATTTGTATAATTGCCTGATTTTGATATGTTCAATCAAACATCAAAATCAGGTTACTTTATGGACGAAAAACAGTTACAGGCTCTGGCTAACGAACTGGCCAAAAATCTCAAAACCCCTGAGGATCTCAACCAGTTCGATCGCCTGCTAAAAAAATCAGGGTTGAGGCAGCTCTCAACGCCGAAATGTCCCATCATCTGGGCGACGATAAAAACCAGCCGAAACCAGGGGCCAACTCCCGCAATGGCTATTCCACAAAGACCGTTATCACCGACGTGGTCCATTGGAACAGCGTCCCCCCCGCGATTGTGACGGCTCCTTCGAACCGCAACTTGTGAAGAAAAACCAGACCCAGATCACCGGCATGGATAACCAAATCCTGTCACTGTACGCAAAAGGGATGACCACCCGTGAAATATGGCTGCGTTCAAAGAGCTGTATGACGCAGATGTCTCATCGGCGCTGGTCTCGAAGGTCACCGACGCCGTGATGGAACAGGTTGTCGAGAGGCTGAGTCGTCCACTGGATGCAGTCTATCCTATTGTTTATCTTGACTGTATCGTCCTGAAAGTTCGGCGGGATAACCGTGTGATCAATAAATCCGTGTTCCTGGCGTTGGGTATCAATATCGAAGGCCAAAAAGAGTTGCTGGGTATATGGCTGGCCGAAAACGAAGGCGCGAAGTTCTGGCTCAGTATGCTGACAGAGCTGAAAAATCGCGGTCTGAACGATCTCCGCATCGTCTGTGTTGACGGGCTGAAAGGCTTCTCGGACGCCATTAACACAGTGTATCCGGAAGCGTGGATCCAGCTATACATCGTCCATATGGTGCGTAACAGTCTGCGGTTCGTCTCCTGGAAGGACTACAAAACAGTGTAGTGGATCACAAAATCAGGACACCGAGATAGCTTGTTTCCACTGTTCTTCATACACGCAAGGTGGTACGCCACCATTGTTTGTATGAGGATGAAAAACATTGTAATAACGGTTTATCCAGTCGTTGATATCACGTATCGCATGACCAAAATCAACATAGCCTCTTTTTGGTAACCATTCGTTTTTGAGACTGCGAAAGACTCTTTCCATTGGCGAATTGTCCAGACAGTTTCCTCTGCGACTCATAGTATTACGCCATATCGCCAGAGTAATTTTCTGTATTTGTTGATTTTATACTGACTTCCCTGATCCGAATGAAACAACAGCCGCCCATTACGTTGTCGCGTTTCCAGGGCATTACGCAAAGCTCTGCACACCAAATCAGCATCGGTGGTTAATGAAAGAGCGGAACCGATAATTCGACGCGCATATAAATCAACGACAAGTGCGAGATAGCACCATTTGTCCTGCAGGCGAATAAAACTGATATCACTGCACCAGACGTGGTTTGGTGCAGCAGGGTTAAACTGCCGACTCAATAAGTTTGGCAATGCCATGCTGTTATCACCGTTTATTCGGTAACGGTGTTTAACCGGCTGATTGTTCGGTTACCTGCGGCACTACAATGATAGCAGGGACGAGGTTGATGGCCCCTTTGATGCCAATAAGGATTAAAATGTTGGCGACAGGTTCTGTCGCCAACATTCGGCTAAAAACTAGTGCGCTTGGGGTGCAATAGCGACCAGCGAATCAGGGACGAAGCGATCGTTACCTTCCACAATCGGAATATAAATTCTGACCCACTCAGTGCCTTCGACCATTTCCCAGCTATGTCCTTCCCCCTTTGTATCAGCGGCGATCAAAACGGTTCCCGGAGAAAGCAAAAAAGTAGAACCATCACTCACTCGGAATTTCAACGTGCCCTTCAGCGTAATGACATATTGTTTGCGCGGCGCTGGGTGAACGTTCATCTCCCATGCTTCAGTTGCGTTACTCAGCCAAAAATTCTGTGCGGTGATCTTTTCCAAAGCCGGAACACTACCTGTGACGAAAGCTGAGTGATTGTCTGATGTATTGATTAACTTGATGGCCGGTATCCGAGTTTCCTCCGCGTGAAGTGAGGGGGGAACGGTGGAATAAGCAGTAACAGAAACCAATAGCCCAGCAAGTGCCAGAAGAAAACGCGATGTTTTTTTCATTTAAATAAAATCCATATTATTTATGTCTGATAAACAGGCAACCCTATATATGTCAGCTGTTTATGCGTACATCTTACAATGCCAGAGGATAGTACTGCTGAGGCTTACCTTTCACCAGATGGTTAAAACAATTGCAGTGATTGGTATGTCGCTTTATTTGTTTATATTTTATTCATGTTGGGATGGTGTAGCGGAGTGTTTGACGTTGAAATCGCTGGGAAAAATACGACTGAGGAATCCTGAGGCCCTCTGACATCTGGCACGATTTATTTATACAGAGCCGCAGTACTGTGTAACTGATCGCGCCGGTAGCGGAAACGATACGATATGATGACGCGACGGCTATATTGTTCTTTATCGGCTATGCCATTCACATCGATTCCGTAATCAGATGAATCCGGCCGAATTCGCGTTAATAGCATAATATTATTCAGGAGAAGACAATAATCGGGAGACGGTGCTGATGCGGGGATGGGTAATCGTTGTGGTGATACTGGGGGCGTTAGTCGCTCTGGTGCCCTGGATCCAACGTCAACTCCCGCCCAGCTACGATCCCTTTTCTCCGCTGTCCATCGATGACCCACCTACGTTTATTACCTGGCTAAAAATGAAGTCTGTCGCCAACGATCCTGAAGCCTGTCTGGCTGTGTTAAAGCAGGCGCAGGAGAGCGGGCGTTTGAGCGAGCATGCGACGGCGGACGCATGGGATATTGCCGCTTTTCGTCTCTCTGACGGTCGGCAGATTAGCGTCCTGAATCAGTGGTCAGAAGCGGACGATCGCGGCAGCTACTTGCGTAACACATTCAGGGAAAGCTGTCGTTTTTTCGGTAACTCGCTGGGGCCGGAATACAATGCCGCACACGCTAATCACTTTCATTTTGGCATGCGCGGTTTTGGTGTGTGTCGATGAGAATACCCAGGCGGGAAAACTAAAAATCAGCGTACTCCTGGGCGGGGATCCAGAAGCCATCAATATACTCTTCAATGGGGAAGCAACCCGCGCGACGCAGGCGCTGTTCATCCATCGCTTGCAGACATTGCGCTTCGGTGTTGTAGGCACCGACGACCAAGTCGTCACAGCCATGCCCGAGATAACAAACAAATATCACTAACGCAAACATGTCGCTCTCCAGACATTACCGATTTTCTTCTTTCAGGATAATTGTAGATGAAAATCAGTGAGGAAAGGGAGAATGGGCGGTTCATCAGGTGGTTTTATCGCCACCTGATGTAGAAACCGCATTTATTCTTTAGAAAGAGGCTGGGCGGAGGCTGCGCCATCCCGCACTAAGTCGCGCGGCAGGCTGTTTTTTATCCGGCTGCTGATGCGTTTTGCCAGACCGACAGGTGTGTTCTGGTAGGTTAAAATCAGCTCATCTGCAGCAGGAAGCGGTTCCGGATAACTGTCTTTACCTTGAAACCACTCGCAGGCGATGCGATCGGTCAGCGCGTAGGCATTGTCTGCATTCGGATCGGCCAGCGCGACAACCGCTTCATGCTGCCAGCGGAAACCTTTAGGGAAGCGTTCAGCAAGCTTAATGCCAATTCGTGAGAATTTGATATTGCCAAAAGCGGAGGTCAGCGCCGCAGGGAAGAGCCAGATCTCACTATCACGCTGCCACAGTTGAAGTAACGTCTCATCCCAGTGAATACCCTGTTTACCTGCTGCCTGTGCGAGTAATGCAGCCTCTTTGGGGGCAACCGGAGAAAACGGAAATTTACCGACTTTATAGCCCGGACGCGGCAGGGGCGGCACGCTGGCGGTTTTCCGTAAACGGGCAACAAAGAAGCCTTCGCTGTCATAAATCTGTGGGAAGACGTGCAGGAAGCCTTCTTCGGTTGTAGCGCGTTCGGCGTCGGCGAAGAGATCGTGTAACGATTCAAATTCGCATGCATCAGGAAACTGCGCCTGTAGCCAATGGCAGACCTGCTGGTTTTCGTGCCTATTCAGCGTACAGGTAGAGTAAATCATCACGCCGCCGGGCTTCAGAGCATGGAACGCGCTCAGAATCAGGTCGCGCTGTGTGGCAGCAATATCGATAATGCTCTCTTGCGACCAGTGGCTCATCGCCGCAGGATCCTTACGCACTACGCCTTCACCCGAACATGGGGCATCCAGCAGAATCGCATCAAAATATTCCGGTAGCGCCGCGCCGAAAACCCGCCCGTCGAAGTGTGTAATCGCGGTATTGCTGACGCCGCAGCGGCTGATGTTGGCATGCAACACTTTTACTCGGCTGGCTGAATACTCGTTGGCGACGATAGCGCCTTCATTATTCAGTCTCGCCGCAATCTGCGTTGTCTTGGAGCCCGGCGCCGCCGCGACATCCAAGACCGTTTCCAGCGCATCGTTACGATGGAACAGGGCGCTGACGGGCAGCATGGAGCTGGCTTCCTGAATATAAAACAGACCGCTCAGGTGATCCAGCGTATTGCCTAGCCGCGTGTTTTCCTCTTCTGCATTCAGCAGCCAGAAACCTTCCTGACACCAGGGAATCGGCTCAAGCTGCCAGCCATAGGGTTGCACGAGCTGAAGAAAGGCATCGACGCTGATTTTTAACGTATTAACGCGGATGCTCCGACGCAGCGGACGCTGGCAGGCGGCAATAAAATCCTCCATCGAAAGCGATGAAGGCATGATGTCCCGCATTGTGTCGAGAAATTCAGCAGGCAGGTTGGCTGGGGTAAATTTTGCCACGGCGTGGTTCCGTACAGGTTATTCAGTAAAACGAGAGGAAGAAGCGGCGAAGTGTAGCACGGATCCTTCATACATCATGTGAAAACGGCAAAGCGACGCGTGAAAACGACAGGGCAACGATCGCTGCCCTGTCAGGTGATAGCGCTAATTATTCGGTGTCGGAATCGCCGTACCCCATTGCCGCCACTCTTTGGGCTCTTCGTTCCTCAGCAGGAAATGCTTTCCTTCCTGTGCTTTGGGGGCGAGCGGCGTGCTGGGCGGCGTGGCAAAAGCGATACCGCCGCGAATGAACTGCTGGAAGGTTCCGCTCTTGATGACGCCCCCCGTCAGGCCGAATTCCAAATTGTAACCCGAAGCCAGCCAGAAGACGGAATTGTCGCGTACCAGATGCTGATAGCGTTTGCTGATGCGCAGCGACACCGCGATACGATCGGAAAGCGTGCCCAGCGACAGCCCGGTTACCGTACCGACTTCAATGCCGCGGAACAGCACTGGCGTACCGACCTGCAATGCGCCCGCTTCCGGCGCATCAACGCTGATATTCAAGCCGTCCTGATAGCGAGAATCGGAGATAGTTGCCTGTTGCAGCTCAAAATTGCGCGTTACGCTGCCATTACCCGGCTCGACGTTGATATAAGGCTGGAATAGCGTTTCCAGATGATTCACACCAGCGGCGGAAATTTCTGGCGTGACGACGGAAAAACGTGTCCCAGAGCGAGCGAAATTACGCACATATTCAGGGTAGAGCACGGCCTGCACCAGCACTTCGTTACGCTGCTCGGACAGCTTCAGCGAATCCAACTGACCGATATCGATTCCCAGATAGCGGATCGGCATGCCCGGCGCGAGTTTGCTGGCATCGTAGGTACGCAGAATGATGCGGCTCCCCACGGCACGCGCTGCCGTTTCGTTGTTGTATAGAACGCGTTTGCCGCCTTTAATTTCCGGTGCACCTTCCAGATTATCAAAACTGATCGCACCCTTAAGCGCTCGGTTCAGCGGGGAAGCTTGCACGGTCAGGCCCGACGTATTCAACTGCACACGGGCACCGCCTTCCGCCCAGAACACGCTGTTTTCCGTCAGCAGTTTGCGGTGTTCAGGGCGAATATAAACTTCAACTTCAAAGGTATCCGCCTTCGGCCGCACCCGCATGATTTCGCCTACCTGGAATTTACGGTACAGCACGATGGAGCCATCCTGAATATCCGGCAGACTGTCGGTCACTAAAGTGAGAGTCGGAGAGGGCGTGGCACCGCGAATGCCTTCCTCGGCTTTTTCGAGATCGCTGAACAGCGGGTAACGCGCCTGAACGTCACCTTTGCTGCCCGGTAAAACCTGAATACCACCGCTGACCCATTCTTGCGCGCTGGCACCCAGCACTTGAATCCCATCCAGCCCCATCTTCACATTCACACGGCTGTTAACGATGAATTTGCTGTCGCGGTGTAATAGCTGGCGATATCGTGGCTCGATCACCAAAAGGAAGCTGACACCTTGTTCGTCCAGCGTGCGCTTCACTACCTGACCGACCTGCACGCCGTGCAACAGAACGGGTTGGCCGCTATCAATGCCATAGCTTTGTGCGGCCGTGAGCTGAATAGAAAGCGCGCCGGGCTGGGTGAGTTGCTGTTGTCCGCTATCCAGCACGTCAAAATGCTGGCGTGGTTCGCCTTCACCGGGGATGAGCGTCAGCGTTGGGCCGCTCAGCAGACGCGAAACATTCAGGTCGCTGAGCGAAAGCTGAGGTTTACTGAGTTCGATTCGCGTGCCTTCCCGCATCAGCGAAACCACGGAAGGATCGATGATGAGCTCCCCGCTGACCTTGCCGTCGTCCGGGTTCAACGTGATTTTACTTAGCGTGCCGACTTCCAGCCCCTGATACATCAGCGGGGTGCGGCCTTCGGATAGGCTGTCGCCAGAAGGTAAGTCCAGCGTAATTTTCACACCGCGCTGGCTTTGTGCCAGATCGGGATAGAGGCGGTAGGATTGCTCGGCACCGGCATCCTCGCTCTCTTCCGGCGAATCGAACGCGATCGCACCGTTAACCAACGCCGCCAGATTTTCCATCTCAATTTTTGCGCCGCTAACGCTGATGTCGGCATTAAAGCCGGACACGTTCCAGAAGCGACTATTCTTCTTCACCAGATGGGTAAAGCGGCGTTCAACCAGCACGTCAATCATCACACCGCGGCGATCCTGAGAAACCGTGTAATCGTAGACTTTCCCTACCGGAATTTTACGGTAATAAACCAGTGAACCGGTATTCAGCGAGCCCAGATCGTCCGCATGGAGATGAATCAGCAGTTCCCCGGTATTCACGCGGTATTTGGGCTGCGTATCCAGTGCGGAGAAGTGCTCTTGCGGCTCGCCAGAACCGGGCATCATCCCGATGTAGTTACCGCCCACCAGCGCATCCAGCCCAGAAACGCCAGCGAGGGACGCTTTCGGGGTAACCAGCCAGAACTGCGTGCCGCTGCGTAACGCTTCCTTCATATCGCTTTTGATACTGGCTTCGACCTGTATGGTGCGCAGATCTTCACTTAGCTTGATATTTTGTACGGTACCGACTTCAACGCCCTGATAGCGCACGGGCGTACGCCCGGCGACAATGCCGTCAGCGGAGACAAAATCGATGGTGACCGTGGTGCCGCGTTCCTGCTGATTGGTGTAAATCAGCCAGCCGGCAATCATCAACGCAATCAGCGGCAGCAGCCAAAAGGGCGACAGGCGACGTTTGTTCTTCACGGTAGCTTCAGTTGGTGTCCCAGGCGTATTATCTTGCATTGTTATTCCACATCAGTGTTATCCCACATCAGTCGGCTATCCAGCCATTCAACGGCAAGGATAGTGAGAATCACCGCCGCGCCAAAGTAAAAAGCAGCAGGCCCCATGGTGAAAGCGAGTAATTGATCGCGGTTGACGAGCGACATCGTCAGAGCAATCACGAATAAATCGAGCATGGACCAGCGGCCGATCCAACGGATAACGCGCAGCATCTTCATGCGCATCATTATGTTGCCTTCCGATCGGAGATGGATACTCACCAGCAGCCCGAAAAGCACAATAACCTTAGTAAACGGCACCAGAATACTGGCGATAAAGACCACCAGCGCAATCGGAACATTGCCTGACGCAAGCGAAAGAATACCGGAAAAAATCGTGTCCTCCGTACGCGCACCGTTGACATAAATAATCGATATGGGCAACAGGTTAGCGGGGAACAGTAAAACGATAGAGGCAATGAGCGCTGCCCAGGATTTTTGCAGGCTTTGCCGCTGACGCAAGCGAAGCGGAATATGGCAACGGGGGCAGCGACCTCGGTTGTCGGGTGAACTGGTGAAATGGCAGGAAAGGCAGATTCGGTAGCGATCCGGCGAAATCAACGGCCTCATGCGCGGATAAAACCGCTGCCAAAGCTGGTCGGTATTTAAGTGAATCAGTGTCAACAGGCTTAAGATCATCAGCGCCAGAAAGGCGACCAGCCCGATTCCCGCCTGAACATCCGCGAATTCACGGACTTTGATTGCGGCAACGGCCATGCCGACCAGATAAATATCCAACATCATCCACTCTTTTAGCCGTTCTAGCATGAGCAGGATGGGGCGCAGGTTCATCCCGATGCGGGGAGCAAAAAACAGGTATAGCAGAGAAAAAACCAGCGTTAGCGGTGCGCCAACGGTACAGAAGGCGACCATGCTTGCCGTGAGTGGATGCCCTTGGCGGGTGATTTGCCAAATGCCTTCAAACAGGCTGGCATTGATGGTGACGCCCAGCAATCGAATACTGATCAACGGTTCAGTGAAGGCAAACGGCATCAGTACCAGCATGGCGACGGCCATCGCAGCAAGACGAGAAATGTTCCAATCTCGGCCTGAACTGACTTTGGCATCGCAGCGTGGACAATTCGCCGTCTGGGTTCGCTTCAACGGCGGTAGCGCAAAAAAGGCATCGCATTCCGGGCAGCGATGATAGCGATCGACCGCAGGTACGGCACTTTTCGATCCTCCGGTTAACGGTGGCCGGGGAGAAGGAAACGGCGCAGGGCTGGCTATACTCTGTATTTTCATCTTTCCTGCGATCCGATAGAAAGTGTTAGTCTACGATGGATAACGTATTCACAGCTATTCAGTGTAACTGAAGGCTAACTGAATGATAAATTCATAAAAGGCTCTACCCGCCATCTTTCAAGTTGCAGGTGTGTTGGCTTCCCTTACTCACTCCAGTCACTCACTTGAGTAAGCTCTTGGGGATTCCTGCGGTTGCCGCCTTCCTGCAACTCGAAATCTATAGGGAATCTGATCTCTGACCGATATTATTTTACAGGTGGAAATAGCACGATATGCACGACAGCGTTACAGTAAAGCGGATGATTCTTCGCGCGAAGGCGCTAATCTTATGGCATTCTGTAACCGATGCTAATGCAGTCTGTGCGGGAATGGTTCGCACTGTTTTGAAAAGACAACGATATACTTTATGAATAAACCAGAATTTTATCAGGATCTCATTCGCGACATGACATCGCTTATCGCGGATGAAAACCGTTTTATTACTATTTTATCAAACAGTAGTGCGCTGCTGTTTGAGCGTTTGGATGGGGTTAACTGGGCAGGGTTTTACCTGTTGGATAACGACACGCTTTTCCTGGGACCGTTTCAGGGCAAGGTTGCTTGTGTGCGTATTCCGGTTGGCAAAGGTGTATGCGGTGCGGCAATAGCTGAAAATCGCATTCAGCGCGTGGATGATGTCCATGCGTTCCCTGGTCATATCGCCTGTGATGCCGCGAGTAATGCTGAAATTGTGCTACCGCTTGTCGTTAACGGGCAACCGATTGGCGTTCTGGATATTGACAGTACCCTTTATCAGCGTTTTGACGCGGATGATGAAGAAGGGCTGAAGGCCGTGGTGAGCGTACTTTGTGCTCAACTGGAAGCGAGCGATGTGATGACATTCATCAATTCTCTCACGTTGAGACAAGGTTAACGTGGCAATTGCCGATGGCGTCATTATAATGACGCCTGTTCATGCCTGCGCCGGTTGGCAAACCCGTTGTAATCAGGAAATTTCATGGAAAATCAACCTAAGTTGAACAGTAGTAAAGAAGTCATTGCCTTTTTGGCAGAGCGGTTCCCGCTTTGTTTCACCACTGAAGGTGAAACTCGTCCGTTAAAGATCGGTATTTTTCAGGATCTTGTTGAGCGTATGCCGGAGTCCGATAACGTCAGTAAGACGCAATTACGCTCTGCGCTGCGTCTTTACACCTCAAGCTGGCGATATCTGTACGGTGTAAAATTGGGTGCCCAACGTGTCGATCTGGATGGTAACCCATGCGGTGAGTTGGAACAGCAGCATGTCGATCATGCTCGTAAGCAGTTGGAAGAAGCTAAAGCACGAGTTCAGGCTCAGCGTGCTGAGCAACAGGCGAAAAAACGTGAAGCGGCCGGAGAATCGGCAGAAGCTGCGCGTACTCCTCGTCCCGCTCAGAAACGTGCGCCGCGCCGTGATGCTTCAAACAATGCATCCCAAAACCGTGCATCCCAAAACCACGCGTCTCAAAACCATGCACCGCGTAAACCACGTCAGCCTTCTTCCGGCCAATCGCAGTCCTCTTCTCAGCAATCCGCTAATGCTCAATCTCGTCAGGCAAAGCCTGCCAGTAATGAGCCTCAACGGGTAGCGGTTACGGATGTTTCCAAACTGCAAATCGGTCAGGAAATCAAAGTCAGAGCCGGCAAAGACGCCATGGATGCCACCGTGCTTGAAATTGCCAAAGGCGAAGTCAGAGTACAATTGGCTTCTGGACTGGCAATGATTGTACGCGCAGAACACTTGCAGTTCTGATACGGAGGCCAACCTGGGCATGAACAACTTAGTCAGAATAACCGCCATCGCAGGCTTACTGCTGGCGGGCTCTAGTTTTGCAAATGAAAACATTACGCGTGTTGAACAGATTCCTCAGCTACATCAGGAACCTCAACATGCTACCGTTAGCGACAGGGTGGCCTCACGTTTCCTGCGTTCGCACTATCGCCAGTTTATGCTGGATGCGCAGTTCTCTGAGAAAATTTTTAACCGCTACCTCAATATGCTGGACTACAGTCACAACGTGCTGTTGGCCTCTGATGTGGCACAATTTTCCGGGCAAAAAGCCCAGTTGGGCGACGCGCTGAAATCCGGTCAACTGGATGTTCCTTACGCGTTGTACAATCTGGCGCAGAAGCGTCGGTTTGAGCGTTTTCAATATGCACTGTCGCTGCTGGATAAACCGGTCGATCTGACAGGCAATGAGACGTTTGAGCTCGATCGCAGCAAAGCCCCTTGGCCGCAGAACGCGGGTGAACTCAACCGCCTGTGGGATGCCAAGGTAAAATATGACTGGCTCAGCCTGAAACTGACCGGTAAAGATGATAAAGACATCAAAGAGACGCTGACCAAGCGTTACCAGTTTGCCATTCGCCGTCTGGCGCAGAGCAACAGCGAAGATGTTTTCCAGCTCGTCATGAACGCCTTTGCGCGTGAAATTGACCCGCACACCAGCTACCTGTCACCGCGTAACACCGAGCAATTCAATACCGAAATGAGCCTGTCGCTCGAAGGGATTGGTGCGGTGCTGCAGATGGATGACGACTACACCATGATCAATTCTATGGTGCCCGGTGGTCCGGCAGCGAAAAGCAAAAACATTACCGTTGGTGACCGCGTGGTTGGCGTTGGCCAAAACGGCAAGCCGATGGTGGATGTTATCGGCTGGCGTCTGGATGATGTCGTTGCGCTGATTAAAGGGCCGAAAGGCAGTAAGGTACGTCTGGAAATCCTGCCTGCTGGCAAGGGAACGAAAACCCGCATTGTCACGCTGACGCGTGAACGCATTCGCCTTGAAGATCGCGCGGTTAAAATGTCCGTCAAGACGGTCGGCAAGGATAAAGTCGGCGTGCTGGATATCCCCGGTTTCTATGTCGGCCTGACGGATGACGTGAAAGTTCAGCTCCAGAAGCTGGAAAAACAGAACGTCAGCAGCATTGTGATTGACTTACGGACTAACGGCGGCGGCGCGCTGACGGAAGCAGTAGGGCTTTCTGGTCTGTTTATCTCCGGCGGCCCTGTGGTTCAGGTGCGTGATAACAATGGCAAAGTGCGCGAAGACAGCGACACTGACGGCATTGTGTATTACAAAGGCCCTCTGGTGGTGCTGGTAGACCGCTTCAGTGCTTCCGCTTCTGAGATCTTTGCCGCGGCAATGCAGGATTATGGCCGCGCTTTGATCGTGGGTGAACCGACGTTTGGTAAAGGCACCGTGCAGCAGTATCGCTCGCTGAATCGGATTTACGATCAGATGCTGCGTCCTGACTGGCCAGCGCTGGGTTCCGTGCAATATACGATTCAGAAATTCTATCGTATTGACGGCGGCAGCACGCAGATGAAAGGCGTGACACCTGACGTGATGATGCCAACCGGCACGGAAACGGTAGATACTGGTGAGAAGTTTGAAGACAACGCGCTACCGTGGGACAGCATCAAAGCGGCCAACTACACGAAGAGCGGCGATCTGAAGGCGTTGATTAGCAAACTGAACGAACATCATCAGGAGCGTATCGCCAAAGATCCTGAATTCCAGTATGTGGCGCAAGATATTGCCCGCTACAACGCGATGAAGGATAAGCGCAACCTCGTGTCGCTCAATCTTGCTCAGCGCGAGAAAGAGAATGACGATGATGAAGCGATGCGTCTGAAGCGGATTAACGATCGACTGGCGAGAGAAGGTAAAAAACCGCTCAAATCGTTGGAAGATCTGCCGAAAGACTATCAGGCACCCGATCCTTATCTGGATGAAACGGTGAAAATCGCTAACGATTTGGCGCAGGAAGAGAAAGAGTAAAGCGTAAAAAGTAATACGCTAAAATCGTTCTGATCATCTGAGATCATCAAGCGCCTTGTGGGTTTATCCAACAGGGCGCTTTTTTTGAACCTGATACGTTGTTTTTGACGATGGTTGTTGTTGAGTGTTACAGGATGACCGCGCTGTACCGTCAATGACGGACTAACGAATCTTGGTTGGCGAACAGCCAAAACGATTTTTAAACCGTTCGGAAAAACGCGCTGAGGATTTATACCCGCAGGCTTCGGCCAGACGCTGCATACTCCATGATGTCGTCTGTACCAGCATCATCGCGTGTTGCATGCGGGTCTCCAGCAACAGCACTTCAAAGCGTGTCTGCTCGGCGGATAGCCTCCGGCGCAGCGTAGCCTCGCTCATCGCCAGCCGTCGACCCGCAGACTGCGCGGTCCAGTGGCGATCCGGCTCTTCGCTGATAAGCGTACGTAGCTGAGCGGTAACGCCGGGCTGTGGCGGTACACCAAAGCGGTATCCCCGTTCCGACAGCACCAGCAGCATATCCATCAGCCGCAGTTCGAGACGTGATTCATTGAGCTTGTTGCCCGTTATCCCTTCAACCAGATGTTGTAATGTACTGATAAGATCGTCATCCAGCGCGAGAGTAGTGAAGGGGCGCGGAGGATAAGTCGGAGCGCATTCATCAGGATAGCGATGATAAAAACGCGCCAGAAGCGTGGGCGAAAACGTCAGAAAGATCGACCGGAAAGCGGAGTCGTGACCACCGGGCATTTTCGTCAGATCGGCACTTGCGTCAGGCGTAATCAGGCAGAGCTGAGACGGCGTGTCGATAATCGTCGCTTTATCCTGCTCAAGAATGGTTAATTGGCCAGAAAGAACCAGCAGAAGTGTGGCCTCATAGAAATGGAAACACGTTGTCTGCTGCGGTGTACGCAAGTGGGGCTGAGCGAGTGCGCACAGGCCATACCGTTGCAGCGGCTGGCCTGATGGCAATCGCCAATCCGCCTCTACAATGAGAGACGGAGAAGCGGGGCGTAAAGCGGTCACGCTCATAGCCAGCTATTCTTATAACAAGTCATTATCATAAATTATTATTATCACAATAATGCGGGATTCAGCGTATACAGCCCAGTGAGTGTCGCTTCTGCCAATACTGGCGCGTTAGCCAGTGCAGCGCGGACATTCGCCCCGTTAAGTTCACCTTCTATTGCTAAAACAGGCGTCGCGAGAGCGTAAAGTGTGAAGATGTAATGGTGGACAATCGCATCGTTCCACGGCGGACAAGGGCCATCATAGCCATAGTAGGTGCCTTTCATCTGCTCATCGCTGGCGAACCAGACGGTGTAATCATTGATGCCGTGTCGGAGCCCTGTTGGTGCATCCGGGCCCGCTTTACCACGTGGCGTGATGCCAGTGGAATGCGAGGCGGCAGGAATTTCATTGGCGCTGGCTGGAATATCGAGCAACAGCCAATGGTAGAAATCGACACGCGGCAGAGAGGCGCTCACCTCTCGGCCTTCCTGATTCACATCGTCACCGCGGCTGGGGACATCTGGGTCGTGGCAGATCAATACGAAAGACTGTGTCCCTTCGGGCGCGCCGTGCCAGGCAAGATGGGGATTGTGGTTAGAAGACAGCGCAATATGGCTAGTTGTGTCCGGTACGGCAAAGGCAAATTCGCCCGGGATAGTGTCGCCGTCCTGAAAACTGTGACTGGAGAGTTGCAGCATGGTGGTGATCCTTATCGTGATTCCGGTGGGTGTGGAATCATTATAGAAGAAGCTGAGCGCAATTATTTTCCTAATGCCGTCAGGATAATGCTTTTAGCTGTCAATTTGAGGGTTTGAGGTGATATTTGTAATCAGAGTAGAAACATAGTTTATGGTAATGAAAGCTAGAGGTTGCAGACAAAGCGCGTCGAGCGGTAGTAACGGATAGATCGTAAAGACGCTGCAAGTACGTCCATGTAAGCTCGGGTTGCGCGGATATGAATCTCATCCCTGAGATTCACCCTTTCAGGGCCATCGCAAGCGACGTTCAAAAACGTTCCTGACGTTTTTGTCCCTGGCGCAAACGCTTTACTCTTCTATTCCGTTACCACCGTTCTTGTTCGGCAAATAGGTTTGCCAACGGTCTGCCGATTCCGATAGAGAAAGCCGATCTGCATCGCGATAGCGTGCGCGATTAACGACCCGCTTTTAGCTGCTGGAAGTAGGTTTCATACAGCGTGCTGGCGCTGCCGACGTCGTTCTGCCATTCGCCTTTCGCGATGGTTTCCTCATCCGGATACAGTGTTTTGTCCCCTGCAACCTCCGGTGGCAGTAATTTTTTCGCTGCCAGGTTCGGCGTCGGATAGCCGATGGTTTCCGCGACCTGTGCCGCCACTTCCGGGCGCAGCAGGAAGTCGATCAGCTTCATCGCGCCGTCAACGTTTTTAGCGTTGGCCGGAATCGCCAGACTGTCCATCCAGAAGATACCGCCTTCTTTGGGCCAGATGACATCCAGCGGTGTACCTGCCTGACGCGCCACGTAGGCAGAACCGTTCCACACCATACCCAGATTGACTTCACCTTCGATGAATGGGTTGCCGGGGTTGTCTGAGTTGAACGTCAGCACGTTCGGCATCAAGGCTTGCAGCGCTTTATAGGCCGCCTCAATCTCTTTAGGGTCGGTGGTATTCGCAGAGTAACCCAGTTTACGCAGAGCGATTTGGAACACCTCGCGCGCGTCGTCCGTCAGCAGCAGGCTGTTTTTGTACTTGGTATCCCACAGGTCGGCCCAACGGGTGACGCTGGCAGGGTCAATCATTTCATGATTAATACCAATCGCTGTTGCGCCCCAAATATAGGGAATGGAGTAGTCGTTATTTGGGTCGAAGGATTTGTGTAACAGGTTCGGATCGAGATTATGAAAATTGCTGAGTTTGCTGGTATCAATCTTTTGCAGCATGCCTTCTTTGCTCATCTTAGAGATGAAATAAGTTGAAGGCACGACCAAATCATAAGCGCCATCTTTATAGGTCTTCAGTTTGGCATACATACTCTCGTTGGATTCATAGGTGGAGTAAATCACCTTGATGCCCGTTTCTTTAGTGAACTGTTCCAATAGGCCCGGCGGCACGTATTCGGTCCAGTTGTAGAAATAGAGCGTTTTACCGTCGTTGGCGTTGGCGGCGCTGATGCCAAACGCCATCGCGCAGGCTGCCAGTAGGTGTGGCCACTTTTTCATTATGTTTACCTCCTTACGAGTCCCAAAGGAAATACCAACACTATACCCGTCATACTTCAAGTTGCAGGTGTGTTGGCTACGCTACTCGGCCCACTCGCGTGGGCCTCGCCCCGTTGGGGCCGCTGCAAGTAGCGTTCAAACCTGCCTCTGGCAGATTTGTCAGTCGCCCGAATCACTTACTTAAGTAAGCTCATCGGGACTCCCTCTCTTGCCGCCTTCCTGCAACCCGAATTATTTAGGGTATAGAAGAGTGGTATGAAAATAACGGTATCCATCGCGCGAGCCGCCACCTTATTTTCCGGTGCGATCGCGTAAAATCAGCTGGCTACTGAGCACCAGCACGAGCGACAGAATCAGCAAAATCGTTGCCAGCGCGTTGACTTCAGGGGAGACGCCGACCTTCACCATCGAGTAAATCTTCAACGGTAGAATCTCATACGCGGGCCCGGTAACAAACGAGGACACCACCACGTCATCCATCGACAGCGTAAAGCTGAGCAGCCAACTGGCGGCTACGGCCGGCATGGCCAGCGGCAGAATGATTTTGCGCAGAATGATCACTTCGCTGGCGCCTAAATCGCGCGCGGCTTCCAGCATCCGTACGTCAAAACCTTTCAGACGTGAATAGACGGTGACCACCACAAACGGCAGGCAGAAAGTAATGTGGGAAAACAGCAGCGACCAGAATCCGAGCGATATGCCCAGCAGCATGAAGAGCACCAGCAGTGAGATCGCCATCACGATATCCGGCGACATCATCACCACGAACAGCATACCACCGACAAAAGGCTTGCCGCGAAAGCGGTAGCGATACAGCGCGACGGCCGTCAGGGATCCAATCAACGTGGCGAATGTCGCGGAAAAAACGGCCATCGTCAGCGAGTGCTGCGCGGCCTGAAGCAGGCTGTCGTTGTTTATCAGCAGCCGATACCAGTCCAGTGTAAATCCCTGCCAGTTGATACCGAAGCGCGCCTGATTAAACGAATTCACGATCAGAATGACGATCGGGATGTACAGATAAGCGTAAATGATGGACATAAATCCACCGCGGATTAAGCGTCCGGTCATTCCAGCTCTCCTTTTTTATTCAGCAGGCGGGCCGTGCGGTAGTAGATAAAGAGCAGCACGCCCATGACCAGCGTCAGGCAGATACTGGTGGCGGCACCAAACGGCCAGTCACGGATATTGAGGAACTGGCTTTTAATAACGTTACCGATCAGCAAATTCTTGGCACCGCCCATCAGATCGGCAACAAAGAATAAGCCCATGGCAGGCAGCAGCACCAGCAGGCAGCCTGCGATAATCCCCGGCATCGTCAACGGGATAACGACGCGAATGAAGGTTTGCCACTTATTGGCACCCAGATCACGTGCGGCTTCAAGGTAGGATTTATCGAGTTTTTCAATGCTGGAGTAGAGCGGTAACACCATGAACGGCAGCAGGATATAAATCAGGCCGAGAATCACTGCTTCGGAGGTGTACATAATCCGCAGCGGCGTATCGATAAGGCCCGTCCAGAGCAGAAATTCATTCAGATGCCCGCGTGTACTCAGAAAGATTTTCAGGCCGTAAATGCGGATTAGCGAGTTAGTCCAAAATGGCACAATCAGCAGGAACAGCATCAGCGGCTGAATTTTTTTCGGTAAACGCGCCAGAATAAAGGCAAACGGATAGCCCAGCAGCAGACAGCAGAGCGTGGCGATAACGGCCATGTTCAGCGAATGCAGCAGCACAGAGGCATAAAGCGGATCGGCCAGTCGCGTATAGTTTTCCAGCGTAAAGACCAGGCTGACGAAATGGGTGTCATCGCGCGTCAGGAAACTGGTTCCGATGATCATCAGGTTGGGCAGGAAAACAAACAGCACCAGCCAGGCCACGATGAGTGTGATAATGATGTTTTGAAAGCGTTTACGCGACTTCTTCATCGTGCAGGACTACCTCCCAACTTTCCACCCAGGTGACGTCTACTTTCTGGTTGAGTGAATGGTCGAAGTCGGGATCGTCTTCGTTAAAGAACTCGCTGACCATGACCATCTTGCCGTTTTCCAGCTCAATGTTGGATTCCAGCGTCATGCCTTTATAGTTACGCTCGCGCACATAGCCAACCATACCTTCCGCCTGCATGCCGTCGCCAAGCTCTTCGACGCGTAAATCTTCCGGTCGTAGCAGTACGTTGAGGTGTTGGCCGACGTTGACCGGAAAGCTGACGGTGATAACGCAGTCGTGGCCTTCGACCTGAGCGCGTACCCGCTGTTCGTTCAACAATTCCAGCACCACAGCATCAAAGATATTGATTTCACCGATAAAGCTAGCGACGAACAGATTTTTTGGCTCTTCGTAGATCTCACGCGGCGTGCCGTCTTGCTCGATGCGTCCATCGCGCATTACCACGATGCGGTCGGACATGGTCAGCGCTTCTTCCTGATCGTGCGTGACGAAAATAAAGGTGATACCCAGCTTACGTTGCAGCGCCTTCAGTTCGTTCTGCATCTGCTTACGCAGTTTATAGTCCAGCGCGGACAGGGATTCATCCAGCAGCAGAACCTTCGGCTGATTGACGACGGCGCGGGCGATGGCAACGCGCTGTTGCTGGCCACCAGACAACTGGTGCGGGCGACGCTGCGCCAGCTCTTCCAGTTGCACCATTTTCAGCGCCTCAATCACGCGTGGCGCAATCTCTGCGGCGGGTGTTTTCTGCATGCGCAGGCCGAATGCCACGTTCTCAAACACGCTGAGATGAGGAAACAGGGCGTAACTTTGAAATACGGTATTAACGTGTCGCTGTTCAGCGGGCTGGTGGGTAATGTCCTGCTTTTCCAGCATGACGTTGCCGCTATCGACCGTTTCCAGACCGGCAATCAAGCGTAGTACAGTGGTTTTGCCGCAGCCGGATGGCCCGAGGATCGTCAGAAACTCACCGTTATTAATGGTGAGATTAAAATGTGAAATGATGTCTTTGCCACCAAAGCCTTTATGGACGTTGAGCAATTCAACGACCGGCACAGTCAGGGAGTTTTCTTTCATTAAGGTATAGCTCTATGTCCTGATTTGGCCGATCAACGGTATCTCCGTTGCGATCGTACCAAGGGTTATCACCTTTCAGCCAGCGTGCGCAGTTAAGGGCGGCATTTTACGGGAAACGCTGCCTGACGCCAACTTGTGTGACCCACTTACTGCCGATTGGTGAACGAATGAGGGAGATTCAGCCAATGAATTAGGGTGTATGTTTCCTGATTGTTACCGGATTTAGATGTTCTTCGTGACACGGTCGCTGCTTTTTGGCCTGAATTCTGGCCTGGCAGTTTGTTAAATCGGGAAAAAACTGACCTGACGCAATATCTACCGAGGTAGCCCTATCCATAATGCCTTTCAGGGTTCAGGGGGTATAAATAAGATGGATAAATTACTCGACAGATTTTTGAATTACGTTTCATTTGATACACAGTCTAAATCCGGCGTTCGGCAGGTGCCGAGCACCGACGGTCAGTTGAAACTGGCGCGTGCGTTGCAGCAGGAACTGCTCGAACTGGGATTTGAGCAAGTCGTGCTGAGCAAGCAGGGTTGTCTGATGGCGACGCTTCCCGCAAACGTTGCCTGGCCCGTTCCGGCCATTGGCTTTATTTCACATATGGATACGTCACCGGACTTTAGCGGCAAGAATGTTAATCCGCAGATTTTGGAAAATTACCGCGGCGGCGATATTGCTTTGGGCGTGGGGGATGAAGTGCTGTCACCCGTGATGTTCCCGGTGTTACACCAGCTACTGGGGCACACGCTGATTACCACAGACGGCAAAACGCTGCTGGGAGCGGATGATAAGGCGGGGATTGCGGAAATTATGACCGCGCTGGTGCGTTTGAAGAAAAGTCAGCTCCCACACGGTGATATTCGCGTTGCCTTTACGCCTGATGAAGAAATTGGCAAGGGCGCTCAGTTTTTTGATGTCAAAGCGTTTAACGCACAGTGGGCCTATACCGTGGATGGCGGTGGTGTCGGCGAGTTGGAGTATGAGAATTTTAATGCCGCATCGGTTCAGGTGAAAATCGTGGGCAACAATGTGCATCCCGGTAGCGCCAAAGGCGTGATGGTGAACGCGCTGACGCTAGCCTCGCGCTATCACCAGCATGTGCCGGAGAGTCAATCGCCGGAGCAGACGGACGGCTATCAGGGGTTCTACCACCTTCACACCATGAAAGGCTCTGTGGAACGCGCAGACTTGCATTACATCGTCCGGGATTTTGACCGCAACGGCTTTGAACAGCGTAAACAGACGATGCTGGATATTGCGGAAAAGGTCGGCGCGGGGCTGCACCCAGATTGCTATATTGAAGTCACGATTACCGATACCTATTACAACATGCGTGAGCAGGTTGAGCAGCATCCGCACATTATTGCGTTGGCGCAGCAGGCGATGCGGGATTGCGACATTGAGCCGAATATGAAGCCGATTCGCGGCGGCACCGACGGCGCACACCTGTCATTTCAAGGGCTACCGTGCCCAAATCTGTTTACCGGCGGCTACAACTATCATGGCAAACACGAATTTGTCACGTTGGAAGGCATGGAAAAGGCGGTGTCTGTGATTATGCGCATTGCTGAACTGACGGCACTGCGCACGAAGCCGTAATTATGCTTTCAGATAATTGGCAAATCTTTTGCCGAAACAAGAACGGTGGTAATGGGATAGAAGAGTAAAGCGTCCGCGCCAGGGACAAAGGCGTCAGGAACGCCTTTGAACGTCGCTTGCGACGGCCCTGAAAGGGTGAATCTCAGGGATGATATTCATATCTGCGCGGCTCGGGCTTACAGGGAGGTACTTGCAGCGTCTTTACGATCTACCCATTGCCAACGTTCTAAACACTTTCTTAGTGTTTGGTCTTAATCCGCAAAGTACCAGTAACCGCTATTAATCAGCACAGTAAGCTGCGCGAGGAAAGAGGGGTCTTCCAGCGCGTCGCCCAACTGTTCTGCACCAATAGCAGGGTGCTCAGCCAGCGCAAACAGCGCTGCCTTGTGCGTGCTGTTCACTTTTTCCCCGTTAACGAAGCAGCTATCGCCAACGCAGATGACCCGCAAGCCACCTAAACGACGCAGTGGTTCACCCTGTTGCAGATATTCATACACTTCGCCAGCCTGATAAGGCGGCTCCGGCGGTGAGAGATCGAGCTCGTGACGGGACTGGGAAATAAATTCGCCAAACCAGTTCTGGAAATGCTCCGGCTGCTGCACCAAATCCAACATCATTTTTTGCAGCGCATCCAGCTCTTGCGGCAGTACGCTGGCGATATGATCGCGGGATGGTACATCAGGATCGCTGTAGCGATAGCTGCCGAGCTCACGAGAAAGCACATAATCCGCAAAGCCGCTCACCAACTCGCGAGCATTCGGCGCGCGGAAACCCACCGAGTAGTTCAGCGAGTTCTCCAGCGAATAGCCTTCGTGCGGGAAACCCGGCGGAATATAGACGATATCGCCCGGTTCCAGTTCCTCATCAATAATGGCGTCAAACGGATCGACCTGAAGTAGATCAGGATGTGGACAGTGCTGCTTCATCGGTATTTTTTCACCGATGCGCCAGCGGCGACGCCCCGTTCCCTGAATGATGAACACATCATACTGATCCAGATGTGGCCCTACGCCACCACCGGGAACGGAAAATGAAATCATCAAATCATCGGTACGCCAGTCCGGCAGCTGTCGAAAGGGCTGCATCAAGGCTGAAGAGGGCTCATGCCAGTGATCGACGGCCTGTACCAACAGCGACCAATTACTTTCCCCCAAGTGGTCGTAGCTCTCGAAAGGACCATGGCTGACCTGCCAGCGTCCGTTCTGATGGCTGACTAGCCGGCTATCTACCTCATTTTCTAACGCCAGACCTGCGAGTTCATCTGGTGAAATCGGATCGATAAAATTAGCGAAGCCGCCTTTGATCAAGAGCGGCTGTTTTTGCCAGTAGTTCGCTAAAAAATCCTGCCAGTCGAGCTTGAGCTGATAGTCCATACTGTTTTCCAGAAATTCGTTTTTGAGGAAATGACTGTTCTTGAAGACATGATTTTTCTTGAAATAATCAGTATTTTAAAACAATCAGTATTTTGGTGATAAATATATACTCTAAATAATTCGAGTTTCATGCAGGCGGCAAGAGAAGGAGTCCCGATGAGCTTACTCAGGTTCAGGTAAGTGATTCGGGTGACTGACAAATCTGCCAGAGGCAGGTTTGAACGCTGCTTGCAGCGGCCCCAACGGGGCGAGGCCCACGCGAGTGGGCCGAGTAGCGTAGCCAACGTACATGCAACTTGAAATATGACGAGTATAGCGGAAGCATCGCGCGCTGTACTGCCTTTCCCTTTCATCCCTCATTCTGGCCAAGATACTGTCGGGAGAAAATGGCTTCGACTCGTGCACCGCCTAGTGCACTGTCACTGACAAGGATTTCACCCTGGTACTGCTCGATGATTTCAGTCGCGACGGCAAGGCCGATACCTTGTCCTGGGCGCAGGCGATCTGCTCGTTGCCCACGCAGGAAAATCATGCTTCGCTTGCTTTCGGGAATGCCAGGACCGTCATCATCAACGATCAGGTGTAGTTTGTGGTCGGAGTATTGTACGCTGATTTCGACAAACTCCAGACAGTACTTACAGGCGTTATCAAGAATATTACCCAGTACCTCCATAAAGTCATTTTTCTCACCCACGAAGGTCAGCTCTGGCGGAATATCGAGCGTTAGTACAACCCCTTTGCGCTGGTACACTTTATTTAGCGCGGAACACAACCCGTCTAGCAGTGCCGGAACCGAGTGGACTTCGCGTATCAGCAGATTATATTCGGAGCGTACACTCGCGCGGTGCAGGTAATAGCCAATTTGCTGCGATATTCGGCTGATCTGTGCCAGCATGATGGGCTCAGCCTGATCGATGGTAATTTCCTTACCTGTGCGCAGTGCACGCAGAGTGGTCTGCAAGACCGCCAGCGGCGTCTTCAAACTGTGCGTGAGATCGGTAAGCGTTGTGCGGTATTTATGGTAACGCTGGCGTTCGTTGTTCAGCAGGATATTCAGGTTTTTTACCAGACTGAACAATTCGCGTGGCGGATTTTCATCCAACTGTTCGCGGGTGCCTTTTTCCAGTTCTGCGATTTGCTTTACCAAATGCTGAATGGGGCGCAGGCTCCAGTGAGCACCTAACCAAAGTAGGGGAAGTACCAGCAGAAGGTTAGCGATCAGCACATAATTGAACCACTCCCACACCACGTCTTCTTGTTGTAATTCTTGTGGAATACGATCAACCACCACGATCGTGATTGCGGGGATGTGGGCGGTTTTTGGATAAACATTAACAGCGATAGAGTGAGTTAATGCATCGCTATTAGTGCCATTCAACGCCCTCAGGCTGCCCAGCAACAAGCTGTTTCCCGTTAATACAGCACTGCTGGTATTCGTGTCAGTATCCAGCTCGTGATAGGCCGTTCGGTTCAGCCACTCTGGCTTTATCAGTGCTTCCAGTGCAGGGACATACTTTTCGCGCCATAGCACGTTGCCATGCTCATCATAGATCAATACCAGTGTGGGAAAATTGATATCAACGTCGGGGGGAGTGATAATATTCAATTGATCATCACGCCACTGTGCAAGACTGTAGTAGAGGTTACTTTCACCGCGCAGTAAACGGAATGAGGTTTTATCAAAGTTGATACTATAGCCGATAATGGCGACGATACCATAAGCCAGCGACAGTGCCAGAACAATGGCCGCCGTCGCTAGTAAAAAACGAACGCGAAGAGAGAAAGGCTGTTTCTTATTACTCATGCCGAGCCTGAAGGTGTGTCAATATCAAAACGATACCCTTGCCCGCGCACGGTGGTGATGACATCTGGGGCATTTGCCTGTTGAATTTTCTTTCGTAATCGGCCCATCAGCACATCAATAGTGTGGCTTTCCCGCAGTTCCGCATCGGGATATAACTGTAACATTAGCGATTCTTTACTAACAACTTTACCTTTATTACGTATTAACGTCTCGATAATGGTGTATTCAAACGCGGTCAATTTGAGGGGAACACTATAAATCATCAATTCACGCCGCGACAAATCGACTTCAAAGGGAGGAAAACTGATTATTTGCGATGCCAAGCCGCTATTGCGCCTCATCAGCGCTTGCAAACGGGCAACCACTTCTTCCATATGGAACGGCTTGGTGACGTAATCGTCAGCGCCCGCCTCCAGCACTGCAACTTTGTCCTGCCAACCTTCACGTGCGGTCAAAACCAGAATTGGGAGTTTGACCTGCCGAGCACGCCAGCGACGAATTATACTCATGCCGTCTTCATCGGGTAACCCTAGATCGAGAATGGCGATATCTGGTGTATTTTCATGTAGAAAATAATCCGCTTCTTTGGCGTCAGACGCTGCGTCAACCTGATGCCCCATTTCGTTCATTTGAACGGTTAAATGATGGCGTAATAATACATTATCTTCAACGACCAAAATCCGCATCACGATATCCTCTGTCGAATAGAAATGGTGATGTTTATCGTAACGATTTTATTACACCATCTCTTTTACGCATTCCTCGCTTGTACATATCATAGTTATACACAAGGAGAATAGTCTATTTTATTTGCTGAATTATCCACAAGAGAGAGTAAACCGAATGTAAACGGGGTGAAAATGATGAGTAATTGTTAATGCGGTCGAAAACTGGCGAGCAGAATACCCGCCAGGGAGAATACATGATTTTGCGTGAAAACCGTTATTTCAGGTCATCGACCATCGCGATAGCACGGCCAATATAGTTGGCTGGTGTCATCGCCTTCAGGCGCGTTTTTTCCGCTTCTGGCAACTCGAGACCATCGATAAATTCCTGAATACCGGCAGCATCAACACGTTTGCCACGCGTCAGCTCTTTCAGCTTCTCGTACGGCTTTTCAATTCCGTAGCGGCGCATCACTGTTTGGATCGGCTCTGCCAACACTTCCCAGTTGTGATCCAGTTCGTCAGCCAGACGATCGCGGTTCACTTCCAGTTTGCTGATGCCTTTCATCGTGGCCTGATACGCAATCAGCGCATAGCCCACGCCCACGCCCAGATTGCGCAGCACGGTAGAGTCTGTGAGGTCACGCTGCCAGCGGGAAACCGGCAGTTTGCTAGCCAGATGCCCCAGAACGGCGTTCGCCAGACCCAGGTTGCCTTCCGAGTTTTCGAAGTCGATCGGATTAACCTTGTGCGGCATGGTGGAGGAACCGATTTCGCCCGCAATAGTCTTCTGTTTGAAGTGATTCAGGGCAATGTAGCCCCAAATATCACGGTCAAAGTCGATCAAAATGGTGTTGAAACGCGCGATGCAATCGAACAGCTCGGCGATGTAATCGTGCGGTTCGATCTGCGTAGTGTACGGGTTCCAGTTGATGCCCAGCGAGGTAACAAAACTTTCGCTGAACTGGTGCCAGTCCACTTCCGGGTAGGCTGCCAGATGGGCGTTATAGTTACCGACGGCACCATTAATCTTGCCTAGAATCTCAACCTGTTGCAGTTGGCGATATTGGCGGTCCATACGGTAAGCCACGTTAGCGAACTCTTTACCGATAGTGGATGGCGTAGCGGGCTGGCCGTGTGTACGGGAAAGCAGCGGGATATCGCGGTATTCCTGTGCCAGCGCTTTCAGCGCATCAATGATTTGGCGCCAGTGCGGCAGGATCACATCGCGGCGAGCGGTATCCAGCATCAGAGCATGAGACAGGTTGTTGATGTCTTCTGACGTACAGGCGAAGTGGATGAATTCGTTGATGGCGTGCAGTGCCGGAACAGCGGAGACTTTCTCTTTCAGGAAGTACTCAACGGCTTTTACGTCGTGGTTGGTTGTACGCTCGATCGTTTTAATGCGGGCCGCATCTTCTTCACTGAATTCGGCGACAATTTTATCAAGGAAAGCGTTTGCGTCAGCGTCAAATGCAGGAACTTCCTGGATCTCTGCACAGGCTGCCAGTTTTTGCAGCCAACGTACTTCAACCTGCACACGGAATTTCAGCAAACCGAATTCGCTGAAAATGGTGCGCAACGTGCTGACTTTATCGCCGTAGCGTCCATCAATAGGGGAAACGGCGGTCAGTGAGGATAATTCCATCGCAAGCAACTCCTGAGATTGGTTTCAATAACGATTAATTTCGATAAGGACAATGAATTATTAACAATAATAAATTTCGTGACGCTGGCGTTACTCACACCAGCGTCGATCATAGCGGCAAGAATACCATCAAACGGACGGGCAACGCGCCAATATCTGTTTCGCTTCTTTGACCAACTGGCTGCGTGAGAACATCAGCTGCAAGCGTCCGCCGCCAATCTGTTGCCAGAGCACCGTAGAGCGGATACCGGCCAGCAGCGCGGCACGCACTTTAGCCTGCACCTGACTGTTTTTCAGCACTTCCGGTGAACCAGTAACCTGAATACGTGGCCCCAGCGTACTGATGACATCCACATAAATCGCGGCCAGCGCACTCACAATCGTCTCGGAGAGCAGCTCGAAATGCTCCAGTTGGCGCTCCAACTGCCCGATGCGTTTGCCCAATTCGTCAAGCGCGGCAGACTTCGCATTCAGCTTGCGTTCTAACGCAATCAGGCTGAAAGCGTAGCGCGATAGTTCTGCACCCGCGCCTTTATTGCTGCTGCTATTCAGAATGCCGAGCAGCGTTTCCAGCCCAACTTTCAGGTTTTGCTCGTCATTACCGTAAACGGCCAGCGTAGACGCCGGATTGAGATTCAAAACGCTGTTCAGCGAGGTATGCAGCACATCGTTATTACAGTTCCCTGTGTGGGCCAACTGTTGGACTAAGTGTGCCGACTGACAAACGCCCGCTAGCGCTAGCGTGATTTCATAATAGTTCTTAGCCACGGTTACTCCTGTAAGCGTTCTTCGATGATGCCGCCGCCAAGGCAAACCTCGTCCAGATAAAACACGGCAGATTGGCCCGGAGTCACGGCTGCGACGGGCTCATCAAAACGCACGGTAATGCGATCGTCGCCAAGTGGCGTGACGGTGCAGGGGATATCTGCCTGACGATAACGAGTTTTCACCGTACAACGTAATTCAGCGGTGAGCGGCTGACGATCGACCCAGTGTAGTTGCTGTGCGATTAAACCGTACGACATCAGACGAGGGTGTTCGTGACCCTGTGCGACATACAGAATATTGTTGGCGACATCTTTGTCCACCACGTACCAGGGATCTTCACCGCCATCTTTGACGCCGCCAATACCCAGCCCTTTGCGTTGCCCCAGCGTGTGGTACATCAGCCCCTGATGCTGTCCCATCGGTTTGTTGTCGTCGACGGACAAAATCGGACCGGGCTGTGCGGGCAGGTAGCGCGCCAGAAAATCAGTGAATTTACGTTCGCCGATGAAGCAAATACCGGTAGAATCTTTCTTCTTCGCGGTTGCCAGTTCAAGCTCTTCGGCAATTTTACGTACCTGCGGTTTTTCCAGCTCGCCGATCGGGAACAGACTTTGTGCGATCTGTTCGTGGCTCAGCGTATAAAGAAAATAGCTCTGGTCTTTGTTGCCGTCCATACCGCGCAGCAAATGGCTTTTGCCGTCAATGTCGTGACGACGGACGTAGTGGCCTGTCGCGATATAGTCTGCCCCGAGATCTTCGGCGGCGAACTCCAGGAAGGCTTTGAATTTGATTTCTTTATTGCACAGAATATCGGGATTAGGGGTACGGCCCGCTTTGTATTCTTCAAGGAAGAGTTCAAAAACGTTGTCCCAATATTCAGCGGCAAAATTGACGGTATGTAATTCGATACCCAGCTTGTCGCAAACAGCCTGCGCATCGGCAAGATCTGTCGCTGCTGAACAATATTCCGTGTCGTCGTCCTCTTCCCAGTTCTTCATGAATAGGCCTTCAACATGATAGCCCTGTTGCTGTAACAGGTAAGCGGAAACGGAGGAATCAACACCGCCGGACATACCGACAATCACTTTTTTCTGGCTGTTATCTGACATGGGAGTCTCGCGAACTGAAATTTACTGACGCATTGATGCGAAAAACAAGCGGCGTATTTTAGCATGTTGAACCAAGGGCTGCATCGCTATTCCTGCCACGGGGTGTTAGCCCACTCATGGCAAAAATAACAAGATGTCTAAAAAGGCCAGTTGAACGTGCCCAGTACGGTTAACGGATAGCGCTCTGGCTGCTGATAGCAGCGAATACTTTCGGCCACCAGCGGCGAACGAAGCTGGCGCGAATGCAGAATTTCCTCGGCGGTCAGCCAGCGGCAGCATTCGATATCGTTGTCGTGCGGCTGGGTGTCGACCCGCGTAGGCAAATCGAGCGCGAAGCAAAAGCGCAGAAACGGTGTGCTGTCGGGCGCGATCCATTGGTGCAGACGTAAGAAGCTTTGCGGCGTGGCCTGAATGCCCGTTTCTTCCCACAATTCACGGCTTGCCGCCTGAATCAACGTCTCGTCAGCTTCCAGATGGCCCGCGGGCTGGTTCCACAATAATTTATCGTTAATTAACTCTTCGACGACCAGAAAATGGTTTTCGGCCTGTACCACACAGGCGACTGTCACATGAGGTTTAAACATCCGTTATCTCCTTCCATTCACCGGGTAACAGGTTTTCTACGGTCTGATTGGCCATGCCGTATCGAATCAGACGCAATGTAGGATATCCGATATTCGCTGTCATACGACGGACTTGCCGATTACGACCTTCATGCAGCGTGATTTTTAACCAGCAGTCGGGAATGCTTTTACGCTCGCGTATGGGCGGATTACGCGGCCACAGCCAGCTGGGTTCCGGTACGATCTCCGCCCCTGCGGGCAGCGTTTTGCCGTCATTTAGCTCTATACCGATACGAAAGCGCGTCAGTGCGTCGTCGTCAGGAATACCTTCGACCTGCACATAGTAAATTTTGGCTGTTTTTTGCGTCGGTTGGGTCAGTCGAGCCTGAAGTTTTCCATCATTAGTGAGAATCATCAGGCCTTCGCTGTCGCGATCCAGACGCCCAGCGGCATAAATACCGCTAATCGGAATATAATCTTTCAGCGTGCGACGTCCGGTTTCATCGGTGAACTGTGGCAACACATCGAAGGGTTTATTGAACAAAACGATGCGGCGCGGCGCGTTGTCAGGCTGTCTTTTTCTTGCCGGCTGTGAGCTGAATCGTTTAACTTTGTGATTTTTAACAGAGAATTTATTCATCATCTTTATAGTCGCGGATAACAAAAGCATTATACTCAAATGGTTTGCGATTGGCGCGGGCTAAATATTCAAGTAGTATTGACACGTATCTTACAAGTCATTAACAAAATTGCGCTCGAAGGAGAGGTTAATGGAAAGCAAAGTAGTTGTACCGACAGAAGGTCAGAAAATCACGGTTGATGCTCAAGGTAAACTGGTTGTTCCAAACAACCCGGTCATTCCGTTTATCGAAGGTGACGGCATCGGTATCGATGTAACGCCAGCCATGATCAACGTCGTTGACGCCGCCGTGAAGAAAGCCTATCAAGGCAAGCGCACGATTTCCTGGATGGAGATCTACACGGGTGAAAAATCCACGCAGGTCTACGGTAAAGATGTCTGGCTGCCGGAAGAAACACTGGATTTGATTCGTGAATATCGTGTAGCGATTAAGGGCCCGCTGACAACGCCAGTCGGCGGTGGTATTCGTTCTCTGAACGTTGCACTGCGCCAACAGTTGGATTTGTATGTTTGCCTGCGTCCGGTACGCTACTACGAAGGTACACCTAGCCCGGTTAAACAGCCTGAGCTGACCGACATGGTAATCTTCCGCGAAAACGCCGAAGACATCTATGCAGGTATCGAGTGGAAAGCGGGTTCTGCTGAGGCAGACAAAGTGATCAAATTCCTGCGTGAAGAAATGGGTGTTAGTAAAATCCGTTTCCCTGAGCAGTGCGGTATCGGCGTGAAGCCGTGTTCCGAAGAAGGTACCAAACGTCTGGTTCGCGCCGCTATCGAATACGCGATCACCAACGACCGTGATTCCGTCACGCTGGTACACAAAGGCAACATCATGAAATTCACCGAAGGCGCGTTTAAAGACTGGGGCTACCAGTTGGCGTGTGAAGAATTCGGCGGTGAGCTGATCGATGGCGGCCCGTGGGTGAAAATCAAGAATCCGAACACGGGCAAAGAGATCGTGGTAAAAGACGTGATCGCCGATGCGTTCCTGCAACAAATCCTGCTGCGTCCTGCTGAATATGATGTCATCGCCTGTATGAACCTGAACGGTGATTACATTTCCGATGCGCTGGCAGCACAGGTTGGCGGTATCGGTATTGCCCCAGGCGCGAATATCGGTGACGAATGCGCACTGTTTGAAGCCACGCACGGTACAGCACCTAAATATGCGGGTCAGGATAAAGTGAACCCAGGTTCCGTTATTCTGTCTGCTGAAATGATGTTGCGTCACCTGCAATGGTTCGAAGCGGCTGACCTGATTGTTAAGGGCGTTGAAGGCGCGATCAAGAACAAGACCGTGACTTACGATTTCGAACGTCTGATGGAAGGCGCTAAGCTACGGAAATGTAGTGAGTTTGCGCAAGACATTATCGATAACATGTAATCTTACTGTTATCACATTGATCGGCGGGGGCGCTTTGCTCTCGCTGATTTTTAACATCGAAAAATCCATTCAGTAAAATCTCAGTAAAATTCCTCAGTAAAATAGAGTGAAAAATCACCACATTGATGGTGGGATTTCATCCTGCTTTAATCTGAATTGTTAACCAATCTTTACCGCGATCATCATTGTAGCGATCAGTTTGCTGCTGTGATTTATGGCCCAGAAGCATTCGAGTATCTACGTCACCTTGCTCCCTATAAAGCCGCTCTGCTAATGACCGCTGTTCGTGAAATGTCGGCGGTGTACCGTTTTCCCACACAAGCGCCGTCTTATCCCTAGCTGCACTGAATCGCATTGTAATGGTTCTGGATGCCACGGCAGCGCCACGCTCCGCTTGTGAGGTGGAACGAAAGAAGTGAACCAGATGAGGACTGACAACGTAATCTCTGCACCGTGCAATGACATCGCGTAGCGTCCATCCTGTGGCGTTGGATTTCAGTGATAGTGGGATGGCAACCCGGGCACCTGTTTTCTCTTGAACAACATGTAGGTGGTCATCCCAGATATCTGAAAATTTCATATTGGCAATATCCCCTAAGCGTTGAGCCGTCACCAGAGCAAGTAGCATGGCGTTCCCCATGTATTGATGCTGAGCATCGGCCACATCAAAAATTGCCTGCCATTCATCCAAATCCAAACGCTGGCGCTGAATTCTTTTACGTGGCTGCTTAGTGGCAAGTGCAGGGTTATAACCAGGAGGGACTTCACCAGCATGCTGCGCCTCTTTGAAAACATCAATGAGGACGGAGCGAACTACCTGCGCCATGCGTGATTGCCCGTTAGCTTTATAGTCGTCCAAAATTTCTGCAATATCTTTAGCCCCCACCTCCATGAGTAATTTCATACCTGCGTGCTGATTAAATAAGGATATGGGTTTATTACGTTGTTTGTGAGTATTGAACTTGATATCGCCTGATTTCAGCCTCTCATCTTGAATCGCTTTATATTTTTCTAGCCAACCGCTTACGGTTATACCTTTTCCTGTGATTGACAGAGTGCGTTCACGGATAGCAAATGCCTGTTTCACCTGCTGTTCGCTAATTCGGAGGTTGGCTTCTATTGCTATTGCGGTAGCGTCAGCCTCATTCGTTCCAAGTCCGTGTCTCTTACCCGTTAAAGGGTGTTTATATTGCCAATAAACCCGCTTTGTTCGTGGGTCGGTAAAACAAAATAGATTTTGTACTTTGATGTTATGTTTCCGAGGTCTACCGGCCATCCGAAAGAATCCTTTTTAGCAGAGGGTTATCTGATTTATTTATTGTGGGTTCGGAGATCATTCCGATAAAACGCGCATCTTGTTCAACCATCCATTTACGCCCAACTTTTTTCGGTGGCGGGGAAATCATATTGTGCTTGGCATAGTGATATAGCGTGTTATTCGATGGCTTTTCATCACCGAATTCATCTATTGCCCAGACTTTGAGTAAAAGCATTCGCGCCATTGGTCAGTCCTTATAAAGGGCATGCCAAAGACATGCCCTAGTTTTGGTCGTTTTGTCTGTAGAAGGAAGGGGCTTAGGTTAGAAGAAAGTCCAGCTTTCCGTTTCGGCGTTATGGCCGAAGTTGTATCCGATCTGAGGAGATGACAAATCCAGTTTTTTCATTTCTTCAACAACGGTGGTGATAATGGCGATATCCTGATTTAGCCGTCCCAGATGATATTTCTTTCGACGTAGCAGGCTTTCTAGCGCCAGCTGTTGTGATGGAAAGGCAAAAGAGCGTTCTGCTGATTTCGCGACTTTCTTGATCGCGTATCGCATATTTTTCTTTTTCCACCCGTCGAGCCATCGCGCCTTATCGCGATCAATATCATAATCCTTAGCCCAGTGAGCAGGGCACAGAAAGGCATAACTATTGGTTTGGTGAAAGGCAATATATTGCTCGGCGATAACTTCAATTCCCGCTTCCTGAACAGTTTCAAAATATCGCCAGTAAACGGGGTAGCCGTTATGTTCAGTTTTCGATTCCGGGAATGGAACCGACCAGGTTTGATACATGTGTTTCTCCAGATAATAAAAAACCCTGCATTCGCAGGGTGTAGGAGTTAAATTGATTCCTCAGCCTCTCTGAGGCGCTTGATTTGCCCATCTGTCAACGATAAGTAAGTTAGCTCGTGCTCCTTGAGCCATTTGCTTATAAGTTTGGCAGCTCCAAACGCTGTGGCAGGATTGTTGACGTCTGATAAGGCTAAGATAACCTTATCGATGGTTTGATCGTCTATCGTAGTCATTTTCTTTTCCCAATAGATCGCGTTATTGCGTCAGGGGAATAGTGCTATCACGACAATGTTGGTACCTAATTTTTGGGGCTACTGCTTCGCCAAATCTGAAGTTGCCTTTGGCTCGTCAAGTTGCTGGAGCATGGCGGCGCGGCAGGCGTTATGGCCTTTTGCAAAGCTCTGCTGAGTCAAACCCATGTCGTCAGATATGGCCATCTGATCAGGAACCTTGTAATGCTGGATTTCGACTAGTGGATGGCGCACGAAAATGTCACCTCGCGGCGCTTGTTCTAGTTCACGTTGATACTCTTCCTCGTCAATATCACTTGAGATACACATTACAGGCAGAAGTGGTGCCGCATAGAGTGGCATTTTTATGGCGCGTGGATTTAGATCCACCTTTCTCACCATAGAATCAGCCTCAACCTCAGTTTTATAAAGACGTGGGAATGTTGCGTCACCGTCCCGTACAACCATCCATGCCGTAGGCTCTTCCTGTTCGGAGTTGATGAGCTGTGCGGTTGGCGTTATGTTTTTCAAAGCAAGCAAAACAGCCTCCACGCCTTCCATATCCGGACCATAGTCCCCGCCTACTCTTATCGCTTGCTCCCTGATCCTGCCAAGAAACTCCGGGCATATCCGCCATCCTGACAGTTTGTATAGTTCAGGGTTTGGCATTGGGTATTCAAACAGCTTCTCCGCCGCCTCACGGCGTCGCATCAGTTCTTGGGATATACCTTTCAGAATCAGAATATCAGCGTGCCCGAGGTGGTAACCAGTCTTTAAATCTGCCACGGCCATGATGGCCTCTTTGCTCAATAAATCAGTCATCGCTATCCCCTGTAACAATATAGGTGTCGTCAGGAACCTGAATGGTCATAACTGCGCTATAACCGCTATCCCACTGCCCGAAAGATGCAGGCCACGCCGGAAGTGGTGTGTCTTCATTGACTTGCCCGATACCAATCGCCCAACAGCTAGCGACCGTGTAACAAGCAACAACCAGCATTTCCCCCTCGGATGACTTGAGGTGATAAATGCCAGGGTTTCTGTACACGCAGATCTCTTCGCGAATAGCGCCTTCACATTCGAAAAGGTCATCGCTCATGCCATAGAATTTCAGTTCTTTCACTATTCCCCCTCAACCTGCATGCCGTCAGCGATGCGTTTCAGTTCGTCTTGCGCTACGGTTCTCCAACTCTCCCCGTGCTCCAGATACAAGCTGAGCATCCAGTGTATGCACGCCGCCTGTTCGTTTTCCGATTTACGCGGTATTTCTGCACCACCGATACGCAGGCACTTTGCTACAGGGCTACAGTGGAAATTCGGGCGACCGAGGATTTCGATAAGTGCCGCATTCAAATCAGGCAACCTCACCACACTGGCTGCTAACTGCTGCTCAAGTGCTGCGATGTGGTCAATGAGGCGCTTAACGCTCACAGGATTTGCAACGACGAGGTAATTAGCTAAATCCTCGTTGTCTTTCTCATTACCTGACCAATTGGAAATGAATGTTTCAATGAATGGGCATAGGTCGCCTTCTTCATTAAATGTGCCGACATGGATACAATCATCACTATCTTCACACCCCCACGGCTGTCGATAACCTCTCTCTATCAACTCTGAAGCCGCTTTAACTTCCGCAATCACTTCACTAATCGGTTTGTTTGTCATGTGTTTCTCCTTTGAGAAAGCAAATCCAGTGGGTGTTGCTGCGCTTGCCAGATAGGTGTCCGAAGGCTGGCCTTTGATCGGTAAGTGTCAGCACGTCACGAACTGGGATCTGCGTTTCGTTCCATTTAAAGATGAGCGTGCCGAGTGGCCGCAGGACTCTAAAGGCTTCACTGAATCCGGCTCGTAAATTGTCTTGCCATGTATCCCTGTCTAACGCGCCGTATTTTTTACGCAGCCAACTGCTCTCGCCAGCGCGTAGAAGGTGGGGCGGATCGAAAACGACAAGGGCGAATTGCTCATCGTCAAAGGGAAGGGCGCGGAAATCGGCGATAAAATCGGGATTAATCTCTAGGCTGCGTCCATCGCACAAGACATGACGCTCTCGGCGAATGTCGGAAAATACAGCGCGGCTGTCGCTTTTATCGAACCAAAACATGCGCGATCCGCTGCACATATCAAGAATTGGACGTTGGGGGGCATTAATCACCTCGCGCAGGTACAGCGGCATCAACAGGCAAGCACTCATAAGTGCTAGGCAATTTCTGGGCTCTGATATCGGCTTCACAATTTTGCAGATCGGGATAAATCCAGCCTTGTGGCTCGTATTGGCAGGGCTGGAACGTGTAACAGACGTAAAGAAATAGACCGAACAAGGCGGCCTCCTTCGGTATTAATTGGAAAGGGGATAGCCGCATCACGGAACTGATGCGGTGGAATTTAATGAGGGAAATCAGTGATCAGTAATCACCGGGGTAATACACCTCGTCGGCATCATCCTGATCGAGCGCTAACAGGCTGTCACCGTAGTAAAGTGCTGCGACCAGCTTTTCAAAGCGGGTGTAGAAGGCGATGACTTTCTTACCAAGAATATCGCCGTCACATTTACCTGAATACAAGCTGTAGCATTTGATCCCGTCGTGCGTAATCGCTTTTTTCTGCCCGTTCTCATACTCGACGGCTTCAGAAAGATAAAGGTTGGTACTAAATTCAAATGGATGCGTTTTACGTTTGGTGCTCGACCAACTCCGTTCTTCAAATGGTTCTTTCTCTAATCCCACACGGAAGCCACCATACTCACTGTATTCCATCAGTACTTCAGGACGCTGCCAGCCATCTTGTGCGGCTTCTTCCTGATGATCTTCAATAAACGCTGTCCACAAGTCGGACGCTTTAATGAATTTTGGGATCTGCTTTTCGGTGATAAACGCGGTGACTTTTTCGCGCATCTCCGTCACTAACTGGTTAGATACCGCTTCTTGCTCCCATTGCGTTGCCAGCTCTTTTAACAGCAGAAGGTTATAACGTGGCAGATCGACAACATCGGTGATATTGGCGGGGAGGGCAGATTGCAGTGCTCGTCTAACGGCATCGGGGAATGTGCCCCAACTGAACGTATCTTTGATGGCCTTTTCATACAACTTTGCGACATGCTCTTGGATCATTTGCTGATACGCGTCAGACTTTTCAAACGCGGCACAGTGAGCGGCGATATCGACCGCAAGGCTTGCAGCGTTCACGGTTGTTACTTCAGTGGTGTTATTGGTCATTGGTCAGTCCTTACTTATTTGATTTGCTTAAATTCGATAACCCAAATCCACGGATTGGCTTGCCAGCTTCCGGCACCGTAAATCGATTCCCATAAATCCCGATACCAGAGGAACGGATCGTACTCACCACCATCAGTGGCTCGTTCCGCTGGATATCCCTCTGCGATAATCCCATCACGCGGGATATGTTTAAGACGCTCCACGCGCACATCTGTAATTTCCAGCAGAATGCGAGACGCATAGCGCGGCATATGAATTGATGGTATCCATTTGATCGGATAGATTTTCCCGCTTGCCGTGGTGAATCGGATGGCATCAGGATTGCTGGCGCGATACACGCGAAATTCACCAGTACCGCCTAAGGCATCACGGCGAACTTGAAGCCCAGAGGTTTCCCGCACCCATAGACGATCGCCAGGTTGCCCGAATGGGCATTTAGCGCTCCATGTTCCGCCAGTGCTGGTGTATGCATACAAGCCATCAACCTCATCACCGTTTTCAGAGCGGCCTGAGATTATTTCTATCTGGTGATCATGGCGGTACTGGCTGCGGTCAAATGGCTGATTTTTGATAATCCGCCGCGTCTGAGTCTTGCGCCCGTCGAGAATCGCCCGAACCATTTCGGCATTGAAAATCATTCCCCGTTCCTTCACTCAAACCTCCTTACCCAAACGATTTAAAATCACCGCTTTAGATGGCAACGGCAGTTGCTGAGCTAATTGCCACTGTTTGCGCTGAATTTGGGTTTTGTGCGCCAGCAGTTTGCGGATATCGCCTACTGGGATACTGGTATCTTTGGCGATCACGTTTTCGTTGATGCCGCGGCGATGCAACTGATAAATGCCGAGCATGATGGATGACGAGTAATTACGCCGTGCGCCAATACGCGGGGCTACTGGTTGCTGTTTCTGAGGGCCATAGCCCGTGTAAATGGGTTTAGGCTCCGGCTTATACGGTTCCCCCACACGTATTGATGATCGGGTGCGCATACGGTAAATGATGACTGGCAACCAATTACATTTGTCGTCTTCTGGCTTAAACAGCACGCCAACAGGGTTCAATTCTTCGTCCATCATGCCGCCTCGCTCTGTTTTTGTGCCAATTCCCAATCCTTTACCAGCCCCATGCACTTCGCATGCACCTGGCGGGCCGTGCTGATTCCAAAGCCTTTTACTTTCTCGGCCAGCGCATCCGGCGTGCGGCGCACCACATCAAACAGCGAGTGAATGCCCGCAGCGCTGAGTAGGTCGAGGTGCTGCTCTTTCAACGGGAGTGAACCGGCCAACACGGATTCTGCCCATTCAGCGCGACGAACTAAGTGAGGATGCGTTTCTTCCAGCAGCTCACGAATTCGTGCGGTAACGGCTTCTGTTAAGCCTTCCGGCCATGAGTCCTTGAAGTTTTCTACCGTGGGGTAGATTGGCACTGCCCATTCCGACACCGACACAATCATGCAGATACCGATGGTGCTGCGGATCTCAAGGTGCCAGTCGATATCGTTCAGGATTTTCACGTCATACTCAGGGGAATAAAGCTGCAATCCCCATTGGAAGGTGTAGAAGTAGAATTGCACGCCGTTGGCCGCCTGCCAGTGGCGTTGCTCAACGTCGCCATCAGCACGCTGTAGACGAGATCTCATATCAGCGATCGCGTGATTCAACTCATCATTGAGCTGAACCATCGTTGATAGCTTGCTGGTTTTATCTGCCGTTTCCTTCTTCAGTCGGCGGATTTCAGCCAGTTGCTGATCGCGCAGCGTGCGGCTGTCGTTCAGGTCGATTTTTACGCGCGCCAGTTGCGCTTTAAGACGCTCGGGGTTAAGGGATTTCAACTGATTCAGCTCGGTCGCCAGCATCCCCTTTTCGGTGATGGCCAGCTTATATTTTGCGGTGACGCTATCACGCTCGGCAGTGGCTTCGGCGGCTGTCAGTTCTGCGCTATCGATACGTTCCTGAATCTGTGTCAGCGCCAATGCCTTGGTGGTCAGGGCGCTTTCGGCTGCCTCAAGCCGGTCAATAATGGCGTTGTAGTCATCGACTTCTTTATTAAGCTGTTCAATGCACAGGGCCTGTGCTTGGCCTAATAAAACCTCAGCGCTTTCTATCGAGCGCTGAACGATTCCTGTGGTTTGCTCTATCGCTAAAGCGAGTTGCGCCCGAACGGGGCGCAGGGAAGATTCCAACACGCCAGCGGCGGTTGTTGTGGTTGTCATAAGATTCTTCCTGATTAATTATTTAGAATTGTTGGATTCAATAATGGCGCCACCCTCGAGCCAGGCTGTGAAGAATGTTGCTGGCGCGGAAGGGAGGGTTTTGAACGTACCGAACACTAATGCAGTGTCGATGTCGCCGGTGGTGGCCAGGTCATGCAGCCAACGCAGGAACGCCAGCCGATTATCGGCATCCATCACATCACAGCGATCCAGCGCGATAAACCGCAAGTCTGACAGGTAGCTGATCGCTTCGGCAAGGGCGGCGTCGGCGCGCCAGCGGGCAGATTCAGACTTGAGGCCGTAGGGGTGGTCACCGACGCGGATCTGCATATCGCCGTCAATCCTGACCTGCTCCCATCCTGTAGCTGTGGCAGTGGTGCGTAGTCGGTCATTCAGTGGCTTGATGGCGCCGGCCAGCATTTCGCTGGGGATGCCGCCCGGCGCCAGCTCGTCGGCGATATTCTGCCATTCCAGAATGCTGGTATGCAGGGCCGCGGTCTTATCGATGGACTCCTGCCGCTGCTTGACCCAGACTGCAACCTTCTGATGCTGCTTGACCTCTGCGCGCAGGTCGTTGAGGTCGTTGCTCAATCCGTTTACTTCGCGCGTCACGTTGTCAAGATCGACTTCGCCGCTGACTTCGCCATTCGTCATTTCGGTCAGCGCGGCGGCGGCGGCTTCTGCGGAGGCCAGTTCGCGGCGTTCGCGCTCAACGGTGCTTGCGAGTTGGGTTCGCGTCCTGTGCGCAGCCGGTAGCGCAGTTGCGGCTTCCGGGTCTCCGGCTTCATCCAGCTTTCCGTATTGCACCCCATAGGCCAGTAATGCGGCATCGGCAGGATCTAACTCGAATTCGTCCCAGACAGCCACATCGCCACTCCTGTGATAACCCGCGACGCCGGAACTGTCGCAGCGAATGTCGATAAACGCAGCTAGAGCCCGGGCAAGATCATGAACAAGCCCTTCCCGCGGCCCAGTACCTGTCCGCGCCTCCAAATCCTTGATGACTGATTCCTGTGCGGCCAACTCCTTTTCGATTTTCGCCACCTTTTCACGGATGATCTCGATCTTGCTGACTTTCTCTTCCAGGTCGGCGCGCTGTTGCGCGGCCCCCTGCCGGCGCTGCGCTTCGAATTTCGCGGCACCAAGGCGTTGCTGCGCCTCCGCCAACTTGGCTTCGAGTTTGGTTGCAGTTCGCTGAGCTGTGGTTGCGAGGTCTTCGGCTTTGTCGGCATCTGGCGGTAGCGCGGCGGGCTGCCACTTGGAGCCCTTGTCTTTTCCCCAGGTCTCGCCGCCAGCAGTGGCCTTCCATGCGGCTTTTGACTCACGGATTTTTTCGCGCGCTTCTGCTTCCGCGCTTGGGAACCCGGCGCGCAGGGCGGGGAGAATGGCATCAACTTTCGCGCTATTGCAGCCGCGTTTAATCAGCAGTTCGCCGACGAGCCGGCTGTTGAGCTGTAGGTCACTTAACTCGAACAGCAGAGAGCGACGCTCATTATCCGGTAGAGCGGCAAAACGTCCGGCGTCCAAAACCAGCGGCAACACCTTCTCTTGGATTTCGCTGACGATCATGCCAGTTTTGTCAACGCTGCCGGACGGTAAATTGAGAGTCACGCGGTCGCCGTCGGTCAGGCACACGTCGACGTGGCCACGCTTGGCTCCTGTGCGCACTATCGCTGCAAGGTCTTTTTTCAGCCGGACGCGCGTACTTTCCCCGGTCAGCGCGAAGCGGATAGCTTCATGCAGCGAAGACTTGCCTTGCTCGTTTGCGCCGGCAATGAGACAGATCGGCGTGTTGGTCATATCGATGTTGATGTCGGTTAGCATTTGGAAATTGCTAACCTCAATGGAAGTGATTTTCATGCTGTTCCTCGATTAATCGACGTTGCTGAACATATCGCCGCCGGTTCTGTCCTGCTGCGTGGCGCGCGTGGAGGTGGTGGATTGGGTGCGCTGGCGCGCTGCTACGCGTTCTGGCTCGGGGGCGCTACGCAGACTGGCAAGGTCGGCTGCCAACTCATTAGGTGCCTGGTGCTCCAGCGCTGGCGGCTCTGCACCATCGTCTATAACGCTGCGCACCACATCGGGATCGGTCATTGCGCTCATGTCGACGATTCCGGCGTCAGCGCTTGAGTCGAGTGCGGCCGCTGCGGAGATAGCGTCGCCGGGCATTAGCGGAAGTTGCTTGGCGTGCTTCTTGATTGCCGATTTCGCGGACATATCGTCTTCCCACATAACCCATGGCGTTTCCGCCAGTTTTTTTCTGGTTTTTTCGAGATCCTTCTGGTTTTTATTCCCTTCCTCCTCGCGAACCTTCCGCTCGAGAGCGTTGAAGGTTTCCGATTTTGAGCGGATTTTCAGGATTTCATCCAGTGGCAGGACGGTCGCCATTTCTGCACCGGACTCAAGTCTCGTGTAGCAGAATGCACCGATCAGTGAGCCGCGGTCTTTCAGCGACTTCCGGTACTTGAGGAACGATTCAGAGCCGAGCATGTGGTCAAACAGGTCGCCGTCGTGGATGGCTTCGGCTTGGATCCCGATGATGTGCGGCGAGCGGTGAGCAAGGGTGATGAATCCGCGATAGCCGATCTGGAACTGGCACTCGTAGATTTCATCCCACAGCCATTTACCATCGCTGCCCTTCATGATGTCGCCGTTCACGGTTTTTCTGGGCGAGCTCTTTTTGTAGGGGATCAGGAATGCCTGCTGCTGCACGGTGTTTGGTTCCAGCCCTAGTGCGGCGGACGCCATCAGTGCCCCCAGCACGCTCTGAGGATCGCATTTTGCGAGGTCCGGAGTCTTTTTGATGGCGTTGACAGCTAGTCGCAGGAAGCGGTCGGGCGTCATGATCTTTCCGGCCACGGCGGTTATCCCTTTGCGCACTCGATCGTCCTCGAGGTAGTGCATGATGCTATTGCGCTGGGCGGGAGCTGCGGCCTGATCTTGGAATTGCTGATTCATGTCGATACCTTATAGTGGAGTTATGCCGGATGCTGTGGGAAATTGGCATGTTTCACGGCGGTCTGGGTCGTGATATGCCCCTTTCGGCTGGAGGTCATGCGTTTTTCAGGGCTTCTAGGCGTTCTTGACGATAAAATGTCATCCGTTTATGGATGCCGCGGACGCGCTCAACATCCCCTTCGCAGTACCGTGCCACCTTGCTGATTTTCCCTGCTTGGATGAAATCCCATACTTTGCTGCCGTCGATCTCCTCGTCGATCTCTGAGCCTTTGAGCGGGATATTCAGGATGCGGCACAATTTGTCCAAGCTCACCGTCCCACGGTGGCCTGCCCAGGCAGTCATTGTGTCGTAGACCGAACCATCCCAGGGGCGGGCCGCGACGGGTAGGAATGGGGGAATTACGATGTTGAGAACGACGGCGCGTTGTAGCAGGAAGCGCAGGTCGAATTCCACGATGTTGTGGCCGATAAAGACGGGCGGTGTCCGGCGCGACGGGTCGTAGTTGTCATGCAGGAACGCGAAGAAATCCCGCAGGATAAAATCTTCTGCGCCCGGTTCCTGCCAGTCATTGACGTAGAAAGAGCGTATCAGCCCATCATCAATAGCAGCGGAGATAACCGCGATATGGCCTAGGCCGCCGTCAAAACTGGTTTTTCGCCAAGCCTCTTCGGCTGCCGCATCGCGGTTCTCTGCAAGCCAGGTGTCGATAGACTCCTGCTTTTTATACTGCGCCGGAGCTTTGATGTTGGCTGCGATCTCATCCTTGATCTCCGGATTTTGCGCGGGGATTGTTTCAAGGTCGATATAGATATTCATGGTTTGGTCAGTCCTTATTACAGAATTAACGACAAAACAGAAAACGCGGTTGCGATGACGACGATCAGGAATATCAGGCCGTTTTTCTGCTGTGGATTTTGGTGAATGTTGTGGCTGCCAATACGGTGCTGGTACTGGATGTATTTAACGGAACGGATGGTCATGGTATGATTCTCCGGATCGGGTTGGTCCCCGATCAACTGCTGATGACTATGGTCATTGGTCAGTCCTTATGGTCAACGGTTTGGTCGCTGTTGACCGGGATAGCCCCGGTGCAAACTGGGGCTTTTCTCTTTCTGGGTTACCAGAGAAATTCATCAGGTACGCTGTTCTCTTCAGCATCGAGCTCACTGATGCGTTCAGTGGCTGCCGTCATGAAAAACAATCTTTCCTGAAACTCGTCCAAACATTCAGCCATTTCCGGCGATTCGACTAATCGAAGAATTGGCCGTTTCTCAATGCCAGAAACGCACTCTGATACGATGAGTTGTTTCAGGCGATCGGTAAAATTTCCGTTTTGGCGCAGTAATTCAATGCGTTCTTCCAGTACCGCCTTTTCTATAGGGCTGGTATGTAACTTGTGCTCATACCGTTCAAGCCGCTCCTCCCGCATTCGTTGGTAGTTGTATTCGTTCATCGGAAACCTCGCTTTTTGCCAATAAACTTACTCATGCGCCCTGTATGAGCAGGGCGCATGGTGAAAGCCTACTTAGTTACTCTTCGGTCTTTTCCTCATTGATGCGCTGATAAGGGAAGCGGTCGGTGTGAGGCTTGATGTTGCGATAGAAGTGGCTGCCAACTGAATCAGCACCGGAGAACGCGGCGAAATCGTCGGCGCTCACGTTGCTGTAGTGGTACAGGTTGCCCGGTGCGTTATCGCGCCCGTTGAAACGAATAGCCAGCGTGTTGGTCACTGGGTCGTGACCGATACTGTGGATCTGGGATGATTTAACGGGAGTCATGTTGATGGTCATTTGTGAGTCCTTAATCGAGTGAAATAAAAAAGCCACCCGAAGGTGGCCGTGGTTGCCCTGGTGAGGCGTAAAACTCGCTTTTCAGGCGAAAAAAAAGCCCACCGAAGTGAGCTTGATTTAGGTATTTAGTAAACGCCGCGTGGAATTTTGCTGCTGCCACGCATTTTCTGGCGACCGACCGCTGAGTAGCCAACGTAACGATCTGGATCGCTACCGTCGTTGGCTTTAACTGAACGCAACTTTTGCGGTTGGGCAGGGGCTGGCATTGATTCGCGGCAAGCTGTAGCCGCCAGCGCTTTGGCTACGCGGTCACTTTTCCGCTGAGTAATGCGCTGAAGGTTCTCTACGCACTGACGAGCATTCGCGGTACGGCGTTTTTTACGTGGTTTGGTCATTGGTCAGTCCTTATTTCTTGGTTTGCTTTGGTGGTGTAGTGGCCGGCGCTGATATCCGGCATGGTCACTTGCTCTTATGCTCAGCTACGTTACGTATCGACTCTGGTCGCTAAGTTTGCTCACCAGCGCATCAGCCTGCGCATTCACCACACCCCAAAGAAAACCATGTATCTGATAAATATACAGTCGCCGTCCCCTAAATGCTCTTACCTGTTGTGCTATTCACTTCGCCACACTCTCGCAGTGGCCGCGCTCATGCCCTTGAGTTGTACGCCGCCCTATGGCCGCCCATAACCAGTTCAGGATTGGCTTTCCTGATGCTTCCCCGGCGCTACTTTTATTCATTAACCCTAACCAGATGCGAAGCTGGCTCTCTACGTGGAGACTCGGGGCAGCATCATTACTGCTGCATTGGCACTACTTGCCGCGGCCTATCCGCGCTATTACTTCATCTTGGTATCCTCCAATGTTGGTAACGCTCATGTTTAGCCGTAGCCGTCGCACCGGTACATGCAGACCGTAGGAATGTGCAACTTAACCTGATTTTTAAAGAGCGTATCCGCTTGGGATGAAATTAATATAACCAAAGCTATTTTTAATGTAAATAGCTTTGGTTGTTTTTATGTGTGGCATTTATCACTTTCTTTTGAAAACAAAGGATATTTTTTTCTATTGATAAGTTGAAACTTACGGCTAGAGCCCCCTATGATTAAGGGGTAGACGCACTGATATAACAACAAGGAGTAGCAAACGAATGAAAGCGTTAAAAAACGTTGTTGTCTTATCGGCAATCATTTTTTCATGGAATGCTGCCGCAACAACACGATGTAATACCGATAGTTTTGGGAATACTACGTGTTACGGCAACAATGGGAGCATCAGCCGGGGATCTACGGATGCTTTCGGTAACTCGACATGGCGGGATAATCAAGGGAATACAGTTAGAGGAAGAACAGATGCCTTTGGCAACAGCACGTACCGTGACAATCACGGCAATACGATGAGGGGGAATACTGACTCATTTGGCAATAGTATCCACAGTGATAACCGTGGCAATACGATACGAGGTAATAGAGATAGCTTTGGAAATAGCACGTATCGAGATAATAATGGAAATACCACACGCTGCAATTCTGACTCATTCGGAAATACTACGTGCTATTGATTTTTATAATGACTGGGCGTATCCGTTATTTCTCCTTACACGGAAACGCCTGTATTAGCGCATCCATTGCAATACGTGAAGCTGACTTGCTTCTTTCTTCTGGGTGTTTTTCAACATAATTTCCCACAATATCAACAATCTGCTCTACCACGACACCATTTGAAATCTGGGCGCACACTAAATTAGCGTTACTACCAACATCAAAGATTGCAGTTGTGTAGCCAACAAGCCGTGAGTGAATGAGATAATCGGAGTTGCTTTCTATGCCCTGATCTATTTTCTTAGAAGCCTTTATCCATTGATTCAAATCGTTACCGTCGGAGAAATTTCCTACCGTTTCTGTCGCTAAAGTGTCAAAGGACAGCCCCAACATTCCCACCAGTAATAATCTTTTCATCCCATTTCTCTCGCCGTGATCCTGCTCATTTTAATTGCGAAGCGACAAACCATCCAGAAGCCAGACCAATAAAACCGGATACTGTAAGCCCAAGGTCAGTATTTTTTGCCAGTAGTGTTGCGACAAGAACCCAAACGATAAGGAGGGCAGTGCCAAAATTATCTCTTTTCCGCCGAGCGTCTTGCTCATTACGTTCTATGGCTTCAGCTATTTCTCTTTGCTCCTCAGGAGTAAATCGGCTTTTGCTATCCATAATAATTTCATCCATTGGCTATGATAAAAATGGTCAAATCAACACCGAATACCAAAAAACCCGCCCAATAATCTCAAGTTCAGACTCATATGCCTCTTCATCAGTATCCCGATTAAAGCTGTGGATCACGACAATTCCACCAGGTTTGCGGTAAAGCTGCTTAATGCGCTTGAGCTTATCGTTGCCGCCGCCTTCCTGAGCAATGGCGTAAATTTTACCGTCAACGATGCGCTTATTGTTGGTGTCCACTGCGACGGTGGTGCCGTCGGGGATCATCGGCTCCATGCTGTCACCCGTTACGGGAAAGCAGAGAACGCCGGAACCGTCGGTATTTGCGCCAACCTTGCGTAAGGTTGACTTGGAAAAACGAAGTTTAAAGCCGTTGTAGTCGTCATCCTGAATGCGCCCGTCACCACAGGCAAACTCGATATCCCTAAGAAAAGGCACTTCAACTTCATCCCCTGATAATGCAGTTTTGCTATCCCAAGCTGCCACTGAACCCCATTCTGATTTATGCGGAATGGAAGATTCCTGTTGTGGTTGTGACGGTGCTGCGCGATCAGGACGCATCGGCCCTTCGCCGCTAGATAGCCATTCTGGCCGGACATTGAGAACTTTTGATATTTCCAGCAATTTCCGAGGGTTTTGGGTCTTGCCAGTCGTCATTTTCCATACACTTGGCTGTTTAATACCAATAGCCTCTGCAAGGGTTGGTTGATTAACCCCTGATTCCCTCATGGCCAGATTCAGCCTGTCTGCAAAAGTCTCTTTTTTCATAGGCATAAACTTATAGCTGTGGCTATTTTTAGTCAAATAGCTATGGTTATTTACTTTATGAATAGCTTTGGTTATTATTTTGGTGAGTTAAAACTAGAGGTTTTATTTATGTCTACCAAAGCTATATCCGAAGCTATTAAGCTTGTTGGCAGTCAGCAGAAGCTAGCCACAGCCTGCGGCGTTAAGCAGCCTACAGTTTGGGCATGGCTGCACGGAAAGAAGAAGGTATCTGCTGAAAATGCCAAGCGTATTGAAATTGCAACAAACAGCATCATCTCGGCATACCAAATTCGCCCAGATTTGCCACATCTATTTCCGCACCCTGACCAAGTGCAAAGTTTGGAAAAGCAGTAAAACTAAGGACTAACCAATGACCACAATACGTCAACCTGCCGCACCAACGGCAGGGGCCGCGATCGCTTCTGGCGTTCGCAAGGAATTGCTTTCCCGCAAGAAAGTGGGCAAGGCTGGCTTACCGTTCCATGTTGTGCGGGAAGACCAGATCAAAACCCGCTGGACGGAAAGTGAAGCGGCCACCATCAAAAGTGTGGCTGGCGCCATGTCATCCAATCCCGCCGTTGAAACTAATACCGCTGCCATTCGTGGCTTTCTGGCAATGTTCGCCGAATCCCCTGAAATGCTGAATCACGTTCATTCTGAACTCAAGGCCGCAGGTTTGCCGATCCCCGATTGGTTGCCGCTGGCACCGGAAGGAGCTGCATGATGAATCAAACGCAAGGTATCGAAATGATTGCCGAGATCGTCGGCAAAAAACTTGATATCGCCGGGGATGAAACTCGGCGTTTGGCAATCACAGGGGCTTTGTCTGGTATGGCGCAAGCGTTTTATTCCCGCCAGCAGCCTCCGGCAGAAATCGACACGGCAGGCGAGCATGACACATGTTCAGCCGCTTGATCGGCGCTACCGAGATCAGCGCGGCGTGATTGTGCATGTTACTGGGTATGACCGAGCCAACAAGCTGGTGATTTTTATGCGTGATGGCTATCCACACCCTTGCTGTCAGCCGCTGTGGAAAATTCAAAAATATTATACGGAGGTCAAATGAGCAGCAAGTTAACCGGCCACGTATGGGAAGCGTGTGCCGCCAATGGCATCAAAAATACAAAACTTCTGATCATGGTGCGTTTGGCTGATTACTCGAATGACGATGGTATCAGCTATCCCAGCGTGGAAACTATTGCCCGACAGTTAGGCGCTGGGGAAAGCACCATACGTGGCGCAATGGCGGAGTTGGAAGAAGCGGGTTGGTTGTATCGTGAAGGACGCCGTAAAGGTAACCGTAATACCTCAAATCTGTATTACCTGAACGCTGAGCGATTGGAAGAAGTTGCCTTACAGGAAATAGCCAAAGTTAAAGCGGCCAGACTGGCTAAACGGGTATCAAATCCTCACCCTCCAGAATCTGACGGTTCAAAATCTGACCCTCTGAAATCTGGAGGTTCAAGCGGTTTTCACCCTCCAGAATCTGGCGCTAAAGCATGTTTTGACCCTCCAGATTCTGGAGGCGATCCACAAGTAAATTCAACACATGATCCACAAGTAAATTCAAAACATGAATCACAAGGTACGCCCACGCGAAAAATCGCGCTGAAATCATCACTGGCTGCATTCGATTTTTCTGCGTTCCCGACATTGCCCAGCGATCAGGTCTGGGGGGATTACGTGAAGCACCGTAAAGCCAAACGCGCCCTGATCACGCAAACCGTCGTGAATATTCTAGGCCAAGAGCTGACGAAAGCCGTTAACGCTGGTTGGACGGTTGATCAGGCATTGGGCGAGGCGATGGCCGCCGGATGGCAGGGGCTGAAGTTTGAATGGTTGGCGAACCGTAATCAGTCTGGGCGCGGTGTTGTACCGCTGAACAAGCAGGAGGCGCTTGAAGCCCGTAACGCGCAGGTGTTCGAAGAGTGGCTACAGGAGGAAGCACAGGCGCTGGATAACCGGGGAGATATCGATGGTCGCTACTGACGAACGCACCGAGCTGGCGGAGAAGCGTGAATTTGCCGAACTGCTGAAAGCGACACTGGCCGTGTACGGCAAGGATTCATCGAAATCCGTTATCCGTCTGTACTGGAATGCCGTCGGCTCATTCGATATCGGGCTGATCCGGCAGGCGCTCAGCCAATGGATCACCGATCCCGATCAGGGGCGCTATGCACCAAAACCCGCCGATATCATTCGCAACATCCAGCGGCTCACTGGCCGCCCGTCATGGGTTAGCGCCAATGAAGCGTGGGCAATCGCGCTGCCTGCTCAGGATGAGGCCAACACGCTGATTTGGACGACGGAGATCGCTCAGGCATGGCGCGTTGCTGAACCTATTTTCACTGATGGCGATCGTGTTGGGGCTCGGATGGCGTTTATCGCAGCCTATGAACGCCTGATTGCTACCGCTCAATCTTCTGGCGCTTTGCCGCAGTGGACGGTTTCGGAAGGTTGGGACAAAGGGGCTGTGAAAGGTGCGATAGAGCAGGCCGTTAACGCAGGGTTACTACCCGCACCGGACGCTACGCGATATTTATCCCCGCCCGTCAGCTTGCCGCCGCCAAAGGTGGACAGAGCAAAACGAGATGGAATGTTGGCAAAAATTCAGGCATTCGCCGGGATATTGCTGGATCAGAAAGAACAACGGGAAGCGCAGGAACGGCACGAACAGGATGAACGACGAGCACAAGCAAACAAGGAATTAGATAAGCGCTACCAAGACGAGTTACGCCGTGCTGCTGACCACAGCACAACCGATGAAAACCAAGCAATAAGGGCTGACCAATGAGTATTACGTTTAAAAATGCACTGATTTATCGCCTGAATAGCGATGTGATGTTTGACTCTCTGGAAGAGAAACTGGCTCCGTTTGCCTTCACCCCATGCGGCAGCCAGGACAGAGCGAAAACGGGCTGGGTATCGCCGATTTCTCCGCTGCTTGATACGCTTTCTCACCAGGCTAACGGGCAGATCATGCTTACGTTGCAGCGTGAAGAAAAGATCCTGCCTGCGCCAGTGATTGCGCGTGAACTGGCAGCCAAAATCGACAGTATGGAAACCGTGCAACAGCGTCGTCTGAAGAAAACCGAGAAAGACGCTCTGAAAGATGAAGTTATCCAAACGCTCCTGCCGCGTGCGTTCAGTAAATACCATACCACCAAGATTTGGATTAACGCAGGGGCTGGGCTAATCATCGTGGATGCCGCCAGCGGCAAAAAAGCCGAAGACGCGCTGGCGCTGCTGCGTAAAACGCTGGGATCGCTGCCCGTCGTGCCGCTGGCGCTGGAAACGCCCATTGAATTGACACTGACCGAGTGGGTTCGCAACGGTAAAGCTCCTGCAGGTTTTGCCTTGCAGGAAGAGGCCGAGCTGAAAGCAGTGCTGGAAGAAGGCGGTATTCTGCGTAGCAAGCATCAGGATCTGACCAGTGACGAAATCACCAATCATATCGACGCAGGCAAACTGGTCACCAAGCTGGCGCTGGAATGGCGTGAACGCATCAGCTTTGTGCTGGCCGATGACGGCAGCCTCAAAAAACTGAAATTCTCCGATGTTTTACTCGAGCAGAATGACGACATCGATCGTGCAGATGAAGTCGCACGCTTTGACGCTGATTTCGTGTTGCTGACAGGGGAATTATCTGCGCTGATTCGCGAGCTGGTAGCGGCGTTGGGCGGTGAAGTGAAACGCGTGGCACCTCAGCCTGAAAACTACGATTTGCAGGACGACAAACTTTATCCTGATGCGGTTCAGTTTGTGCAGACATCCGGTCGCGCGACAATTTCAGGGCTTCAGCGTCATTTCCGTATTGGCTATAACCGCGCGGCGCATTTGATTGAAGCGATGGAAAGAAAAGGCGTAGTCTCCGCGCCGACGCATGACGGCACACGGACAGTGATCGGGGAGGTGGTGCAATGAACACGCCGATCATTATCGCGGATGTGGTTGTCCGTCAGGATGCCGAAGGGCGTTATAGCTTAAACGATCTGCACCGTGCAGCCGGCGGAGAGGCTCGTCATAAGCCTGGTAACTGGCTTATGCTCGATCAGACGAAAGCGTTAATCGCTGAAATAGAGATTGCTGGAATTCCAGCAATCCATTCAAAACAAGGGATTGGGACATTCGCTTGCCGAGAATTAGTCTACGCCTATGCGATGTGGATCAGTCCTGCATTTCATTTGAAAGTCATTCGTACTTTCGATAGCGTGGCAAACGTAAACCCAACAGTTGGCAATATTAGTGATCGGGTACAAGCAGGCATCTTGATTATAGAGTCTGCTGCTCGGCTGCTAAATCTGTCGAACAGTTCAAAACTCGGGGCTTATCAAAAATTACAGTCGGTCATTGGCATACCTAACATGATGCCTAGCTACGCGATCGATTCGCCTAGCGATGCAGTCGATGGATCCAGTCGCTCAACGAAGTCCCTTACCGATTTGTTGCGCCAGCATGGTTTCAGCATGACGGCGGCGATCGCGTATGTCCGGCTGGAGGCCGCGGGGATTGTTGAGCGTAAAACGCGCCCCAGCACAGGGAAGCAGATCAAGTCATTTTAGTCCGTTACATCACAGGGACTGCGTTACGGTAAAAACATCACCAGCCCGGCGAATCCGCGTGAGACACAGCCGCACTTCTTCGAGTCGCGTGCTGAAGACCTCCTGGCGATTATTGCGGGGAGGGATGTCGCATGATCGATTTCTCCGAAACTGAGTATGTATCTTCCTTGCTGCGCCAGAAATCAGAACCCGCACATCTTCTGAAAGATGTTGGTGACCAATGGCGCACGCCTGATCCGCTTTTCTGGGGTATCAATGCGATGTTTGGTCCACTGGTGCTCGATCTGTTTACCGATGGCGAAAATAGCAAATGTCCGGCGTTTTACACGGCAGAGGATAACGCGCTGGCGCAGGATTGGGCGGCACGGTTGGCCGAGTTGAACGGTGCCGCATTCGCTAACCCTCCGTACAGCACAGCGAAAATGCATGAGGGCGAATACATCACCGGTATGCGTCACATCATGGCTCACACGGCTCAAATGCGGGAACGAGGCGGGCGCTATGTCTTTCTCATCAAGTCAGCCACGTCCGAAGTGTGGTGGCCGGAGCAAGCCGATCACGTTGCATTCATCCGTGGACGTATCGGTTTTGACGTCCCCACTTGGTTCAAGCCGAAAGACGATAAACAGATCCCCAGCAGTGCAGGCTTTGGCGCAGCAATCGCCGTGTTTGATAAGGAATGGCGTGGTTCAGCTATCAGCTACATTCAACGGGAAAAACTGTTGGCAACAGGCGAAGCGTTTTTAGCGCAGATCCGGCGTGAAGCGGGGCGGTTAGTGCGCACGTATCGTCCAGACGTTATTCAGACTCCGGACACAGGAAACACTGTCTGGCCTGCGGAGGTTAATTTCCTGTTTGAGCGAGTTTCTACAGCAACCACGCTTCCAACTGGTCTTCAAAACAAACTCCGCAGTCATATCAACCGCCTGAAGCTCGAAGGCGTACCGGATTCAGCAATCATCACGACCGCAGAAACATTGTCAGTAGCCATGGGAGCCGCAGCATGAAAAACAGGGAAATTGTTGTCGATAATTTTGCGGGTGGCGGCGGAGCTTCCACAGGGATCGAGATGGCGATTGGTCGCAGTGTCGATATTGCGATTAATCATGATCCTAACGCGATTGCGATGCACACCACTAACCACCCAGACACGCTGCATTACTGCGAATCGGTGTTTGATATTGATCCGGTGGCCGCAACTGCTGGGCGTCCTGTTGGTCTGGCTTGGTTTTCGCCTGACTGTCGGCATTTTTCAAAAGCCAAAGGCAGCAAGCCAGTAAAAAAAGAGATTCGCGGCTTGGCGTGGATTGTGTTGCGCTGGGCGCTGGCGGTTCGTCCGCGCGTAATGATGCTGGAGAACGTAGAGGAATTTAAAACGTGGGGACCGCTTCTGACTAATGACGATGGAACTCAGCAGCCCGATCCGGCGTGTGCAGGGGAAACGTTCGAATCATTCTGCGGCATGCTGTCTGGCGGGATTCCGGCAGATCATCCCGCTCTTGCCGAAGCGTGTGAATTCCTAGGTATTGAGCAGAACAGCGCGCAAGGGCGGCAGTTGGTTCGTGGGCTGGGGTATAACGTTGATTACCGCGAGCTGCGTGCCTGTGATTATGGCGCGCCGACAATCCGCAAAAGATTCTTCATGGTGATTCGTTGCGATGGGCATCCCGTTGAATGGCCGGGGGTTACGCACGGCGACCCGAAATCACCTGCGGTTCAAGCTGGAAAACTGCAACCGTGGAGAACGGCGGCGGAATGTATCGACTGGTCGATCCCATGCCCGAGCATTTTTGAACGTTCCCGTCCGCTGGCGGAAAACACCTTGAAGCGTATTGCGCGTGGTTTAGAGCGGTTCGTCATCAACAATCCGAATCCGTTTATCGTGAAATGCAACCACACATCAACGAAGACCCGCTATGACTGTTTCCGTGGTCAGTCGCTCGATGAGCCATTGCAGACGATCACCAAGACGCACGGCTATGCAGTAGTTGCACCATACATTGCCCGCATTGGGCAAACTGGGTTTGGTGGCGACAGAATGGCATATGACGCTGAAACGCCATTAACGACAGTCACTAGCAAAAACGAACACCTGCTTGTGGCTCCGGTAATAGCCCAGCAATTTGGCAACAGCATAGGCCACGGCGTTGACGAGCCAAACGGCACAATTACGGCTGGCGGTGGCGGTAAATCGCAGTTGGTTTCCACGTTTCTGGCTAAACATTTTGGCGGAAATTATACCGGCGCAGGCGTGGCGATGGATGAGCCTGCACACACAGTGACTACCGTCGATCATCACGCTGTTGTAGCTGCACAATTGCTGGTGAATAACACAGGGCATCCGGGCGGCAGTGTTGACGCGCCAGCACATACGCTTACGACAGGCAATCACCATGCGCTGGTGACCTCAAATCTTATCAAGATGCGTGGCACCAACACAGGCCAACCCACTGACACGCCGCTTCAAACTGTTACCGCAGGTGGAAACCATTTCGGGGAAGTGCGCGCTTTCTTGTTGAAATATTACGGCAATGAGAAAGAAGGTGTCAGCTTGAATGATCCATTACACACGGTCACGACGAATGATCGCTTTGGACTTGTAACAGTCGAGGGTATCGATTATCAGATCGTAGATATCGGAATGCGCATGTTGCAGCCGCATGAGCTTTACGCCGCTCAGGGCTTCCCTGATTGGTACATCATCGACCAAGACTATCGCGGCGTTAAATACGCAAAAGATAAGCAGGTAGCGCGTTGCGGTAATGCTGTTCCGCCTCCGTTTGCCGAAGCATTGGTACGCGCCAACATGCCTGAAATGTGCGCCGAACGTGAAGGGGTAGCTGCATGACAACAGCTACCCGCACCAAATCACCTAAGAAACACAAAACCGAAGCGCTGGGCGTTCTGTTGCCTGGCGGCGGCATCAAATATTGTACCGATCATGATCGTGACGTAATGAAAGGGGTGCCAATCGGCACTCCGATCTCACTCACACCTATCGGCGACCGGCGCAATATCAAACATCACCGTAAATTCTGGGCGTTGCTGGATCTGGGATTTTCGTATTGGGAACCTGCGTGGTCGTTTGTCAGCGATCGGGAGAAATGGATAGCTCATGAGGTTTCTAAAGAAGTCGCTCAGGAGGCGGGTGATCCTTCTTTGTATGACAACGTTACGAGGATTATTGCTGAAAGAGTTCTGGAGCGGTTAACGGAACAGCTTAAGCGCCGTTTTGATCCCGAAGCGGTTAAAACCAAAGATGCTTACCTGAATCACGTCATGGTAAAAGCCGGATTCTACGATCTGGCACCTAATCCTGATGGCGGCACGCTTAAACAGCGTTGGAGCATTGCATTCGTCAACATGGGGCAAGAGAAGTTCGACAAGGTTTACCGCGGCGTATTTGGCGTGATCTGGAACGAGACGTTGAGCCAGTACTTTGCTGATGAAGCCGAAATGGAGAATGCTGTTAACCAGTTGATGAATTTTTGAGGACTGACCAATGACCGATAATGCAGATTTTCCAGATGATAGCGACAACGTTTTGCAGTTCACAAAGCGCTTTGATGATAACGCTGATATCAAGGAAATGCGGAATTTTGTTGAAGCGCCGAAGCCAGAAGGGCGAACGTGCCACCATGAGCGGGTTGTGGTTTCTGAGCACGAACGCTCGGTGAAATGCCGTTTGTGTAGTGCTGTGCTGGAGCCGTTCGATCATCTGTTAGCTTTGGCGAAACAGGAAACAAAGGTGGAATGGGAACTACGCTCTTTGCGAATGGAAATTAAATCACACCGCGAAGGGCTGGGAACCTTGAAGCGTGAAGAGGCCAATTGCAAAGGGCGGATGCGGAACGCTCAAAACCGTCTCAGTGATATCAATGGGCAGATCCGCGCAGCAAATCAGGAACTTCAGTTTATGCTGAAGCGAGTGGATGATATTAAGGCGATAAAGGAGAAGGGCAATGCTTAAGTCTCCGGCTTATCGATCTAAATCCCTCCGTGATTCCGCGCGTGGGCAGGTCTGCACTTTGCAGATCTCAGGCATCTGCAACTGTGACCGCGAAACGACGGTACTGTGTCATCTGCCTAGCTCGACACATGGTATGGCCTATAAGTCGGATGATTTCTATGCAGTGTTCGGCTGCTCGGCATGTCATGACGTGATTGACGGGCGCATGCCGTATGACTGGCGGCCGGGTGAAAAAGAGGAAACGTATCTGGCCGCGCTGCATGCGACATGGCGCATCTGGTTTGAGGGAGATTTGCTGGCTGCGAAAGGGGGTAAGTTTGCGTAACGCTATTGATGCTCTATCTGCCGTCGGTAGCCAGGCAAAATTGGAGGTATGTAACGGCTCAGTGCGCAAAGTTTCCCACCAAGCTGAGCTGGAAGAACAAGCCGCGCTGATTGAATGGGCAGATAATACCGTGATTGATGGCGTTAAGATTGGGGATTATCTGCTGCATATCCCAAACGAGGGAAAGCGCGGGCCGAAGGCGGCGAAGGATGCAAAGCGGCTGGGAATGAAGAAGGGGGTTCATGATTTGTTTCTGGCGTTGCCGCGTGGGAGCTATTCTGGTTTATGGATCGAAATGAAAGCCGCAAACGGTAAAGCGTCGGCGGCACAGTTAGAATGGCAATCGCTAATGCGTGGTGTGGGGTATAGGGCTGAAATTTGTCATGGGTTCAATGCGGCTCGAACTGAGATTGAACGCTATGTTGCATAATGTGAAAGTAAATTACTAACCATTGCTATCTTTGCAATGACGTGTGCATCTAAATAGAATTAGCTCCTTACTAACAGGGGGCTGACCAAATGACCATAGCTATAGAACAACTTATCAAAATGCACGATCCGCGCTGTATGAGCATTGAATCACTGAATGTGGGGCGCGGGCGTGCAATTCTCTCCAAAGAGCAAATTCTGGGTGCATTTGCCACCGCGCAGCGCAAAAACCCCGTTGGCTACGATCTACTAATGGCGAAATACCGACATGATAGTGATGCAAGGTTTCGTATCATGGGGGCTATCTATGCGTGGGAAGGCTATGCCACGTACCAGCACCTTGAGCATTCGGATATTGCCTGCCATCTGGCAGTGAATATGGTGTTAGAGCGCAGCTTACCTGCTCAGGCGGATCAGATAGCTAGGCTGCTGCGTCGATATGGCACCCGATCATCACAAACCCGCAAGAATACCGACTCACTCAATGCCGACATTAAGCGGTTAGAGAAAAAACGCTGTAGAGATAAGGTGAGTGATGCTGATTATTTTTATATTGGTTGTGAAATAGAGCAATTGCGTGTTCGTATCAAGGCGGAGCGACAGGCGTTATATGATTGGTCGGAGCAAGAGGCGCGGCAGCGCAATACTTGCCCACGCTGTAACGGAACGGGGAAAACGCTGCGCCCAGCGATTGCCGTGTGTAATGAGTGTGGCGGTAACGGGCGAATTACGGCGACATTCGAGCATCTGCGACAATCGCTAATGGATATCTCAGGGGCTATGATTCCACGCGGTGAATGGCCGCAATATCTGGATCTGATTAAACGCTGCATGAACTGGTTGTATGTTGAAGAGTCTCAGGCAGTTAGTGCTCTCAGCACTAAAATTCATGACGAAATGGAGGCATGACATGGGGATTTATGGCGAAACAGCAGTGGCGGTAGTGCGTAATTTCATTTATGGGCAATCGCCGCAAGAGTGTTGGGTGCATGAAATAACTCGTTTTACCAGCAGCAAACCAAGCAGGAAAAAAGGTTGTCCCAAATCTGCATTTCTTGGGTTGTGTCAGGATGGCTATGTAAAAGATATTCCGAGAGGAAATTATTTACCTCCAGACAGTCCAAATAAAAAATACGCCGCCGCAGCTGCTGAAAGGTTATTAAGTGAACCAACCAGAGAATATTCTAAATCTGATTTATGGAAAAAAGCGACGGAACATTTTGATGAGGCTGCGAAAAATCAAAATGGGCAAATGGATGTTGTTCTGGCATTAAAAGACGCCGGATTACTACAGAAACCCGATTGACCTAATCGCCTATACGCGCTAAATTCCCCAAAGATACCGGAGTATGCCTTAAAAAGCTGCTCCGGTTTTTTATTGGCCAGTCCTCAAGCCTGCATGGTTCGCCCAGCAGGCTTTTTTATTTCCTGCACATAGAGCATGTTATGTCCAAAATTCTCACCCTTTTAGATTACCGAGTCGCCGCGAGTGGTTTGGGGGTTCCGGTTGCTACGGTTAAAGCGGTTACTGAAGTTGAAAGCAATGGCAGTGGTTTCCTATCAGATGGCCGTGTAAAAGTGCAGTATGAGCCGCATGTCATGTACCAGCAGTTGACGAAACATTTCGGCGGCGCTCGGGCAAATGCTGAATTAGCAAAACACCCTGATCTGGTGGGGCGTAAGCCTGGTAGTTATCAGTCCACTGATAAAGAAGATAAAGACATGGATCGGGCTGCAACGGCCATTGATCGTGGCTGCGCATTGCAATCTGCATCGTGGGGAGCATTCCAGATAATGGGCTACCACTGGAAAACCTGCGGCTACCCAACATTACAGGCCTTCATTAACGCTCAATACACAGCAGCCGGCCAGCTTGATACGTTCGTGCGCTTTATTAAAGCGGATAACAAACTGCTGTCGGCGCTGAAAAATCGTGATTGGGCAACCTTCGCCCGGATTTATAACGGCTCTGCGTATGCCAAAAACCGCTATGACACCAAACTTGAGAATGCGTATACCAAATATCAAGGGGCAGCGTAATGGAATGGCTACCCCGGCTGTGGGAGCAATTTCAATGGGCGGTCGCTGGACTGATTGGCGCGCTGATATCTGTACCGTTTCAAAGCGACCTGAGAACGGCGCGTGGGATTGCGATCTTCGTTTTCACGGGTAGCGCCTGCGCCCACTATCTGACAGGCATTGTCGGCGATTATTTCAATATCAACCCGTCGTCAGCTGGCGGGATTGGTTTTCTTCTGGGGGCATTCGGCGGTTCGCTGATTGCTGCCGTTATCAAGGCAATTGAAGCTGCCGATCTGTGGGGGCTTATCCGATCCCGGTTTGGTGGAGGTGCCCAATGATTTTCACCATCGCCTACGTCACCATTCTTCTGTGGGCTGGGTGGTGCGTGTTCAGTGACCACGTTAAAGATGGGGTAATCGGCAAACTAATGTATTCGGCACTTTCTATTTCGTGCATGGGGGCTCTGATTGGTGGAAATGGAGCAGATAGACAGGCCGATAGCATTATTTTGCTATGTATTGCGATGATAGGAATTCGGCACTTTGTCCTAAAACAGCTTAATCTGTCTAAAAATTAGTCTTTTTTGGGCTATTTTGGCGACGCTACGTGAAATCTGAATTCTTCACCCTCATCAATCCTCCCACTTTTTAACAGAGAAACCATGTTAACCACGAAAATGAAAGCGCTGCTGTTATGCGGCGGGTTGGCTGCTGCGTTCGGCGCGGGTTGGTATGCGCAGGGGTTGCGGTGGGATACGGATATTGCGCAGCGGGATAAGCAGCAATCGGAAGATATCAGCACAAGCCAGCAAGCGGTTATCGCCGGACAGTCACTTCAGTTCCATCGTTACAACGAAATCGCCAGGCAGGCGAATCAGTATGCCATCACCATCAAGGGTAAATCCGATGAGAAACAAATTATTTACCGGACAATTATCAAACATCATCCTGCTGGTCGTGAGTGCGTGCCTGATGATGTCGCTACTGGGTTGCTCGACTACGCGCACAGTCTACGTGCCAGCGCAATGCGTGCCACTGCCAGCGGAGCTGACACAGCCGGTTCTGGTGCCGCTGCCACCGAGTGCCGATTGACGTATGGGCAGGCTGTTTACTGGATCGATCCGTTGCTGGCGGCGCTTGAGCTGGCAAATGGGCAACTGAGGGCAATATCAGAAGAATTTTAATTAAAATACTTTATACAATTAGAGTGCTTGAATATACGCGGTTTGACCCCATTTAAGAAGTATCTCTCATAATGTCATGGGAGATTCTACTGGAGAATGAGCCGTGTATCCTATTTTTGATGATTTCGTTAAGGCCGTAATTCAGGACGCAAGAACAAGAATAACGTCATATTGCGGAAGTATGCTGATCGACATCGTGCATAATCGTGGTGGTGACGAAATTTTGGTTATTTGGGCTAATTATGAAACCCAAAAGGGCGAAAACTATTCTTTCCCCATTATTGATGGCGAAAAATATACTGAAGAATACAATGCCGGTAACGATTTTTCTGGGTATAAATATCAACTTGTTAATGATATGTTCAACAAAATGATACATGTTGAATCAACCCAAACTGGCCGCCCTATCCGCTAGTGGATAACGTTTTCTATGCATAGCCTCAGCACCCGCTGGGGCTTTTTTTCGTCCCAATAAAAGGTAATCCCATGACACAGGTCACCGATCAACACATTGAGCAAGAGATTAAAGCCAAAGACTTAACAGCGCCGCGTATCACACCCGAACATATACATAGCGTCATTATTGCCGAGAACTATTTCACCGCCGCTGATGGTGTGCTGGGCGCGTACAAGGTAAACAACGACGTGCATGTCGGAACGTCGCCCAGCATCCACACAGCTAATGCCCACCCGTTGCTGACCTTCTGCGTTCTGGTATTGCGTAACGGCTTCACTGTCACTGGCGAATCAGCCTGTGCATCGTCTGAAAACTTCGACGAGGAGATCGAACGCAAGATTGCCCGTCAGAACGCGGTTAACAAAATCTGGCAGTTGGAAGGATATTTGCTGAAGCAGCGCCTTTATGAGCAGTGGATGCCGCCAGAAGTGGAACTCGCCTTAAAAAGCGCTCCTGGCGAAATTATTATTGATAGAACACCTCTCAAATTTTGTGTTTCAGCACCAGAAGGGGCCGAAAACGTAATCTTGCATTGCCAACAGATGGTAAAGATCAACGGTATCCCGTTTTTCCTGATGGAAGATGTACAAGCCTATACAGGCAGTAAAGGTAATGTTGCTCTCGCATTTGAAGAGCAGCCTAATGTAGGCATGGGTTATCCCAAAGCGGAAGATACACAATATAAAGCCGCCGATTTCTCCGACGCCCTGCTATGGCTGAAAGAAGGTAAGCGCGTTTGCCGCGCCGGCTGGAATGGCAAAGATCAGTATGTGTGTGTCATCCATGCTGGAAACGCCATGTACACCAAAGGTGGGGCGTCTGCCCCGATGCAAGATTGTCTTGGGCTGAAAAACGCTCAAGGGAACATGCAGCCTGGCTGGGTGCCATCAATGGGTGACCTGATGGCGACCGATTGGCTGGTTTACGACGGAGTGGCAGGCGCAGACGAACAGCAACCGGAGTGCAGCGAGTAAGGCATTCCAGAGTCACTTCCCAGAGGTGGCTCGATAATGCTTACTCAGTAGGACGCTATGGCAAAGTACGATTGGAAAAAGCTGCTGGCCGATTATGCTGCGGCATACTCAGCAACGGGAATCTCCCCAGCGGATTGGTGCGCTCAGAATGAGGTGCCGTATAGCTCTGCGAAGCGTTACATCACGATAAAGGCTGCAACGGATTTCATTGAGCAGAATTCGCAAATTCGCAGTTCGCAAAAAAGTGATTCGCAGATTCGCAAAGAGAAGGGCGCGAATCGCAAAAGCGAGAAAAAGTGCGATGATTCTGGCGATAATGATACGGAGGAATCAGCAGACGCAGACGACAGTGACACCAGCGATCAGCAGCCTGAAACTGAACCGCAACGGGATGCTAGCGGTCGCTTTGTTAAAGGGAACAATCTGGGCGGGAATTATGGTGTTCCAGCTAATGCGTTCCAGCCTGGCAATCAAATCCCGCGCAAGCATTCTGCTTATGCCAAATATCTGGACGCCGATGAACTTTTTGAGGCGGTGCAAGAAACTGAACTGCGTGATGAGCTGATTTTCACCCGCGCCCGTGCATTGTCAGTGACGAAAACACTGAACAAAATCATGGAGGATTTGCAAAACTCGGAGTCAGTCGAAGCGCGTATCGAGCTTTACGATAAGTTCATCAAGGCCGAGCAAGGGCTCGATCGCAACATTGCCCGGATTGAGTCGATCGAGAACAGCCTGAGCAAATTACAGCTGGATGCGGTGAATGTTCCACGTCTGAGTGCTGACACGCAGCGCATTAAGGCGGCGACCGCCAAGCTGAAAGCAGAAACGGAGAAGTTGACGGCAGAAAGTAAGGATGTGACGACGCCGCTAACCGATGTGGTGCGTGATATTCATGCGATGCCGGATGATGGAATGCTGGCGCAATGACGACACCACACTATGATGCCAGCCTTGTAGAAGACGAGCTTGACGGAATGACCGAGGCGCAGCAGCGCCTTTTTATTTTGTCAAAATTGAGCAATCCATGGTGGCGGCTCAATAATCTGTACAAGATCGAGAATGAAAAAGGTCAGTTGGTCACGTTTCGGATGCGTCCGGCACAGCGCCAGCTGTTCAAGCACATGCATTACCGCAACATCATTCTCAAAGCGCGTCAGCTTGGTTTCTCCACGGCGATTGATATCTACCTGCTCGATCAGGCGCTGTTCAATAAGAACATCAAGTGCGGGATCATTGCACAGGATAAGAATGCCGCAGGTGAAATCTTCCGTACCAAGATATCGATACCCTTCGACAATCTACCTGGCTGGTTACGTTCGTCATTCAAGATTACCGAGCGACGCAGCGGGGCGAATGGAGGCTATATTTTGTTTTCTCATGGCTCCAGCATTCAGGTGGCCACATCTTTTCGCTCGGGTACGGTTCAGCGGCTGCACATTTCTGAGCACGGGAAAATCTGCGCCAAGTATCCGGCCAAAGCCAAAGAGGTGCGAACCGGTACGCTGAACGCCGTGCATGATGGTTGTATCGTGTTTGACGAATCCACGGCGGAAGGCGTGGGCGGCGATTTCCATACCATGAGCACACGGGCGCTTGAGCTGGCGCAATCTGGTGTCGATCTGACGATGCAGGATTACAAGTTTCATTTCTATCCGTGGTTCGACGATCCGAAATACGTTGCGCCCGTTCCGGCAGGTGGCCTACGCCTGAGTAAATATCACCAGGAATACTTTGCTGCGGTTGAAGCAGCAACGCGCGTCACGCTGAGTGATAAGCAAAAGCAGTGGTATATCCGCAAAGAGGTCGAGCAGGGCGAGGAAATGAAGCAGGAATTTCCTTCCACGCCGCAGGAAGCCTTCTTAACCTCTGGCCGCCGTGTATTCGCCGCCATCAATGTGATGCATGCCGAAGGGCGCTGTAGTCCTCCGTTCATTGTCTATGACGTAGAGCCTGAAACGGGTAAACGTACAAAGGTGCAGGCACTGCGCGGCGGCGATAAAGAGGAACTTCAGCGCACGTTACAAAATCATTTGCTTGTGTGGGAATTGCCAGATCCCGACGAGGATTATGCTATCGGCGCGGATATCGCCGAAGGGCTGGAAAACGGTGACCGATCTTCATTTGATGTTGTGAAGAAATCGACAGGCGAACAGGTGGCGCACTGGTTCGGTCATCTGGATGCTGAATTGTTCGCACAACTGCTGACGCACATCGGCAAGTGGTACAACACCGCTTATATCGGGCCAGAGCGAAATAACCACGGCCACGCAGTTTTGCAGAAGCTGCGTGATATTTACCCCGTTCGCGCTATTTATGCCGAGCAACACCTTGATCGCGATAACGACGACGAGACGCCGAAGCTGGGCTGGCTGACGACCAAGCAGAGTAAGCCGGTGGTGACGGAAGGGCTGAAAACATTACTGCGCGAAAAGGCCAGCGGTATTCGCTGGGTCGGCACCATCAACGAACTCAATACCTATGTCTATGACGCCAAAGGCAGCATGGGCGCACAAACCGGTTGTTTCGATGACCAGGTGATGAGCTATGCAATTGCGCAGGAAATGCGTGCTCGTATGCCAGCCAGACCGAAACTGAAACCTATCGACCGTTCTAAACCCACTCACTGGATGTCATATTGATGAACACAGCCGCTATTGACGCTGAGGCACGGCCACAGCAGCAGGATAATCGCCAGCAGGACAATCGCGACCGCTTTACGCAGCGGCAATTACTGGATCTTTCATCAGACATTGACGCGCAGCCAGACTGGCGCACCATGGCAAATACCGCCTGTGCGTATTACGACGGCGATCAGCTTGCGCCGGAAGTGGTGGCGAAACTGCGTGAACGCGGTCAACCGCTGACGATGCATAACCTGATTGCGCCAACCATTGATGGTGTTCTGGGCATGGAGGCCAAGACACGTACCGACCTGATGGTTATCGCTGATGATCCTGATGAGGAAATGGAGCAACTGGCTGATGCAGTCAATGCGGAGTTTGCTGATGTCTGCCGCTTGTCCAATATCAATAAAGCACGTTCTGATGCCTACGCTGAGCAGATCAAGGCGGGGTTATCATGGGTTGAAGTCCGCCGTAATAGCGATCTGTTTGGTTCGCGCTACAAGGTTGGAACCGTTCACCGTAATGAAGTGTTCTGGGACTGGCATAGTCGCGAGGCTGATTTGAGCGATTGCCGCTGGTTGATGCGCAAGCGCTGGCTGGATGTGGATGAGGTGAAGGCCACCTTCCCAGATATGGCGCAAGTTATCGACTATTCGATCAATGAGTGGCGCGGGTTTGTAGATACTGATATTGCCGAGGGGCAGGAGTCCGCCTTAATCAGTGCCTATGACGAGTACCAGCAGTGGAGCCGCAAGGATACTGAATGGGTATCTGCCAACCGTAAGCGCGTCATGTTGCAGGTGATCTACTATCGCACATACCAGCGGGTGCCAGTGCTTGAGTTGTCCAATGGCCGCGTTATCCAGTTCGATAAAAACAACGTGATGCACGCCGTGGCGCTGGCGACTGGGCGTGTATCGGTGGTGATGTCTCGCGTCAGCCGGATCCGCGAAGCGTGGTTTGTCGGGCCTCACTTTCTTGGCGATCGCCCATGCTTAGCGCCACAAGGTATGTTCCCGCTAGTGCCGTTCTGGGGTTATCGCAAAGACAAAACGGGTGCACCGTATGGCTTAGCCTGCCGCGCGATCCCTGCTCAGGATGAAGTGAACTTCCGTCGCATCAAACTAACCTGGCTATTGCAGGCCAAGCGCATCATCAAGGATGCCGATGCAACCAACATGACTGACAGGCAGTTAGCGGACGAGGTCGAGCGGCCAGATGGCGTAATCACGCTCAACCCCCAGAGGCACAACAAAACAACGGCAGCGGATGCTATTAATATTCAGCAGGATTTCCAAGTCGCGCAGCAGCAGTTTCAGGTTATGCAGGAGAGCATGAAACTGATTCAGGACGGGATGGGCGTGTATTCTGCCTTTCTCGGGCAGGACTCCAGCGCCGCTTCCGGTGTGGCAATCAGTAACCTCGTCGAGCAGGGGGCGACGACGCTGGCGGAAATCAACGATAACTATCAGTTTGCCTGTCAGCAGGTCGGACAGTTGCTGCTGTCGTATTTGCTGGAAGATCTGACGCGCCGGCGCAATTATTCCGTTGTGGTGAACCGTGACGATCCGCGCCGCCGTAAATCCGTCACCATCAATGAGGAATCCGAGGGCGATGGTGGCATGACTAACGATGTTTCCCGCCTGCGTGCGCATATTGCACTTGCGCCAATCCAGCAGACGCCAGCCTATAAATCGCAACTTGCCGAGCGTATGTCTCAGGTCATCACTGGCTTACCGCCGCAGGTACAGGCCACGGTACTGGATATGTGGGTCGAACTGCTGGATGTGCCGAAGAAAGCGGAGTTTATTGAGCGGATCCGCAGTGCGCTGGGTACGCCGAAAGCGCCGGATGAAATGACGCCAGAAGAACAACATGCGGCTCAGCAACAGCAACAATTACAGGCACAGCAGCAAGACCTGGCGATGCGTGAGATTGCTGGGAAAGTGGCGAAGCTGGAAGCCGAGGCTCAGCGCATTGCGGCGGCGGCTCAGCGTGAGCAAACTTTAACGAACAGCCAGCGCTTTGATGATGCGAAAACGCAGGCGGAAACCGGTCGTATCCTTCAGGATATGGAGAATACGACACGGGAAATTGAGGTGTTGAACGCGCAGATGATGCAGAACATTCAGGGTCAGATTGACGCTATCCCGACCTAAATCGGTTCTTTAAATAAATTTGACCAAAACGGATAAACGCCAAATCGATGGCGGCAATAGTACACTGTCTTGCAGAGCATGGTTTTATAGCTATACGTCAGCGCTGATAAAACCAAAAAGATGTAGAGCGTGATAGCCCACTCTGCAAGCGTCATGTTTTGTAGGCCATAATCCTGAATAAGCGCAATGATATCGGATGTTACCCCTCCTATAGAGGTTAGTGCCCATGAACTGAATGCAAATCCTGTAATTAATATCCACTTTCTGGGTTTGGTTACAGCAGTGATAAATAATATTGGAATGGTAAGAAAGTTAAATCGTTTCATGGGTATTGCTCCTCATTCAGATACGCGCTACATTCCCCAAAGATACCGGAGTATGCCTTAAAAAGCTGCTCCGGTTTTTTTATACCACAAAATCAGTATCGGCCACCTTCGGGTGGCTTTTTTGTTTGTGCCGATAAGCGTTTTTGTTAGAGCGCTTATTCGCATGGGCAGCGATACGTCCCACCCCTTTCGGATCTATCCGACAAATAGACATGCAGGAGTCACAACGTGAGTGTTGATATTGATAATTTAACAGGCGAAGAAACAGCTGAAGAGCTGGAAGCATTGTTGAATGGTTTGGGCGATGTGGATATTTCTGATGAGGCGGCGGGGGCGATAACCCATACCGGACAAGCTACCGCCGATAATCTGAATGGGCAGCAGGAAAATAAGGGCGATACCACTACGCTGACGCCGGGCGTAGCTGCACAACCACAGACGACCACGACCCAACAGTCAACTGATGCTGATGGCGGCAATAGCACCGTGAAAAGCATTCTCAGCCGGGATGGTAAACACACTATTCCTTATGATGTGCTGGAAGCGGAACGTGCCGAAAAGCGCCGCTTGTCTGAAGCGAATCAGCGAACCTCTACAGAATTAGTTGAAGCTCAGCGTCAACTGGAAGTCTTTACGCGCCAGATTAACGATGCAGGTTTACAGCCTGCGCAGTTGCCGGAGAAAGCTAAGATTACGCCAGAGCAGATCGCTACCGTGCGTGAGAGTTTCCCTGAAGTGGCGAATGTGCTTGATGCACTGACACAGAAAGTGGAATACCTGCAATCTGCGCAGCCAGTACCTGTAGTTTCTCAACCTGTTAATGACAACCCTGCGATGGCGGCACTGGATGCCACGCCAGATCTGAAAAACTGGCAAGGTAGCGATCCAGACCGCTTTACGTTGGCGGTGCATATCGATGAAACACTCAAACTTGATCCCGTGTGGAAAGATAAACCGTTAAATGAACGATTCGGTGAAGTCGTGAAGCGAACCCGCGCCGCTTATGGTGAGTCTGTGGAGAGTGCACCTCAACAGCCCATGCAAGCCGCGCAACAGCAACCGACAACTGAAGAGCTTCAGCAAAAAGCAGCAGATCTGCTGGCGAAAGCAAATGCCTCGTCACAACTGCCTGCGTCACCATCAGATGTCGGCTCAACGACGCAACATACTGCATCACCACTGGAGCAGGCGGCTAATGCCGATCCCGATCAATTGCAGGCGATGTTTGCTGGCATGACCGATGCGCAGATTGAAGCGCTGTTAGAACAAGCCATCTGACGTTACTCACATCATCCAACCCGCCGCGTGCGGGTTTTCTTTTTTAGGGAATCAACATGACTACCATTACCTCCGCCCAGGCGAATAAGTTGATGCAGGTTGCGCTGTTCACCGCAGCTAACCGCAACCGCTCGTTCGTTAACATCATGACGGAACAGCAGGAAGCGCCAAAGGCGGTAACGCCAGATAAAAAAGGCGTGAAGCAAACCAGCTATACGGCGCCAGTGGTGCGTATCACCGATCTGCAAAAGCAGAAAGGCGATGAAGTGGATATGCAAATCGTCCACAAACTCAGCAAGCTCCCGACAATGGGCGATGCGAAGTTGGAAGGGCGCGGTGAAAACCTCGCGTTTGCGGATTTCTCTCTCAAGATTAATCAGGGCCGTCACCTGGTTGATGCGGGCGGTAAAATGTCCGAACAGCGTTACAAGCACAATCTGAACAAAACCGGCCGTACTTTGTTGGGCACTTATTTCAATGATCTGCAAGATCAGTGCGCGACGGTACATCTGGCGGGCGCACGCGGTGATTTCATCGCTGATGACACCATTCTGCCGCTGGCGGGGCATGGTGAGTTCGGCAAAATCATGATTAACGATGTGCTGCCGCCAACCTATGATCGCCATTTTTACGCCGGTGATGCGACCAGCTTTGAAAGTCTGGATGCTGCCGATATCTTCAATTTGGGTGTAGTCGATAGCCTCTCTTTGTTTATCGATGAAATGGCCCACCCGCTTCAGCCCGTCAAAATGTCGAAAGACGAAATGGCGAACGACGATCCGTATTACGTACTAAACGTCACGCCGCGCCAGTGGAATGACTGGTACACCTCCACGTCGGGTAAAGATTGGCAGGCGATGCTGTCGCGCGTTATTCAGCGATCTAAAGGTTTCGATCACCCGCTGTTCAAAGGTGAGTGCGCAATGTGGCGAAACATTCTGGTGCGCAAGTACACAGGGATGCCGATCCGCTTCAATTCGGGCTCTCAGGTCGCTGTATCTAACAATGATCTGGCGGCCACTGTTGCACTGAAAGAAGCAAAAACTACCATTGACCGCGCTATCTTGCTGGGTGGTCAGGCGTTGGCGAATGCTTACGGCACGGGCGAGGGCGGTGGTCATTTCGGTTACCACGAAGAGAAAGTCGATCACGGCAACGGCACGGAGATTTCAGTGCGTTGGATCAACGGCCTGAAGAAAATCCGCTTCCAGCAGAAAGATGGTCGCATGAGTGACCACGGCATTATCGTCGTTGATTCCGCGATCTCTACGGGTCGTTAATCCATCCCCCTAATCCCCACATAACAGCAGGTTTCGGCCTGCTGCTTTGTTCTATCAGGAGAAAAATTTATGGCAACGATTCAAGCGCCGTCCATGCGTGACGCTGTGTACCAAGGGCCACAGGGCAATCTGTCTTTAGCAGAAAGCCAGATTGTGCTGGCTACCGCAGCCGTTGGCGATGTTGTTGAGTTATTGGAAATGCCGATCGGTATGCGGATTTATTCTGTTGATGTCGTCAGTGATGCGCTGGGTGCCAATACCACTGTAGCGATCAAGAGCGGTAATCAGACACTTGTCGCGGCCGCGAGTCATGCAGCGGCGGTGGCGAAATCTGTACCCGTTGTGCCGTACAGCACGGCGATCAGTGGTGAGAAAATCACCGCTACGATTGCTGGTGGTGCCGCAACGGGTCGTCTGATCGTCAATGTGAAATATGTTGCGGTAGGCTACTAAGCCGCCTCTCTAACTATCCAGCCCACTCCGGTGGGCTTTTTTATAAGGATTCAAAAATGGCAGAAGTTTCTGTTGTGTACATCGGTGGTAAAGACAAAAAGCGCGATACCGTGACAGGTAGCCGCCTGATCTTCCCCCGCCTTAAACCCGTCAACGTTGAAAGCGGGATTGCTCACCAGTTGCTGGAATTCCCTACCGTATGGGTACGTGAAGACCAGGTAACATCGGTGTTGGCACAGTCTGCTGAGGACGAGACATTAAAAGCCCAGTTGGCGGTGGAAGAGCTGGCACGCCAGAAGGCTGAAGCTGAAGCGAATAGCTGGGTGGTCAAAATCGGTAACGATGATGTCGATTTGGCAAAACTGACATCCGTCCAACTGGCGACGCTGGTTGAAGCGGAAGATTTGGCGGTTCTGAAGCAAGGCGCTCAGGAAAAAGTTGATGATTTCCGCGCACGCGTTCGTGAAGCTGTTAAAGCAAAGGGCGCTGAATAATGGCATCGCTTGACGCATTCCTGCCAGCGATCCGTAAACATATTAGCGGGCCGTTAGATTTCATGATGCGGCAATCTGCATTGGAAGCCGCTATCACGTTCTGCCGTGAGTCACTGTTTTGCCGTGAATCGCTGGTGCTGACAGAGATTGAATCTGGCGTAACGCTCACGTTGACGGAGAGTTTGGAAGTGAAGTGCGTCAAGCGCTTGTTGGTTACCGATATCAGCAACCCTGATGAGCCAACTGTACTAATTGCGGGCATAGACTTTACCGTGATTTCGGCCAATCACGTTGCGTTTACGCGACCGTTTGGCCGTATCATCATTCTCTTTGCCGTAGAACCTCGGCGTGATGTAGATACCGTGCCTGATGCGCTGGCCGACGATTACACGGATGTGATTGCTGCCGGTGCGTTAGAAGACCTTTACCTGATGCCGGGTAAGCCGTGGAGCGATCCGCAACGAGCGGCGTATTTCAAATCCATTTTCACCGATGGTTATCGACGCGCCTATCGTGATGCGCTTGATAACTCCCCGATAACCGGTTTCCACAATCCAGTCCGTAAACACGACTTCTACTAATGACAACGATTAACGACATGATCGGCAGAGCGAACTCGCAACTGCTGGATTCGCTGTGGCTGCGCTGGCCTAAATCCGAGCTGCTGGATTATTACAATGATGCGATTAACGCCGTAATCATCATCAGGCCAGATGCTGGGGCATCGATTGAGACATTCGATTGCGTGCTGGGTACGCGACAACATTTGCCCGAGGGCGCGATACGTTTACTGGAAATTACGCGAGTAGTCGGAGGGCGTGCGATTCAACCGTTTCCGCGTGATGCGCTCGATTATCAGTATCCCGATTGGCACAGCATAGCGGGTCCGATTGAGCGCTATTGCTACGACGAACAGACGCCAAAAACCTTCTTTGTATTTCCTGGCGCACTGGCTGGTGCGCAATTGGAAATTAACGTAGCGCGTTTACCTTCTCCTGCCAGTATTACCGACCTATCTCCGCAGAGCGCTCGGTTATTCCCTCTTGATGAGCTGTACTTTAACCCTGTTCTTGAGTTCATCCTTTTTCGCGCCTATGGCAAAGACGCAGAAAACGGCAATAACGCGATGCTGTCATCCCAGCACTATCAAACCTTTGTCGATCTGCTGGGCGTCAAATCACAAACTGATACCGCCGCCGGGCAGAAAAAGCAGGCGCAATATAACGGGAGTTCGCAAGCGTGAGTGTATTAATCAGTGGCGTATTAATGAATCCGGCCGGCGTTCCTGTTTCTGGTGCTGAAGTCACCTTTAGCGCGCTGACCAACGGGCCTTCGGTATTGAATGGTTTTTCTGCATCTGTTATGACCGATCAGGATGGCAACTACGCTATTCCGTTGGAGATCTGCGAATACGCTATTTCAATCCAGAGTGATGGCTACAATTCGGTCTATGGTTCCGTTTCTATTAATGAGAAATCGACGCCGACGACGATCAATGCGTTATTAAAACTGGCTGCGATGGAACAAACCGTTACGCCAGCAATCATTGTCTATTTCCGTGAGATTCAGACGGACGTTGCCGCGAAGCTGGCGGCGATACAAACGCTGAATAACAGCGCCGCCGCCGCCTCGCACGATGCTACCGCTGCCAAAAATGAGGCAGCACAGTATGCCCAAAACCTCAGTGCGGCAGTAACGCAGGCACAGCAAGCTAGAACATCAGCGACCGCTTCAGCCAGTACTGCTACGGCAGCTAAAAATGCGGCGGAGACAGCGGCGGGGAATGCTCAGGCGACGCTGTCAGATACAATGAAAAAGTCCGCGAATGGTTCTGATATTGTTAGTGCTGAAGCATTTCGTGCAAATATCGGTTTAGAGGTTCAGACATCATCTACTGACGCTACACCAAATAGAATATTGAAATTGTCCGCAAATGGCGAGGGGGCGTTTGGACTGGGCGGCAAGGGCGGGCAACGGACATTTAATAATGAAGCCGCGCAAGTGGCGTTCATGAATTCTGCGGCAAACGGTAGTCAGATATTTAGACCGAGTACATTTCCGGCAAGTGCGGAATCAACGCTACTGAAAACATACGGTCCTGTATTTTTATTTAAATCAGCCGACACATGGGGCGCAATTAGTGTCGGTCATCACCCTGCTAATAGCAATGTGGAGCAAAGAAAGGGTGTTCGGATATTAGCTGGCGCAGAGGGTGGGCCACTGCCTGTTGTTTATGATCTGTGGACAAATCAAAACATAACTCTGGCGGGGATGTACGCAGACAGAGGGTCGCTTGGTACTACTGATTTAGATACGTTATTCGGCTCTGACTATAGAGGTAATTGGTATCAGAGCGTAACAGCAACGGCTACATTGGCGCGAAACTATCCAATTTTAAGCGCGGGGAGCCTTGAGATTCAGTACACCGGAGCCAACATTGTAGGTACTGTTCAGCGGTATACAACTCACGCCAGTAACAGAATATTTATTCGGTATAAATTGGATAGTGCAGGGGCGTGGTCTGCATGGAATGAAATTTGGACAAGTGCAAATTTACCAAACCCCATGACGCTAGACACGTCACAAGTTATTACTGGCCTTAAAGTTTTTCAAAATTCTGCGGTCGCGTTTCGTCAATTAGTTGCTAACGGAGTTTTGGTACTAAATGGTCAAACTCCAACAGGTGTTAATATATTTGAGTTGGGACGGACAGCTGCAAATAGTACAACAGTGCAATTAATTAATACCGCAGTCGCAAGCGGACTTGTTTTGTTAGATAACGGCTCAATACGACTATCGACGGCATTAGGCGGCGTAGCAGTTGTGAGACGGAGCGGTTCGGATTATACAATTTGGGATGCTGGAAATTTAGCAAATCCAGCGCAGCTAGGCGTTGCGCAGACATTTTCAGCGATGCAAATATTTAAATCGAATCAAACTCCGTTACGAATTTTAGCGCCGAACCTAGGCGACCCTGTTTTTATTCCATTCTACGACTCAGACGGGGTAACTAGAAAAGGTTGGGTCGGTCGAGGCTCAACTAATGTCAACACTATACAACTAAACAACGATGCTACGGGCTCTAGTATTCAGCTAATGAATACAGGTGACATACGCATAACTCCGACCACCGGAGAGGTGTTTCACGGAAACCAGCGTTTTTTAGTTCAAGGTCGTAACGCAGTTGCAGATTCCAGCGGTTTTTGGAAAACAGCCAGCCCAGTCATCAATATTTATGCTGACGGCTCATTCACTGCTACATATGAGGCTGAAGGCGTGGATGTTGAGCGGTTGAGCGAGGGTGTCTACAAAATCACTGGCTGTCAGGGTATGCACCCCGATGCCGCATGGAACGGCATCGATGGCGGTGTGAGTAATCCGAGATGCAGGAACGGGCAGGAACTGACGTGGAACAACTACGAAGTTGATGACGACGGCTCTGTGACTGTCTACACGTTCCATCGCGTACACTCTGACGCGATGCAATTCGCACAAAATCGTCTGACGCTCGACAAAGCTCCGTTCGACCCTGAGCTGGGGCATACACCAGATATGGAATGGCCGGACCAGACGCCGATCGACGTCCCAAAAGGGCTATTCATTCAGGTTCGCGTCAATATGCCTGAACCCGAGCCTGTAAAGCCAGCTGTCAACCACAGCAACGTTTACTGCAATAGCGTCTCACCTACCTGATCACGCAAAAAACGATAATTGCTCAGCAATGATATCGAGCGCACTCTCCAGCGTTTCTACTGGATCTGTGTGAATCGCTGGTGCATCAGTTTCGCCGATGTGTACTGCGACATAAAACCCCGAATCTTCTATCACTGCATATGCTCCAATGGGGCAGTCTGTCAGCATGTCATGTTCATCAAGTACGCAGATTGTCGTTCCGTGATAATCAATGGTGTGCATATTCAATCCTTTTAAATTGCGTAGGTGAAAGATACGCGCTAAATTCCCCAAAGATACCAAGCCTCGCCTTAAAAAGCGGGGCTTTTTTGTTTTCTGCTTCAGGATCATTATGGCGACCATTGATATCACCACAATGCGCGGAATGATGCCACGCATTGTTGAACACCTTTTGCCTGAATCTAACGCGACGGTGGCGGAGAGCTGCCACTTTCGGCATGGTGTTATCACCCCTATGCTGGATGATACAGATCAGGGCAAAACCTTTACCTTCAAGCCCAAAACCATCTTCCACTATCGGGATAGCTTCTGGTTTGCCTGGAACAAGATTGTTGACGCAATCCGCAGTCCGGTCGCTAATGATGATTATGGGCGCGTTTATTACACTGACGATGAATTTCCGAAGGTCACATCTGCACAGATTGCGACGGGCGGTAACGGCAATTATCCCTCGGCATTTTTCCGTCTTGGTGTTCCGGTGCCTACCAACCCGATCGGCATTGGCACCATCACGCCGCCGGCTGACGTAGAAGAAGATGATCCAACGGATGATGAAACGCGCTTCTACACCGAAACCTACGTTACGGCATATGGTGAAGAGGGGCCGCCGGGGCCAGCTTCTGCGGAGTTAACGATAAAGTATTCTGGGAGTTCGGTGGAACTGAATTTGCAACCACCCGGACAGCAGAACAACAACATCACCAAACGCCGGATTTATCGATCGGCGACCAGCAGTCAGGCAGCGGATTTCTTATTGGTGGCCGAGCTGGATATTGCCGTCGGTGTATTTGTCGACGATCTGTCAAATGCTCAGCTTAGCGCTTCACTGGAGACTTACGACTATTACATGCCACCGGATGGCATGATTGGTTTGTGCATGATGTCTAACGGCATTGCTGCTGGGTTTAAAGGCAATCAGGTGATGTTCAGTGAAGCCTATTTGCCTTATGCCTGGAAAGACAGCAACAAGCAGACCACGCAGGATGATGTTGTGGCGATCGCGCCAGTGGGTACAACGCTGGTCGTCGGTACGAAAGGTATTCCCTCTATTTTTTCAGGCATCACACCGTCGAATATCACGTCAACGCATTCCCTGATCGCGCTGTCCTGCGTCTCACGTCAATCAATGGTAACGATGGATGGTTTCGCGTTGTATGCCTCGCCGAATGGCCTTGTTTCTATCAGTGCCGATGGTGCGGCGACGATTGCCACGGCGAATATCATTGAAGCTAAGCAGTGGCGGAAAGATTTCAACCCGACAACGATCCGGGCTTGGCGCGTGGAAAACGAATATCTGGCTCTGTATGACACAGATAACGGCGTGGCGGGATTTATTTTCGATCATGCCAGCATGGATATTCGCCACATCACGACGTCGTTTGATTCGGCTTACAACGATCCGACGGGTGATACGCTCCATATCGTGAAGGGGCGGCAGCTATATACGTTTAACGATGGCGCTTTCAACCTGAATATGCGCTGGCGCTCGAAGCAATATCTGGCTCCGGCGAATACGGCCTTTTCCTGCCTGCGAGTAATGAGCAATGCGTTATCGCACGTCGGCGTCATTCTGCATGTTGATGGCCGCTCAGCGTTGCATTTGCCGCCGGGCAGCCTGCGAGAGTCGTTAGTTAAGCTACCTCCCATTCGTGGTAAACGCTGGCAGGTTGAAGTCTACGGCAGCGTGCAGGTAGACCGGATTACGTTAGCTACATCGATGCAGGAAATGACAGCATGACGGCAAAGTTTAGAGCGGGCAAAGACCCGTCGGCGGTTTTAGAGAACGTTGAAACGCTGACCGGCCAACGTGGTGACGGGCGCAATCGCGCGGTGACGTATGGTGATTTGGCAACCCTCGGCCTGGCTAACCTGCGTGTGGGAGCGGGTGGCAAAACATCATTATCACCAGGTGGTGGCAAAGGAGATGGCGGGGGCGGGGGAATACAAAAACCGGTTCGGCCAACTAATTTCAAAGCCACAGGTGGATTTGCTTACGTGTTGCTTGAGTGGGATATGCCTAATTATCGCGGTCGCTCACTGACGGAAATCTACCGTTCTCCTGAAGACAACCTGGCAAATGCGGTGCTGATCGCCAGTTCTGCGGCGGGTGTTTACGGTGACCCCGTTGATCCAGGCTGGAAAGGGTACTACTGGATACGGCACGTTAACTCGTTGGGTGAGCCGGGACCGTTCAATGATTCAAAAGGCACCTACGCACAAACGCATCCCGATCCGGCGGCCATCATAGAGGTGATTACGGAACAGTTGAATGCGTCGCCACTGATTGCCAATCTTACGGATAAGCTGGAAACAAACACAAAGAATATTGGCACGGTTGATTCAAATGTAAAAACGCTATCTGAATCGGTGAAGAATCAAAACAGTGCGATGGCAAAACGGGTAACCGATGTTGAAACGTCATCACAAAGCAATATGTCAGCGGTAAGGGAGTTATCGCAATCGGTCTCCGATCAGTTCTCATCATCAGCGGAACGTGTTGAAAAGGTAGAGGCTGCAACGAGAGAAAATAATGCAGCGGTGCAGACAAATGCAAAAACCATCACTGAAATGGATAAAAATGGTTCAGCGTCATATCGGGCGATGTGGAGCACGAAAGCACAAGCTGGAGATGTAAAAGCAGGGATCGGCATTGTGGCCGGTCGTGATGCAAACGGTAATACCATTAGTCAGGTAGCGGTGGCCGCCAATCAATTCTTTATCTTCGATCCTAATAATCCCAGCGATAAAACAACCTATGCGATCCCCTTTGCGGTCGTAGATGGAAAAGTGGTTATTGATGAATTAATTGCCAAAGATGCTGTGATAAAAATATTGGCCGCGCAAACTATTATTGCTGACAGCGTGAAGGCGGGGATTGAAATAGTTTCTCCGTATATAAAAACGGCTCGGATTGAGAGTGGTAATTTTACCGTTGATCCGAACGGTAATATGACGGCGACGAATGCAAATATTGAGGGGCGGGTAGTTGCTACGTCAGGTTCGTTCTCAGGAAGCGTCACTGCGACAGACGGAAGTTTTCGCGGCACAGTGCATGCAACTGATGGGGAATTTCGAGGAAGTATTTATGCCACCGATGGTGTGTTTCGGGGAACAGTCTACGCAACAGATGGCCGATTTGAAGGCACTGTTTATGCAAACAAAATCGAAGGGGATGTGATGCAGGTTTATCAGATGCCACCCATCGGACACAACCAAACCCGATCATTCAGGTATAACGGGGGGCAAGACCAAATAATGGTTATTTCCTCTGCGGCGATTAGTATGACCCTCACTGCGAAATCAACTACGGTTTTAAATGGATATCTAGATCTCCTGATTAATGGACGGGTTGTATCTACTCTATCGGGTGTTGTTGGAGGTGGTGCTACTGGGCCAGGTGTGACTGCTGGAGAGAAATCAGTCAGCTATGTTAAATCCTTTTCTGCTGAAATTCCCGCTGGCTCATCAAACGTCCTTATTCAAGTAAGAACCAGAGGCGATGCAAATTGCAGCGCGGAGGGGATTTTATTCATGGTTTCGCGAAAGAACTCTAGTGCGTTCTCGTAGCCGTACCTGAATATCATTATTTATGGAAAAAATAATGAATCGTGTCGCCGAAGATGTCGGTGAACCAGATTTGATTATCCATATCCAAGACGCCTGCCGTAAAAAGCAGGCGTTTTGCTTTGGTTCGGAAAATGGGCGAATCGTGTTAGTGCCAAAATCACGTAACGGTATTCCTTATGTTTTTGTCTGGCTGGCGGTCGGCACCGAGCCGGATAGCATCGTGCGTTATTTGGGTGAGGTAAAGGCGATAACCCGTATGGTTGGAGGACGATGGGCTGAATTTAATACGGCAAGAAAAGGCTTCATTCGGATTGCTGCAAAATTAGGTTTTGAGCGATTACCCAATGAAGAAGGATTCATGACCTTCAAAATTCCGGTGTGAGGTGAAGAGTGGGCGGCAGTAAAGGCAGTAATGAAATCAAGGAGACATCCCAGCAGCATGCGGCGGCAGATGTTGCGCGGCAACAGTGGGATCTTTATCAAGGCGAGTTGAAGCCCTATGAAAACCTGTTTATGAACAAGGTGGAGGGGCTTAACGATCAGCAGAAATACGACGACATCGCTGGCGATGTCAATCTTGGCTACCAACAGCAGTTTGGTCAGGCTAGGCGACAGGCGGCAGATGGTCTTGCATCGGCAGGTGTCGATCCCAGCAGCGGTAAATTCCAAGGAGGCCTGAAAGATATTGCGACTGACCAGGTGACGGGCACGATTGATGCAACGAATCGCTCTCAGACCGACCAGCAAAATAAGCATGTCGCTGGGTTACAGGATGTTCAAGCAATGGGGGCGGGGCAAAAAGCGGAAGCAATGCAGGGCTATCAGGGTATTGCCACGGCGTCGCAGCAGAAAGCGATTTCGGATGCGCAGAGTTCCCTTTCCAAGCAGCAGGCTACGAAGGGGCTGATCAGTACGGTGGGTGGCGCTTTAGTAAGTAAGGGGTTATCCAGCTTGCCGAAGAGCACGCCAACACCGACAGGCGGCAGCTCCAGTGGTGTATTTGGGGTTTCTGATACGCCTTTCATGAGCACGAACTTCAGAAATACGGGGGGGTAAAAAGTGGGATACGCATCGGATACCTTTGCCGACGTTACGCGTAAGCAGTACGCCGACTGGCAGCAGCGATACTTTCCAAAGCTACAAGGCCTGATGGATTTATCAACCAGTGGCCAACTGATGAATAACCAGTTGGCTCGGGCAGATGCGACGCAGCAACAGGCGTTGAATACGGCAACCGTCGGTTCAGCTAATCAGCAGGCGCGTTATGGGGCAACTCAACAAACAAATCAAAGTGATAACAGCCTGGGACTTAAATCTGCACTCGCTGCCGCAGGGGCGAAAAATGGCATACGCGATGCGGAAACCGATCGGCAAATGAGCATATTAACCGGCGGTTCAACTGGGCTGCGCGATCTGCTCAAAATCGGGAGCGAAACCTAATGGGATACGGCTTAATTGATATTGCGGCGCAAACGCGCCAGCAGGGCTTGCAAGGTATGCAGCAGGCGGCAGAGCTGGAACAGCAGCGGGAATCGGCTAACGAACAACTTAAGTCCCAGCAGAAGCAGGCCGCCAACCAGATGAAAGGCACGATGGCCGGAATGGGGGCGATGGGTGGCGCTGCGATGGGGGCCTCTTACGGTGCATGGGGGGGGCCAATCGGTGCGGGGATTGGCGCGGCGGTGGGTTTAGTCGCGGGTTCATTATTTTCATAATTAGGGGGCGCTATGGCAGATGTAAGAGGACTTGCAGACGGCTTTCTTGCCGGATTCAATACGATGGATAATGCGTTACAGCGCCGGGAAGAATCAGAGCTGCGGCGGTTAATGGTAGACCAACAACAGAAGAACGATGATCGGCGGTTTGGGCTGGCTCAGGCGCAATTTGATTACGGTAAAGAAACTGGTTTACGTGATTATCAGCGTCAGGTTGGGCGGGATAAACAGGAAGATGAGCGATGGGGGCTGACGCACACAATGAATGCTAAAAACGCCGATCGTTCATACGCACTGCAAGCGCAGAGTAACAACCTTGCGCAGCAGCGGTTTGATTTTCAGGTAGCGGAGACGACGCGGCAACAACGCATTCAAGATGAAATGCCAGTTATCAAAATGTTCTATGACCAGTTGGATAAAACTGGAAATGTTGATCCTGAGTTAATTAATCAAATTTCGGCTGATAATCCTAGCCACCCTAAGCGCTTTATTGGTGATGAAGCCATAAAAAATGTTAAAGAAATCAACCGTATCATGCCAGCCGTTCTCAATGGCGGCATGGACTATAACGATCCAACTGCCATTAGCGTGATGAATAACGTGTTATCTACACATATTCAGCGTGGGATAGGTGATAAAGACCCAGAAACTGGTAAGACGATTAAGTCAAAAGAACTGGGACATATTGGGTTAACTGAAGATGGCCAACGAGTAATTCCAACCCTGAAAGTTACATACACGGATGGTTCTGTTGCGGATAAACCCATGACTCGCTTTGGTTCGACAGATCCCAATGACACTATTGCACCGATTGCTTTGCCTCGCCTTATGGAAGAGGTGCGCGGCTACAGTCAGATGGTAGGCCAGCTAAATTACGGTAGCCGGGCGAAGTTTCTCAACGATATGGTTAACCCACCTGATAAAACAGCAGTACGCGAGGAAGCAAAGGGGCTGCGTAAAGACTTGCTGGATGTTGGCAAAGCGAGGGCTAAGGCTCTGGCTGATCCAATGGCACAGGATCCGCAGACTGCTGCGGGGATTAACTCACAATACGACCAATTGGAACAGCAGGTGAGAGATTCATATGGTCAAACGCAGCCACAGGCGAAAGCACAAGGTGGCGGAGGGTTGCAGCAATGGGCGGCTGGCGATCAGGGCAAGACTGCATTCGCTCAGAAAGCTATCGCTATGGGTGTGCCGGTATCATCATTGAGTGCTGAGCAATTGGATGCCAAGTATATGCAGTATACGAAAGGTGCGAAGGCGTCGGCTGATGCTGCTGTGGCTAACCAGTTGCGGCAATCAAAGGAAGGGCAATCACATCCGCCTTATTATACGGGAAAGTAAACATATAGGCGCATTACTGCGCCTAAAAATTATCAACGATAGCCACCGCCACCAGGGCGAGAGTCTGCAGATCGCCCACCGCAGCGTGAGCCGTCAGCCGCGATATCAGAATCATGCTGACAACGGCCAGGTCCAGCCATCACTTGAAATGATGAACCTAAAGTTAACATCACAAAAATTAATGCAATTGCTTTCTTCATTATTAGCGAGTCCTTGAATGTATGTAGTCCGCGCAATGGCGGCAACAAGATCGTAGCCTAAGAAAAAATTCTGCCTGTCATTTTTGATGAGAACGCGCTAAATTCTCCAAAGATACCAAGCCTCACCGTTAATTCGGTGGGGCTTTTTTTTGCCTAAATTCTGGAGTCCGTAATGGTCAACGATCCACAGCAGCAACGCCCCGAACAGCAAGTGGCGAATAGCAATCGCCAATCCCTCAACATTCAGCAGCCGGGCGAACCATCCGATTTTGATCGTCAGTTCTTTTCGGCTGAGAGTTGGAATAAACCCGTTGTCGAGCCAGAAGCAACAATGGGGGATTACGTTAAAGCCGCAGGTGCTGGCGCGTTAGATATGGTTGCTGGTTTTGGTCAGTTATTTAAAGCTGGCAACCAGATACTTGATGAAAAAAATGCGGATACCGCAGCCAATCCACTGGGCATTGATAGCCAAATGATGGACGTTATGCGGCAGAATGCCGGAAATCCGTTATCGCGTGCTGGCAGTTTCATTGTTGAAGGCGCGGGTGATCTTGCTGGTGCCGCATCCCAACGTATTAAGGATAGTTACAGCGAAGGGGCGAAGAAAGCGGCGTCGCTGGATTTTGTTAGTTTTGAGCACAATCAGGCAGGGGATATCACGGGTGTCAGTGCTGGGGAGGGACTTTTCGATAAGGATGCCTGGTTCATCAATGCTATTCCAACGATCGCTCAATTACTAACGGCTGGCAGTGTGTCAAGGTTGGGTGCAGGCGCTGCGCGTGAAATGGCAGAACGTGCGACGTTCAATCGGCTCAGTAAGTCCATGCCTGAAGAAGCTGCCCGACAACTTGCGAAAGAAACCGCAGATCGTGCAGCCGCAGTCGCGGGCAAAACGACATTCGTTGGTGCTATGACCGGAACCGCGCAAGGGCAGGGCGGCCTTGATATGCGTGCGCAGGTTAATGGATTGTCATTCAACGAACTGATGGAAAGCCCTACGTTTCAGTCTGCATTCAGTGCCATTGATGCCAACCCAAGCCATGCCAACCTATCCGATAGTCAAAAGCTTGAATTGGCACGCAGCCAAGTGGCCGAAAAGGCTGCCAGCGCAGTAACGTCCGACCCTCGGATGCTAGCATTGAATATTGCAGCATCAACGCTGGGCGACCACACGCTTCTTTCGTTGTTGACCAAGAAAGCCGCCGCAAATGGTATTTTATCTGGTGCAGCAAAAGGGGCGCTTTTTGAGGGAGCCACTGAATTTGCTCAGGGGTTTGGTCAACGCTATGTCCAAAACGAGCAACTTATTGATACTGCTGGGCAGAATATTGATCCAATGCAGAATGTGTTGGAGGTAGGAGCAAACAATGCTGTTCTCGGGGCAGGGTTGGGCGGCTCTATTGGTGCGGTTGGGGGCATGCGTGGCCGCAGTAATAACCCGACACCAGAACCGAATCAAAATGCTGATACCGGCCCGACAGCAGAACCGCCCGCGCCAGTTCAGCCACAACTTTCTCCTTACGAAGAAGCCACGCAGCGTTATGCCGCAATGGATCGTGCTGCGGTATTGCGTGAGTACGCCAATGCGGACTTATCCAACAATGCTGATGCCAAGCGTGCGGCAAATGACCGTTTAGCGGGAATGGATCGGGAAGATAGCGTTAGCCAGTTTGCAGAGCAATACCAGCAGCAGCCTGACGATGAATTACTGGTGGCCTATCGTGAGCTAAACGAAAAAACGAAACGTAGCGACGAAGAGCAAATTCAATACGAAGCCGCCCGTTCTGTGCTTTCTCAGCGGTTAGGTGTCAACCAACCGCAGACTACGCAGATCGATGTGCCCGAATGGCAGGCATCTGGACAACCTTCCCCAGACGGTAACGGGTCATCTATCCCTGTTGTGAAAATGGGGGATGATTCAGCGCCTCCTGGCTATACGGGCGAATGGCGTGATGGTGAACCTGTCATTTCCGTCACTCAAGGCGCAAATAATCCACCGCTTAATCCCGAAAATGTCGTTGGCACGCCACAAAACCGTATTGATGAATTCCGTGATACGCCAGCCTACCTTAGGGAGGATCCGCGCATTCAGGGCTTTGCTGAAGACAGTGATGTGCAGCGCGCGCTTGCGGGACAACCTGATTCACCTACCGCTGATCAACTTATTCGCCAGCAGATTGAGCAGGGCGATCAGGGCTATTCGCCGCAAGAACTGGAGGCGCTGGAGCAGGCTGAAAGAATTATCACTGCACGTCGCCCGCGTCTTCCTGCGCCTGGTCAAACTTCTGTGATCGCTATGCCGGGAGACGTTCGGCAGCCCGTCGGTGATGATGCTCAGGCAGGCACCGGCCCGCAGTTTGATGCTGGGCAGCAGGTGCACGGGCAAGAATTTATTCCCGCTGAACGCTCTCCAGCTATAAATGAAGTTGGCCGCGCCAATAAAACGTATGACGGCGAAGCGGTGCCAACCAATGTTATCGAGGATAAAAATATTATTTTCTCTGGTTCACCGACGATTGACGAAGGCCAGACGGCACAGCCTCCGCAGTTTACTGAAGGGGAAAACCACAGTCAGCGGCAGGCGCGGGAATTTAGTGATGCCATGGGCGTTAACAATCAGATCGCATTGCCTGATCAGCGACACCGTGTTGCTGGTGTGCCAGTTGATGCACAAACAGAAGCCTACGCCCGAGGGGAGTCAGTATGGGAACTGAAATTGTTTGAGCCTGGGCGACCCTATTCCAGTGAACGGGTTGCAAAAGCCAGCAAGTGGGCGAAGACACAGGGTGCAACTGTTGAAGAGGTTGATGGTGGTTATGCGGTGCGGTTGCCATCTCCTGAGCAACAAAAAAATAAGATCACGGATTTTGGGGAAGAATTACAGGGTGCAGCTAAACATCGTTGGGGCCAGTTTTCTCAAGCGATGGATACAGATATCAGCCGAGACGATGCGAAAGCTCAGCCACTCTCAAAAGTCTTTCCTCACCCCGAATATGCTCGTATGGCTAACGATGGTGTCGATAATAGTATACTTGCGTCGCTGGCGGTGCTGCGTGCACAGATACCGAATAAACCGGTTCATGCAGGAAGAGTTTCATCATGGGCAGATACGGCGCTCAGTGTTAAATCTTTGGCGAGCGATCTTATTAGCGGAAGGCAATCTTTTGAGTCACTTCGCAGTAATATGCGCTCCAGACCTCATTTGTCAAAAGTGGCGGATACCATTGAGCTGGTATCTCAGTTTAAGCCGGAGCAGATGAAAGATGCGGCGAAATATCGAATCAACGCAGCTCATTACTCAATGTATAACGGTCAGTCATATCCGCAAGGTAAAACAGTCTATGAGCTGGAAACTACAAGCGGTAAGGCTATACGCGGCGTTTACGCAGATACACTGGCGGAGCTTCTGCCAAAGGCAAAAAGCTATATTGAGCAGCAGATCGGGACATCGTTAGGCGAAGGAAGCGCCAAACAGTCGAAAATTGAAATATTCCGGCGTCGTGTTGATGGACAGGTCTTCCTTGGTTACAAAGGCAGCACGCAGGTATTGCCGTTAAAGGCTGGCTTCAAAAATAACGCCGAAGCACGCGAGTATTTGCAAGATAACCGTCCAGAATTGGAAGAAAAGCTTGAGAAGCTGCGCAAGATCTCCCGTGACGAGCAGCGTAATCCTGAAAATCAGAAACGCACTGGGCCTGAACGTCGTAATGGTGATGTTTCTCCTGAACAATTCAGTAGTGCTTTCGGTTTTCGGGGCGTTCAGTTTGGTAACTACGTTGAGGGATCGCGTCGCCAGACGGATTTGAATGATGCCTTCGATGCGTTAACAGATATGGCCGATGTGCTTGGTGTACCTGCTCAGTCAATCTCTCTCAATGGGGAATTAGGGCTTGCCTTTGGTGCCCGTGGGCGAGGTGGACAAAACAGTGCTAAAGCCCACTATGAGCCGGATCAGGTAGCAATAAATCTTACCAAGGGCAAAGGTGCAGGATCGCTGGCACACGAATGGTTTCATGCGCTGGATAACTATTTTGGCCAGGCGGATCAACGTGGTTTCGAGAACAAAGGTCGCGGCGACAGCTTTATGACGCCATCCAAGCGGCGTAATCATGTGTTGCAAAATGGCAAATTTGTGCCAGCAACACACCCGGTTCGCCAAGAGGTGTACGATGCTTTCAAAGGCACCATGCAGGCTATTAACAACAGCGGCATGGTTGAGCGCTCTCAGACACTCGATGCTTCCCGCAGTAAGCCCTACTGGTCTACTGTCGTTGAGCTTTCCGCCCGTTCCTTTGAGCGCTATGTGTTGGATAAAGCCCAAACGAAGGGCATAAGCAATGACTACCTGGTTAATATCCGAAAAGCTGATGAGCATGCGGATCCGCAAAGCTATGCTTATCCAACGAATGCGGAACTGGATGGTGGTATTCGCGAGGCATTCGATAAACTCTTCCGAACGCTAAAGACTAAAGAAACTGATAAGGGAACAGCTTTCTACTCCCGACAAAACGCCTCCAAATCTGGGGGCGTTTCTGTTTCTGGGGCTGATATTGGCGGCGGCAACATCATTCATGACGGTAGTTTTAGCCGTGATGGTAGCAAGCCTGAAACGGGCATGTTACGCGATCGTGTACAGCTCGCGGCGGACGGCTTTGTCTCTCATCTGAATGGTGCGGCCAAGATTAAGGTGAAGGCGGTGCAGACGCAGGCCGAAGCTGCCGCGATGATGCCTAACGGCATTCCTGCGGAATTTGGCACAGTTCATGCCATTTACCAGCCGGAGCTGAGCCGTGTGATTGTCATCGCCGACAACATTGCCAACGCCCGTGAACTGCGTGCCAAGCTGCGTCATGAAGTGATCGCGCATCACGGGCTAGCGTCGGTGATTGGCGATGTGGAATACGATCGCATCATGCGCGTGCTACATCAGACGCGGGATAGTCAGAATAAAACCATTCAGGATGTCTGGCAGCAAGTCGAACAATCCTACGGGCAGGAGTCGTTAGAAACACAGGCGAATGAATTTTTGGCGCATATGGCCGAGCGCTCCGAGCTAACGAAACTGGGCGGTGTCTGGGATCGGTTCGTTACGCTGATGACTAACGCGCTGCGAAAAGCAGGCGTGTTGAATCCTATGGATATTACGCCAGCAGAGATCCGCAACATCCTGCGCACAATCACCGGCCGCTTCCAGAAAACGGCGATGTATGCCAATGAGCAGCCAGGCACCCGTGAGTTCGATAATACTTTCTCGCGTACCGATGCGCTGTATTCAAAAGCAGATGATGTTGACCCACTAAAGCCATTGCCGCAGGAGGCTGAGCAGTACCGTGCCGATCTTGACCGAGCTATGCGGTCGTTGAAGTCCGGTGATGTGTCAGTGAAATTGGGCAGAACACCACCAGTGTTAAGAGCGTTGGGGGCGCCTAATCTGGATATGTTTATTAACCGCGATACCGTGCGCAAAGCCACCAATGGGGTGAAGCATGATGTGCCTTTATCGGTGATCGAGCAATTGCCTGAATTAATGCATGACCCACTTGCTGTATACCGTTCGTCTACCCAAAACGATGCCGTCGTGATTTTACTTGAGGCGCAAGATACAAATGGGAATCCGGTGGTGTCAGCGGTGCATATGAATGCCAGAAAGCAGAACATGGAAATTAACAAAATCGCTTCAGTTTATGGCACGGTAGGCGGAATGTCGAAAGTGCAAGGGATGGAGGATGCTGGACTGGTGCTGTATCGGCGTGCAAAAGAAAACCCTAATCAGCCTCATTCAGCCGGGCTCCAATTGTCCGGGGAGAGCACTAACCAGGGTTTAGACTCTGCCAGTCGCCGATACTCACAGGGGCTTCAATTGCCCAAGGAGGGCGACCCCGCAGAATCAAGTAAAAATATACTCTCTTCCGCTGATATCCGCAAGAACAAGACGCTGTACTCGCGCTCAGGCAACCCAGCAATGGATGCCGAAACCAGCCGTAAAATGGGCTTCAACGTTGAGAAGGGCTGGTTTGATAAAGCCAAAGACTTCTATCAGATGGCAGCCGATAAAGATCGGACGGAGCTGAAGCAGTGGTGGCAAGAAACCTTCCGCAAGCTGAACACGAAAACCTTTGACGGTCTGGCACCGTTAAAATACGCAGAAGATGCGGCAGGTAAATCTGATGCAATGGTTTCCGGCTACACTGCGGCGCGTATGTCTGCGGGTTCTGGCTCTGTGACTGCGGCGGTTCTGGAACATGGTCTGGTTCGCTATAACAAAAATGAGGGAATCACTGAGCGGATTCCCGGAACTGGCAAAGCGGATTCCTTGATGGGGATTCTGGACGGCCTTGGCAACCATCGTGAAAACTTTCTCAAGTGGATCGCCGGTCATCGCTCGGAACGTTTGATGGCAGAGGGCAAGGAGAATAACTTTACTGCTGATGAAATTGCCTACATGAAGTCTCTGAATCGTGGCAATGAAAAACTGTTTGCGGATCAGAAGGTAAAATACGATGCGTTCATCAAGTCTATTATCGACTTGCAGCAGGATATGGGGCTGATTGATCCGCAAAGTCGGGCAACATGGGAAGATGCCTGGTATCTGCCGTACTATCGTGAAGCAGAAAATGGCGAAACACACGGTCCTTGGACGACACGTGGGATTGCCAACCAGAGCAGCACAATCCGTAAACTGAAAGGCTCCGATCTCACCATTAAAGATCCGATTGAAAACCTGTTCAACTACGTTGCCAAGTCGGTTGATGCCTCTATGAAAAATGAGGCGATGCGCCGTTCGGTCACCAATTTGGCAGACGCCGACATGCTGGAAGCCATCGACAACCCTAACAAGATGGATTACCAACGCATCGGGAAAAATGTGGTAAAGGTTTACATTGATGGACAGGAAAATTTGGTTCAAATCAACGACCCCGACCTTTACCGCGCTTTCACGATGATTGATCTGGAGCGCAGCAAATCGTTATTCATGCGAGCTGCACGACAGGCCAAGCGCGTGTTAACCATCGGCACCACATCCATGCCCGACTTCATTATCCGCAACTTTATACGCGACTCGGTTCACTCGTGGGCAATCAATAAGGATGGGTTCAAAGCGATCCGCTCGTCTTGGGATGGATTGAACAAGGCGATGCGAACAGATAATACCTTGGTTGACATGATGTTTGCCGGTGCGACATTCGGCGGTGGTTATTCAAACGTCTATGATCCGGGCGGCACAGCGTCCAACATCCGTAAAGTGCTGCGCCGCAAAGGCTACAAAGACAGCCAAATCCGTGAATTTGAATCGTCGATTGTACGCAATAGCAAGGAGGCGATGGATAAAATGGGTTTGGCGCTGGAGAAATACCGGAAAGTCAGTGAAGGGGCGGAGAATGCCAACCGCGTAGCCACCTATGATGCCGCGCTAAAGGCAGGAAAGAGTAAGGTGCAGGCCGCATTTGAATCACGCGACCTGATGGATTTTAGCATGCAGGGTTCCAGTAGTCTGGTGATTGGCCTGTCAGACATGGTGCCGTTCTTCAATGCCCGCTTGCAGGGCATGAGCAAACTGGGGCGGGCGATTAAAGATGATCCGCGTGAAGTGTTGAAGCGTGGCGGTTATATCGCGGGGTTATCGCTGGCGTTACTGGCGCTAAACTGGGGGGATGAGCGTTACGAAGAGCTACAGGATTGGGATAAAGATGCGTACTGGCACGCATGGTTTGGCGATCAGCACATCCGTATACCTAAACCGTTTGAAATTGGTTTGATGTTCGGCACATTGCCTGAGCGTTTTGCTCGTGCATTGGGTGGAGAGGATACACCAGGGAAGTTTGGCAAAGTGATGGCGCATAATTTCTTTGAGACCATGGCGTTTAACCCTATCCCACAGGTCACTCGACCTATTATTGAAACCTTTGTCAATTACGACTTTTTCAAAGGTGGACCGATTGAGGGCATGGCAGATAAGAACGTGATTGCCGGAGCCAGATTTAACGATCAAACCAGCTTGCTGATGCGTGAAATCGGCGAATCGACGAACCTATCCCCCAAAATGCTGGATCACATCATTACCGGGTACACCGGAACACTGGGATCATACATTTTGGGGGCAACAAACATCATCATGCGCAATCTGGGCGACAACGGAGAGTCAGCATCACTACGCGTTGATGAATTACCCGTCATCAAAGCGATTTTCCGCGGCTCAGACCCGGCAAAATCCACGCAGTTCACGGAAGATTTTTACCAGATGATGACAAAGGTCAACCAGATTAATAGCACGATTAACGACTATCGTAAGCAGGGGCGTCATGATGATGCCAATGAGCTGTTGCAGGATAATCGCGAGAAGCTATCGCAGCGCAAGGCGTTCACGGCGACACAAAAGCAGGTGAAGCAGCTTAATGACCAAATTGAGCTAACCCGGATTGATCGTATTTTAACGGCAGACCAGAAGCGGGAGCGAATTGATCGCCTGATGGCGAAACGAAATATATTAGTTCAGCAGACGGTGAAGCGGGTACATCCGTATTTCGACTAACCAGATTACTTCAACCAACTCCTGATACACATAACGAGTGTCAGGAGTAACAGAAATCCGGTAATGCCGAGAATGATGCTGGTATTGCTATCCAGTTCCATGCGGCATTTACTGGTTATCAGACACGCGCCAATGATAAACGGCACTGATAACGCGGGATGCACCAGCACCATAACGGCGGCAAAAATCAGGCAAAGAATGAAGGCTACAGATGACATGCTATTAGTCCGTTAAATTTGTTAAGAAGTGAGATTGCAGGCAATTTTCGGGGAAAAATATTCAGTAAAATACAAAGTAGCTCACTGTTTTCTATCGATATTTATCTTAATGAAAACGATGCTGTTCAATTCGCTATTTTCTATTTTTCTTTATATAATTCATTGTGTTGTGGTTTATCCTTCAATCTACTGTTGCGTCACCTGCAATGGTTCGAAGCGGCTGACCTGATTGTTAAGGGCGTTGAAGGCGCGATCAAGAACAAGACCGTGACTTACGATTTCGAACGTCTGATGGAAGGCGCTAAGCTACGGAAATGTAGCGAGTTTGCGCAGGACATCATCGATAACATGTAATCCAGTGTTAATCGTGGATTAAAAAATAGGGGCCGCGATTGGCT
>NZ_JAINZP010000019.1 GCF_020166435.1 Pectobacterium versatile | reverse complement strand
AGGGATCCCTCAGCGCAATGCGGGGTTTTTTATTTTTACAGTCAGCAGATTAAGGCAGGATAGACGGTTGGTCCGCCCCTTCTTTTTCCACTTTCTGAACGATCAGGTGTTCACGCTTCATACCCAGTTTCAGCGCCAGAGCGGAAGAAACATAGATAGAAGAGATCGTACCGATGATCACACCGATAAACATCGTCAACGAGAAGCCATGCAACAATGCTCCACCGAAGACCATGAGGATCACAATCATCGCCAGCGTGGTCGCAGATGTGATGATGGTACGATGCAACGTCTGTGTCAGAGAAATGTTGGTAATCTCGTAAGGTGTGCCACGACGAACCTTGCGGAAGTTCTCACGAATACGGTCAGATACTACGATCTTATCGTTAAGTGAATAACCAATTACCGACATCAGTGACGCAATGATCGTGAGGTCAACCTCAATAGAGAACAGAGACAGCAGCCCCATCGTGATGATCGTATCGTGCGCCAAAGCCAGTACGGCTCCCATCGCCAGACGCCATTCAAAACGAAAACCGATGTAAATAAGGATAGCAATCAGCGCAGACATCAGCGCCAATGCGCCCGCCTGTGCCAAATCGCTCCCCACGCTCGGCCCGACAAACTCAATACGTTTCACCGTTGCATGCTGCTGGAAGGTATCATTCACCACCTTCAGCACTTTGTTACCGAGCGCTTCGTTCTCGCTGCCAGAAACCGGTGGCATACGTACCATCACGTCACGGCTGCTACCGAAATTCTGCACCTGCGGCTCTGAAAACCCAGAGGTCTCCAATGAACTACGCAGGACATCGAGATCGATCGGTTTCTCAAGGCTAATCTCAATAACCGTACCACCGGTAAAATCGAGCCCCCAGTTGAAACCACGCACACCCATAACCACGATAGAAGCGATGATCAGCAGACCGGAAATGGCAAATGCCAATGTGTCCCAGCGCATGAAATCATAGACTTTACGCCCATGATTGAGTTGTTCAATGTTGTATTCCTGTTCCTGTGCCACAACGCACTCCTAGATAGACAGCTTGTTGATACGTTTACCGCCGTAAAGCAGGTTAACGATGGCACGAGTACCGACGATCGCCGTAAACATTGAGGTCGCAATCCCAATCGCAGTCGTGATAGCAAACCCTTTGATAGAACCGGTACCAACCGCATACAGGATGATGACTTTAATCAACGTCGTGACGTTCGCATCAACAATCGAACTGAACGCACCTTTGTAGCCCTCATGAATGGCCTGTTGCACAGAGCGACCATTACTGAGTTCTTCCTTGATACGTTCGTTAATGAGTACGTTAGCATCGACTGCAACCGCCAGCGTAAGCACGATACCCGCGATACCCGGCATGGTCAGCGTTGCCCCTGGCAGCAGCGACATCACGCCGACAATCAACACCAGATTAGCAACCAATGCACTGGTCGCGATAACACCAAACTTCTTGTAGAAGAAGACCATAAACAGGATCGATGCGATCAAGCCCCACAAACAGGCTTCCAGCCCCTGAGTGATGTTTTGCATCCCCAGCGTTGGCCCAATCGTACGTTCTTCAACAATCTGGATCGGTGCAATCAGCGCACCCGCACGCAACAGCAGAGAAAGCTGACGCGCTTCGTTCGGGTTATCAATACCAGTAATACGGAAGCTGTTACCCAGTCGAGACTGGATCGTCGCTACGTTGATCACTTCTTCGTGTTTTTCCAATATCGAGCGGCCAGTCGCATCTTTCTTGCCGCTGTCTTTGTATTCCACAAAGAGCGTCGCCATCAGCTTGCCGATACTGTCTTTGGTGAAGTTGGACATGGTGTTGCCACCCGCGCTGTCCAGAGAAATATTCACCTGAGGCTGGTTATATTCATCCGTACTCGATGTCGAATCGGTAATATGGTCGCCCGTCAGAATCACGCGTTTGAACAACACCACCGGTGAGCCGTCACGCATGTTCTTCACTTCAGAGTCGCCCGGCACGCGGCCGTTCGCCGCTGCGGTCGCATCAGCATTACTGTTGACCAGACGGAATTCCAGCGTAGCGGTTGCACCAAGAATTTCTTTCGCGCGCGCCGTATCCTGAATACCCGGTAACTCAACGACGATACGGTCAGCACCCTGACGTTGTACCAGCGGTTCAGCAACACCCAGTTGGTTCACACGGTTACGCAGGATATTGATGTTCTGCTGTACAGCGTATTCACGTGCTTCACGCAGACGTTCGTCAGACATCACTGCGCGTAGCAGGTTGCTTCCGCTGCCGCTGCCGCTGAGAACCAGGTTGCGGTGACGAGTCGTCAGATAATTGAGGCCGTCATCACGCGTTTGAGCATCACGGAAACGAATTTCGACGCCGTAATTATCAATCTTGCGCACGGAGGCATAAGGAATGTTCTTCTCACGCAGATCGCTGCGCAAAGAGTCCATGGTTTGTTCTTGCAGTTTACCCAGCGCCGTATCCATATCCACTTCCATCAGGAAGTGAACGCCGCCGCGCAGGTCAAGCCCCAATTTCATCGGTTCAGCGCCCAACAACCGCAGCCAGGTTGGCGTAGCAGGTGCCAGGTTAAGTGCGACGACGAACTTTTCACCCAGCTCATTAACGAGCGCTTCACGCGCACGGAGCTGAATATCAGGGTTAGAGAAGCGAGCCAGAATTGCACCATTTTCCAATGCAATCGACTTACTGGTAATGTTCTGTTCTTTTAAAACATTCTGGACTTGGATCAGCGTCGTTTCGCTGGCGGCGGTTCCCCGCGCGCCAGTAACTTGTACCGCCGGATCCTCACCATATAGGTTAGGAAGTGCGTAGAGCAGGCCGACGAACAACACCACGACCAGCATCAGGTACTTCCACAAAGGATAACGATTTAACACGGCAGTTCCCTTCGGGAAAATCGGAAATTACAGGGCCTTAATCGTGCCCTTCGGCAGCACGGCAGCCACGAAATCACGTTTGATAACCACTTCATTGGTCTCGTTCAACGCAATCGCAATATAGCCAGTTTCGGACACTTTGGTTACGCGACCAACCAGACCACCGGTCGTTAAGACTTCATCGCCCTTGCCGATAGAATCCATTAACTTTTTGTGTTCCTTGGCGCGTTTTTGCTGAGGACGCAGGATCATAAAGTAGAAAATCAGACCAAAAACGGCCAGCATAATAACCAGAGAGTACGGGCTTCCCTGAGCCGGAGCGCCGGTTGCAGCTACAGCATCGGAGATGAAAAGACTCATGTAAATATCCTCTTTTTTGTCAAAAGATAAGCTATCAAAAAGATAAGTTATCAACCTTATAATCGTAAAAACGCTTCACAACAAAATACAATTCATAACAAAATACAATGCATAGCAAACGGATTATCAGCTGCTTGCGGCAACGTCTTTTTCAGCAAGCGGCGGAATCGGTTTGCCTATGCGTTGGTAAAAATCCACCACAAAGTGCTCTAATTTACCCTCTTCAATGGCCTGACGTAAACCTGCCATTAAACGCTGATAATAACGCAAGTTATGAATGGTATTGAGTCGTGCTCCGAGTATTTCGTTGCAACGGTCAAGATGATGCAAGTAGGCGCGGCTATAATTGCGACACGTGTAGCAATCACAGTGTTCATCCAGCGAGCTGACATCATCTTTATGCTTCGCATTACGGATTTTCACTACGCCATCAGTCACGAAGAGATGCCCGTTACGTGCGTTGCGCGTTGGCATCACACAGTCAAACATATCGACACCGCGGCGGACACCTTCGACTAAATCTTCTGGTTTGCCAACGCCCATCAAGTAGCGCGGTTTATCTTCTGGAATCTGCGGGCAAACGTGCTCCAGAATACGGTGCATATCTTCTTTCGGCTCACCGACAGCCAAACCGCCCACAGCGTACCCATCAAAGCCAATGTCTACCAGCCCTTTTACGGATACATCACGTAAATCTTCGTAAACACTTCCCTGAATAATACCGAATAACGCATTTTTATTCTCCAGCTCATCAAAGCGCTGACGGCTGCGTTTTGCCCAGCGCAGTGACATCTCCATCGAGCGCTTGGCGTAATCCCAATCGGCAGGGTACGGCGTGCACTCATCAAAGATCATGACGATGTCGGAACCGAGATCGTGCTGGATCTCCATCGATTTTTCCGGGCTCAGGAAAATCGAATCCCCGTTGATCGGGTTACGGAAATGCACGCCCTGTTCGGTAATCTTGCGAATATCGCCGAGGCTGAACACCTGAAAACCGCCGGAGTCCGTCAGAATCGGGCCGTGCCAGTTCATGAAATCGTGCAGATCGCCGTGCAGCTTCATGATTTCCTGGCCGGGACGCAGCCACAGATGGAACGTATTGCCGAGCAAAATCTGTGCGCCAGTTTCTTTCACTTCTTCCGGCGTCATGCCTTTCACCGTGCCGTACGTCCCCACGGGCATAAAAGCCGGGGTTTCCACTACGCCACGTTCAAAAATCAATCTACCGCGTCGCGCACGGCCGTCCGTTGTTTGTAATTCGTACTTCACTTAGCCTCCAGCATCAGAAAAACAGTCTGATGGTAATGATGTATTAACGCCTGACAGAGCGTGGTCTGTGGCGTTCCTATTATGTGGACAGCGGGTTTATCCCACGTTTTCCTGTTCGGCCATCGGGTTGTGCGTAATAAACATCGCATCACCGTAGCTGAAAAAACGATATTGCTCTGCCACCGCCTGACGGTAAGCAGACATCGTGTTCTGGTAACCGGCAAAGGCCGACACCAGCATGATTAACGTCGATTCGGGTAAATGGAAATTGGTCACCAACGCATCAATAATGCGGTAGTGATAACCCGGATAGATGAAAATTTTGGTATCGCCGAAGAACGGTTCGATCGCCGCATTCTGGCTAGCCTGCGCGGCACTTTCCAGTGAACGTACCGAGGTGGTGCCAACAGCGATCACGCGGTTTCCCCGCGCTTTACACGCAAGCACAGCATCAACGACGTCCTGCGGCACTTCGGCATATTCGGCGTGCATGATGTGATCTTCAATCGTATCGACGCGTACAGGCTGGAAAGTCCCCGCACCAACGTGCAGCGTAACGAACGCCATGTCGATGCCCTTCTCGCGCAGTGCGGCCAACATCGGCTCATCAAAATGCAAGCCCGCCGTCGGTGCCGCTACGGCACCCGGACGCTGGCTATACACCGTCTGATAAAGCTCGCGGTCGGCGTCTTCATCAGGCCTGTCAATATAAGGCGGCAACGGCATGTGGCCGATATCATTCAGAATCGACAGGACATCGCGAGAATCATCGAAATGCAGCTCAAATAGCGCATCGTGGCGAGCGGCCATCGTAGCCTTGACGCTTTCGTCATCGCCCAGCAGCAGTTCCGCACCCGGTTTTGGCGCTTTTGACGCCCGAACGTGCGCCAATACCCGATGGTCATCCAGCACGCGCTCTACCAGCACTTCCAGCTTGCCACCGCTGGCTTTACGGCCAAACAAACGAGCGGGAATCACGCGCGTATTGTTGAACACCAGCAGATCGCCAGGATTCAGTTTATCCAGCAAATCGGTAAACACGCCGTGCGTCAGATTTCCCGTCGGCCCGTCCAGCGATAGCAGGCGGCACCCACTGCGTTCCGCTTGTGGATAATGGGCAATCAATGATTCAGGAAGTTCAAACGAAAAATCGGTAACACGCATGGCAATTCACTTAGCTGTAATACATTAAAAATGGGCGGCCTAGTCTAGAGCCGCAAGCGCATGGCTGCAAGAAATAAGCACACGGCAGGCGTAATGCATCACAGTCAAAGTCGGCGGCTTCCCACTTTGCCATGTAAGAGGACGTGCATAATAAAAGAAGAAGCGGATATACTATTCCAATGAATTTTCTTGCTCACCTCCATCTGGCCACGCTGGCCGACAGCTCCCTATTAGGTAATCTGATGGCGGATTTCGTGCGCGGCAACCCGCAGGACAGCTACGCTGACGAGATCGTCGCGGGTATTCGTCTGCATCGTCGCGTTGATTCACTGACCGACAGCCTGCCGGAAGTCAAACAGGCACGCCAGTATTTCAGCGATGAATTCCGCCGTGTGTCGCCGATTACGCTAGATGTACTGTGGGATCACTATCTTGCGCGTCACTGGCTACAGCTGGTACCGGATACGCCCTTGCAAGCCTTTATCGACGATGCCCAATCACAAATCGAGCCGCATCTGGCGCACACTCCTGAACGCTTTCAGAACCTGAATCGCTATCTGTGGCCGGAACGCTGGATGACGCGTTATGCAGAGCTGCCGTTTATCGCCGATGTGCTGCACAGAATGTCGGTACGCCGTCCGAAACTGGCTGCGCTGTCCGGCTCTTTTCAGGATATCGAGCAGCACTATCACCAATTTGAAACACTCTTCTGGCAGTTTTATCCACGGATGATGCAATTAGCGAAAGCGCAGCAGCTGTAAGATCGCGATTTTTCCGTTTTTCTACGCGACGTATACCCTAAATAATTCGAGTTGCGTGAAGGCGGCAAGCGCACGAAGGGTGAGCTTCATTTATGAGGCTCATTAATCCCCAGGAGCTTACTCAAGTAAGTGACTGGGGTGAGTAAGAGTAGCCAACGCACAAGCAGCTTGAAGTATGACGGGTATTGTCCTTTCCATCAAAAGGGTTAATCTAGCCTCTTGAAAGGAAATAGCGATGAGTTCAATAGACAGAAGCTATCTCATTGATTGGTCTCTTTGCCTGTATTCACTCAGGCAGAATCCCTATACTGATCGCTGTTTTTTATATCATCCGATCATTAACCGCTATCTACAGGAGTAATTATGGTCCTGGTAACTCGTCAAGCCCCAGACTTCACCGCAGCTGCCGTTTTAGGCAGTGGCGAAATCGTCGAAAATTTCAACCTGAAGAAGCACATCAACGGTAAAGCTGCCGTGATCTTCTTCTGGCCGATGGACTTCACCTTCGTTTGTCCGTCAGAGCTGATTGCTTTCGATCACCGCTATGCCGAGTTCAAGAAACGCGGCGTAGAAGTGGTTGGCGTGTCCTTCGACTCCGAGTTTGTTCACAACGCATGGCGTAAAACCCCTGTGGACAAAGGCGGCATCGGCGAAGTGCAATACGCGATGGTTGCTGACATTAAGCGCGAAATCCAGAAGGCCTACGGCATTGAGCACCCAGAAGCCGGTGTTGCACTGCGTGGTTCTTTCCTGATCGACAAAAACGGCGTAGTTCGTCACCAGGTGGTGAACGATCTGCCGCTGGGTCGTAACATCGATGAAATGCTGCGTACCGTTGACGCCCTGCAATTCCACGAAGAGCACGGCGAAGTGTGCCCGGCGCAGTGGGAAAAAGGTAAATCCGGTATGGGCGCGTCACCAGACGGCGTAGCGAAATACCTGTCTGAGAACGCAGACAAGCTGTAATTCCTCATCCTGCCGACATGGCAATATGATGACCAAGCCAGTTGCTATGCAGCTGGCTTTTTCTTTGCTCGCAATTTATCCCTCTGTTCTTCTTCACCTCTCACCGCCTCTTCCCGGCGATATCTTAAATAATACAAAAGGTTGACTAGGGGCGCTAAATCCTTAGCCTTAAAGCCACATCGTGTTAATGCACGACAGATTCATTGGAATAAGGAGAACGCATGCAACAAAATCTCGCGCTGTGGCTGAGAGAAGCTGGAATAGAACACGCTAGCATCATTGCGTTACTGATTGTTCTTGGGCTGATATTGCTCATTTCTGCCGTCATCCACCTGATTTTTCATCAGGTTGTGCTGAAAAGAATGGTACTGCGCTCACTCAATAAGCCCGGAAAAACCGAGGGGCACGGGTGGAAACAGGCGCTGACGCAACACAACTTGTTTAACCGGCTGGCCTTCTTGCTCCAAGGGGTGATCCTGAATATTCAGGTCTTTGTGTGGCTTCCCTCGCAGAGTGAAACCCGTGAAGCGCTCATCATCTGTTCTCAAGTGTGGATCATGGTTTTTGCGCTGCTGTCCCTGTTCTCGCTCCTCGATGTTCTGCTCAACGTTTCCGCCCGAACCAAAGTCGCCGCCCAATTGCCGCTGCGCGGTATCTTCCAGAGTCTGAAACTGATCGCCACCATTGTTATCAGTATTATGGTGGTGTCACTGCTCATCGGGAAATCGCCGCTGATTCTGATTAGTGGGTTAGGCGCAATGGCCGCCGTCCTGATGTTGGTGTTCAAAGATCCGATTATGGGATTGGTCGCGGGCATCCAGCTTTCCGCCAACGACATGTTAACGCTGGGAGACTGGCTCGAAATGCCGAAATACGGCGCTGACGGGGCCGTTATCGATATCGGACTGACAACGGTAAAAGTGAGAAATTGGGACAATACCGTCACCACCATTCCCACCTACGCGTTAGTATCGGATTCTTTTAAGAACTGGCGTTCGATGTCGGAATCAGGGGGACGACGCATCAAGCGCAGTATCAATATCGATACCACCAGCGTGCATTTTATGACGGAAGACGAGCAGGCGCGATTGCTACGCAGCAAGCTGCTGTCGCCTTATATTCAGAACAAGAAGAGCGAGCTGGAGCAGCACAATGCACAGTCCGATTCCGACCTGACATCACCGCTGAACGGCCGTCGTCTGACGAATTTAGGCACGTTCCGCGCCTACCTTCAGGTATATCTGCGCACCCATCCAGGTATTCATAAAGGGATGACGCTGATGGTGCGGCAGCTTGCACCAACGTCAGAAGGGGTACCGCTGGAAATTTATGCGTTTACCAACACGACCGCCTGGGTCGATTACGAAAGCATTCAATCTGACATTTTCGACCATATCTTTGCGATCTTACCGGAATTCGATCTCCGCGTTCATCAAATACCAACCGGCCACGATATGCGGGTCATGGCCCAGCAAATGACGGCTCCGAAAGCGTAATATTGGCTCAAAAAAAAGCGCTCCAATGAGAGCGCTTCCTCTGATAGCAATCGACTAACTTAATTCTATGCAGCTACCGCGTTCTGACGCTTCTTCTTCCAGACATAGCCCACTAAAAGCAGCAATATCCAAATGATGCCGACATACAGCGACACGCGAGTGTCCGGGAAGTAGCCAATCAAACCAATGATGAAGAACAGGAAGACGATGCCGAACACGGAGGTCACGATGCCACCGCGCAGTGGGAATGCCAGCGCCTTCACTTCATCTGGGCTCAGACGGCGGCGGAATGCGATCTGAGAAAACAGAATCATGATCCACACCCACACCGTTGCAAAGGTTGCCAGTGAAGCAATCACCAGAAAAACTTTACCGGGCATAATGTAGTTCAGGTACACCGCCACCAGCAGCGCCATCATCATTACAACCACCGTGACCCACGGGATACCACGTTTGGAAAGGCGGCTAAACACCTTCGGTGCATGCCCCTGCTCCGCCATCCCGTGCAGCATACGGCCGACGCCGAAGACATCGCTGTTAATCGCCGACAGCGACGCGGTAATCACGACAAAGTTCAGGATGCCTGCCGCCGCGGTAATCCCCATATGCTGGAACGTCAGCACGAACGGGCTCCCGTTGGTACCGACCTGATTCCACGGATAAATCGACATAATGACGAACAGCGTGCCGACATAGAACACCAGAATACGCCACGGCACAGAGTTAATCGCACGAGGGATAGACTTCTGCGGGTCTTTCGCCTCACCAGCCGTAATCCCGATAATCTCCACGCCGCCATACGCAAACATCACCAGTTGCAGCGACAGAATCATCCCCATCACGCCGTTACTAAAGAACCCGCCATTGCTCCAGAGGTTGTGGATACCAGTCGGCTCCCCCCCGTTGCCAATACCCCAGATGATGATGCCGATCCCGGCCGCGATCATGATGATAATCGTGGCCACTTTGAAGAAAGAGAGCCAAAACTCCAATTCACCAAAGGCTTTCACATTCATCAGGTTAATGGCACCAATGATGAGTACCACGCTCAGAACCCACACCCAGTGCGGTACGGCAGGGAACCAGACGCCCATGTAGATGCCAAATGCAGTCACATCGGCAATGGCGACAATCAGCATCTCAAAGCAGTAAGTCCAGCCGGTGATATACCCCGCCAATGGCCCGAGATAATCCTGTGCATAGCGGGAAAACGAGCTGGACTGCGGGTTATGCACCGACATTTCGCCCAGTGCGCGCATGATGATATATGCGACAACCCCACCGATCAGATAAGCCAGTAATACACTGGGGCCAGCCATTTGGATCGCACTCGCGGAACCATAAAACAGACCGGTTCCGATCGCCGAGCCAAGGGCGATAAAGCGGATATGCCGCGTGCTTAACCCACGCTTGAGCTTAGAGGATGGTTGTTCCATTGATAAGCAACCCTGTCTTATATAAAGAAAAACATTACAAAAAGAAAAACCACAGGCAAAAACCTGTGGTGCAGAAACCCAACGTTGTGCTGGAGCAGTACGCTATCCCTACCGCCCCAGTGCAATCAGGTATTAACGATATTATTGATGTACCGTAACTTCCTGACGACCACAAAGTCTGTCGTAAATCACCGCAACCAATAAAATCAGCAGTGACGGTGGCAGCCAGGCCAACCCTTGCTCGCTCAGCGGCAAGTTGAGGCTCCACTCTGGCAACAGCGTTTTGAAGGCCGATGATTTTATACCATCAATCATGCCAAATAACAGACTGACTAACATAACGGGAGCCACAATACGTGAAGCGCTATTCCACCAACGCAGCGTAAAGCTCAATAAAACCAGAATGATACACGGTGGATAAATCGCCGTCAGTACTGGAATGGAAAGTTGAATCAGATGGCTTAGGCCCAGATTAGACACCACCATTGAGAACGTTCCTAGCACAAACACCAGCGTGCGGTAAGACAACGGCAGGTATTGCGCAAAGAACTCAGCACAGGCACAGGTTAGCCCCACCGCCGTTACCAGACACGCGATGAAGATTAACAACGCCAGGAAGCTGCTTCCCATGTTGCCGAACGTGTGTTGCACATAGGCATGGAGAATTTCAGCACCGTTTTGCGCCTGCGGCACCAGTTCACCACTGACAGAACCGAGCTGGAACAGGCTCAGATAGACCAGTGTAAGACCGATGCCCGCAATTAACCCAGCCCATACGGTATAACGCGTCAGCAGCACGGAGCTGGTCACCCCACGCGAGCGCGCTGCATTAACGATCACGATACCAAAGACCATTGCGCCCAGCGTATCCATCGTCAGATAGCCGTTGACGAAACCATTAGAGAACGGCAGTTGCTCATACGTTTCTGTCGCCGGGATAGGTGAACCGGCAGGCCACAGCACAGCAGCAATACCCAGTACAGCCAGAGCAATAATCTTTAACGGTGCCAGCACGTGGCCGACCGTGTCCAGCAGTTTGCCCGGATACAGGGAAATCGCGATCACAATGGCAAAATAAATCAGGCTATAAATCAGCAGCGGAGAGGCTCCGTTGCCGACTAAAGGCGCCAGACCGACTTCAAACGACACGGTTGCCGTGCGCGGCGTTGCGAACAGTGGCCCAACAGCCAGATAGCACACGGTAGCCAGAACCACACCGGCCTTTTTACCAATCGGCGAGCTCAGCGCGTCAACGCCACCGCCAACCCGGGCAAGCGCGATCACGGTCAACACCGGTAGACCCACCGCCGTCAGCAGAAAGCCAAGCGCTGCGGTCCAAACGTGCTCTCCCGCCTGCAATCCCACCATTGGCGGGAAAATAATATTTCCTGCCCCCACGAACAAAGCAAAGGTCATAAAACCTAATGCCACGATATCTTTGGAAGTTAAACGATGACTCATAGTTATGTCGTGTTGCCTGTATCAAATCGATAAAAAGAAAACGGTGCCGTTTATCGCCGCCAGAAACCATTCGCAAACGGGTAACCCGAAGAATGAGCCAACGCTCTGACGACGCGAAAGATGGCGGTCATATACTCTAAATAATTCGAGTTTCAGGAAGGCGGCAAGCGAAGCAATCCCGATGAGCTTACTCAGGTAAGTGATTCGGGTGGCTGAACGCGGCCAACGCACATGCAACTTGAAATATGACGAGTATAGAGGAGTTATTTTTTGCACAGCCATATTGGGTGCTAAGTAAAACGTTTATAGCGTAAAAAGACAAGTGGAGATCCAAAAACCAGAGTATCAAGCCTAACTATGCCAAAAAATAAGAATATAAATTGGTTTATCCTGATTTGCATAACACATGATTTGCGCATTTATCTATATTTCATTGCAATAAAACTGACAAAAACTGGCATAAAATGCGCCGTTCGATCATAAAAAAAACATATTTCACAAAATCGTCGCGAACGGAAAGCTGGATAACGGCCACAAAAAAGGCCGGATCGTATGATCCAGCCTCTGTATATCTGTTGCAGAGATAGCGCTATCTCATCGGTATCACCACACGCGATTGGCGATATCCACGACAAGTTTCAGCTTATTCCACTGCTGCTCTTCCGTCAGGCTGTTGCCCTCTTCCGTTGAAGCAAAGCCACACTGCGGGCTCAGGCAAATTTGGTTGAGATTGACATATTTTGCCGCTTCCGCGATACGCGCCTGCACAACTTCAGCCTCTTCCAGCTCACCGTTCTTCGTGGTGATCAGACCCAGCACCACCTGCTGATGGCCTGGCTTCACAAAACGCAGCGGCTCAAACCCACCGGCTCTCTCGGTATCATATTCCAGGAAGAACGCATCAACATTCACTTCACCGAACAGAATTTCTGCCACAGGCTCGTACCCGCCTTCAGAAATCCAGGTCGAACGGAAATTACCGCGACAAACGTGTAAACCGATCACCAGATCCGCAGGCTTATCAGCCAGCGCTTTGTTCAGCACATCAGCATAGGTTCGTGCCAGCTGTGCAGGATCCTCACCACGTTCACGGATCTGGCGTTTTTGATCGTCAGAGCACAGGTAGGCCCACACGGTGTCATCCAGTTGCAGGAAGCGGCAACCTGCATCATAAAATGCGTGGATCGCATCGCGCCAGGTTTGTGCCAAATCATCGAAGTAGTCAGCCAGATCGGGGTAAACCGTCGCATCAATCGCTTTTCGTCCACCACGGAAATGCATCACGCTAGGGCTTGGAATCGTCATTTTCGCGACGGCATCGCCAGAAATGCTTTTCAGATAGCGGAAATGATCGAGCATTGGGTGCTGAGGATTAAAACTCACTTTATCCACAACGCGAATCGCATGGGATTTGGTCTGAATACCGTTGAATTGAATACCGTGATCGGCTTCGTAGCGCTCCACGCCGTGCAAATCGGCAAAGAAGTCGAAGTGCCACCAGGCACGACGCAGCTCACCATCCGTCACAACCTGCAAGCCCGCTTCACGCTGCTTTTCTACCACGCGCAGAATCTCACGATCTTCAATGTTACGCAGCGCAGCATCGTCAATCTCGCCTGCCTGATGCTGAAGACGTGCTTCCTTAATCGCTGCCGGACGCAAGAAACTGCCGACGGTATCGGCACGGAAAGGGGATAAGGTGTTCGCCATATGTCGCTCCTGACATGTTGCCAGTACTGTTCTTCAAGAAAGAAGCGTACTGACAGATAGTTTCAATATGAAATATTTGCCCAAAGGGATAATTACATTTAATTTTATTTAGCCATCTGGACGTCTAAATTTAAAACTATCCTGTCACGTGGCGAATCACAGGGCAATGGAAGAATTTTCACGTCACATGAAGAAAGTTCACGTGACGTGAAAATGTCGCCAACTCTTGATGGAAAGAGGAATTATTCCGGCAGGCCAATCAGCTGGCGCGCCTGACGACGCGTTTCTTCCGGCAGTGGCAAGTAGCCATCCTGATTCACCAGCGCTTGCCCCGTTTCAGACAGCACACGCGCTAAAAATGCCGCCGTCAGCGCTTCCAGCGGTTGGCTGGGTGCTTTGTTCACATAGATATAGAGATAACGGGTGTAGGGATACAAACCGCTGCGGATATTCTCAATCGAGGGGTAAATGTAGTCGGTGCCTTGTGCGGCTAACGGCAGCATTCTCACGCCACTGGTACGAAAACCCACGCTGGCATAGCCGATGGCATCGGTTGACGCCGCAACGGCCTGCACAACGGACGCCGAACCCGGCAATTCATTAACCTGAGGAAGGAAATCGCCACGGCATAGCGCCTTTTGCTTAAAGAACCCATAGGTTCCCGACGCAGAGTTTCGCCCATAGCGCAGTAGCGTGCGCTTTTCCCAACTGCCATGCAGGCCAAGATCGCCCCACTGTTTTATCGGCTGGTGGTTACCGCAGCGCTGCGTAATCGAAAAGATGGCATCCAACTGCGACAAGTTCAGCCCAGGCAGTGGGTTATCCTGATTGACCAGCACGACCAGCGCATCCATTGCCACCGGCACCGCCAGCGGCGGGTAACCATAATGCTGGACAAATGCCTCAATTTCGCTGGCCTTCATCGCCCTGCTCATCGGCCCAAGCTGCGCGGCTCCCGATGCCAGAGACGTCGGTGCAGAGGACGAACCAGCGGCCTGAATCTGTAAATTCACGTTCGGGTAATGCTGGCTGAAATCCGCAGCCCAAAAGGCCATCAGGTTAGCCAGCGTATCCGAGCCCGCGCTGGAGAGGTTACCTGCCAACATCTGGCGAGGTTGCGCGGAGCACAACGCGCTGAGCAGCAGTAAAAAAGCGCCCGCAATACGAGTGGCGGATGTCATGGATAGCGTTTTCCGTCAGGCTGAAGGTTTCACCGTATTTTCAGCCAGAGAGGCAGGGACAATCAACCGATTCGGCAACGTAAAGACGAAACGTGAGCCCAGCCCATCCTCACTCATGATCTCCAGACGGGAATCATGATGGCTGAGCGCATGCTTAACAATCGCCAGCCCCAGTCCGCTACCGCCTGTTTGTCGTGAACGCGCCTTATCCACCCGATAAAAGCGTTCCGTCAGGCGCGGCAAATGCTCGGCCGCAATCCCCGGTCCGTTATCGCTGACCTGAAATTGTGCGCCCTGTGGGATCTTCTGCCAGCAGACTTCGATACGCGTTCCCTCTGGCGTATGGTTGACCGCGTTATACACCAGATTGGATACCGCACTGCGCAGCTGTTCTTCATTACCAAACACGCGGAGGCTTTCGTTCACACGAAAAACGATCTCATGTCGCCCCTGACTCAGGGTCTGAGCTTCACGCTGCAATACGCGCAGCATCAATGGAATATCGACTTTTTCATTCAGATCAATTGCCGTCGCCGCCTCAATACGGGACAAGGTCAGCAGTTGTTTGACCAGCCCGTCCATGCGCCGGGTCTGCTCCTGCATGGTATTCAGCGCCTTCCCTCGCAGGGCCGCATCCAGCGTTTCTTCCTGCATCATTTCCAGATAGCCCTGCAACACCGTCAGCGGCGTACGCAGTTCATGGCTCACGTTGGCAAAAAAGTTACGTCTGGCGCCTTCAAGCTGGTGCATTTGCGTAATATCACGCACCACCATCAGTAGCTGCCCTTCGGAATAGGGCATCACGCGGAATTCAACATGGTGAGAATTATTCAACTGTAGCGTGAGAGGACGGCTAAAATCCTGTCCTTTCATGTAATTCGTGAATTCGGGATAGCGTAATAAGTTGAGGATATTCTGACCGTTATCCTCCGGCCAGCGGAAACTCAGCAGGTGCTGCGCCAGATGATTACACCAGAAGATCGTTCCTTCTTCGGTAGTGATCACCACGGCATCGGGCAAGGATTCGGCACCGCTACGAAACCGTTTGATCAGGAGCGCCAGCTCACGGCGTCGGCGTCGGTTACGCAACTGCATCTGATAGAGCCCGTAGAACAGCGGTTCCCAGCTCCAGCGACCGGGCGGTGGCGTCATGCTGCGGTCAACCCACAGCCAATAAGAGAGTTTTAGCTGGTTATAAAAATTCCAGCACAGTAAGCCTAATACCGCGACCAGCAAAAACCAGGGCAGATAACCAAAAATCAGCCCCAGCAGTAAAGCGGGCAAACAAAAAAAAGCCAGCTCCAATGCCAGCCTTTTCCAGGATAAACGTTCTAGCACGTTAATGTGTCTCCGGTTACGATCACCTCAGTAACGCGTTGAAAAACGGTAGCCCGTTCCCCGAACGGTTTGCACCATTTTGTCATGTCCGCTGGTTTCCAGCGCTTTACGCAGGCGACGAATATGGACGTCGACAGTACGATCCTCAACATAAACGTTAGTGCCCCAAACGTGATTCAGCAACTGTTCCCGGCTATAAACACGTTCAGGATGCGTCATAAAGAAATGCAGCAGTTTAAATTCCGTCGGCCCCATGTCCAACGCGTGCTCTTCGGTCGTCACGCGATGTGAGGAAGGATCAAGACTCAGGCCACGCATTTCAATCACTTCTTCCACCGCCATCGGTGAAATTCGTCGCATCACGGCTTTGATACGCGCCACCAATTCTTTGGGTGAAAACGGTTTGGTAATGTAATCATCCGCCCCCACTTCAAGCCCGCGCACGCGGTCTTCTTCTTCGCCACGCGCGGTCAACATCATCACGGGGATATCACGCGTCAGCGCCTCGCGCTTCATATGCTTAATGAATTGCAGGCCTGACCCGCCTGGCAGCATCCAGTCCAATAACACCAGTTCTGGGAATGGCTCCGACAGTTGCGTCACCGCGCTGTCATAGTCTTCAGCTTCAACGGGTTGATAACCATTTTGTTCCAGTACAAAGCAGACCATTTCACGAATTGGTGCTTCATCTTCCACGACTAATATGCGTTTTGCCATTGTTAATCCTGTCGTTAATCATCGTCGCTGTTAGCAGGCGGAGGCATTATGCGTCAGTTTTATGACAGATTTATGAAAAACGCACGGACCGCTCTGCACGATTGTTACAGCGCGTACATCCGATTTTTCGAGCCGCTTTCCAAACTCCTGATTCCACCGCGACAGCCGCCATCCCTGCTATATATAATCATGGTATTACGATGACAAAGCGCCCTGGCGACGACACACCCTTTCACATAATAAATAATGACAACGTCATCCACCGCCACGCGGCATGAATATCAAGAGAACACGATGCGCATTATCCACACCGCCGATTGGCATTTAGGGCAATATTTTTATACCAAAAGCCGCGCTGCTGAGCATCAGGCTTTTCTGCACTGGCTTATCGCTCAGGTGGAACAACATCAGGTCGATGCCATTATAGTCGCAGGCGATATTTTTGATAACGGCTCGCCCCCCAGCTACGCACGGGAAATGTATTATAGCTTCGTGGTAGAACTACAGCGCACGGGCTGCCAGCTCGTTATTCTCGGCGGCAACCACGATTCTGTCGCGATGCTAAACGAATCCCGCGAGCTGCTAGCCTGCCTGAACACACAAGTGATTGCCTGCACCAGCGACGATCCGGCCCAACAGGTAATCCTGCTGGAAAACCGTCAGCGGCAGCCCGGTGCCCTGCTCTGCGCGATTCCTTTTTTACGTCCGCGTGATGTCTTAACCAGCAAAGCCGGACAATCCGGGGATGAGAAACAGCTGGCGCTACAGGAAGCGATTACCGCGCACTACCAGCAGTGTTACAAACTGGCTTGCCAAAAGCGCGACGAACTAGGCCTACCGCTGCCGATTATTGCAACCGGACACCTGACGACAATTGGCGTGACCGCCTCAGAATCCGTGCGCGATATTTATATTGGTACGCTCGATGCCTTCCCGGCTCAGGCTTTTCCTCCTGCGGATTATATCGCGCTAGGCCATATTCACCGCCCGCAGCGCGTGACCCAAAGCGAGCACATTCGCTACAGCGGCTCACCCATTCCGTTGAGTTTTGATGAACTAAACAGCGAGAAATCCGTCTGTCTGGTGAGCTTTGCACCTGACACGCCAGCACAAGTAGAAACACTGCCAATTCCCGTCACTCAGCCGATGCAGCTGATTAAAGGCAGCCTGAGTGATATTGAACAACAGCTGGCCACCTTCCAGAACTATCAGGGCGATAAACCCGTGTGGTTGGATATCGAGATCAACACGCAGGATTATCTGAGCGACATGCAAAAACGCATTCAGGCGATGACCGAAAACCTGCCCGTGGAGGTGTTGCTGCTGCGCCGCACGCGTGAACAGCGCATGCAGGCGATTACCCGACAGGACAAGGAAACGCTAAACGAACTGAGCGTACATGACGTTTTTGAACGTCGTATGGCAACGGAGACAGACATGGAAGACGGTCGCCAACAGCGTGTTCGCACGCTGTTTAATCAGGTTATTGATGAACTGGAAAATAGCGAGCCTGCCCAATGAAAATCCTCAGTCTGCGCTTAAAGAACCTCAACGCGTTGAAAGGCGAATGGAAAATCGACTTCACGCAGGAGCCGTTTTCCAGCAACGGCTTATTTGCCATTACCGGCCCGACCGGCGCGGGGAAAACCACGCTGCTAGATGCCATCTGTCTGGCCCTATATCATAGAACACCTCGTCTGGCTGTTATCTCCAACAAGCAGAATGACCTGATGACGCGTAATACCGCAGAGTGCCTTGCCGAGGTCGAGTTCGAGGTTAAAGGCGTCGGATATCGCGCTTTCTGGAGCCAGCGTCGGGCAAAAAATACCCCTGACGGTAACTTGCAGGCTCCCAAAGCTGAACTCGCGCTCATAGAAGACGGCAAAATTCTGTGTGAAAAAATCAGCGATAAAAAAGATATGGTGGAAAAAATCACCGGATTGGATTTTGGCCGTTTCACGCGCTCGATGATGCTGTCGCAGGGGCAGTTTGCCGCGTTCCTCAACGCACAAGCTAGCGAGAGAGCGGAACTGCTGGAAGAGCTGACCGGCACGGAAGTTTACGGCCTGATTTCCGAACGCGTCTATGACAAACACAATCAAGCAAGCGTTGCACTGAACGCGCTACAGGCGCGCGCATCAGGCATTCAACTGCTGACCGATGAGCAACGTCAGCAGGTGGAAGAACAGCTTGCCGCGCTGATCCAGCAGGAACAACGAGGCAACGTTGAACGTGAGCAAGCGCTGACTACGCTGCGCTGGTTTGAGCAACTGACGCAGCAGCACACGCAGTTAACCAGCACGCAGGCGCAGCATGCGAGCGCCGAATCCGCCATTCAGCAGGCTAAACCGCAGCTTGACAGGTTAACTCACAGCGAACCGGCAGAAAAACTGAGGCCGCTACATCAGGAACGAGAGCGCTATCGACAGGAATCTCTTACGCTGGCACAGCGTATTGAACAACTGACCGAGAAACAGGCCGCCGAGCAGGTGACGCTAACCGCGCTACGCCAGCAGGAAGAAAAAGCAGAGCAGGATGTTAGTGAGCACAAACGGGTACGGCAGCAACAAGAGCAGGTGATCAACGAACAGGTTGTGCCACTTGACCATCGCATTACCACGCTGGTGCAGCAAAGAACGCAGCAACAGGACGAACTGGCAAAAACGCAGGCTCGTCTGCACGCGGATGAAAGTAAACAAACGCAGACAGCGGCGGAACAGCAGCAGGCTAAACAGCAGCTTGAACAGATCCAGTCTTACCGCCAGCAACACGCGCATCATCAGCAGTGGGGAGAACAACTTCCTCAGTGGCGCACCCAGTTTCGGCAACTGCGCCAGCTTCAGGACGAGCAAGAGAAGCTGGAGCAAAAACAGACGCAGCACACCGCACAGTCAGCATCGCTACAGCAAGAGACGGTGACGCTGGCGGCACAACAGCGTGAACAACAAGCGGTCGTTGATGCAGCCCGTCAGCAGTTCATGCAACACGATGAGACACGGCAACAGCAGGAAGCGCACCAGCCGCTTTCCGCCCTGCAACAGCAGTTTAATCAACGCATTGACCAGCGCGCTGAACGCCAACGGCTCGCGACAATCAGCGACCAGTTCCAGCGTCTGCATGTCCGCAAGCAGCAGCACCTCACCAAACAGGATGAGGTACAAGAGCATATCAGCCAGTCGCAAATATTACTGAAACAGCAGCAGTCTGAGCATGAACAGCGCAGCCAGCATCTGGTCGATCTGGAAACGCTGCTCCGTCAGGAAGAACATATCGTTAAGCTGGAAGCCGAACGGCAGCGGCTACAGGCTGGCGATCCTTGCCCACTGTGCGGTTCAACCGAGCATCCCGCTATCGAACGCTATCAGGCGCTGCAACCGTCTGAAACCCAAAGCCGCCTGACAGCGCTACAGCAGGAAGTGAACCAGTTAACGACAGCGCTGGCGAATACGACGGCACAATTGACCGCACGAGAGCAACAGCGGGAACAATTGCAACAGGAGATCGCTCAGCTCGATAGCGAACATCACGCCTTGCTGCAACAGTGGCAAGATGTCAGTGAGCGCTTACAAGTTAACTACACGCTGGAACAACCGGATGAGATCGCAGCCTGGTTTACCCAAAATGAAGCCGAAGAACAGGATATTCGACAACAGATTACCGCACGCGAGCAATTGCAAAAACAGTGGCAGGAAAGTAAGGATTTACTGACTGCCACAGAGGCATTACAGCGGGAACTCGACCAGAAAGTCGCGCTCAACACCCAGCAACAAACTTCGCTAAGCGTTACGCAGCAAGAAATCGAGCAGTCGCTGCAAAACGTGCACCAGCAGATCACGCAGCACACTCAGGAAATCACGCAGGCGCTGACAAATGTGGGGCTTCTGCTACCGGAGGCCGACGCACAGGATGGCTGGCTAGCTCAGCGTGAAAGCGAATGGCAAGACTGGAAAGCCAGAGAGCAGGAGCAATCTCGCTTAGTTCCGCTGTTAGCCACGCTGGACAGCGATCTTCAGCATCTGAATTGCAGCGTGGCTGAGGCAAAGCAGCAACTACAGGCGCAACAACAGCAGTTGGAACAACACCTCGCGTTGCTCAACACAAGCCAACAGGAACGACAGACACTTTTCGGCGACAGGCAAATCGCGGCTGTGCGCGAACAGCTACAGCGAACCAGCCAACAGTATGACGATGCGCTCCGGCTGGCCCTGTCAGCTCGGCAGCAAACCGAAACGACGCTGAGCCGCCTGACGGGGGAGCTAGCGAGCACGCAACAGCAGCATGAACAGAGCACCCGCCAGCGTGAAAGTGCGACAGAGCGCTTTAGTCAGGCTTTACAGCAAAGCACGTTCGCTGATGAAACGACGTTCCTCAATGCGCTGCTTGATGAGCAAGAACGCCAGACGTTGCAGGCATGGAAGGAAGAACTGTATCAGCGTTTGCAGCAGGCGGCGGCACTTCACCAGCAGGCTGAGCGGGATCTGCTTGCCCATCAACAAAAGCGCCCCGCCTCCCTGACAGAAGATGCTACACAAGAAGCGGTACAGCAGCAGTTGGCAACGCTGGATGAAACGCTGAAAGCTAACCTGCGGCAGCAGGGTGAGTTCCAGCACCAGTTAGCTGACGATAAACAACATCGCCGGAACCAGCAGGATTTGCTCAATGAGATCGCCCAAAGTCAGCAAATGTATGACGACTGGAGCTGCCTTAATACGCTCATCGGCTCACAAAGCGGACATAAATTCCGTAAGTTTGCTCAGGGGCTAACGCTGGATCATCTGGTTTATCTCGCCAATCTGCAGCTTTCCCGCCTGCATGGGCGCTATATGCTGAAACGGAAACCCGGCGACGAGCTGGAGCTGCTGGTGATGGATACCTGGCAAGCGGACGCCGAGCGTGATACGCGTACGCTGTCCGGCGGCGAGAGCTTCTTAGTGAGTTTATCGCTGGCGCTGGCGCTATCCGATCTCGTCAGCCATAAAGCCAGCATCGACTCGCTGTTTCTGGATGAAGGCTTCGGCACGCTGGATGCCGAGACGCTGGATATCGCGCTGGATGCCCTCGATAACCTGAACGCCTCCGGTAAAACCATCGGCGTCATTAGCCATGTCGAAGCGATGAAAGAGCGTATCCCAGTACAGATCAAAGTGCAGAAGGTTAACGGATTAGGCGTCAGTCGGCTGGCGCCGCAGTACGCCGTTTAGCCATTATTCCGTCTTCGGCCAGAGCCAGGCGGCTCCGCGTACCCCGCTGGAGTCGCCGTGTACAGCCTGACGCACGGGCGTTTCGCACTCACCGCCGAAGATCCACTGTTTAATCTTTTCCGGCACGGTCTGATAAAGGCGAGAAACGTTGCTCATTCCGCCCCCCAGCACCACGACATCAGGGTCGAGCAAGTTAATCACATGCGCCAGCGATTTCGCCAGACGATGTTCATAGCGCTGTAACGCCAGTTCTGCGATGGGGTCGCCCTGCTCCGCTAAGGCAATGATGGCCTCGCCCTTGTGCGGCTGGCAGCTCAGGCGCTGGTAATCCACGGCAAATCCGGTGCCGGAGATAAACGTTTCAATACAGCCAGATTTACCGCAGTAGCAGGGAACCGTCTGCCGATAGCGCAGTTCATCGTCATCCATCCAAGGCAGCGGGTTATGTCCCCACTCGCCCGCAATACCGTTGCCGCCGACGTGAGCCTGACCGTTCAGCGCAATGCCCGACCCGCAGCCGGTTCCGATGATGACCGCAAAGACGGTCTGCTTCCCTGCCCCGGCACCGTCAACCGCTTCTGAAACCGCGAAACAGTTCGCGTCATTGGCGACCCGCACGGGCCGATTCAGCAGTGTGGCGAGATCACGATCCAGCGCCTGACCATTGAGCCAGGTGGAGTTGGCATTTTTTACCTTACCGGTAAACGGTGACAGCGTACCGGGGATCCCCACGCCAACGCTGCCACGGCTGCCTGTCGCTTTTTCCGCCATCTCCACCAGCGTGGCAATAGTCCGCAGCGTTTCCGGGTAGTCATTTCTTGGCGTCGGCATACGCTGCCGAAAACGTTCCAGCCCCTCATCATCCAGCGCAATGACTTCCGTTTTCGTCCCGCCTAGATCGATACCGATTCTCATGATGTCTCCCCGCGTGTTGTAAATAGGCCCGAGTAAATTTGTCACCGACCTGAAAACGTTCTTATATGGATAAGTACCCTAAATAATTCGAGTCGTGCAGCCAACGTACATGCAGCTTGAAGTATGACGGGTATAACCAGAGAAACCAATCAGCTGCCATTCAAAGCGTGATAGGTATTCCTCTGAATCCCAGTTTTTTATTCCACATAACCGCCTCGAATTCGTTATCATGCGCGCAACATTACAAACCCGCGTGCAAACCTGCGCGCCCAGTCAGGGATAACACCATGTTGTGGTTTAAGAACTTAATGATTTACCGCCTAAGCCGGGACAGCGTACTGTCCAAAGATAACGTTTTATCTGCGGATGAACTGGAAAAACGGCTCAGTGCTTTCGCGTTCACCCCGTGCGGCAGTCAGGATATGATGAAAACGGGTTGGGTATCACCGATGGGGTCGCATAGCGATGCCTTAACGCACGTCGTTAATGGGCAAATCGTTATCTGCGTCCGTAAAGAAGAAAAAATCCTGCCGTCCCCGGTCATCAAGCAAACCCTTCAGGCCAAGATTGAACGCCTGGAAGCAGAACAGCACCGCAAGCTGAAAAAAACCGAAAAAGACTCGCTGAAAGATGAAGTGCTGCATAGCCTGCTGCCGCGTGCATTCAGCCGTTTCAGTCAGGTTTGGCTGTGGATCGATACGGTTAACGGCCTGATTATGGTCGATGCCGCCAGCGCAAAAAAAGCGGAAGATACACTGGCGTTGCTGCGTAAAACGCTGGGCTCGCTACCTGTTGTGCCGCTGACGATGGAAAACCCCATCGAGTTGACGCTGACCGAGTGGGTTCGCTCCGGTGAACCAGCAGCAGGTTTTGCGCTACAGGATGAAGCAGAGCTGAAAGCCATTCTGGAAGACGGCGGCGTTATCCGCTGTAAAAAACAGGATTTGGTCTGCGATGAAATCGCCGTACACATTGAAGCAGGCAAACTGGTCACCAAGCTGGCGCTAGACTGGCAGGAACGGATTCAGTTGGTATTGTCCGAGGACGGTTCGGTAAAACGGTTGAAGTTCTCTGATACGCTGCGGGAACAAAATGACGATATCGATCGGGAAGATTTTGCTCAGCGGTTTGATGCCGATTTTATTTTGATGACCAGCGAGCTGGCGGCATTGATTGCGAATCTGATTGAAGCGTTGGGCGGAGAAGCCCAACGTTAATACTGCCGATTGTTAATGCTGCCGATTGTTAATACAGTCGGTGATTGCCCGCCACCGTTCTGGCAGCGGGCAATACTTCTTCACTGCCGGAACCCGTTAGACCCGGAATGCCCCGACAACAGCGTTCAGTTCTTCAGCCTGTGACTGCAACGCACCCGACGCAGCGGCAGATTCCTGCACCAGCGCGGCGTTTTGTTGCACCATTGAATCCAGTTGCGCGACCGCTTTGTTGATCTCGTTGATCCCACGCATTTGCTCATCTGCCGCATGCGTGATTTCAGACATCACCGAGCTCACCGTAGAGACGCCGCCGACAATTTCATTCATCGTGTCGCTGGCCTGACGAACCTGCACGGAGCCAGAGGTCACGCTGGAGACCGTCGATTCAATCAGCTCTTTAATTTCTTTGGCAGCCTGTGCGCTACGCTGTGCCAGACTGCGAACTTCACCGGCAACCACGGCGAAACCACGGCCCTGTTCACCCGCACGCGCCGCTTCTACTGCAGCGTTAAGCGCCAGAATGTTAGTCTGGAATGCAATGCCATCGATCACGCCGATGATATCGCCGATTTTCCCAGACGCGACCACGATCTCTTCCATCGTGACAATCACATCGGACACCACTTTTCCGCCTGTACCGGCATCTTTCGACAGCAGCAGCGCTTTCGCGTTAACCTGCTGTGCAGAACCTGCCGACTGCGTAACCGCCGCAGAAATTTCTTCCAGCGAGGCTGCGGTTTGCTGAATGCTCGATGCTGCAGATTCAGTACGCGCAGAGAGATCGTTGTTCCCCGCCGAGATTTCATCCGCAGCGACCTGAAGCGATGCGCTGATATCGCGAATCTGCATCATGACCTGACTGATTTTGTCGACAAAGATATTAAACGAGCGCGCAATTTGTGCCACTTCATCATGCCCTTCGTCCGGCAGACGCTGCGTCAGATCGTTATTACCGTTGCTGATATCATCCATTGCGTCGCGGATTTGCAGCAGACGTTTGAGCGCTGACGCGATGATGAAACCAATCACCAGCGTGCCCAACAGTGCAATAACAACCAGCGTGATGACCGATGTGGAGAGCAGAGAACGCATGCCAGCGGTAGCTTCGGCTTTATCCAACGCCACCAGCATGTACCAACTCGTGCCAGTAATCGGTTTTGCCACCACGAGCTTTGTCGAGCCAGAAAAATCCACATCACGGGCGCTATCGGCTGAAAGAATGTCGTTCAGATCAATCCCAGGGGCAATGTCGGTGATATTTTTCAGCGTCAGTTTTTCATCTGGGTGAGCAATGATCAGGCCGCTACGCTCGATGAGAACACCGAAGCTATCTTTGGCTGGGTGAATCGCTTTTACGTTTTCAATCACGCTTTTCATCGTGACGTCACTACCAACTACGCCTCTGACCGCTCCACCTTCCACCACGGAAGCGACGAAAGAAACCACCAGCGTATTCGTCACCGCATCAACGTAGGGTGCAGTGACTAGCGGTTTGCCCTCTTTCACCGCCTGCTGATACCAGGGCCGGACAGTCGGGTTGTAATCAGCAGGAATACCGCCAGAATCGGCAAACTTGGCTGTGCCATTGGCATAACCCATGTACACATTCAGGAGTCCACCGGATGCCGCAATCTGTTTAAACAGCGGAATCGGATCCTCATCGGTCACGACACGGTTGTGCAACGCAGAGATCATCAGTGTTTTAGAAGCAACCCAGTCACTAATAGCGATGCTATGGCTCGTCGCTACCGCATTCAGCGTATTTTGGATCGATTCCTTATTAGCATTATTGGCGATGGTGTAATTAAGAAAGGTATTGATAACAAGTGAAAGCACAACAATGGTCGAACAGGCCGCAAGAATGCGGGAACGCGTCGTTTTCAGCATAAAATACTCTTTGCGTAGAATAGTTATACTATCCATAACGGCAGAGAAAAATAAAACTTGAATATGATCACATTATACAACTGCTATTTATCTTAAAAGCCGATTTAATAATTAATATGTTCAACCAAAAAACAACATTAAATAAGTCTCCAAACAGATAAACAAAGCAATTATATGGAATAAAAAACCACAATAACAAAAAAAACAAGAATAAAAAACTTATTAATACCCACAACATAACATTATTGATAAGACTCATTATTTATTAAATTTTAACAAGATAGGGATAATTCCGAATAAAATCGCCATTTCTTCATATTATTAATTAATAAGTGCAATTAAACAATATAACTCATATATGGGATTAATGATTACTGTTATGAGAAGAAAACAAAAACGTATGGTGAATCAAAAAATAGCGAGGCAATAAAAAAGTGGCTTTCCATTAATAATGAAAAACCACTTTTATTTTATTGACAAGAAGAGGGAAATTACAGGTACTTACACAAATAAGAGGTCGACTCGACTACCTGCAAATTGAATTCACTTTTTCCCGGAACGAAAAAGGTTTCTCCCGGTGTGAAAACCTGCCAATCCGGTGAGCCTGGCAGCAGGACTTTCAATGCTCCGGTGATCACCGTCATTTCTTCCGGCTGCCCGGTTCCAAAGGTGTATTCACCCGCATCCATGACGCCGACACTGGCGCGGCCAATGCTGTCGCCTTCAAAACCGATTGATTTGACCTTCCCTGCAAAATACTCATTTACATTCAGCATAGCGCGGCACCCTATCATCGAAAAAATTCAGGAAATTCATCTTAAAAGGAGAGTCGAGCCACTGTCACGATCTATTCATTGAAAGTTGGTGTTCGGTAACACTGACTGGTGATTATTTTGCCAGTGTCCGGTTCACCTTCCTATGCTGCCGACAGGCGCAGCGCCTTCAACACGCTTGCCACAATCGCTTCTGGCGTTTGTGATGCATCGATGACGTGGTGCGCGACGCCGCGATAAAGCGCCTCGCGCGCGGCCAATACATCAGCCATTTCCTCTGCGATGGGGCGACCCGTCAGCGTCGGACGCTGGTTATCCTGCGGATTTTCTTCCAGCCGCTGAGCCAGCAGTTCGGCATCCGCATGGAGGTAAATGACGGTGCCTTTGTCATGCATAAAGCGCCGATTGGCTTCCGCCAGCACCATACCACCGCCCGTCGCGACGATGCAGCGGTTAGACGTCACCTGTTGAAGCGCCAGACTTTCACGCTGGCGGAACCCATGCCATCCTTCCTGCGCAACCACATCAGCCACCGTCATATTGGTGGTCTGCTGCATAAACAGGTCGGTATCGACAAAGTCATATCCTAACGCCTGCGCCAGCTGATGCCCAACGGTGGTCTTTCCACAGCCTCTGGCACCAACCATAAAAATGGGGTGTGTCATGTAATGACGTATCCTTCTTCTTTATTCACCCACTCCGCCATACTTCAAGCTGGACGCACGTAGGCTGTCCCGCCACTCGAATTATTTCGGGTATCAAAGATAAATAGGGGTGATTACCTGCTTTGTCGTGGGCTGAATCATACCGATAAAATCAACAGAGAGGGAAGTGACTTCTCAGTGGAAACGAAAAGTTGAATAACCAAAAGTAAAAATGGGATGACAGGAAATAAAAAGCCCCGCGTTTAAAGGCGGGGCTACCACACTAAAAACCGATCAGGCGATTAATACGCGTGGAAATAATCCTGAATCACCGCTGGGTTCGTCGTTTTCGTCAGCGCCAGCATCAGCAGAATGCGTGATTTAGCCGGGCTCAGAGAATCGGCAACCAGACCCGGTTGGCCCGCATCCGGTGGCACGATGCCGCTGCCGGTACGGCTGGAACGCACAACAACGATACCTTTGCTTTCCGCTTTACGGATACCGGCGTCGCCGCGCTTGGATACGCTACCTGCGCCCATCCCCGCATACACGATGCCTTTTACACCGTGTTTGATAGAGGCGTCATACATATATTCTGGATCGTCCTGATAGCCATAAATAATGTCGACAGCTGGCAGTTTATCTACGTTGGTCACGTCAAATACGGAACGCGTGGTGTGAACTTTATCCAGACGCGTCTGGTAATAAACTTTGTCACCGATAATCACGCCCAGATAACCTTCTTCTGGCGCTTTAAAGGTGTCCAGCGTAGAGGCGTTGGTTTTGCTGATGAAACGGGCAGAGCCAATACGGTCGTTCAGCACAACGAGAACACCGCGACCGCGAGAGTTTTTATCCGCTGCCACTTTTACCGCACCGTACAGGTTCATCGGGCCGTCGGCGCTGATGGCCGTTGCCGGACGCATCGCTGCGGCAAAGACCACCGGTTTGTCACTCTTCACCGTCAGGTTCAGGAAGTAAGGCGATTCGTCGAGCGTATCCGTACCGTGCGTAATGACCACGCCATCAACATCGCTGCGTGCCAGCAGCTCGTTCACGCGCTTGCTCAGCTTCAGCAGCACGTCGCTGGTCATATTTTCACTGCCGATGCTGGCAACCTGCTCGCCTGAAATATTGGCAAGCGTTTTCAGCTCTGGCACCGCTTGAATCAGCGTCTCTACGCCCAGCGCACCGGCTTTATAACCTGTGGTTTGCGTGTTGGCCGCAGCGGAGCCTGCAATCGTACCGCCCGTTGCCAGAATGACAATGTTAGGCAGATTTTCTGCCGCATTTGCCAGAGACGAAAAACAAACAAAAACAACAACGAATAATGCGTTAAATATCCTTTTCATAACCTATACCAACTTATTGAGTTAAGTGGCAGACCAGATACGTCAGGTGCCTGATCTGTAAGTAAAAAATACCCACTCTGTTAGCAGCCTGCCAACATTGGCGCTTATAATGCCCCAGAATTCAACGAATTAATATATGCCTGTCAGACTTCACGCTAACGGTGTGTGATGCCTCACAGCGCGGCATTCCGCCGCGACGATTTACGTTATCGGCTAATCTGCGCCACGGCATCCTGCGAGGCCTGTTCACGCGCGTCGCCCGTCAGTTCTGACAGCGTTCCCTGATGCATTTCAAGCAGGCGATCGGCATGTTCAAAGTAGTGATCGTCATGGCTGATCGCCACAATCGTTTTCCCCAATGCACGCAGTTGCGGTAACAGCTCAAGATAAAACACGCGGCGGAATTGCGGATCCTGATCGGCCGCCCATTCATCCAGCAGCAGGATGTCCCGCTGTTCGGCGACGGCCAACAGCAGCGCCACACGCTTACGCTGCCCCTGAGAAAGCTGTAAGTTCATCACCTGATGATTCTCCAGCGTCAACTTATGCCGCATGTTCAGACGATCCAGCCAGCTATCGACCAGCGCCGTATCCGGCTCCGTTCCGTGCGGCCCCATCATCTGTCCGAACAGGTGAAAATCAGTAAAGATGGCAGAAAATAGCTTTTGGTAATCCTTACCCGTTTCCGCCGTAACAGGGCGGTTATCCAGCAGCAGCGCGCCGGAAACCGGGGTATAAAGCCCTGTCAGCAGCATCGCCAGCGTAGATTTTCCACTCCCGTTCCCGCCAATCAGAAACACCAGTTCGCCACGTTTTATCACCAGATTGATCGGTCCGACTTCAAAGCCGGAATCGTCATAGCGAAACACCACGTCACGCAGTTCCAGCGTGTGCCAGTCGGCAGGGGCAACCGCAACGGAGAACGGTTCCTGATAATCCGCCAAATCGAAACGTTTCAACTTATTAAACGCGACTTGCGCACTCAGCAGCGTCGGCAGTGCGCCAACGGCCTGAAGCATCGGCGTGCGTAAAAACAGCAGCGTCAGTGAGTACGTCGCCGCCACGTTGGTATCCGCCCAGCCGAGGTTGTTTGCCATGAAGAAGACCGCCCCAATCACGCCCAGCATCATAATATTCGACCAGTTCACCGCGCTGAGGTGAAAGGTGTCGGCACGAATTACGTTCTGTCGGTAATCCTGCGCATTGGCCTGATAAACCTCTTCATACAGCTTCTGCGCCCGCTCACGATTGAGCGTCAGCTCTTTACGCCCGTTAATCACGGTTTCGTAATCTTTCTGGAGACGATCTTCCGCTTCCCGCACCTGAGTCAGGTGGCGATATACACGGGAAACCAGCATAAAACCACCCCAGAGCGTTATCGCAATCCACACGGACGTCACGACCAGCATCTTAGGGGAAAGCCAGGCCAGATAAGCGGCCGAACCGATGGTAAGCACAATGCCCTGAATCAGCTCCGGCAGACGCACAAACGCAATAGTGATATTGCGGATATCGCTGGACAGGCTAGCAAGCAGCTGCGCACTGCCGAGCTGTTCGATACGGGCAATGTTAGTGTCCAGAATACGTTTGATAAATTGCCCACGCAGGCGATAAACGAAATGGTGCCCCAGCGTAGTCAGCGCCAGTTGCGACACCAGCGTCACCCCCATCAGGAGCAGTAGCAAGCCCAGAAATTGCGGCAATACGCTCAACGACTGATTGACCGTTTCAATCAATTGCAGGTTGATAAAGGCAATAAGCCCAATGCCCAATGCGGCACTCAACAAACTTAGCAGGATAACGGCAAGAAAGGGCCAACGGTACTGCTGGTAAACAATGCGGAGCAACTCCATAACAACCTGGTCTCTCTGATGAAAACAATCGCCCGCAGTGTAATCGGGATGACCGTGATATCAAGAATAATTCTCATATCCAGCACTACGCCAGATGCCATCTTTTCAAAACCCACGCTCGGTATCGCCAACACGAAGCATAAGAAAATATGATGAATTATCACACTTCATTATCACTTTTCTGGCAACACACTTCGCTTAAGGCCACGCATGACAAAAAACACAAATTGATACAACAAATAGAGATAAAGATACGATCTTCACGGTGAGTATCCCCCATCGACCCCAGCTCAAATGTGGACAAAAGACGTATTACAAAGCCACCAGATGCGCTAATAGATGGTAATTTAACACCATAATTAGTGTGGTAATAATTAAATAAGGAGGATAATGCCGCTAAGCTATTTAATACGTAAGAATATTGTCATATTTTTTATTTTCAAAACATTTCAAAAAAGTTGGATTTTTAGTTAAGCCACACCTATAAATATCAAGAATTGGGTGAATATGATCCCAATAACCTAATCCCCATAGCAGAGGGATACACAGCAATATTGTTAATCATATTTGACGACTACTGCTTTTTGTTTCTGAACCAGGTCGGCTTTAGCCCCCCTCTTTTTGTTGGTGGTGCCTATCCCCATACGTCTTCCGTTACGGCCACGATCCGCCGGGAGAGGTATTAAGACAATGGTTGCAGATAAGCAAGAGGCTATTTCATGTCAGATATGAATGTTATTGCGGGAAATGCAAATATCCTGTCGCGTCATAGTGGTCAATTCATCAACGCCGTTCCTCAGGGGGCGACGAATGTCGAATTGCTGGAAAGCAGCACCGTCAGAATCTTTGGCACACCCGACGTGGTGTCTCGCTATGAGCGTGTTGGCAACGATCTTATCTTGCACATGAAAGACGGTACCACCGTCCGCTATGAAAGCTTCTTTACTTTGGATGCCGCCGGTTATCACAGCGAACTGGTTTTTGACGATGGCACCCGGCTCATCCATGCACAGTTCTCCGGCGCGGCAGCGGCAGAAGGAGCCGTGTTAGCGGGAGAAGCGATTGTCCTTACGCCAGAATACGCCACGTTGGGTGATATGGCGTCGCTACTGATAGGCAGCACCACCACCAGCACGTTATCAGCAACCACGTTGGGGGGGATTCTGGGTGCAATCGCCATCGGCGGAGCAGCCATCGCCGTGGGTTCATCAAGCGACGACAATAAGCCCACAACACCTACAGCGCCAGAATCCTTAACCATTGATACTTTCGCTGGGGATAATATCCTGAATCGTGTGGAGATCGGTCAATCCCACATTCTCAGTGGGAAGACTGTCGGCGTCAGCGAGGGGCAGACGGTCACCATCACGTTAAACGGCGTGGTCTACACCACCACCATTGCAGCCGACGGTAGTTGGCGCTTTACGCTGCCAGCAGATGCGTTTACCGGGCTGCAGGACGGCATTTACACATTAAAAGTGAGCGTGCCGGGTGCTAATGGTGTTATCCATGAGAAAACGATCGATCTCACCATTGATACCCTACCCCCAAATCTAACCGTTGATAAATTTACGGGCGACAATTATCTCACCGTCGGAGAACTGGCAAACGGCCAGATCCTCAACGGAACCGGTGAAGTAGGCCAGCGCGTAACCATCACGCTCAATGGGAAAACCTATACCACGACCATTAATGCAGACGGTAACTGGACCCTGACCGTGCCCGCCGCAGACCTTCGTGCACTGAGCGAAGGTGAACACGCCTTGTCGTTCACGATCAGCGATAATGCTGGCAATATCACCGTGGTCAACCGCACCATTATTGTCGACACCACGCCACCGGAGCTGTCCCTGTTACCGTTTACCGGAGACAACCTGCTCACCGCCGACGAGTTCCAGTCCTCACAAGTTGTCTCCGGTACGGCTTCCTTATCGGATGTCGGCCAGACCGTGACGATAACGTTTAACGGCACAACCTACACGACGACAGTAGGAAGCGACGGCGCCTGGAGCGTACTTATTCCTTCCGGTGATATCCAGGCGCTGACTAACGGCACCTACACTCTGGTGGCGTCATTAACAGATAAAGCAGGCAACACCACCACGCTGCCGCCACAAACCATCACGGTGGATACCAGCGCCGAAGCAGTCAACATCAGCATCGTCTCGACAGATGACCGTCTGAATGCCGTGGAAGCTGGGCAGCCGCTAACGATTGATGGCACAACGGCCAACGTTGCCGCTGGCCAAACCGTCACAGTCACATTGAATGGAAAACCCTATACCACTACAACAGGCGCAGACGGCAAATGGTCTTTGAACATCCCCAGCGCCGACCTGCTTCTGCTGTCAGACGGCAGTAACACCATCACTGCCAGCGTACAGGGGATCAGTGGAAATACCGTCACAGCTAACCACACACTGGATGTTCACATCAATACGCTCCCTTCCATTACGCTGACACCACCGTTCACTGACAGCGTATTAAACGCCGCTGAAGCCGCGCAGGATCAGGTCATCCGCGGGGAAACGGGGATTATCGGCAGGGGCCAAACCGTCAGCCTGACGATCGGCGGGTACTATGTGACAGGAACAGTGGATGCCAACGGGCACTGGACAATCACTGTACCTAAAAGCGTGCTGCAAAATCTGCCATCAAACAGCATCAGCGCGCTGGAGATCGTCGTCCGCGATATTGCAGGCAACGAAGCGACCATAACGCAAAATATCACTGTGGATACGACACCACCGACGCTCACCGTCTCCGCGATTGCTCAGGATGACGTCCTCAATGGCGCAGAACTGGCCGTCAATCAGGTGGTCAGCGGGACAGCATCGCTTAGCGAAGCTGGTCGTACGGTCACCGTTACGCTGAATGCCAAACCCTACACCACCACCGTCGGCAGCGACGGTAACTGGAGCATCACGCTACCAACGGCCGATCTCGTGGCTATCGCGGACGGAAACCATAACCTGACCGTTACACTGACCGATGCCGCAGGCAACACCACAACAGTTACCCGCCCGCTGACCATTGACAGCGGCGCAATCACCGTACCGACCATTACCATCAATAATTTCGCAGGCGATAACATCGTTGATGGCGCGGAGGCAAAAGTCAGCCAGCAGTTGAGCGGGACGACGACCAACGTTGAGGCGGGACAGGTTGTTATCATTAGCCTGAATGGGAAAACCTATCTTGCCACCGTGCAATCCGGCGGTGTCTGGAGCATCAACGTTTCAACCGCAGATATCGCGCTGCTGGCGGACGGTGCGCACAGTATTAGCGTCAACGTGAGTAACAAAGCGGGCAACATCGCAAGCGGAAGCCAGAATATCAACGTCGATAAGTCTGGCGACAGCATCGCCATCAACATTATCGCCAGCGATAACCTATTGAGCCGGGCAGAATCCCTGCAACCGCTGGCGATCAGCGGGAATACCGCCAATGTTCCTGCGGGGCAGACGGTGACCGTGACGCTGAACGGAAAGAACTACACCACGACCGTTGCCGCCGACGGCAGTTGGACGCTGCAAGTCCCCAGTGCCGATCTCCAACTTCTGTCAGACGGCAATGCCACCATCACCGCCAGCGTAAATGTGACAGGAAGCGCTGCCGTAACGGACAATCACACACTCGGCGTTCACATTCACACCCTGCCGCAACCGACGATTGATACGCCATTCGGCAACGGTTCACTGAACGGTGCGGAGGCGCTGGTCAGCCAGACGATTACCGGCCATACCGGCATCAGCGGTGCGGGGCAGACCGTCATCTTGTCCCTCGGCGGGAAATCTTATACGGGAACGGTTGATACCGCAGGTAACTGGAAAGTCACCGTCCCTGCGGCCGATCTCCAGCAGTTACCGGAAGGCAACAACACGCTGTTGGTGACCGCGCAGGATGCCGCGGGCAATCAGGCGGGTAAAACGTTTGTTAGCCCAACCGATTTTACGGCCCCTACCCTGACCATCGGCACTATTGCAGGCGATGACACTATCAACATGGTCGAATCGCAAAGCAACCAGACCGTCAACGGCACCGCCTCAATCAGCGAAGCGGGTCGTACTGTCGTTATCACTTTCGATGGGCAATTCTATACCGGGGTTGTCGGTAGCGATGGCAACTGGAGCATCAACTTACCTACAGCCGCCCTGCGCGGCATGGCCGATGGCAGCTACAAACTGTCTGCCTCGCTAACCGATGCAGTCGGCAATACCGTCAGCGTCGAGAAATCCATTGAGCTCAGTGCGGATCCAGCATTCCAGCCAACGATATTCGTTAACCCTTTCGTTAATGAGAATAACGTCATCACCGCGGCCGATCTCAAAGTCAGCCAGTGGCTAACAGGCACCAGCGCGAACGTGGAAACCGGCCAGATCGCAACCATTCTTCTCAACAAAAAATTCTACTTCGCCGCGATCAAGAGCGGCGGGAACTGGAGCGTGGAAATCCCCGCTGCAGACATGGCACAGCTCTCTGAAGGCACCGTGTCCATCACTGCACAGGTTGTGGATCAGGCAGGAAATGAGGGCAGTCATGAGAACTGGTCCAATGTTGATATGGATAATGACAGCATCTCCATCAGCATTGTCACGATTGATAACCAGATCAACCGTCTGGAAGCCTCACAGCCGCTGACCATTTCAGGTTCGACGGTCAACGTCACCCCGGGAGAAAGCGTTACCGTCACGCTCAATGGCAAGACCTATATCGGCACGATCGCTGCAAACGGGAGCTGGAGCGTTACGATCGGCAGCAGTGACATACTTGCCTTGCCGGATGGCACAGCAACCATTGTCGCCAGCGTCGCCAACCCCGGTGATATCCCTGTCACCGCCAGCCGCAATATTGATATCCATATTAACAACCTGCCACAGCCAACGATTGACCAGCCTTTCGGCGACGGCATACTGAACATCATCGAATCAGCCAGCGGGCAGAACCTGACAGGGAAAACCGGGATTGCCGGAGGGGGCCAGAGCGTCATCGTTACGCTGAACGGCAAAACCTATACGGCAACCGTGGATAATCAGGGTAACTGGAGTGCCGCGCTGCCCGCCGCCGACCTGCAATTTCTGCCGACTGGCGTACAAACCATCCGCGTACAAGCAACGGATACCGCGGGTAACAGCATACAGGGCATTCGCGATATTACTGTCGACACGGCTCGTCCTCTTCTGACGCTGAAACCGCTGACCAGCGACGGCATCATCAACGCCGCCGAGAGCCTGAACGATCAGGTGATTTCCGGTAATGCGCTACAATCCGATGCTGGCCGCACCGTCATTGTCACGATCAACAATAAAAATTATCAAGCCCAGATTCAGGCTGACGGTAGCTGGAGTGCCACGGTTCCCGCTACCGACCTCCAGGCTTTGGCTGACGGTAATTACACCGTGACGGCAACATTGACCGGTGCATCAGGCAACAGCGCTACCAGCACCGAGTCATTAACGCTGGATGCCAATCCGGCCAATCTGCCGCTGCTCACCGTCAACGCCATCGCGCTCAATAACATCATCGACGGCGGTGAAATTAACGTCGCACAAATCATCAGCGGCGGTAGTCTGAATGTCGAGGCGGGGCAGCGCGTTACTGTGACACTCGGCGACAACACCTACACCGCAACGGTTGACAGCAACGGCCAATGGCGCGTCAGCGTACCGTCTATCGATCTCCTTCATCTGGCACAAGGCACGCATACCGTCACGATTGGCGTCAACGACATCAGCGGTAACCCGGCAACGCTCAGCCAGACCATTACGGTGAACACCTCCCTGAGCGGTATCGCGATTGATACCGTCGCGGGCGATGACAAACTGAATCAAGCCGAAGCGGCGCAAGATCTCACCGTCAACGGCAGCAGCCAGAACGTGGCAGCAGGCACCGCCGTCACGATTACGCTGAACGGGAAAAGCTACGCTGGCGTCGTACAACCGAACGGCACCTGGAGCATCACCGTATCAGCAGCGGATGTCAGCACGCTGGCCGACGGCACCTCAACCCTGACCGTCACGACGGTAGACAGTACAGGGAATGTGTTAAGCGGCAGCCGTACAATTGAGGTCTTCACCCACAGTAGCCCAACGCTGACGCTGAACACGCCGTTCAGCGACGGCATACTTAATGCCGCAGAAGCGGGCGTGACTCAGACGCTCAGCGGCACAACCGGTATCGCCTCACCAGGGCAAACCGTCACCGCCACACTCGGCGGCGTGACGTACACCGGGATCGTGGATACGGCAGGTAACTGGACGATTTCTCTGCCTGCAAATGGCCTGCAAAATCTGCCGAATGGCACCACCGCATTGCAGGTGAGCGTCAGTGACGCGGCCGGAAACAGCAGCACCCTAACCAGCAACATAACCGTGGCACGTACGCCGCCTACGTTGACAACCACCAGCGTTACGGCTGATAACATCCTGAATAGCACCGAGGTTCTGAGCAATCAGTTGCTAACCGGTACCGCCTCACCGTCCAGCGCGGGTCAAACCGTGACGGCCACGCTGAATGGGAAAACCTACAGCGGCACCGTCGGCAGTGACGGCACCTGGAACATCACCATTCCGTCAGCCGATCTGAGTAACCTGTCCGATGGCAATTACAGTATCGTGACACGTCTGACCGACGCCGCAGGTAATACCGCCACCACCACGCAGACTATTAGCGTCGATGCCAGCCCGCTCAATGCACCGGTCGTTACAATTGGTACTTTCGCTGGCAACAACATTATCGACGGAGCAGAAGCGCGCGTCAGTCAGGTGATCAGCGGCACCAGTAAAAATGTTGAACAAGGCCAGACGGTAACGATTAGCTTCAATGGCAAAGCGTACACCGCACAGGTTCTGTCGAATGGAGGCTGGAGCACCACGATTTCGGATACCGACATGGCACTGCTGGTTAACGGCAGCCAGACGATTACCGTCAGCGTGAGTGATGTCTCTGGCAATACCGCGACATCCAGCAGCACCGTCACGGTGAATACTAACGCGAGCGGGCTGTCTATTGCGCCAATCACCGGGGATAACCTGCTAAACGCGCAGGAAGCGACAAGCGGCATTACGATTAACGGCGGCGCCGTCAACGTCGCGGCGGGCACGGATGTCAACGTCATACTCAACGGGAAAACCTACACCGTGCAGGTGCAGCCAGACGGGACCTGGAGCGCCGCCATTCAGCCTGGCGATCTGCGAGTGCTGGGGGACGGCATCATCACGGTTAACGTCACGGCGGTCGATCAGGCGGGTAATGCCCTGTCGGGTACGCAACAACTGGGCGTCAGCATCAATAATCCACCGGTGGCATCACTGCATATGCCATTCAGCAACGGTTACCTGAATCTCAGCGACGCACAGGCCGGACAAACACTCTACGGCACGACGGGCCTGCGCGGAGCCGGGCAAACCGTCAGCGTCACCATTGGCACCACGGTCTATTCCGGCACGGTTGACAGCAACGGTAATTGGAGCCTTCAACTGTCACCGAGCGTTCTGACTCCGCTGGCAGACGGACTACTCAACATTTCCGTTACCGTCAGCGATGCGGCAGGCAATACCTCCACCGTTCAGGGCAGCGCCTTCGTTGACTTGACCCCACCGGTGCTGACCATCAACCCGATTGGCATTGACGATATCATCAACATCGCGGAAAGCCTGCTGCCGCTGGAAATCACCGGCACATCGCCCCTCAACGACAGCGGCCGTCCCATCATTGTTAACGTCACTATCAATGGGCAGATCTATCAAGGGCTAGCGCAGGCTGATGGCACCTGGCACGTTACCGTGCCTGCCGGCGACCTGCAAAATATGCCGAACGGCATCACGGCTATCACCGCCACGTTGACCGATGCCGCCGGGAACACGGGTACGGTAAGCCATTCCATTACGCTGGATACCGATCCGGCCAAAGCGCCGACGCTGACCATCGCCACGCTGTCGACCGATGATTATCTCAATCTGGCCGAATCAGGCCAAGCGTTGACCATCAGCGGCGGCAGTCAGAATGTGGAACAGGGCCAGCAAGTTACCATCACGCTCAACGGTGGAATTTACTTCGCCACCGTGGGGTCGGATGGCAGTTGGAGCGTGCAGGTTCCTGCAACGGATGTTGGCAACATCCCTGACGGTAAGCAAACCGTCAGTGCCAGCGTAACAGACGTGAGCGGCAACCCAGGTTCAGCGACGCATAGCATTACCGTCATCACCGATGCGACTAATCTGCCAGCCATCACCATCGCCACCCTATCTGGTAACGATGTCGTCAGCGCACAGGATACGCAGTCTGACCTACTCATTTCTGGTTCAACGACGAATGTTCAAGTGGGACAGCGCGTCACGGTGACGCTGAATAGCAAAACGTATCTGGCGACCGTTGGCGCTGACGGTAACTGGAGTACGACCGTTCCCGCCAGCGATGTGCAAAATCTACCGCAGGGCAATCAGGATGTGACCGCAACGGTCAACGACATCGCACAAAACCCGGCTACGGCCACCCATCCGTTCACGGTCGATACCGTTCCACCGTTGCTGTCCATCGACATGTTGGTTGACACCAGCGACATCGGTTTGGCGGACGCGCTAGCCGGACTACCACTGAGCGGCAAAGGCGAAGCGGGTCTTCTGGTCACGATAAAAGTCGGTACGGCAGTCTATAGCGCTGTCGCCGATAGCAACGGCGTCTGGCAAATCACCGTTGCGGCAAACGACCTGCTGGCGTTGGGCGACGGCGTGAAAACGCTGCAAGCCAGCGTGACCGACGGCGCAGGCAATGCCAGCGCCGCCAGCATTGATATCACGTTAAAAACGCAGTCGCTCCCGACACTGACGTTGGATTCACTCTATGACAACAATGTCCTGACTATCGCGGAGCTGGCGTCGGCAACGACGATTGGCGGCACTTACACCAACCTGCCTGTCGGGACAGTGATTCAGGTTACGATCGGGGCTTACACCACGACAGGCGTGACGCTTGCAGGCGGCCTGTGGAGCGCCACCATTCCAGCCAATGCGCTGAGCATTCTGGCGGATGGCAACGTACAGGTCAGTGCGACGGTCACAGACAGCGCGGGTAATACCGGCAGCGCGGGCGGTACGTTGGATGTCGTCATCCACACCAATTTCACCATCAGTATCGCCACACCGTTTGTTGACGGCGTACTCAATCAGGTAGAAAGCACGGCGGATCAGCTGCTGACGGGGACAACGGGGCTCATCGATCCGGGCCAGAGCGTGTCTGTCTCGATCACCAACGGTACGCTGACCCACACCTACAGCGCCACCGTTGCCGCTAATGGTCAGTGGAATGTGACACTGCCATCTGCCGATTTGACTTCACTCGGTGACGGTACACACACCATCAATGTGACCGTCACGGACCATGCAGGGAATACCGGCTCAGGCAGCGGATCCTTCACCAGCGTGATTGTGGGGGTTCCCGTCGCCTCGCTGGATACGCCGTTCGGCGATGGCAAACTGAGCCTGGCTGATGCACAGCCGGGCGCGACACTATCCGGGCAAACGGGGCTAACCAGCAACGTGGGGCAAACCGTGTCGGTCAGCATTAACGGCACAAGCCTCCCAGCCACCGTGAATGCCAACGGTAGTTGGTCGCTATCGCTGGATCGCCAGACGCTGATCGACCTGCCGGATGGCTCAGTGAATTTCACTGTCACCGTGACCGATTCTGCGGGCAACACCAGTACCGCAGCGGCCACGGCAAATGTGCTGACTACCACCATGCCAGTGGCAACGCTAGACCTGCCGTTTGGCGATGGCATCCTTAACACCACTGAAATTCAGGCCATCCAGACCTTAACGGGTAAAACCGGTATTACCAGCGCAGGCCAGGAAGTCACGATTACCGTGACCAACAAAGCCACGCTGGCAGTCACCACCTTTACCGCCACCGCAGACGGCTTAGGCGGCTGGTCCAGAAATCTGAGTCCTGCCGATTTGGCGCTCTTTACAGAAGGCAATTACAGCATTAGCGTCAAGGTCACCGACTGGGTGGGCAATAGCAATACCAGCACGGCGCTCGATGTCAGTTCGGCGCAAACGCTGCCCGCCCCGATTGTCGATGTACAACCGTTTGGCATCGATGGCATCCTAAGCAGCGCCGAAGCCGCATCCGCGCTGACCTTCTCTGGCCGCACACAGATTGGCGGCAACGGGCAAAGCGTTAAACTAGAGATCGACCTCAACGGTATTCGCTACACCGCAACGGTAGATAGCAACGGCAACTGGTCCGTTACGCTTCCTCCGAATGCGTTGAATTCACTGGTAGACGGTCAACATACCATCACAGTGACCGCCGTCGATGCCGCCGGCAACACCGGCACGACGCCCATCATCTTTACCAGCGATCTCACGCCACCGACTATCACTTTAAATACCCCGTTTGACGACGGCTACCTGAGTATCGTGGAAGCGGGCACCCTGCTGGGCAGAACGCTGAGTGGTAACGCGGGCGATGCCGTGAACGTAACGGTCACATTTGGCGGACAGGCGCTTGTCACACAGCTGAGCGGAGGCGTATGGACAGCCACGCTGACTCCAACACAACTCAGCCAGCTTGCTGACGGAACACATAACATTGTCATCACGGCAACGGATAGCCTGGGCAACAGCGCGACATTGAATTCTCAGGCGATCCTTGCCGTACAAGCCACACCAACGCTGGCAATTACCGCGTTCGCCGGGCTTGATGGCCTTAACTACGCGGAAAGCCGCACTACGCAGACCATCAGCGGTACCTCCACCGATTTGGCGGTGGGGCAAACCGTGACCGTCACGCTGAATAACATCGAGTACACGGGAAAAATTCTCGCAGGCGGCACCTGGAGCGTAACCATCCCATCAGCCGATTTGCAGGATCTGGCAAATACGGCGTACACGATCACCGCTGATGCAACGGATAAAGCGGGTAATCCGGCGACACAAGCCAGCGTGGGATTCAACGTCAACCTGACACAACCTCCCATGGTGATGGTGATCGACCCGATAGCGGGCGACAACATCATTAACGCCAGCGAGATAAACGGTAATGTCACCATTTCCGGGCGTTCTATCGGCCCGTCATCGGCGATGACTGCAGTATCGCTTAACATTGGGAGTACGCCACTTGTTGTCATCACCGACGCCAATGGCTTCTGGAGCACCACCATTCCCGCCAGCCTCTATTTCACCACGCAAGGCAACGTCAATGTCACCGCGACGTCGTTAGATGCGATCCTCACGAGAACGGTGCTGGTCGATACGGTAGCGCCCACGCTGGATATCGTTGCTTTTGCTGGTGATAACGTGCTGGGCGGCACAGAAGTCAGTACCGCACAGACGATCACGGGGACGGCATCCACCGCGGAGGCAGGACAGATCGTCAGCGTGGTGATGAATGGAAAAACCTATAGCGCTCAGGTTTCCGTCACCGGCACCTGGAGTGTGAGTGTTCCTGCCGCCGATCTGGCACAGTTGGGCGATGGCAGCCACACTATTACGGCAACGCTCGCGGACACAGCAGGAAATACCACCACGGATATACAGGTCATTACCGTCGATACGGGTATTCCACTGCTCAGCGTGACATTGTTCGATGACAATATCCTGACGCTGGCTGAAGCGTTAGCGGGCGCGGCGATTACCGGTACAGGCGAAGTGGGTGCCACGGTTACGTTAACCGCCGGACCGCTGACAGGCACGACAACCGTCGGTTCCGACGGCAACTGGACGATTCCGGTACTGTCCGCCAATTTACAAAACCTGATCGACGGGCCGCAGGTCATCGGCGTGACGCTGACCGATACCTCAGGTAATAGCACACACCTTGATGTCACGCTTGACGTTGCGTTGAACAAAACGCTCGGCGCAGGCATTACCGATATCTTCGGTAACGATGGCATCCTGAATCTGGCCGAATCACTGTTGACGCAGGTCATCAGCGGTAACGCGACGGGCAACTATCTGGGTGCGAAAGTACAGGTCACCGTGTTGGGCACCACAGTGGAAGGCACCGTCGGAGCCAACGGGGCCTGGAGCGTTGCCCTGCCTTCGAACGTGTTCACTGGCTTAAGCAATGGCCTGCTGGCGGTTAACGTCGACATCGTCGATTCACACGGCAACGTGAAGAATCAGTTGGTCAACATTGACGTGTTGAAAACCCTGCCAGTCATTGATTCTGTTGTGGCCTTCACGGATGGCGCACTGAATGCGGCGGATGTCGCGACCAGTCAGATTATCAGCGGTATCGTTAGCGGCGGCAGTGTGGCATTAGGGGCGACTGTCAGTGTGACGCTAGGCACCAAGCTTTACGCCGGGATTACCGTCGGTGCAGGCGGAGCCTGGAGCCTGTCCGTTCCTGCTCTCGATCTGCAGGCCTTGCAGGACGGCACGCTAGCACTGGGCATAGCGGTCACCGATCATGCAGGTAATAACGCCAGCCAGATCGTGAACGTTCCAACCGTCATCAAAAATCTGCCGAGCATTACGCTCAACCCGGTCTTTGGCGATAGCCTGCTGAATCTGGGCGACCTGCTGGTCAATCAAACGCTTAGCGGCACGGCCACCGGTCTGGCAGGCAGAACCATTACGCTCAGCATTTCAGGTTCACAAATCGCCACAGCCACCGTCGGCTCGGATGGCAAGTGGAGTGCAGCCGTTACGCCGAGCGTCTTGGGTATTTTGCAAGGACTCGGCAGCGGTGATTTCACTGTGAGCGCCACCGCAACAGACAGCGTAGGCAATAGCAGCAGCGGCAGCGCTGGCATCAAGTTCGATTTCGCCCAACCGGTGATTACGCTGAACCCGGTATTTGGCAACGATGGCTTCATCAACGCGGCAGAAGCGCTGGTGGCGCAAACGATCGGTGGCGTGGTCACCAATGCCAGCGCCGGATCGCAGGTTGCCGTTACCCTCGGCGGTAAAACCTTCCTGTCTACGGTCGGGACAGGTGGCGCGTTCAGCCTGACGCTGCAACCGTCCGATCTCAGCACGCTGCTCGATGGCAGCACCACGCTGAATGTGTCGGTCACGAATGCTTCCGGCAATACTGGCACGGTCAATAACGCTATCAATATTATTGCCAAAAACCTGCCGACAATTAGCCTTGGCTCACTGTTTGGCGGTGACGGTTTCCTCAATGCCGCAGAAGCCGCGTTGACGCAGACGATTAGCGGTACCACCACTAACGCCGTCGCGGGATCGTCTGTCGTGGTACGCATCGGCACCCTGACGCTAAATGCGACCGTCGGCAATGACGGCGCCTGGAGCACCAGCCTCACACCGCTGCAACTGTCCGGCCTGACGAATGGTAACCTCACCGTCAGTGCAACGGTAACCGACCCGGCAGGCAACAGCACGGGCATCAGCACGGGCATCAACATCGCCATATTGCCGCCGACTATCACCCTTAACCCATTGTTCAACAACGGTGTCCTGGATCTCCCCAGCCTGTTGAGTACGCAACTCATCGGCGGGACCACGGCCAATGTACCCGCGGGCACGGCGATCAACGTCACGCTGGGCAGTAAAACCTACACCACAACGGTCGGTGCAAACGGCGGTTGGAGCCTGCCGGTCCCTAGCCTCGACCTGAAAGCCCTTGCGGATGGCGTCACTAACGTCGGTGTTCGTCTGGTCGATGCAGCAGGTAACGTGGGCACACAGACCAGTACCGTCAGCGTAGCGATCAACGGCCAGCCAACGCTGACCATCAGTCCGCTCTTTGGCGGTGACGGCCTGCTCAATGCCGTCGAAGCAGCGGCGGGTCAGGTCATCAGCGGAACCAGTACCAATGCGATAGGCTCCACGATCCAGATTTCGCTGGGTACTAAGACCTACTCTGCCGTGGTGCAAAGCAACGGTAGCTGGTCAGTCAGCTTGCCTTCGCTCGATCTCAACAGTCTGACCGACGGCACGCTTTCCCTCAACGCCTCTTTGACCAACGCAGCAGGGAAAACGACCAGCGCGGGCGCCTCAATCGGTGTGGGCGTTCATGCACTGCCAACGGTCAACCTCGGTTCCCTGTTTGGCGGAGACGGCTACCTGAATCTGGCCGAAGCGGGCATAAACCAGATCATCAGCGGAACCACAACCAACGCGGCAGGCGGTAACGTCACGCTGACCGTGGGCGGACTCGTGCTCAGCGCCGCTGTTGCCAGCAACGGTACCTGGAGCATTAGCGTATCAAGCGCCAACCTGCTCAACATCGCCGATGGCAATTTGTCCGTCGGTGTCAAAGTCACTGACCTCTATGGCAACACTAACAACACCAGCAGCAATGTGGTCGTGAAAACGCACCAGTTGCCGCAGTTGGGTATTGATGCGGTGGGGTCGCTGATTGGCAACACCGTTGGCCTGCTAGCGAACGGCGTCACCGTCAGCGGCACATCACGTTACGTACAGCAGGGTGCCAAGGTTAACGTCACGCTACTCGGCCAAACGCTACAGGGCACCGTTGGTGCCGACGGTAAATGGAGTACGCAATTCAGCAGTTCGCTACTGGGCATCAACATCCTCAACGTAGGTGCGATTTTGGCAGCGCTATTGGGAACGGCGGTTGAAGCTTCCGTCACCGATCAAGCAGGCAATTTCACTGGCGTGTCTGCCGGATTAACCTCCGGTATCTCCCTCGGGTTACCGCTGATGAGCATGATGGCGCTGGATGTTGACGATAGCAGCGTCGCTCAAGTGTCTTCGTTGTCCAGCGAACAGAGCGACACAGGGGAAAGCACCGATGCGCAACCCCTTCATGTCAGCTCGAAAATGGCGGCGGTCGCACTCAGCGAGACACACACCATCGACAACAGCGCCAGTACCGACGTGGAAGAGAGCATTTATGCCATCGGCGGGGTTGTCGTCAATCTGGCCGACGGCAGTGTGCAAACAGGTACAGATGTCGAAGGCGGTGAAGGCGACGATCTCATTACGCTCTCAACGCTCGATTTCACTCAGATCGATGGCGGCAACGGGATTGATACGCTGGTTCTGGATGGTACCGAGCTCAATCTGGATCTCACCGCGCTGGGGCTGAAAATCGACAATGTGGAGATCTTCGATTTAGGCCAAAGCGGCACCAACAGCATCACGCTGGATCTTGACCGCGCCCTGAATATCACCGACCGACCAGAAGATGACCTGCTGATCGTCGGGGGCGAAGGCAATCAGGTGAGCCTCATCCCAGGCGAAGGGGCGTGGAGCACGGTAGGACAGCGAGATATTGATGGTCAGCGTTTCGACGTCTACCACCATTCATCGTTAGATAGCGCCAACAACCTGGGAGATGTACTGGTGCAGCAAGGCCTGCTCGTCAATATGGTATAGCGATATTGTGGTGTTGACGCCCTCCCTTGTAAAAGAGGAGGGCACGATCGGTTTTATCCCCTAAATAATTCGAGTTCGAATTATTTAGGGGATATTATTTAGGGGATATTATTTAGGGGATATTATTTAGGGGATATTGACTCAACATTTAGCATAAAAAACTATTGCCATCAACCTGTAACAATCGCTAAGAATATAATTCACTTGATAAAAATCAAAAAAAATAAGAATATCATCGAGCTATTTAGTACATCCAAAGATTGTCATTATTTTATGTTTAAAACAGACCAAAAGAGTTGGGTTCTTTAGCTAAGCCACACTTATAAATATCAGAAACGGGGTGAATATCCCTCTGGTAGTCAATCCCCATGAAAGAGGGATGATGCGTTCATGCATTTAGCCATGCTTTACTATTTTCATTTCTGAATCAGGCCAGCTTTAGCGTCCCGCTTTTTTTGGTTTCACCTATACCAATACATTCCTACCGCAGCACCGATGCACGGGGAAAAGTATTTAAAAATTAGCACACAGCAGTAAGAGGCTATTTCATGTCAGATATGAACGTTATTGCGGGAAATACCAGTATCCTGTCACGCCAAAGCGGTCAACTCATCAATTCTATTTCACAGGGTGCAACAAATGTCAATTTACTGGAAATCAGCACAGTAAAGATCTACGGCACACCAGACATGGTATCCAGCTATGAACGTATTGGCAGCGATCTTGTTCTACATATGAAGGACGGTACCACCGTCCGCTACCAAAGTTTCTTCACCCCTGATGCCGCGGGCTATCACAGCGAGCTGGTTTTTGAGGATGGCACACAACTCACCCGTGCGCAGTTTCCCAGCACAGCAGCTGAAAGCGCGACGTTCGCAGGGGAAGCCGTTACCCTTGCTCCAGAATATACCGCCTTGAGCGATATGACGTCATTAATGGTAAGTAGTACGGCCACCAGCACACTTTCTACCACCGCGCTCAGCAGCGTTCTCGGTACGGTTGCCATCGGCAGTGCTGTCGTTGCAGGTGCTGTCGTTGCCGTCTCGGCACCGAGCAACGAGGACAAACCCACCACGCCACCTGCAACGTTGACCATCGCCAATTTTGCTACCGATAACATTCTGAATAGCACCGAGGTGCAGAGCAATCAGTTGCTAACAGGCACTGCCTCGCTATCCACCAGCGTAGGGCAAACTGTTATCGCCACGCTGAACGGTAAAACCTACAGCGGCACCGTTGGCAGTAATGGCACCTGGAGTATCACCATTCCGTCGGACGATCTGAGCGAGTTGCCCGATGGTGATTACAGCATCGTCACACGCCTGACCGATGCCACAGGCAATACCAGCACCGCCAGTATCGATGTCACGTTAAAAACGCAGACGCTCCCGACGCTGACGCTGGATGCACTCTATGACAACAATGTCCTCAGCATTTCGGCACTGGCGACGGCAACGACGATTGGCGGCAGCTACACCAATCTGCCTGTCGGGACAACGATCCAGGTTACGATAGGGACTTACACCACAACGGGCGTGACGCTCGCGGGCGGCCTGTGGCGCGCCACCATTCCAGCCAATGCGCTTAGCATTCTGGCGGATGGCAACGTACAGGTCAGCGCGACGGTAACCGATAGCGCGGGCAATACCGGCAGCGTGGGCGGTACGCTGGATGTCGTCATCCACACCAATTTCACCATCAGTATCGCCACCCCGTTTGTTGGCGGCGTGCTAAACCAGGCGGAAAGCGCGGTAGATCAACTGCTGACGGGCACCACGGGGCTACTCGATCCAGGCCAGAGCGTGTCTGTCTCGATCACCAACGGCACGCTAACCCACACCTACAGCGCCACCGTTGCCGCCAATGGGCAGTGGAATGTGACGCTGCCCACAGCCGATTTGGTTTCACTCGGCGATGGCACACACACCATCAACGTGACCGTCACGGACCATGCTGGCAACACGGGAGCAGGAAACGGAACCTTTACCAGCGTCATTGTTGGTGTGCCGGTTGCCTCGCTGGATACCCCCTTCGGCGATGGCACACTGAGTCTGGCTGATGCGCAGCCGGGCGGTACGCTATCCGGGCAAACGGGGCTAACCAGCAATGCAGGGCAAACCGTGTCGGTCAGCATTAACGGCACCAGCTTCCCTGCCACGGTGAATGCCGACGGCAGTTGGTCACTCTCGCTGGTGCGCCAGGCGCTGATCGATCTGCCGGATGGCACCGTGAATTTTACCGTTACGGTGACCGACAGCGTGGGCAACACCAGCACCGCCACAGCTACGGCGGATGTGCTGACCACCACCCTGCCGGTGGCGACGCTGGATCTGCCGTTTGGCGACGGTATCCTGAACGCTACTGAAATTCAGGCCATCCAGACATTGACCGGTAAAACCGGCATTACTGGCGCAGGTCAGGTAGTCATCGTCACGGTGACCAATAAAACCACGCTGGCAGAAACCGAGTTTACCGCCACCGCCGACGGGTTTGGCGGCTGGTCCAGAGAGTTGAGCACAACCGATCTGACGATCTTCACCGAAGGCAACTACAGCCTTAGCATCAAGGTCACCGACCGAGTAGGCAACAGTGATGACAGCACACCGCGCGATGTAAGCGTGGCGTTAACGCCACCACAACCGACGATTGATGTAGTGCCGTTTGGTCTCGATAATATCCTGAGCGGTGCCGAAGCCGCATCCGCCCTCACCTTCTCTGGCCGCACGCAGATTAGCGACAACGGGCAAAACGTTAAACTGGAGATCGACCTTAACGGCATCCGCTTCCGCTATACCGCAACGGTGGACAACAACGGCAACTGGTCCGTGACGCTGCCTCCGAATACGCTGAATTCGCTGGCCGATGGTGAACATACCATCACGGTGACCGCCGTCGATGCAGCGGGCAACGTCGGCACGACGCCCATCACCTTTAACAGCGATTTCACGCCACCAGCGCTCACCTTAAATACCCCGTTTGACGACGGCTACCTGAGTATCGTGGAAGCGGGCACTCTGCTGGGCAGAACGCTGAGTGGTAACGCAGGGGATGCCGTGAACGTAACGGTCACATTTGGCGGACAGGCGCTTGTCACACAGCTGAGCGGAGGCGTATGGACAGCCACGCTGACCCCAACGCAACTCAGCCAGCTTGCTGACGGAACACATAACATCGTCATCACGGCAACGGATAGTCTGGGCAACAGCGCGACATTGAATTCTCAGGCGATCCTTGCCGTGCAGGTCGCACCGACGCTTACGATTACCGCATTCGCCGGGCTTGATGGCCTTAACTACGCGGAAAGCCGCACCACGCAGACCATCAGCGGTACCTCCACCGATTTAGCGGTGGGTCAAAACGTGATCGTCACGCTGAATAACATCGAGTACACGGGAAAAATTCTCGCAGGCGGAACATGGAGCGTAACCATCCCATCAGCCGATTTGCAGGCTCTGGCAAATACGGCGTACACGATCACCGCCGATGCAACGGATAAAGCAGGTAATCCGGCGACACAAGCCAGCGTGGGATTTAACGTCAACCTGACACAACCTCCCATGGTGATGGTGATCGACCCGATAGCGGGCGACAACATCATTAACGCCAGCGAGATAAACGGTAATGTCACCATTTCTGGGCGTTCTATCGGCCCGTCATCGGCGATGACTGCGGTATCGCTTAACATTGGGAGTACACCACTTGTTGTCATCACCGACGCCAATGGCTTCTGGAGCACCACCATTCTCGCCAGCCTCTATTTCACCACGCAAGGCAACGTCAATGTCACCGCGACGTCGTTAGATGCGATCCTCACGAGAACGGTGCTGGTCGATACGGTAGCGCCCACGCTGGATATCGTTGCTTTTGCCGGTGATAACGTGCTGGGCGGCACTGAAGCCAGCACTGCGCAGACGATTACCGGTACTGCCTCCGTCTCAGAGGCTGGACAAATTGTCAGCATCATCCTGAACGGAAAAACCTACAGCGCTCAGGTTTCCGTCACCGGCACCTGGAGTGTGAGTGTCCCTGCCGCCGATCTGGCAAAGTTGACCGATGGCTCCCACACCATTACGGCAACGCTCACGGACACAGCAGGAAATACCGCCACGGATATACAGGTCGTTACCGTCGATACGGGGATTCCACTGCTCAGCGTGACATTGTTCGATGACAATATCCTGACGCTGGCTGAAGCGGTCGCGGGCGCGGCGATTACCGGTACAGGCGAAGTGGGTGCCACGGTTACGTTAACCGCCGGACCGCTGACAGGCACGACAACCGTCGGTTCCGACGGCAACTGGACGATTCCGGTCCTGTCCGCTAATTTACAAAACCTGATCGACGGGCCGCAGGTCATCGGCGTGACGCTGACCGATACGGCAGGCAACAGCGCACACCTTGATGCCACGATGGACGTTGCGTTGAACAAAACGCTCGGTGCGGGTATTACCGATATCTTCGGTAACGATGGCATCCTCAACTTGGCAGAGTCACGGGTGACGCAGGTCATCAGCGGTAACGCAACGGGGGACTATCTGGGTGCGAAAGTACAGGTCACCGTGTTGGGCACCACAGTGGAAGGCACCGTCGGAGCCAACGGAGCCTGGAGCGTTGTCCTGCCCTCGAACGTGTTCACCGGTCTGAGCAATGGCGTGCTGGCGGTTAACGTCGACATCGTCGATTCACACGGCAACGTGAAGAATCAACGGGTCGATATTGATGTGAGCGGCATCGTCAGCAATGTGAATATCGGCGCTGACGCAACGGTTGCCGATGAGCACAGTCTCGTGCAGGTGGCCTCACTGTCCAGTGAGCAGAGCGAAAACGGGGGCAGCACCGAGACACAATCCCTTGCTTTCAGCTCGAAAATGGCGGCTGCCGTACTCAGTGAAACACAGGCCATCGACAAGAGCGCCAGTACTGGCGTGGAAGACAGCGTTTATGCCATCGGCGGCGTGGTCATCCATCTGGCCGACGGCAGTGTGCAAATGGGTACAGATATCGAAGGCGGTGAAGGCGACGATCTCATTACACTCTCGACGCTTGATTTTACCCAGATCGACGGCGGTGACGGCATCGATACGCTGGTGCTGAGTGGCAACGAGATCAATCTGGATCTCAGCGTGTTGGGGCTGAAAATCGACAACGTGGAAATTTTCGATTTAGGGCAGAACGGCACTAACAGCATCACGCTGGATCTCGACCGCACTCTGAATGTCACCGACCGACCTGAAGATGATCTGCTGATCGTCGGCGGCGAAGGGAGTCAGGTCAACCTGATCCCGGGGGAAGGCACCTGGAGCACGGTAGGACAGCGCGACATTGATGGTCAGCGTTTCGACGTCTACCACCATTCATCGCTGGACAGCGCCAACAGTCTGGGAGATGTACTGGTACAGCAAGGTCTGCTCGTTAATATGGTGTAACCGTGTTTTAAGTGCCAGCCTACGAAGGGCTGAATCTTATACACAAATGAAGGGATCAGTGCGGAAATTACGGCTATCTGGCGTAATTTCCGCCAAAATTTTAGGGTCTCTGGACGAGCGGCGTTTGAGCCGCCCCAAGTCGGACGCATGCTACGAGGTAGCATAAAAATAGCGCCATTATCGCGCACGAAACTGCCTCAGCAGCGGCATAAATACGTGCAAAGGAACTAACACAAAGAGTAATAAAAACAGGGGTAATTGATGCACAAACCATTTTTTATCAAGGATCCGCTTTTTTTGCGTAATCGCACATTGCGTAATAACGCACCGCGCTATTCACAGTATGCGCTGGCACTTGGGTTGGCCTGCGGTGGCCTTGCCCTCCTCCACAGCCCGCCAACGTTCGCTCAGGCCGTGGCGTTTGACTGGTCTGCCGCACCGACAGAGCAACAGGTCAATAGCCTGGATCTCAAGCAGGCCATTCTCCGGGCGTTCGCCCGCAACCCGCAAATTGCTCAAGCCTCGGCGCAAATTCGCGTTGGCGAAGCCGATCTGCGCGTGGCGCAAAGCGCCTGGTTCCCACAGATTGGCCTGAGCGGCAACGTCGGCCAGTCAGACCAAAGTGACTCCAGCGGCACCATGAGCAACAACGCGACGGCAGGCATTACGCTAAAACAGCTGCTGTACGATTTTGGTAAGACGGGCGGCAGTATTGATGAACAGCACAGCCTGTCAGACGCCTACCGCTATCAGCTCTATGGCACCATGACCACGGTCGGCCAGCAAACCTTGATCACCTACCTGAAAGTCAAACGCTATCAGGAACTGAGCCAGGCGGCAGAGCGCAACATCGTGTCACTCAATCAGGTAAAAGACACCGCGACGATACGTTCCGAAGCTGGCCTCAGTACGCAATCCGACATCCTGCAAGCGGAAACCCGTATCGCGGGTATGCGAGCAACACTGGAGCAGTACCGTGCGCTGGAGCGTTCCTCACTGGCACAGCTCAGCGTGTTAACCGGCGTTCTCCCCACCGCCCTGCCCGATCTGCCCCGCGCGCTGCTGCAACAAAAAATTACGCTCAAGGCGCTCCCGTACCAGCAGAGTAATGCGGTGCTGAGCGCGCAGTCCAAACAAGAGGCATCGCGCCACCGGATTCGTCAGGCGGAAGCCCAGCACTTTCCCACCATTGCCGTACAGGCGGGCCGTACCCGCTATGAAACCGACAGGCGTAATTACTGGGACGATCAGCTACAGCTGGTGGTAGAAGCCCCGCTTTATCAGGGCGGGGCCGTCAGCGCACGCGTTGATGCGGCGTCAGGCACGCGCGAAGCGGCGCAGGCCGAAGTCGAAGCGGCGAAACTGGATATGAACCAGAAAGCCTCAACGGCCTATGCCGATCTCATCGGGGCACAACAGCGAGAAAAAGCCAGCCAACAGCAAATCACCAGCGCGACCTACACCCGCAACGTCTATCAGGATGAATACAAACTCAGCAAGCGCAGCCTGAACGATCTGCTCAGCGTTGAGCAAGACGTGTTGCAGGCCGAAACCTCACGCATCGGCGCGTTATACGACGGCTGGGAGGCGACGGTTAACTATGCCGCTGCCGTCGATAATCTGCTGGATATGCTGGGTATTGAACGTCATCAAGCTAGTGGCGAGACGCTACCGTCGCTGTAAGCCGGCTTGCCTGCCGGATAAGAACATGCAGGAATATCAATGACACAAGTCACCCAAACTGAAGTCTGGATTGCCGCGATGGCTCGCGCCGCCGCCCACTATGGACAGGTGGTGGATACCCAGTCGGTACGCCAGCAAATGCGCTGGTACGAACAGCAGCCGATTGCCCGCCAGTTAGAACAAATCAGTCACCTGATGGGGTTGAGCATCAGCCTGCGACACACGGAGAAACTCCGCTGGCGCAACCAGATCTTACCGGTATTGGCGGAAACTGATGACGGCGGCGTCATCGTCATCGAATCATTGAATGACGAAGGTATTGCAACCTACTGGCTGAATGACGGCGGCGACCTTCAACGCGAAGCCGAACTGGCTGAGCTCATCAAACACAGTCAGGGGATTATCGTGCTGGTCGGCATCGCGGAACGCGGCCGCGATACCCGCATCGATGATTTCGTCAAACCATACCGTAAGCACTGGTTCTGGCAACACTTTCGCGGTGCAAAACGACAGATCGGGGAAATCTCTCTGGCGTCTATCGTGGGTAACGTTCTGGCGCTGGGGGGAATTCTGTTCTCCATGCAGGTATATGACCGCGTGATTCCGGCGCAGTCTATCCCCACCCTGTGGGTGCTGTTTTTCGGCGTGCTGCTGGCCGCCGCATTAGAGTACGCCATCCGTTTATCACGCACCGTCGTCTCCGATTTGATGGGCAAAAGCATCGACCTGAACGTATCAGGTATGCTGTTCGCCCGCGCGCTGGCGATAAAAAACGAGGCTCGGCCAAAATCTACCGGCTCGTTTATTTCTCAGCTGCGGGAAATCGATCAGGTGCGTGAACTGCTGACCTCAACGACCGTCGGGGCAGCCGCTGACATGCCGTTCGTCTTGCTGTTTCTCGGCATCATGGCGATGATCGGCGGTCCGCTGGTGTTTATTCCCATGCTGGCGATCCCGCTGATTGTGATCCCCGGCCTGATGCTGCAATGGCCGATGGCGAAGCTCGCCAAAGAAGGGATGCGTGAAAGCGCATTGCGCAATGCGGTGCTGGTCGAATCCATCGAAGGGATCGAAGATATCAAGGCGTTGCAGGCCGAACCCTACTTCCAACGCCAGTGGGAGCAAACTCACGAAGTCAGCGCCGCCATTGGGATGAAGCAGCGCGTGTGGGGAGCACGGCTCAGCGGCTGGGCATCGACCGTCCAACAGCTCACCTATGCTGGCATGCTGGTCTTCGGCTGCTATCTGGTGATGGCGGGCGATATCACCACCGGTACGCTCGTGGCCTGTAGCCTGCTTTCCTCCCGCACCATCGCCCCGCTCATGCAGCTCACGATGGTGTTTTCCCGCTGGCAGCATGCGAAAACCGCGATGACCGGGTTGGATGACCTCCTGCAAAAACCGCTGGATCGGCCGGAAGACGGCAAAATGGCGCACTGTCCGATCCTTCAAGGGCACTTCCAACTGCACAACGTGCAATACAGCTACGATCCCGAAAAAGGCGATACCGCCTTGCAAATCGGCAAACTGGAGATCAAACCGGGCGAAAAAGTGGCGCTGCTGGGTAAAGTCGGCGCGGGTAAATCCACCCTGCTCAAGCTGCTTGCCAATCAGGCGACCGCAACGCGCGGCAAGGTCATCATTGATGGCGTCGATATCAGCCAGATCGATCCGGCAGATGTCCGCCGCCAACTGGGCTTCCTGTCACAGGAATCACGCCTGTTCTTCGGTAGCCTGCGGCAAAACCTGATGCTCGGCAATCCGCACGCCACCGAACAAGAATTGTTGCAAGCGCTGCGCATTAGCGGCGCACTCAGCCTAATCCAACAGGATGCCTCCAGTCTGGATCGCATCATTCATGAAGGTGGGCGCGGTTTATCCGGCGGGCAGCGGCAGATGATTCTGCTCAGCAGGATGCTGCTACGTAATCCCCAGATTGTGCTGCTGGATGAACCCACCGCCTCGATGGATGAACAGTTGGAAAGCCACGTGATCCACCAATTAAGCAGTTGGCTCACGGGCCGCACGCTGGTGCTGGTAACGCACCGTCCGGCGCTGCTCAAGCTGGTTGACCGCGTTGTCGTCATGGATGGGGGACGCATCGTGGCAGATGGCCCGCGTGACCAGATTTTGAAGGCGGTCAGTAAACCGGCAGATACCGCACAGAGCGTGGCGTAAGGGGAACACAATGAGTAGCATCACGATCCATGATGACCTGAAGCGCCAGGGTCGACGCGTATCCGTTATTATCTGGCTCAGCCTGCTGGGGCTAATCGTATTTTTTATCTGGGCCACCTTCGCCGTGCTGGATGAGGTTTCCGTCGGGAGCGGTAAGGTGACGCCGTCGACCCGCGCACAGGTGATTGAAAGCCTGGACGGCGGGATTATCGGCCAGATCTATGTGCAACAAGGTAACGTTGTTGAGAAGGGGCAGGTGCTGGCGCAGTTGGACATCAACCGCTTCCAGTCCGTCTACGGCGAAGCCTTCTCCCGCGTGCAGACGCTGCGGGCGTCCGCCGAACGTCTGCACGCCGAGCTCAGCGGCGCACCGCTAAAATTCAGCGCGGAAACCATGAAGGAACCCGCGCTGGCCGCACGCGAACGCCAGCTGTACGAATCACGCTTACGCAATCGCGATGAAACCGTCGCCAACCTGCAACAGTCTATGCGGCTGGTGGAGCAAGAGCTGCGGATGACGGAGCCGCTGGTGCAACGCGGTGCCGCCAGCGCCGTCGAGGTGATCCGCTTACGCCGCCAGATTAGCGAAATTCGCGGCAAAATCGACGAAGCCAACAACCAATACGCCGTACGGGCGCGGGAAGAACAGGTCAAAAACAACGCCGATCTGGAAGCGCAGATGGAAGTGGTCAGCGGGAAAGCCGATCAGCTAAAGCGCGCCACCATCACGTCACCGGTACGAGGGATTGTGAAAGACATTCAGGTCACGACCGTGGGCGGCGTGCTGCAACCGGGCGGCAAGCTGATGGAAATCGTGCCGCTGGAAGATCAGTTGCTGATCGAAACGCGCATCAACCCACGCGATATTGCCTATATCCGGCCGGGTTTGCCCGCCACGGTAAAAATCACCGCCTATGATTCTTCCATCTACGGCAATTTAACAGGCGAAGTCGAAAGCGTGTCACCCGATACCCTTCAGGACGAAGTCAGGCGCGATCAGTTTTATTATCGGATCTATGTGCGCACTACGCAGGCGGAGCTGACCAACAAAGCTGGGGGAAAATTCCCCATCGTGCCCGGTATGGTCGCCAGCGTGGAGATAAAAACCGGCCAAAAAAGCGTGCTGGACTATCTGATTAAACCGCTGAATAAGGTCAATGAAGCGCTCAGAGAGCGGTAAACTCGCACGTAGAACAACGAGTGCACAAACAGCAGCGCCGCACGGGGTAACCGTGCGGCACTGTCATGACAGAACGATTTCGTCACTGCGTTATTTCTTAACGGTGACGTTCTTGATTTGCCATGTGCTGTCGCTCGTCAGTTTGACGTTCTTCATCGTCACTTCTATCGGCTTTTTCGCATTCTCGCCGTTCAGCACCACCACACCTTTGGTTTGAGACGTAATATCCTTAAACGTAATGTCGCTCCAGTCTGGGACATGCTTCCCTTCTTTTTTCTCATATACCGTGTCAATCACGATCGGTTTCGCCACATTCTTCATGACTACGTTGCTATACCGAACACCATTGACAACGCCGGCTGCTGATTTGTCGCTTTTAATACGTAAGCCATTCGTGGTGCCAGTCATAACCAGATCATCGACCGTCACGTTATAAACTCCCATCGTTTCGCTACCGATCGACATGCCATGTCCCGTCCCAAATTCATTATGCAAAATGGAAATATTGCGCGTATCAGACCGACCTTCATAGGCTTTTATCGCCACATTATCGTCGCCCGTCGAAATATTACTGTGGGCAATGGTGATGTTCTTTGACGACATCGGATCGATACCGTCGGTGTTTCTGGCGGTGGACGGCGTTTTGATCGTGGTTTTCCACGCGGTGAAGCCATCACCATCGCTGAACACCACATGGAAGTTCGGGGAGTTAATTAATGAAACGTTATACAGCGTGAAATTCTTGCTCTTATTAATCTGAATCAGCCGGGGGGTGTTCTGTTTTAACTTTTTCACTTTGGCATCAGCAGCCAGATCCCACCAGCTCACTTTTTTATCCTGGAGCTTCACCCCACCCTGCCCATCAATAGTGCCCGGCCCATAAATTCCGCTATTCGTCGTGCTTGTGGCGGTAATAAACGCATCGCAGCCTTTGCCATTCTTATCGACCACGCCACAGGATGAGGGGGCATTTTCAAAAGACTTGGCATTATTCACAGCACGTAGGGTTACCCCTTTGTCGATTAATAAGCTCACGCCAGAAGGTAGAGAAAGCGGGCCACTCAGAAAAACGGATGAACTCCCTGCGCTCAACCTTACGGCTTTTCCTTGTCCACAATTCTTCAGCGCTTTTTGAATCGCACTGGTCGCCGTGCTGTTGTCAGCTTTCAGTACCGTGCAGGAGGATGGTGCTTTCGGTTCACTCACCGTTCGAGAATCAGAGGCAAATACCGATGCGCTAAACAAACCGATAAGCCCCAGTGATAATGATAAAACTCGCTTGCCTGATTGATATTCCATGTCAAACCTTACCTTTATAAACATCCACAATTCTTCTGCCCCAAAAAGGCTATTACGCTTTCATTTTGCTTAATAAGAAAAATAAAATTCCTTTATAGAAACTAAAAATTGTCGCACATGCCTATGTAGATTAATAAAAAGTCCATTTACATAAAATTATTCCAATACTTATTCGGAAAGCATCTAACTTTACGCATGGTTAAAATATCACCAGAAATTTAAATGAAGCATCAACGAAACGTGGAAACAAAACGAATCCAGTCATGCGTAGAAGCCAGCGGGTGGTAAGCTTTTCTCCTCTTCACAGCATTCATTCATTTTTCTTATTTGTAATAAGAATCTCCATGATATTTATCAATTATATAATAAATTATTAAATAAAAAATAATCAATAAATGATAAAATTAAATATAAAATAATCACAGGGTAAATTAAATAATCGAATTAATATCAAAAAATCACACGTAATTATTATTTATTTTATTTTGTCTATTATATAATCCCCTCCGATGCGTTAGGACTCCCTCTTTATTTGGAATAAATAAAGAGAAAAATATCCGTTTAATTTACAAGGAAAAACACATGTTTAAGTATTTAACACCGATATTTTTATGTACTGCTGCTTTTACTTTTCAGGCTCAAGCTGCTGACACCATGCTGATGCTGCTGAAAAAAGACAATGCCACCTATTTAAGCTGGTCTACCGATGCAGGCAATGTTGTTCGCCAGGATGTGTATCGCAGCACCAGTAATAACCAAGCTGGCAGCGAAAAAATTGCAGAACTCAATTCCACCGACAGAACCTTTACGGATTTAACCGCCAATCCTCAGTCGGAATATTGGTATTGGGTAGATACTGTTAGCGGTAATAGTAATGTCCAGAAATCTAACGCAGCACAGACGGCCCCTGCACCATTGCGTGCAGCGCCGCTTAAGGCAGCAAGCCCTGAATGTAAAGCTGGTGCGGTAATCAAAAACAAATCTGTCGACTGCGGTGGGATTACTCTGGGTCTGAGCTGTAGCGGTGACAGTGATAAGCAACCTCCTGTTATCACGCTGGAAAACGCGAGTATCAAGAACCTGCGCATCTCGGCAAAAGGCGGTTCTGACGGCATCCACTGCGCAAGCGGCGACTGCCGTATTGAAAACGTGATCTGGGAAGACATCTGTGAAGATGCAGCAACCAACAACGGCAAAACCATGACCATCGTCGGCGGTGTGGCACATAACACCACCAATGGCCCTGGCGGTAAGCCGGACAAAGTGCTGCAACAGAATGCCAAAAACAGCCACACGATCGTTCAAGGTAACTTCACCCTGACTGGGCAACACGGCAAACTGTGGCGCTCTTGCGGCGACTGCACCAACAACGGCGGCCCACGTAACCTCACCATCATCAGCGCAACCGTTGACGGCACCATCGACAGCATTGCTGGCGTAAACCGTAACTTTAACGATGTCGCTGACATTCGCGATCTGCGTATTAAAAACTACAAAGCAGGTAAACCAGCGGTTTGTGAAGAGTTTAACGGTGTAGAAAAAGGGAAAGGAAAGTCCGATAAATACGGAGAGTTCTGGGATACCAAGAACTGCAAAGTCAGCCGTTCAAACGTTAAGCCGCTGTAATTCTGCCAGCAGAATTCACACCTATCCTCTAAATAATTCGAGTTTCAGGCAGGCGGCAAGAGAAAGAATCCCGATGAGCTTACTCAAGTAAGTGATTCGGGTGACTGAGCGCAGCCAACGCACATGCAACTTGAAGTATGACGAGTATAAATTAATACCTCCTCTGGAGTCCTGACGCATCCATCTTCAACAGACCGTGCTATCAAGCACGGTCTGTTTCATTTCATCATCCTTGCTGCAATTCGGTAAACAGCGTGCGCTTCAGCGCCAGCTCGACACCACGCAGTTCCGCCAGCCCTTTCAAGCGCCCGATTGCCGAGTAGCCGGGATTAGTTTTCTTTTTCAGATCGTCCAGCATCTGATGTCCGTGATCCGGGCGCATGGGAATCGGACGGCGATCGCCCGCCTTCTGACGCCGCAGCTCTTCCGCCAGAATGGCCTTGATAATCGCCACCATATCCACATCCCCCTGCAAATGCGCCCCTTCATGGAACGAGTTGGGATTGTCTTCCCGACAGGTTGCACGCAGATGGGTGAAATGCACGCGATCGCCGAACGTTTCCAGCATCGTCACCAGATCGTTATCGGCACGTACGCCGTACGATCCTGTGCAGAAGGTAAAGCCGTTATGAAGGCTATCGACCGTCTGTTTCAGCCAGCGCATGTCGTCAATCGTGGACATCACACGCGGCAGCCCCAGGATCGGGCGTGGTGGATCGTCAGGGTGAATGGCAAGGCGGAGGCCAACAGCTTCCGCAACGGGCACAATCTCACGGAGGAAATGCCCAAGGTGCTCACGGAGTTTCGCATGGTCGATACCATCATATTCCGCCAGACGGCCACGGAATTGCTCCAGCGTATAGCCCTCTTCAGAGCCCGGCAGTCCGGCGATAATGTTGCCCGTCAGGCGCGCGATATCCTCTTCGCTCATCGCACGGAAGTAGTCGGCAGCCTGTGCCTGTTCATCCGCCGTATAATCTTTTTCAGCATCGTGACGCTTCAGGATATGCAGTTCAAAAGCCGCAAAGGCGATATGATCGAAACGCAGCGCCTTTGCGCCATCCGGCAGCACATATTCCAGATCGGTTCGCGTCCAGTCCAGCACGGGCATGAAGTTATAGCACACCGTATCAATGCCGCACTGCGCCAGGTTACGCAGCGATTGCTGATAATTGGCAATATGCTGCTGATAATTCCCCGTCTGCGTTTTGATCTCTTCATGAACCGGCACGCTTTCTACTACCGACCACACCAGCCCTTTCGCTTTCAATTCCGCTTTGCGCTTTTCAATCTCTTCAACCGACCAGATTTCGCCATTCGGGATGTGGTGCAACGCCGTCACCACACCGGTCGCTCCAGCTTGCCGAACATCATCCAGTGAGACAGGATCGTTCGGGCCGTACCAACGCCAGGTTTGTTCCATATTGAGTTACCTTTTTTCGCCAAGTGAGAGAGTTGTTTTCGTCACTTTCTTTCATCAATAAATAAGGAAAAGCCTACCTCACCGACACAGGCTGTCAAACGAAACTCACGAATTGATTGACCAATTACACAAAAAATCCGAATTTTGGACTAACAACATGCATAATCAGGCTGAAATAGTGAGGAGAAAAGTCAGAAACGGATTATTTGGTCTGATATATTTCCTCTCCGTACACCAATGCGATGCCGGAGAGAAAAGTTACAGAGCAAGGAACGTATACCCTAAATAATTCGAGTTTCAGGAAGGCGGCAAGAGAAGACATCCCGATGAGCTTACTTAGGTAAGTGATTCGGGTGGGTGAACGCAGCCAACGCACATGCAACTTGAAGTATGACGGGTATACAGGGGGAATCAGGATTCCAGACGTGAGGGAACAGACTCGAACAGGTAGCCGTCGAAGGCCGGATCGTCCACGTTCGAGATTTCCAGCAGTTTGATTTTTACGTTTTCCAGATGCTGCCACATTGCCTGACGCGCCATGTTCACATCACGACGAGACACGGCACGCAGGATTTGTTCATGATCGTCCAGCCACTGGCGCTGATAGCTGAAATCATCGGTATGGGAGTGAATGCCCTGCCACATTGGGCTGCGTTTACGCGCCTGCCACACCTCATACACCATGTTGGCTAAGACGCTGTTTTGGGTAGACTGCGCCAGCAGGCAGTGGAATTGCTCATCGGCGCTTTCATCCACGCTGCCGTTCTCAAGCGACGCCCGTTCTTGTTCAATGGCCTGCCGCATTTTCACGATGTCGCTCTTGGTCGCCTGCATCGCGGCAAACGCCGCGACTTCGCCTTCCAGCAGCTGACGCGCCTGCATCAGCTCGAAGGGGCCATAGCCGCTGTCCACCACGCTGTCTTTTCCCTGCGCGCTCGGCAGTTGCATGACATAAACGCCAGAGCCTTTACGCACCTCAATCAGCTTTTCCAGCTCCAGCATGATCAGGGCTTCACGCACCACGCTGCGGCTGACGTTGTAGGTTTCAGCAATATCACGCTCGGGAGGCAAGCGGTCGCCAATCTGATAGTTTCCCTTCAGAATTTCCGCGCGAAGATTGTCGCCAATCTGCTGATATAAACGCATACCGCCATCCCTTTATTCAACATCGGCCATCATAATATTGGCCTGACCAAAAGACAGAAAAAACGCCCAATTTGTCTGAAGTATAACATGAAGCCTTGTAACGCAGCACGTTGAGCAATCTGCATAATAAATAATTTCAGATATAGTGTTGTTGAAACGCCATACCCCGTTAGCGATCAGACTGATGTTGCCAGCAGGCAAGGAGCACAAATGACAATAGACGTATTCCGGTTCGTTTCGTGGACAGGCTGGCAACGGGGAGTGGCAGGTTTTTTCGCCATCATCGGCGTATTTTTCATGGTGGGATGTAATAGCAATCCGCGCGGCATCACGCCATTAGGGCAAACGTCATTCGAGCGTTACCAGCAAGACACCACGCGCTGGGTAGAACAGCATCGCGCCTTCCAGACCACGGATAAACAGCTGGAATTACGTTGGAATACGCCGAATGAAGCCCGCCCCATCGGCCAGCCACGTAAAGCGATTTTGCTGGTGCACGGGCTGGGTGACTCGCCGGGTTCATTCACCGACGTGACACCACAATTGGTCGAACAAGGCTTTCTGGTCAGAACCGTGTTGCTACCGGGTCATGGCACACGCCCCTCAGATCTGTTGCACGTCACCGTCGACGACTGGCGCAACGTGGTTGCCGAGCAGGCTGCCATACTCAGCAAAGAGGTCGATGAAGTTTACCTAGGCGGCTTTTCCACTGGGGGAAATCTGGTACTGGAATACGCCCTACAACACCCTGAAATCAAAGGGCTGGTATTGTTCTCCCCCGCGATTAAATCCAACGAAAAATACGACTTCATGGCACCGGTATTATCCGTGTTTACCGACTGGCTGATGCCGCCGCGCCCCGGCTATCCCCAGCAGTTGGCAACCCGCTATATGCGCGTGCCGACCAACGGCTTCGCCCAATATTATTATTCCAGCAGCGGCGTGCGCTCACAGCTCGCCAAAAGGCCTTATGACAAGCCGGTGTTAATCGTGCTGGCAGAACATGATTCCGTCGTCGATACGGCTTATGTTGTCAACGCATTCGATAAGCAGTTTACCAACCCGCGCAGCCGCCTGATCTGGTATGGCGATCGCCCTGCCGGTATCCATTCTTCGCGCGTATTGGTGCGGACAGGCTCGCTGCCCGACTGGCGCATCAGTCAGTTCTCGCACATGTCGCTCCTGTTTTCGCCAGAGAATAAGGAATACGGCAAAACGGGGGCAATCGTCATTTGCGCCAACGGCCAACCCCTGAACGACCTGAAGCTCTGTCAGGATCGCAGCACGCTGTGGTATTCCGACTGGGGATACGTGGAAAATGGCAAAACCCATGTGCGCCTGACCTTTAACCCGTATTTCGACTGGCAAAATCAGATCATGGCCAACGTCCTGCACACGCAATAGCACGAGCCCCCTAAATAATTCGAGTTGCAGGAAGGCGGCAACCGCGCGAATCCCCAGGAGCTTACACCAGTAAGTGACTGGGGTGAGTAAGGGAAGCCAACGCACCTGCGGCTTGAAGTATGACGGGGGCTGTCATCATTTGGTCATCAAGGGCAGGTATTTTGACTTAAAGATAAATACGCCCAAAGATTAACCATGACCGCCATGCCTGTTCCTTGCGCCCGACCACTCCTCCGGGGTACACCGGTGGCGCGAGATCTTTGCATTCCTCTGCCGGACGTTTCTCCTAACACCGACAACGCCACCGTATTGCAATTATTCAGCAAGAATAAAGAGTGGGTCAGCCTGCCTGTTGTTGAGGATGGACGCCCTTTCGGCTTAATCAACCGCCATATTTTTCTCTCACAGATGTCCCGGCCTTTTTATCGCGAACTGTACGACAAAAAGAGCTGCATCGCGTTTATGGATAAAAACCCACTGATTGTCGATGCGCTGGCGTCGTTGAACGACGTTGCCGATCAAACGGTGATTACCGGTGATAAATCGCTGACGGACGGCTTTATGATCACCGAGAACGGGCGTTATATCGGTATCGGGCTCGGCATCGATCTGATCAAGGCCGTCTCCGATATGCACCTGCGCCAACATCAGCAGATTATGCAGAGCATTGAATATGCCAGCGTGATTCAGACAGCGATGCTGACGACGTCAACACAGGCGATGTCCCGCACGCTAGCCGACTGGTGTTTAACCTGGGAACCGCGAGACTGTGTCGGCGGCGACTGTTATGCCTTTAAAACCTATCAGAACGGCTGGCTTGCCGCCGTCGCGGACTGTACCGGGCACGGCGTACCCGGCGCATTTATGACCTTGATTTTCTCTTCCGCGTTGGAACAGGCGCTGACACAGCACGGCCCGATGCTGCCAGCCCAGTTATTACAGGCAATCAACCGTCACATCAAAGATACGCTGGGGCAGCGTGACGAAGCGCGTCAGCTTTCCACCTCTAACGACGGCTGTGACGCGATGCTGGTGTTCTGCAATATGACGCGAAACACGCTGACGTTTTCCGGTGCGCGCATGCCCGCCTTCATGCTGCAACGCGAGACCGGACAGCTGACGCCACTCCAGTGCGATCGTATGGGAGTCGGCTATACCGAAACGCCTTATGACTACCAGTGGTCGAGCTATGAATTACAGCTTCATGATAACGATATGTTTTTCACCACCACGGATGGATTGACGGATCAAATCGGCGGAGAACGACGGATTATGTTTGGTAAACGTCGCCTACAGGAGTACCTCCAGCACCATCAACACCAGCCGATGCGTGAACTGGCTAACCAGCTCCTGTCAGCACACAAGATCTACCAGGGCGATCAGACCCGACGAGACGATTTAACATTTTGGGGCTTCCGACATTGTTCGACTTTTGTTTAATCAGGTAGGCAGAATGATGCCAAACATCAAATACACCGAGTTTTTTTTACCCTCACATCAGCATGACATTACGCTGTATTACGTGGGCTATTTTTCACAAAACATCATCAGTTCACTGGCCGAGACCATGCGGCTACAGCTGGAGAAAAAGCAGCTTCCTGCCGGCATTCGCCGCCGACTGTTCTCTACGTTCGTCGAAATGGTGCAGAACATTACTCGCTATTCCGCTGCACCGTTAACGGCTCTCGATCAGCCCGTCGAAGTCCGTCATGGTTCCGTGTGTTTGGGTTACGAAAATGGGAAATACTTCCTGTTGTGTGCCAATCCGATACACCCCGACGATGTCGAGACGCTGCGGGGGCGTCTTGAGCCGCTGCGCGGTATGACGCTTGATGAAATCCGACTCGCCTACAAGGTCTCTCTGCGTGATGAAACCCCGTCATCAAGTAAAGGCGCGGATATGGGGCTGTTGACCGTCGCGCGTGATGCCAGTGAGCCACTCCAGTTTACGTTTCGAGCCGATGCATCAACGGGGCTATCTACGTTTTATCTGAAGGCAATCATTTAACATGAAAAATATAACGACCCTAAGCAACCTCCATATTTCGGGGACATCCTGTACCCCGACGGTTGATTTTCACTTTGACACACACCGTCTTTACCTTTCTGGCGAATCTTATCCTGAGAATGCCGCGGCGTTTTATCGCCCGCTGCTTACCGAGATTCAGGCGTATCTGCACGCGTTGACCGCCTACGCAGAAACGATGCCGCCGGATGAGGCACCGCCGAACATCGACATTCACGTCTCCCTGATTTACTTCAACAGCTCCAGCACCAAGATGCTGTTTAGTTTATTCAATCTACTTAATCAGGCGGCTGAACAGGCGCTCTCGATTGCGCTGTATTGGTATTACGACAAAGACGACGACATTGCGGAAGAATTTGGTGAAGAGCTTCACATCGATTTCCCCGCCCTGACCTTTCACAGCACGATTTTGAGTGATAATCATGAGCACAATTGAATTGTTTACACCGGAATACGACATTCTGCTCGCCGCGCGCAACATCGCTAATCAGCAGGAGAGGCCAGCAGAAGTCTATCGCGATACGCTGCTGGCGTTAACCGACCACTATCAGCGTCTGGTACGCGAGTCGCACCGTCTGATTTCACGCAGCGACCGGGCGGAGAAAGAGCTGAACCGTCTGAACGCGCAGCTCAATCAACTGGCGGTCGAGCTGGAGTACAAAGCCAGCCACGATCCGCTGACCAGTGTGTATAACCGCGGGGCGATTATTGAACGCATCAACCACGCGCTGGAACGCAATCAGGCGGCGCTCATCGTGCTGGATATCGATCATTTCAAGCAGGTGAATGATACCTATGGTCACCCGACGGGTGACGCCGTGATCTGCGATCTGGTGTCACGCGTGCAACAGGTTCTGAATACCACGAGCAGCATTGGTCGCGTCGGCGGTGAAGAGTTCACCATCCTGCTGGAAGGGCATACGCTCATGCAGGCCGTCTCGCTCGCCAGCCGTCTTCATCAGGATCTCAACAGAATGCCGCTCAGCGTGCTGCCGCAACAGCGCGTCACCGCTAGCTTTGGCGTCAGTTGGGCACCGCAGAAAACCCGTTTCGATACCCTTTACGGTGCCGCAGATGCCGCGCTTTATCAGGCCAAGGAAAAAGGAAGAAATAGAGTGGAGTTTCAGTAAGTCGCAGCCTGGGCGATTGCCGTCGCCCTGACTCACGACCATAATAGTGGATATCGGCTCCTCCGAGACAGACTCCCCTATGCGATTCGATTTAACCGATCTCCGGCTGTTTCTCAATATTCAGAAAGCAGGCAGTATTACCGGTGGCGCAGCGGCGTCCAGCCTGACGGTGCAGGCTGCCAGTGAGCGAATCCGGGGAATGGAAGATGAACTTGGCGTACCGCTGCTGCTGCGCTCAAAGGCGGGTGTCTCACTCACCGACGCGGGCTTTTCTCTGGCGCACCATGCCCACATTATCCTGCGTCAGGTCGAACATATGCGCAGCGAATTACACCAGTACAGCAAAGGGCTACGCGGCCATATTCCGCTGCTGTGCAACTCGGCGGCGCTGAATGAATATTTGCCTGCCCTGCTGGGTCGCTATCTGGTGGTCTGCCCGCAGATATCCGTCGCGGTGAATGAAAAACTCAGCCGCGATATCGTCAGCGCTGTCCGTAATCAAACTGCCGATCTCGGTATTGTGGCCGATTCCGTGCCGCTCGACGGGCTGGAAACGCGCCCGTTCCGCCGCGATGAGCTGGTCGCTGTGGTTCCCCGAACCAGCATGTGGTCTGATGCACAGCAGCTCACCTTTTCCGCCATTGCCGACGCCGAATTTATCGGGCTTAGCGAAGGCGCGGCCTTGCAGGAACACATCGACGAGCACGCCAAAAGGCTGGGAAAACGCCTGAATTACCGCGTGCGCCTTGCCAGCTTCGATGCCGTCACGCAGGTGATTCACAGCGGTATCGGCATTGGCATTCTTCCGCGGCATGCCGCACAGCGCATGATGGAACGGCTGGCGATTCGCACGATCCCGCTGTCAGACGACTGGGCTACACGCAATCTGGTGGTCTGCGCCCGCCAGTTTTCCGCGCTGCCTGGCTATGTTCAGGATTTCGTCACTTTTATTGCAGAAGAGAATGCAACTTAAAGCAGCCCGCGCGCAGCCATATACCCGCCCAGCGCCACCAGCCCGATGAAGAAACAGCGCCGGAAAACCGATTCGCTAATCGCGTGGCGCAGGCGTTGCCCAATCATCATGCCCAGCAGCGCGGGAATCAGCGCTAGCATAGACTGCCAGAGATCGATACCCTGTAGCCCGATGCCCTGAATCAGCTGTAGCGCCAACCCCAACGTAGAAACGGTAAAGGCCAGCCCCAGCGCCTGCACCAGATCGTTTTTATTGAGCCTCAGGCATTGCAGATAAGGCACGGCGGGAATCACGAAGACGCCCGTTGCTGCGGTGATAGCCCCCGTGATGTAACCCACCAGCGGCGACAGCCAGCTCTCATGACGGCCCGGCTGCGGCAACGTCGTCGCCATGATTCCCCACAGACCGTAAATCACCAAAATGCCGCCGAGCGCCGCGCTCGTCCATGACGATGACGAGGTGAGCGCTGGCAAACCGTTCCAGAACGTCCCGATAATGATTCCGACAAACAGCGTCCAAAACCGTTTAATCAGGCTGAGAAAAGCGGGGCCGCAGGCGAGCTGCCAGATGTTGGTCACCAGCGAAGGAACTATCAAAAGCCCCGCAGCACAGGCGGCGGGCATTACCAACGTTAACAACCCCATCGCGATCGTCGGTAATCCCAGGCCAATCACGCCTTTCACCACACCAGCCAGCAGGAACACCACCATCATCGTTGTCATTCATCGCCTCGGTTTGCTGCGCCATAGGAAAACCCCTATGCAGGAATAGTCCAATAAGGTAACTGCAGGTGTCTATGCGGATTGTATTGAGGGTGATTAAGGGAAAATTGGAGGCAGGGAAAATGACGCTGTGGGTGGAAAGGAATAAGACAGCTTTGAGCTCATGTAGCCCGCATAACAATGTTAGTTAGGCTTACAGAGCGGTGATAGTGGATAGATCGTAAAGACGCTGTGAATACGTCCCTGTACGCTCGAGTTGCGCCATCCATGGCGCAAACGCTTTACTCTTCTATCCCATTATCACCGTTCGCATTTTGTGAATAGGACTACCAACACCAGACAATAGATATATTAGTAATTCTAGCCTTAGCGCGCGCGGCCTACAGCCTCACCCAGTTGCCATACAGCCATCGCGTAGTGTGTGCTGTGGTTGTAGCGCGTGATGGTGTAGAAGTTCGGCAAGCCGTACCAGTATTGATATCCCGTACCGATGTCCAGCCGCAGCAGGCTGGCTTCATTGTATCCCGCCAGAGAATGCTGTGGCGTCAGACCCGCAGCCTGTAGCTCAGTGAGCGAGTAGCGGGTATTAAAACCGTTCGGGAGCAGCGGCGCCTGACCGTTTGCCTGCACCGCCACAGGGGCGCCTTTCACCCATCCGTGCGCTTTGAAATAATTGGCTACGCTACCAATCGCGTCCACCGGATCCCACAGGTTGGTATGTCCGTTGCCGTCGAAATCCACCGCGTAGTTCTTGAAGGATGACGGCATAAACTGCCCATAGCCCATCGCGCCAGCGTACGAGCCGCGCAGGCTGAGCGGATCGTTGCCTTCTTTACGCGCCATCAGCAGGAAGGTTTCCAGCTCGCCCGCAAAGTAATCGGCACGTCGCGGGTAATCAAACGCCAGCGTTGCCAACGCATCAATGATGCGTGTTTTCCCCATGACCCTGCCCCAACGGGTTTCAACGCCAATAATGCCGACGATGATCTCAGGCGGGACGCCGTAAATGTTCTGAGCGCGCTGTAGCGCATCCTGATATTGATTCCAGAACGCCACGCCGTTCTGCACGTTGTCTGGCGTAATAAACTGATTGCGGTAGCGGTTCCAAGATCCGTTTGGCCCTGAAGGCGGGCGCGATGTCGGGGCTTGTTTATCCATCAGACGGATCACCCAATCCAGACTTTTTGCCTGCACCAGCACATCATGCAGTTGCTGGCGATTAAAGCCATGCTCCAGCACCATTTTATCGACAAACCTTGCGGTAGCTGGGTTAGTCGCAAAATCACCGCCTAGCGGATGGACATTGTGTGCAGGTTCAAGCAGGAAGCCACCTTTAAAAGGATTACCTGAAGGCGCTTCTGCGGGAGGAGGGGCCGGCTGACTGCTACAGGCCGAAAGCAAAACGAGCAGAGGGAGAAAACGAACCAAATGACGCATCAGATATCCGTATAGCCAGGTAAGAAATCAATACAGGCTATGGTAAAGGATTGTCGGATGTGAAAAAACCAGCCAGAGGTGAAAAAATGCAGCGCGCCGACCAAATAGAAGACCGACGCGTATATCATCACACCCGAATCAGTTTTTCTTCACAAACTCGGACTTCAGCTTCATCGGGCCGAAACCGTCGATCTTACAATCAATATTGTGATCGCCTTCCACCAAACGGATGCCCTTCACGCGGGTGCCGATTTTCAGCGGCGTCGAACTGCCTTTGACTTTCAGGTCTTTAATGACCGTTACCGTATCGCCATCCGCCAGCAGATTGCCGTTAGCATCTTTCACGACTAAACCGTCATCCTGCGCTGGTGCATCGCCTGCTGCCGACCACTCATTTCCGCATTCAGGGCAGTTAAGCATCTCGCCTTCTTGCCAGGTATATTCAGAACTGCATTTCGGACAATGGGGTAACTGTTGCATGATAAACTCCTGAAAAATTCACAATAAAAAAGTAATAAATATCATTAGGTAACTCCCCTATTTTCGATATTTTACCCTTTTATGCGTATTTTTGATAGTGAAGCCGCGTTTATCGTGACTTTACGGCTCATCTGACGCCATTTCGCCTCTTGCCGCCAGAAACGCAATCAATGCTTCTTGCGTTAGCGCTTTGGAATACAGCCAGCCCTGCGCATAAGCGACGCCAAGGCTTTTCAGATAGGCTTCCTGAATCGGCGTCTCAATCCCTTCGGCAACAATATGCAGATTAAGACAGTGCGCCATGCTGACAATATGAGACAGCACGATATCGGTCGGTGAATGGTCACTAACATTCCCAACAAAGGACTTGTCGATTTTAAGCTTATTGGCTTTTACCCGCTCAAGATATGACAGCCCTGCGTACCCAGTGCCAAAATCATCAATGGCAACATCAATACCTTTTTGCTGATACAACTCCACCATAAGTCCGGCTTTTTGTGGTTCGATCATTGATGATTCAGTTAATTCGACATTAATATTTTTCCCTTCAAGATCGTGTGTAGCAATCCGCTCCACGAGATAACTAAAAACGGACATATCCTCGAACTCGGCCGCCTCAAGATTGATGGAGACAAACATGTCAGGGTCACTTTTCTTCAGTACACTGGCCGTTTGTAGCGCCTCATCAATAACGTATAACGTCAATTTTTTCATCAATCCCACCTGCCGAATCACGGGAATAAATGAATCAGGCATAATTAAGCGCCCGTCCGCATGACGCCAGCGAATCAGTGCTTCGCACCCCACAACCTGAGCGGTCTTCAATTCAATAATTGGCTGATAATGCAATTCAAACTCTTTTTGTTTCAGCGCCTGATTAAAAACATAACGCGGGCTCTGAATAGTCAACATTCGCCGGGAGATTAAGGTGGAAAGCAGCAGAGAAAGGATAAGAAAAACAGGCAGTACAGAGAAGAAAATCGTCAGATATCGCGCGGTACTCACAGGTTTATCAGCACTCACCGCCAGAGCAAGATCGCTGTTTGATAACGGTTTCAGGACATAATATTTATTATCAATATAAAACCTATCGGTTCGATTTTCTCCCGTAATCAGGCGGGGGAAAACGACGTCATGGATCGAATCCGACAGGATAACCTGCCCATCCTGTTTTTTTCTCTCCAGCAATGCACACTGGATATTATGGCTGTAGGAAGGAACATCCAGAAATGAACGCGGATTTAACACCACAAGATGATGTGCTGCGCCAACATAAATCATTCGCTTATTGCGGTTCAGCGGGCTTTCAACGTTGTACCAAACTGCATAGGCATTTTTGTAGAAAAAATCAGGGGCGGGAAGAAACATCGTATTAATTTCGTTCAGCATCGAAGAACAGCGAGGCCGATTCCCGTCGATATATACCACGTCTTGGATATAATCATTGTCGTAAGCCGTCTTCCGGAGCACATTCAGATGAGGGCTATCACAGTAAGGCAGACTATATTCTTCTAACCTATCCAGCGCGGAGGTTGCCTGCATCATGATCTCGCCAGCATGTTCAACAGTGAGGTTAGAAAAATTATTCACATCTCCTTCAAAGTGCCTAAGTGTGGAAATCGAATAGATTGCAAGCGCCAACGTAAGAAGAGCAACCAGAACAAAAAACAGACAGGACGATAGTAAGAAAAAACCTTTCTTAAAATAAAGTATTTGAAAATAAGCTAACAGATTTTTTCGCATAGGGGGGGCGACGTATCATCATCACGAGAAATCCAACATAGCATACAACCCTTCCCGACGGTAATCCCCACAAAATGACAGGCCCATACACGTTAAATGCTACAAAGCAAGCATCGCAAAATGAAATGACGGGAATTTCGTAGAAACACCACTGCGATGATCTATATATTGTAACTTGTGTACCCGAGAGCAAGAAAAGAAGATTTTAGATAGGAGTATTTCTGTAACTTATTGATTTTATGGTGATAATAGGAGTCGAACCTACGACCTTCGCATTACGAATGCGTAAATTGATATAGTAAAATCAATACTTATCGAATTTAAATGAATTTTTTGCCACAATATTGCCACAGTTCGTTAGGAATCAGACAGAAATGGCGACTATACGCAAACGTGGTAATTACCAATGGGAAGCTCAAATCCGCAAACGTGGTTTTCCCTCTCAAACCAAAACCTTTAATACCAAAGTGGAAGCAGAAGCTTGGGCCAAAATGATCGAGTCAGAAATGGCGAGAGGTGTTTGGCTTAGCCGCAGCGAAGCGGAATCTACAACATTGTATGAAGCCCTAACGCGCTATGAAAAAGAGATTGTTCCCGACAAAAAAGGGGCAGTGCAAGACCGATCTTTGGTGCGGATACTAAAAGGCACTCAGTTGGCGAAAAACTATATGGCCAGCATCAGGAGTGCTGATGTCGCCAAGCTGAGGGATGAATGGTTGAAAATCTATGCTCCTGCAACCGTTTTAAGGCGGTTGGCGTTACTGTCTCATGTTTTCAATGTTTCGCGTAAAGAATGGGGCATGGAGAGCCTGCTGAACCCTGTAGAAGTCATCCGTAAACCCCAGCCGAAGAATGCAAGAACCAGACGCCTGGAAACGCTGCCGGTGTCACCAGATAAAACCGTTGTGACGCCAAAGAAAGAAATAACCACGGAGATAGACCATATCATTGCGGCAACACATTCATCAGTATTGCCAGCAATCGTTCTTCTGGCGTTAGAAACAGCCATGCGCCGTAGCGAAATTGCAGAACTCCGATGGCGCTTTATCGATCTTGATAGGCGAGTTGCACATCTGCCAGATACTAAGAATGGCAATGCCCGCGATGTCCCTTTATCAACCAAAGCTATTACGATACTGTCCAGTCTTAAGGAACATTCTGAGCAAACTGCTGATAAGGTTTTCAATATGCGTGCAGACGCGATTACCAGAGCTTTTGACCGAGCTGTAAAACGTGCCAGAGAAAGGTACGAGAAAGCAAACTCATTATGCAATGAATCTTTCCTTAAAAATTTAAGGTTTCATGACCTTCGACATGAAGCAACTTCTCGACTTGCTGAAATTTTCCCTATGCATGAGCTAACCAAAATTACAGGACATAAAGATCCAAGAATGCTAATGCGATACTATCACCCCAAAGCTGAAAATTTGGCGTTAAAATTGAAATAAGGATGTTGTATGAATTATAAAGATAAGTTAGCCGATGTCTTGCTTAAATTAAATAATCCTCAAACTTTGGCTATAATATACTTAATACCTTTTGGATACTTGATTGTAGAAAACCCATTATGGCTAGAAAACATATACATTGCAGCCCCTGTTTTTCTATCATCAATAGCTTTATTAACCAGTGTATACATAGGATATCGTGATTTATTAAATAAAGTCTTCAATAATACAGTGGTTAAATGGGGGGTGACTGGATTTACATATTCAGTATGCTTATGGATCGCGAATTTTAAGCTTAACATTGCTTATGGAATAGACCCAGAAAACCTTAATTACTCGACATTAGCTTATGCTTTTATGCTCTCATTTCCAATAGGAGCAATGATTTGTGCAATTGTAGTCTATATATACATATTCTTGCGAGATGTATCCCCAGCAAAGATAGTAATATCATCTATACTTTCAGTATATATTGGAACCTTGGCTCAACTTTATATACAGATGAATAATCTAGCTGAAAAAACAATAGTAATAGGACTCATCATTATGGTCCCCTATAACATTGTCAATCTAGCCAGTTCGTTATTTTTTAGAAAGAAATTTAATTTTAATCGATTAATCTCAGGCTTATCCCTTTTTGCTGTGTCAGTTGCTCTTTTTATTATTAGCATAACAGCAATGAAATATATTGAAAGATTCCAAGAAAAGTTCTTATTTCTCGATACAAGAATATCTACGACATGTGGTAACTCAGAAAACCAAGTTCTTTATATTGAAAAAAATGAAAGTCAGTGTTATAAAGTTTCAGGCAAAAAATTCTCGGAGTTAAGACTAACTCTTGTAGATAAAAACAGCTCGAATATAAACAACAAGGGGACTTCCATTTATGAGCAAAAATAACTCTTCTAATTCATATTCTACAGAGGCAAGGAAAGAAGCTTTTCGGAAAGCTGAAGCCAGTCTTTTTTTATCCGGTAAGGACCCCAAAGGCTCACCATTTTATAATGAAATAAAAAATAAAGTAATCAATGGAGAGCTAACCTATGAAGAGGCAAAGAGAGAAGTATTAAAGCATCACATTGAACAATCGGAAAAACAAAATAAAAAGGCTAACATTTAGTTAGCCTTTCCGCTTTAGTGAGCCATTCTATAGTCAATTATTGCTTTTTTTAGCAATTCCATTTGTTCATTGGCGTCGTCAGATTTATAAATACCAGTAGCATAGTAATAGTTTTCTATACATAGGATATTTATCAACGGATCATAAATGTCATTAAAAAACCCCTTTTTATTATCGGCAAAAATAATTTTTATTCCTTCTAAAACAAAGCTACTATAATCGACCATTATTCACCTCCTTACAGGTGTTCAGTGGAAGCGTCAGTTAACGTTACCGCGCTAACTGACGCACCTAATTCAAGATTTTTTACTGCCAGTTAAACTATCACCGTCAAATTCATCATGTTCGCTGCTTTCGCGACGAGCAGCTGTTTGTTTACGGATCTGGTTCGCCAGCTCCCCGCCAACGGTCTGTTGTACCCGGGTAGAATTAGCACTTCGCTTCATAGTCTGATAATCCATAGCCCCTTTAGCCAGACTGCTTCCCATGTAACTAGCCATACGGCCAGCATGAGAGAACGAGGCCGCAAAACCCTTGCTTCCCCCGCCGGAACCATCTGATCCTAATGGCTGTCCTCCTGAGGCATCTACAGAACCGGTATCTTCACCACCACCAGAACTACCGCCAGAATTAGATTCATCGGCCATGGCAGCTTGTGCAGATTCAAATGCTGCTTTTAATGCAGAAGCCCCACCACTGACTTGAGTTGTAGCGCTCATTGCCATTGCTCCAGCGCTGCTGATTGCAGTGGTGGCAGCTCCAGCAATCATCCCAGCTCCGAAACCGCCCATTCCTTGTAAGGATGCGCCACCGACTATACCTGATAGTAACTGTGGCAATTTGTTAGTTAACACTAAGAGAATAATTGATGCCAAGAGCAGAACTATAAGGCTATTAAGATCCGGCACATCGTCTTTAATAACATAAAAGTACTGATCTATAAATGATTGCCCAATTCCAATAATTAATGTCATTGTAAATAATTGAATTCCAACGGACAGTACCGTTCGCAGATAATTTATAGTTATATCAGAAGTCCATTTTGAACCGCCGAACCCCAGCAATATTATTCCTGCGTAACACATCACCCATGCAGACACTAACATTATCAGCATATTGACTGCTATAAGGGACATTACCACTAAAACTATTATTGCAACAGTGATCATAATAGTGGAAATCATAGGAGACCAGATAGAAGCAGCCGAACTAACCTTTGTTAATATAACGAAAGCCATGTCTACTATACTTGATGGAGAGATTCCATTCCCTGTACCTAAAGCATTACCAGCAAGTTCCCTCAATGAATCAATTATGGATTTTGATATGGCCGGACCATTTTTTAAAATAAAATAAAAGAAACCATTGATAGCGAAGAACCTTACGACTTCTGCGAGTAAATCCTGAACCCCTCCCCCTTTCATAGCGATCATGCCAAAAGTCCATGCCATGCTTATTAGGACTAGTCCCCAAAATAACCAATTGGCATAATCACTAAATACCGTAGTCCAAGTACTAGCAACCTGCTGATATTTATCCAACAAGTTATCAAGTAATCCGCTGCTATTTAACTGATTTGCATTAGCATTCATAGAAAAAATAAGCATCACGAATAAAAACGATAATTTATTGATTGATTTCATATTTACCACTCTTTTTTTGGGCTTGGAGTATTGTTATTATATAAAGCACAATTATCATATTTATAACTACCACCCTTATTGTCTAGTGATGAACAATTATTATCATTTTGCTCACAAGAACATAAAATTAATGTACTGACCACAATAAAATAGATCGCAATTGTATTTAGCATAAAACCTTCCTTCACCAGATTCTTTTAGGGCTAGGCGTATTTACACCAGATAAAGTTTTTTCATCAGCTACTGTTTGCTGCGCTTCTCTGTCTGCTTGTACCTGAGCTACTGTAGCCGCTGCATTTTGCTGAGCCACCAAAATTGAACGAATCTGCAGAAGCTGGTTAGCCTGAGCACTGGCAAGTTGATTTGCTGCCTGAATAGCCTTCATTTGGCCCGTTGCGCCGCTTGCCTGAGTCTGGAGATCTGCGAGGTTATCTGCATCAGCTTGTAAAGTATCTTGCTGCTGGTCAATGACTTTAAAGACAGCATCATTCGCCTTCTTACGTGCTTCTGAGCTGTCCTGTTGAGCACTGCGTATTGCATTGATCTCGTCAGCAGTGCATTCAATATTACTGTTAAAGCAGGGAGAAGAACGGTAATAACTGATGTCCTGATAGCGCTTAAGATAAGAATCCAGACTACCAGCCTGATTCTTGTAGTAGTTCAGCGTGTCCTGCGCCTGCAGGAGCCTATTAATTGTGGAGTTCGCCTGGTCCCAGATATAGGCCGCAGGCGCTACGGTGTTCTGCAGCATATTTTCATATTGCTGCAGCTGCGTCTGGTACTGCTGAATTTGTTTGGCAACGGCCTGAACGTTGTTGACCGCGCTGATGGTGGTTTGGACCACGTTAGTACCATCAATGACGGGAATACCGGCTAGCGCCGGTAAAGTCATGATTGATGCTACGAGGGAAGCCAGCAACGCCTTTTTAGCGGCTAAAATTGTTCTTAGTAGTTTGACAGCCCGCAGTGATTTCTTCATTTCGTCACCTCAAAATTAACTTTTTAGTTAGCGCTCTGAGTAATGTTGATCTCATAATTTATCTATCCAGTATTTTCTCCATAATATTCCTCAGCTCTTGCTGAGTTGATTCTATTTTTCTCAACAATGTTTTTATCAATGATGGTGAAAAATTTGCGGTCCTCGGATCATTTGCCAGCCACAATTTTAGCAATCCGCCAAGTCGGCCAAGATCTCCATTTACTCGACTAAGCTCCAAAACCTGCTTTATATCCACTATGGATTCAACCTGATAACCCATTGCAATCTTTCGAATAAAACTAGCAGTACTTAACCCTGATGCTTCTGCATTAGCCTGGATTTGCGCCTTCTCTTCGGGAAGGCAATACACTTTGATTGGTGTTGAGTTTTTTCTGTTTGGGATATCAGTCATCCGAACTCTCCAGAAGGCGGCAGCCGATCAACCTCGCAGAGCAGGAATCCCGTTGAGCAGCCCCCGGCTGCGAATAAGGGAAGTGAAGAGGTCCATCGCGTAAGCGGTGGGCCTACTTCACATGTCCTGCCCTACAGTTGCCGTTGTATATCTGTGCACGAAATGTGTATTCCTGTGTACACGATGTGTTTTCTTAATGTATTTATACAGGCTTACTCGAGTATTTATGTGCAGAGCATGTGTTTTCTGAAAGGAAACTTGTTTAAATATCACCACGAGAAAATTATTATTACTTAGGTTTCTTCTTTGGTGGCCTGCCTCGTTTTTTTTGAAGACTATTTACGTCTTTCGCTATATCGCAATTTTCTCCCCTTAACTCAACGGAGTTATCTATCCAGTCTTTAACATCTTCTCTACGCCATAAAAGGCGTTTATTCCCAGGAAGACGACATCTGGGTGGAAGACATTTAGGATTTCGCGTTGCATCACTGCGGATACTTTTTACAGTTTTCTTTAACGCAAAAGCCAACTCTTCAACGGTTATAAGTTCGGGCATAACTGATTTCATCGAAGAACTCTTCTCTCAGCAGATATTATGATATTTTAGCGGCTAAAATCTTAGATGCTAAAATTTGCAAACAAACGTTATGAATTGAGAATACCGCAAAATTAACACCTGAAATACATCTGTCAACATACATCAAATCCTTAGAAATAAATCTCACTGAAATTTATTTGTTTTTTGGTCGTTTTTTGAGCGCCAATAAGATTTTAATAATTCTTTTTGTTTTTATGGTTATATATGGTTAAAGATCTGGTTAGAAAACAAAAAAATAATAGTTAATTCATTGTTATATAATGAGTTTAAAAAAAACAGCGTACCTCATATGTCATGAAAGTGCCCCTCATATGTCATGAAAGCGCACCTCATATGTCATAAACGCAGTAAATAGATCACAAGTTACTCACATTCTTATTAACAGAATTTGTGGATAAATCCACAAGATATACACTTGAAATAGAAGTTGTTTAGCTAAACAAAATAGCAATAAATAAAATGAAACAAAATGTAAGCAACTAAAATAAGAGTGAGTATTTTATAAACCCAGCTAAATTCAAATAGCAATACATGTGCCGCTATTAGCAATGGATATATCGAAATTTTACTACTTTTAGGCCCTAAATAAAAAATTTGTTTAGCTAAACAAATTATTTTCTGATATATCCCCACCCTATATAAGCAGCAAAATACGATAATTTTTAGATGAAAAGCGAATAATAACCACAACTGAAAATGTGATTGAAGAATGAATACTCTTAGTTACGCAGATCGCATGGATATAGCAACAACTGACGATTTGCTTTAGGTAAGGGCACTCGAGTCCAGCTAGCCAGGTCTGGCTTAAAGAGTTAATACTCTAGATGGCGTAGAGTTTCCATACCAAAAGAAAACTCTAAATCGAATCATCCAGTAAATACTATTCAGACAGTTATTTGAATAAAGCCTTTACTGATGATAAAGTTGTTTCTGGATAGATGACAAAGGAATTAGATATGAGGACAGAAGGTGCTGAGCCGACTACAGTGGGAGAGATGCTGTCGGAGGAGTTTTTGAAACCATTGAAAATGTCGGTATATGAGTTAGCCAACAGAATGGGCATTTCTTATAATAGAACAATGGATATATTAAAAAATAAATCTATAATAAAAGAATCCGAAAGTTTAGCTCTTTCGAATATATTAAACACCGATGCTTATTTTTGGCTGAATCTACAAGAGCATCATAAGAATTGGAGTGATTTTCAAACTATGCATTTACGAAAAAAAAATCCATGAGCAGAATATTATCAACCTATTACTTAGTGTGATAGAAAAATACTTTCTGCTCTGCTGCGCATATTTAACACATTCTAATACTTTATTGTTCCATCCAGCAATCCTCGGCAAATTCTACTTTCTCGAATTATTATATCTCGTGTCGTCTGAAAAAATTTTGGTTCACCTTGACTCCATTGCATCAATAAATTATGAATTTTCCTCAAATCTCTTTCTCGTGCGCAACTGTTGAAGTGAAACAGCAACTTCATTCTGGCGTTATTTAGCCTGCTACAATTTAAATTTAAAACTTCTATTGTTTTTGTAACAATACCTAGTGTTTCTACCGCAGGTTTACCATCTATACTTATGCTATTACAGTACGATTCATTAGGTAGCAACTTACCTGTGACCTTGTCAAAGTTAAATAAATTGTGCGCATTCGGAAGCGTGAGAGGAAGGAGAATTTTACCTGTCCAGTCTTTGTCAGTAATTTTATTTTTATCTTCATAGTGTGACTTATATGAATCGCAACTTAAGTTAGCTGGTAATTCATAATTATCACCTGTATTTGTACCACCAAGACATACACCTAAGAGATTAGACCATTCTAAATGCCAGTTACTTCCACCGGGGAACGAGCCAGATTTAGATTTGAAATGCTCTATTTTTATTTGATGTTCATTTTTACGATCTAAATCTATCTCACAATATGCACAAAGGTACATCTGGTCATTGCAAATGTGTTGTTTGAGCCTCTTATACAAAACGCTTTTTTCATGATTTCTAAATTCGTCCCAAGTTCCATTTGGATTCTGCGTTTTAAAATCAATAAAGAATTGGTCTTCTCCTGTTTTATTAATCCTTTTCAAAATCATCCTCCCAATCTCTTTTTTCAATTTCAAGCTTTAACTCTACTAAGGTTTCATCATCCGGACCGAAATGTCGGGATAAAGTAGTGCCTAGCTTTTTTGCTTCTTCACTAGAATATTTTTCTGAAAACACTAAACTCTTATATTCCTGCAAAAGCTTTGTATACTTATCTTCTGGCGGTCGTTGAGCAACTTCAAACAAATTTTCTAATACCCAAGAAGATATTGCCCCCCTAACTCCTTTAGGAGCCTTAAACTTTTGGCCATTCTTTAATAACCATATATTTTGACTATCAATAGTATGACAAACTTGTGGGCTATGAGTTGTAACTATAAACTGAATATTCTTAAAAGTTTTTTCAAGCCGTGGAATAATATTTTGCTGCCATGACGGATGCAGATGCAGGTCTATTTCATCAATCAAGATAATTCCGGTGCCTTCCAAAGGCTTTTCATTGTTAGGGTTTAATAATGTCAATCTACGAGCAATATCGGCAATTAATGCTAAAATGGTTTTCTCACCCTGTGATAATTGCAGAACGCTTAAAGATACATTATCTTTATCCACTATGAGATCAAGAGGTGCCCTTTGAAGTTTAAGATTATTGAATCCGGGCAGAAAAGAATAAATTGCATCTTCAACAGTGTGTAATGTTTTACTATTAATTGAATAATAGTTATTTAATTTACTTCTTAAAAATTTCAGGGAATTTTCATGATCTTCTAACAATTTTTTAGTAGTATCAGAATTCTTATTCTCTGCCAGGAGAGCCTTTAGTAATGGATTATCTAAGTCTTTTTCTTTAGCTCGAATCTCTGCTCTTAATGCTTTAATTTCAGCATTATCAGAGTTTTCAATTTCTATTAATTCTTTAAACCATCTAAAAAATAGTTTAAAATCAGCTTTTCCTGTAAGACTTTTATTATATGCTTTGAATTTGTCCCAGATTTGAGCTTCTTTGATTTCGTCAGAATTCTCAATATCTTTAGTAGAAACGTCATTCGCTCTTTCAACTGTATACATTGCAATTAAAGGAAAAGATGCATTTGGATTGATTGAATGGGCTGTTTTGAAAATATTCCCTAACTCATTAATTCCGCTATAGTTGCTTTTAGCACTATCCTCATAACCAGGTTCAGTCATAGCTATGATCATAGGAAAACGAACTCCCATAAAGTCGTAATTGATAGCTATCGATGCATAATTTTTACCTGTTTTTAGCTCATGCTTTTCGATACCATCGCCATTATGTGAGCGAGTAGATAGCCTTGAGGAGAGATGTGTCAGTCCCTTTTGGATTGCATCGAGAATCGTCGACTTTCCACAACCATTATTTCCTACTAAAATTGTAGAGCCTTTTTTCATGGAAAAATCCATAATCAGGGACTCAAATCCTTTATAGTTTTCCAAATGGATATCCGCAACCCTTAGTTGACCACCTTCGAGTTGCTTGGCTGATAATTCTTTATAATGGCTAGACATTTTTTCATCTGGATCAACTCCGTACTCATCTGAGCCAAATATTTTAAAAAGTTGGTAAGAGGAAGCAAAATCGCCGCTTTCCGATTTTTTTATTAATTTGATTATCCTACTCGGTAAGATCTGTTCCATTTACCCCTCCTTCTGAATATTTTTTGATAGACTTAATGGTTGATTTTCCATATTTTTTTTCAAGTCTTCCAATGAACAATGGCTCAATATTAAAAGAAAAACCAATCAAGCCTTTAAGATGGTTGATATCATCACCCGAAAGCTTGCCTTCTTTAAATTTAAACACTAAAGAAGATATATATCTTTTCCTTTCCCTTCCTATTGATAGCTTATTATCATTGGTTAAAGTCACTCCTGTAACATGACGATTATGTGCTTTGGATGAATATACAATTTTGTTGTTATTAATAATAATTCTGGTGCCAAAAAAATGACTCAGTGTTGTTTTTACCTTTTGATGAGCCAACCCTAACACATCCCTCTCATTTGTCGAGAAAGTTAAGTCATCTGCATATCTTGAGTAGTTAATTTTATTTGATTCACAAAAAGAAGTTAACTCTTCATCGAAGCTTTTCATAACAACATTCGAAATAAAAGGTGAGCTAGGTGCTCCTACACTTAAAACCAAGGCACCATTTTTTCTCTTTGACCGATTCCAAAAACAAAATTGTCTTAATATGTTTTTATTGTCATCTGAAATATGTAAACCCTGTCTAGATAATGCCTTGAATAAAATTTCAGGTGTAATTCTATTGAAGAAATTAACTAAATCTAATTTCAATAAAAAAACTGAATTCTGATGTATTTTGGCGTTATCTAATATATTCCTCCCATCAACATAGGCTGTAGCTGCATCGTGAATATATACATATTCTTTCAGTATTTTTATTATATCACTTTGTATTGCTTTTACTCGTGGCGTAGGCTGAGCTATGATACGATAACCGATCGTGCGCTTGGGGATTTTGTATACTTTGTAATGCGTAGCTGGTCTTGATTTTAAAAGTATTTCAAAATCAGGGTAAGCTTTTTTAAGTGTCGTTTCGATATCGATGCTCATTACCAGCTTGTTCCGTTTACCAGTCATTAACTAGTACCAAAGAATGAACGAGGAGTTCTTACCTCCCTGTCCATCCCTTGGTCTAGGCTCTTTACTTGTAGCCGCGGAACAAACTTTTTGATCCGCAACCTACTGGATTGCGGCTCAAAAAGTTTGTTCCGCAACTGTAAATGTAATCAATAAATTAGAGTTCGGCGCAACGCCCAACTAGATTTGACCAAAAACATGGTAAATCCACAATACGCTAAAGAGCGTTTACATCATACGCTTTATTTCGCGAAATTTCAATTCATATAATTAAGTGGTAATGATGAGAAAATCCATAAAAAACAATTATTTGATGTTGTCATTTCATAATAACACGAAGTCAAACTGATACTAGTTTCACTTTGTAGTGCTAAGTTAAACATTTCTTGTTGCCACAATTTTGCCACACTTACAACGCTCATAAACGCACATTAGTGTTGAACAAAGCAAAACAATGAAACTGTAATTTAATGATTTTATGAAGAAAGATGGTGCCGATAAGAGGAGTCGAACCTCCGACCTTCGCATTACGAATGCGCTGCTCTACCAACTGAGCTATATCGGCTTTGGGATCGTCGTGGCGAGAGCCAGACGTGAACTACGGGGTGACAAATTAGTGATAATGGTACGCCAAGTCAAGCGTTTGGCGATCGTATGCTGGTTTTATCATCACCCTTATATTGATAAGGCAGTTCTGATAATTTTCCGTACTAATAACACCATACACTATAATTTTTCGGCTTAACGGACGCGCAGCACGCCACGTATCCTAACCCACCATCTTCTTCGCATGAAGTATCAGAAAGAGGCTTTGTTGAATAAATCAGAGTCAGCCGACAGGATGGCTCCAACTGGAACCCTTGTTACGCGATCTGGACGCGATGCGGCATACCCAATAACGTCATTCGGTTCAGCGCGTTAACCATCGCCACCGCTTCACCCACCTGCGCGTCATAGTCCCGCAGGCTCAGATGACCCCCCTGCAGGGTTTTGATACGAAACATAGCCGTTTCTGCCACTGAGCGACGGC
>NZ_JAINZP010000018.1 GCF_020166435.1 Pectobacterium versatile | reverse complement strand
AAGTGGAAAGCCTCTGTCGAAAGACAGGGGCTTTTTGCTATGCGCGTTTGGTATATGTTGTTTATACCTTACCTGTGGTAAAAGGCAGTCGGTATCTTGCGTAGATCAGGTAGACTATGTGATATCTGAATTAGATTTGCTCTCTGTGCATTTATTGCGGTGGATCCGGCAGATAACCTGACAGTCATGGAAGATGAGGATGTTTTTTAGGATGCAGAAACCTTCCTACTTTATCCAGTTCGCGTTAGTTATGTGATAACGCGAGCTGTGAGAGCCATCATAATGGCGATATTGGGGAAGGCCTGCGTAGGACACGCAGGCAGGATGCTTCAGATTAGTGCAGGATTTGTGAAAGAAATGCCTGAGTACGCTCTGAACGAGGGCTGGAGAAGAAGATATCCGGTGGGGCTTGTTCTACGATCTCACCTTGATCCATAAAGATCACCCGATCAGCGACGGTTCTCGCGAATCCCATTTCATGCGTGACGCAAAGCATCGTCATTCCATCCTGAGCTAGCCCAAGCATAGTATCTAGCACCTCTTTTACCATTTCAGGATCCAGCGCAGACGTCGGCTCGTCAAACAGCATAATCTTGGGCTTCATGCACAGTGAACGGGCGATGGCCACACGTTGTTGCTGGCCTCCAGATAGCTGCCCCGGAAATTTATGCGCATGTGCGGCGATACGCACACGTTCCAGATAGTGCATTGCCAGCTCTTCCGCTTCTTTTTTCGGCGTGTGGCGTACCCAGGACGGTGCCAGCGTGCAGTTCTGCAACACAGTTAAGTGCGGGAAAAGATTGAAATGCTGAAAAACCATGCCAACTTCAGTACGAACTTTTTCGATGTTGCGCAAATCATTATTCAATTCAATACCATCAACAACAATTCGCCCTGCTTGATGTTCTTCAAGATGATTAATGCAACGTATGGTGGTTGATTTACCCGAGCCGGAAGGGCCGCAGAGCACAATGCGCTCGCCTTGCCTGACCTGCAAATTGATGTCTTTGAGCACGTGAAATTGCCCGTACCACTTATTCACATTTTCTAAGGTAATCATGTGATCGGTTGATTGAGTGAATGCAGTCTGATTCATGGATGGCCTCAGTGTGACTTGTGTCCGGTGTTAAAACGATTTTCCAGATGTTGGCTATAGCGCGACATGCTGAAACAGAAAATCCAATAGACCATAGCGGCAAAAACATAGCCTTCCGTCGACATGCCCAGCCAGGTGGGGTCGACGGTTGCCTGCTGGATACTGCTGAAGAGATCGAAGAGGCCGATGATGATCACCAGACTCGTGTCTTTAAAAAGAGAAATGATCGTATTCACTAGGCCTGGAATAACCATTTTCAGCGCTTGCGGAAGGATGACCAGCCCCTGCATACGCCAATAGCCTAAGCTCAGGGATTCCGCGGCTTCATACTGTCCTTTGGGAAGCGCCTGTAAGCCGCCGCGAACCACTTCGGCGACATAAGCTGACTGGAATAAAATCACGGCAACTAATGCTCTTAGCAGTTTGTCGATAGTGGTGCCTTCCGTTAAAAACAGCGGCAGCATTACGGACGACATAAAAAGTACGGTGATTAGCGGTACGCCACGCCAGAATTCGATGAACACGACGGAAAGCATACGAACAATCGGCAGCGTGGAACGGCGACCTAATGCGAGCAAGATACCAAGTGGGAGTGCACCCGCAATACCCACGGCGGCGATGATCAGCGTCAACGTTAGGCCACCCCATTGATAGGTTTCCACTCTACTGAGCCCGCCAAAACCACCATAAAGCAACCACCAGGCGATGAGCGGATACGCTACTGCCCAGACGGTAAGATAGCGTCCGCGATAGGGGATGCTTTTTAGGAACATTGGCAGAATGCTGAGTAACCCGATGGCGAGTGCGAAGTTGATGCGCCAGACTTCCGCTGCTGGATACAGGCCATACATGAAATGACCAAATCTGGCGTGAATGAAGACCCAACAAGCGCCATCACGCGTACAGTCATTACGGGTTGTGCCGAGCCAGTTAGCCTGAAAGATCGTCCAATTGAGCAGCGGCGGTATGGCAACCCACAATAGCCAGAGGCAAAAAAGCGTTAACAGGCTATTGCCGATACTTGAGAAGAGATTACGCCGTGCCCACTGCATCGCTTTGAACAGAGGGGACTGACGGCCTTGCGTATAATGGTTCATCGTCATGACGTCCTCTTAGCGTTCGACTAACGCGATTTTGCGGTTATACAGATTCATCAGCAGCGAGATCAGCAGGCTGATAATGAGGTAAACCGACATGGTAATGGCGATGGTTTCAATAGCCTGACCGGTCTGGTTCAGCACGGTTCCCGCGAACAGCGACACCATATCGGGATAGCCAATCGCAGCCGCCAGTGATGAGTTTTTCACGATGTTGAGATACTGGCTGGTCAGTGGCGGAATGATAACGCGCAGTGCTTGTGGAAGGATCACTTTGCGTAGCGTAACGGGATTCGGTAAGCCGAGAGAACGCGCGGCTTCGTGTTGACCGTGGGAAACCGATTGAATGCCTGAACGAATGATCTCGGCAATAAATGATGACGTGTAGACCGACAGAGCGACGGTTAACGCCGCCAATTCAGGGATCAGCACCATGCCGCCGCGAAAGTTAAACCCTTTTAATTCCGGCATATCCCAGTGGAAAGCGGGACCAAAAATCAAGTGGCTGAGTGCGCACAGCACAAGTAACAGGCCTAACGTCAGTGGCCAGGTTTTGCGCGGTTGACCGGTTAAGGCGTGATAGCGCTGGTTACGTCGAAAGACGCGCCATGTCACGGCCGATACGATCAGCAGAGAAAGAAAAAATGCCGCTGCGCCCGGTCCCATTTCAGGGGATGGCAGATAAAAGCCTCGGTTGCTGAGGAATGCGACATCAAACGCGTTGATTGACTGGCGTGGCCCCGGTAGATTCCGCAGTACGGCAAAATACCAAAAAAAGATCTGCAACAACGGCGGAATGTTACGGAATATCTCAATGTAAATGTTGGATATTTTTCGTAGCAACCAGTTGTCAGACAGCCGAGCCAAACCGACAGTGAAGCCGAGAATTGACGCAAATACGATACACAATGCCGAAACCAGAAGCGTGTTGAATAACCCAACAAGAAAAACGCGGGCGTAGGTATCGCCTTGTTGATAGTCAATCAGGTGTTGAACGATGCCAAAGCCGGCGCTTTTATTCAGAAAGTCGAAGCCAGAGGTGATGCCCCTTTGCGACAGATTGGTCACGGTGTTGTGCAACAAGTAGGCTGCGACAGCCAATACCGCGATAACAACGACAATTTGATACAGCCAGGCGCGCACCGCTGGATTAGTCAGTGATAAATCACCTTTTACGGTTGGGCGTTGTAGCATGCTGGAACCTCGATACGGGGTACTGAGGGGCGCAGTAATACACTGCGCCCGGGTTGTTCTGATAATTAACGTACCGCTGGCGCGTACTGAATCCCGCCTTTGTTCCACAGTTCGTTCAGGCCGCGTTTAATTTTCAGTTCGCTGCCCATGCCGACATTACGTTCAAAGACTTCGCCGTAGTTGCCGACCTGTTTGATGATTTTGAATGCCCAATCGTTCGGTAATTTGAGATCTTTACCGTAGCTGCCTTCATGACCCAGCAGGTGAGACATATCTGGCGTGGTAGGTTTTGCTGCCAGTTGGTCGACGTTTTTCGAGGTCACACCCATCTCTTCAGCATTCAGCATGGCGAACAGCGTCCAGCGTACAATCGCGAACCACTCTTCATCGCCACGGCGTACCACTGGGCCCAGTGGTTCCTTGGAAATCACTTCTGGCAGGACGATGAATTCAGCAGGTTTGCTCAGCTTGATACGCAATGCGTACAGCTGTGACTGGTCTGATGCCAGCGTATCGCAGCGGCCAGACTCCAGCGCTTTGGCGCTTTCATCAGAGCGGTCGAATGTGACGGGGGTGTACTGCATTTTATGGGTTTTGAAATAGTCAGCGACGTTCAGCTCGGTATCAGTACCTGCCTGAATACAGACGGTTGCACCGTCCAGCTCTTTGGCGCTGGTTAAGCCCGCTTTGTTGTGCGTCAGGAAGCCAATGCCGTCGTAGTAGGTCACGCCGGTAAAGAGCATGCCCATGCCGCTGTCACGGGAAGACGTCCAGGTGGTGTTACGTGATAGCACATCGACTTCGGCGGATTGCAGTGCAGTGAAGCGCTCTTTTGCCGTCAGCGGCGTGTATTTAACTTTATTGGCGTCGCCGAATACGGCGGCGGCAAGGCCACGGCACACGTCAACATCAATGCCGGAGTATTTGCCGCTGGCGTCCGCATAGGAAAAGCCGGGCAAGCCATCACTGATACCGCATTGCACAAATCCTTTCTTCTGAATGGCGTCCAGCGTTGCACCAGCATGGGCTTGATTGATGGCGGCAAAGAGTGACGCGCCAGCAACCAGAGTAGAAATCACTATTCTTTTCATAATCATCCTAGCATCTAGAGTTATCTGCTGTTGTTGCAGTACACAGTTGTGTTGCGGTGCACCATACCTGTCTGTCGGGATGCCGACGTGAGCAGAGCGAAGCAAATAAAATGCCAATTTTCTATTTGCTTGATAATAAAGACGAAAGGAAAGGCTTATTGATCTAAGTGGGTAATTCTAAATAGGTATGTGCGCACCGTGACAAATGCAAAGAGGGTAGTGCGCCCTTTTTTGGTGCGTCAAAATGGAGAGGTCGAGGCACTTTCCGCCAGCATGCGTATTTGTAAGCTGAGAATTGCTCGTTAAAAAGTGATAAGTCGGGAACGCGGTAATGTGATCAGCCCAGCGGATGGCGTGGGCTGATGCAGGAGGTGTTACTGTGTGATGTGGCGCTGATAATATTTTTCGAGCTTAACCTGTAGCTGGCTTAGCACCGTGCTGAACATCAGATAAATCAGCGCAGCCTCAACATACAGAATCAAGGGCTCATAGGTAACCGAAACGATACGCTGAGCGGATAAAAACATCTCTGGCACGGTGATGACGGCGGCCAGCGATGTATCCTTGATTAAGGAAATAAACGTATTGGAGAGCGGCGGCAGCGACACGAAAACGGATTGTGGGAAGATGACCCAACGAATCGCCTGCCTTCCGTTCATACCGAGAGAATAGGCGGCATTCCATTGGCCTTTTGGGACAGACAATATTGCCCCACGGACGATCTCCGAGCTATAGGCACCCACGCTGATAGTGAAACCAATAAGGGCAGCCGGAAAGGCATCCAGAGTAATCCCCGCGCTGGGCAGCCCATAAAAAATCAGGAAAAGCTGAACCAATAATGGCGTTCCACGAATAACCCAAACGTAGAAATCACCCACCCATTTCAGCGGCTTTGGACCATAGAGGCGAACCAGCGCGATGATAATGCCGAGAGCTAAGCCAAAGATGAAAGACAGGATAGCCAGAGGGACGGTAAATTTCAGTCCCGCAGACAACAGGCTCCAAAAGGAGTCAGCCATGAGTTGTAGCCAAGGCGGCATGAAAACGAGCTCCGATAAAGATATGCTCTAATTACAGAGCGCGCTGATACCCGTCATACTTCAAGCTGCTTGTGCGTTGGCAATACTCGGCTCATCTCTGAACCTCGCCCGGAAGGGCCGCCGTAAACGGCGTTCAAATTGGCTTAGCCAATTTGTCCTTACTCACCCCAGTCACTTACTTTTGTAAGCTCCTGGGGACTCGTGCGGTTGCCGCGTTACAAGGCCATAAATGGGCCTTGCCCTAAAGGGTCAACGCATAGCGTTGTTCAAAACGCTAACGTTTTGTCACGCAACTTGAATTATTTAGGGTATATAACAGTCCTGTTTATAACAACGCGCTCTGGTAACAGTGCGATTATTGAGAAACATCCTCCCCGAAGTATCGCACAGATATCGTTTTATAGGTGCCGTCTGCTTTGATTTCATCCAGAGCTTTATTCAATGCTTCCACCAGTGGAGCCTGATTTTTACGTACCAGAATCGCGGAAGGCTCACCGTCCTTTGAGGTTGCCGCAATCTTCACGTTGGCATCCGGCTTCTGCTTTTTGAAATCCAGGAATGACAGGTTATCGTTCAACGTGGCATCGGCACGGCCGCTAAGAACCAGATCCAGAGACTGGTTAAAACCATCCGTTGGTACAATTTCCGCACCGTAGTTGGTGGCTTGCTTAGCGTAATTACTGGTCAGGCTCTGGGCAGATTTTTTGCCTTTCAGATCGCTGAAATCTTTGATAGTGGTGTTATCGCCGCGGACAACCAGCACCGCTTTGGAATCAATGTAAGGCTTGGAGAAATCATACTTAGCCTGACGCTCTTTGGTTACGCCAACCTGATTGATGACCGCATCGTAGCGCTTGGCATCAATACCGGCGATTAAACCGTCCCAACGTCCTTCAATGAACTGGGCTTTCACGCCAAGCTTTTCTGCCACCGCACGGCCAATATCCACATCGAAGCCAACCAACTGGCCTGATTTATCATGATAGGTGTAAGGCGCGTAGGTGCCTTCCGTGCCGATCTTGATAACCCCAGCGAACTTGATGGCGCCAAGGTCATCGGCATTAGCGAATACGTTGGTAGCAAGCAAGGCGCTGGTCAGTAAAGCAAAACGTATTTTTTTCATTATGAATTCCCTGTGAGTAGTGTGCAGTAATGCGCTTATAACTTTTGCTGATAATGAATCTACGCGACAACACATCTGTTTATAAATCACGTTGTGTGATGATTTATATCAGAAGTGAATATAGTACTCATGGCGTGCGTACTTTTGTCGCGAGCCTGACTTTTGTAGTGAATATAGTGCGTCTAACACGTTTTAACCATGTTGAGTTAAAGAACAAAAAGTCTATTGCTGTTGGGAATCCTGCCCAACTGTCACAATGGGCTTCTATTCTCAAAAGGACATCATTGCTTTTGCCACTACCCAGCAGGAGACAACAATGAAGATCCGTATCGCCAGCTATAACGTTGAGAACCTGTTCCATCGTACTGCGATTCTCAACCTCCCCGATTCGCAGCAGATCGATGCTTTATTGGAACAGGTCAGGCAACTTCAGCAACTTCTCGAACAACCCCAATACGATGATGCTCTGAAGGATAAGGTATTCCGCCTTTCTATCGCATTACGCCCTTATATTGATATCCGCACCGATGCAGGCACGTTGGGGCGATGGAAAAAGGAGGAAGATGGCACCGGATTTAGGATCAATAAAAGCTGCCGTGGCCGTGGAGATTGGATCGGTGAAATCGTGTTCAAATCTCAGGAGTTCAGCAGCCAGCAGCGTAAAAATACGGGCAAGGTTATTACTCTGCTTAACGCCGATATCCTATGCGCTGTTGAAGTCGAAAACATGGACGTCTTGCGTGACTTCAACAGTCAGGTGCTGGGGAAAAAGAAGTTTAACCAGTTCGTGATGATCGACAGCCCGAACGATCCACGCGGCATTGATGTTGCCTGCCTGACGCGTTACCGGATTGTTCAGCTCCGCACACATATTTTTGATGCCGGAAAACAGTTTGACCCCGTCTTTAGCCGCGATTGCCTTGAGGTCACGCTGGATGCTGGCCTCAAACAGCCGATTTATATCCTGTGTAACCATTTCAAAAGCCAGAGCGGTCAAACGGAAGAAGAGCGACAGCGTGGAGCACAGAAGCGGCGTGACCAATCTGAACGTGTCGCAGAGATTGTCCAACTGACTTACGATCTCAAGAAGGACTACGTGGTCATTCTCGGTGATTTGAACGAGGATTCGTCAAACCCCTGGCAAAGTCTGGCTCCTCTGTTTTCCCTGTCGGACTTACACCCGGTTATCGACCCTGAACGCCCGGAAAAAGAGCGCTACACCTACTATTTCTCCGGGGGAAAGAAGGGCGCGCGGTTAAATCAGCTGGACTATATTTTCCTATCTGCACCGCTGCATCAGGCGGTGGTGGCGTGGGGAATCGAGCGTCGTGGGATTTACAATATCGACAAGATTGCCGCCAAAGAGGGCGCTGAACCGGTGATGCCACTACCCGAAGTGACATCATGGGACACCGCTGCGTCCGACCATGCCGCACTCTGGGTGGAAGTGGACATTACCTGATGGTCGCTTTAAGGCTATGATTGCGTAATAAAAGAGAGCAATCATAGCCGTATAAACCGAGGAAGATGATGAGTCATAAACAAGGATTGGAAAAGTACCCAGACGCGCTGCGCTGGTCATTTGGCGACAGTCCCGAGCTGGCGGATGAGCTGCTGCAACTGGTGCGGGAAGGGCATAAAACGGCAACCTGTAGTTCGTACCACGCATTCAAAAACGAGCAAACGCCGCAGGTCGGCGATTACAACATCGTTCTGGACGGTGCCGGACAGCCTTCCTGCGTCATTCGCACGCGCTCGTTAACGCTGGTGCGCTACTGCGATGTTACCGCTGAGATGGCGGCGAAAGAGGGCGAAGGCGACAAAAGCCTGGCTTTCTGGCGTGAAGGCCATCAGACATTTTTCGAACGAGAAGGCACTTTCGCCCCAGATATGCTGCTGGTGTTTGAAGAGTTTGAGCTGATCGAGGTGTTTTGATTCTGGATTAGCCGCTGCTTAATCTGACTGATTTTTGTAACAGCGGCGGTTAAAATAGATAGTCGGATGGGGATCCTACGAGTTGTTGCGGATCGAGAGTCAAAAAGCGCGTTTTTGATGGTGCTTATACTCTTAGGTATCTGAAAATTTTTGATAAAACGCTTTTAACCTTGCCTACTTCGTGAAACCCATTTTTCTTAATTGCTGTTGTAACCTTAACACCATGAATAATTGGTGGCTTATCATTGAGATGTAAAAAAAACCGACCAATAACTGTTCTATTATTACCCTCTGATATATAAAATTCTCCGTTTAGCTCGATAAAACTCCAGTCATCCTTTTCCTCCATGGTGAGATAATATTCAGGTTTTTTCTCTAAAGCATAGATATTTGTTACAGCGCGCTTTAAAGGTTGACACGCAACTTCAATGTTGGAAATATCCCCTTCTGATGTACCTATTACTGGTTTTAGCTCTCCCCACGTTTTTCCTCTATAATTTATATGGGTCGTTCCAACTACCTTCGATAGGTCTACACTAGAAATCTTAGCTGGTTCAATAAGAGAAATTTCCTGTTCATCAAGATAACGTAAAATATCGTTGGCAAATGAAAGTGTTGATAAATCCATTTCCTCTATACAAGTCTTTAATGTCATTTAAAATAACTCTATTCAATGTAGAGATAACGAAAAAATATAGGGGCGACTAGACACACAGTCGAGATACTACTGCTGACGTCCCAACCCATATAGTGGCTGACACCTTGAGTGATTCAAGGTTAAAAATAGCGAAGCTCGCAGATGCTACCAACACCTACGAGCCTCTAACCACAATGTTATTGGAGCTAACACTATGGCTGATATCAAGTCTACCCAAACTCGCCCCGAATTTCAGTATCGCTTTCTTGCTTTGGGAATATCCTCCCAACGTGTCGTTCATATTATCGCTACCACAGAACATCAGGCGCGGGAGCATTCCCCTGATGGTCATGTCATGGTCTTCGCTGGTCGCCTGCCTGTTCAGGAGGTGCGCCATGTTTGATAACACGCCGTTAGAGCCAGAAGAAGCACTCGATCAGTGTCGTGCGCTGGCTTACGCCATTGTTGAATTGAATAATCCAGAATCGAAAGAGATTTTAACGTTCGTGTTAGCAGAGCGATTAGATAACCTGCACCGACTCTTTCATGCATCGGAAACGGATCAACAAGAAGGAATGAGTCATTAACAGCGGGTTCCTCTCTCACAGACGTCACCGCTCAGCATGTCCACGCTAAGGCCGTTGTTGCCTTAATAAAAGGCAAAGAAAAAGGCGCTTAACCAAAAGAGGTAAAGCGCCTTTTTTCAAATGCTTAACTGATTAGTATCAGTTCATGCCGTATTTTTTCAATTTCTTACGCAGAGTACCGCGGTTGATGCCCATCATCAGGGCGGCGCGGGTTTGGTTACCGCGGGTGTATTGCATCACCATGTCCAACAGTGGCTGTTCAACTTCAGCCAGTACCAGCTCATACAGGTCACTTACATCCTGACCGTTCAATTGAGCAAAATAGTTCTTCAGTGCCTGTTTAACCGAGTCGCGCAGGGGTTTTTGGGTTACCTGAGCCTGAGAGTTTACAGTGGAAACGGTCAGTACGTCAGAATTCACGCGTTGTTCGAACATAGTTCTGTCAGCTCTTTTTCTGTTTACGCAAGATTTTCAAAATATGCCTTCAACGCCTCCAGCTGCTCGCTGGCATCCTCAATGGCGTTGAATGTGCGCCTAAACTGGTCGTTTGGGGCATGCTCCTGGAGATACCAGGATACGTGCTTACGAGCGATACGAAATCCCTTGCCTGGACCATAAAAGTCGTGCAATTCCCGTATGTGCTCGATCAACAAGCGCTTAACCTCTGCCAACGGCATCGGTGCCAGCAACTCCCCTGTGTCCAGATAATGCTGGATTTCCCGAAAGATCCAGGGTCTTCCCTGAGCGGCTCGTCCTATCATCAGGGCGTCAGCCCCGGTGTAGTCAAGAACCGCTCTGGCTTTATGCGGGTCTGTAATGTCGCCATTCGCAATAATAGGAATGGAAACGGCCTGCTTAACTGCCCGAATGCTGTCGTATTCGGCGAAACCATTGAACAGGCACGCACGCGTGCGTCCGTGAATGGTTAACGCTTGAATCCCACAGTCTTCAGCCAATTTGGCAATTTCTACACAGTTGCGGTGCTCTGGTGCCCAACCGGTTCGGATCTTCAGTGTCACCGGTACGTCTACCGCTTTCACTACCGTAGAGAGGATCTGTTTGACCAAATCCGGATACTGCAACAATGCAGATCCTGCCATCTTGCGGTTCACCTTCTTCGCTGGGCAGCCCATATTGATGTCGATGATCTGTGCGCCGGAATCAGCGTTGATTCTCGCTGCCGCCGCCATCTCATCGGGGTCACAACCGGCAATCTGCACGGCTCTGATACCCGGTTCATCACTATGTACCATTCGCAAACGCGACTTGTCTGAACGCCACACTTCTGGGTTAGAAGAAAGCATTTCAGACACGGTCATTCCAGCGCCCATCGCATGACAGAGTGCTCTAAATGGGCGATCGCTAATACCAGCCATTGGGGCTGCTATCAAGCGATTACTAAGCTGAAATTGTCCAATGTGCATAGACAAAAATTGACCATACTGTGCCTGCAAGGGCGCGTATATTACGCATTTTTTACGTCAGATGAAAGGCCAAACTTTGACCAATTTACAGCTATCGATCAATGAAAATGCACTTCATAAAGATGCATAAAAATATTATTCATATTTAACAGCTAGTTATATTTTTATGTCGATTTTTTGTTCTGGGAAATAATCATCTGTTTACAGAATTTTATCTGCAAGCGCGGTCATTTTTGGTGGAGATACAGCAGCCTATCAATGCTTTATCAGTGAAATGCGTTGGTTAATGTGGCAAGAAAGGGTGCTGATTGACCTGAGGCTGGCCGACAGAACAGTCTGACCAGCACTCGCGAAGTGGCTTAATGGATGATGATGCGGCCATTAAGCGGCTGTGTGGGGCGGTTATTGGCGTGATGCATGACCGAGCGGAACTGGTTTATCTGATCGGCAGAGGCAGTGACGGGGTGATCCAGCACGAGCCAGCGAATGCCTTCTGAGCAAGGTGGCGTGGTGAGCGACCCACTAAACCGATAGTAGTTTAATGACGTCGGTAACAGGCTCTGAATCGCGATTGGCGTGCGCACGTCCTCTGCCTGATTAACCTGAGCCGGAATCTGCTGCCATGTCGTGGCTAGCGGCAGATTGGCTTCTCCTTCCTGAAACATCAGCGCGATAACGGTAAGTGCGCCAGCCGCGTCTTTATAGACAAAATGGCCTTCTAGCGGAAACTGCTTACCGTCAATTTCATTTTCACTCGGTGCGTGAAAGTGAAACTGCTGCAAGGTGAATGTCTCGTTATCCAATACCAGCGTATTCCCTGGGCCAACGTTAACCTGAACGGTATGTCCGTTGTTGATAATTTGCTGCGTCCCTGGCAGGAAAGCCAGCTGTAAGGGGTCGTGTTGAGCGTTCAGAGCCTGGCGGATATTGATGGGAGACTGGTTTTTGCCCGTTTCACATAGCGAGAAGTCTGGAGACAGCTTTCCCCAGTGTGCGGGATCGCCATTGCCTTCGTAGCCCCAGTGCACCGGATCGGCCGCCAAGGCGGAAGAGCAGGCGGATAGCATCAATACGATAGAGAGTTTACCTTTCATTTTTCATCCCTTGAAAATAATGATATGGCATCGTTGAGCGCCGGGCGCAGGTACGTCCAGTCGCTTGCCGGACTGCATCTGCCCGTCATACTTCAAGTTTCATGTGCGTTGGCTGCGCTTACTCACCCGAATCACTTACTTGAGTAAGCTCATCGGGATTCCCTCGCTTGCCGCCTTCCTGAAACTCGAATTATTTAGGGCATAATACGCCAGTTTATTGGGATCAATCGTGAGATATAGCAAGAAGAAAGGTGCCCACCGTTGCACATACGGTGGGCGGGACTAGCGGGGTAATGTTATTACGATGCGCGGCGTTGACCGGTAATGCGGCACCACTCTTCGCGTTCAGCCACCGGATCGAGCGTGAACTTGTCTGCGTAGGCTTCTGCGACGCCATCGGCCTGCGTGGCCAGTACACCGGACAGGCCGAGGTGACCGCCTGCTTTAGGTAAATCGCTAATCAGCGGTGCCAGTTCGCGCAGCGGGCCAGCAAGGATGTTGGCAACGACGACATCGGCAGACAGGTCGGCAGGCTGGTCTTTCGGCAGGTAAAGCTCAAGACGCTCGGAGACGCCGTTGCGCTGTGCGTTATCGCGGCTGGCCTGAATCGCCTGCGGATCGATATCAATCCCGATGGCGCGTGCTGCACCCAGTTTCAGGGCGGCAATTGCCAGAATGCCGGAACCACAGCCAAAATCGATGATGGTTTTCCCTTCCAGATCCAGCCCGTCGAGCCATTGCAGGCACAGTGCGGTTGTTGGGTGGGTGCCAGTGCCGAACGCCAGACCGGGGTCGAGCATCACGTTGACGGCGTTCGGGTCAGGAATTTCACGCCAGCTCGGGCAAATCCACAGACGTTTGCCGAACTGCATCGGGTGGAAGTTATCCATCCACTCGCGTTCCCAGTCTTTGTCTTCCAACTGCTCGATCTTGTGTTTAAAACCCACGCCCAGCAGCGGCTCTTGCTCCAGCATCGCGATAACCGCGTTCATATCGGTTTCGGCATCGTACAGCGCAATCGCGTCAGTATCGCCCCACAGGCGGGTCTCGCCCGGTAGCGGCTCGAACACCGGTGTATCGTGCGTATCCTGAAACGTAACGGATACCGCACCGCTTTCCATCATGACGTCACCCAGTTGTTCAGCAACCTTTCCTGAGGTGTTTATTTTCAATTGAATCCACGGCATAGCAGTCTCTATTACATTTAAAGTGAAGATGAAGCGGCAACCGGCGCTGGTGGATTATGACCAAAGCGGTTGCCAATAATAAACGCCATCAGGCTGAGTAACAGCGATGGCACAATCGGGTGATATCCAGCCAACTGAAGATTGAAGCTAGCCAGTAAGGTATAGCAAATCGCCCCGGTGAACATGGCGCTAAGCGCCCCTGCGGCATTCGCGCGTTCCCAATACAGGCCCAGTACCAGAGGCCACAGGAACACCGCTTCCAGCCCGCCAAACGCCAGCAGATTCAGCCAGATGATCATATCCGGTGGCCGTAAGGAGGCCAGCAGCACCAGTAGGCCCAACAGCAGGGTGGTCATGCTGGACAGTATCTTGATGCGGCGTTCGTTATGGATCTGCTGCGGGCGCACGCTGAGATAGAGATCTTTGATGATCGTCGCGGAGGCCTGAAGCAAATGCGCATTAATGTTGGACATGATAGCGGCCATTGGCGCAGCGAGAAAGATCCCAGCGGCCAGCGGCGGCAGTACGGTGACCATCAGCGCCGGTAACACCTGATCGGGGATCGTCAGATTTGGCATCACGGCGCGGCCCAGCGCACCGGCCAAGTGCATGCCGAGCATCAGAATGCCGATGACGATGGTGCCGATGATAATTCCACGGTGCAGTGCCTTGCTGTCGCGATAAGAGATGCAGCGCACGGCGGTGTTCGGCAAGCCGATGACGCCGAAGCAGACCAGCACCCAGAATGAGGCCATAAACGGCATCGACAGAATACCGTTGCTGCCCTGTGGCGATACCAGCATCGGGTCGATCTGTTGCAGCTTATCGACTGCGCTATGCAAGCCGCCGGCGGCATAGATCACGCCGACCAGCAGGATGACGGTGCCGATCAGCATCACGATGCCCTGCATCGCATCATTAAGCACGCTGGCGCGGAAGCCGCCAAACGTGGTGTATAGCGCGATGGTGACGCCGAAAATCAGTAGGCCGATGTCGTAAGGGATGTTCGCTGCGGTTTCCAGCAGGCGTGCGCCGCCGATGAACTGCACAGCCATGGCGCCGATAAACGCGACCAACAGGCTGATGCTGGCGAACCAGACCAGCAGCGGGCTGTTGTAGCGGGCGTACAGCATGTCGTTCAACGTGATGGCGTTGTAGCGCCGCGCCAGAATGGCGAATTTTTTCCCCAGAATCCCCAGCGACAGTAGCATGGTAGGAAGCTGGATCATCGAAAGCAGCACCCAGCCCAGCCCGTATTTATACGCCGCACCCGGCCCACCGATAAAAGAGCTGGCGCTGACGTAAGTGCCGATGAGCGTCATCGCCAGTACAAACCCGCCCATTGAGCGGCCGCCGAGGAAATACTCGTTAAGAAAGTTACCCGCCTGACGGCGACGGTACGCATAGACCGACAGCCCGAACACCAGCAGTAGATAGCCAATCAGCGGCAATAAAATTTCAATTTGCATCGTCACTCTCCAGTGAGATATCGCGGAAAATGACGCGCACCATCAGCCAACACAGCAGCGTAAACACGAGCGGCAGCAGTAGGCAGGCCATCTCAAACCAGTGTGGCAGGCTGGTGATCCCTTGTGTGTTGTCAGGCAAATAGGCGGCAAGCACCCAGGCCACTAAATAAACCAGCGTCAGGCCGAAAGCCCAGCGGGCCTCTTTGTGCGCCTGAGGAAAGCGTGTATCCATGTTCTTCTCCACCGTAAATGGGAGCATTTACCCGTCATACTTCAAGCTGCAGGTGTGTTGGCTACTCTTACTCACCCGAATCACTTACTTGAGTAAGTGATTCGGGATTCCCTCGCTTGCCGCGTTACGATGCTCATCACTGAGCATCGCCCTAAAGGGTCAACGCTTCACGTTGTTCAAAACGTTAACGTTTTGTCCTGCAACTCGAATTATTTAGGGTATAGATATCGTTATGAACGTCGTGATGACGAAAGCGGGAATTTTACGGCATGTGGGCCAATTGACTAGTAAGAATTCACAGAAAAACAAAAGGTCGGCTTTCACCGACCTTTGAGATTGTCACGACTGAAATCGTGCGGGTTTACTGCAAGCCGAGTTTCTTTTCCAGATAGTGGATGTTAGTGCCACCTCTCTGGAAGTTCTCATCGCTCATGATCTTTATCTGAAGTTCGATGTTGGTTTTGATGCCATCGATGATCAGTTCAGCCAGCGCGTTCTTCATACGGGAAATCGCGATTTCCCGGGTTTCGCCGTAGGTGATCAGCTTGCCGATCATGGAATCGTAATACGGCGGTACGGTATAACCGGCGTAAATATGTGATTCCCAACGGACACCAAAGCCACCCGGCGCGTGGAAACGCGTGATTTTACCCGGGCTTGGCAGGAACGAGTTCGGGTCCTCGGCGTTGATACGGCATTCCACCGCATGGCCGCGAACCTTAACGTCTTTCTGCTTGATGGACAGTGGCAGACCGGCAGCGATGCGCAGCTGCTCTTTGATCAGATCCACGCCGGTAATCATTTCGGTTACCGGATGTTCCACCTGAATACGGGTGTTCATTTCAATGAAGTAGAACTCACCGTTTTCGTACAGGAACTCGAACGTACCCGCACCACGATAGTTGATATCGATACAGGCTTTGGCGCAGCGCTCGCCGATATTACGACGCAGTTCGTCCGTAATGCCCGGTGCTGGCGCTTCTTCCACCACTTTCTGGTGGCGACGCTGCATGGAACAGTCGCGCTCGGCCAGATAGACGGCGTGGCCCTGACCATCAGCCAGAATCTGAATTTCCACGTGACGTGGGTTTTCCAGATATTTTTCCATGTAAACCATGTCGTTGTTGAAAGCCGCTTTGGCTTCCGCACGGGTCATGTTGATGGATTGTTCCAGCTCTTTGTCGCTGCGCACGACGCGCATACCACGACCACCGCCGCCGCCAGAGGCTTTGATGATAACCGGATAGCCGATGCGTTTTGCATGAACACGGTTAGCGTCCATGTCGTCGGTCAGAGGGCCATCAGAGCCTGGTACGGTCGGAACACCCGCTTTTTTCATTGCGGTGATGGCTGACACTTTGTCGCCCATCAGGCGAATGGTTTCTGCGCGTGGGCCGATGAAGATAAAGCCAGAACGTTCAACCTGCTCGGCAAAATCCGCATTTTCGGACAGGAAACCGTAGCCAGGGTGAATCGCGACGGCACCGGTGATTTCCGCAGCGGAAATAATCGCTGGGATGTTCAGATAGCTTTTTGTTGACGGAGCCGGGCCGATACACACGGTTTCGTCCGCCAGCAATACGTGTTTCAAATCGCGATCCGCACTGGAGTGAACGGCGACGGTTTTGATGCCCAGCTCTTTACAGGCACGCAAAATACGCAGCGCGATCTCTCCGCGGTTAGCGATAACGATTTTATCTAGCATGATAAGCCTCGTTATTCGATGACAACCAGTGGCTCGTCAAATTCGACCGGCTGACCGCTTTCGAGCAGAATGGCTTTCACCACGCCCGCTTTGTCGGCTTCGATCTGGTTCATCATTTTCATGGCTTCGACGATGCACAGGGTATCGCCAACGTTGACGCGCTGACCTACTTCCACGAACGCTTTAGCATCCGGGCTTGGGGTGCGATAGAAGGTTCCAACCATTGGAGAACGAACGATGTGTCCACTGATGGCAGCCGGTGCGGCAGGAGCTTCCACTGGCGCTGGTGCAACGGCGGCAGCCAGAGCAGGCTGTGGCTGCATCATTGGCGTAGCGTAAGCCTGTTGCATCATCGGGTAGTTAACCGCTGCTGGGGCACGACTGATACGTACTGATTCTTCACCTTCAGAAATTTCCAGTTCGGCGATGCCGGACTCTTCAACCAGTTCGATCAGTTTTTTGATTTTACGAATATCCATGGATGTGGTTCCGTACTCTTTTGTTTAATTGGAAGTTGACAGGCGTTTTACCGCCGTCTGTAAAGCATACTGATAACCATCTGCCCCCAGGCCACATATCACGCCTACCGCAACATCAGAAAGGTAGGAATGATGACGAAAAGGCTCACGTGCGTGCACGTTGGACAGATGAATTTCGATAAACGGAATCGCGACTGCCAGCAGGGCATCACGCAGCGCAACGCTGGTGTGGGTAAATGCCGCTGGGTTAATCAGAATGAAGTCTGTGTTTCCTCTGGCCTGATGGATGGTATCGATCAGGACATGTTCCGCATTGGATTGCAGATGGGAAAACTTCACGTTCAATGCCTGCGCCTGTGTTTCCAGCCCGCTGACAATGTCTGCTAACGTCGTGTTACCGTATTTGTCGGGCTCCCGGGTTCCTAGCAGATTCAGGTTTGGACCGTTCAAGAGCAAAATGTGAAACTTTTCTGCCATTGTGCTGCTATCTCCCGCGATTGACCAAGATTGCCAAAACCGTGTCGCACAAAATAGCGCGAAGCTATTCGTTTGTCACCTTTCGTGACGCAAATTGTCCGGCCCGAGAAATTAAAGTCGTGCATTATAACCATATCGTGGCAATTCGCAGCTAAATACTGGTCTTATCTGCGGAGATATTCCTGCACCAGACCGTGAGAAGGCGTGAATTTCACTGCGGTCCGTAACCTGCTTTTCCTGTGTTGCTGCGGCGTTTAGCGCCACCATTGGCGAAATTTCTTATAACGTAACAACAGCAAGATCAGCGCCGCGAGCGCGTACAAAATAGGCTGTGGGGAGAGCGTTTTAACTGACCAAAGATAGTGGATAGGCGCAAGGATGGCGACTAAATAGACGAAATTATGCAGTTTTTGCCATTGCGATCCCAACTTGCGCATCATTACCTGTGGTGAGGTCACCGCCAGCGCCAGCAAAATCAGCCAGCTTATGATTCCCAACGTTAGATACGGCCGGGATATCAGTTCTTTTCCCAGCAGCGCCAGATGATCCAGACCCAACTCCAGCAGCGCATAGCTCACCAGATGTAACGTCGCCCAGAAAAAGCACCACAGCCCGAGGAGGCGTCGGCAGCGAATCAGCAGCGGCTGTTTACCGTAGCGCGCCAGTGGCGTGACCAACAGCGTCGCCAGCAGCAATTTCAGCGCCATTCGGCCGGTAAAATGCTGGATATCTTTGGCTGGGTCCGCGCTGAACCACCCTTGGTCAACTGACAATATCAGCCACAGCAGTGGCAGAAAACCAGCCAGATGGAGTAGCACTTTTAGCCCGTTAATGTGTTGTAACGTCAGTCTCATACTGATGTGGATCCCTATCCTGACAGGATGCTGTAGCGAGAAGTTTTGTGTTATTAGCTAAAAGTTGTCGCGCAGATTCAGGCCGCGATACAGCGAGGCGACCTGATCGGCATAGCCGTTGAACAGCAGCGTGGGTTGACGTTCAACGTTAAGCAAACCACCTGAGCCAATGACGCGCTCTGTCGCCTGCGACCAGCGGGGGTGATCCACATGCGGGTTAACGTTGGCATAGAAGCCATACTCGTCTGGAGCCGCCAGATTCCACGTGCAGGGCGGCTTCTCACGAGTGAGCCGGATATGTACGATGGATTTGATGTTCTTGAAGCCGTATTTCCACGGTGTAACTAACCGGATGGGCGCACCGTTCTGCGGCGGCAACGTCTTGCCGTAGACGCCGACGGCCAGCAGTGCCAGGGGATTCATGGCTTCATCCATCCGCAGCCCTTCTACATAGGGATAGTCCAGCCCGCCGCCCATGAAGCGATCTTTTTGCCCCGGCATCTGTTCTGGGTCGTAAAGCGTCTGAAACGCCACATATCGTGCGTTGCTGGTGGGTTCGGCGAATTTAATCAACTTGGCCAGCTCAAAGCCGATCCACGGAATCACCATCGACCACGCCTCGACGCAGCGGAAACGATAGATCCGTTCTTCCAATGGAAAGCGTTTTAGCAAATCGTCGATATCTAGCGTGAGAGGCTTAGCGACGTCACCGTCTATCTTAACGGTCCAGCCTTCGGTTTTTAACCCGCCCGCATTGGCCGCCGGATCGGCTTTGTCCAACCCGAATTCATAGAAGTTGTTATAGCCCGTAACTTTATCTTCCGGCGTGAGTGGCAGATCGAGCTTCCAGTCGGCGGGTTGGCTAAACGTGAGCGGTTTACCCGGTGGCGCTTTGGGTTTATCGCCGCCTTTAAACCAGGCCAGCAGATCAGCCTGTGCAGAAAACGGCAGTGAGAGCGCCGCAGCGGAAATACCCAGCGCTTTTAATACGCGTCGACGCTGATAGAAGAGGGATTCCGGGGTAACGTCGGCTTCCGTGAATTTGCGATGTTTGTGCATGTGAACTCCCGCCAGTCATTATTATTGTTGACGCAAAGTGGCGTTTTTAATGCTTACCGTTCACTTAGTTATAGATGACTTGCGGTAGAAACTGCGACAGGCGAGATGAAATACTTTTTTGCAGGGTGTAACAGCGCTCAAGATTACTGATAATGCGTTGGGCGATGATAATGGATAGATCGTAAAGACGCTGTGAATACATCCATGTACGCTCGAGCCGCGCAGATATGAATCTCATCCCTGAGATTCACCCTTTCAGGGCCGTCGCAAGCGACGTTCAAAGGCGTTCCTGACGCCTTTGTCCCTGTCGCGGACGCTTTACTCTTTTATTCCATTATCACCGTTTTCGTTCCGCAAATTAATACGTCAACGAAAAGTGTTAGCTGATTTTCACCAGCGTACGGCCAGTGACTTTGTTTTCCAGCAGGGCAACGGCAACGGCAGGGACGTCTTCCAACCCGATTTCCTGCGTGACTTGCTGATAGAACGACTCAGGCAGGATGGCAGCCAGACGCACCCACGCTTGCTGACGGCGCGCCAGTGGTGCCATCACGGAATCCACGCCTTGCAGGCGAACATTGCGTAAAATAAATGGCATCACGGTCGTTGGCAGAGCAATACCGCCAGCCAGACCGCACGCGGCAACCGTCGCGTTGTAATCCATCTGCGCCAGCAGCGTCGCCAGCACGTTGTCGCCGACGGTATCAACCGCGCCAGCCCAACGTTGTTTCTCTAGCGGGCGAGGGCTGCCACTGAATTCGCTGCGATCCAACACCTGTTTGGCACCCAATTTTTTCAGATAATCAGTGTTGTCGGCACGGCCGCTGACGGCAGTAACCTGATAGCCTAGCTCTGCAAGCAGGGCGACTGCCGTGCTGCCGACGCCGCCGCTGGCACCTGTCACAATAATGTCGCCGCTTTCCGGGGTGATGGCACCGTCTTCCAGCGCCATCACGCACAGCATTGCGGTAAAGCCTGCGGTGCCAAGAATCATGGCTTTACGCGCATCCAGCGACGCGGGCAGAGGGACCAGCCAATCGCTTTTCACGCACGCCTGTTGTGCCAAACCGCCCCAGTGGTTTTCACCTACGCCCCAACCCGTCAGGATTACAGGTTGGCCGACGCTAAACCGATCGCTGTCGCTGTGGCGTACTGTACCTACGAAGTCGATCCCAGGAACCATCGGGAAGTTACGAATAATTTTGCCTTTGCCAGTAATGGCAAGCGCATCTTTATAATTAATACTGGACCAACTGATATCAACAGTCACATCCCCAGCGGGAAGCTGCTCCGCGTCAATCTCGCGAATCTGAGCGTGGGTCAGTCCGTCTGACTGTTCAAGAACTAAAGCCTGCATGGGCTATCTCCTGTAGCAGGATGAAAAATGGGGGAAGTCATTAACGACTATATGCCCGTCATATTTCAAGCTGCATGTGCGTTGGCATCGCTTAAATACTCGGCCCGTCGTGGGCCTCGCCCTAAGGGCCGCTGCTAGCAGCGTTCAAATCTGCTCCCGGCAGATTTGTCACCCAAATCACTTATTTGAGTAAGCTCATCGGGATGTCCTCACTCGCCGCCTTCCTGCAACTTGAATTATTTAGGGTATAGTTATTACAGGTACTATTTGTTAATAAGATACTGTTGTTAATGAAGGTACTATGTAGCTGGCCTATGCGAACTGATAAAAAACAACAAACTTGCAGAAATAACAATTATTTGGAATAGGACGCAGGGATGGGATTTACGACCAGGTTCTCGATACTCATAGTATTGCTGACGGTTCTCGCCATTTTTCTTATGCTTTTCAGTAGCATATTTAGCCTCTGTTATTATAGCCAGTTGCGAACCGAGCAGCAGCTACGCGAGGTCACGGCCAGTATCGATCAGGCGTTATTAGTGCAATCGCCCGAAAATATCCAATATTGGCTGCCGGGAATGATGAAGACGGCAGGCATTGTGGCGTTGGATATTCAGGATAACGATTCGACCCTCTATTCAATACAGCTGCCCGAGGCCGGTTGGGAACGCACGCACCTCTATCATGAGGTCGAATTTCCGCTGATGCATCATTTGAACATGACGATCGCCTTAAAATATGTCGATCCGCTGATTGGTTTACCGCGTTTCGTGGTGTCGACGCTATCGGTGCTGCTCGCTGCGGGCTTGATGCTCCTGATACTGTACTTCTCCATTCGCTGGTTGCGCCGTCAGGCTGCCGGACAGGAAGAGTTGGAAAAACGTGCACAGCGTATTCTCAAGGGCGAGCGTGAATCGGTTATGCAGGGGTCGGTACGTGAATGGCCGGTCAAGACCAGCGGGGCGCTCGATCAACTGCTGTCTGATTTAGTGGAAGCGCGTGAGGAACGCGGGCGTGTTGATACCTTAATCCGCGCTTTCGCCGCGCAGGATGCTGAAACCGGGCTGAGTAATCGTTTGTTTTTTGATAATCAATTGACCACACAGCTGGAAGATGGCGAAGAGGTAGGGACGCACGGCGTCGTCATGATGATCCGCGTGCCGGATTTTGAAATCTTGCAGGAAACACACGGTTACAGCGGTGTGCTTCAGGAGTATCGGTTCACGCTAGTCAATCTGCTATCAACGTTTGTCATGCGCTATCCCTCTGCGCTGTTGGCACGTTATTTTAGCAGCGATTTCACGGTATTACTTCCCCACCGAACGCTGAAAGAAGCTAATGCGATTGCCACACAGTTGGTGAAAGCCATTGATATTCTCCCCACCTGTCCGTTGATCGATCGGGAGGAGGTACTCCACATTGGTATCTGCGCCTATCGCGGCGGGCAAAGCGCTGAGCAGGTAATGGAAAGTGTGGAAGACGCGACGCGTAATGCGGTATTGCAGGGCGGTAACAGCTGGTGTGTGTTTGACAGGCAGGTGCCAGACAAGAGCCGCGGCAGCGTAAAATGGCGGACTTTGTTGGAACAAACCTTGGCACGTGGCGGCCCGCGCCTGTATCAAAAACCTGCTGTCACCAAAGAGGGCGTTGTGCATCATCGTGAAATGATGAGCCGGATTTATGATGGTGAGCAGGAATTGCTCACATCGGAATATATGCCGTTGGTTCAACAATTAGGGCTAGCGACTAGCTATGATCGGCAGCTTGTGGCTCGGATTGTTGATTTGTCAGCGAACTGGCCCGGAGAAACGCTGGCTTTGCCGATGAGTGTAGACTCACTTTTGCAAAAGCCTTTTTTGCGCTGGTTAAGAGAAATGTTACTGCAATGTCCGAAAATACAGCGGCAGTGCATTTTATTTGAACTTGCAGAGGCAGATGTTTGTCAATATATCGGCCGTTTGCGACCCATTCTCAATCAGATTCTGGGTTTAGGTTGTCGTTTGGCGGTGACGCAGGCAGGTCTTACGTTGGTCAGCACGACGTATATCAAGTCACTTCCCGTGGAAGTCATCAAGCTTCATCCCGGTTTGGTGCGCAGCCTTGAACGCCGCCCAGAAAATCAGCTCTTTGTACAGAGTCTGACCGAGGCGTGTAAAGGGACACAAACGCGAGTGTTTGCCGCGGGTGTGCGCACCAAAGAGGAGTGGCGAATGTTGTTGGGTAAGGGCGTTTATGGTGGGCAAGGCGATTTTTTTGCCACATCAGTCCCTATCACGGATGAGCTGAAAAAATATTCACTGTAGCATCGTGTTTAATATAAACGTCCCGTTCAAATTGACGTAGAATGAGACGGTTGTTAAATCGGTTAGTGTGTGCTTACGTTAGCGGCAATCCGATTAAATGTTAGATTTTATGTCCTGTGTTAGCACAACTCTGTTGGGTGGACAGTGGTAAGATGCCTTGCCGCCTGAGGAGAAGGTATTCCGTATCTTCTTCCTGATGCCGACGTGTGCAACTCAGACTTATTTTTCACCGGAGCAGAGCCTTTTCGTGCCTTGTCGCTGCTTCGTGTGGTTGGTAAAGTAGGCGGATTTACTTTTCGCCCCCAGCTTGCAGGATTATCCTTTAGTTATGTTTAAGAAATTTCGTGGCATGTTTTCCAACGACTTGTCCATCGACCTGGGTACCGCCAATACCCTGATTTATGTTAAAGGGCAGGGCATCATACTGAATGAACCCTCTGTGGTTGCCATTCGTCAGGATCGTTCCGGTTCTCAAAAAAGCGTTGCGGCGGTCGGTCATGACGCCAAGCAGATGCTGGGCAGAACGCCCGGGAATATCGTGGCGATTCGCCCGATGAAAGATGGTGTGATTGCCGATTTCCAGGTTACGGAAAAAATGTTGCAGCACTTCATCAAGCAAGTGCATAGCGACAGCTTTATGCGTCCGAGCCCGCGCGTACTGGTGTGTGTTCCGGTAGGAGCAACGCAGGTTGAGCGTCGTGCCATTCGCGAATCCGCGCTAGGTGCAGGTGCACGTGAAGTGTTCCTGATCGAAGAGCCAATGGCGGCAGCGATCGGTGCCGGCATGCCGGTATCCGAAGCGACCGGTTCCATGGTCGTGGATATCGGTGGTGGTACCACGGAAGTTGCGGTGATCTCGCTGAACGGCGTGGTGTACTCCTCTTCTGTCCGTATTGGCGGTGATCGCTTCGACGAAGCGATTATCAACTACGTTCGCCGTAACTATGGTTCACTGATCGGTGAAGCCACAGCAGAACGTATTAAGCATGAAATCGGTTCTGCTTATCCGGGCGACGAAGTGCTTGAGATTGAAGTGCGTGGCCGTAACCTTGCAGAAGGCGTACCGCGTGGATTCACGCTGAACTCAAACGAAATTCTGGAAGCGCTGCAAGAGCCGTTGACGGGTATCGTCAGTGCGGTGATGGCTGCGTTGGAACAGTGCCCACCGGAACTGGCCTCCGATATTTCCGAGCGCGGTATGGTGTTAACCGGCGGTGGTGCGCTGCTGCGTAACTTGGATCGTTTGCTGATGGAAGAAACCGGCATTCCGGTTGTAGTGGCGGAAGATCCGCTGACCTGTGTTGCCCGTGGTGGCGGCAAGGCGCTGGAAATGATCGACATGCACGGTGGCGATTTGTTCAGCGAGGAGTAATCCTGTCTGGAAAAGGGGGGGACCGGATGGATGAACGCCTGCGTTTTTCATCTCTTGTGGTTACCCCTTTTTTATTTGCCTGTAGCCCTACGGGGTACCGCTTTGTGACGTTAAAAATCGCCAAGGGCGATTTGAGGTTGCTGTCGAGGAATACGCAAATTCTATGAAGCCGCTTTTTAGCAGGGGGCCTTCCCTGCAATTACGACTTTTTCTTGCTGTCGTTACCGCAATTGTCGTGATCGTTGCGGACAGTCGGCTCGGTTCGTTCGTCAAAATCAGAACGTACATGGACACCACCGTCAGCCCATTCTATTTTCTGGCGAATGGACCCCGCCAGGTTCTGGACAATATGTCTGCATCACTGGCAACCCGTGAGCAATTAGGCCTTGAAAACACTGCGCTGCGCCAGGAACTGTTGATGAAGAACAGCGACCTGTTGCTGCTGGGTCAGCTCAAGCAAGAAAATGCGCGGTTACGTGAACTGCTGGGCTCGCCGCTGCGTCAAGATGAGCAGAAGATGGTGACGCAGGTGATGTCCGCCGGAACCGATCCTTACAGCGATCAGGTTGTGATTGATAAAGGTCAGGCGAACGGCGTGTATGAAGGGCAACCGGTCATCAGCGATAAAGGTGTGGTGGGTCAGGTTGTGGCAGTGGGTCAGTTTACCAGCCGAGTTTTGTTGATTTGTGATGTTTCCCACGCGTTGCCTATTCAGGTGCTGCGCAATGATATCCGCGTGATTGCTGCCGGTAATGGCTGCACCGATGATCTGCAACTGGAGCACCTGCCTAACAATACGGACATCCAAGTAGGTGATGTGTTGGTTACATCGGGCCTGGGCGGACGTTTTCCCGAAGGGTATCCGGTCGGGGTGGTATCGTCAGTCAAAGAGGATACGCAGCGGGCCTATACGATTATTCAGGCGCGCCCGACGGCGGGGCTACAGCGTTTACGCTATCTGTTATTACTGTGGGGCGTGGAAAACAACGCCAATACGTCGTTGCCACCAGCGGAAGTGCATCGGGTTGCTAATGAGCGTCTGATGCAGATGATGCCGCAGGTTTTACCGTCGCCTGACGACATGGGGCCGCCGCTTCCACCTGATGTTGCCGCGCCGCAGAGAGGTCGCCAATGAATCGTTACCGCAGGCATGGCAACTGGATTATCTGGCTTTCTTTTCTGATCGCCATGGTCTTGCAGATTATGCCGTGGCCGGATGAAATCTACATGTTTCGCCCCTCTTGGCTGACACTGTTCCTGATTTACTGGGTGATGGCATTGCCACACCGGGTGAATGTTGGCACCGGATTTGTATTGGGTCTGATTATGGACCTGATTCTTGGGTCTACACTGGGCGTGCGGGCGTTGGCACTTAGCGTTGTTGCTTATCTGGTGGCCTTTAAATTTCAGTTGTTCCGAAATATGGCGTTATGGCAGCAGGCACTAATCGTCATGCTATTGTCGCTGGTGATGGACCTCACGGTATTCTGGGCAGAATTTTTAGTTATTAATGTCTCTTTCCGACCAGAAACACTCTGGAATAGCGTCGTTGATGGCGTACTCTGGCCATGGCTGTTCCTGCTGATGCGTAAAATTCGTCGTCAGTTTACTGTGCAATAAGGTGATTCATGACCCAGCTTTATCTGGCCTCCGCTTCTCCCCGTCGTCGCGAACTGCTCACGCAGCTCGATATTCCTTTTTCTGTGCTGAACGTCGCGGTGGAAGAACAGCGGTTACCGAAAGAAGCGGCGGAGATTTACGTCCGACGTTTGGCGAATGAAAAAGCGGCCGCTGGTGTAGCTGCCGCACCGTCCGATTTGCCGGTTCTGGGTGCGGACACCATCGTGGTGCTGAATGGCCAGGTATTAGAAAAACCGCAGAACGAAACCCATGCAGCAGAGATGCTGAGCCAGCTGTCTGGGAAACCACATCAGGTGATGACTGCCGTTGTGCTAGCAGATAAAGACGACATACTGAGTTGTCTGGTGATAACCGATGTCGTCTTCCGTCCGCTCTCACAGCAGGATATCGAACAGTATATCGCCAGCGGTGAACCGATGGACAAAGCCGGAGCTTACGGCATTCAGGGTAAAGGTGGATGCTTTGTCCGGTCGCTTAACGGGAGCTATTACGCGGTGGTTGGGCTGCCGCTGGTAGAAACCCATGAGCTATTCAGTAATTTTGCTGTGTTGCGGAGTGCAAGAGGAAAACATGACTGCTGAGTTACTGGTAAACGTTACACCGTCAGAAACGCGCGTTGCCTATATCGATGGCGGTATTCTGCAAGAAATCCACATTGAGCGTGATGCGAAACGCGGCATTGTCGGCAACATTTATAAAGGCCGCGTGAGTCGCGTCCTGCCGGGCATGCAAGCGGCGTTTGTGGATATCGGTCTGGATAAAGCGGCATTCCTGCACGCGTCCGATATTATGCCGCACACCGAATGCGTTGCTGGTGACGAACAGAAGAATTTTCACGTCCGCGATATCGCCGAACTGGTACGTCAGGGTCAGGATCTCATGGTGCAGGTGGTCAAAGACCCACTGGGAACCAAAGGCGCACGTCTGACGACCGATATCACGCTGCCGTCGCGCTATCTGGTGTTTATGCCCGGCGCATCGCACGTCGGCGTGTCACAGCGGATTGAGAGCGAAGCGGAACGCGAGCGCTTAAAGAAAACGGTCGCAGAGTATTGTGATGATGACGGTGGTTTCATCATTCGTACTGCTGCGGAAGGCGTCGGTGAAGAAGAGCTCTCGCAGGATGCTGCGTTCCTGAAGCGTCTGTGGGTCAAGGTGATGGAGCGTAAAAAGCGCAACCAGACCAAATGTAAGCTCTACGGTGAAGTGGCGCTCGCTCGACGTATTTTGCGTGATTTTGCTGGAGCGGCGCTGGATCGCATTCGGATTGACTCCCGACTGACGTATGAAGCGTTGCTGGAATTTACCGCCGAATACATTCCAGAGATGACTCGCAAGCTTGAACACTATGCGGGTAAACAGCCGATTTTTGACCTGTTTGACGTGGAAAATGAGATCCAGCGTTCGCTGGACAGAAAGGTTGAACTGAAATCCGGCGGCTATTTGATCATCGATCAGACAGAAGCGATGACGACCGTCGACATCAATACGGGGGCATTCGTCGGCCACCGCAATCTGGATGAAACCATTTTCAATACCAACACGGAAGCGACGCAGGCGATTGCACGACAGCTGCGTTTGCGTAACCTTGGCGGGATCATCATTATCGACTTCATCGATATGAATAACGAAGATCACCGCCGGCGGGTGCTGCATTCACTGGAGCAGGCGCTGAGTAAAGATCGGGTTAAAACCAGTATTAGCGGCTTCTCTCAACTAGGATTAGTGGAGATGACGCGCAAACGCACGCGTGAGAGTATCGAACACGTGCTGTGTCATGAATGCCCGACGTGTCATGGTCGTGGCACGGTGAAGACGGTAGAAAGCGTCTGCTATGAAATCATGCGTGAAATCGTGCGTGTCCACCACGCTTATGACACCGATCGTTTCCTGGTTTATGCCTCACCGGCAGTCGGGGAAGCGCTGAGAAGTGAAGAGTCGCACGCGTTAGCTGAGGTTGAAATTTTCGTCGGCAAACAGGTCAAAGTACAAATCGAACCCCTGTATAGCCAGGAGCAGTTTGACGTCGTAATGATGTAAATTCGTGCGCTCGTCGTCGGCGACGAAAGAAGGAGAAATTAGTGAGGCGACTGCCCGGAATACTTATCATCACGGGTGCCACTCTTGTCGTGATGGTAGCGCTGTTAGTCAGCGGCTTAAGACTGGTGCTGCCACAGCTCGATCACTTCCGGCCACAGCTGGTGGCCTGGGCGCAGTCTGCGGCCGGTGTTCCGTTAGAGATCGGCTCGATGACGGGGCGCTGGGAGTCCTTTGGCCCCACGCTAGAAATTGAAAAGCTTCGCACGTCCCTGCCGGAATCGGACTGGCAGGTTGACCGCATTACGCTGGCGTTGGATGTGTGGCAGTCGCTGTTGCACGGGCGCTGGCAGTTTCGCGATCTCACGTTTCACCAGTTAAAACTGGATATTAATAGCCAATTTACCGGGCAGCAGCAGGATAGCAAACTGATGGAGTCAGGAAAGGTCAGCGATCTTTTCCTGCGTCAGTTTGACCACTTTGACCTGCGTGATAGCCACGTTACCTTTCTTACCCCTTCCGGTTCCCGCGCGGAGCTGAGCATTCCGCAACTGACCTGGCTGAATTCCGAGAAGCGCCACCGAGCGGAAGGTTTGATTAGCTTGTCGAGTTTTAACGGCCAGCACGGTGTCGTGCAAATGAGTATGGATTTGCACGACGATCAGGGGCTACTCAGCAACGGCACGTTCTATCTGCAGGCTGACAATATCGATATGAAGCCTTGGCTCAGCCGCTGGATGAAAAACAATACCGGGCTGGAAAGCGCCGATTTTAGTCTGGCGGCGTGGCTCAACGTCCGTGATGGTGACATTCACAGTGGCGATGTGCTCCTTAATCAGGGTACGGCGAACTGGGGGGAAGGCAGCGATGCGCATCGTCTGAATGTGGATGATATAACGTTGCACGTCAGCCGTCAGGAAAATGGCTGGCAGGTGGATGTGCCTGAATTGAATCTGGCAACGGATGGTGTCGCCTGGCCGAAAGGTCGGCTCTCCGCGCTCTGGCTGCCAAAGAATGAACACATGTTAGGGCCAGATCGGCAGGAAGAGCTGCGCGTTCGAGCCAGCAACTTGGCATTGGCGCGAGTAAGCACGCTGCTTCCGCTGCTGTCCGGCACGACGCCAGAATTGAAAGCGCGCTGGGATGAACTGCAACCGACGGGCACCTTGAATACTGTTGCCGTCGATATCCCTCTGCAACAGCCGGAGCGAAGCCGCTTTCAGGCCGACTGGCAGGATGTGAGCTGGAAGCAGTGGAAATTGCTGCCGGGCGTCGATCATTTCTCCGGCTCTGCCCGCGGTAGTGCCGAACGCGGTCAGGTCAGCATCGCGTTAAAGCAGAGCACGCTGCCCTATGTCGATATGTTCCGTGCGCCGCTGGAAATCAAGCAGGCCAGCGGCACGATAGACTGGCGTAATGCTGCACAAGGCCTGTCGCTTTGGAGTCATGGGCTGGACGTGCAGGCGAAATCGCTATGGGCTAACGGTGATTTCCGCTATGAACAGCCCGCCAAGCAGGAACCGAAGCTGGATATTCTGGCTGGGATTCGACTGACCGACGCGGCTGATGCCTGGCGCTATTATCCCGAACTGTTTATGGGCACCGAGCTGGTGGACTATCTGAGCGGCGCGCTGAAGGGCGGTCGTGTTGATAACGCGACGCTGATCTTTGCTGGCAATCCGCAGCATTTCCCGTATACGCACAACGAAGGCCAGTTTGAAGTCTGGGTGCCGGTTAAAGAGGCCACCTTCGAATTTCAGCCGGGCTGGCCTGCGTTGACGCCGCTGGATATCAATCTGGACTTTGCTAACAACGGCCTGTGGATGTTTGCACCACAAACCTGGCTGGGCAAAGTGGAAGGCAAAAACATTAGTGCGGTCATTCCCGATTATGAAAAAGAGATGCTGTTCGTCGATGGCGAACTGGACGGTCCGGGGCCAGAGGTGGGGAACTACTTTCACCAGACGCCGCTGAAATCCTCGCTGGGCACGGCGCTGGACGAGCTGAAAATTGGCGGGCCGGTGAAAGGGACGCTGCATCTGGATATTCCGCTTGCCGGTGATGATGTCCGCGCCAGTGGCGACATTACGCTGAACAATAACAGCCTCTACATCAAGCCGCTGGATACCACGATTAAGAATCTCACCGGTAAGTTCCGCTATGAAAACGGTAACTTACGCAGTGAAACCCTTCAGGCGAATTGGCTGAATCAGCCGATGGCGGTCAATTTCACGACGGAAGAGCACGCGAAGGCTTTTCTGGTGAATGTTGGCTTGCAGGGCGACTGGCAGCCAGCGCTCTTGCCCGGTTTACCGGTATCGGCCAGCAAAGCCCTGTCCGGCACGGCAGGCTGGAAAAGTACGATTGCCGTCAACCTGCCGCATACTGGTAAAACAACTTATGATGTTGATGTACAGGCTGATTTAAATAAAGTAAGTAGTCACTTACCTAACCCGCTAAGTAAACCCGCTGGCGAGGGCCTGCCGCTGGAAGTGAAAGCCAGCGGTGACCTGAATGGTTTTGCCATGCAAGGGCGAGTGGGCAAAGATAACCGTTTCAATAGCCAATGGCTGCTGAAAGGCGACACCGTGACGCTGGCGCGGGCAAGCTGGCAGAACGGGGCTACGGCGGCGCCTGCATTGCCAGAAGATTCCGCTCTGGTGCTCGATCTCCCGCCGCTGGATGCTGAAAGCTGGCTGGGGCTTCTGCCTTCGCTGCGTGCTTCGACACCAGCCGAAGGGAAAAAGGCGCATAGTTCTCTTCGTTTTCCTGAAGCCGTGACGCTACGAACACCTGAGCTACAGTTGCTGGGGCAACAGTGGCACGATCTAGAAATCACGCGTAAAAATACGCTTTCTGGCAGTGAAGTGCAGGCAAAAGGGCGTGAAATTGACGGAATGGTTGAGATACCCAATCGCGGCACGTGGCGCAGCGACATCAATTATCTCTACTACAATCCTCAGTGGAAAGGGAATGAAGCGACCAACCCGGTGGCATTAGCAGAGAAAAAATCGCCGCTAAACGACCCGAGCATCAGCTTTGAGGACTGGCCGTCGCTGGCGGTTAACTGTCGCCAGTGCTGGATTCTCGGGCAGAATATGGGACGTATTCAGGGAACGCTGCTGCCAGAAAAGGAAAAATTAACGCTGGCAGACGGTATGATTGATACAGGCAAAGCTCGCCTGACGGTAAACGGTTCCTGGCAGGAAAACGCAGAAGGCGTGCGGACGGCGTTAAAAGGCCGTCTGACAGGTGATAGCCTGGAGCAGAATGCTAACTGGTTTGGCGTTGATTCACCGCTAAAAGCTGGTTCTTTCGATGTGGACTACGATCTGTACTGGCGCGGTACGCCTTGGGCACCGGATATTGCCAGCCTGAGCGGAATATTGCACACGCGCATCGGTAAGGGTGAGATTGCTGAAGTGGGGGCGGGTCAGGCTGGTCAATTGCTGCGTTTATTGAGCTTTGATGCGCTGATGCGTAAGCTGCGGTTCGATTTTAGTGATACGTTTGGCCGCGGATTTTACTTCGACTCGATTCGCAACACGGCATGGATTAAAGACGGCGTGTTGCATACTGATGATATGTTGGTCGACGGTTTGGAGGCCGATATCGCGATAAAAGGCGATCTCGATCTCGCTAAGCGACAGGTCAATATGGAAGCGGTTATCGCCCCAGAAATTTCCGCGACGGTGGGGGTGGCGACCGCATTTGCCGTTAACCCGGTTGTCGGGGCCGCGGTGTTTGCTGCCAGTAAAGTGCTGGCACCGCTATGGAACAAGATTTCGCTGATTCGCTACCAGATTTCCGGTAGCCTCGATCAGCCAAAGATTCAGGAAGTGCTGCGTGAGCCGAACAAGAAGAAAGGCGAATAATGCCGTTAGGGCAGCGCAGCGTACTCAGCCGATTATCTGATAAAGAGTGAAAAACTATGAGCCTTTCGTTTGTCAGTGAGCAGTTACTCACCGCCAAAAAATTGAATCTTGACGATCTCGCCGCTGTGCTGGGGTCGCTTAATGAGCGTCGACTGGACTATGCCGATCTCTATTTCCAGTCCAGCTACCATGAGTCCTGGGTACTGGAAGATCGCATCATTAAAGACGGTTCTTACAATATCGATCAGGGCGTGGGTATCCGTGCGATTGACGGTGAAAAGACTGGATTTGCTTATGCCGATCAGATCACGCTGAACGCATTGCACCAGAGCGCGCAGGCAGCACGCAGTATTGTGCGGGAACAGGGTACAGGCACGGCGCACACGTTGGGAGCGGTATCGCATCATGCGCTTTATCCAACGTTGAACCCGCTGGATAGCCTGACGCGTGAGGACAAAATTGCGCTGTTGCAGCGTGCTGACACGGTCGCGCGTGCCGCAGATGCGCGCGTGCAGGAAGTTTCAGCCAGCCTGACCGGCGTGTATGAGCTGGTGCTGGTGGCGGCGACGGACGGTACGCTGGCGGCAGATGTGCGGCCGTTAGTGCGTTTGTCGATCAGCGTGTTGGTTGAATCTGAGGGCAAACGTGAACGTGGTTCCAGCGGCGGCGGCCTGCGTGGCGGCTATGACTATTTCTGGGAAGTGGCTGACGGCGAAGCACGCGTCGATGCCTGGGCAAAAGAAGCCGTGCGTATGGCGCTGGTTAACCTGTCGGCTGTGGCCGCACCTGCGGGGCCAATGCCTGTGGTGCTGGGTGCTGGCTGGCCGGGCGTGTTGCTGCATGAAGCGGTAGGACACGGTCTGGAAGGCGATTTTAACCGTCGCGGTACGTCAGTGTTCAGCGGACAGATGGGGAAACTCGTTGCGTCAGAGCTGTGCACGGTGGTGGATGACGGCACGCTGACCGGACGTCGCGGTTCAGTTTCGATGGACGATGAAGGCGTTCCGGGGCAATACAATGTCCTGATCGAAAACGGGATTCTGAAAGGCTATATGCAGGACAAGATGAATGCTCGTCTGATGGGCGTTGCGCCAACGGGCAACGGTCGCCGCGAATCTTATGCGCACCTGCCGATGCCGCGTATGACGAACACCTACATGCTGGCCGGGAAATCCACGCCGGAAGAGATTATCTCCAGCGTTGAATACGGCCTGTATGCGCCAAACTTTGGCGGCGGTCAGGTCGATATCACCTCTGGCAAGTTCGTCTTCTCGACATCCGAAGCATACCTGATCGAAAAAGGCCGTATCACTACGCCAGTCAAAGGCGCAACGCTGATTGGTTCCGGCATTGAAGCGATGCAGCAGATCTCGATGGTCGGTAACGATCTGGCGCTGGATAACGGCGTCGGCGTGTGCGGAAAAGAAGGGCAAAGCCTGCCTGTCGGCGTGGGTCAGCCTACGCTGAAACTGGAAAGCCTAACCGTCGGCGGCACTGCGTAATTCGTGCTGATATCCCTAGATCCCTTTAAGACCGCGCTTTATTAGCGCGGTGAATCGTGGCAGTTTAGTCATTCAAAGGAAAAATTGTTTATAAGTGATTGAATTAAAGCTGTTTTATGTTGTTGATGGGTACGCTGCAAGTAAGTGATTGGGGTGAGCAAGGGCGGCCAACGCATAAGCAGCTTTAAGTATGAGAGGTATAGACGTTAATTAACTTGATCTTAGAGATTTTTAACGTAACTATAGTTACAAGTAAAATAACATCTTAAAAGGATTTTTATGGCAAATATAATTTACGCGACTGTTAATGGTAAAAAACAGGGGCTTATTTCTGCTGGATGTTCAACTTTTAGCTCTATTGGTAATAAGTATCAAAATGGCCATGAAGATCAAATAATGGTATTGGCTTTTGAACATGGAATAACAAGAGACCATAATGTTTCTCATGGGCCTATATCATTTGTCAAACCAATAGACAAGTCATCCCCACTATTTGGAATGACTATATCTGATAATGAATATCTAGACATTGATTTCTTTTTCTATAGAACCGCTTCTGGCGGTGGGCTGGAATTGTTTTATTCTGTGAAATTAATTGATGCCAATATAATTAGAGTGAATGTTGTATATCCTCATGCTATAAATCATTCCGACAATCAGCCAGAAGAAATTATTACATTTAGATATAAGTCTATTTCATGGTCACATGTTATAGCTGGAACATCTGGTTATAGCATATGGACTGAAATGGGTGTTTGATTTTGTTTTTATGGCAGGCGGATATTTAACGCCTGCCAGGTTATTTAGTTAAAACCAAAGACAGTTTCTGTATTTTACAATAAAAAACCAAATCCAAACAAATAAAAAAACCAACAGCATTATATTTATTGAAATTATTCTAAATTTGTTGAAGGCTCCATATATAACAACAGGTGTTATTAATGCTAATGTGGCAATAGCAACAGTCTCTCTGTAATCATCAACTACTATTGCTCTTAATACATCGCAAACATTTTTTATTTCATCTCCATCTATAAACCATTCTTCTTTAAATACCCCTCCCATCATGCAAGTAATAATAACAAAAAATGAATATATAACCATTATGATGTTAATTGTGGATTTAATAATATTATTATTATTCATTGTTCATCCCGATTATTTTATAAATTACATTCTTTCTTTTAATAATAGTCCTTCCGTAAGAAGAGTAATCCCTTGAGGGATCACCGTTGGGGGCTTTAATAGATGATATGAAATCATCTTTTTTCCTTTCTATCCCTCTATTGTATCTAGATGCGGCTATTATTAATTGCTCATCGCTTATGTTTAAAGTATCTTTTATGTTAGGGTTGTCAAAAATTATTAATGATTTAAGATGTTTGGCAACAATGTTAATGTTAAAGTCATCATCTAATAAGCAATTGGATAATTGAAGTTGTTGTGTTGTTGATAATTTAGATGGGTCAATCCCTAGTGTTTCTGCTGCTGCTCTTAATTGAATAGCTAAACTACCGACAGAAGTTCTATTCGATATGGTGTTTCCGCTATTATTGAAATAATCTCTAATCTGATAATATTGTAAAACCCCGTATGCTTTAAATCTTTCCGGTGTTCCTGCTACTTCAGAGACAGCAACTCCAGCCAATAGTAACACTGGTATTTTTTCACGATGAGCATGGCTAATTATCTTATCCTTATTATACTGAAGATATGCGGCTTTATATGCCCACAACCTAGGATTACCAGTGACATATCTTTCATCATCAGGAAGTAAATACCATAATCCAGCATCAATAAAATTCCATTTTGGGAATGTTGATGTTGAGTTTATATCGCAAAACATATTTTTCATTCAACTATCCTTGTTTATGTGTACAGGGAATATTTATTATGCCACGAAGTGATCGAAAAACAATCTTGATATACCCGTAGTCATTAAGGGCAAAGCTTGCCTGTTGGCGGCACTGCGTAATTCGTGCTGATATCCCTAGATCCCTTTAAGACCGCGCTTTATTAGCGCGGTTTTTTTTCCTCGCTATGATTCTGTCGATAGCCCTGATACGTCAGGGCGACGTTTTTGAAGTATTCCGTCATGTAGTTAATGCAGACTTGTACTTTTAGCGGCAGGTTGTCTTTGCGGGTGTAGAGCGCGTAGACCGGGCGCGGGTCGGAGTGGTAGCGGTTGAACAGGATCTCAATTTCGCCGCGATTGATTTCGTCCACGATCCACATGAGCGGCACGTACGCGATGCCCGCCCCAGCCTTGAGCCAGCGCACCAGCGTTTGCGGGTCGTTAGTGACAAAACGCCCTTGTGGTGTGACGCGGGTCGAAATGCCTTCCGGGGCGATCAGCTCGAATTCGCTGTCGGGCCGTACGCTGTATTCCAGCCAGGAAAAATTCACCATATCTGCCGGTTTATCCGGCGTGCCGTGCTGTGCCAGATAGCTTTTTGCGGCACAGACGACCATCGGCATCGAGCCTAATCGTTTCGAGAACAGGCTGGAATCCTGTAGTGCACCGACGCGGATAACGATATCCAGCCCGTCGGCAATCAGATCGGGAGCGGGAATCCCAGTGACCAGATTGACAGATAGACCGGGATATTCCTTCAGCATCGCCGCAGTCATGGTGGACAACACATTCTGCGCCATCGTGGAAGAACTGCCGATGCGCAGCGTGCCGATCGGCGTGTTGTTGAAAGCATAGAGCTGCTCATGGACCTCATGCGCTTCATGCAGCATGCGGCGACAGCCGTGGTAGTAAATTTTCCCCGCTTCCGTCAAACCAATGCTGCGCGTACTGCGATTAAGCAGCTTAATCTGTAGTTCATCTTCAAGCTTGGTGACGGTCTGGCTGACGGCGGATACGCTCATCTGCAATTGACGGGCAGCGGCGGTAAAAGAACCAAATTCCACCACGCGGGCAAACACCGACATACTCTTTAGTCTTTCCATTATTCACTCTGGCTTAAAAGTGATTTAGATCACACTATGTAGATAAGGTGATAATAAGCATCCATAATATAGCCTATCCGGTGGTTCTGGGCAGAATAGAGCCATTCAATGATTGTGTTTATTTACCCAATTAGAGTAATACGCTGATTTCCCATCGTTAGTCAGCCCCTGCTGACATCGCTATTCATCAGTTTAACGTTATCCCATCCGTTGGCTGCCCGCCTGCGGCATGAGGCTCTGTTGTCGGTGCTGAAAGGCCGCGCCAGACGACATAATTTACCACCCGGTAGCACACTTGCTCGCTACCGTTACCTATTAGAAAAAGGAAAAGAGGATGAGTTCACTCCCGGTTATGGTGCTGTTCGGGCTGTCATTTCCCCCGGTATTTTTTGTCTTGCTGGTATCGCTGACCCTATTTTTTGTCGTGAACCGCCTGCTGCAACCGACGGGTATCTATGACTTCGTCTGGCATCCTGCGCTGTTTAACAGCGCACTGTTCTGCTGTCTGTTTTATTTACTGTTCCGCTACGGTCTGTGAGGTGTCTGTGAAAGCTTTCTTTTTACCCTTGTTTAGACAGCAGGCCGTGCTGATCAAAAAACTGAGCCGCGTGGTCATCACGCTGGTGATTGTGCTGTGTGCGATTGTGGCAATCTTCCGTGTCTGGGCGTTCTATACCGAATCGCCCTGGACGCGTGATGCCAAATTTACGGCGGATGTCGTGGCGATCGCGCCAGATGTCAGCGGGTTATTGACCGATGTTCGCGTCACTGACAATCAGCTGGTAAACAAAGGTGATGTGCTGTTTGTCATCGACCAGCCGCGCTACCATCAGGCCGTGGCGCAGGCGGAAGCGGATGTTGCCTACTATCAGGCGCTGGTGACGGAAAAACGCCGGGAATCCGGTCGTCGGGCGCGGCTGGGCATCAGTGCGATGTCACAGGAAAATATCGATCAGTCCAGTAATGCATTGGAAACCGCCACGCACCAGCTTGCTAAAGCACAGGCGGTATTATCGCTGGCGAAACTGGAGCTGGAGCGCACCGTGGTACGCGCCCCTGCCGACGGCTGGGTCACTAACCTTCATGTGCAAAGCGGTGAGTTTATCGAACGCGGTAATACGGCGGTGGCGCTGGTGAAAAAGGATTCGTTTTACCTGCTGGCGTACATGGAAGAGACCAAACTTGAAGGCGTTCGCCGTGGCTATCGTGCGGAAATTACGCCGCTTGGTAGCGAAAAGATATTCTACGGCACGGTGGATAGCGTGGCGGCTGGGGTCAATAACAGCAGCAACAGTGCGAACACGAAAGGCTTGGCTAACGTGGACTCCAATCTGGAATGGGTGCGTTTGGCGCAGCGCGTGCCGGTAAAAATCCGTCTCGATCGACAAATGGGCGATCTCTATCCGGCTGGCACGACGGCGACCGTGGTGATTACCGGCGAGCAGGTCAACAACGACAAAAAACCGTCGCCACTCATTCGCCTGCTTTATCGCCTGCGTGAGTTTGGCTAAGTGAGGCGATGATGAAAACCCCGTCGTTGACAGTATCCAGATTCTATACCACACCGAAGTTTGCGCGTTTTCGCTTTGCCTTCAAGCTGAGCTTTGCGATTGTGCTATCCCTATTTCTGGGTTTCCACCTCCAGTTGGAAACGCCGCGCTGGTCTGTGCTGACGGCGGCGATTGTCGCCGCTGGCCCGGCGTTCGCTGCGGGCGGTGAACCGTTTTCTGGTGCGATCCGCCATCGTGGTATTCTGCGCATCATCGGTACGTTTATCGGCTGTATCGGTGCACTTATCATCATTATCGCCACCGTTCGCGCGCCCGTCGTGATGTTGATGCTGTGCTGTATTTGGGCAGGCCTCTGCACCTGGGTTTCCTCGCTGGTTAAAGTCGAAAATGCCTATATCTTCGGGCTGGCGGGTTATACCGCGCTGATTATTATTGTATCAACACAGGGAACGCCGTTGCTGACGCCGCAGTTTGCCGTGGAGCGCTGTAGCGAGATTGTGCTGGGCATCGTCTGTGCCATTCTGGCGGATTTACTGTTTTCGCCACGTTCGATCAAGCAGGATGTTGACCGCAGTATCGGTGAACTGCTGGTGGATCAGTATCGGCTACTGCAACTCAGCATGAGCGGGGCGGAGAAAGAAGCGATAGACGCGGCATGGCACGCGTTGGTGCGTAAAACGACCGCGCTAAACGGCATGCACAGCAGCCTGATGCTGGAGTCTTCACGCTGGCAGAACAGCAATCGCCGCTTAACATCGTTGCATACGCAATCGCTCACGATGATCACACAGGCGTGTGAAACCTATCTGATGTTGCAGGATGTCCCGAACCCAGTAAAAAGCAGCCTGAAATTGGTGTTGGAGCAGCCTGTTGAATCGCTCCGCGATGTGCATTGCCGTGTGAAAGCATTACGTCACTTGATTGCGGCGGATAGCCGCGATGTGCCTCCTACGTTGGTCAGTTGGGTTGGCGCGGCAACGCGCTATCTGCTGCTGGCGAAGGGCGTACAGACCAACGGACGCATTAATACGATAGAAGCTGATGTGCTGAACAGCGAGGTGGAAATTAAAGCGCCTTCGGCTGAAACTCATCATGCCATGATCAACGGTTTACGCACCGGAGTGGCGACGGCGCTGGGCTGCTTGTTCTGGCTAAGCACTGGCTGGACTTCCGGCAGTGTGTGTATGGTGATGATTGCGGTGGTGACGTCGCTTGCCATGCGTTTGCCGAATCCACAGATGATGGCGAAGGATTTTCTTTTTGGGACGATCTACGCGCTGCCGCTGGGCGCATTGATGTTCATGTTTATCATGCCGTCAACGCAGCAAAGCATGTTGCTGCTGTGTCTGAGTCTGGGGGCGATGGCTTTCTTCCTCGGGCTTGAGGTACAAAAGCGTCGGTTGGGCTCGCTGGGCGCATTAGCCAGTACGATCAATATCCTTGTGCTGGATAACCCGATGACGTTCAACATTAGCCAGTTCCTGGACAGCGCGATCGGCCAGATCATCGGCTGTTTTCTGGCGCTGATGGTGATCCTGCTGATCCGGGATAACACCAAGGCACATACGGGGAGAACGCTGTTGAATCGCTTTGTGTATGGTGCTGTTTCGGCACTGACGACCAACACCGCGCGGCGAAAAGAAAATCACCTGCCAGCGCTGTATCAACAACTGTTCCTGCTGCTGAGCCGCTTCCCTGACGACATTGCCAAATATCGCCTTGCGCTATGGCTGATCATCATGCACCAACGTTTGAGAACGCTGAATATTCCGCAAAACGCGGCGCTGTCTGCCTTTCATCGTCAGATTCGTGCAACCGCGGAGCAGGTGATTTCAGCTCGGCGCGATACTACGCGCAGCCGCTATTTCACGCAGCTGTTGGACGAGCTTGAACGTTATCAGCAGATGCTGACAGAACAGCAACTTCCCCCGAGCGTGACGGCGTCTGTAGGACGATTAACCGGGATTCTGCGTGATTATCAGCATGCGCTAAGCAGCTAACCTCAGTGGGCGAGACGGTGCGATAACACTAACGATTAATCCGAGAGTGCCGCAGGCCGCGCCCATCACTTCTATACTGAATTATCCATAGCTTCCCTCATAACGTCATGGAATATGACCCTTTTCAGGAGGTAACACGATGTCAGGACAAAATTTGCAGAATCATGAACTGTTTAAAACCGGCTACTTTGCTGCGGGGAAATGGCAGCAGAGCGGAGCCACCTTCGAGGTTGTGAATCCGGCGACGGGCGAGTCGATTGCCAGCGTGGCGAAAGCGGGAAAGAAAGAGACGCAGGCGGCGATTGACGCCGCCTATGCCGCCTTTCCTGCCTGGAAGCGTAAAACCGCGAAGGAACGGTCTGAAATTCTGTATCGCTGGTACGAACTGATTCTGGAAAATAAACGCTATCTGGCGGAGTTGATGACCGCCGAGCAGGGCAAGCCAGTACAGGAAGCCGAAGGTGAAGTCGTCTATGCGGCGAATTTTATTCAGTGGTTTGCTGAGCAGGGAAAACGGGCTAACGGTGAGATCATTCCGCCTGCGAAACCCGGATCGAAGATTTACGCCACGCGTGAACCCGTTGGGGTTGTTGTCGCTATTACACCGTGGAATTTCCCGCTGGCGATGCTGACGCGTAAGCTGGGGCCGGCGCTGGCTGCGGGATGTACTGGCGTCATCAAACCCGCGAACAATACGCCGCTGTCTGCGTTTGCGCTGCTGGCGTTGGCACAGCAGGCGGGTGTGCCGGATGGCGTACTCAACGGTGTGGCGGGCGACACGCAGGCGATTAGCGATACCGTCATGGCGAGCGATAAAGTGCGCAAAATTTCCTTCACTGGTTCGACAGAAGTAGGGAAAACGTTGGTGCGCAACGCCGCAGATACGATGAAGAAAGTGTCGATGGAGTTGGGTGGCAACGCACCTTATATCGTGTTTGATGATGCAGATATTCAGGCCGCGGTAAAAGGCGCGATTGCCAACCGCTTCCGCAATGCGGGTCAGGTTTGCGTCAGTGCCAACCGATTTTATATTCAGGATGGCGTCTACGATGAGTTCGTCTCTCTGCTTGCGGAAGAAGTGAAAAAGCTGAAGGTCGGCAACGGTATGGATGACGGCGTCGTGCTCGGTCCGCTGATTGACGATGCTGCCGTTGAGAAGGTGGAAAAGCACGTCAATGACGCGGTGGAAAAGGGAGGCAAGGCGCTTGTCGGTGGTAAACGGCACAAGCTGGGCCACAGCTTCTTTGAGCCGACGGTGATTGTTGATGCCAACGAAGCGATGCTGCTGGCGCAGGAAGAAACGTTTGGTCCGGTTGCTCCCTGTTTCCGTTTCAAAACGGAAGAAGAGGTGATTCAGCGCGCCAACAATACGCCATTTGGTCTGGCGGCTTACTTCTACAGCCAGAATTTGCAGCGTGTGTTCCGCGTGGCAGAAGCGTTGGAGAGTGGCATGATTGGCATTAACGAATGCGCGGTTTCAACCGAGTTAGCACCCTTCGGCGGTGTGAAAGAGTCAGGATTAGGCCGCGAAGGCTCTGTTTTGGGGCTGGACGAGTTTCTGGAAGTAAAAACCTGGCATTTGGGCGGATTGTAATCTGGGATGCTGTTGCGATCTTAATTAATCGTGAGCTCAACGAGCTACCGATAATACATGGGATGAGTGAGGCATCCTCCTCATCCCATGATCGCCGTTAGTCTGTGGTCTCAGCCAGTTCGCGCAGATACTGGAAGATCTGGCGGGCGGATTTCGGCGGCTTATTCGTCGCTTTCTCTTTCTGCGCATTACGCACCAGAGAGCGCAACTGCTGACGGTCAGCGTGGGGATATAGCGCCAGAATATCGGGGACCACATCGTCACCTTCTTCAATCAGACGGTCACGCAGCTGTTCCAGTTTGTGGAATAACGCCACCTGCTGATTATGGCGGTTGTTCAGCTTATCCAGTGCGGTTTGGATCGGCTCTGGATCGCGGGCGCGCAGCATTTTACCAATCAGCTGTAGCTGACGGCGGCGGCCTTCTTTCTTGATCCGCTGTGCCAGTTCCACCGCTGCACGCAGATCGTCGTCCAACGGGATCTTCTCCAGGGCGTTTTTACCCAGCTCGACCAGTTCTGCGCCGAGATCTTTCAGCGCTTCGGCATCGCGCTTTATTTCACTTTTGCTGACCCAGATAATTTCATCATCTTCGTCGTCTTCTTGGTTCTCTGGGACGTCATTCAGCCAGTCTTCGTACTTTTGCTTCATGGTTGGCTCCTAAAAAGTGTCCAGGAGCAATTCGTAACGCTACGCGTAGCGGCTCCGGGATGGTGAACAGCGTGCCCACCAGCAAAAAAGAGGCTGATACTAACAGGTTTGGGCTTTGTGCGAAATTGTCCGTAGATCCTGTTAGACTAGAAAGCATTATGCTACACCATTTTATGCTCGTCATACTTCACGTTACCTGTGTGTTGGCTGCGCGAAGTATATAGAGTATACGCCCCTTTTGTGCTCGTTGCGGGGATGATGATGGTGAGCTTTCTTCCACTCATTATGGCAGAACAATGACGATAACTACTCAGGTTGCAGAGCAGCGTAAAGCGCTGGAGCTCGCGGTTGCTCAGGCGCTGGAACTGGCGCGTGCCGGTTCTGATGCGGCAGAAGTCGCGGTGTCAAAAACGACGGGCATTAGCGTCAGTACCCGTTATGGTGAGGTTGAAAATGTTGAATTCAACAGCGATGGCGCGTTGGGCATCACGGTTTATCACCAACAGCGTAAAGGCAGCGCATCGTCTACCGATCTCAGCCCGGATGCGATAGCCCGTACGGTACAGGCCGCGCTGGATATTGCGCGTTATACCTCTGTCGATCCTTTTGCTGGTCCGGCGGATCGGGATCTTCTGGCGTTTGACGCGCCGGATCTGGATCTGTTCCATCCGACCGAGCTGGATGCGGATCGCGGCATTGAATTAGCCGCTCGCGCAGAGCAGGCGGCGTTACAGGCTGACAAGCGCATCACTAACACCGAAGGCGGCAGTTTTAACAGCCATTACGGCGTGAAGGTGTTCGGCAATAGCCACGGCCTGCTGAAAAGTTACTGCTCTAGCCGTCATTCCATGTCCAGCTGTGTGATTGCTGAAGTGAATGGCGATATGGAGCGAGATTATGCCTACACCGTTGGCCGTGCGCTGGATGATTTACTCAGCCCGGAATGGGTGGGCGAAGAGTGCGCACGCCGCACGTTATCCCGCTTGTCACCGCGTAAACTGCCCACCATGCAGGCACCGGTGATGTTTTCTGCGGAGGTGGCGACGGGCCTGTTTGGCCATTTGGTTGGCGCCATCAGCGGCGGCAACGTTTATCGTAAATCCACTTTCCTGCTGGATAAGCTGGGTCAGCAGATTCTGCCAGAGTGGCTGACGATTGAGGAGCAACCGCATTTGCTGAGAGGGCTGGCCTCTACGCCGTTCGACAGTGAAGGTGTGCGGACGCAGGCGCGTGAGATTGTGAAGGCTGGCGTGTTGCAGACCTGGCTCATGACAAGCTACTCCGCGCGTAAGCTGGGCATGCAGAGCACTGGCCATGCGGGGGGAATTCATAACTGGCGGATTGCCGGACAGGGTCTGGATTTCAACGGTATGTTGAAACAGATGGGCAAAGGCCTGCTGGTGACTGAACTGATGGGGCAAGGTGTGAGCGGTGTGACGGGGGATTATTCCCGTGGCGCATCCGGCTTCTGGGTCGAGAACGGCGAAATTCAATATCCGGTTAGCGAGATTACGATCGCGGGTAACCTGAAAGACATGCTGCGTAATATTGTGACGGCGGGGAATGATATCGAAACCCGAAGCAATATCCAGTGTGGTTCCGTTCTGCTGCCAGAGATGAAGATCGCAGGGGAATAAACCTGCTCTGTGTGAGTAACCGTCGCCGTCGGCAGTGTCCGACGGCTGTTACTCTATGCCTTGTTAGCACGTATCTTGTATCAGAATTGTACCTTGCTGGTTTAGCGGTGGTACTCGCCTGCGGCTTCTGGCTGATAGAGTAGTTCTAGTACTTCAATTCGCGTTTCTTCACCGTTTGGCAACTGCCAAGCGATAGAATTTCCCACATGCATTCCCAATAGTGCCGCACCCAGCGGAGCCATCACCGACAGCGGTTCTTTGCTGTCCTTCACTGCGGCTGGATAAACCAGCGTGCGGATGTGCTCTTCGTTGGTATTCAGATCGCGGAAACGCACCCGACTATTCATGGTGACGACATGTGAGGGAACCGATGCCGAAGGCAAAATTTCCGCCCGATCCAGCTCCTCATTCAACGCCTGTGCGATATCGCTGTCCGCAAAGGCGGGCTGCTCCAATAACATATCCAGACGTTCTGCATCCAATTCACTGATTGTCAGGTTAGGTTTCGTCATACTCCTCTCCAGTTGGTATTTTCAGATGATATAAAAATAACCCCCCGCGCCCAAAGGAGCAGGGGGTATAAGAAAATATTATGATTTATATAGGTAGATAGTAGGAGGTTCGGGGAGGAAAGTGAAGCGATCCTTGTCACGAAGGCTGGCAGATACCCGTCATACTTCAAGCTGCTTGTGCGTTGGTAATACTCGGCTCATCTCTGAGCCTCACCCTGAGGGGCCGCCGCAAGCGGCGTTCAAATTGGCTAAACCAATTTGTCCTTACTCACCCCAGTCACTTACTTGTGTAAGCTCCTAGGGATTCGCGCGATTGCCGCGTTACAAGGCCATAAATGGGCCTTGCCCCAAAGGGTCAACGCAGAGCGTTGTTCAAAACGCTAACGTTTTGTCACGCAACTCGAATTATTTAGGGTATAGCCTGCTAAGGAAATCGCTAGTATTCGTCGAACCCAGCTTCAAACAGCTCGATGACGGCGGCAAGCGCCTGCGCTTCATCTGGGCCAGTCGCTTCTACCTCGATGACACGCCCTTTGGCCGAGTCTAGCATCAGCATGGCAATCACGCTGCTGGCTTCGGCTTCGGTGCCGCTGTCGTTACGCAGTATCACTTCTGCATCAAAGCTCTGCACTAGCTCGAACAGCTTCATCGCTGGGCGAGCATGCATACCCAGCTCATTTTTGATTTCAACCGTTTGCCGGACTGCCATGGTTTACCTGACTATACTGGTTTGCTATTACGCGGGTTTACGTTTTTCCAGCGTACGGTGGCGTGACTGCACATTCTTACCGCGTGAGCGGAAGTAGTCTGCCAGTTGCTCGGCGACGTACACCGAACGGTGTTTACCGCCAGTACAGCCAATCGCGACAGTCAGATAGCTACGGTTATTGGTTTCCAGCATCGGTAGCCACAGTTCCAGATAGCTGCGAGTCTGATAAATGAAATTGTGAACTTCGGTGTGCCTGTCAAGGAAAGACGCAACGGGCTTATCCAGACCGGTCATCGGGCGCAGCTTCGGATCCCAGTGCGGGTTCGGCAGAAAGCGCACGTCAAAGACGTAATCTGCATCAATGGGAATACCATGCTTAAAGCCGAATGATTCGAACACCATCGTGAGTTCGCGTTCTCGCTTGCCGAGCAGCCGCGTACGCAGCATTTCGGCCAGTTCGTGCACTGACATCTCTGAGGTATCAATAATCAGGTCAGCACGTGAACGCAGTGGTTCCAGCAGGTCACTTTCTTCATCAATCGCGCTTTCCAGCGACAGATTTTTGCTGGACAGTGGGTGCAGACGACGGGTATCGCTGTAGCGACGGATCAGTGTATTGCGATCGGCATCCAGAAACAGCAGTTGAGGCGAGAAGCTGGGTGGCAGTTGCTCCATGGCATGTTCAAATATCTCCGGCGATTCTGGCATATTGCGCACATCAATGCTGACCGCTGCGGAAATATTACGTGCCGCAAGCGTATTAGCCAGTTCTGGCAGTAGAACCACTGGTAGATTATCTACGCAGTAGAACCCCATATCTTCCAATGCGCGCAGGGCGACAGATTTCCCTGAACCTGAGCGACCGCTGACAATCATCAGCACCATCTGACGACTCCCCTCTGGCAACGTGATGGCGAATTCTCATTGCCACTGTTTTTATAAAGTAATCTATAGCTAAAAAAATGACGGCTTAGCGCACGGATTGCAAGCATTCTCTGACTCTACCGCGAATTGCCCGTCATCGTGAATATGACGATTAACCGGCTTCCGTCATAATCTGGTACAGCTCTTCATCGCTTTGCGCCGCTCGCAGGCGTCGGCAAACTGTTTTATCCGCCAGCTGCTTAGCAACAAGCGACAGGGTGTGCAAATGGGTTTTACATTGTTCCGCCGGAACCAGCAAGGCAAAAAGCAGATCAACGGCCTGATTATCAATGGCATCAAAAGCGATCGGTTGCTCTAACTGGATGAAAACACCGATGGCGCCCAGCGCATTATCGCCTTCCAGCTTACCGTGAGGAATGGCAATGCCGCCGCCGATTCCCGTACTGCCCATGCGTTCCCGGGTGAGGATGGCATCAAAAATAATCTGTGAAGGAATGTTAAGCTGTCTGGCGGCCAGCTCACTGATAATTTCCAATGCCCGTTTCTTACTCTGGCAGTGGACGGTACTTCGGGTGCACTCAGGGCGTAATACGGTGCTGAGTTGCAATACGGGATCGTGGCTCATTTTATTTTCACTTAACGACGCTTTCACTTCTGGTGATCCTGCCCCATCTGTTGGATGGGGCAGGTTTGTTCCTTTGCCAAACAGCAAAGGAGAAAATTAGTGCTGCTTGAGTTTATCCTTATGCTTATTGAGCTGTCTCGCCAGCTTATCAATCAATAAATCTATCGCGGCGTACATATCTGCCGCTTCTGAAGTTGCATGCAGCTCCCCACCATTAACATGGAGTGTGGCCTCGGCAATTTGCTGAACTTTTTCCACTCTTAATACCACATTGACCTGATTAATCCGGTCAAAATACTGCTCTAATTTGGCAAATTTTCCATTAACAAAATCACGCAGTGGTTCAGTGATCTCAATGTGGTGTCCGGTAATATTGAGCTGCATAGCGTCTTCCTTCTCTGTTGAGATCAAATCAGTTGTTTACGCTGATTTGATGGTGGGATAGATAAAGACTCTCGGTATTTTGCGACGGTACGGCGCGCCACGATGATGCCCTGATCGGAGAGCAGTGCCGTCAGCTTGCTATCGCTTAATGGCTTCACGGGGTTTTCCGCGGCAATAAGCTTCTTCACCAGCGCGCGGATTGCCGTTGACGAGGCTTCTCCACCGCTATCGGTATTAACGTGGCTGGAGAAGAAATATTTTAGCTCAAAAATGCCGCGCGGACTGTGCAGGAACTTCTGTGTCGTCACGCGTGAAATGGTGGATTCATGCATATCCACCGCCTGCGCGATATCTGCCAGTACCATGGGCTTCATGAATTCTTCACCCCGATCGAAGAAATCCTGCTGTTGTTCGACGATGCAGCGGGTCACTTTCAGCAGTGTGTCATTTCGACTTTCCAGGCTTTTGATGAGCCAGCGCGCCTCTTGCAGGTTGCTACGGATAAATTGCCCGTCGCTGTCATTGCGTACACTGTTACCCAGTGCCGCATATTGCTGATTAATCTGCAAGCGGGGAACGCTGTCGGTGTTCAGTTCAACGGACCAAATTCCCTGAACTTTACGTACCAGCACATCAGGGATGACGTATTCGGATTCACCAGTGTTGATCGATTGCCCTGGACGGGGATCGAGCGATTGGATCAGCGCCAGTGCTTCTTTCAGCACCTCTTCTTTTAGGCGCGTGATGCGGATCAGGCTGCGGAAATCATGATTGGCTAACAGATCGAGATGATCGCTGACGATCAGGCGAGCTTCGGTCAGGCGTGGCGTGTCGTCGGCGAACTGAGAAAGCTGCACCAGCAGACAATCGCGCAGGTCGCGGGCGGCGACGCCAACGGGATCGAAGCGCTGCACGCGTTTGAGTACGGCTTCAACTTCTTCCAGCGTCACGTCGTCGTCACCGATGCTCTCAAGAATGTCTTGTAGCGGTACGGTCAGGTAACCGGTGTTGTCCACCGCATCGACGATAGAGGTAGCGATAGCCGCGTCGGTGTCGGAAAACGGCGTCAGCTCAACCTGCCACATCAGGTAATCCTGAAGCGTTTGCGTGGTTTCGCCTTGATAAATCGGCAGTTCTTCATCGCGATAGTCGGTGCCGGTGCCCGACGGCGTGCCTGCGGAGTAGATTTCATCCCAGGTGGCATCAAGCGGCAATTCTTCCGGCATATCCCTTTGTTCAAGGGCTTCACCGGTATCCAGTGAATCGCTGTCTGCCTTTTCAAATGACTCGATTTCGTCGTGCTGATCCGTTTGTTCGAGCAACGGATTACTTTCTAACGCCAGTTGAATCTCCTGTTGCAATTCAAGCGTGGACAGTTGCAACAGGCGGATCGCCTGTTGGAGCTGTGGAGTCATGGCCAGTTGCTGGCTAAGCCTGAGTTGCAAACCTTGCTTCATAAATCGCGCTAACGTCCCATAAGTACTGCAAAGATAAAATATTACCCTATCAGAGTCGGAAGCCTTCGCCCAGATACACGCGTTTTACCTGTTCATCGGCCAGAATATCGGTCGGTGAACCGTGGGCGATCAGGTTACCCTGACTCACGATGTAGGCTCGTTCACAGACATCAAGCGTTTCGCGGACGTTATGATCGGTAATCAACACGCCAAGCCCGCTGTCACGCAGATGCTCAATGATTTTTTTAATATCCAGTACGGAGATCGGGTCTACGCCCGCAAACGGTTCATCCAGCAGGATGAACTTCGGATTCGCTGCCAGCGCACGCGCAATCTCTACGCGGCGTCTTTCTCCACCGGACAGCGATTGTCCCAGACTATCGCGCAAATGAATAATATGGAATTCTTCCATTAGCTCATTGGCACGATCTTCCTGCTGTTCGGTCGTCAGATCTTTACGGATCTGTAACACCGCCATCAGATTGTCATAAACGCTTAAGCGGCGGAATATAGAGGCTTCCTGCGGGAGATAGCCGATGCCGCGCAGCGCACGTTCGTGCAAAGGAAGCAGGCTGATGTCATCGTCGTCAATGACGATGCGTCCTTCATCACGCGGAACGATGCCTACGACCATGTAGAACGTTGTCGTTTTGCCGGCACCGTTCGGCCCGAGCAGGCCGACAATTTCACCGGAATTAACGGTGAGGCTGACGTTTTCCACGACTTTACGGCCTTTGTATGCCTTGGCCAGATTTTCTGCGGTTAATGTTGCCATAACTTATTCAGTGACCCGTGGTTGCGGTTGTTGAGAACGAGAAGGTTGATTCTTGTTCTCTTTCTCCTGAAGCTGAGAGGGGACTAACACCGTCGTCACGCGTTTTCCTTTGTCGCTGGTGGCTTCCATCTGCTGCTGTTTCACCAGATAGGTGATGCGATCGCCTTTTACATTGCTGTCCTGCTGTTCCAGATAGGCATTGCCTGTCAGCACCAGAAAGTCTTTGGCCAGCTCGTAGCGGATTTTCTGTGCGTGACCTTTTACTGGCTTGCCGTTGTCCTGCATCTGGTAGAACGTCACGGGGTTGCCGTAACCTTCCACCACTTCACTGCCTTGCGTGCCCTGTGGACGCGTCACGACGACCTTGTCGGCTTTCACTTCAATCGTCCCTTGCTTCACGACAACATTACCAGTGAACGTCACCGTGTTGCCCTGCATGTCCAGAGATTGCTGTGCTGAATCTATGTGAATAGGTTGGTTGCTGTCGCCGGTAACGGCAAAGGCGGAAATGCTGACGGCGAACAGCGAGCTGGCGATCAGGGTGTTACGCATGAGATTATTGGTTTTGGATTTCATAAGAGGTTTTTACCTTTTCGATCAACTCGGCCGTTTTGTTACGCAGATTCCCACGCATTTTCATTCCGCTTGAGGTAAAGCTGGCACCATACAGGGTGACTTCATCATCGGAAGAGACGTCCTGTGTGACCAGATTCACCTGGGCATTATTCGTTGTGATGCGCTGAAGCTGTGCGTCTTTCGTCAGGCTATTCACCTCGACGTTGCCGTACAGATAGAGCATCTTGTCTTTTGTCAGCTTGGCGCGATCGGCGCGTACTGACCAGGTTGCCGTACCCTGTTCATTGAACAGCGTGGCAACGGGAGTCGTAAACCAGCTCAACTGCTCGTCGTTGAAATACTCCGCTTTTTCCGAAATCAGTCTGTAGCTCAGCTTACCGGCGGGGCTGTATACCTGCGTGTTGGTCTTTTCGCTGGTATAAACCGGCACGGCGGGGTCGTTTGCATCCGGTGCTGTTACCGTGTCCTCATCCGCAATATTCCAGCCGATGAGGATAAGCACCAACAGAGTCAGAAAAGCGGTGAGCCAACGCTTGGTTTTACTCATATTGACAACCCTTTGGCATGCTCCAGCTTGTCCTGCGAGAACAGAATCAAATCACACAGCTCACGTACTGCGCCACGGCCTCCCGCAATACGGGTGACATAATCTGCGCGCGGCAATAACAGCGGATGGGCATCAGCCACGGCAACGCTCAGCCCGACCTGTGCCATTACTGGCCAGTCGATCATATCGTCGCCGATATACGCGACCTGATTTGCCGTTACTGACAGTTTATCCAACAGATCGTTGAAGGCCAAAACCTTATCCGATTGCCCCTGATAAAGATGGTTAATGCCCAGTGTTTTACACCGATCTTCCAGCAATTTTGCTGAACGCCCAGTAATGATGGCAACCTCAATATCAGACGTCAGCAAGCAGCGAATACCATAGCCGTCGCGGACGTTAAAGGCTTTCAGCTCCTCGCCGTGGTTGCCCATGTAAATCAGACCATCGGACATCACGCCGTCAACGTCGCAGATTAACAGGCGAACCTCACGGGCTTTATCCAGTACCTGTTGATCGACAGGCCCATAGCAGGTATCGGTTTGCGCCCTGACTTCACTCATTCACTACCATCCTTTCTTTTTAAACCACGCCAGCCCGCAGCATATCGTGCATATGGACGATCCCGACCAAACGATCGTTTTCTGCCACCAGCACTGAGGTGATATGGCGCGACTGCATCAGGTTAAGTGCATCCACCGCCAGCGTTTGCGGTGCGACCCGGATGCCGCCCGCGGTCATCACATCAGCAATGCGCGCGCTGTTCAAGTCAATATTCATGTCGAAGATGCGGCGCAGGTCACCATCAGTAAAGATGCCCTGAATTTTCATATCCGCTTCGCAGATTACCGTCATACCCAGATTTTTGCGCGTAATTTCCACCAAGGCATCACGCAATGAGGCATCGTGTGGGACATGGGGAATCTCATCGCCTGAATGCATGATATCGCTGACGCGCAGTAAAAGTTTGCGGCCGAGTGCGCCACCGGGGTGAGAAAGGGCGAAATCTTCTGCGGTAAAGCCGCGTGCCTGTAACAAGGCTACGGCCAGCGCGTCTCCCATGACCAGCGTCGCGGTAGTGCTGGAGGTGGGCGCCAGGCCGAGCGGGCAGGCTTCCTGTGGGACATGAACACACAGATGAATATCCGCCGTTTTCCCCATCGTACTTTCCGGTGCGCTGGTCATGCAGATCAGGAACACTTTCTGGCGTTTCAGAACGGGAATTAGCGACAGAATTTCATGGGACTCGCCAGAGTTGGAAATAGCGATCACGATATCGTGCGGCGTCACCATGCCGAGGTCACCGTGGCTGGCTTCACCGGGATGAACAAAAAAAGCAGGCGTACCGGTGCTGGCGAAGGTCGCGGCAATCTTGCAGCCGATATGGCCAGATTTGCCCATCCCCATCACCACCACTTTGCCCTCGCAGTGAAATATCTTTTTGCAGGCGAGGGTAAAATTGTCATCAATGTACTGGTCTAATTGCGCAAGCCCATCGCGTTCGATACTCAGTACCTGCTTGCCCGCCTGCTGGAAATCGAAATCTGCTGGTAGTTCATGAGCCTTTTGTCGCGTGTGATCGGCTTGTGGTGCATGATCGGATAGTGCACGGTCAGACTGCTGTTTTAGGTGAGCATGTTGTTCAAACTGTGACATACCAATAGTCCTGATTATGATGAAAAACTGAGCGTCTTATGAAAAATAAAATAGGGCCGTCAGATAGGCGATGAATGCGCAGCATAATAATGCGCCTGCACCTTGTCCTATACGGCGTTTTTTGCTGAGGCACAGTGCGGTTAACAGCACACTTGCCGCCAGCATGACCCAATAGTCGCGCTGAAAAATCTGAGGATTCAGTGCGCCCGGTGAGAGCAACGCAGGTACGCCCAGAACAATCGCGATATTAAAAATGTTCGAGCCAATCAGGTTACCCAGCGCAATATCATCTTCTTTCTTCAGCGTCCCGACGATGGCAGTAGCAAGCTCAGGCAGGCTGGTGCCGATCGCCAATATAGTCAGCCCGATCGTCAACTCGCTGATATCGAAGTAGCGTGCAATGACAGTGGCATTATCCACCACCATACGGGCGGCCATGGGTAAAATAATCATGCCGAGAATCAACCACAGTACGGCGACCATTTGGTTACTGTCATCCTGCGGGAGTTCTGCTAGCTGTTCGCGAGTCAGGCTATCGCCGCCTTCCCGCTGCGCCTGTTGTGACATGCGAAGTATCAACACCAGACACAGAATGGCGGCAGAGAGCAGCATTATGCCGTCGGTGCGGCTCAGGTAGCTATCATGCAGTAAAACGCCACACAATAAAGTGACGGACAGCATGAGCGGCAATTCCCGGCGCAGAATGGCCGAATGTACTGTTAGCGGGCGAATGAGTGCCGCGCTGCCGAGAATGAGTAAAATATTGGTGATATTGGAACCCAGAACATTACCGACGGCCATGTCGTTCTGATCGTTTAGGGCAGCGGTAACCGAAACAATCAACTCCGGTAGCGAGGTGCCGAAGCCGACAATGGTGATGCCGATAACGAAAGGAGGTAAGCCAAGAGAACGCGCAAGCACGGCGGCGCCATAGACAAGACGATCGGCGCCGTAAACCAGTAATAGCAAACCAATGAACAAGAGTAGTGTTGCAAAAAGCATGCAGCGTCCTTTAATAGGATATATACCCGTCATACTTCAAGCTGCATGTGCGTTGGCTTCTCTCTCACCCCCCAGTTACTTACTGATGTAAGCTCCTGGGGATGAATGAGAAACATATTGTCTCTCACCAGAGGTCAGCCTTTGGCTGCTCAAATTCGTCTTTGACGAGTTTGTCGCTGCGTCGCCGCCTTCCTGCAACTCGAATTATTTAGTGTATAATCACCGGCCTGTTGTCGAATAAATCAGTATTTTTGGACGATTTTCGCACAAAAAGCGTTTTTCTGTGATGAGTGCTAATTCTGACGGTGCTTGGCGAAAAAGTAAAACCTGTCGCGATAAGTAAAACCCAGTAACGGTTTATGCCGCCATTTTGGACAAGAACTTACGGTAAGTTTTTGTAAAACTCGCACCTTGATGAAAGCCAGCCGTTAGGCTGGAGTGAAAAGACCTCTTTATGAGCGTACTGATGGGTAAGGAATGGAAATAATGAACCATGAGGCAACTAATCTGGTCGAGATCCGTGGTCTTAGCTTTCGGCGCGGAGAGCGAGAGATTTTTACAGACATCACGTTGAATGTGCCTAAAGGCAAGGTCACTGCGATCATGGGGCCTTCTGGTATCGGTAAAACCACATTGCTGCGCCTGATTGGCGGGCAGTTACCGCCGGACAGCGGTGAAATCTGGTTTGATGGCGAGAATATCCCGACGCTGTCGCGCAGTGAACTGTACGACGCGCGCAAGAAAATGAGCATGTTGTTTCAGTCCGGCGCGTTATTTACCGATTTGAACGTGTTTGATAATGTCGCCTGGCCGCTGCGTGAACATACCCGACTGCCAGAACCCCTGCTGCGTAGCATCGTCATGATGAAGCTGGAAGCCGTGGGGTTACGTGGAGCCGCCGAGCTGATGCCAGCGGAGCTTTCCGGCGGCATGGCGCGGCGTGCCGCGCTGGCGAGAGCCATCGCGCTCGACCCGCAGTTGATTATGTTTGATGAGCCTTTTGTCGGGCAGGACCCGATCACGTTGGGGACGCTGGTGAAGCTCATCGACGAGCTGAACCATGCGTTGGGCGTGACCTGCATTGTGGTTTCTCACGATGTGCCAGAGGTGATGAGCATCGCCGATTACGCCTATATCGTGGCCGAAAAGCAGGTGGTGGCTGAAGGAACGGCGGATGAACTGAGGGCGAACAATGACCCGCAGGTTCGTCAGTTCCTAGATGGTATTGTCGACGGGCCAGTGCCTTTCCGTTTTCCTGCGGGTGACTATAAAATGTCGCTGCTAGGTTCAGGGGGTTAACGCAGTCATGTTATTACGGACATTGGCGTCGTTGGGGCGTCAGGGAATCTCCACTAGTGCCTCGTTTGGGCGCGCCGGGCTGATGCTATTTAATACGCTGGTGGGTAAACCCGAATTCAGAAAACAGTGGCCGCTGTTAGTGAAACAGCTTTATAGCGTTGGCGTGCAGTCGCTGCTGATCATCATGGTTTCCGGTCTGTTCATCGGCATGGTGCTGGGGTTACAGGGTTATCTCATCCTGACGACTTACAGCGCCGAGGCCAGTCTGGGCATGATGGTGGCGCTGTCGCTGCTGCGTGAACTTGGTCCGGTGGTGACGGCACTGCTGTTCGCCGGGCGTGCGGGTTCCGCGCTGACGGCGGAAATTGGCCTGATGAAGGCAACAGAACAGCTCTCCAGCATGGAGATGATGGCGGTTGACCCGCTGCGCCGCGTTGTCGCACCGCGCTTCTGGGCGGGGTTAATCAGCATGCCGCTGCTGGCGGTGATTTTTGTCGCCGTAGGGATTTGGGGAGGCGCGTTGGTCGGTGTGGACTGGAAAGGCATCGACAGCGGGTTCTTCTGGTCTGCCATGCAGGGCGCGGTTGACTGGCGTCAGGATGTCTTGAACTGCGTGATTAAAAGTATCGTATTTGCGATTACCGTGACCTGGATTGCACTGTTTAACGGCTATGACGCGATCCCGACGTCTGAGGGGATCAGCCGTGCAACGACCCGAACCGTCGTGCACTCGTCGTTAGCAGTACTGGGATTGGATTTTGTGCTGACAGCACTGATGTTTGGGAACTGAGTCGATGCAAACAAAGAAAACTGAAGTCTGGGTTGGTGTGTTTATGTTGATCGCGCTGGCTGCCATCCTCTTTTTATGCCTGAAAGTAGCCGATCTCAAATCGATCGGTAGCGAGCCGACGTACCGCCTGTATGCGACGTTTGACAACATTGGCGGGTTAAAATCGCGTTCTCCGATCAGAATTGGCGGCGTGGTGGTTGGCCGCGTAGCGGATATTTCGCTGGACGAGAAAACGTACCTGCCGCGCGTGGCGATGGATATTCAGCAGCGCTACGATCATATTCCTGATACCAGCTCTCTGGCCATTCGTACCTCCGGTTTGCTGGGCGAACAGTATCTGGCGCTGAACATTGGGTTTGAAGATGAAGAAATGGGCACTGCGATCCTGAAAGACGGTGGTGTGATTCAGGACACCAAGTCAGCGATGGTGCTTGAAGACCTCATCGGCCAATTCCTATATAAGAGCGGTAGCAATAGCGAAGATAATGCCGGTCAATCGGGTACGGAGCCGGGTGCCAATCCTGCGGCAACGCCTGAGCACAACAACGAACCTGTTCCTTCACATCCATAATAAGAGGATATCTGCATGTTTAAACGTTTACTGATGGTGGCTTTACTGGTGGTCGCGCCATTAGCCAACGCGGCGGACCAAACGAATCCCTACAGTCTAATGAATGAAGCGGCGGAAAAAACGTTTAGCCGCTTGAAGAACGAACAGCCAAAGATCAAACAAAATCCTGACTATCTGCGTACGGTCGTACGCGAAGAGCTGCTGCCGTATGTTCAGGTGCGATACGCTGGTGCGTTGGTGCTGGGGCGTTACTATAAAGACGCGACACCAGCACAGCGTGATGCCTATTTCAAAGCGTTTGAAGCCTATTTGGAACAGGCCTACGGGCAGGCTTTGGCGATGTATAACGGGCAAACCTATCAGATTGTGTCGGGACAGCCGCTGGGCAATACTGATATCGTTTCCATTCGCGTGAACATCGTTGATAACGGCAGCCGCCCTCCGGTACGTTTGGACTTCCAATGGCGTAAGAACAGCAAAACCGGTAACTGGCAGGCGTTCGACATGATTGCCGAGGGTGTCAGTATGATCACCACTAAACAGAACGAGTGGGCGGCAGTACTGCGTCAGAAAGGCGTTGATGGCCTGACTCAACAGTTGGAATCCTCGGCGAAGCAGGCCATCACGTTGGATCAGAAAAAGTAATTTGGGTGTGAACATGGCGAATGCATTGAACTGGCAGGCACAGGACTCCACGCTGGCGTTAACGGGCGATCTGGATCGTGAAACTCTGTTACCGTTCTGGCAGCAGCGTGAATCGTTACTGGCGGATAAAACCACGCTGGATGTATCTGGATTAAGTCGCGTTGATTCTGCTGGGTTAGCATTGCTGATGCACGTTTATCAGCAGCCGTCTTCAGGCGGAGAGATAGCGATTGTCGGTGCCAGCGATCGGCTAAAAACGCTCATTGCGCTCTATAACCTGAATGAAATCATTCTTGTGTCTTAAACGGTAACGCGGGTTACCAGATTCGCCCCTTTAGGCCTTGTCTATACCTTAAATAATTCGAGTTGCAGGCAGGCGGCAACCGCGCGAATCCCCAGAAGCTTACTCAGGTAAGTGACTGGGGTGAGTGAGGGAAGCCAACGCGCATGCGGCTTGAAGTATGACGGGTATAAAGGGGCGCATTCTTTGTTTAAGATAGCGCCATATTCATCTAAGATACCCCCCTGTAAATCATCTCCCCCTGACATAGAAATCGAGAGCGATGGAAAATAACGAAATTAAAGACGTGCTGATGAACGCATTGGCACTGGAAGAAGCCCATGTTTCTGGTGATGGCAGCCATTTTCAAGTCATCGTAGTGGGCGGACTTTTTGCTGGAATGAGCCGAGTAAAAAAACAGCAGGCTGTTTATGCGCCGCTGATGGAGTACATCGCGGATAACCGTATTCATGCACTGTCGATCAAGGCCTATACGCCGGAAGAGTGGCAGCGCGACCGTAAACTGAACGGCTTCTAAGTCTCCCCGTGCGAGTGGGAATAAACTGCCAGTATCAGTGTGACGACATATTGAATTAAGACATCGAGATACAAAGACTATGGATAAATTTCGTGTTCAGGGCCCAACCCGTTTAGCGGGGGAAGTGACCATTTCCGGCGCCAAGAATGCTGCGTTGCCGATCCTGTTCGCTGCGTTGCTCGCAGAAGAACCGGTAGAAATTCAGAACGTACCGAAACTGCGCGATATTGATACCACCATGAAGCTGCTGGGTCAGTTGGGTGCGCGCGTTGAGCGTAACGGTTCCGTCCATGTGGATGCCAGCGATGTAAACGTGTTTTGTGCGCCGTACGATCTGGTGAAAACCATGCGCGCCTCTATTTGGGCTTTAGGGCCGCTGGTGGCGCGTTTTGGTCAAGGTCAGGTTTCGCTGCCCGGCGGCTGTGCGATTGGCGCGCGCCCGGTAGATTTGCACATTTACGGCCTTGAGCAGCTCGGTGCGCAGATCGTACTGGAAGAAGGCTATGTCAAAGCGACGGTTGATGGCCGCCTGAAAGGTGCGCACATCGTGATGGACAAAGTGAGCGTGGGTGCCACGGTGACCATCATGAGCGCGGCGACGCTGGCGGAAGGCACCACGATTATTGAGAACGCGGCACGTGAACCAGAGATTGTCGATACGGCAAACTTCCTGAATACGCTGGGTGCGAAAATCAGCGGTGCAGGCACGGATAAAATCACCATTGAAGGTGTTGCGCGTCTGGGCGGCGGTGTCTACCGCGTGGTGCCTGACCGTATTGAAACCGGGACATTCCTGGTCGCGGCTGCGGTATCTCGCGGTCAGATTATCTGCCGCAATACTCGTCCTGATACGTTGGATGCGGTATTGGCGAAGCTGCGCGAAGCGGGTGCGGAAATCGAAATCGGCGAAGACTGGATCAGTCTGGATATGCACGGTAAGCGTCCGAAAGCGGTTACCGTTCGTACGTCGCCGCATCCTGGATTCCCGACCGATATGCAGGCGCAGTTCAGCTTGCTGAACCTGGTCGCAGAAGGGACAGGCGTGATTACCGAAACCATCTTCGAAAACCGCTTCATGCATGTACCTGAGCTTATTCGTATGGGCGCACAGGCAGAAATTGAGAGCAATACGGTGATTTGCCACGGCGTTGATAAGCTGTCTGGTGCGCAGGTGATGGCGACCGACTTACGTGCATCAGCCAGTCTGGTATTAGCCGGTTGTATCGCAGAAGGTGTGACGATAGTGGATCGTATTTATCATATCGATCGTGGCTATGACCGCATCGAAGATAAGCTGCGTGCGTTAGGTGCGAATATCGAGCGCGTTAAAGAGCACGAGTAAGCGTTTCAGCGGTTTGTCTTTACCATCATGTTTGTCAGCCGGGTGGGTTCCCACCCGGTTTCTTGTTTACCTGCTGATATGTTTTATCAACTAGCCTTGAATGTCGCTATAGAGTGGGGAATTCCTGAATAGCCATTTGTAGCGTGATTTGCTTGTTAGCGCGCTCAATCGTGACCGGAATAACGGTTCCGGGACGTATTTCCGAAACTTGCTCCATGGTCTCTATAATCGAGCGTGCAGGCTTATTGTTCACGCTAACGATGACGTCTTCGATGCGAATACCTGCTTTATCCGCTGGGCCGCCGGGATCGATAGTTTGGACGAGAATGCCGGTTAATCGACCCTGTGCATCACGATTGTTAGTCAACGTGCTGTTCTCAATGTTTTCTAGCTGTACGCCGTTGATGCCAATATAGCCACGAACCACACGACCATCGCGAATCAGCTTGCCCATCACCTTAGTCGCTAGCGCCACGGGAATCGCGAAGCTAATACCTTCTGGCGTTTCGCCATTACTGCTTTTATCAAAAGAGAGCGTATTAATACCGACCAGCTCACCCAGCGTGTTGACCAGTGCACCGCCGGAGTTCCCGTGGTTAATCGACGCATCGGTTTGTAACAGATTTTGGCGTCCGACCTGGCTTCTTTGCTGGCCGTAAGTGCTGAGGCTGACGCGGCCAGTGGCGCTGATGACGCCCTGTGTAACGGTTTGTCCCAGATTATAGGGGTTACCGATCGCCATTACGACATCGCCGACGTGCGGTATACGATCTGGATTCATGGGAATGACGGGCAGGTTGATGCCATCAATTTGCAACACAGCCAGGTCGGTCAGGGTATCTGAACCGATCACGCGGGCTTCGTACAGCCTGCCGTCTGAGAGCTCGATCTGGATTTGCTGCACGTTATTAATCACATGCTTGTTGGTTAAAATATACCCTTTTTCATTCATGATGACGCCAGAACCCAGAGGATGAATGGCGACTTCACTGGGCTTTTCCGTGTTGGCAACCCGATTATAAATGTTAACCACAGCAGGCGTCGCACGGTTGACTCCCTGATGATAGCTTATGGGCGAGCTGTCAGTATTTCTGTCATTGCTTTTCAGAAATGACGTACTCGATCCAACAAAGGGGAGTACGGCCAGAATAATACCGGCAACGAGGGCACCAAATAGTGCTGAACGTAATAACTTAGCAAGCATGGCCGTGATTTACTGTGGAAAGAGGGAGATAAGGGGAGGATATCACGAGAAGTTCGGACACCGCATGGCTCGGTGTCCGATTTTTTAACATCAGTTATTTTCTGACCGGTTACTCTGTCGTAAAAGACGACAAGCGATTAACGTAGCAGCAGATAGATCGTTTCTTCGCCCCTGACGATATTCAGTGCCAGAACAGAAGGTTTTGCTTCCAGCAGTTTGCGCAGTTGCGTGATGTTTTCAATACGCTCGCGGTTTACGCCGATGATGATATCGCCTTTTTGCAGACCAACCTGCGCGGCAGGTGTGTCCTTAGCGACGTTATCAATTTGCACACCTTTGCTGCCGTCTTTCAATTGGCCATTGGTCAGAGAAGCACCCTGCAATGACGGCGAGAGCGTTTCGGCGCTAGTTGATGCCGATGAGCTGTTATCCAACACGACGGACACTTCCTGCGGTTTGCCATCACGCAGCAGACCGATTTTCACGGTCTTGCCCGGTGCGGTGGTGCCGACTTTGGCCCGCAGTTCTGCAAAGCTGCTGATCGGTTTACCATCCAGCGTTGTCAATACGTCGCCTGCCTTGATACCGGCTTTGGATGCGGCAGACTTCGGTAAGACTTCGCTGACGAAGGCACCGCGCTGTGCGTCAACATTGAAGGCTTTCGCCATCTCAGACGTCATCTCGCTGCCTTTAATACCCAGCAGTCCGCGTTTCACTTCGCCAAATTCAACCAACTGCTGCGCCAGATTCTGGGCCATGTTGCTGGGGATAGCGAAGCCGATACCGATGTTTCCGCCGCCCGGAGCCAGGATCGCCGTGTTGATACCGATCAGCTCACCGTTGAGGTTCACCAGTGCACCGCCGGAGTTACCGCGGTTGATGGAAGCATCGGTCTGGATGAAATTTTCTAACCCTTCAAGATTCAGGCCGCTACGTCCCAGCGCAGAGATAATGCCGGACGTTGCAGTCTGACCGAGACCGAATGGGTTACCCACGGCAACGGCGAAGTCACCGACGCGCAGTTGATCGGAATCGGCCATTTTTACAGAGACCAAATTCTTGGCGTCATTCAGCTGTAGCAGGGCGATATCGGTCTGCTCATCACGCCCAATCAATTTCGCCTCATATTCACGTCCATCATTAAGTTGAACGCGGATCTTGTCGGCGTTATTGATCACGTGATTGTTGGTGAGCACGTAACCTTTTGCAGCATCAATAATGACGCCAGAGCCCAATCCCTCAAACGGGCGAGAATTTTGTTTGTCCGTCGGGAAGTTAGGACCAAAGAAGAATTTGAATTCTTCCGGTACGCGCTGACGCTGTACCTGTGTACCTTCAACATGCACGCTGACGACGGCTGGCAAGACTTTCTCCAGCATCGGGGCCAGACTTGGCGTCTGTTGCCCTTGAACCACGGCAGGCAGCGCAGCATTTGCTACGGGAAGCGTGGACAGGGTCAAACCTATACTCATTGCCAATGCACTAAATAAGAATGATGTTTTTTTCATTGTTATGAACTCTCTCACGGCCTGCGGATGAATAAAACGATGATATATAAACTTAAAGAAACGGTGAAGAGTCAGACTGGCGATCAATGTGTAAAGTTCACTGCTGTTTCGTCAGCAGATTGTAACTATCGCTTTTATACAGTGAGTTACCTAGCGGTGATAGCCTGCGGCGCGAATCTTAATAAACGTAGAACAAGGGAAGGAAAGCGTGAGGCCAGAAAGCCCCACGTTATACCCGTCATACTTCAAGCTGGCTGCACTACTCAGCTCACTCGCGTGGACCTCGCCCTTTTGGGGCCGCTGCAAGCAGCGTTCAAACCTGCCTCCGGCAGAGTTGTCACTCACCCGAATCACTGACTTGGGTAAGCTCATCGGGATGGAATGAGAAACGTCCTGTCTCTCACCGAAGGCCAGCCGCTGGCTGGTCAAATTCGCTCCCGACAAATTTGTCCCTTTCTTGCCGCATTACAAGGCCATAAATGAGCCTTGCCCTAAAGGGTCAACGCAGAGCGTTGTTCAAAACGCTAACGTTTTGTCATGCAACTCGAATTATTTAGGATATAATTAGCTGATATTATTTGCGAATCGGGCGTTCGCCCCGTAGCAAACCGGACGCGCTATCGGAATAATCGCGCGGTGGCATGTTTACCGGTGCCTGATCGTTATCTGCTTCTGACTCGGTCAGACGGTATTTAAACGGATTATCCTGACCGGGAACGTGAGGTAACAGATTATTGGAGCTTTTCGCCATGTGCTGATAAAGCTGACGATAGTCATCTGCCATGTTATCCAACAGCTCCGCACTGCGGGCGAAGTGTCCGACCAATTCCTGACGATAGTCTTCCAGTTCAGTTTTGCTTTTCTCCAGCTCATTTTGCAATACCTGCTGTTGCCGCAGCTTACGGTTACCAAAGCGCATGGCTACAGCACCAATAATAATACCGACAACTAAACCTATCAGCGCATACTCCCAAGTCATAATAGCTCCTATTTTGACGTCGTTGTCCCGTAGGGTTTTTCACTTAATAATAGTCACTATAACCGTTAACCTTGCCTGAGTGGAATCCTGATGCTCGATGACTGAGAGGAATGTTGACCCACCGCAAACATCAAGGTTGTTAACTGCGACGATTACGGCTTAAATCGACGGCAACATACAGCAAAACACGACTAACTTTTTTCTCAGGGATTGCGATGGCTACTCCACAGACAACACCGCAGCAAACGACACCCTTGGCGCTTTACCAACAGGCACTTTCCGCTGGTGAGTATCAACCAGACGAGGTGCAGCGGAAAACCGTTGTGTGTCTGGAAGCGATACATCGGGCGCTATGCGAACGTGCTGCTGATGACGAGGCTGGGGCATCCGGCCGCGTGGGGAAATGGCGTAGCTGGCTGGGGCGGCGTAATAAACGTGAATCTGCGCCGGTTCAAGGGTTGTATATGTGGGGCGGCGTTGGACGTGGTAAAACCTGGCTGATGGATATGTTTTTCCACAGCCTGCCCGCCGAACGTAAGATGCGCCTGCATTTCCATCGCTTTATGCTGCGTGTACATGAAGAGCTGAACCAGTTTCAGGGGCAGGAAAATCCGCTGGAGAAAGTGGCCGACGGCTTCAAAGCTGAAACTGATGTGCTGTGCTTCGATGAGTTTTTTGTCTCTGATATTACTGATGCGATGCTGCTGGCTGAACTGTTGCGTGCGCTGTTTGCTCGCGGCATTGCGTTGGTGGCGACGTCGAATATTCCGCCGGATGATCTTTACCGTAATGGATTACAACGCGCGCGTTTCCTTCCTGCGATTGAGCTGATTAAGCAGCATTGTGAAGTACGGAATGTCGATGCAGGTATCGATTATCGTCTGCGCACGCTGACACAGGCACACCTTTATCTCTCGCCGCTGAATGAAGAGACGGATGCTGCGATGCAGCAGATGTTTACCCGTCTGACTGGGAAGCAGTGGCAGACGCCAGGGCCGGTGCTGGAGATCAATCACCGTCCGTTATCGACATTTGGCGTGAGCGACGGCGTATTGGCGGTCGATTTCCACACGCTGTGTACTGAAGCACGTAGCCAGAATGATTACATCGCACTGTCGCGCCTCTACCACACAATGCTGTTGCACAATGTGACGGTGATGGAAACGAAGGAAGAGAACACCGCCCGCCGTTTTCTGGCGCTGGTGGACGAGTGCTACGATCGCCGTATCAAATTGATTATTTCTGCGCAGGCATCGATGTTTGAAATCTATCAGGGAGAACACCTGAAATTTGAATATCAGCGTTGTTTATCCCGTTTGCAGGAAATGCAAAGCGAAGAGTACTTGCGTCAACCCCATTTGGCGTAACGCAGACGATGGCTTTTCGTCATTTTCGAGTGAAAAAGGGTCGATTTTTAAGAATGACTTCTCTATAATCTTGCGACCCCACGTTACAACAAAGTTTTTTTCCCAAAAACTTTATAGTGCCGGCAATGGCTATTCGAAGGGGTAGGTTTGCTGGACTTGATGGTCGTGTGAGCCTCAACTGTTTTCGAGCGTTCGGGTGTTCACCAACGTGTAACTAATTATTGGGTAAGCTTTTAATGAAAACTTTTACAGCTAAACCAGAGACCGTAAAACGTGACTGGTACGTTGTTGATGCGAACGGTAAAACTTTAGGCCGTCTCGCTACTGAACTGGCTCGTCGTCTGCGCGGCAAGCATAAAGCGGAATATACCCCGCACGTTGATACGGGTGATTACATCATCGTTCTGAACGCTGACAAAGTTGCTGTAACTGGCAACAAGCGTACTGACAAGATTTATTATCATCACACCGGTCACATCGGTGGTATTAAACAAGCGACCTTTGAAGAGATGATTGCCCGCCGTCCTGAGCGTGTGATTGAAATCGCGGTTAAAGGCATGCTGCCGAAGGGCCCGTTGGGTCGTGCTATGTTCCGTAAACTGAAAGTTTATGCGGGCACCGAGCACAATCACGCGGCACAGCAACCGCAAGTTCTGGACATTTAATCGGGATTATAGGCAATGGCTGAAAATCAATACTACGGCACTGGTCGCCGCAAAAGCTCCGCCGCTCGCGTGTTCATCAAACCGGGCAACGGTAACATCGTTATCAACCAGCGTAGTCTGGAACAGTACTTCGGTCGCGAAACTGCCCGCATGGTAGTTCGTCAGCCGCTTGAACTGGTCGACATGGTTGGTAAATTTGATCTGTACATCACTGTTAAAGGTGGTGGTATCTCTGGTCAGGCTGGTGCGATCCGTCACGGTATCACCCGTGCTCTGATGGAGTATGATGAGTCTCTGCGTGGCGAACTGCGTAAAGCAGGTTTTGTTACTCGTGATGCTCGTCAGGTTGAACGTAAGAAAGTCGGCCTGCGTAAAGCACGTCGTCGTCCTCAGTTCTCCAAGCGTTAATTTCTGGCTGTTTGCCACGAAATCAATGCGAAAAACCCGGTGCTGGTCACCGGGTTTTTTATGCCTAAAAATAAATTTCCTCGAAATATACGCTTTGCTTTCCGTATGTTAGCGATGAAGTTGCGCTTATATCCCCACAAAACGAACAAAATCTGATAAGCTGTTAGCCGATTTTATGCCCTTGTGCCAGCTGTAGTCGTTGTTTAAAACGACGTTTTTTCAGGTGATGTTTACACATTGGCGAGCAAAATTTCGAATAGCGGTTTGCAGATGACTCACTGCACGGTATTCGCCGTATTTTCTCGATAAACTTGGAGGTTTTCATGGCTGTCGCTGCCAACAAACGTTCGGTAATGACGCTGTTTTCTGGTCAATCCGACATTTTTAGCCATCAGGTCCGCATTGTACTGGCGGAAAAAGGTGTGAGTGTCGAGATTGAGCAGGTAGACATGGATAATCTGCCTCAGGATCTTATTGACCTCAATCCTTACGGTTCCGTACCAACTTTGGTCGATCGCGAACTGACGCTCTATGAATCACGTATCATCATGGAGTATCTGGATGAACGTTTTCCTCATCCGCCGTTAATGCCCGTCTACCCGGTTGCGCGCGGTAACAGCCGCCTGATGATGCATCGCATTGAGAGCGATTGGTATTCTTTGCTGAAAAAAATTACGCACGGCAGCACTCAGGAAGCAGATGCGGCGCGTAAGCAATTACGTGAAGAGCTGCTGGCCATTGCTCCGGTGTTCAATGAAGCGCCTTATTTCATGAGTGAAGAGTTCAGTCTGGTGGATTGCTATCTGGCTCCGCTGCTGTGGCGTTTGCCGCAGTTAGGCATTGAACTGAGTGGTTCGGGTGCAAAAGAACTGAAAGGCTACATGACTCGCGTCTTTGAGCGTGATGCGTTCCTAGCTTCCCTGACGGAAGTGGAACGTGAAATGCGTTTGCAAACCCGAGGTTAAACCGTATGGCGTTGTCTCAACTGTCTCCGCGTCGTCCGTATTTATTACGGGCTTTTTATGATTGGTTGTTGGATAACCAATTAACGCCTCATCTGGTGGTAGACATCACTCTGCCGGATGTTATGGTGCCGATGGAGTTCGCCCGTGACGGCCAGATCGTGCTGAATATCGCACCGCGTGCTGTTGGCGGCCTTGAGTTAGCTGATGACAGCGTTCGTTTCAATGCCCGTTTTGGCGGCGTGCCGCGCCAAGTTTATGTGCCGATGGCAGCCGTAATGGCGATCTATGCACGTGAGAACGGGGCTGGAACGATGTTTGAGTCCGAACCTGCTTACGAATCCGCAGGTGAATATGAAGATTTTCAGGAAGGTGCACCCTCTTCAGGGACGGTTGTGTCGATTGTCGATAGCTCACCTGATTCTGAAGCACCTGACGATGGCTCTGGTTCTGATGATGAACCACCGCAGCCGCCTAAAGGTGGCAGACCATCGCTACGGGTCGTGAAGTAATTTGTTTCCAAGGGCACCACTGCGGTGCCCTTTCTTATTTCGTATCGTTAGCCAAATATGCGGTTAACTGAACACCATTCCTCCATCAATCAATAACGACTGTCCTGTCATATAGTCGGAGTCATGGCTGGCTAGATAGGACACGCAGGCGGCGACATCTTCTGGTTCGGACAGACGGCCCAGCGTGATGCGTTTGGCGAATTCTTCCGTCGCATAGCCACGTGGTTTTCCTGCGGATTCAGAGATCTTCCGATCAATTTCATCCCACATTGGCGTTTTTACGATACCCGGACAGTAGCCATTGACCGTGATACCCAGCGGCGCTAAATCGCGTGCGGCAGTTTGTGTTAACCCACGAACCGCGAATTTACTTGAGCTGTAGACGGCGAGTTCGGGGTTGCCCACATGCCCAGCCTGCGAACAGGCGTTGATAATTTTGCCGCCGTGACCCAGGGATTTGAAGGCATCGAGCGCAGCCTGAATCCCCCAGATAACACCTTTGACGTTGATGTTATAAACGCGATCGACAACGTCTGGCGTGATGTCTTCAATCAGAGTTGAAGGGGCAATACCGGCGTTATTGACGATGACGTTAAAGTCACCAAAGCGCTCTTTGGTTGCGGCGACAGCAGCGAAAACGGCCTCACGATCCGCGACGTCAGCCTGTAGTGCGATGGCCTGCCCACCGGATTTTTCGATTTCCTGCGCCACACTGCGCGCGGTTTCTTGGTTATAGTCCACGATGGCGACGGCAAAACCGTCTGCCGCCAGTCTGAGAGCAATAGCGCGGCCAATACCTTGACCGGCTCCTGTTACAAGAGCCACTTCGACTGTCATATTTCCTCCTTAATGAAATCCAATCTCAATAAAGACAAATTAATGCCGGAGGTAAGTGTAGGTCTTTAACGTGATATTGCAGGGTTTATTACGAAAGGTTCTTTAGAACCCAGTGGAAAGATGAAGTTTTTATTAGATTGTCTGGTGTGATATTCCGCAGGGGGGAATATAGAGCTGATTACTATCGGCCGCTAACCGAAATTTCAGATCACGACGAAAAAAGAAAAGGGCAGCCAGCGCTGCCCTCAAGAGATGGGATGTGTTTCTACACTTCCAGATAGTTCATGATGCCGTCAGCGGCCTTACGACCTTCTGCGATAGCCGTAACCACCAGATCGGAACCGCGTACTGCATCGCCACCCGCAAAAATTTTCGGGTTGCTGGTCTGGAATGCGTTATCGCAACTTTCTGGTGCGACAATGCGACCTTGATCGTCCAGCTTGACGTCATGTTCTGCCAGCCACGCCATTTTGTGCGGACGGAAGCCAAACGCCATGATGACCGCATCGGCTTCCAGTACGTGCTCGGAACCTTCTACGATTTCAGGACGACGACGCCCGTTGGCATCCGGTGCGCCCAGTGCCGTACGCGCCATTTTCACGCCACACACTTTGCCCGCGCCATTGATCTCGACGCTTAACGGTTGCAGGTTGAATTTGAACTCGACGCCTTCTTCACGCGCGTTTTTCACTTCGCGCTTGGAGCCCGGCATGTTCTCTTCATCACGACGATAGGCACAGGTAACGTGCGTTGCGCCTTGACGAATCGAGGTACGCACGCAGTCCATCGCGGTGTCACCACCGCCCAGCACGACAACGCGTTTACCCTGCATGCTGATGTAAGGCTCGTCAACGGCGGCTTCAAAGCCCATCAGCTGCTTGGTGTTGGCAATCAGGAACGGCAGAGCATCGTAGACGCCCTGAGCATCTTCATTGTCCAATCCGCCACGCATAGACTGATAGGTGCCGACGCCGAGGAATACCGCATCGTACTCGTCCAGCAGCGCTTTCATCTGCACGTCTTTGCCGACTTCGATATTCAGACGGAATTCGATGCCCATCTCGGTGAAGATCTCACGACGTTTCACCATCACTTCTTTTTCCAGCTTGAAAGAAGGGATACCGAAGGTCAGCAGGCCACCGATCTCAGGATGACGATCGAAGACGACAGCTTGTACGCCACTGCGTGCCAGCACGTCGGCACACGCCAGTCCTGCCGGGCCCGCACCAATGATGGCGACGCGTTTGCCAGTCGGTTTGACGTTGGCAACGCTTGGCTTCCAGCCCATCTCTATCGCTTTATCATTGATATAGCGTTCGATGTTGCCGATGGTGACCGCGCCGAATTCATCATTCAGCGTACAAGACCCTTCACACAGACGGTCTTGCGGGCATACACGACCGCAGACTTCCGGCAGGCTGTTGGTCTGGTGCGATAACTCAGCCGCTTCGATAATGCGGCCTTCGTTCGCCAGCTTCAGCCAGTTCGGGATGTAGTTATGTACCGGACATTTCCACTCACAGTAAGGGTTGCCGCACGCCAGGCAGCGATCTGCCTGCGCTTTGGACTGGCTTTCTGAGAACGGCTCGTAGATCTCAACAAATTCAATTTTACGAATCTTCAGCGGTTTCTTGGGCGGATCAACGCGCTGTAAGTCGATAAACTGGTAAACATTCTGACTCATGATGACCTCTTACTGCGCCTGAACCCGCAGCTCGGCTGCGGAACGACTACGGTGACCCAACAATGCCTTCACATCACTTGACTTCGGTTTCACCAGAGCAAATTTCGGTGCCCAGGTCGGCCAGTTAGCGAGGATCTCTTCTCCGCGGTGTGAACCGGTATTCTGCACGTGCTCGGTGATCAGGCCACGAAGATGTTCTTCATGAATAGCCAGTTCTTCGACATCCAGCACTTCCACCAGTTCCGGGTTAACGCGTTTGCGGAATTCACCGTCTTCATCCAGCACGTAGGCGAATCCACCGGTCATCCCTGCGCCAAAGTTCACGCCAGTGCGACCCAGCACGCAGACGATACCGCCCGTCATGTATTCACAGCCGTTATCACCGATGCCTTCTACCACGGTGATACAGCCGGAGTTACGTACGGCGAAACGTTCACCAGCACGGCCTGCGGCAAACAGCTTACCGCCGGTAGCGCCGTAGAGGCAGGTGTTACCGATGATGCTGGCTTCGTGGCTGCGGAAGGCTGAACCCACCGGAGGACGTACGGAGATGCTGCCGCCCGCCATGCCTTTGCCCACGTAGTCGTTGGCATCGCCGGTTAATTTCAGCTCCAGTCCGCCTGCGTTCCAGACACCAAAGCTCTGTCCTGCGGTACCGGAGAAGTAAGCTCTAATCGGATCGCCAGCCAGCCCTTGATCGCCATGTTTCTCTGCAATTGCGCCAGACAGCGTCGCGCCGACGGAGCGATCGGTGTTACGGATATCGAAGTAGAGCGCTTTGCCCTGTTTCGAATCAAGGTGCGGCTGTGCTTGTGCCAGCAGCTCTTTGTTCAGCAAGCCTTTATCGAACGACAGATTGCTTTCAGTGCAGTACAGCGCTTTGCCTGGTTGAGGCTGTGCCGCGTGCAGCAACGGTGACAGATCCAGCTTGTTCTGTTTCGCAGTGAAACCGTCCAGTTCGACCAGCAAGTCGGTACGACCAATCAGGTCCACCAGACGGCTGACGCCCAGTTCTGCCATCAGCACGCGAGTTTCATGCGCGATGAAGTGGAAGTAGTTGGTTACACGTTCAGGCAGGCCGTGGTAGTGATCGCGGCGCAGCTTCTCATCCTGCGTTGCAACGCCCGTTGCACAGTTATTCAGGTGACAGATACGCAGGTATTTACAGCCCAGCGCAACCATCGGTCCGGTGCCGAAGCCGAAGCTTTCTGCACCCAGAATCGCCGCTTTGACGATATCCAGACCGGTTTTCAAGCCACCGTCCACCTGAAGGCGGATTTTGTGGCGCAGACCGTTGGATACCAGAGCCTGTTGCGTTTCAACCAGGCCCAGTTCCCACGGGCAACCTGCGTATTTCACGGAGGACAGCGGGCTGGCACCCGTACCACCGTCGTAACCGGCGATGGTGATCAAATCGGCGTACGCTTTGGCAACGCCCGTAGCGATAGTACCAACGCCCGGTTCGGACACCAGTTTTACCGAAATCATCGCTTTCGGGTTGACTTGTTTCAGATCGAAAATCAGCTGTGCCAGATCTTCGATAGAGTAAATGTCGTGGTGCGGCGGTGGTGAAATCAGCGTCACGCCAGGTACGGAATAACGCAGACGGGCAATGTACGGCGTGACTTTATCACCCGGTAACTGACCCCCTTCGCCCGGCTTCGCGCCCTGTGCCACTTTAATCTGAATCACATCGGCGTTAACCAGATAGGCTGGTGTCACACCAAAGCGGCCAGAGGCAACCTGCTTGATACGGGACACTTTATTGGTGCCGTAACGCGCTGGATCTTCGCCGCCTTCACCGGAGTTAGAGAAACCGCCCAGTCCGTTCATCGCCTCAGCCAGCGATTCATGGGCTTCGGGGCTGAGTGCACCGATGGACATGGCTGCGGTATCGAAGCGTTTGAACATTTCAGAGGCCGGTTCAACGTTGTCGATCGCGATAGCCGCGCCTTCTTGCGGTTTCAGTGCCAGCAGGTCGCGTAAGGTCGCAGCTGGGCGCTCGTTAACCAGTTTGGCGTATTGCTCGTAATCGCTGTACTCACCGGATTTCACTGCGGTTTGCAGCGTAGTGACAACATCCGGGTTGTAGGCATGGTATTCACCGCCGTGAACAAATTTCAACAGGCCGCCCTGTTCCAACGTTTTACGTTTCAACCAGGCACGCTTGGACAGGTTCAGCAGATCCTGTTCGAAGTCGCTGTAGTTTGCCCCGCCGATGCGGCTGACGACGCCCAGGAAGCATTGCGTCGAGACATCTTTATGCAGGCCCACGGCTTCAAACAGCTTGGAACAGCGATAAGACGCAATCGTCGAGATGCCCATTTTGGACATAATCTTGTACAGGCCTTTATTGATGCCGTTACGGTAGTTCAGCATCACGGCACGATAAGGTTTGTCGATGGTGTGGTTATCGACCATCCGCGCCAACGTTTCGTAGGCGAGGTAAGGATAGATAGCCGTTGCACCAAAGCCTAACAGCACGGCAAAGTGGTGCGGATCGCGCGCACTGGCGGTTTCAACAATGATGTTGGCATCACAGCGCAGGCTCTTTTCGACCAGACGGCGCTGAACCGCGCCCACGGCCATCGGCGCAGGGACTGGCAAGCGTGATTCGCTAATGCCACGGTCAGACAGCACCAGCAGAACGGCACCGTCTCTGACTTTGCTTTCTGCTTCGTCACACAGTTTCTCGATGGTCTGTTGCAGCGTTTGCTGTGACTGATCAAACGTCAGATCCAGCGTGACGGCACGATAGTGCAGCTCATCTTGTGAGGTCAGCTGTGTGAAGTCGGAGTAAAGCAGGATCGGCGATTTAAAGCTCAGGCGGTGAGCCTGGCCTTCCGCTTCACAGAAGACGTTCATTTCACGGCCAATGCTGGTCGCCAGAGACATCACATGCGCTTCGCGCAGCGGATCGATCGGCGGGTTGGTCACCTGCGCGAACTGCTGACGGAAGTAGTCATAAATAATGCGTGGACGGCTGGACAGCACGGCGAACGGCGTGTCGTCACCCATCGAACCGGTGGCTTCCTGACCGTTTTCACCCAGCACGCGAATGATCTGATCCAGCTCTTCGCTGCTGTAGCCGTACTGTTTTTGGTAGGTTTCCAGTAGCTCATCGTTGAATTCACGACTGCCGACCTGATCGTCTGGCAACTCTTCAAACGGTACCAGACGCTTAACGTTTTTCTCCATCCACTCTTTGTAAGGGTGGCGGCTTTTCAGATCGTCATCGGTTTCGGCAGAGTGCAGGATGCGGCCGCTGCGGGTGTCGATCACCATCAGTTCGCCAGGGCCAACGCGGCCTTTCTCAACCACTTCGTCCGGTTGATAATCCCAGATACCGACTTCAGAGGCGCAGGTGATCAGCTTGTCTTTGGTGATGACGTAGCGCGCAGGGCGCAGGCCGTTACGATCCAGGTTACAGGCAGCATAGCGCCCATCGGACATGACGATACCCGCTGGGCCATCCCACGGTTCCATATGCATGGAGTTAAAGTCGAAGAACGAACGCAGTTCAGGATCCATATCTGGGTTGTTCTGCCAAGCTGGTGGAACCAGCAGGCGCATCGCACGGATGATATCCATGCCGCCGCTCAGGAACAGTTCCAGCATGTTATCCAGCGAGCTGGAATCGGAGCCAGTTTCGTTGACGAACGGTGCGGCGTCCTGCAAATCCGGGATCAGCGGGGTTTTGAATTTATAAGCACGCGCACGTGCCCATTGGCGGTTACCCGCGATGGTGTTGATCTCGCCGTTGTGCGCCAGATAGCGGAACGGCTGAGCCAGCGGCCAGCGTGGAACCGTGTTGGTTGAGAAGCGCTGGTGGAACAGGCAAATTGCCGACTCCAGACGTAGATCGGCCAGATCGAGATAGAAGCGTGGTAGATCCGCCGGCATGCACAGACCTTTATAGATCGTGACCAGATTGGAGAAGCTACAAACGTAGAACTCTTTGTCTTCGATACGTTTTTCGATACGGCGACGCGCCATGAACAGGCGACGTTCCATATCACGTTGACGCCAGCCAGCCGGGGCGTTAACGAAAATTTGCTCAATACGCGGCATGGATGACAGGGCAATTTCCCCTAGTACATCCGGGTTGGTCGGAACTTCACGCCAGCCCAGTACGGACAGCGTTTCGTTCTGTAACTCTTCTTCTACAATCCGACGTGTGGCGCGAGCCAGCTCTTCGTCTTGATTGAGAAACATCATGCCAACGGCGTAGTTTTTGGCTAAACGCCAGCCGTGCTCTTCCGCCACCAGACGAAAGAAACGATCGGGCTTCTGAAGTAATAAACCGCAGCCGTCGCCAGTCTTGCCGTCAGCAAGGATTGCGCCACGGTGCTGCATGCGTGCGAGTGCGTGAATGGCAGTACGCACTACTTTATGGCTCGGCTCACCTTCTATATGGGCGATTAATCCGAAACCACAGTTATCTCTCTCTTGGGATGCATCGTACAACATGTTAGTGAACCTCCCCAGGCTCTGTGTGACTCTCACAACCTACTGCGAGAAAGCACCGTGGCGTTGAGCGGCTAGTATTACGCTCTCTTCTTCGGCCTCTCGTGACGGTCTCACAAGTGGTAAATGACTTGTTTTTAGAGGGAGTCTTCATTTACTGCATAAATATGACGAGTCGTGTGCCCGTCAGGAAAGCTTCCAGCGGATCCCCAAATTAGCGAGAAAGCCTGTTCAGGTCAAATACCAGTGTAAAATGTGCTGATAAGCGATAATTTTTAATTATATCTATGAAAGATAATGATTTTTTTAGAAAAACTATCTCGGTAAATGAATATGGAGTTTAATTGAAGTGTGAGCTGTATCACTATACAAAAGCGTGAGAACCCTTCTCCGTGCTATGTTCTTTCTGCGTCACAGCATATTGTGCTGTATATGGCTACTTTTAGATTTTATGAAACTATTTTTAAGTGTTGCTTCATCTTTTCATTAAGCGAGCATACGGGATAAGAAAAATTAATTAGCACCGATGTGAGTTTATTTTCACTAAAAGCGAATAAAAATTCATTTCATTGGGATGTGTGTGATTGATCGCGGTCATCGCGAAGGGAGCGAGAGAAAGGTAGTCTGCTGTTCCTCAAGGGAGCAGGTTAGAATATGCAATTGCAAAAATTAATCAATATGTTTGGCGGAAATCTTCAACGTCGCTATGGCGAGAAGGTTCACAAGCTGACGCTGCACGGCGGATTTAATTGCCCAAACCGTGACGGGACGCTGGGGCGAGGCGGCTGCACGTTCTGCAATGTGGCCTCGTTTGCCGATGAGCAGATGCAGCAACGCAGCATTGCACAGCAGTTGGAAGCGCAGGCGGGAAAGGTGAACCGAGCCAAACGCTATCTGGCGTATTTTCAGGCGTATACCAGCACCTATGCCGAGGTTCAGGTTCTGGAAAGCATGTATCAAGAAGCGCTGAAGCAGGCCGAAATGGTGGGGCTTTGTGTGGGCACTCGCCCCGACTGCGTGCCCGATGCGGTGCTGGATTTGCTGTCCCGCTATCACGAACAGGGTTACGAGGTCTGGCTGGAACTGGGGCTGCAAAGCGCATGTGACAAAACGCTGCACCGAATTAATCGCGGCCATGACTTCGCCTGCTATCAGGAAACCACCCGCCGTGCGCGTGAGCGCGGGCTGAAAGTGTGTAGCCATCTGATTGTGGGTTTACCAGGAGAAGACGCACGGCGCTGTTTATCGACGCTGGAGCAGGTTATCGAGACCGGCGTGGAAGGCATCAAGCTTCATCCTCTCCATATCGTTGAAGGCAGCACGATGGCGAAGGCCTGGCGAGCCGGAAGGCTGCCTGAGCTGGCGCTGGATCGCTACGTGGAGACGGCGGGAGAGATGATTCGCCATACGCCGCCGGATGTGATTTATCACCGCATTTCTGCCAGCGCCCGCCGTCCGACCCTGCTGGCCCCGCTCTGGTGTGAAAACCGCTGGACGGGAATGGTCGAGCTGGATCGCTATCTGCAAACGCATGGCGTACAGGGTTCCGCGCTCGGCACACCCTACCGCTACGCTAGTATGTAATGCGTCAAAAGACACGAGCAGTAGAGGTTGATATTTCGTGTTGTGAATCTACGGGGTAGCGCCGTATAAGCCGCTATTTTACGTTATGATGCGCGGGTTGGTGACTAAGGGAAATCGCTATGAAGCAAATTCGTCTGTTAGCTCAGTACTATGTTGATTTGATGGTAAAATTGGGGCTTGTCCGTTTTTCACTGCTGCTGGCCTCGGTATTGGTGCTGCTGGCGATGGTGGTGCAAATGGCGGTCACCCTGTTGCTCAGTGGGGAAGTCGAAAACATCGACGTCGTCCGTTCCATTTTCTTCGGGCTGTTGATTACGCCCTGGGCCGTTTATTTTCTCTCCGTGGTAGTGGAACAGCTTGAAGAGTCGCGCCAGCGGCTGTCGAAGCTGGTGGCAAAACTGGAGGAAATGCGTCATCGGGATCTGGAGCTGAATGTGCAGCTTCAGGAAAACATCGCGCAGCTCAATCAGGAAATCGCCGATCGTATCAAAGCGGAAGACGCCCGCGTGCTGGTGATGAGCCGACTGAAAGACGAGATGTCCCGCCGTGAACAGGCGCAGATTGAGCTAGAGCAACAGTCGGCGTTACTGCGCTCGTTCCTCGATGCCTCGCCGGATCTGGTTTACTACCGTAACGAAGAAAAAGAGTTCTCCGGCTGCAACCGCGCGATGGAGCTGCTGGTGGGCAAAAGCCAGAAGCAGCTCATTGGCCTGACGCCGCAAGATGTTTACGCCCCCGATATTGCCGAGAAAGTGATGGAGACGGATGAAAAAGTGTTCCGCCACAACGTTTCTCTGACGTATGAACAATGGCTGGTTTATCCCGATGGCCGTAAAGCCTGTTTTGAGCTGCGCAAAGTGCCGTTTTATGACCGAATGGGCAAACGTCACGGGCTGATGGGATTTGGACGCGATATAACGGAGCGTAAGCGTTACCAGGACGCGTTAGAGAACGCCAGCAGGGAGAAGACCACTTTTATCTCAACAATCAGCCACGAGCTTCGTACGCCGCTTAATGGCATTGTCGGGTTAAGTCGCATCCTGCTGGATACGCAACTTGACCCTGAGCAGCAAAAATACCTGAAAACCATCCACGTCAGCGCGATTACACTGGGCAATATTTTTAACGACGTGATTGAGATGGACAAACAGGAGCGCCGTAAGGTGCAACTGGACAACCAGCCGATCGATTTCATCGGTTTCCTGGTGGATCTGGAGAACCTCGGCGGCCTGCTGGCGGAACCGAAAGGCCTGAAGCTGATTATGGACCAGCACCAGCCTCTGCCGCAGAAGGTGATTACCGATGGAACGCGCCTGCGGCAGATTCTGTGGAACCTGTTGAGTAACGCGGTGAAATTCACGCCGAAAGGTGAGAACGGCAAAAAAGGCGAAATTGTGGTGCGCGTCTGGCATGAAAAGGGCGATCGTCTGCGCTTTGAAGTGGAAGATTCTGGTATGGGCATCCCGGCAGATGAATTGGAAAAAATCTTCGCCATGTATTATCAGGTCAAAGACCAGCACGGAGGGAAGCCAGCAACAGGTACGGGAATCGGTTTGGCTGTCTCGAAACGTCTGGCACAGAACATGGGCGGCGATATCCACGTTGCCAGCACACAAGGTAAGGGCTCCTGCTTCACGCTGACGGTTATTGCGCCGAGCGCCGATGAAGCGGGAAGCGGTATGGAAGACGATGATGATTTACCGCTACCAGCGTTGCACGTTCTGTTGGTAGAGGATATTGAACTGAACGTGGTCGTCGCGCGTTCAGTGCTGGAAAAACTGGGTAACAGCGTGGACGTCGCGATGACTGGGCAGGACGCGCTGGACATGTTCGATCCCGATGAGTTCGATCTGGTGTTGCTCGATATCCAATTGCCGGATATGACTGGGTTGGACGTGGCGCGTCAGCTACGCTCGCGCTATGGCAACCGTAGCCTACCGCCGCTGGTGGCGCTGACGGCGAACGTGCTGAAGGATAAACGCGAATATCTGGATGCGGGTATGGATGACGTGCTGAGCAAACCGTTGTCGGTGCCTGCGCTGACGGCCGTCATCAAACAATTCTGGGATACCCACACGGTGTGGACGGAAGAACCGATGGTTGAAGAAGGTGATGAAATGGCAAATGTAGAAGACGATCTGCTGGATATCCCGATGCTGGAACAGTATCTGGATTTGGTGGGGCCGAAATTGATCCACCAGAATCTGGATATGTTTGAACAGATGATGCCGGGCTATCTGGCGATTCTGGATTCCAACATGACGGCACGTGACCAGAAAGGCATTACGGAAGAAGGGCACAAAATTAAAGGGGCAGCGGGCTCCGTCGGGTTACGGCATCTGCAACAAGTTGCCCAGCAGATTCAGACTTCATCGCTACCAGCATGGTGGGATAATGTACAGGAGTGGGTCGATGAGCTTAAGCACGACTGGCGCCATGATGTTCAAGTATTACGTGATTGGGTAGTAAAAGCAGAGGAAGAACCCTGATACGGTCTGTTGCGCTGATTGTCCGTCTTGGCCACAAGGATGTGGTGAGTAAAACGGTTAGAAAAAATTTTTCGCATCACACGATATCATACAAAAAATGCAGAGAGACGTCAGATTAAGTGGTGGTTACGATTGAAGAGGGACGGGAATGCGGGAGAGCTTTGCACGTTTTCATATGGCAGAAAAAAATGACCCCGACCGAAGTCGGGGTGCGCGAATTATGCGCCAACACCAGGGAAAACATGCACCTGCATTTAGATCTCAGGGTTTGTAAACTCGCAAGTGCGGATATTCGTGTCTTAACTTACAGCCTAACTACTGTACATCTTTATCAAGCAACAAAATAGCAAATGTAGAAATCTTTGTTACAAGAATCATTAAAATGTGTGATGTAGATTAGTGTTTGTCAATTAAAAAATCAATTAGTTGATGTAATGAAATGAGGGAAAAGATGATGAAACGAGTCGGCATTGTCCTTAGTGGCTGTGGTGTTTATGACGGTTCCGAGATTCATGAAGCCGTATTGACGTTACTTGCGCTGGATCGCGCGGGCGCACAAGCGGTTTGCTTTGCGCCAGATAAGCCGCAATTACAGGTGGTTAACCACCTGACGGGTGACGTAACTGATGAGAATCGCAACGTTTTAGCAGAATCAGCACGGATCGCCAGAGGAAAAATCCAGCCGCTTTCTACCGCGAATGCACAAGACTTAGATGCACTGATTGTGCCGGGTGGTTTTGGCACTGCGAAAAATTTAAGTGACTTCGCAACGCAAGGAACGGCGTGTCAGATTGATGAAACACTGCAATTGCTCACACAGGAAATTTATAAGCAAAATAAACCAATTGGTTTTATTTGCATCGCACCTGCGCTGCTGCCGACGATTTTGGGTGTACCTGTTCGCGTAACCATTGGTAACGATATTGATACCGCTGAGGCCGTTGAGGAGATGGGCGGTATCCACGTTGTTTGTCCGGTTGATGATATCGTGGTTGATGAGGAACATAAAATCGTGACGACACCCGCCTATATGCTGGCTAACTCCATCAGCGAAGCGGCAAAAGGCATTGATAAACTCGTTGCCCGCGTATTGGATCTCACCGAATGAGGTGGAACCAAGGGCGCGGAGGCTTACTCACGTGGCTGAAGCGCCTGATTGTTCGGAGTGTGCTGGTTGTCATTGGTGCGTGGTTGGCAGGCATTGTGTTGTTTTCCTTCCTGCCCGTACCGTTCTCAGCGGTGATGGTCGACAGGCAGATCAGCGCATGGTTGAAGGGTGAATTCTCCTACGTTGCCCATTCGGACTGGGTTGCAATGGAGGCGATTGCACCGGAAATGGCGCTAGCGGTGATGGCGGCGGAAGACCAAAAATTCCCTCAGCACTGGGGCTTCGATCTTGATGCGATTGGCCAGGCACTGAAGCACAACGAGCGCAATACGCAGCGGATTCGCGGTGCGTCTACGCTGTCGCAGCAGATGGTGAAAAATCTGTTTCTGTGGGATGGACGTAGCTGGGTGCGCAAGGGGCTTGAGGCGGGTATTACCACCGGGGTTGAGCTGGTCTGGACGAAACGGCGGATTCTTACTGTGTATCTGAATATCGCTGAATTTGGCCCCGGGATTTTTGGCGTGGAAGCGGCCGCCAGACGTTATTTCAGCAAGCCTGCCAGCAGGCTGACAGCAAGTGAATCAGCCCTACTGGCGGCGGTGCTGCCAAACCCCATTCGCTTTCGTGCGAATGCGCCCTCTGGCTATGTTATTCAACGCCAGCAGTGGATTTTGCGCCAGATGAGGCAGATGGGCGGTGAAGCATTTTTGCGAGATAACAATCTGAATTAATTCGCTTTGTTCGTTATAGCCTATCCCATTAGGGCTATTTCATTTGCCATTTTGAACCTGGGCAGTGCTCGAAATCCTCACGTACTACGTGTACGCTGCGGTTTACTCGCTATGCTCGCCCGATGGGCCGGACTAGCGTCCGTTCAACATGCGCTGCATGTTGTCTGCGCGCTGTCCGTGTCCAAACTGGCTGCACCAATAACGCCTACTGGGACAGGCTTACTATACCGAGAAATTTTCGCGTTAACGGTCGTGTTTTCGACATCAGGAGAAAGTATGCGGTTACGTTATTGGTCAGGTTTACTGGTTGCATTGTGTTGTGTGGCTTCTGTTGCCCGTGCGGACACGGAGTCTAAAACGTCATCCCCCGATAATCCCTACGCCTTCTTGCAGCAGCCTCAGTTATCCTCGGTGAAACAGCAGCTACAGCAGAAAACGGAAAAGCCGCAGACGAGAATGGCGTACGAGCAGCTTATTTCGGAAGCCGATCGCGCACTGAAAATGGGTAACCCTAGCGTGATGGAAAAGAAATCCACGCCACCCAGTGGTTCAAAGCATGATTATTTGAGCCTCAGCGCCTACTGGTGGCCCGATCCCGACAAAGCTGATGGTTTTCCTTGGATTCGTCGTGATGGGCAGGTAAACCCTGCCAGCAAGGATGAGGAGACCGATGGGGTTAGGCTGGCAAAATTCACCGCTCAAACGCAGGCGTTGACGCTGGCGTGGTACTTCTCTGGCAAACAGGCTTATTCCGATAAGGCCATGTCGATGATCCGTACCTGGTTTATTGACCCCGCTACGCGCATGAACCCTAATCTCGACTTTGCGCAGGGTGTGCCGGGCATCGCGCCGGGCAGAGGCTCGGGCGTGCTGGACGGGCGCTATTTTTCCACCCGCATCGTCGACTCGCTGATTATGCTGCGTCACGCTCCGGGCTGGACGGCGCAGGATGAACAGCAGATGCAGACATGGATGAGCGATTATCTGCACTGGCTGCAAACCAGCAAACTGGGGAAAAAAGAGGCAACGGCCCAGAACAACCACGGTAGCTGGTATACCGTACAGGTTGCGGGGATCGCCTGGTATCTGGGGAAAATCGACGTGGTGAAATCCATGGCGCAATTGCAGCGAGAGAAATTGGATCACCAACTGCAACCAGATGGTGCCCAGCCTGAAGAACTGGCGCGTACCCGTTCCTTCCATTACAGCTACTTCAACCTTCAGGCGATAACAGATATGGCTATGCTGGCTTCCTGGGTCGGGGAGAATATCTGGCAGTACCAAACGCCAACGGGAAGCAGTGTGATAAAGGCGCTGGATTTTATGGCACCGTATCTGGATGAAAATAAAGCGTGGCCGCGCAAAACGATGGACAGGCAAAGCAGCCGTCTTATCCCGCTGTTATTGCAGGCAGAACGTGGCTTGAAAACGCCACGTTACCAGGCGCAAATCAAGCAGGCGGGTTTTGCGGAATTGCTTACCGGTGAGGCTGGCGCGCGTGATAAAGAACCGAGCCACATCAGCGTTGAAACCCGCCGTGCACTCTGGTTGCTTAACCCCGCTATGCCATAATTTTCTTGGGCCCCGATCTCATCGGGCAAAGATACGTGTCCCTGAACTGGGATAAAAAGCGCAGAGATAAAAAAACCGCTGATGGAGTCATCAGCGGTTTTTGTTTTTTAAAGAAAAAATCGCGTTATTGCAGGTAGGTGAAGGCCGTCGTGACGTGTTTCACGCTGCCAACTTTACTGGCGATTTCTGCGGCGGAGGTGCCTTCACGCTGTGTCACCAGACCCAACAGGAAGACTTCACCGTTTTCCGTTGTGACTTTGACGTTAGAGGATTTAACCGTGTCGCTTGCCAGGATCTGTGAGCGCACTTTGGTGGTGATCCAGGTATCCATGGAGGCGGTTCCCATTGAAACCGGCGTGCCTTGGCGGATCTCGTTGTAGACTTCGGCTGCCCCGTCCACGCCGAGGGCGATTTGCTTAGCCCGGCTTGCCATTTCTGTGCTCGGTGCCTGTCCTGTTAACAATACTTTCCCCTGATAAGCCGTTGCAATGATACGGGCCTCTTTTTTCAACTGCTCGTCTTTGCTGATTGCATTCGTCACGCGGACTTCCAGTGTGCCATCGTCAACCTGCGTGCCTACGGTACGCGGGTCAGTGGCCGTTTTGGTTGCCACAGCACTGCCAACAGCAACAACCCCGACACAGCCTTGTAGCAGCAGGGCGATAGACAGCACGGCAAATGCAGAACTTATCCTCATGTAGTGCTCCTTCAATCGTTCTGGTGTGGAAAAAGTGTGTTATCAATTAAATCGCACAGGCAATTTACTGTCAGCATGTGCATTTCCTGAATACGAGCACTGCGGTGTGACGGGATGCGAATCTCCACATCCTGCGGCCCGAGCAGCCCAGCCAGTTCTCCACCATCGTAGCCGGTCAGGGCGACAATCGTCATGTCGCGGGTAACGGCAGACTCTACGGCTTTAACAATATCGCGACTGTTGCCACGGGTTGAAATTGCCAGTAGTACGTCGCCAGCCTGACCTAACGCTCTGACTTGTTTGGCATAGACCTCTTCATGCAAACGGTCATTGGCTATCGCAGTTAAGACCACATTATCCGCATTAAGTGCGATAGCCGGTAAGCTTGGGCGCTCTGCTTCAAAGCGGTTAATCATGCTGGCGGCAAAATGCTGCGAATTGGCTGCTGATGTTCCGTTACCACAGCACAGAATTTTGTTGCCGTTTAGCAGAGACTGCACCATCGCAATCGCGCCGCGGGAAATGGCGTCTGGCAAGGCTTCTGCCGCTGCAATCTGCGTTTGAATACTCTCGGTAAAACAAACTTTTATTCTATCCAGCACGTTGAATTAACCTACGTAAATTGAAGTCCATCAAGGATAAGATATCCCAGAGTGGTATATCCGTCATACTTCGAGTTGCATGTACGTTGGCTACGTTTAGTCACCCGAATCACTTACCTGAGTAAGCTCATCGGGATTCCTTCTCTTGCCGCCTGCCTGAAACTCGAATTATTTAGGGTATAAAAATGTTAGCCCTGTGCGGCAAAGGCGTTAGGGAGCCAGTCGAACTGTTCGCCTGTAATTGCCAGCACGTCAAAACGGCAATCCACTGTGTCAAAGCTGGCACCTCGCTGTGCCAACCACACGGCGGCGGCATGCAACAACCGCTGCTGTTTGCGTCGGGTGACGCTGGCTGCGGCATCACCAAAATGGGCGTTGCGTCGATAGCGAACCTCGACAAATACCCAAATATGGCGATCTCGCATGATCAAATCCAGTTCACCGCCGCGCAGCGTAACATTCGCGGCGGTGAAGGTCAGGCCCGCACGTTCAAGATAACGCCGGGCCTGTTGTTCGTAAACTGCGCCAGCCGCTCGCTGATTCAGAGAACGGGTACCAGTTGGCCCTGACGATATTGCTGCCAGGTTAACTGCCGATTGATGGTGCAATCCGGCCCTGCGCTTAACATCCCCGTTGCGCCAGGAATCTGGTGACCCGGAATCTGGCGCATTTCACCAAAGTGGCTGGCGAGAGTCCAGGCATCCATCCCCATGGCATACAGACGGACTAACGAGTAATCGTTTTTAAACTGGCTGCTGACCTGCTGCATCAGCGCTGGGTTAGCGCCGGCTAACAGCGGGATATCGCTGAACTGCAACCCTTCCATTTCGAGGCGGAAGTCTGGCCCTAATCCAGCCTGGAAGCTACGTGAGCTGGCGTAGAGCGCCGGACGTGCACGTGACGTGGTGCGCATGTCGATCATTGGCTTAATCAGCGCCAGCTCATCTGGCGTTGCGATGATATAGACCGCATCAATGTTGCCACTGACGGACGAAGTGGACGTAGGCTGAACCTGAGAGGGAATGGTTAAGCCGCCGATGGTGGTGCCCGATGGTGCCTGCTGCTGCGACACGTTAACAGGCTGACCGCTCAGGCTTAAGCCCGCGCCACTATTGATGGCCTGTTTTAACTCCGCCGTGTTGCCAAAGCGCTGTTGCAGTGAGCTGGTACCGCTCTGCTGGTTCCAGGCCTGAGCGAAGGCGTTAATGATACGGTCGCCCAGAGCACCGCGAGGGGCTAAGACCAGCGGCTGTTGTTTACCCTGCTGATGGATAAATTTTGCCGCGTCTCGGGCTTCATCTTCTGGAGAGAGGGCGAAATAGCAGATGTTAGGGCTATTTTCGACGTGTTCCGGCTGGTTCAACGCCAAAATATTCAGCGGTGACTGGCTGTTCGCCAACTGATCCACTTCATTTTTCAGCAGCGGGCCGATGACCAGCGATGCGCCATCCTGCTGGGCCTGAGTGAGAATATTCGCCAGCGGTTGTGAAGACGTGTCATACACTTTGACCGGGAGCGAACTGGACAGCCCTGCGCTGGTCGCCTGTGCTTCCGGTGCAGGCGTCGGGGAGGCTACCGCCTGATCGCTGTACGGTGCGGGCGATTGGGTACTCTGACCCTCTGGCGATGGGGTGGCCTGTTCGGTTTGCGTGGCATCCGCTGAAGGTGCTACAGGGGCAGAGACGGCTACAGTGGCTATCTGACCGTTCTTTGCCGCGTTAAAGCCTTGCTGGATAGCATTGGCGAAAACCTGCGCCTGACCATTGAGTGGCAACAGCAATGCGATGCTGTTCACCGATGACTGCTGGTAGTTAATGACCTGATTCAACTGCGTAGGCAGCGTTTTTGCAGCAGGATGGTGCGGATAGCGGGTTTGCCAATCCTGAATCGCGCTCTTTAACTGATCGGGAGAAGTCCGGTTATCCTGATAGTTATTAAGCAGATCGACCCAGCCTTGCAGCACATTTTCATTCGCATTAATCAGCAGCGAGCTCGACTCCTGTGGCGGCATTTGCGTCAATGCCAGCCAGGTCTGATCGAGATTCATCTGATGCTCGTCGCCTTTCAGCAGCGGCTCTTGGGCGATATAGGCCCGCAGCAGCTCAATGGAAGGATGCCCTTGTGCTGTTTTGATTTGCGTTTGGTAGTAACGCTGTTTCTGCTGATCGGAAAGTGCGCCCACATCAAGCTGGCTCAGCGCCGCTTTGGCCGCATCCATATTGTTTTGGGCGACGGACAGTTCCGCACTGAGTAACTGCTGTTCTTGTTTTTGCGCCGCACTCAATTTTTCTGGCAGTGCGTTGAACTGCTGGCTTGCCTGAGGGGCTTTCCCTTCCTGTAGCAGGGAACGAATAGCAAGTAATTGCCAGTCAGCCTTGTTATTATCGCTACTTTGCTGCATCTGCTGCAGATAATAATCGGATGATGCGTCAGCTTTGCCCTGAACCTCGGGTGGCGGGCTCTGCGGTGCATGGCTTGGACAGCCAGCGAGAAACAGTGCCGCTAGCAAAACAGGGATAACACGCCCTGCCTGGGTACGGACGAAATGAAAGGGAAGCATACTGTATCCAGTGATTTTTTTTAAAGATGCTCAATATTAAATCGGCAACCCGGATGAAACAATGAATCAAGACCAACAAGCAGACATTTCTGCATCTACCCTCTACATTGTCCCCACGCCAATCGGCAATCTGGGCGACATCACGCAGCGTGCGCTGGCGGTATTGGCGAGCGTTGATCTGATCGCCGCAGAGGATACCCGCCATACCGGTCTGCTGTTACAACATTTTGCGATTAATGCGCGACTGTTCGCATTACACGATCACAACGAACAACAAAAAGCGGATGTGTTGCTGGCTAAATTGCAGTCAGGACAAAGCATCGCGCTGGTTTCCGATGCGGGCACGCCGCTGATTAACGACCCCGGCTACCATTTGGTTCGACGCTGCCGCGAAGCAGGCGTCCGCGTGGTGCCACTGCCGGGCGCGTGCGCGGCGATCACGGCGCTGTCCGCGTCTGGTCTGGCGTCTGACCGTTTTTGCTATGAAGGTTTTCTGCCCGCTAAAACCAAAGGGCGTAAGGATAAGCTGCGTGAGCTCGGGGAAGAAACCCGCACGCTGATTTTCTACGAATCCACACATCGTCTTTTGGACAGCCTTCAGGATATCAGCGAAGTGCTGGGAGCCGAGCGCTACGTAGTGTTAGCGCGCGAAATCACCAAAACCTGGGAATCTATCCACGGCGCGCCTGTGGGCGAACTGTTGGCCTGGGTGAAAGAAGATGAGAACCGCCGCAAAGGGGAAATGGTGCTGATTGTAGAAGGGCATCAGATTGATGACAGCGCGCTGTCAGCAGAAGCGTTGCGCACGCTGGCACTATTGCGTGCTGAGCTGCCGCTGAAGAAAGCGGCTGCGCTGGCGGCTGAAATTCACGGCGTGAAGAAAAACGCGCTTTACCGCTACGGGCTGGAGCAAGAAGGCGATAGCGGTGAATCGGGGGATGACAAGTAGGGTAATTTGCCCTATCATCCGCGCCGGAGTTGACCAGACAGTCGCCGCTTCACTGCCGTCCCTTTCGGGGGAGACAGGTGGAGGGGAGGAAAGTCCGGGCTCCATAGGGCAGGGTGCCAGGTAACGCCTGGGAGGCGCAAGCCTACGACTAGTGCAACAGAGAGCAAACCGCCGATGGCCCACGCAAGTGGGATCAGGTAAGGGTGAAAGGGTGCGGTAAGAGCGCACCGCGCGACTGGCAACAGTTCGTGGCACGGTAAACTCCACCCGGAGCAAGGCCAAATAGGGGTTCACATGGTACGGCCCGTACTGAACCCGGGTAGGCTGCTTGAGCCAGTGAGTGATTGCTGGCCTAGATGAATGACTGTCCACGACAGAACCCGGCTTAACGGTCAACTCCCTTCATCATAAAAC
>NZ_JAINZP010000017.1 GCF_020166435.1 Pectobacterium versatile | reverse complement strand
CGGCTATTGCCGTCCGTTTTGCTGTGTGAGATGCGATCAGGATTCTTTACGAGAAGAATCATTCAGCGCTGTCGTATCATCCGTCTTCGCCGGTTGATCGTCATTCATCGCCTTCTTGAAGCCTTTAATCGCCGCGCCCAAATCACCGCCGAGGCTACGAAGTTTATTCGTACCGAACAGCAGAATGATTAATGCGCCAATCACCAACAGCTTGGCAATACTGATACCTTCCATACAAACCTACCTGATTTACAGAGGCTGGAGACGCCAGCAAACGAGACTATTTTCTTCTCTACAAAGCACGCTGTAGAAAAAATCTTCAGTGCTTTATACTCTAAATAATTCGAGTTGCAGGACAAAACGTTAACGTTTTGAACAGCGCTTGCGCTGACCCCAAAGGGGTGAGGCCACAAGGCCGAATCACGCGGCAAGAGAAGGACAAATTCGTCGGGAACGAATTTGTCCAGCCAACGGCTGACCTCCGGTGAGAGACAGGATGTCTCTCATTTCATCCCGATGAGCTTACTCAAGTAAGTGATTCGGGTGAGTGAATGCAGCCAACGCACATGCAGCTTGAAGTATGACGAGTATATGTAAAACCTTATGCAGCACGATACAATCTCCATCTGTAACAAAGTAAGACGCTGCAAAAGTGCTTTCGCCCGCATTCAGATTGCTTTACAACTTTCGCCCCGACATCACTACAAAAATCCCGTCTGACGGCGTACACTTTCCTCACTAAAGCGGAGATGACATTCCTCCCTACCCTCGCGCAGCCAAAACGCTGGCAGCCTTAAAAATAGGGTACAACCGCCACTCGGCTAATGATGTCTACGTCCACCTCGCAGAGAGGGCGTAGCGTCTTGCCCAATACTCTCCGAGATCGTAAAAATAATCGATGTAAAAGCAATCCAGCAAAAACAACCCAAGAAAGGTTTCTATGTTTAGTACATTACTCGCGGTATTTATTGGTGGCGGAGTCGGTAGCGTGGCGCGTTGGCAGTTGGGAATGAAGTTTAACAATCTGTACCCGTCACTGCCTTTGGGCACGCTGCTTGCCAACCTGATTGGGGCTTTCGTTATTGGCGGCGCGTTAGCCTTCTTCCTGCGCCATCCTCATCTCGATCAAGACTGGAAAATATTGATTACCACCGGACTGTGCGGCGGATTAACGACGTTTTCGACCTTTTCTGCTGAAGTCGTCATGTTCCTACAAAGCGGGCAGCTAGCGGCGGCGGGGTTACATGTGTTGTTGAATCTGGCGGGTTCGTTGCTCATGACCGCACTGGCGTTTACTCTGGTCACGTGGGTGACAACACACTGAGGTCATGTGGAAATTGATAGCACGTGGAAAATGAAGCAAAAAAAACCCGCCATCGGCGGGTTTTTCACGAAATCGGTATAATTAAATAGCGTTAACGTTAGCAGCTGAAGGACCTTTGGCACCGTCAGTGATTTCGAACTCTACACGCTGACCTTCAGCCAGAGTTTTGAAACCATTGCTCTGGATGGCAGAGAAGTGTACGAACACGTCTTTGCTACCATCTTCAGGAGTGATGAAACCGAAGCCTTTAGACTCATTGAACCACTTAACACTACCTTTAATCTTAGACATCAAACTTACCTTTACATGAATGAAAGACACAAAATCTGTGTCAGGTACAGTACAACAATAGATTGGCCTTTTGTCCAGTTGAAGTTGGATAAAAAGCGATAAAAGTCGCTAAAAATGTATACCGCGCAACTCCGCTGTCCTATTTTAACCCGATGCAGAACGCAGAGAGTTCAGTTCTGGCCGATTCATCACTTTTTACGATATGAAGGAAGGCACCATGGTAAACAAAACGCTGGGTCTGATCGGGGGCATGAGTTGGGAATCCACGATTCCGTATTACCGCATTATCAACGAATATGTGAAGAATCAACTTGGCGGCCTGCACTCCGCCAAAATCATCCTGCACAGCGTCGATTTCCACGAGATCGAACGGTTGCAGTCACAAGGTGATTGGGAGCAAGCAGCCGCCGTACTCGGCAATATTGCGGTGGGATTACGTCAGGCAGGCGCAGAGGCGATCGTCATCTGCACCAACACCATGCATAAAGTGGCCGATGACGTTGAACGGGCCTGCAAGCTTCCCCTTTTGCATATTGCCGATGCCACCGGTACCAGTCTGAAACAACATGGATTGAAGAAAGTCGGTTTGCTTGGAACCCGCTACACAATGGAGCAGGATTTTTATCGCCAGCGCATCCAGGAACGATTTGGTGTGGAGGTGATGGTTCCTGACCATGAGGGTAAAGAAGCCGTTAATCGCATCATTTACGACGAGCTGTGTCTGGGAAACATCAACGACGCATCAAGGCAGGTCTATCGGGACATTATCGAGCAGCTTGAACAGCAAGGCGCGGAAGGCATCATTCTGGGTTGTACGGAGATCCCGCTATTAATCAGTGCCCAGGATGCGAAGGTTCCTCTTTTTGATACCAGCAGGCTCCACGCGATTGCCGCTGCGAAATTTGCGCTTAGCCAGTCATCATCATGAATTAACTAGATAAAATAAAACTCATACGCAGACTAATAATAGCCTCTTTTATTTACTCAGGTTTCCCCTTTTCACAAAGAAAAAAAGCAGTATTGAGAGACTCAACACTGCTTTATTCGTATGATTTTATTCCTGGTATGGTATGCAATGACTAACAGTACTTCTCGTTATTATTTACGTAACATTGCTTCAATAAAATCTTTCCAAGTACTCACTTCTACTTCTACCATGCGAACCTCTTGGTGATTAACGGCGACGCATTATATGCACACTTTTTAATCAGGCAAAAGTGTTGTGAAAGTATAAAAATCATACTTCCTCACATTTCTGCAACACAGTTCACAGTAGATCTCCCCGCCTTTTTTCGGCATGCTGGGCTATCGCACGATTAGGCTCAGTCAGGGCGTGCTGTCCTGAACAGCAATCGTCATGCAACCCAATAAGCAGAAAGGATTTTATCCCTATGGCGCTGACCATGTACGGCATCAAAAACTGTGACACTATAAAGAAAGCGCGCCGCTGGCTGGACGATCAAGAGGTGGCGTATCGCTTCCATGACTACCGTGCCGACGGTCTGGATGAACAGCAGCTACAGCGTTTTATCGACCAACTGGGGTTTCAGGCCTTACTCAACACGCGCGGAACGACATGGCGTAAGCTCAGCGAAGAATGGCGTGAACAGATCACCAGCGATACCCGCGACAGCGCAGAGGCCGCCAAAAACCTGATGCTGGAGCAGCCAGCAGTGATTAAACGGCCGTTGCTGATGACCGATGACGGCCACGCGCTGCTTGGTTTCAGTATCGACAGCTACCAGAAATTTATTGCGGAGAACAAATAACGTGTCTTGCCCAGTCATAGAACTCGCTCAACAGTTAATTAAACGCCCTTCCCTCAGCCCGCATGACGAGGGTTGCCAGGCGCTCATGATTGAACGCCTGACGGCGATTGGCTTTACCGTCGAAGCGATGGATTTTGGCGATACCCAGAATTTCTGGGCATGGCGCGGCACAGGGAAAACGCTGGCCTTCGCCGGACACACCGATGTGGTTCCCAGCGGTGATGAAAGTCACTGGCAGCATCCACCGTTTGAACCCATCATTCGTGACGGCATGCTGTACGGTCGCGGCGCAGCGGACATGAAAGGTTCACTGGCTGCAATGGTGATTGCCGCCGAGCGCTTTGTCGCCGCCCATCCTAATCATCAGGGGCGTCTGGCGTTCCTGATTACCTCGGACGAAGAAGCCAGCGCCGTTAACGGCACCGTAAAAGTGGTTGAGGCGCTGATGGCACGCAACGAGCAGTTGGACTACTGTCTGGTCGGCGAGCCGTCCAGTACACATGTTGTGGGCGATGTGGTAAAAAACGGCCGTCGTGGTTCTATCACCGCGAATCTGCGCGTACACGGCGTGCAAGGGCACGTTGCCTATCCTCATCTGGCGGACAACCCCGTTCACCGTGCAGCCCCGGTGCTTAACGAACTGATCGCCACCGAGTGGGATCAGGGCAACGCTTTCTTCCCGCCAACCACCATGCAAATCGCCAATATTCAGGCAGGCACTGGCAGCAATAACGTCATCCCCGGCGAGCTGTCTGTGCAGTTCAATTTCCGTTTCAGCACCGAATTGACGGATGTCTTAATCCAGCAGCGCGTGGCTGAATTATTGGATCGCCATCAGCTTAACTACACCATCGACTGGAAGCTCTCCGGCCAGCCATTCCTGACCGCACGCGGCGAACTGGTCGATGCCGTAGTGAATGCCGTCACGCATTACAACGAGGTCACCCCAGAGCTGCTGACCACCGGCGGCACCTCCGATGGCCGTTTCATCGCTCGTATGGGCGCGCAGGTCGTTGAACTGGGCCCCGTCAATGCCACGATCCACAAAGTCGATGAATGCGTCAGCGCAGCAGACCTACAGCTACTGAGCCGCATGTATCAGCGCATTATGGAGCAGCTCATCGCATGATGACGCCAGCTACGTTAACCGGTAAAAGCGACCAGCATCTGGTCGCTTTACACGGCCATCATCGTCTTCAGCCGGAGGCGGTAACCGCGTTTCTGGCGCTACAGCAGGCGGCAAAAGCGGCGGGATTTAACCTACAGCCCGCCAGTACGTTTCGTGATTTCGAGCGCCAGCGTCAGATCTGGAATGGCAAATTTCGCGGCAAGCGTCCCGTTATGGATGCCAACAGTCAGCCGCTGGACGTGTTATCTCTGGATGAAGGCGAGCGCTGTGAAGCGATTCTGCGCTGGTCTGCCATGCCCGGTTCCAGCCGCCACCATTGGGGCAGCGATCTCGATATCTACGATCCCGATTTATTACCCGCAGGCCGTTCGCTCCAGTTGGAGCCGTGGGAATATGAAGAAGGCGGTTACTTTGCCGCACTGAACGCGTGGCTGAGTGCACACATGCATGAATACGGTTTTTATCGGCCTTATGCGCACGATCTCGGCGGTGTCGCAGCCGAACTCTGGCATATCAGCTATTATCCACTAGCACAGTATGCGGAAGAACAGCTTACACCCGACCTCATTCTTGCCGCCTGGCAAAATGAAGACATTGCTGGCTACCACTGGCTTTGCCAGAACTTGCCGCAGCTGTTTACCCGTTATATTCATAATGTTGATGAGGCGTAACCATGGCGTGGCTGGCTGATTACTGGTGGATAATTCTGATTGTCCTGATAGGCATGCTGATTAACGGCATCAAAGAATTGCGCAACGTTGACCATACGCGTTTTCTACTCAACAAACCGAAATTGCCCCCGCATCGTGACAACAACGACAAGTGGGACAAGGAAGAAGACGAAGACTGGCCGAAGAAAAAACCCTGACACCGATCATCGCCAAACCGCCTGCGCGCGAGCTAAGCCCCGCGCGGCAGGCGGTTACTTCCGTTAAAACGCTCACGTCTGCTAAAACGTTTCCCAATTCGCATTCGATGACTCGGCATGGGCGGGTTTAGGTAACAGTGACTTTGGTAATGCAGCAAGCGAAGGCGCGCGCTCGGCACGATGTTCCTGCGCTGCTGCCTGATCAATCTTGAACACCGCTACCGCGTTCTGTAAATATCTGGCCTGCTCTTCCAATGCCGCCGCAGCAGACGCGGATTCTTCCACCAGCGAGGCGTTCTGCTGGGTAACACGATCCATTTCATTGACCGCCTGCCCAACCTGATCGATCCCACGGCTTTGCTCATCGGATGCCGACGAAATTTCCCCCATAATATCCGTTACCCGACTCACCGCGCCGACGATTTCTTTCATCGTGTCACCCGCGTCTTTCACCTGCAAAGACCCGGTATTGGCGCGGCTCACCGAATCATCAATCAGCGTTTTGATTTCTTTGGCAGCCTGGGCACTGCGCTGCGCCAGCGTTCGTACTTCGCCCGCCACCACGGCAAAGCCTCGCCCTTGCTCCCCGGCACGCGCCGCTTCTACCGCCGCATTCAGCGCCAGGATATTGGTTTGGAAGGCGATGCTATCAATCACGCTGGTGATGTGGGCGATTTTTTGTGAACTGTCGGCGATCTCATTCATCGTTTTCACAACATTATCGACGACAGTGCCGCCTTTATTGGCTGTTTCCGACGCATTTTTTGCCAGCAGCGTAGCCTGACGCGCGTTGTCTGAGTTCTGCTTCACCGTTGAGGTCAGTTGCTCCATGCTAGCCGCGGTTTCCTGTAGCGATGCAGCTTGTTGCTCCGTGCGCGAAGACAGATCGTTACTGCCCACCGAAATTTCACTGGCCCCAGCATGGATGGAGTGGGAGCTGTCGCGCACCAGACTGACGGTGCGGATTAATGACTGCTGCATATGATGTAGCCCTGCCGCAAGCTGGCTCATCTCATTGCGCCCGGTCGCATCAATAGGATGTGTCAGATTGCCCTCGGCAATCGCGCTGATATGCCGCATGAGCGTACGCAACGGATGCAAAAGAATACGCTGCAACCCGATCCAACTGAGGATAATCACCAGCACGACGACCACAGAGAGTGCACCCAGAAGCCACAGCATCGTTTCAAATGCCGCGTGGTTTTCCTGTAGCCCATCATCCGACAGCTGGTTTTGTGCCGCTCGCCACGTAATATAGGCGTCCTGCATAGCCACGTTAAGCGGCGTCGCACCGCTACTCAATTTCATCGCCGCCCCCGCTAACCCACCGGAAAGCGAATCCACAATATCATTCAGTAGCTTGTCGTAAGCAGTATAGCTCGCCTCAAGCTTTTTGGATAACGCGTCATCCAACCCGGGCGTATTAGGCAGAGACAAATAGTGTTTATAACTACTCTCTGAGGCGGCCAATTGCGATTTTGCTTGCTGTAAGAAAGCCTGCATAGCCTCTTTGTCCGCATTCCCCATCATCATGTTTTGTATAATAGAACCGATAGTGATGCGCGTCTGATTCATCATAATCCATGCATCAGTAAAGGCGGCTACATTCTGGTTAGAGCGTTGGGAGACAAGGAATCCCTCTCTGTCGTTAATCAGTGCGCGAACGGATAGCGCACCGGTTAAGAATTGAGATATCCCCAAAACAAACAATAAGATAACAAGGATGGTAATGACTTTAATACGCTTAAACATGGCACACCCTCTTTTTCCATAAGGATGTGATATTTATATCTGAAAAAATAAGATAAATATTGAACACTCAACACAAATAAAAATATTGCCTATATTATTTAACATCCCAATATGGACTATATTATTTTTAATATGGATAAAACCTCATCTCTAAAAATAGAGTCTCCATTTTGAATAGAAGAAGTGAAAGAATGAGCAATAAGATAATTTGATGGAATAAAGATTAGGTCATTCGAGTGGAATGATAAAGCGTGAACGGGTTGAACAGCGTAAGGCGTTGATCCTTTAAAGCCAGCCCATAAAGAACCGAGCATTTAAGGGAACCAACGCACATGCAGTTTGAAGTATGGCGGGTATAGCGGGATAGATTTTTATTTGAGGTAAGACAACGCCTGTTTCAACATCCGTTCATCAATGCCGTGTCCGACAGCGGGAGCAACATCCAACGTAAACGACGTCCCCAGCTCCTGAAAGCGCTGAGCGGCAGCGTGAGCATGTCCAACCACAATCACGCCGTCCGCTTCACCGTGAATCAGGTGTACCGCGACATCGGCAAATGCCTTTTCTGGCAACACAGCAAAGCGACCGCTGAACGCGATAATGTGCCCAGCCAGCGAGGATTCAGACTTCAACGCCTCCAGCGACATAATACTGCCCTGCGAAAAACCCACCAGCACGGTGTGTTCCGCACTCATACCACTTTGCTCCTGCCAGTGGCGTACGGTATCAATAAAACGCGGCAGGTTTGCTTCAATACGGGAGAAACGATTCTCTTCCGTGATTCCCTGAACAGAGAACCACTGCCGCCCGTCGCCATAGCCGCTGCTGAACGGTCCAGCAATGCTGACCACCGTTGCCTGCGGCAACGCGGCAGCAAAATAGCGCCCAATCTGCGCCATGCCTGCCGCGGTATCGCCCACACCATGAAACAGCAGGATTAACCGATTTGCTTCCGAAGGCTGCTGAACAACAACATAATCTTGACTCACGTTTCTCTCCTGAAGGCATGCGCCGAAGGCGTCACCTGCCGATATTCGTCATAAGGTACGGTTAATCCTCACTATACGCCGTGCACTAACAGGAGAAATCGGGAATTACTGAACGAGATGTTCCATTTTTTGCAACGACAGACAGAGATGCTCGCCCCTCCCTGTCAATGCGGTTTGATAATCCGGATCGTTGACGCCGGATCGTTCGCCAGACAGCGGGCCGGGCGTACCGGCCGTTTAACCAGTTCTCCACCGCAGTTCGGGCAGGCGTGGTGAAAGACGGAATCCGCACAGTCAGGACAGAACGTACACTCATAGGAACAGATATACGTTTCGGCATCCGGCGGCAAATCACAATCGCAGTGCTCACAGTTAGGGCGTAATTCCAGCATCGGCTTATCCTGACTCAGCAAAAATAATGGGTTTCTCGCTGTCACTTTCCTGTGGTTATTGCACAAAGATCAGTGAAGGGGAATGAAGTTCTTTTCTACCAGAAACTGCCCTTCATGCAAATAACGTTTATTCACCAGAATAACGCCTCTCATTAGCGGCAATTGGCTTTCCAAATCCCTGTTTCTTTGGGAGGCGGTTCCATGTTCTAAAAATACAGGGAAAATAAAATGACAGCAGCGCGGCGATTCTCATTAAAAAGAACCGTTTCATTAAAAAATCACGTATTCAGGCAATCAATCATCGCGGCCAATATCAGTCTCGCATTGCTGATGTTGGCAGGCTGCGGCAGTGGTGGAGGTGGCGGCGGTGAAACCGCCAGCGTCGCGCCAACATCGCCGCCCACAACGACACCGACTACGCCGACTACGCCAACCACACCTACGACGCCGGAAACGCCGACAGCATCCGCCGTTAAAGTCGGGATTATTGATTCCGGGCTGGAAGCGGCTCGCCCAGAATTTAATTACAGCAATCTCCATTTCACCTCTTTTGTCGGCGGTTCACAGCTTAACGATAATCAGGGCGTTAACGGCCACGGCACACTGGTGGCACTGGCGCTGGCAGGTCTGGCGACGGAAAGCTATGCGGGAGGCGTCGCACCGGACAGCGAACTCTATATTGCGCAAACATCGTTGAACAACCGCTTTGACTATCAAAACACTACCTCCGCCGTGAATTGGCTGCTCAATTCAGGCGTGAAAATCATCAACATGTCCTATGCGAACGATGAGCGTCTGACAACCGCCGAACAACTGGGCAACGCCAGAAACAATTTTGGCTATCTTTTAATCCGTAACGAATTGAAAAGCATCGTCGATGCGGAAGCGCTAAGCATTGTCGCCACGGGGAACAATGCCACCTCCACGCCGTCACCCAATGTCCAGATCCCACTGATTTTTGGCGAGACCTCGCTGCAAAAAGGCATTTTGGCCGTTACGGGCTACATCCCCGAATGGGTCGGGCAGGAAGGCACTGAACGCCCTGCTGAACTTTATCTTTTTGATAAGTGTGGCAATGCTGCCGCCTATTGCATGAGTGCGCCAGGCTATGTTGATTATCCCGTTTCGGACAGCAGTTCTTCAGAACGAGCTCACGGTACCTCCTTCGCGGCTCCACGCGTTGCAGGCGGTGCTTCGCGGGTACAGGCCGTCTACCCGTGGATGACCGGATATAACCTGCAACAGACGTTGCTCACTACCGCGACCTACCACACCGATGGGTATACTCGCTACGACGCAGAGAATTCTTACTACGAAATCATCCGAGACAGCGACGGCAACGTCACAGGAAGTGTTTTCCATCCGGCCTATATTTCGGTAGCCGACACCGCCAACGGACGCCCTTATAACGATACCTTTGGCTGGGGCGATCTGAACGTCGAAAAAGCGGTAAAAGGCCCGGCCATGTTTTATGCCGATAACTTCACCGCGCGTTTAACCGCAGGCGACTACACGTTCGCTAACGATATCAGCGGCGATTACGGCCTGATCGTTAACGGTGACAGCAATGCGGGAGGCGTTCTGCATTTGACTGGCAACAACACCTATAAAGGCGATACGCAAATCACCGCTAACAGCCTGTACGTTGACGGCTCCATTGCGGGTAACGCCAGCGTATCCGGCTCTGGCACGCTGGCAGGAAAAGGCCGCATTGGCGGCAATGTGAGTAACACGGGCCTTGTTGCCACCACCGCAGACGGTGGGCTGACCGTCGCCGGTAATTACACTCAGGGCAGCAACGGCCTGCTGAGCGTGACGCTAGCGAATCCGTTCACCGTGGAAGGCAGTGCAGCACTGGATGGCACATTGCGCGTTGGCCTGCCCAGCAATACCTACATTGTCCAAACGCAGGAAACACTGCTGCACAGCAATCAGGGTATCAGCGGCACGTTTCGCACTACCGATCTGGGGTTATTCCTGACGGGAAACCTGACTTACGGCAGCAACGATGTCACAGGCGCATTCAGCCGCCTGAACACCGTAGAGGCAGCCACCAGCAGCGGCTTGCACAGCGCCGCACAGTTGCAGACCGCCGCCAATATCGAATCGGCGCTACAGGTTGCCGACCGCTGGTCAACCTTGTCCTCAACCAACGAACAGCAATCCAGTTTGCTGGCGAAAGCTGCCGCCTTCCAGCAGTTAGGCAGCGCGAGTGCCGCCGCTACCGCGCTGGATTCGCTATCCGGTCAGGCACACGCCTCCAGCAACGCCATTTTGTTTAACAGTCTGGATTATCAGAACCAGCTCCTGAACAACCGACTGGATCTGTTAGGAAGCGGGAAAAACTACGGGCTGTGGATTGAAACCGGCAAGCTGCGCGGCGACCTGAATCAATCAGGCTATCTGGGCAGCCATTACGATATCACCCTGACCGCCATCGGTACGGACACCGACTTCAACACACCGGGGCTGCGCGCTGGGATTGCCTATACCAACAGCCAGATCAAAGCAGACTACGACGGTAGCGGCGGCAGCAGTGAGAATGAACTGCATGGGGTGATGACCTATGCGCGCTATAACCTCACACCAGAATGGTACGTTCAGGGCAACCTGAGCTATCAGCACGGCCGCGATAAGCTGAAGCGCTCTATTCTGCTGAACAATGTCGAAGCCGTTTCCAGCAGCACTTCAAGCGATAGCTGGCAGAGCCTGCTCAAAACCGGCTACGAGTTGGCGCTCAACGATATCTTTAGCGTACAGCCCTATGCAGGACTCAAGTACAGCTACCTGTCCACTGGAGGTTTTACGGATACCGACAGCGCATTGGGTCTGACAGGCGAAGGCAACGATTATTCCCGTACCGTAGGTCTGACAGGGCTTAACCTACGCGCCCTGTTGCAATGGGATCAGGGATGGTGGAGCAGCGTCGGCGTGAGCGGCGAGTATCAGCATGCGTTCACCAACCCATCGCTTGATGTCTCCGCCCGCTGGAGCGGACTGGGCCGCGAAGGAGAACGCCTCGATATTCCGGGCATTCGACTGGATAAAGACTCGCAGTGGGCGGGCGTGAGACTGGACGTCGGTAAAGCGGCGGATGCCCGTTTCTTCCTGCGTGCTGACAAACATTTTGCCGATCGTGGTAACGAAGAAGTGCTGCGCGGCGGCGTCGACGTTTCCTTCTGATAACGCATGACGCCGATGGCATCATCCGTCGGCGTCTTTTTGAGGGGAAGAATACCGCTTGGTTTTTTGATAATGTGCTGCAAAAATTCGTAGGTCGCACCCGAGAATGTAAAGTGTGATGATCTGGGTAAGATAAGGAAGAGCGAGATGACACGTGACAGAGATGAAATTTATCAGCTCGTGGGCGAGCTGTTGAGGGGCATCCAACATGGCGATCCCGTTGCTCTATTCGCTTTTGGCGTAAGCCCCACGATTTACGAAGAGATTCTTGAAGAACTGGATAGTGCGCAAGAAAATCTGGCAGATTTGACACTTCCACCTTATGGCGTTGCTTTTACCGCTGATAAAACGGGCAGGATACCCCTATGCAGTTACGAGATTAACACCGACCCTCTGCGAAAGAGAGTCGATTGCCAGTTATGGTCTGGAAAGAAAAAAACCGACCTCATACTCATTGCCGATTACCCAGATCAACAGAAGAAAGTGCCTCTGGTTTTCCGACTCTTGGAGACGCAGTAATCCAATCCCTATTGGGTACGCCGATCGGGCGTCCTGTAGCCATGTGGATAAACCACAGGCATTAACCGATCGGACAGGGGGCCCTAAAAATATCACTCGCCACGCCAGGCAAGGCTGCGCTCAGCAAAAAACCTATCGGCGTTTTGAGGCGGCGGCGCGTCATCACCCGTTGCCGTCTCGCGTTCATGACGGCTGTCACTTTCAGCTAACGGTGTCAGATGCAGGTGATGAGTATGCAAGGCAGTCAGCGCTTCCCGATGCACCACGCTGATAATGGCGCTGTCAGGCAAGCCGGTGACCAGTGTCTGATAAACCCGCTGCTCGGTCTCAGGATCGAGCGCGCTCGTCGCTTCATCCAGGAAAAGAAAGTCGGGACGATGCAGCAATGTCCGGGCGATCGCCACTCGCTGCTGCTCGCCGCCGGATAACCGCTGCTGCCAGCGATCTTCGACATTCAGTTGCGAGGCCATGTCCGGTAATTCGCTGTCAATCAGTACCTGACGACACTGCTCGTCGGTGAAGTCCTGCTCGTTAGCGGGGTAGCACAGCGCGGCTTTCAGCGATCCCGTTGGAAGGTAGCTTTTTTGCGGTAAAAACAGATAGCGGCAGCGGCGAGGACGCGCAATCGCCCCGCTACCGTGATGCCATAGCCCGGCACAGGCGCGCAGCAACGTGCTTTTACCCACGCCGGACGCGCCGTTAATCATCCAGCGTTCACTGGGTAAAACCTGCCAGTCGTGTAATGCCGTCAGCGCACGACCATCCGGCGTGAGCAGCCGTAAACCCTGACAGGAAAATTCAGATCCATCGTGTTCCGTCACCCGAATAGGCGATGGCGACTGTTCGCTTTTATTCAGCGCTTCTTCCATATCCTGCAAACGCTTGGTCAGCGCCAGCCAGCGTGTGAAGGCCTGATACGCCTGCATAAAATAGCTCAGCGTCGCACCAAGAGAGCCGTAAGCCATCTGAATCCGCGTCATATCGCCAAAGGTAATTTCACCGCTTAATAAGAGCGGCAGCGCCAGAAGCGTCGGTAATGGCGAGAGGAAATGGCTAAACAGGCTCTGACCAAACGACACCTTAAAGCCGCGTAGCAGCACGGACAGCGCATTGTCACGCACGCGCGCAAACCGCTGGGCAAGCCGTTCGCCTTCGCGCGGCCCTCCCTGATAGAAAGCAATCTGTTCGGCATTTTCACGTAATTGAACGCCCAGAAAGCGGAAGTCACCTTCCGCATTCTGCTGGTTCATGTTCAGCTTGATCAAAGCCTTACCGAGCCAGTGCGACAGCAAAATCTGGAGAAAGTATTCGATATAAAGGGCATAGACCATATAGCCGGATATCGCCCAGTCGCTGCCCATAAACGAGAAGCGCAGCACCCCAGACACCGACCACAGCAGTGCCGTGTACGTTACGGTACTGATGATGACCGAGATAAGACTGAGAAAAAAATTCAGCGAGGCGGACACCAGCTCGTTAACGTCATCGGCAATACGCTGATCGATATTCGACAGCGCACCGTCCCGTTCTATTTCGTAATAAGCCGATGTCCCCGTCCAGCGCCGGATATAGTGGAGCGTCATCCAGGTACGCCAGCGCAACGCCAGATAGCCTTGACCGAGTACGTTTACCCATCTCAGCATCATCGCACTCAAACCGAGGATGAAACTGAAGATAAACAGTGGCTTTATTTGCTCCCAATCCAGCCCAATCAGCGCGTCGGTGAATTTCCCCGATATGCGGTTCGCCTCCACGCTGATGTAGGCCGTACCCAGATTGATGCTAATAATCACCACCAGAATAAACAGCGCCAGATACTTCTCTGGCGTCTGCCAATAGGGCATCAGAATCTGACCGATGCCCGGTCTTGTCGTACTCGTCTCACTTGCGTTCATGCGCCGTTTCTACCTGCTGATTCGTGTGAATGACCGTTCTCGTCATTTGTCGAACGGATGATCAAAACGAATACGTCCCGGTGAGACGCCACGTCCGCCCTTCTTTCACCCCGATATACAGCGGCGTGGTGCTGGTGTAGTAGATATCGCGATCGAAGACGTTATTAACCCCCAGCGTCAGCGACCAGTCAGGCTGGCGATAGAACACCGATGCATCGGTTGACGCCGAGCTGCCGATACTGAAGGCGTTATTGCTCGGACCGTTCTGCGTTTTCGATGAACCGCTGATACCGACTGAGGCACCCGCCCCCTGATAGCGCCCAGACTGCACTTCATAAGACGTCCACACGTTTCCAGAGTGGCGCGGCGTAATCGTGCTGCGAACGGTGGTAGGATCTTTATTATCCGAGTAGGTATAGCTGGCCGTGACGTCCCATCCCGGCAGCAAAGAGCCGTTCAGATCCACGTCAAAGCCTTCACTTTTGCGTCCCGTTGTCGCAATCGGGAAACCACTACTATCCGTTACCGTCAGGTTTTTTTGCTCAATGCTGAATACGGCTGTCGTCAGCGTCAGGTTATCGTCGAGCAGGTTGAATTTCAGTCCGGCCTCTTTAGACTGCCCCGTCGTTGGCGGGAGCTGGACACCAGAGCGCGAGACCTGCGCACTGCCGCTAAAGCTATTCAGCAAGTTGGCGTAAATCGTCACGTCCGGTGTGATATCGAAGCTGACGCCATAGTTGGGGATCCATTTGGTTGCGGTATACGTCGAGGCACGCGATCCCACCAGATAGCTGTTGTCCCATGTCGAACGTTTAACGGCCAGTTGGAAATGCAGGCGGTCAAAGACGTCAATCTGATCCTGGAACAAGAAACCGCTTTGAATCAGTTTGGAGGTATACGTCCGGCTGTTCGGTTCACCGATGCCGGGGAACACTAATGAATCCGGGTTATAGACATTGCCATTGGTCATCAGAATGAAGTTGCCGTCATAGCTGGCATAACGTTCATGCTTATAGTCATGACCGAACAGCAGCGTCTGGGTGACTGGCCCGGTTTCGATTTTTCCCCGAATGTCATTTTGTTGGCTCCACGTCTGATTGGTGGATTTATAAGCCAGCGGGTGGCTGGTTTTGTCGCCATTAGCGGCAATCAGCAGCGTTTCGTTCATCTTCATCTGAGACGCGGCGCTCTGAAAACCGGCTTTGCTATTGAACGTCCAATCGCCGACGAGCTTTTGCTCCAGCTCATAATACGCATTCGTCGTTTTTGTCTTGTTATGATCGTCTTTATCGCCCAGACGATATTCCGGCAGCTTCTGTATTCTCCCGTTGGCGTAAATCGTCCCGGCTGGCCCCGACTTACGCGCCTGATTCACTTCTGCGCCAACCGTGATCCGCGTCTTGTCATTCTGCCAGGTCAACGCGGGGGCTAAATAATCGCCGTGGTTGCCGTTGTAATCAGGAAAGGAATGCTGGGATTTCATGGTTGAGGCATTCAAACGGTAGCTAAGCGATTTGTCATCCGTAATCGCGCCGCCCAGATCGATAGCCGTTTTGAATTCTCCGTAACGCGCCGCTTCTACCTTGAGAACATGCAATGGCTCTGTGACCGGCTTTTTACGCACGACGTTAATCGTCCCTGCGGCGGAACTGCTCCCCGCCAGCACCGACTGTGGCCCCTTCAACACCTCGACACGTTCGATACCTTCAATTGACGTACCCTGACCGATCCCCGCGTTGCTGGAGCCAGAGAGGCCATCCGTCGCGCCGGACGTCACAGCATAGCCACGCATCCAGAATGTAGGCGTACCGCGGTTTGATTGTATGGTAACGACGCTGCCCGAGTTTTTTAACGCTTCTTCCAGCGATGTAGCCTGACGCGCATTAATCAGCTTATTACTGATAACCTGAACCGACTGCGCCGTTTGCTGCAACGATGTACTGGTGCGTAATGCCGAAGACGACGTGCTGGGGTTTAATACCGTTTCATCTTCACTGCCTGCATTTACCGTAATTGCTGGCAGCGTTTTATCGCTGGCCTGCGCCACTTCTGCATCATTGGCGCGGGAAGAAACAATGGTTAGCGTGCCATTGTCCGTCGTCGTCAGTAATAACGGCGTGCCTTGTAATAAACGCAGTATCGCCTGACGCGTTGAATAGTTGCCATTCAGCGCCGGACTCTGGTAATTCGCTACCAGCGCGGGATTAAAAGAGAGCGTTTGTTTGCTTTGATTGGCGATAGCCAATAACCCTTTTTGCAGGTCGCCCGCAGGAATAGAAAATGCCACGGTGTCATTTTCACCCGCCGCGTAGACAGCCATAGGAACAGCCGTTGCCCCCACGAATAACGCAGAATGAATCGCCAACATATTCGTGAAAAATAAGCGTTTCTTAAAACTTAACCCCAGAGCGGGAGAGGCTGCATTACGTTTTTTCATTTTTCCCTCGTCAATTGCTTCAACAAATCAGTTTTTATTGGTCTTCGTATGAGTTGTGCAATGACGATGAAAAAGTGACAGCAGGAAGTCATTTTTTCCCGTAATTATTTTTTTGCGGCAGCAAACATATTGATTTGGAAAATACTTTTTCTCTGTATTTTTTTACTCTGTGAAATACCGTTATCCAATCCGCCTTCTTTTTATTTCCTTTCACAGACATATCCGGAAATAGCCATTTACCCATTTCAGGCAATAACAGAACATTTCTAACTAACCATAGAAAAAAAACGTGGTTTGACTCCTGCAAATTTTGACTTAAAAACAGCACAGGACGCATCGTTCCTTTTGTTCTGCGGCCCTGGGGTATCCCGGCTCAAGCATTGTTGTGATTTACGCTATTTAAGGATGCCCATGTACACAGAGGCTGTTAAAAAACCCGACTTGCTGTCGCTGATATTTCGCAGCGATTATCGCTGGCTAACGGAAAAATTACGCCGCCGTATTGCCTACGGCTGTGAAGCGGAAGATGTCGCCTCCGAGGCATTTTTACGTTTAGCGTCTCTGCCGAATCTCGCCAACGTACAAGAACCGCGTGCGATGCTCACTACGCTCGCCAAACGCGTACTGTATGAAAACTGGCGTCGTCGCGATCTGGAAAAAGCCTATCTCACGGCGCTGGCAAGTAAACCTGAATTTCACCATCCGTCGCCGGAAGAGCAACAGCTTTTGATGGAAGCGCTGCTCACGATCGATCAGGCGCTGGATGGGCTATCCATCAAAGCACGACAGGCCTTTCTGTTCAGCCAGCTTGATGGCATGACCTATGCCGACATTGCCGTACAGCTCGATGTCTCCGCCAGTATGGTGAGGAAGTATATCGCCAAAGCGCTGACCAACTGCTATCTGGCCACGCAGGACAGCAGTGACTTATAGGTGAACCGCATGGCAAGACGACACATGGACGACCCGATTGCCGAAGAGGCAATTGAATGGATGGTGCTGCTGCGCTCCGGTGAAGCAACCCAGACCGATTACGATGAGTACCGCCGCTGGCGATACGAAAACCCGCTGCACGAGCGAGCCTGCCAACGCATTGAGCGAACGCTGGGGAAATTCCAGCCGCTGCTTGCCGTGCTGCCTCATGAGCCGATTCGTCAGGCGCTCTTAGCACCATCAGGCCGACGGAAAGTCCTGCAATATGGGCTGGGGATGGTGGCTGTCGCGTCGCTAAGCAGCCTGCTGCTTAATCAGCACTACCCTCTGTCACCGCTTGTGTCCGACGTAAAAACCGCAACGGCACAGCGCCAGCAGGTTCCACTCAGTGACGGCAGTATGCTCATGTTGAACGCGCGTACTGCAGTCGATATCAATGTGCACCCAGAAACGCCAGTGCGCCAGGTTGCGCTACATAACGGCGGTATCTTCGCCAATATTCAGCCAGATACGCAGCGCCCCTTCGTGATCGCCACAGGTATGGGCGATATCGTCGCCCTTCAGGCCAATGTGAACGTGCGTTATGAAAGCGGTGGCATCCATGTCGGCGTGCTGGACAACATCGCCAAAATAACCAACCACGCCGGACAAAGCCTGCGCCTTCACGCGGGTCAGGGTGTCTGGTTCGATCGTTCCACGCTCTATCAAGTCGCCGTTACGCCAGAATCAGAAACAGACTGGTTACACGGCCGGCTGGAAGTACGCGATCGTTCGTTGGCTTCCGTCATCAGTACGCTACGTGATTACACCCCCGGCATCATCCGGCTGGATCCCGCTATCGCCGATCTGCGCGTCAGCGGGAATTTCCCGCTCGATAATCTGAACTACACGCTGGATTCGCTGGCGCAAACCATGCCTATCGCGATTGTGCATACCACCGATTACTGGATACATATCCGCGCCGCCAGACCGACATAAACGGTAAGCCACAAAAAAACGCTGGGAGCGTTTTTTGACGTCACGACGTGACGGCTCGTCAGGGTGGCAACCAAGGACGGTTACCACAAAAAAATTTCGCGCGCGTGGTGACACTTTTTCAGCCTCGTTGCACATCGTTAATAGAGGTCATCATAGTTCCGTGTTCAGGACTGGATGAAACGTCCGACACCGTAAGCCAGAGCAGCAGAGGAAAACGTGCAACAGGCATCCGTGCAACACCTTTCGTTAAACGCGCGCGTCGACGCGGCTCCCGCCGCACGGCGTGACGTCGCCCCCGCACAGCCGTCGCGAAGTGTGACGATGGTTGCGCCCGTTCGGGGAGAAATGGGGAAGATCGCGCTCAGCTTTCTGACGGTCGCGCTGATCCATGCGGGTGTCGCCGCGTTGCTCATCACGCGTACCACCGAATACACACCGATCAATCTGCTTAATCCGGCAGCCAGCATCAGCATTCAGGCTACGATGGTTGAAGCGCCAGAACCCGAACCGATTCCCGAGCCGTCGCCGGAACCGCCCGTGCTGACGTCAGAACAGGGTGAACGTGAAATTGCACCCGTTCCTGAAAAGCCCATCGTTGAGGAGCAGCAGACGCCGCCCCCGACGGTCAAAAAAGAAGTTCACCAGCCGCCGGTGAAGCCAGTAGTCAAACCGCAGCCCGTCCGACCTAAAACCATCGCCGAGCGTCAGCCTGCGGCTCGTTCTACACCGGAGCCTTCCCCCGCTGCACCGGAAGCGACACCAGGCCCGCTGACTACCGCCAGCAAAGGCAACCTGATGCAGAACAGTCTGGGTGCACAGCCCAAGCAGGTCGCTTCCGTCGGCTGTGTCGTTCCGCAGCCTGACTACCCTCGCCGCGCCAAGCGTCTCCAGCAGGAAGGTAACGTGCTGGTTCGTCTGGTCATTAGCCCAGAGGGACGCTTGATTCGGCACGACATTGCCCGCAGCAGCGGCTATGACGCCCTCGATCAGGCCGCGATTGACGCCGTAGCGCAGGCACGCTGTACGCCTTACCGCGAAAACGGACAGGCCATTACCGTCATGACGGTTCAGCCAGTCAATTTCCGGCTAACTCATTAAGAAAGAATCCGCGTTGAAATAGCGCATCCGCCGTTTCGCAGACACGCCCGAATCAGGTTATTGCATAAGAGGTCACACATGAACACGTTAGATATCCACCATTTTTGGCAGCAGGGCGATCTTGTCACCCACTCGGTAGCCATCATTCTGCTCATCATGTCGCTGCTGTCATGGACGGTCATGCTGCTCAAAGCACGGCAGCTGTTTGCATTGAACAAGAGCGTGCAATACAGCCGCAATACCTTTTGGCAGGCGACCAGCCTGCAAGAAAGCGTCGAGAAATTCGGCAAACAGCGTTTTAATCCGTTCCGCGATCTGGTGATCGAAGGACATGCGCTGCTGAAACACCCGCACAAATTCTCTTCCACGCTGGGCGGACACGTCGATCTCAGCGACTGGCTGGTGCGCGGCCTGAGCAACACGCTGGACACCAACTCTGGGAAACTGCAATCCGGCCTCGGAACGCTGGCCTCTATCGGCAGCACCGCACCGTTTATCGGCCTGTTGGGCACTGTATGGGGCATTTTTCACGCGTTGCAAACCATCAGCACCATCGGCCAGCCCGATCTGGCTCAGGTGGCTGGCCCAGTCGGCGAAGCGCTGATCATGACGGCATTTGGCCTGTTCGTGGCGATTCCCGCCGTATTAGGGTTCAACGCCATTAACCGCCGCAACCGTATCGTCCTGCATGCCATGAACCGCTTTGCACACGATCTCCACGCTTACCTACTGACGGGCGCGCGCGTAGATACCAGCCTTACCGACCTGAATAGCCCCGCGCGGTATGAAGCGGCTCACCCCGTTGAACGCTCCGCCTGAAGAGGAACACCGCAATGAGTATGTCATCCCCGTTTGAAAGTCAGGAAGACGCGCTGCTTAACGACATCAACATGACGCCGTTTATCGACGTCATGCTGGTGCTGCTGATCGTGTTTATGATTACCCTGCCGGTTATTAACCACGCCGTTAAAGTGGAGCTGCCGCGCACCAGCATCGAGAAAATCAAGAAAGATCCGCAGGCCGTGGATATCGCGATTACCGCGACGGGGCAGATTAACTGGAATAAAGAAGCGATTGATGATGCCCAGTTGATCGCCAAACTCGATGCGGCCTCAGCCGACGGCACTCACCCGAATATACGGCTGTTTGCCGATCAGGCCGTCGAGTATGGCCGGGTAGCGTATGTGATGACTAACGCCCAACAGCGCGGCCTGAGCAAAATCGATTTCGTCCTGCAACCCGTCAAAACGCCCTGATATCCTCTTTTGCTCTGATGCCGACAGCCTCGCCAGCATCAGGGCACATCATCCAAGGTCTACCATCTCTCCCTCATCCCCCCCAGCGTAAAAAATTTCGTCGCACGGTGACGTTTTTCTTTCTTCGTTGCACATCATGAGTAGAACACTGTCACGCATGGATACCGAATAATGCCTTCTCTTGATGAATCCCCCGTTCTTGCTACGCCGCAGACCGATACGCTTCAGTCGTTGGCCGGAGACGTACTGGACTTCGCCGCCGCCAAAGGCGCGAGTCAGGCAGTCGTTAGCGTCTCGCAGGGAAACCGCCGCACGATCCGCGTCAGGAACGGAGATATTGATACACTGACGCAAAACCAAAGCCGCTTTCTGTCCGTTACAGTCTATTTCGGCCAGCGCGCAGGCACCGTTTCCTCTACCTTGTTCAGCAAGGAAGCGTTGCAGGATGCCGTTGACGCCGCCAGTACGCTGGCAAAATACGCCGATGAGGATCCTTGTAGCGGCCTGCCGGAAGCGCAGTATTTCGCCCGTGATATTTACGATCTTGCACTGCATAACACAGATACGCTGACGGTTGAACAAGCGCTGTCGCTGGCGCTACGCGCCGAGCAGGCCGCCAATACTGCACATGAGTATGGCTATAGCGAGAGTACGGAAATCACCTCGCAGCAGGGAGACTTTATTCTGGCGAACTCAGCAGGTTTTTCGGCAGGCTACCCTACGTCGCTGCACACACTGTGGAGCCATACAATTGCCCGTAATGATACACAGCGCCAGCAGGGGTTTTGGCACACCACCGTCAGAGCACCGTCGCTGCTGGCTCCACCAGAGGCTATCGGACATACCGCTGCGCAACGTGCGGTAGCGCAGTTAGGGGCGCGAAAACTCTCAACCTGCCGCTGCCCAGTCTTGTTTGATGCGCCCGTGGCACACAGCCTGATTCACCACCTGGTCAACGCGCTGAGCGGCGCGGCACTTTATCGCTCCACGTCATTTCTGGGGCAGTGCCTCGGTGAGGCAATCACCGCACCACACCTGAGCCTGCACGAAAACCCGTTTATTCCCGGCGCGCTGGCTAGCGCCTGCTTTGATGCCGAAGGCGTCGCCGCCTCTCGCCGCCACGTTATTCACGACGGCATCGCACAAGGCTATTTTTTATCAAGCTACAGCGCACGACGGCTGGGGTTATCTCCCACGGGACATGCGGGTGGTACCTATAACCTGACCGTTAGCAGCAGCCAGAGCCGCTCCGATGATGGTTTGCCGGCGCTGCTGCGCAGCATGCAAAAAGGGCTGCTGGTGACCACGCTGCTGGGAAGTGGGCTGAATCCGATGACAGGCGACTACTCCCAAGGCGTTGCAGGTTTTTGGGTCGAAAACGGCGAGATTCAGTATCCAGTCGAAGAGATCACGATTGCGGGCAACCTGAAAACGCTGCTCCTGCGATGCATCGCGCTCGGTGCGGATATCCACACGCAGGGCAACCTCTCCTGCGGTTCCCTATTGATTGAAGAGATGCAGATCGCTGGGCAGTAATCCCACATCGCGTCACAGAAACAGGATCACCATCATGGCAATACACGCTTCCATAGCGCCAGTCTCCCCTGCGCTGTCGGCATTTTCGCTGGAAACGACGGAGATAACGCACGCGCTGAACCACATCATGCAGCGTCAGGTAGACTATGCCGATCTCTATTTTCAACGCCGTCAGCAGGAAGGCTGGCAGATCGAAAACGGCATTGTGCGTCCTACCGGCTTCAGCCGCGATCAGGGCGTTGGCGTCCGCGCCGTCAGCGGTGAAAAGACCGCTTTCTCCTACACCAATGACCTCCGCCCGCAGGCTATTCTGCAAGCCGCCAGCACCGTAAGAGAAATCAGCCGTCAGGGGCAAAGCGCTAGCGTGGCATTACCCGCATCGCTACCGCACGGCACTACCGCGCTCTACCCGTCAGACAATCCGCTGCTTGCCGCCACGGAAGAACAAAAACGCCAGTTACTGCTTTCTATCGATCGTCAGGCGCGCGCGCGCGATCCCCGTGTGACGCAGGTAACGGCCTACTTGAATGCCTCACATGAAACCATTCTGATCGCCCGACATGACGGTCGGCTCGCCACCGACGTTCGCCCACTGGTGAATCTGATCATCCATGTCGTCGTTGAGCAGCAGGGCCGTCGGGAGAAGGGTTCCAGCGGTGGCGGGCGGCGTCTCGACTACCGATTCTTTGATGACGAGACGGTCAGCCATTGGGTCAATCAGGCCGTCGATCAGGCACTGAATAATCTGGACGCCAGTCCGGTGCCAGCAGGCACCTATAGCGTGATCCTTGGTGCTGGTTCACCCGGAATTTTGCTACACGAAGCCATCGGACACGGGCTGGAAGGCGATTTTAACCGCAAAGGCAGTTCCGCATTCTCCAGCCTATTGGGAGAGCGCATCGCCGCACCGGGCATCACCGTCGTGGATGACGGCACACTCGCCAACCGACGGGGTTCACTCCATGTAGATGATGAAGGCACGCCGTCGCAGTGCACGACGTTAATCGAAGACGGCATACTGCGCGGCTATTTGCAAGATAGCCTCAATGCCAGACTGATGAACACCGCACTTACAGGCAACGCACGTCGGGCTTCCTACTCTGCGCTGCCGCTGCCACGCATGACCAATACCTACATGCTGGCCGGACAGTATCCCGCAGAAGAGGTGATCGCATCGGTCAAAAACGGACTCTACGCCGTCGGCTTCGGCGGTGGGCAGGTTGATATCAGCAGCGGGAAATATGTCTTTTCCACCACGGAAGCCTATCTGATTGAAAACGGGCGCGTCACCCGCCCCGTGAAGGGCGCGACGCTGATTGGTCACGGGCCAGAAGCACTGCTGCACGTCGCAATGGTAGGCAACGATCTGGCTTTAGATGACGGCAATATCGCATGTACCAAAGAAGGCCAATCCCTGCCCGTCAGCGTCGGCCAGCCAACGCTTCGCATCGACAACATGACCGTAGGCGGCTCGCAGTAAGCCGTATCGTTACGGTGCATCGCCCGCCCCGACTCAATTTACTTACGATTTTCTCTGAACGGAGACACCATGTCAGATGCCATTATCACTGCCAGCGACACCTCGCTGGATGCGTTACTTACTCATAGCGACAAGCCCGTTTTGCTTGACCTGTGGGCACCCTGGTGCCAGCCGTGTAAAACGCTGGCGCCTTTGCTGAACACCATTGCCGACAATACCCCAGACAACCTGACCGTCGCCAAGCTGGATGTCGAACAATATCCAGCATTCATGCAGCGATTTAGCGTTCGCGGTATTCCTACGCTGCTGCTGTTTAAAAACGGACAGGAGATTTCACGGCAGATCGGCGTGAAAACGCTGGCGCAGCTACGTGGCTGGCTGGAATCGCATCAGATTGCAATACAGAACACCGCCCAGCCTCTGGCAGACACCCGTGTGACGTGGGGCGCATTCTATGGTGATGCATCACTGCACGCGTTTCTACACCAGCGTTTGCGCCAGCATGCCGCGGATGGTGATATCGAACACGCATTTTCACCCTACTGGCAGGACAACAAAGGCTCTGTCTCTGCTGTGCTGGCACACAGCGAGGACATTCGCGTCTTTGAACGCGTCACTGGGCTGCCGGCCGCGCTCGGCCTGCTGCTGGAAAAACTGCCGAGCACCACATCCACACAGGTTGACGCTCTCTTTGCTGCACTCTCTCCGGGGAAAACCGTAGAGAGCGTGGCACTGCAATGGCTGCATCAGTGGTTAAGCCCCGAGAGAAACCCTTGGTCTGACTGGCTGACAGACAGCACCGTCAACGATTTGTGCCAACAGTGGCAACAGGCTATTTCGCGGCGGTTAGCAAGTGAAACCGTAGCGGAAAGTGAATGGACGGCGTTGCATCAGCAGGCCATAAGCTGGGAAGAACACGCTTCAGGCGAACTCGGATTGGAAAAAAATATTGCGGCAATCGTCGCCCGCCTATCGCCGCCGCCTGCCGCATCGGATGTGGATAGCTGGCGGGGTATCAGTATCACTCTCGGCTTCGCGCTGGCGCAGATCCTGCAAATTAACGACGGATGGAGCAGAGAAGAACGCGCAATGCCGGATAAACGCTTCCACTGGTTTAAAGAACAGGAAGCAGCCACGTCCAGCCAACAGCTAACGGATGAGCAAATTACCGCGCTACGTGGACAATGGCTTCAGGAAAACCCGGATTTTTCTGCGAAAGAGGACGCGTTTTATCAGCGCTATCCGCAGCTGTTAGAGGAACAGAGAATTCCCTTGCAGGAAATGCTGTGGGAATTACTGCGTCATGCTCCCGCCTTCAAAGCACAGTTGAGTTAACACTCTGGTCTTCATCTCAGGGATGAGGCGTAGACTACATCGAATGGGCAGGACGCACCCACTGCCGCCAACGCTTCAGGCGCGCTTTTCTGCCGGAAAGCCAAGTAAACATCAAGGTAGTTATCGCTCCAAGTTAATTTATGCTACCTGCTTTTCTCACACTGGACTTAACGTGACGCTATCCTACGATTGCCAGCATCGTGTCTGCCGTGACCTCTCTTTGGGTCTTACTGCCCTCGCGGCTTTATAGCGTTGTCTCGCTGTGCCAATAGTGTGCTGCCCTCATCCGTAGCCGCCAAAGAGGTACTATCTGCGTGGTAGTATGAGTGTAAAAGCAGCGATTGTAACAATGCTGCATGGAAAGCTCTTTCTCATTTTTTGAAAAAATGCCCCATGCTGAACGTTTTGCCAGCCGAGAAATGATGGGAATGATAGTGTTTAATTATATAGAGGGTGATTATAACCACAGGTATCATCACAGTGCATGGGGTGGCTTTAGCTTGGAACAGCTACAAAACCATAACCTCACTTAGGACTGTGTCCATTTAAAGCCAGTAGAATCACCTTTCACGCAAATGAACCTTATTTACAACACTCATTCTTAAGTTTTATAACTCTATGGCTTGGACATATAGTTTCCATAAAAACACGAAAATAAATTTATTTAAAATATGCAACACACATTTATAAGAGAATTAAAATTTACCTACAATAGATATGCATCTTATTTTATAGCCTCTCATTTCATAAAAACATAATATCTTTTTTTAGGAAAAATTAAGAACCCCTCCCCATGACACTGTAGTGAAATTAATATATTGCTGTAAATTCGATCGCTCAAAAACAAAATACACCAGTATGAAAATTAACCGCACAAAACCAGTCATATATAATTACAAGCAAGATAAACATAACAAAAGTTAATAGTATGAACATACATTATTAAGATAGATATGAAATTTACCAAAAAAATTGGACATCCCTGGCATCAGTAATGAAAGAAGACTTTTTCAAAAAAAATAATACTGAATATAATAAATTATAGACTAATCATTACTAGAGAAAATCATTGCAGCTTGTGTACGATTATTAACATTTAATCGTCTAAATATTGACTCAAGATGGGATTTAACTGTACCGGCACTGATATTAAGCGAGCGGCTAATCTGTTTATTTGATTTCCCAGCTGCAATGAGTTCCAGAACCTCTAATTGTCGGTCGCTAAGGTTAGCAACCTTATTAACATCGCACTTATTATCATCCTTATTGATAAAAGTGCGTTCAGGAAAGCAAACCATTCCTGCTGCTGCCATTCTCAAGACTTGAATGACCATTTCGGCAGGAAGGTTTTTGGGAACAATGGCCACCGCACGGTGCGCTAGGTACAGCTCCAACTGCTTCTTATTTACACTATTCATCATAACAACAATGTGGTTGTTAGGATTAGCTAATGAAAGTTCGTCTAGCGTTGACACAAAAACCTTTGAGTCAACATCACCATCAAGCAATAACACGGCATCCGGCATGCTTTCCATCGCCCTCCATATACCATACAGATCGTCTGCAACTTTCATTTTTATTTCAGGCATGATTTTGTTCAATCTAAAAGACATACCCTGAATAAATATTGATAACTTATCGTCAACGATCACATTCATACATCTCTCCCGACAAACATGTGTCTATTGAATTAAATCCACATTTAGCTTAACTACCTTAAAGAGTATTAACGATAATGGAAAATCATAAAACGACATTCGGCATATGACATTCGGCATATAGACAACGACAAAAAAAAGTTATATTTTGTACGTTTTTATTTCACATTAATTCATTTTCACTATCGATAAGACAATATTAAAAACATATAGTCACTGATCAAATTTAACCATGTAGACTCGGGGTCCCCTCAATTACATAATCTTCTGATAAAATATGGATGCAGCCTCATATCATCATCGAAAGATAATTTTTGGCGGCTTTCTCATCATGGATGACGACCAGAAGAATTTTAAAAAAATCAAAAGATATTTCAAAAATATTGCGGATTTGTATGACTCCATATCATTTTTTTATTATTTTCTTCTTTCTCATTGATTTTATAGGGAATAAAAATTTTATTCGTTGCTTTTTGAACACATTATGTAAAAGTGGGAGGAAGATCCTTATCAGTAACGACGTTTGAGATAGCTACCATTACAGGTTCCGCCAATACTGCTTATCTGAGCCAGAGCACCCAAAAATATCCCGTTGATAACCTTGCAGTATTGCACATAAGTACGACGATTTTTTTGCAAGTGTATAGGGGAAGCAGAAGTGAAATCAGTAACCATTCGGTGTCAGGAGATTCGTAGCGAAAAACAAACCTATCCATATGAAAAATAACAAAATTAAAATAAAAAAATACAGCCTAGGCCTATTTATTCCCTAATGCCAGCCAAATGGCCGATGTTTTTTTTATCCACTATCTCTAAATTAATTGATATCTATAGCATACCTCTGCCACCAAAAAATAAAGATATAATACTTAGATCCATAATTATTTTTATAAATCAATAAAATAGATAAAAAAACATGACTAGGATCACATTATAGAGAAGATGATACGTAACGATTTTTGCATGATCTTACGCATAGCAAGCATTGATTGATAAACAATTGGCAAGGATAAACCTAGATAAGAATCACAATTCGATCAGAAAATAAATTTTAGAGTATGTTCACTTGATAAAATCTTCCAAAGATATTTCAAAAAAGCTCATACCTGGATATGAAAAAATCATTCATAAAACTCACAAGAGAAAATTTTTTTATTGGCATTAAAAAATTGATTTCCGCATTGTTACGCATTAACTTTTAACATCTAAATTACTGAGTAAAAAAACTTCCATTTCAAAAAACAAAGTACATTAAAACTAATGAACTAGAAAATAATTACAGAAAGATGAAAATAACGAAAAATTTCCAGCGAAAATAAGATTGGATGTAAAATACAAATCTTTGCAGACACAGAAATAAAAAATGTAACTTACCAAATAAAACAAATAAAACACTAAAATTCATTTCAACTAAAAAATGAAAAACAAGGAGGAAAAATGGATTCCACTGTAACAATAGACACTTATAATTTTATTATTAGTGAGCTACTAGCAGCAATTTCAGGTTTATTTGGTGGGCTGAGTATCGCATTTTTTTGGCAGCCAAAAAAATTATATAAATATGGAACAATTATTGCTGCTGTTATTATATGCTGTATAAGCATCACAGCCACCTTTGCACTTGTAGGTATGACGGCAAAGATACTCCGTATGAACGCCAGTGATATAGATACTGCAATGGGGCTAGGCTATCTCGTTGGAGCAATAAGCGTCGGCCTCATCGCTTTTTTAGCTAATTTTTTCAGCAATAGAGAAAACAAAGATATTCTGGACGTTGCAAGTGAATTGAAGCAAGCAACGAAAGGAAACCCATCTCGCAATAATTCATCTGATGATTCACAGACAAATCCACCAAAGGAGGAAAACTAACATGAGCATAGAATGGTGGGGTTTTTTAGCACTAACACTGATCGATGTAATTATTTCTTTTTTTATTTTTACAGGAGCACTAAATAGGAGCGTATATTCACTATCGGGATGGTATAAAGTTGGGTTAATAGCGATTGCATTTGGTTCTCTCTCTCAGGCAGCGCTAAACCTTCCATTTTTGGTACTCGGAAAGAGAATTTTTTCGAATACACTGCCTTTCTGGATTTTGAAAGATATTGGCATCTTCATCATCGCCTTCTTATATATTATTAAGTCAAGGGAAAAAGAAAAGACGAAAGAAAAGGATTAAAGAACACCCTATTTATTATTCTACAGTTAAATACTGTAACGTCTACTGACGCCAACGATAGCAACGTTTTTATTATAGTGATGTAGAACGCTGGCGGTTTCTTCTCGCCAGCGTTTCAGAAGCGCTTTCTTACCAGTTAGCCCCAGCATCGTTGCTATCCGTTCACCTTCCCCCAATTTTTCCATGAATAAGCGCAACGCTGGCAGCGGCAACGTAGTGTGAACCAGCAGGCGACAGATCGCGGCAAAGCTGGCTTCCATTGGCCGATGTGCAAACGCAAAACCCGCCAGCTCACGCCAGTCATCTTCATTCAGTTCAATACTTTCTGCATCTAGTTCAATATGTTTCGTCGGCGGCAACGAGATATCCAACGGAATCAGGCGCTGTAACCAAAACCAGTCGCGCGTCAATTGCTGACTTCCCTGCTCCGCCAGTTTGTGCCCCGCTTCACTCAGCGGCAGTATCGCCATCGCACTGTAACAGCCGCTACTGGCTTCAAGATGGCTGCCGATACGCACCAGTTGAAACCCACACGACTGCCAGAATGCCCACAGCTCTGTCTGATAGCCAAAGCTAACCGACAGGTAATCCAGTGCCTGTCGCTGTGCCTCACGCACCTGTTCAGCAATTAACGCGCGACCCATCCCCTGTCGGCGATATAACGATGCCACCGCAATCCGACTCACACGGCGAGCACGTAGCATCGGTGCATACCATAGCCCAGCGTGTGCCGCCAACGACTGCGCCACAAGATTACCACGCGGGCGTCGCCGTCCAGCCCACACCTCATGCGCCAGTGAGGCAGACAATCCACCCTCCTCAACCAGCCACAGTACGCCACCAATCTCACCCGCCACCTGTGCGCTGGCAATATGCATGCCCGGCGCATCCATCAGACGGCGCAGATCCAGCGGCGAGGTACGGTAATGCGCACTGCACAAGAGCGCATAGCACCACATCAGGCGGTCAGGATGTGTCAGCCAGTCGTCAGCACGTTCGATTCGACTTTCCAGCGCAGAAAAGGGAATAGGTCGATCGGGCTGCTGCGGGGAATGAAACGCTTCGGGTTCGTTAAATAGCAGTGCCTGATCCAACACCCGCTCCAGCGGATCGTTAACAGCCCAGCGCAAAGGTTCGTCCAGCGTAAATGCCCGCCACTGCGGTAGCGTCGCGCAAAATTTCAGCAAAAATCCCCGTCCAGTACCTTCATATCCCTGTACCGTCGTGATCATCAGAATGCGGGGAAAATACGGTAACAGCGCGGAGAGCACGGAAGACGGGATCGCCGCAGCTTCATCAATTAACAACCAGTCGACATTGGGTGCACCATGAAGGCGGCAGTGTTCCAGCAGCGCATCCGGTGCCCAGAATGGCACATCGGCACGCGCGTGCTGTTGCAGGATATCCGCCGCCGCGCGGGAAGGTGCGGTGATCCAGCAGGCACCGAGACTCCGCTGCGTCAGCATTCCCGCCAGCGCCGATTTCCCTCGTCCGCGCGGGGCGGTAATCACCAATACGCCGGACTCGGTGGCATTCAATTCATGCAGAATATGCTGCTGTTGCGCGGTCGGCTCACCGCTAGCTGGCTGCCAGTCCGATCGCGCGGCCAGTGGCCGAATCACGAACGCCTGATCCTGCTGCCAGAGAACGACGTCCTCATCGGATAACAGTTGGCGCTGGAAATGTTGAATAAAGTGCGGGGTAGCAATCGGCTGTTCTTGTTCGCTCCAACGCAGGCTGTCTTGATCCGGCTGTGTCGGCCATGCCTGCCACGACGGCACCAGCATAATCAGCCAGCTACCGGCCTGTAGCGTGCCTGACAGCATTGCCAGCGCTTCGACATCCACGCCGCTACGTGCATCAAACACCGCGTGGAGAAACTCCCGCCCCAGCAGCGTCCGCACTCGACTGGCTGGCAGTGCGGTGACGGAATCAGGTGCGGATTCGCTAACCCACAGCCAGTCGCCGGACAATTGGCCACTGAGCGCCAACGCCTGCTCTTCACACCAGTTCGCTTCACCGCTCAGCACCAGCAATCGCCGGACACCATAGCGCTGCTGCTGGCGTTGGCTGTGGAGAAAATCACGCAACATCATCACACGCGCCGAATCAATCAGGTCTTGCCGATCAGCAGAGAAAGCAGCCCTGCGGCGATCAGCGGCCCAACCGGAACACCGCGAAACAGCGCCACGCCCATGACCGTCCCCACCAGCAGTCCGGCCACAACGGAGGGCTGGTTGCTCATCAGCGACACGCCGCGTCCGCCAAGCCAGGACACGACAACACCAATGAGGATCGCCAGCAGGGATTTCCAGTGCAGGAAGGAATGCATGACTTCACTGGCGGTAATTTTTCCGCTGGCAATCGGTGCCATCACGCCAATCGTCAGAACGACGATACCGATGCTCAGGCCGTATTTTTCTACCCATGGGAAATAGCTGTTCAAGGGGGTGATGCGTATCGCCAGCAAAACCAGAATCGCCAGCGTGACGGTCATGTTGTGGCTGATGATACCCAGCCCCGCCAGGACGAGCAGAATTAACAATGTCGGATCGAGATAGGTCATGGATGCGAGTCTGTCGAAAGTAGTCAGGTTGCGCACTAAGCAAACCACGATGATAGCATTAATGAACCGACCGTCGATTCTCTCCTATAAAAATTTCCGGTTCGCCTTCGTATTACCTGCGCAATCTGGAGAGCGTTCTCACGATAATTGCTCAATATAAACGACCAATGATTAATAACAAAAAAGTGAAATATATTATTTATGCATAGTAAATATCATCGAATGATATTATTTCATTAATACTTAAATTGATTTTATTTTTAATATTTCATATGAAACATCAACTTGACCCACATTCCCCTCGCCAATAGAATGAAAGATGACGGATAAACAGGGATAGTTTATGAGTAGCAGACAAGATATTAAAGATGGCGCTCTATTTGATTCACTTCGCAATGGATTGGTTTATACCAAAATCTTAGGTTGGCTCGACATGGGACATGCAAGGGGCGACGACATAAGAGCGCTTCAACTCCAATTTCAGGCTGGTGAAGCTAATAACGATCCCTATTACACGATTATGTATGACCAGAGTATGTATATAAATCGCTTTAACCGTTGTTTGGGAATAGGGAAATATTCAACATGGGTTATTCGTAAAGGGAAAACTCGCGATGAAATAAATCGAATCATGCTGGCAATGATGATGAATACGGCATCCAATTTTGAAGGCTTACAATCTCTACCACAGTTCTCCTGGTATACCGATAGCGGGTTTAGTGGTGAGGATTTAGTCTCTAACCTGTTTGGTTTTTATAGGACGTTGATACCAGGCCACTACGCCTATCAAGTCCAACCTGTCAGCTATGCATCCGCACTCCGACGTTGGGATCACTATGGTCCAGTTGGGGCGAACAAAAATAGGGGATTTGTCCCAACGCTCTACCCCGATCCACAAGATTTATGTGCTCGTCATATTCCATATAAGGGGAGACTACCGCATTTCATTACGTGGATAACTCCCTGGAATGATTTCACTTCCGGTGAGGTTGAAGTCTTCACAAATAATGGCACTAAGTTTTCAGCCAAAAAACGAGTGTATCCAGGACAATGTTAAGTTTGAAAAAATATTTAAAATGGCTCTTGATTGCGCTGGTTCTTTACACCATAGGTGTTTTCAGTCTGGAAAGTTGGCTTGATAAGAGAATCAGCGACAATCCAGCCTACGAAAAAAGCGACATGGTGGTTTATCGATATTTTACCGATACAGATATCGCAGGCGTGCCAAAAATTTCAGAGCGTTATTATTTTGAATATCATATTGGCGATGGCTACGCACCGATGAATGAAATTATCTTCAGCGATGCCAGTGACCTAGCCCCGTTGCGGGACTATCTTAAAAAACTCGGCTACGAGAAAGAAATCAAACGATTTGGTGATTCCGAAGTGTGGAAAAAGCCTGCGGGGAAAAGCGATACTTTTTATCTGTGGCATATCAAGGATCGCAACGAAGTAAGATTATCCAAAGTGTTTACCCACATATTTTAAACTGGGCCACCTCAGCTTTAGAAGCATTCTCTCACCAATATACGCGGAGCATCATTAGCTCCGCGTATTAAACGTAAACGATTGCGCAGTTAGTCTAATTTTACGCCGATACGGTGCGCAACTTCTTCATACGCTTCAATCAAGCCACCGAGGCTCTGACGGAAACGGTCTTTATCCATTTTGTTCAGCGTTTCTTTATCCCACAGGCGGCTACCGTCTGGTGAAAACTCATCACCCAGCACGACTTCACCTTTGAACAGACCAAACTCCAGCTTGAAATCGACCAGAATCAGTCCAGCGTCGCCAAACAGTTTGCTCAGCACGTCGTTCGCCTTGTAGCTCAGCTCTTTCATGCGAGCCAGATTCTCTTCATTCACCCAGCCGAACGTCTTGCAGTAAGATTCGTTCACCATCGGGTCATGCATCTCATCGTTTTTCAGGAACAGATCGAACAACGGCGGGTTCAGCTCGATGCCTTCTTCGATACCCAGACGTTTTACCAGCGATCCCGCCGCGCGGTTGCGCACGACACACTCGACCGGCACCATCTCCAGCTTTTTCACCAGCACTTCATTGTCAGACAGCAGGCTCACCATTTGGGTTGGGATTCCAGCTTCTTCCAGTTTGCTCATGATGAAATGGTTGAATTTGTTATTCACCATTCCTTTACGGTCAAACTGCTCAATGCGTGCACCGTCTCCTGCTGATGTATCATTGCGGAACTCCAGCACCAGTAGATCGGGATCTTCGGTGGTGTAGACGGTTTTCGCCTTTCCACGATACAGCTCAGCTAGCTTTTGCATCTTTAATTACTCCACACAGTGAGGGTCAACAAGTACGACCCGATATTTAACGCTTCCCCGAACGGTTGCCGATAGCGCCCGTCAATTCGGGTAGAGATTGTTGAATGAAGAAGGGCCGGATAATCCGGCCCTTGGTTTATGCGTTATTTACTGAACGCAGCCTGGAATACGGCCACCAGTGCATCATTCTGAGACTGGGTTAGCGTATGCCCTTTGGAGTCGATAAATTGCAGACTGCTGCGGTTGTCTAAATCGCCGACCTGCAATTTGTAATCACCGTTAGGCAGTTCAGGATTTTTCGCGCCCAGGTCATCCCAGGTTCCGCCGCTTGGCGCACGATACGTCACGGAGACAGAGCCCTGCGGACGGCTGCGATCGTTAATCTTCATGCCGATCTTGTCCAACGCGACAGGCAGACGATCCCATACAACGGTATACGGGCCGCGCACAATCAGCAGTGGCAAGCCAGTGTCATCCGCCCCGCTCTGCACATCCAGCGAACCGATGGTGCGGTTTGCCAGTGCGTTTTCGCGTGCGGTTGCCTGAGAATCCAGACCATTGCTAAGCGCATTCAGCATCAAGCCGGTGTAGCGCTGAGCCTGATCGCCCGCCGTCACCGGCTGACCGTTCAGCTGTAATCCCAGCAGTTTCACGACCAGTGCGACCTGATACCCCTGCTGCTGCACGGAAATCTGATAACGCCCTTGATACGGGACGTCTTCATCTTCACGCGGCCATGAGATCCAGTCGGTCGTCAGCGTTTGGCTGGCATCCTGACGGCTGGCAATGGTAAACGCTTTGTCTTGCAGCACGCGGATAACCTGAGACCAGAGCTTGCTGTTTTGCGCACTGTTTTCTAACAACAGCGTTGCCGTATCTCCTGAGATCTGGGTGCGGGAACCATTCAACAAAGCCAATGGTTGCACAGGAGGGCGAATATCCAGCTCCTTGCCGACCGCACCATTCAGGGTAACTGGCGGTATATCATAATCCCCGTTCTGCACCGGTAAAATCATCCCGGCAGGCGTATTCAGCGCGTGCAGCGCTGGTGCCTTCAGATAGGATTCATCGCCACTGACCTGACGTTTATAGCGCTGATCGCTGGAACAAGCCGCAAGCAACATCACGAGTGATATGCCAACAACTTTCGCCACCATCGACTTTTGTAATGAATAACTCATTAAATCTCCCTAACGATTACAGCAAACCCGCTTGCTTAAGTGCTTGCCCCATCACCGTACGGCCAGAATCAGTCAGCGGTGTCATCGGCAGGCGCAGCGTATCGGTCGCCATGAGTCCCAATTCCTTACAGGCCCACTTCACCGGAATAGGATTGGGTTCAACAAATAATTTCTGATGCAGTGGCATCAGGCGCTGATTTAAACGGCGCGCTTCGACAAAATTGCCCTGCGCCGCCAGCTTGCAAAGTTCCGCCATTTCGCGTGCAGCAATGTTCGCCGTTACGGAAATCACACCGTTACCGCCGAGTTGCATAAAGTCCAGACCGCTAGCGTCATCGCCGCTCAGCAAAATGAAGTCTTCACTAACCAGCTCTTGGATCTGGCTTACCCGACTTAAGTTCCCCGTCGCTTCTTTAATTGCGACAATATTTTTCACTTCGGACAAACGGGCAACGGTTTCCGGCAGCATGTCGCAGCCGGTGCGGGAAGGTACGTTATACAGGATTTGCGGCAGATCGGTATGCTCGGCAATCGCTTTGAAGTGCTGGTACAGACCTTCCTGCGTCGGTTTATTGTAGTACGGTGTGACCGTCAGGCAGCCAACAACACCGGTGCCATGAAAGCGTTTGGTCAGTGAAACGCCTTCAGCGGTAGCATTCGCACCGGTTCCAGCGATGACAGGAATACGTCCGTCGCTCAGTTCCAGCGTCAGCAGCACGACATCGCCATGCTCGTCGTGGCTCAGCGTGGCGGATTCCCCCGTTGTGCCGACAGAGACAATCGCCGATGTACCGCTAGCGACATGATAATCAATCAGTTTTTTCAAGCTCGCCCGATCGACGGCGCCTTTGGCGTCCATCGGCGTAACTAGCGCAACAATACTTCCCGTAAACATTGGCCATCCCCTCCACAAACAAGTGCTTCATGGTACTTTTGACTTCTATGCAAAAGCAAGCAGACAAGGGCGTTGTAGGTGCCTGACGCAGGTTTTTTTATGACGCAGTAAACGAAATTAAAAATGCTTCTGATGTTTTGGGGAAATAGGCTGGCAAGGATAGCTAAAATTGCTCCAGTTTTTTATGGCGGGCTATCCCTGTCCACCACCCTTCGGGCCGCCGCAAGCGGCGTTAAAAATTGCTCCAGGCAATTTTTTATGTTTACCATGTGATTAATGGGAAAAAAGACAGGAAGCACGATGTTGCCAAGCTCACAAGAACACTATCTGGTTATTACCGCGCTGGGGGTTGATCGCCCCGGTATTGTCAATGCGATTACCCGCCACGTCAGTAGCTGTGGCTGCAACATCGAAGATAGCCGTCTTGCTATGCTGGGCAAAGAGTTCACTTTCATTATGCTGCTGTCCGGCAGTTGGAACGCGATAACGCTGATTGAATCGACCCTGCCGCTGAAAGGCGCAGAGATGGATTTGCTGATCGTGATGAAACGAACGGAGTCACAGGCCAGCCAGCCGACGCCCTCAACTGTCTGGGTGAAGGTTGACGTTGCCGACTCCCCTCACATCATCGAGCGTTTTACCGATTTGTTCGATTCTCACCAGTTAAACATTGCTGAGCTGGTTTCAAAAACCCAGCCCGCAGAAGGTGACAAGCCGCCGCAGCTGTATATTCAGATTGCCGCACACAGTTCGGCCACGCTTGATAGCTCAATTATTGAGCCAGCCTTTCATCAGCTATGTACAGAATTGCACGCACAAGGCAGTATTAGCGTCGTTAACTATGCCCAATAGCATAACGTTGCCATTATTATTGCAAATAGCATGGGTATATCCACAGCATGAAGAGAAACAAGACGGAGAGTCGTGATGAACACACTGAAAGCCGGTGATATTGCACCGAAATTTAGCTTGCCCGACCAAGATGGCGAACAAGTAAATTTAACCGACTTCCAGGGACAGAAAGTGTTGGTGTATTTCTACCCTAAAGCGATGACGCCAGGATGCACCGTTCAGGCTTGCGGCCTGCGCGATAATATGGACGATTTGAAAAAACATGGCGTTGAAGTTCTCGGTATTAGCACGGACAAATCAGAAAAACTGTCCCGCTTTGTCGAGAAAGAAGTCTTAAATTTCACGCTGCTTTCTGATGAGGATCATCAGGTTTCAGAAGGATTTGGTGTTTGGGGAGAAAAAACCTTCATGGGGAAAACCTATGACGGTATTCATCGCATCAGCTTCCTGATCGATGAAAACGGCAAGGTGGAGAAGGTGTTTGACGACTTCAAAACCAGCAACCACCACGACATCGTTCTCGATTATCTGAAAAGCGCCTGATTCACCGCTTTCAGATTTTCCACCGGCACCGTCATACGTGCCGGTTTTTCCTGATTCTGGGAAAAGACTCACAATAGTTCGTTAAACGGATTCGCAATACAAGACCTCACCTCTTCTTTCTGCTATATCACGTAGACCAACATGCAACGTCATCGTGAAATGCGAGTAACTCAGTCACATAAGGCAACAACACCATCATGAAAACGGTAATCAAAAGCGATCATCTAAGCCGCATAGTGATTGAAGGATATAAATCCATTGCCGCCTGTGATGTGGAAATTCGCACGTTAAACATTTTGATCGGCGCAAATGGCGCAGGAAAATCCAACTTTATTGGATTTTTTCGTCTGATAACGAATTTGCTAGCTCAGCGACTGCAACTTTTTGTTGGCAAAAACGGGGGACCAGATGCCCTGCTTCACTTTGGCCGTAAAAAAAGTCCTTATCTGGCAGGAGAAATATTCTTTACAGAAACAAACTATCATTTTTCTCTGGAACCCACGAACGATAATCGGATGATGTTTCAATACGAAGATATATTAGCTAAAGCGGGAACCGTAGCAACGCGTGGACATTTTGAATCGCAGCATAAAATATATCGTACCAATGATGGTACAAATAAATTTGATGACGTTCTTCCTCTGCTAGAGGCATTGAAGGTTTATCATTTAAATGACACAAGTGACAGTGCAAAAATAAAACAAATTCATCGCATTAATGATAATGATTATTTACGAGAAGACGGTGCAAATCTGGCAGCATTTCTATTCCGCTTACAAAAAAACCATACCGAACATTATCAGCGCATTGTTAAAACCATTCAGATGGTTGCCCCTTTCTTTGGCGATTTTTATCTCCGTCCAACACCGGATAATCAGGAAAGCATTCAGCTCGAATGGGTTGAAAAAGATCAGGATATTCCTTTTAAAGCGCATGACCTGTCCGATGGCACACTGCGCTTTGTTATGCTAGCGACGTTGCTTCTACAGCCAGAATCCTATATGCCCAGCGCCATTATCATTGATGAGCCAGAACTAGGCCTGCACCCCTATGCCATCAGCGTACTCGCCGCACTCATCAGAAGTGCCAGCAAACAGCATCAACTCATTGTTTCAACACAATCCGTAGAGCTGGTTAACGAATTTGAAGCCGAAGATTTGATCGTCGTGGATAAGCATCTTGGCGCATCCACATTTAAACGTTTGGATCAGAACACACTGCAAGACTGGCTGGAAGATTACAGCTTAGGGGAACTGTGGAAGAAAAATATACTCGGCGGGAGGCCGCAGCGATAATCATGACGAGGATTAATATTTTTGTTGAAGGACAAACGGAAGAAACATTTGTTCGCGATACATTGGCCCCTTATTTTGTGCGACAAGGTATTTACCTTAATGCGATTCTGGCACAAACCAGCCGGGGACATAAAGGTGGAATTGTCAGCTATGGGAAAGTGAAACATCAAATTACCCAACTTTGTCAGCAAGATAAGAAAGCCTGGGTGACAACATTAATTGATTATTATGGTTTACCAACTGATTTCCCTTTGCTTACACAGGGAAAATCAACTAACGGCGATATTTACTCATGGATTTCGAATTTAGAAAATGCCTTTCATGATGATGTCGCTCAACCTAATTTTATCGCCAATTTTTTATTGCATGAATTTGAAGCGTTGCTATTTTGCGAACCAGAAAAATTCGCAGACTGGCTTGAGGACAAAAGACGGGTAACAGAACTTAACAATATTAAACTCACTTTTGATTCTCCTGAATGCATTAACAATAGTCCACAAACGGCTCCGTCAAAACGTATTCTTGCGGCAATACCAGAATATCAAAAGACACTACATGGGCCACTGATTGCTGCTGATATCGGGTTGGATACGATACGTCGGCAATGTCCTCACTTTGAAGGCTGGCTACAGCGTCTGGAAGCATTGAAACCGCTTCAGTCCTGATGAATTTATCTCTGTAAGATGAAATTTCTTCCATGCTGATTTCCACCTTCACCACGTTTTTCCCGCTCGGGCATTTCTTTGTCTGCCATCGCTGGCTAAGATAGTCAGCAGAATGCTTTCACGTTAGCTGTTGATAAGGTTATCTTCCGTTATGTCTATTCGGTTAAGAAAAACGGTCATGTCCGTCCTGTTTGGGACATTACTGGCTGGCAACCTGCTTCCTGCTCAGGCCGACACGCAGGATCGGCTGCCGGATATCGGCACCACCGCAGGCGGTACGCTCAGTATCAATCAGGAACTGGCGATGGGCGATTTTTACGTCCGCCAGCTGCGGGCCGGTGCGCCGCTTATCAACGATCCGCTGTTATCCAATTATATTAATCAGCTCGGCAACAGATTGGTCAAACAGGCTGATTCGGTGCGTACGCCGTTCCATTTTTACCTGATCCGCAATGACGACATCAATGCCTTCGCCTTCTTCGGCGGCAACGTGGTGCTGCATTCCGCGCTGTTCCGCTATGCCGACAGCGAAAGCGAGTTGGCCTCGGTGCTAGCGCATGAAATCTCTCACGTTACCCAGCGCCATCTGGCGCGCAGCATGGAATCGCAGCAGCGTAGCGCCCCGCTTACCTGGGTCGGCGCGCTCGGTTCTATTCTGCTGGCAATGGCCAACCCGCAGTTGGGGATGGCGGCGCTCAGCGGCACGCTGGCGGGTGCGCAGCAGGGCATGATTACGTTCACGCAGTCGAATGAACAAGAAGCAGATCGCATCGGTATTCAGGTGTTGCAGCGCGCAGGCTTTGATCCACAGGCCATGCCGAATTTCCTGCAAAAGCTGGCCGATCAATCACGCTATGCGTCCAGACCGCCAGAAATGTTGCTGACTCACCCCTTGCCGGAAAGTCGCCTGTCCGATGCACGCAACCGCGCCAACCAGATGCGTTCAACGCCGGTACAATCCTCTCAGGATTTCTTGTTCGCCAAAATACGCACCTTTGGTATGTATGGCTCACCGGAGCGTCCGCTGAGCGACGATCTGCTGGTGCAATGGGAAAAGGGTAACGTACGAGAGCAGTTAGCCGCGAAGTATGGCCGCGCGATCCAGCTTTATCAGGCGAAGAAGTACGATGAAGCACGTAATGTGCTGCAACCGCTGCTAAGCAGCGCGCCTGAAAATCCGTGGTTTCTGGATATGATGACGGACATCGATTTGGGACAAAGCCGCGCGACGCAGGCTATCGCCCGCTTACAAAACGTGCCTGGAATGCAGGCGAATCCGGTACTTCAGCTTAATCTGGCGAATGCCTATGTGGAAGGGAAACAACCTGCTGCTGCCAGCAAAATACTGTATCGCTATACCTACGCACACCCTGATGATTCGAACGGCTGGGATCTGCTGGCACAAGCCGCTGCTGCACAAGGACAGCGGGCAGAAGAACTGGCCGCACGAGCGGAGAGTCTGGCACTCAGCGGCCAGCTCGATCAATCTATTCGGTTACTGAGCAACGCAAGTTCACTGGTCAAATTGGGGAGTCTGGAACAGGCGCGTTACGATGCCCGTATCGACCAGCTCCGCCAGTTGCAGCAGCGCTTCCGCCAGTACCAAAAATCCTGATAAGGAGCATGACGATGACACCGTCTCCAATCAAAACATCCGTGACGATTTACCACAACCCGCGCTGCTCCAAGAGCCGTGAAACGCTGGCGCTGTTACAAGAACACAATATTACGCCTGACGTCGTGCTCTATCTCGACACGCCGCCCGATGCCGCGACACTGTCTCAGTTGGTCAAACAGTTGGGCTTTACTAGCGCACGCGAATTGATGAGAACCAAAGAAGAAATTTATCAGCAGTTGGGGCTGTCAGATGCCGCACTAACGGAAGCGCAGCTGATTCAGGCGATGATCGACAATCCGAAGCTCATCGAGCGCCCCATCGTCGTGGCACAAGGTCAGGCACGTATCGGCCGTCCGCCAGAGCAGGTGCTGGAAATACTGTAGCCGGAAGCGATCGTCAATTACAGTCCGAGGATCTCTTTCACAAAAGGAATGGTCAGCTTACGCTGGGCAGTTATGGAAGCGTGGTCAAGCTGATCGAGCGTCATAAATAACGTGCGCATTTCGCGATCCAGGCGCTTAAGCAGAAAACGGCTGACGTCTTCCGGCAATTCGAACCCGCGCAGTCTGGCACGCAGCTGTAGTGCTTCCCCTTTTTCGTCATCCGACAGCGGCTGTAGCTTGTAGATTTGTCCCCAATCGAGACGAGAAGCCAGATCGGGCAGACGTAAATTCAGCTGACGCGGCGGACGATCGCCGGTAATCAACAGCCGGGCACGCCCTGTTTCCTGAACGCGGTTATACAGATTAAACACCGCCATTTCCCACTCTTCATCGCCCGCGATAGATTCGATGTTATCGATGCACACCAGCGCCAGTTGCTCCATCCCTTCCAGCACATCCGGCACAAAGTAGGCACGTTTATCCAGCGGCACATAGCCCACCGCACGCTCCTGACGCGACAATTCGGCGCAGGCAGCATGCAGCAGATGGCTGCGCCCGCCCCCTTCGCGTGACCAGAAATAGATATAGCTACCATGCTCTTGATACAAAGCATTATTGACGGCGGCAAGAAGAGACGCGTTTTCACCCGGATAGAAACTGGCAAATGTTTCGTCATCGGGTAAGTAGAGTGGCAATGAAAGCTGTGCCGGCGTGTTCAGAATCACCTCAAGCAAAACGGGCAGGAAACGGATCGAGTTTATCACAGAAACCGAGCCCTGTTGAGGACGCGATACTCACGGCCTCAACAGGGGGAATGATGCGGCTATGAACGCGCGTCGTTCTCTTCCGGCGCATCGAGGATCTCTTCCTCTTTGCGGAACAGGCTGATGACCTTAAACACCAGACTCATGCCGATACCGACAACTGTCGCCAGCGCCATGCCTTTCAGTTCGGTCGAGCCCAGATGCACTTTCGCACCACTGACGCCGATGATCAGAATCACGGAGGTCAGGATCAGGTTTTGTGCTTTGTTGTAATCCACTTTGGATTCAATCAGCACGCGAATACCGGACGCACCAATTACGCCGTACAGCAGCAGCGACACGCCGCCCATGACCGGAACCGGTACAGCCTGAATCGCCGCGGCCAGTTTGCCCACGCAGGAGAGCAGAATCGCGAGGATCGCCGCACCGCCGATGACCCAGGTGCTGTACACTTTGGTAATCGCCAGCACGCCGATATTTTCGCCGTAGGTCGTGTTCGGCGTAGAACCAAAGAAGCCGGACAGCACGGTAGAAATCCCGTTGGCGAACATGGAGCGGTGCAGCCCCGGCTCACGCATCAGGTCTTTCTTCACGATATTCGCCGTTACCACCAGATGGCCGACGTGTTCCGCAATCACCACCAGCGCCGCAGGCAGAATCGCCAGAATGGCAAACCACTCAAAGCGTGGCGTATAGAATGTTGGCATCGCAAACCAGTGCGCTTCACGAATCGGGGTCAAATCGACCACACCCAGCGCGAACGACAGCGCATAGCCAGCGAGTACCCCAATCAGAATCGGGATAATCGCCAGGAAGCCGCGAAACAGCACCGAACCCAGAATGGTGATCGCCAGCGTCGCCAGTGAAATCGTCACCGCAGTGGAATCGACAGAAGCGCCATCGGCAGGCAGCAACCCGGCCATTCCTGCCGCGACACCCGCCAGTTCAAGGCCGATAACGGCGACAATCGCCCCCATCGCCGCAGGCGGGAACAGCACATTCAGCCAGCCGGTACCCGCTTTCTTAACAATCAGCGCCACCAGACAGAACAACACGCCGCACATAATAAAACCACCCAGAGCGACTTCATACCCCAGCGGCAACAGCAGTAAAACTGGGGAAATAAACGCGAAGCTCGATCCTAAATACGCTGGGATTTTGCCCTTACATATGAATAAATAAAGCAGCGTCCCCACACCGTTGAATAACAGTACGGTGGCTGGATTGATCTTGAACAGAATGGGTACCAGAACGGTAGCGCCAAACATCGCAAACAGATGCTGGAAACTCAACGGGATGGTTTGTAACAAGGGTGGTCGTTCACTTACCCCGATGGCGCGACGAGTCATCTTCAATATCCTCTGTAGTGTTGCTATTTATGTGTCTTCTTATGGCAGCCAGACTTATCCCGCCCCACAGCGGTGATGAAGCAAGAAAAGGTTGACTGCTGATGTAATAAAGCACCGCATGTGACGAAACACAGGCTCTGGCGCACCATAGGAAATACTGAGGTTTACGCCAAAAAAAAGCCGACTATCAAGTCGGCTTACCTGTTATTTCGTACCAAATATTTTATCGCCCGCATCACCGAGGCCCGGCATGATGTAACCCTGCTCGTTGAGGCCTTTATCGATGGATGCCGTGTAAAGCTCGACATCGGGGTGGGCTTTTTCCAGTGCGGCAATCCCTTCTGGCGCCGCGACCAACACCAGTACCTTAATGCTGTGACAACCCGCTTTTTTCAGCAGGTCGATCGTCGCGATCATTGAGCCACCGGTTGCCAGCATGGGGTCAACCACCAGCGCCATGCGCTCTTCGATATTGGAAACCAGCTTCTGGAAATAAGGAACAGGCTCCAGCGTCTCTTCATCACGGTAGATGCCGACAACGCTGATACGCGCGCTAGGCACATTTTCCAGCACGCCGTCCATCATCCCCAATCCTGCACGCAGAATCGGTACGACGGTAATTTTCTTGCCTTTGATCTGATCGACTTCAACCGGACCGCACCAGCCATCAATGGTGACTTTTTCGGTTGCCAGGTCAGCCGTCGCTTCGTAAGTCAGCAAACTTCCCACTTCGGAAGCCAGCTCACGAAAACGCTTCGTACTAATATCGTTCTCACGCATCAAACCTAGTTTGTGTTTGACGAGTGGGTGTTTCACCTCGACGATCTTCATCATTATCTCCCCATCGGCTAGTGGACGGACAAAAACGCCAAACGCGTTTTTAAACACCGCTTGCGGCGGCCCGCAGGGCGGCGGGCATGAGAGCCCGTCGTAAAAAAAATCGCGGGATTATACCGCCTTTTTTACTTAGCGCCATATGATTAAGCCTGATCCAGATCAACCGAGGAGAGAAATTGTCGCCATTGACGAAAAATAGCCAGCCGATGACTCATCACTCGCAAACGATTGCCTACACTGTTAGAATTAGCGCGCATTATTTTTACCACAGTATGTTTTCTAAATACCGTGTTTTCTGAATACGACCCGTAACCTTCGTGGGGACTCAGCAGTGACCGACAAAACCTCTCTCAGCTATAAAGACGCAGGCGTGGATATCGATGCGGGTAATGCATTGGTAGACCGTATCAAAGGTGTAGTGAAACAGACCCGTCGCCCGGAAGTTATGGGTGGATTGGGTGGTTTCGGTGCCTTGTGCGCCTTACCGCAAAAATACCGCGAACCGATTCTGGTTTCCGGCACTGACGGAGTCGGCACCAAACTGCGCCTGGCGATGGACCTGAAACGCCACGATACCATTGGTATCGATCTGGTTGCGATGTGCGTGAACGATCTGGTCGTTCAGGGCGCTGAGCCGCTGTTCTTCCTCGACTACTACGCCACGGGCAAGCTGGATGTCGACACCGCTGCCAGCGTAATTACCGGTATCGCGGAAGGCTGTAAGCAATCAGGCTGTGCGCTGGTCGGTGGCGAAACCGCCGAAATGCCGGGCATGTATCACGGCGAAGACTACGACGTTGCTGGCTTCTGCGTCGGTGTGGTAGAAAAATCAGAAATTATTGACGGCAGTAAAGTTCAGAACGGCGATGTTCTGGTTGCCCTCGCTTCTAGCGGCCCGCACTCAAACGGCTATTCGCTGGTGCGCAAAGTGCTTGAAGTCAGCAAGACCGATCCAGAGCAGTTCGAGCTGGAAGGCAAATCGCTGGCCGACCACCTGCTGGCCCCGACCAAAATCTACGTGAAGTCCATACTTTCCCTGATTGAGAAAGTCGATGTCCACGCAATTTCTCACCTGACCGGCGGCGGCTTCTGGGAAAATATCCCGCGCGTGCTGCCAGAAGGCATGCAGGCGACGATCGACGAATCCAGCTGGCAATGGCCTGCTGTTTTCAACTGGCTGCAACAGGCCGGTAATGTCAGCCGCCACGAAATGTATCGTACTTTCAACTGCGGTGTTGGTATGATCATCGCACTGCCAGCCGAACAGGCAGACGAGGCCGTTGCATTACTCAACAGCAGCGGCGAAAACGCATGGAAAATCGGCGTCATTACTCAAACCGATGCCGGAGACGCAGTGGTTATTAACTGATGAAAAACATCGTTGTGCTGATTTCAGGTCATGGAAGCAACTTACAGGCGTTAATCGACGCCTGTAAGAACGGACGCCTTAAAGGAAAGATCGTCGCCGTATTCAGTAATAATGCGGAAGCTTACGGGCTAGAACGCGCACAGAACGCGAATATTCCTACGTGCGTCCTGAACCCTGAAGACTTTGCCGACCGTGCTGCATTTGATGCCGCACTGGCAAACGAAATTGAGCAATATGAACCCGCGCTGGTGATCTTAGCAGGTTACATGCGGATTCTTAGCCCAGAATTTGTTGCCCAGTTTGCCGGCAAAATGCTGAACATTCACCCTTCTCTGCTGCCCAAATATCCCGGCCTGCACACGCACCGCAAGGCGCTGGAAAATGGCGATCGGGAGCATGGGACATCCGTTCATTTTGTCACCGATGAACTGGACGGCGGCCCACTGGTTCTGCAAGCGAAAGTGCCTGTGTTCAGTGACGACACGGAAGAGAGCCTGAGTGAGCGTGTTAAAACGCACGAACACACGATTTATCCGATGGTCATCAACTGGTTCCTGAACGGCAGACTGGTGATGCGTGATAATGAAGCCTGGCTGGACAGCGTGCGTATTCCCCCACAAGGTTATGCCGCCGAGTAATACTGTTAGTTCGTCATAATAGTAAGGCTCTCCCGTGGAGCCTTACTGCTCATTCCTTATTCACTTGCTTCTTACTTTCGACACCTACTCGCAAATCATCACCATTTATTTTCTCCCTCTTTACGCTTTAAATATTCGCCATTTCTCATTGAATATGAGACACAGAACGCTTCGCTGTTATACTAACGTTGGCATATTCATGCCTGCGTGATCTCGGCGATGCCGTTTCACGTCTCTCTTATCAATTAAGGATTCACTATGTCCGGTACGAGCAGTTCCGTTCGGCTACGACCGCTGGAGCGAGACGATCTCACTTTTGTGCATCAATTGGATAACAACGCCAGTGTGATGCGTTATTGGTTTGAAGAGCCCTACGAGGCCTTTGTCGAACTCAGCGATTTGTACGACAAGCATATTCATGACCAGAGCGAACGGCGCTTCATTATTGAACACGAGCAAACCAAGGTAGGTCTGGTTGAGCTGGTGGAAATTAACCATATCCATCGGCGCGCGGAGTTTCAGATTATTATCGATCCCGCCTATCAAGGCCAAGGCTACGCCAGCGCGGCGGCCAAGCTGGCGATGGATTACGGTTTTTCAGTATTGAATCTCTACAAGCTGTATTTAATTGTGGATAAAGAAAACAAGAAAGCGATCCACATCTACAGCAAACTAGGGTTTGAGGTAGAAGGCAAACTGATTCACGAATTTTTCGTCAACGGCGAATACCGCAATGCAATCCGTATGTGCATTTTCCAGCATCAATATCTAGCAAAACACAAAACAGTGACGGGAACCGGTGGCGAAACACCAGGAAGCGCTATCAGTCAATAAATTCACCAACCAATAAGCTTGGTCCGTTAATCATCTCTACATGCAAGCAGGCCGTATTTCCCCAGCCTGCTGTTGCTGACAAAGTACGTTGAGCGATTAATAGACTATCGTAAAAATGCTATAAGTACCTCCCTGTAAGCCTGAGCTGGGCTTTACCACAAAACAGCCCCAGTGCAGGCATCATCTCCCACACACCATTTACCTGTTAGAAGATTTGCACCACAACGCAAAAGGCTACCGATATCCAACACGCTCGCTTTGGGTGCTTCTTCCCCACTCCATTAGCTGCACCTTACAAGTAATAGCAGAAGAACTGGCCAGAGAGTGTGGAAAGAAGGATGCATCTCAGTAATTCAGTCAGGCCAAAACGACCTGACTGATAGGATAATTACTCCCAATTAGTGTAAGCGTTCAGAACCGAGCATATCGCGCATATTCGTCAGCATGTTCTCAAACAGACGCAATGCCAAACCCACGCTGTTTACGTTGTAGTAGAGCGCCGCGTCATAATGCTTCAGATAATGTTCAAACTCTGGTTTATCGAGCAGTTTATAAATTGCAGTAAATCGCAAAATAAGGTGACTGCAATTATTGAGATAGAGATCAAGCGTGCGGTAATCGCTTTTCATTAGCTGAGTAAGCAACGCGGTCATATGCTCGAATTCCGTCAGTAACGACGCATAATCCCCCAGATTTTCCGCACTGTGCTCAGTCGATTCCATACCGTATCTCCCTTGGCTTTCGCCACTGGTCAATCGAGCCTATGGCCGCATGCCGCTTCACTGCGCAGCACGCGGCGCGATAGGTTAGAAACGCTGCCAGTCCGCTTCATCCTGAGCAACGGCACTTTTCTTCCTCACGGGAGCAAGACGCGGCGCGGATATTCCAGGTAGCGCGGATGCAGAAGCGGAAGCCAGCGCCAGAGGAGTAACCTGTCCCACAATGAACTGCCCCACCAGTTGGCTCAGCGTACTTGCCTGTTCCTGCAACGACTGCGACGCCGCAGACGCCTCTTCCACCAATGAGGCATTTTGCTGAGTCACATCATCCATCTGGTTAACGGCCTGATGCACCTGGCTGATACCCTGGCTTTGTTCCTCAGTCGCCGCCGCGATTTCATTGACTAAATCCGTCACCTGCTGGATCGCATCCTTCATCGCCGACATGTTTTTCCCTACATCGCTGGCTTGATCAACGCCCGCCGACACCAGCGAGTTTGAGGCATCAATCAAATCCTTGATTTCACGCGCCGCCGTAGACGACCGCTGTGCCAGCGTGCGCACCTCTCCCGCGACCACCGCAAAACCACGCCCCTGCTCACCGGCACGAGCGGCTTCTACTGCCGCATTCAAGGCAAGGATATTGGTCTGAAACGCGATACCTTCGATGAGCGCAATGATCTCGGTGATCTTGCCTGAGCTGGTGCGAATGTGTTCCATCGTATTCAGCATCGTGTTGACGGAATCGGCACTATTGATGGAAATCTTGCTGGCATTGCCTGCCAGCAGACTCGCCTGTTGCGTGTTCTCCGCGTTCTGGCGCACTGTCTCACTGATTTCCGTCATACTGGCCGCCGTTTGTTCCAGCGAAGCAGCCTGTTCCTCGGTGCGGGATGACAGATCTTCATTCCCCACCGCAATTTGCGTCGCCGCGCTGCTCACCGACTGCGATGAAGCACTCACCGAAGCCAGCGCAGAGGATACCCGCTGCATCAAGCTGTTAAAGGCACGGGCGGTATTTCCCACTTCATCCTTACGTCGATCGTCCGCTTGAATCGTCAGGTCGAGATGAGTACTCACGATTTCCATCGTTTGACTCATGTTATTCAAACTTTTTCTAATGCCCAGAATGGTTCTCACCGCAAAAAAGCCGCTCAACAATACGATCAGTAACGTACCGGACAACAGGCCAACCCACGTTTGTTCATAGATCTGTTCATTCACCTGACGTAGATCGTCGCCCATTTTAACATTCAGATCGAATTGCTTACGGTAATTGGCGAGTAGATCACGAACGATCTTTCCCGGACCGTCCATTCCCTGAAGCAGGCCGAGTGCGACGTCATTCTGATTCGCCTTTGATGCGTTAAGAAAAACAGGTAGCGACGTCTGTAATTTTTTGGTCAGGTCCATCGCTGTATGGGTCAGTTGGCGATCCTCCTCGCTGGAGGCATCATTGATCAGGTAATACTCATTAAGCGCCTTTATTTCCTCGATGGTTCTATTAATATCCTGCTCGATCGCGGGCAGCTTGCGATCGTCATCCGTGGTCTGATGACGGTACAAAAAAAGCACCAGCGAATTGCTTTTATCTACTAAGTTGTTCAAATCTTTAATGCTTGGAATCGCATTATCCTGAACATATTCGAAACGAGATTGGAACCCTGATAACAACGATAAAGTGACAATAACCAATGAAATAAGCGCCAGCGACATTAGCGAAAACGTCAACAGCAGGCGTTGCGTGATATTCATAACCGCTCCATTTTTTGAATTTTTATACCGTATTTTTTTCCTGATTCCGGTATGCCGAATAACCTGTATTTCCCTCCCTACGTGACGTTTTGCATAAAAATCAGACATACCTTTACCACGTTCAATTATCGCCACAGAAGCGGACACCTTGATAGCATTGATCATTAAAATCACTTAATAATCTCAAAACAATAGTCAAGATCTATCAAAGTAAGATAATCGATCGTCATAAACATCTAACGATCCTGTAATGAGGTTGTAGGAAGGGAAACGTTTGCTTTATTTTCCGGCAGGGCAAAGAATACGGTGAAATAAACATCGCCAATGCTGCTGTTGATAGACGATAGAATCAGCGAAAAAAGCACAAAAAAAAGCACTGACCGATGAGGTTCAGTGCTTTTCTATATCTGGTTTACTGCATTATCTGGTTTACTGTCTGGCAGAATTATTTCTTCGCTGGCAGCGTAACCCAATAACCTGGCTGATAAGGCAGCGGCAGGAACTTCTCATGGAAGGTACGGAACGTTGCATCAGGATCGATATCCTTAAACAGTTCTGGGTGCATCCATTTTGCTAATACCTGAATCGCCACAAACTGATACGGGCTGTCATAGAACTGATGCCAGATGGCATGCGCGTTGCCATCGGTTGCTACCGGCAAGGTTTTGAATGCTGAGCGTTCCATCAGTTTTTGCAAGCGTTGCAGCGCTTCCTTCTGATCGGCTCCCGGTCCAACACCAACCCAGCCATTCGCCGTGTTGTAGTTTTTCCAGTTAGCCCCAGTCACCACCACCACATCCGGGCGAGAGCTGATAATTTGTTCAGGGTTCAGCGTACCAAACGTGCCGGGGATGATGTTTTTGGCAATGTTGTCACCGCCAGCGGCCTCAACCATGCGGCCAAAGTTCTCATCACCAAATGACATGCAGCACTCTTCGTCATAGCCGCCTGCACGGTCAATCATCACTTTCGGACGTGGGCCCTGATAGTTCTTCAACCGATCGGTGACAAGCTCAATCTGCTCACGACGGAACTTAATAATCTCTTCCGCACGCTGTGGTTTGCCAACCAGTTGGCCCATGATGTGAATGCTTTTTTCTGCGTTCTCAAACGGCTTCTCGCGGAAATCGATGAACACAACCGGAATACCCAGCGAACTGAGCTTCTCAATCAACTTGCCTTCATCCGTCGCCGCTTTTGATTCCAGATTCATCAGTACCAAATCCGGCTTCAGCGTCAATGCCTGCTCGACGTTGAAAGTGCCGTCTTTCGCTCCGCCAAAGGTCGGCAGCTTTTTGATTTCCGGGTATTGCTTTTCGTAAGCCAGATAGCCGTCGTAATCGGCTTTCGGCAAATCGTCACGCCAGCCAACGACGCGCTGGAACGGTGCCTCGGTATCAAAGGCAGCCAGCAGATAAATCTGTCGACCTTCCCCTAAGATAATCCGCTTCACTTCGGATTTGATTTCTACCTTCCTGCCACTAACGTCTTCAATAACAATCGGGTTAGCGCTGGCGATAACGCTAGCACTCAGCCCCAACAGAGCAACGACTGAAAACAGCCATTTCTTCATTATTATTCCCTTCTGCGATTATGGTTATAAATGATAATAGTTATCATTATTGAAATAATATCCTGCCGTGATTAACAGAAGCAATGGGTTTTTAACGCAGCGTTAATAAAAGGTAAAATTAACCGGAGAATGGCCGAATGCCGCCCATCATCGCGGGCTGTGCACTGAGGTAAAGCAGGACGCCAGAGCCAACTAAAATCAGCCCGCCGGCAAAAGCTAGAAGAGAAAAAGCCGCACGTTGCCACACGGGCGAGGCACGGTTTGCGCCTAAGCGCTCAACCACGCGACGGCAGTAAAAAACCAACACGGCCAGTGCCGAGATCGTGATTGCCGTTCCGGCAGCCATCACCAGCGCAGAGGCCACGCCCCACCAATACACGCCAATCACTTTAGAGAAAAGCAGCACCAGAATAGCGCCTGAGCACGGGCGCATCCCCATCGCCAGCACAATCATCAGACGCGTACGCCAGCTGCTATCGCGCTCAAGTTCCTCATTGCTCGGCAGATGGCGGTGCCCGCAGCCACAGTCGGCATCGTGCTGATGAGGAGAAGAGGAAAGCACAGGCATCGGACGAAGTACCCTACGTGTATCGGTCGGTACGTTGAGCTGGGCTGCATTCAAAGAATCTACGTGCAAAGGCGTCACGCGCAAAATCGTCGCGGGCTTAGGCTGCCAAACAAGGGCGATATACAGCTGTTTCAACGCGCGGAAACAGAGCAGTAGCCCCAGCCCCGCAACGAGCACGAAGCTCCCCTTTTCCATCCAGAAACTGCTGTTATGCAACGTTCGACTCGACAGTTGCAAAATCCCTAATACCACGGTCACCAGCGCGACTGCCATCAGCCCCTGAACCAACGAGGCGGCAAGCGTCAACTTCAGGCTGCTTTTCAGCTTCGACGGGTGCGTCGCCAGATAGGTCATGATGACAACTTTACCGTGCCCCGGCCCGACGGCATGAAGCACGCCATAGACCAGACTGAACATCATCAGACTCAGCCCCGCCTGATGCGGCTGCTGTTCCACCATCTGCAACAGGTGCGACATCTGCTGATGCAGCGATTTCTGCCAGATCGCGCTTTGCAGCACGATTTGCGGCCAGTATCCGACGATGTAATGCAACGCCGAGGCCAGCAATACCAAAAACAGCCACAGCGGCCACAGATCGCGCAATCGGCTCAACAACGGGCGCTGACGCGGCAGCGAGCCTAGGTTCACTGACATTGCAACGTCACCCGCTGTGCAAACTGTTTCCCCAGCTCCATGTCTTCATCCGGCGCATCGTTCTTATCCAGCGACAGCGCATAGGATTGCAGTTCAGCGTTAGGTTCCGGCGTGACGAGCGAGGTTTTACAACGTGAAGCTAGCGCAGGTGCGAGCGTAACGGCCTTGTCATTCTGGTAGGACATATCGACAAAGTAGGTAGGATCGTAAGTAGAAATCAGCAAAGGCTTGCCCGCCAGTGGCTGTGGATGCGCCAGCGGCAGCACAAACTCCAGTACTGCCTGATTGCCTTTGCGGGAAAGATGATACTCCGTTGGCATCGGTGCATATTTCACGGGCTGACCATCACGATAAATATCGGTGAAATAGTGCTGCCCTAACACATTTGCCATCACTTCCGCCGCCAGCTTTTTCCAGACTTCAGAGTCCTTCTTCGCTTTCCCTGCGTCATATAACAGGTCGGCAGACGTGATGGGATCCATCGTCCACAGCATACGTAAACCGGTGATGTTGTCGTTCTTGCTCTCAACTGTCGTCTGCATATCAATAAAACTGTGTGGGTGAGCGAAAACGGGCTGGCCGAATGCCAAACCTGGCATCAGCAACGTTATCCGTCCGCACCACCGTTTCAAAGCGTTATAATGTAACATTATTTTTACCACACTACGTTATCTTGACAGTACACGCCATTTCTTACGCCTTTTCGACAGCAGTATGGTGGCTGACAGAAGGCCGAATAAACAGGGCCGGAACCGCCAACAGCGCCATCACCCAGAACGTGCCGCCCTGCAGGTGTTCAAACAGAAAACCGGACACCATCGTCATCACCGCGATACTCCCGCCCATTGCCAACGCGGAATACACCGCCTGTAGCCGCAGAATGTCACCACCAGTACGTGCAGCGATAAAGCGCATGGCCGCCAGATGGCACACGGTGAACGTACCGCAGTGCAATATCTGTATCACAATCAGCCACGGCAGAGCCACTGTCGCGCCCATCAAGCCCCAGCGCACCACGCCGCATACGGCCGAGAGCAAAAGAAGCTGTCTCGCACTCCAGCGTCGGAACAGGCGCTGGCTGAAAGTAAAGATGACAATCTCCGCAACCACGCCTAACGACCAGAGATAGCCGATAATCGAGGCGGAATAGCCCGAATCCTGCCAATAAATGACGCTGAAACCATAGTAAGCCGCGTGCGCACCTTGCAGCAGCGACACGCAAAGCAGGAAGCGCCATACCGCAGGTTCGGCCAGCAATCGTTTCCACGGCGTGACGTTGACCGATTGGGCTGTCGACGTTGCCGCTTGCGGCATCACACTGGGACGAAGCAGCATGCCTAATAGCATCACAACCAGCCCCGCGCTGAGGATTGCCAGAATCGCCGGATGTCCCCAGATAGCGACCAGTTCACCCGTTGCAGCAGAAGCGATAACAAACGCTATCGAGCCCCAGACGCGCACCTTGCCATAATCCATCACGACCTGCCGCTGCCAGGTCGCGGCTAATGCATCGGTCAGCGGCACCAGCGGTGCGAAAAACAGGTTAAACCCGATCATCACTATCATCAGCCACAGCCAGGCATTCCCCAGCCAGAAACCGACGGCCAGCGCCAGTGACAGCAACGCCAGCCCACGTAATACCGTAATCAATTTGGACGGATCTTTCACGCTGGGCGTGATGACCAGACTGCCGACGAAGCGCGCCACTAGCCCCGCCCCCAGCAGCATGCCGATGGACTCAGCGGACAGCCCCTCGCCTTTCAGCCATCCGCCCCAAAACGGCAGGAAAACACCATAGCAAAAAAAGTAGGTGAAATAGCTCAGCGCTAACCAGCGCGTCGATTGCAAAACCATGATTCCTCCCTTTCGGTGACGAACTCCCCTAGCTTCGGCACTTTTTTGCCGGTTACTCTTTTTTGCCGATTACTGTGTCAGAGTGCACACGGCGGCGCAACGCGTTATTCGTCATTAAACGCGAACGGAGATCTCGGCCCGCAGGGTGGCGGCCAGGGATGGCCGCCATAAAAAACGCCAGCACTCAGGCTGGCGTTTGGGAAGTGTTCCGACAGTGATGTCAGAGAAAATACCGAATTATGCGTAAACTGGGAAGCGGGCGCAGATATCCAGAACTTTCTGTTTCACGCGTTCAATGGTCGCTTCGTCGTTGATGTTGTCTAAAACATCACAGATCCAGCCAGCCAGTTCACGCACTTCCGCTTCTTTAAAGCCACGACGAGTTGCCGCTGGCGTACCGATACGGATACCGGAAGTCACAAACGGGCTCTTCGGATCGTTAGGCACGCTGTTTTTGTTCACGGTGATGTTTGCACGGCCCAGCGCAGCATCAGCTTCTTTACCGGTCAGGTTTTTGCTCACCAGATCCAGCAGGAACAGATGGTTGCTGGTTGCACCAGACACGACGTTAAAACCACGTGACAGGAAAACTTCAACCATTGCTTTGGCGTTTTTCGCGACCTGCTGCTGATAAACCTTGAATTCAGGCTCCATCGCTTCTTTCAGCGCAACCGCTTTACCCGCGATAACGTGCATCAACGGGCCGCCCTGACCGCCAGGGAAAACAGCAGAGTTCAGTTTTTTGTACAGCTCTTCGTCGCCGCCTTTCGCCAGAATCAGGCCACCGCGTGGGCCAGCCAGCGTTTTGTGCGTAGTGGTGGTCACGATGTGAGCATGAGGAACCGGGTTAGGGTAAACATCGGCGGCAATCAGACCGGCAACGTGTGCCATATCAACAAACAGGTAAGCACCTATGCTGTCAGCGATTTCGCGCATCTTCGCCCAGTCAACCACGCCAGAGTAAGCAGAGAAACCGCCAACGATCATTTTTGGCTTATGCGTACGCGCCAGTTCAGCCATTTCGTCGTAGTCGATCTTGCCGCTTTCGTCGATGCCGTAAGGAATGACTTTATACAGTTTGCCCGACAGGTTAACCGGAGAACCGTGCGTCAGGTGACCACCGTGTGCCAGGTTCATACCCAGAATGGTGTCGCCCGGCTGCAGCAGCGCGGTGTAAACGGCAAAGTTCGCCTGAGAGCCGGAGTGCGGCTGCACGTTGGCATAATCTGCACCGAACAGCGCTTTCGCACGGTCGATCGCCAGTTGCTCAACGATATCAACATACTCACAGCCGCCGTAGTAACGTTTGCCCGGATAACCTTCAGCATACTTGTTCGTCAGCTGAGACCCTTGAGCCTGCATAACGCGTGGGCTGGTGTAGTTTTCTGACGCAATCAGTTCAATGTGCTCTTCCTGACGCACCACTTCTTGCTCCATTGCTTGCCACAGGTCGGCATCATAATCGGCAATGTTCATTTCACGCTTTAACATCCGGATCTCCTGACTCAGCTAACATAAATATACTGGAAATTAATGGCCCATTTGGGAATTGGGCTACCCTTTTGGGGAATGGCGTATAGTGTAAACCGTTTTTCCCTAATGAAGATAGGTCTTGACAGAGGTTTTTACGCAAACGATTAGCTACAGGCAGCACAAGGCTTCAGCAAACATCTGTTGCGCAGTGGTAAACGGATTTTTCTTCATTCTCAACCTGCTATTTCTTCATGTTATTCCCTTTGGCTCCGCCTAAAAACCCCTACCACCAAAAAGGTAATTTACAGCAGCGGACAAACCCAATAAGATGCATATAAAATACAACTTATAAATCATACCAATAAATAAGGAGTCACCATGCTGGATAACCAAACTATCGCCATCGTTAAGTCAACCATTCCTCTGCTGGCAGAAACCGGTCCAAAACTGACCGCACATTTTTACGATCGCATGTTTACGCATAACCCTGAGCTCAAAGATATTTTTAACATGAGCAACCAGCGCAATGGCGATCAGCGTGAAGCGCTGTTCAATGCCATTTGCGCTTATGCAACGAATATTGAAAACCTGGCCGCGCTGCTGCCTGCGGTTGAGCGCATCGCCCAGAAGCACGCTAGCTTTAACATTCAGGCCGATCAGTATCAGATCGTGGGTAATCACTTATTAGCCACGCTGGATGAATTGTTTAGCCCAGGTCAGGACGTACTGGATGCCTGGGGTAAAGCCTATGGCGTGCTGGCGAATGTCTTCATTCAGCGCGAAGGCGATATCTACCGCAGCACAGAAGCGAAAAACGGCGGCTGGAGCGGTGTGCGACCTTTCCGTATTGTGAACAAGCAGCCGCAGAGCTCGGTGATTACCAGCTTCACACTGGAACCTACCGACGGCCAGCCTATTGCTGATTTTCAGCCGGGCCAATATCTGGCGGTTTACATCAAGCATGACAGTTTTGCCAATCAGGAGATTCGCCAATATTCTCTGACTCATGCGCCAAATGGAAAGTCCTACCGAATTGCGGTTAAACGTGAAGCACAAGGCACCGTTTCCGGCTATCTGCATGATACCGCTCGCGAAGGCGATATCATTCATCTGGCGGCTCCGCACGGCGATTTCTTCCTTGATATCCCAACCGACACACCCGTTGCCCTGATTTCCGGTGGCGTGGGGCAAACCCCAATGTTAGGTATGTTGCATACGCTCAAACAGCAGGGTCATCAGGCGAAGGTGCTATGGCTACACGCGGCAGAAAACGGCACTGCGCATGCATTTGCGGATGAAATCGAGCAAACAGGTCAGTCACTGCCACAGTTCCAGCATCATATTTGGTATCGCGAACCGCAGCAGGCCGATCGTCCGGGCGAAGATTATCATCACAGCGGGCTGATGCAGTTGGCCTCGTTAAAAGAGGAATTAACCACGCCAGATATGCACTATTACCTGTGCGGCCCTGTGGTTTTCATGCAGTTTATCGCACAGCAGTTGCTGGCTATGGGCATCCCCGCTGAGCAGTTGCATTACGAATGTTTTGGTCCGCATAAAGTTGTCTAACCCTCATTGATAACGGATCAAACCCAAAGGTCGCTTTTGCGGCCTTTTTTTCATCTTTCATAATCGTGCCTTCCCAGAAACACTTTATCGATCACAATTTTATATGCTGATACATGAGCGCAGTTTGGATACCTAAAATTATTGTACGGTTAGCCAGTTTTTTTTAAAAGCACGCAACGGAAAAGGAAATGCCGTTAAGCAGTCATTTAAATAGTCAAAAATAAACCTGCCAATTTGGTTTAGTAGAAAAACCTCAATACATTACTCAGCTACTTCCGAGACTATCGGCACCACGAGCGCTATCTAATATATGAACAGCATGATTTAGGCCACGTAGAAATAATGGAGTATACTGTTCCAACACTGGCGACTGGCAGTAACTCATTTTATTATCGAATTCGATGAGCGCTTGGGCGCTCACTTTTAATAAGTAAGCAACTATACGTTATTACTGACAGACTCGGAAAAACTTACTGTTAGAAAACCTTCATCATCAATACGTCTATAATTATCGTAAATATAATACGTTTGATGATACTAATTTCACAACTCCATCATCAACATGGTAATTATATATTTCAATTTCAACGGGAATTTTCTTCTGAGATACAGATTCTCTACAAATGCAAACGGTAATAACCGTTACTGGATGCTCAATCTCTTTTAATTCCCTCATTAAATTACTTAGCATTGGATCAACTAATTCATGAGATAGCTTATTTTTAACAGTAATAACATCTATTATTGGAAAATAGGGATGCTTTCTCGCAGAACGGTTATAGTCAATGGCTGTACCTTGTTCTATATCACCATCAAATAATTTAAGTTATCATCTCTAACCTCTCCCATTTCTGGATTAGAGAGACTAGTGATTGATTTAACATCCGTATATATGTGTGGGCTACCATCCGTTTTTATACTTCCTACACTAAAATCAGAGTGGGAAACCTGGGAGTTAAATTCCAAATAGGGAATATTAACAACATCCACGCCGAGATATTCCAACCTTTTTCCATAAGGTGCCAAAAATTCAATTAACCCCCCTCAGGAACTGTGAATTTTATTTTCAAAATTGTTGCATCTCCATGTGCAGTAAAAAACATTCTTTCTACTGGCTTAACTACTTGATTCTCATCTCTCTATGAATATAAATTGAAATCGCCACCAAATTCTCTTTTCGTGACGGCGGCACCATCTTTAGCATTAATTAGCATATGAGGGCCCCCTGACTAGTTATGTCATGAAACATCTCGACTCTATCATTTCTTAACCGACTATATCTCTCACCTTAGTGAGTATGACTTATTTTCTTTCAAGGCATTACCATTTTCACGAGAATAAAAAACACTTAACTCATCGATAGAAATTAATTTTTCCTTTAAATAAAGTTCATAATCAACCTCCCATTCATTATTTTCACTTAACCTTAAAGGAGCATCAGACGTATAACCACCGACAAGACGCCACGCACCAATAATAGGATCAAACTTTGCTTTAAACTTACCATTTTTATCTATTATTTTATATCCCTCACCAATAACATCAGTAGTTGTAGTTACAGGTTTGGCGAAGTTATGCAAATCAGAATAAAACCCTTTAGAATTATTATAATCATTGATTATATCATACGCTATTTTTTCTTTATTTGATTTTATAAAACCAACAATTCCGATAGGGTCAGCAATAGTTATCATTATTTTTTTTAACTGAAATGCAGATAGTGTCGCAATAGAACCCCATACTTTTTGGCTATCAGCCAAAACAGCCTCCGCTAGCTTGATACCTCGAAGTCCACTACGTCTATAATAAAAAGCGGTTTGTGCAATGCTCTTCATACCCTGACTACTCACTTTATAGAGGCTAAGACCCGCACTAGTTAAAAGATTCGTAATACAAAACGCATCCATTATAATACTATCAGTATCATACTGGTGATACTTATCCGTTAAACCACCATATATTTCACTAAAAAAGGGGAGAGTAAAACCGGCAGCTTTAGCAAGCACTGATGGGTTATCCATGCTGTCTTTAAAATTACTTGCTGAATAGATAATATATTTCCTTACTAGTGATGATATTGCATCCCTGAGTTGAATAAAATTTTTACCATGAAACTCTTGAAAATAGTCTACCCTATGAATAATACTTTCATATCTCTTGTTAGGATCGGTTTGTATTATATGCTCCTCGCCAAAATACTCACCATTCACAAAAGCATCGTATTGTCTTTCAAAACCAAATCGCGAATTTTCATCTAAGGAAAAATAACCCCCTAGATCCTTTGAATTTAAATAACGAACCTGAATATTCCCAAAGAAAGAATTAATTACCAGATAATTACCAGAATGACATTCAATGAAGCCATAAAATCCAATGTCTGGGTGAATTTGCTTTCCGTAATTACGTTTTATCTCACCTCCGCTATGATTATAATATGCCACGCGTTTTGGTGGCAATATCAAGTCTTCTAAAGGAAGGTTTTTTGCGTTAAGTAGAATCGTATTTGAAAAAATTTTCGTATCATAATCAACCGATCCATTATCCTGATAATTACTAAATTGATCTGTATACATACGCCTTGAGGAGAAAAAACTCCCGGGTAGAAAATCCTCCAAAGGTACGTATTCTTCAGGTGCTAGAAATTCAGTAAAAAAAACCCTCCCTAAAAATTCCTTTCCTTTTTTATTATAATGCTCCATCATTTCAAGTAAATTATAATCTCCTTCCCTGTGATCGTGTTTGTAAAATATATACGCAGCAATAAAATAAATAATATAACCCCTATCATCTTCGACTCCTTGGGGAAAAGCTCTCGCGTAAATTTCACCTGCATTTTTCATTGCTATATCTATATCAAGCAAATCCCCTCTCCCCTCCCATGACATATCGTCATCAATAATAAAAGGGTGAATTACATTATATAATTCATTTAAATAACCAAGATAGTTACAATGTAATATTCTATATGAGTTCCTTTTAATATCGTCCTCTGTATAATTCCCTAAACCTTTCGATGATAGAAATTGTTTACTATATGCCTCGAATGAAATCTTATTGTTCCTATCTGATCCCTCTATCTGGTGTGGTGCATTATCAAATTCACTAACCACCTCGTTTATAATTTTAAAGTTATGTTCAATTAACGACCTTTCTTTTTTTAATGAATCAAATTCAGATTGGAGCATCTTTAAGTCAGCTCTTTCATTATTTATTTTAACACCCCATCTATCATTTATTTCTGATATTTCCCTCTGAGCATTCTTATTACTTTTCACCAGAAATGGTCGAGCGCTGATAACAATGAAAAGAGATATTCTACTTGTCTCATATCGTTTCATTTTTTCCAGATATACAATTCGTTTATTTTTATTTTCAATATCTCTGGAAATTTCAGAGGTTTTATTATCTATGAATTTTACACCTAAGATTGCCTGGTTATAGAAGGACTCATCCACCTTAGATGCCTGAGCCAAATTTAGTATGTTTACAAATTTACGCTTAAATATTATATCTTCACCATTGAAACAAATTTCACCAGCATATGAATTTATTGATGACAACTTACCTCCCAACACCATCAGAATAAACAGTGCAACGGCTTCCTCTTTTTCCGAATCCAAAGCCAAATTAGAGATATATTTTTTTATCTTTTTTATAAATAGACAAAGAAATTCATCATAAGTCTTTTCCCTGTTTTCCACAAAAGCCGATTCAATAATTACATCTAATTCAGGAATTATTCCTGATATATCATCAATAAATGGAAAATAGTATTTTTTAATTTTCCCCAAGCTAGGTTCAAATAATCCATCTTCGTTTTTAATATAAAAAAAACCCTTCTCACTCATCCCCCAACCAATATTCCGATAAAACTTAACCGACAAAAGCTCCTCATTTCTATTTACAATCTCCCCAAAGCCTTCAGAGTCTATTCTACACAAAAAAAACTCACCATTAACATTCAGAATTGATTCATTTTCAGTCATTAACTCCCTGATAGAACCCTGATCCTTCCACCCATCAGAGAGTATTTCTTTGACAAAGAAATAGACATCGCTGGCTCTTCTCAAACTAAGATAATTAAATGCTCCTATTATCGGACCTCTCGTAAAAATAAATGGACTTGCGATTTCATCATCAAAATCATCTCTGATTTTATGGTATGTATCAAATTCCATGTCTGATAATTTTTTAATAATATTCTCGTCATTTGAAATAAATACATTTTTAACTCTCCAATGAAAATCGGCAATAACATCAAAATAATTTTGAGATGGAGTTCTAAATAATGACTCACTCATCAAACGAAAAAAAATCTCGTTTAGATCGGCGTAATACTCACTAGAATCACAGCCAATAATATCGTTAATGATAATTTCAGAAATAAAACCAAGACTGCGATTCATTATTTTTTTATTATCAAAATCAATTTCTATCCTTGATTTTCCGTGCTGTCTACATGGTGCATTAAATTTTAACTCAGCATTACCATTTAAGAATAGCTTCGTTATTTTAACATATCCATACTGAGTCTTTAAAACAGAAGCGTCAGTTAAAATAACTGAATCTGCATTATCTCCCAGTGGTGGAAGTTTTTCTGTGGGAAAGGTATATAACTCTATCTTATTTTTATAAACTAACCAGTCAATCAAACTTGAATTTTTATTGAGTCTCTTTTTGGTTAAAAGAGCTAATTGTGATAATTTTTCGATTCCCCGCTGCGTTTTAGGTTGTTGCCCCCAAATCCTATCCCGCAGCAATTTCCCACCCACGATAAGCCCAGTCAGGCCGGCAGCCAGGCCAGTAGCAATAACAGTTTTGCTTTTCAGAGCCTGCATGTATGGCACGGGTGCAGCAGCAGTTGCCGTTATCACCAAGGGGAGCAAAGTATCTCCACTATCCCGACCTGCTGCTGGTGAAGACATTGGCATTTCAAGTATATCTGTATGTACAGCTAAGTTCTCAGCCTTTTTAGTCAGCGGCTCAGGATAAGCAATCGCGTCACATTTCGTATTGAAGTGCGCGGCGGTGACGATCTTTTCGTTTGTCTGCTGACGGGTTTTAGTTTTCCGAGTCGCACAGTACAACAGATCAGAAAGACTGCTTTCCTGCCGGAGTTTGTCCATCGCCAGAAAGTGTGCCTGTTCAGGCACCGGAAGGTGATAATTATTCCTGGATGCTGAGACGGGGTTGCCCCGCACTGTCGCTCGGAAGTAAGCCCCTGGATTAGTGGTTGAGTTTGACAAAAATGCGGTGAACAGTGGTGCAGAGGAAGAACAAAGAGCAGCCGTATCGCATACATCTTCGGTCATTTCCACCACGGTATCGACCTCAAAAGCAGGGACATGTCGGGATGGTTCGGCATTTTCTGGCATTTCACCGCCGGACAGAGGACTGCGCGCCATATTTCCCAGCGTATTCCAGTAATGGCTCGTACGGATAAAAATATTAGCTATAAAGGCAGGAACCTTAAGCAAACCACGCTGAGGAGCACTCTCGTCTTTCATCCAACGTCTGGCTACGATGGTTGTAACCGCAAGGGCTGTAAACAGACAGGTAGATAAGTGATTTTCCTCGTTGCCCAGAAAATGTTGCAGAAAACTCTTATCAGCCCAACTGGTGACTGTCTCTCTGATAAACTCCGCCAGACGGGAAACGATATTAATATCATCAGGAAGACACCATGATGCCAGTCCGAGGGCATGCAATACCGCAGTATCAATGTTCCGTTGTTCTGTAATGGCGGTATACAGGCTGTTTGCCGCGATAACGAGGCTAATCGGGGTGCCGGGAAGTATTTTCGAAAGGCAGGCGGAAAGCATTTTGCTCTCACAGTGTTCCCCCAGAGTGCGGATCAGTTGTTGAACACTACGCCGACAGTCTTCAGTAAATGGGATCAGGGTATCTGTGGGGGGAGCATGATGACTTTCACAGGCGTCAAACCAAGTATCTTCCATCTCAATGTAGTCGATGGCGTCAAACCAGCTATCCGACGCTTCCGGACTTGGACTACTGGTGGATTTCAACGTTATGCTGACTGATGAGAGGTCTGATGTTAAGTCAGTAAGTAACATCATTTTTTCCTAAAATGGCAAATTGTTACCTTATTTTCGTCAGACAGAAATAGTTTTGCTATCAAGAAAACATCTTTATAGAGAGTCTGTATACGGCATACCTGCGAAGCACTGTAGCCTGTGGCTTCGCCATTTAATTGACACTTAGTTTCTTAAACTAGAGGTAGTACAGTACTTTCAGCTACCGCCCCCAGTCAGCTTATTTACCCTGGCATTTATCCATAGTGTGCGCCCTGCATGTATCGCTATACACCAGCGTGAAATTATCCGCCTGAGTACAAAAAAAACTTTGACGTACAATAATTTTCGATATCCCCCCGACATAAGTACTCCGCTAAAAAAGAGGTGGGTCACAGACAAGTAAATATTATTAAAATAACATTTCATTTTTAATAAGTGATTACTTCATCACAGGCCTGCATTTATGCCCTTAATAATTCGAGTGCTAGACAAAATGTTAGCGTTTTGAACAACACAAAGCATTGGTACACCAAAGCAAGTATTTGAACGCAGTTAACGCACATGCAACTTGAAGAATGACGGATATAGGCATCGCCCTTGAATCAGCTTGGGTGCACAATAAAATCCCGACGTTCTCGCTAAAGGCCGTGACAAGAGCGATAAAAAATAGCGACCTTCCTTTGATAACACCTGGGTTCATTAACCGTTTTCGACTAACCAACAAGGGATATGTCTGACCATGGCAAAACGTTTTTCAGAAAGTGTAGCTTTAGCGCTGATACTTTCCGCCCCTTTCACACTGGTACACGCTAAAACTCCCATCGCGGCACACCAGACCGCCGCACCGGACAGTGTTAATTTACTGTCAGGTTCAACGCTGGGTGAAAAAACCGGCTTATCCGGTCATGTCACGGTACGGGATATTCATCTGCCTGCCACCATCATTATCAGAGACCAACAGGGCCAGAAACGGCAGACACAGACCGATGAGCAAGGAAAATATCACCTTGATATCTCTGGCCTCACACCGCCATTACGTCTTTTAGCCGTCGAATCTGGCGGCAATAACTGCCTGCTGAATAATATCTCCCGTGCAATCTGCCTGTCCGCTGTCGCCCCATCATTGCATGACGGTAAAGAGAATATTGCCAATATCAACCCGCTGACTGACCGCATTACTTCCGATATCGCAGTAGCAGCAGGCTACATTGGTCCACAGCAGCTAACAGACGATACGGCATCACCGAAACTGGATGCCGCAGCATGGAAAAAAGCCTACGCTGATTTTCATGCAGGCTTTAATGACGCGCTAAAACAGGTGGGTGTCAGTGCGCCCAAGAGTTTCGATCCTCTGACTTACCCCGCGACTCAGCAGGATGCGGTCACCAAAATCGTCAGCGTCATTAACCACAACCGCAATTATCACAACAATACGGGTTACTCCGGCCATACCGTGCTGACTGACAGCGCATTTCACCCGATTGTTGGCCTGAACGACAAAGGCGACTATGAGCCGCTGGATTATCGCGCTGCACGTCAGAATCTGGATGCGATTAAGAAAGCACAAACTCGAATCTTTATCGTCGGCGACTCAACTGCAGCCACCTATGAAAAGGGGCGCTTCCCACGTATGGGTTGGGGACAGGTTTTTGAACAACAGTTCAGTAAAAATAGCGGCGTAAAAGTCGTTAATGGAGCACGTTCAGGCCGTAGCTCACGCGACTATTTCTACGAAGGCTGGTTCCGCCAGATGCAGCCGCTGATGAAGGAAGGTGATTTCCTGTTTATCCAAATGGGACATAACGATCAAAACTGCAACGGGGCGAAGGCGGTACGTGGCCCAGCCGATGTCGCTAACCTCTGTACTTACCCGAACGATGCGGCAGGGAAAAAACAGGCCCCGCAGGGGAAAGCCGATATGTCGTTCCAGACATCGCTGGAGCGCTACATCACTTTTGCCCGCCAGCACAAACTCACACCGGTTCTGCTTACCCCGACCACCCGAGTGAAAACAGCTGAAGGCAAAGATGGCACGCCTGCCGTACATAGCCACTTCACCAAGCAAAATGCAGATAACGGCTACGCGTTTATCGGCGATTACAGCCAGACCATCAAGAATACGGCAGCAGATAACAAGGTGATTTTACTGGACGTTGAGCCAGCCACTATCGCGCTGGCGAATCAGGGCAACAACGACCACTGGAAACAGTACTGGCTGGTGATCGATCCTAAGCAATACCCTTTTTATCGCGATCAGGCGGGTAGCCTGAGCAAGCCGGATACCACCCATTTTCAGAAAAAAGGCGCTATCGCCGTGGCAGGGATTGTTGCTGATGCCATCCGGCAGGAACCCGCTTTAGCGTCGCTGGCGGAAAAAACGACCAGCAAGCACAAATAGTCATCAGTCAGGTAAAACGATAAGACCGAATCGCGCGCGGCGTACTTAAGCGCCGCGCGTTATGTACCCTTCCCTATACCAATTAAAGGACTATGGACATGATAGACACCTCACACCTCTGCAAGACGCTGACCTTAGCCATGTTAATTTCCGCCCCTTTATCGTTAGCACAGGCAGCCGACTACAATGCGCTGGTTTCCGCCCAATCAGGGGACGCCAAAGCCTACAAAACCATTACTGAAGCGATTGCCAGCGCCCCAGCAGACAGTTCGCCATTTGTTATCTATGTGAAAAATGGTGTCTACCATGAGCGTCTGACGATTACGCGCCCCAACATTCATCTAAAGGGCGAAAGCCGTAACGGCACCGTGATCACCGCGACCACCGCAGCCGGGACGCTCAAACCCGATGGCAGCAAATGGGGAACTTACGGCAGCAACACGGTGAAAGTCGATGCGCCTGATTTCAGTGCCCGTTCGCTGACCATCCGCAATGATTTCGATTATCCTGCCAATCAGGCTAAAGCCAGCGACGATCCGACCAAACTAAAAGACTCGCAGGCCGTTGCGCTGCTGGTTGCCGAAAATAGCGATCGTGCGTGGTTTCATGATGTCAGCCTGGTCGGGTATCAGGACACGTTATATGTGAAAGGCGGACGCAGCTTCTTCTCACAATGTCGAATCAGCGGCACCGTTGACTTCATCTTTGGTGACGGCACTGCATTATTTGACAATTGCGACATCGTCTCACGCAACCGCACCGACGTGAAAGGTCAGCCGCTTGGCTATCTCACCGCACCCAGCACGGATATTAAGCAAAAATATGGATTGGTCATCACCAATAGCCGGGTGATTAAAGAGAAAGGCGTCCCCGCGAAAAGTTATGGACTGGGTCGACCTTGGCACCCAACAACGACCTTTCCAGATGGACGTTATGCCAACCCTAATGCCATCGGGCAAACGGTGTTCCTGAACACCAGCATGGATGATCACATCTATGGCTGGGACAAAATGTCCGGTAAAGATAAACAAGGTGCGACAATCTGGTTCTATCCACAGGATTCACGCTTTTTCGAGTATAAATCCAAAGGCGCAGGTGCAGAGAAAAACGATCAACGCCGTCAGCTAAGCAACGCGGAAGCAGCAGAATATACGGCAGACAAGGTGTTGGCGGGTTGGGTTCCCACTGCGCCTAAAGGGAAGTAAGTGTGGAGAAGCCAGCCCTCATCAGGCTGGCTTCTATACTCGTCATATTTCAAGTTGCATGTGCGTTAGCTTCGTTCAAATACTCGGCCCGTCGTGGGCCTCGCCCTAAAGGGCCGCTGAAAGCAGCGTTCAAATCTGCTCCCGGCAGATTTGTCACCCGAATCACTTACCTGAGTAAGCTCATCGGGATTCCCTCTCTTGCCGCGTTACGATGCTCATAAATGAGCATCGTCCTAAAGGGCTGACGCTTCGCATTATTCAAAACGTTAACGTTTTGTCCTGAAACTCGAATTATTTAGAGTATAGAGCGATACTGGCGAAACGATTAAATCGCTTCTTCGTCTTCTTCGCCGGTACGGATACGGACAACGCGTGCCACATCAAAGACAAAGATTTTACCGTCGCCGATTTTACCCGTCTGCGCGGTCTGCGTGATGGTTTCCACACAGGTATCGACGATATCATCTGACACGACAATTTCGATTTTTACTTTTGGCAGAAAATCGACCATGTATTCTGCGCCACGATACAGTTCGGTGTGGCCTTTCTGACGACCAAAGCCTTTAACTTCCGTTACCGTCATCCCTGTGATGCCCACTTCAGCTAACGCTTCACGTACATCGTCCAGTTTGAACGGCTTAATAATCGCATCAATTTTCTTCATGGAGGAACCTTTGTGTTATCTATGTTGCGGCCAAAGCCGAGCATCAGCAAGTGAACAGCATGTCAGAACTCAGGCGGACAATCCATCCATATCCACCCGGCATCACGCTGCAGGCGTGCTACCCGCTCTCTCTGCGCTAGTCTTTAAAATCGTTGGCATCCAGCTCATGGCGGCCCAACAGTTTATAAAATTCCGTTCGGTTACGCCCAGCCATTCGCGCGGCCTGCGTCACGTTACCCTTTGCGATCTGTAATAGTTTTCGCAAATAGTTAAGCTCAAACTGATGACGTGCTTCAACAAACGTTGGCAGCGCGGTGTTTTCACCTTCCAATGCTTGTTCAACCAACGCATCGCTGATCACTGGCGCGCTGGTCAGTGCCACACACTGTTCGATGACATTCACCAGTTGACGCACGTTACCCGGCCAGCTTGCCGTCATCAAGCGCTTCATCGCATCGGTTGAGAAGGTGCGCACAAAAGGCTTGTGGCGATTGGCGGATTCGCGCAGCAGATGGTTTGCCAGCATCGGGATATCTTCAGCACGTTCATGCAGCGCTGGCAGTTTCATATTCACCACGTTGAGCCGATAATAGAGATCTTCGCGAAATTCGTTCTTCTCCATCGCCTTCGGCAAATCACGGTGCGTGGCGGAAATAATCCGCACATCAATGTCCAAATCGCGGTTGCTACCCAGCGGGCGGACTTTTCGTTCCTGCAGAACGCGCAGTAGCTTAACCTGTAAAGACAACGGCATATCGCCGATTTCATCTAAAAACAGCGTGCCACCTTCCGCCGCCTGAAAAAGCCCTTCACGGCTGCTGACCGCACCGGTAAAAGCCCCTTTCGCATGGCCGAACAGCTCCGATTCCAGCAATGGCTCCGGCAGCGCGCCGCAGTTAATCGCAATAAAGGCTTTCTTCGCACGCGGGCTTGCCGCATGAATCGCCTGAGCCAGCACTTCTTTCCCGGTCCCGCTCTGACCATTAATCAGCACGCTGACGTCCGACTGCGCGACCATTCTGGCCTGCTCCAGCAAACGCAGCATAATGGGGCTGCGCGTCACGATGGTTTCACGCCAGCTTTCATCGCCCGCGGGGGCGGACAATGCCAACGCTTCGTCTATCGCTTTGTAGAGCGCATCACGGTCGACGGGCTTCGTCAGAAAGCTAAATACGCCTTGCTGCGTAGCCGCAACCGCATCGGGAATGGAACCGTGAGCGGTTAAAATGATCACCGGCATCCCCGGCTGGTAGCGCTGAATTTCGGAAAACAGCGCCATGCCATCCATTTCGTCCATTCGGAGATCGCTGATCACCAAATCGAACATCTCGCGCGTTAACAGCCGTAGCGCCTCCTGGCCGCTCTCCGCCGTCATCACGCTAAATCCTTCACTGGTCAGACGCATACCCAACAGTTTCAGCAGGCTGGGGTCGTCATCCACGAGCAATAAATTCGCCGTTTTTCGGGCTGTCATTGTCTTGTTGACTCCTTCTTCCTCGTCGCGTTGTCCGTATGTGATTCCATCGGCGGCGTATAGGTATCATCCGCATCAACTGGCTCATTTCTGGATTTCGTTGCCGAATTGCGCGAACCGTCTTTGTTTCCGCTACCGCTATTCGCACCGGAACTACCGCGACGATCGCCGTCGCTATCCGGCATTTCCCCCGACAGCTGCTTACGAGACGACAGTTGACGCTCAATATCCGTCAAATTTTCCAGTTTCTGCGTGGTCGTTTCTAACTGATATTGCAGGTGGCTTTGCTGCACACGCAGGACGTCTAGCTGTTTGTCGCTGGATTCCTGCAAACGCTTATAACGCAGGCGCTCATCTGATAGTGCCAGAAACAGCGTTTGTCTGTCACGCCAGGTTTGCATCAGCGGGCGCAACGCCGCAGGGAAAGCCAGACGATATAAATTGATCTGTTCCAGCACCTGACGGCGTTCCGCCTGAGTGATACCAGCATTATCCAGCAGGATGCCCTGCTTAAACACGCTGTCCCAGCTATCTCCCGCAACCTGCCCGGCTTCCTCACGGGCCTGGAACTGCGTCAAACGCCCGGCACAGTCCATCGCCCGCAGCCAATAAAGCGCGTTGTTCATGGATTCACGATCGTCTATTTGCCACAGATGCTCGCATTGCGCGATACGGAAATCGGCAACCTGCTCTTTCGGCGGTGTAGCCTCTGCCTCAAGCAACGCCGTGCCGCTGCTCACATGGCTATTACACGCAGCCAAAACGAGAGGCGACGACACAATCGCCGCCGTCAAAAGACGGGAAAATACGCTATTCGCAAGCCATCCCTTCATAAACCCTGCATTCATTATTTATTCATTCTCGGACTATTCGTTATCGGACAATAAGGGCAGCTCGATGCGGAAACACACATCAGCATAGTCCACGGTAATTAGGCTAAGCTCACCACGCATACGACGAATGCAATCACGCGCGATGCTCAACCCCAGCCCACTTCCCTTGACGGCACCACGGCGCTGATGGCTGCCCTGATAAAAGGGCTCAAAAATCATGCTCCGCTCTGCATCGGGAATAGGCGTACCATTGTTGGCGACATCAATCTGAACGCGATTGCCAATCTGACGGCTATAAATCCAAATGTTACCGGATTCCTTACCGTAGTGCACCGCATTGGAATAGAGATTATCGATCACTCGCATCAGCAGTGTCGTCTCCGCCCAACAGTGCTCAACGGCCAGCGTCACATCGGTATGAATCATTTTGGCGCGGGCAGGCAAGCTGTGAGAGGCCACGACAATCTCGACGATCTCTTCGATTTCAACCCGCTCCAGCTCGGTCGGTGTATCCGCCAGCTTGCGATTATAGTCCAACAGTTGATCGATCAGCTGTAGCAGATGGCGGCTGCTGCTATCAAGAATAGTGACCACCTCTTTCTGATCGGCAGTCAGCGGACCGACCACCTCATCGGCCAGTAATTCGGTGCCTTCCCTTAGGCTAGCCAGCGGTGTTTTCAGTTCGTGGGAGATATGGCGTAAAAATTCATGTCGCTGTGATTCGAGCCAGGACAGACGCTCGCTCAGCCAGATAATGCGCTGCGCCAGCGTCCGGATCTCACGCGGCCCTTTAAACGTGCTGGTGTTACCCAACGATCGCCCTTCTCCAAGGCGGTTGATCATCCGCTCGACGCCATTAACGGGGCCGATAATCATCCGAGTAAAAAGAACCACCAACAGCACGCTGACCAGAAACAAGAGCAGCGCCTGCCAGCCAAAGAACTGGCCGCGTTCAGAAATAGCCTGCTGGAGCTGTTGTCCGCGAGAGAAAACGACGTCACGCGTTACCTGCACCATCTGTCCGTTAGCACGAGAGAAGCCTTCCAACAGACTCGATGCTGTTTGTTCCGGGCCGCTGTTATGGCAGCGTATTTCGCTAAGCTGAGTAAGAAGCTGACGCAGCGTCTGGTAATAGCGGGGATCGGGCAGCACCTGCGCGTGAGAGTCCAGCATTTGCGAATACTGTTTACGCTGGTTTTGATAGAGCGTCGCCAGCGTCTGATCGTCCAATACGCAGTACTGTCGGTAGCTACGCTCCATCGCCAGCGCGACGCTGGTCATCGCCTCACTGCGGCGGGCATCCGTCAGCGTTGTCCGGTTAATCTCCGCTGCCTGTTCGCTCAGCATGTTCAGGCTTTGATAAGCCTGATAGGCCAGCACCAACAGCGGCAGCAAAACCAGCAAGAACGCCATAATCACTAATTGCCGCAGGGAACGCGGGAATAAACGCCATCGTTTCAAAGAAATCATCTCGTTACCTATCGAATCCGCTCTGATGCTAACTGAGTCTTATAAAACTTCAATGTTTTCCCTTGCGGCATGCGCAGCACTTCGCAATACGGCATGAATACCCATGTAACGACGTAAAAAAGTAACGTCGTAAAAAGTAGCACCGTAAAAAACAATCAGGGGGGATTCTCTGGGGGAGGTGGCGGGTATGAAACGTCACGCGGCCAGAAGAATCGCTCCCTCTGGCCGCGTAACTGAATAGGCGGTGCCTCACTCAACGTGTCGCCCGATGCTTGATAACGTTCGTTTTCACGCCCGATTATCGGTCTGGTGGACGATAGGCACCCTTTCTTTTGGCATCATTCCAGATGTTATGAGCGAAAATGTTTGCCAGTTAGCAACGCAATCATAACCAGTTGAATGAGCAACCATCATTAAAATGCACTTAGCATGCCAAGTTTGAAATAATTAAATCAATACACTGATTATTAATAATTTTTAATTTAAATTTCGCTAAAAAACACATAGTCCAGAGTTCGAATAACGAAAATACACGCCAAAGAAACGATTTATGTCGCTAAAAACAGACAGCTTTATGATGCCATCACACCATTCATATAAATCAAACAGTTAAATGTCACCAATTAGAGACGCCAAAAAACAGGTCCGTCGCAAAAAAACGACAAACTGAGAAAAAAGACGTAAAAAAGGGGCCGAAGCCCCTTTCTCTCACTGACCTTAACTTAGCCCAGCTGTCTACGCGCATTGCGGAACATACGCATCCACGGACCATCCTCGCCCCATTCTTCTGGGTGCCAGGAGTTACTGACGGTACGGAACACACGCTCAGGGTGCGGCATCATGACGGTTGCCCGGCCGCTGGTGCTGGTTACTGCCGTAATACCGTTTGGCGAGCCATTCGGGTTAGCCGGATAGTTCTCGGTTACCTGACCGTAGTGGTTGATATAACGTAGCGCTACCAGACCGTGCTCTTCAATCGCCGCCAGATGCGCACCATCGCGGACTTCAACTTGCCCTTCACCGTGTGAAACCGCAATCGGCATGCGCGATCCTGCCATGTCATTCATGAACAGCGACGGGCTTTTCTCCACTTCGACCAAGCTGAAGCGCGCTTCAAAGCGATCGGATTTATTGCGGACAAAACGCGGCCAGAGATCGGCACCCGGAATCAGCTCACGCAGGTTAGACATCATCTGGCAGCCGTTACACACGCCCAGCGCCAGCGTCTGTGGACGCAGGAAGAATTCAGCGAATTCATCACGCACGCGAGAGTTGAACAGAATGGATTTAGCCCAACCTTCACCCGCGCCCAGCACGTCACCATAAGAGAAGCCGCCACACGCCACCAGCGCCTGGAAATCCTGCAAATTACGGCGATTTGCCAGCAGGTCACTCATATGGATGTCGATGGCATCAAAGCCTGCACGGTGGAACGCCGCCGCCATTTCGACGTGAGAGTTCACACCCTGCTCACGCAGGACTGCCACTTTAGGGCGGACATTCTTAGCGATATAAGGTGCGGCGATATCTTCCTGCGGATCGAAGGTCAGCGACACGTTCAAGCCAGGATCGTTATCATCCTGTCTGGCGATGTGTTCCTGATCGGCACACTGCGGGTTATCACGCAGACGCTGCATCTGCCAGCTGGTTTCAGCCCACCAGCGACGCAGCGTTGAACGGCTTTCCTGATAGACGGCTTCTGCACCCTGATTGATGGTGAAACGCGTGCCTTCTTCAGCATGACCGAGGTAATGCACGCAGTCCGCTAAACCGTGCAGGGCCAGAACCGCTTCCACTTCCGCACGACGGGCAGCAGGAATCTGAATGACTGCGCCAAGCTCTTCGTTAAACAGCGTCGCCAGCGTATCCTCACCCTGAGACGCGATATCAACAGTCACACCGCAATAGCCAGCAAACGCCATCTCTGCCAGCGTAACCAGCAGGCCACCGTCTGAACGGTCGTGGTAGGCCAGAAGCGCTTTGTCCGCGACCAGTTGCTGCATGGCGTTAAAGAAGCCTGCCAGTTGCTCTGGGCTATGAACATCTGCCGTCTTACGACCCAACTGACGATAAACCTGCGCCAGCGCTGTCGCGCCCAGTGCTTTATTACCCGCACCCAGATCGATGAGCAGCAGCACATTATCCTGTCCGGTACGCAGTTGTGGCGTTACCGTGTTACGCACGTCTTCCACGCGGGCAAACGCAGAGATCACCAGCGACATCGGCGAGGTTACCGCGCGATCTTCGCCCTCTTCCTGCCAGCGGGTTTTCATCGACATGGAGTCTTTACCCACCGGAATCGTCAGACCCAGCGCCGGGCACAGTTCTTCACCCACAGCTTTCACTGCATCGTACAGCCCAGCATCTTCGCCCGGGTGCCCTGCTGCTGCCATCCAGTTCGCAGACAGCTTCACGCGAGTCAGCGGGCCGATATGCGTGGCCGCAATGTTCGTCAACGCCTCACCCACAGCCAAACGCGCAGAAGCGGCGAAGTTACGCAGCGCAACGGGCGCACGTTCACCGATAGACATCGCCTCGCCGTAATAGCTATCAAGGCTGGCGGTGGTCACCGCGCAGTCAGCCACTGGCACCTGCCACGGACCGACCATCTGATCGCGTGCCACCATACCGGTAACAGAGCGGTCACCAATGGTGATCAGGAAGGTTTTTTCGGCGACAACAGGCAAATGCAGCACGCGCTCGACCGCTTCAGCCAGATAGATTTCATCACGCTGTAGCGGCGTGCCTTCAACCTGCTTGCGCTCAACGTCACGCAGCATCTTCGGCGTTTTGCCCAGCAGCACATCCAGCGGTAAGTCGATAGGTTGGTTGTTGAAGTGACGATCGTTCATCGTCAGATGCAGTTCTTCCGTCGCCTCACCAATCACCGCATAAGGCGCACGTTCACGGCGGCAAATTTCATCAAACTGTGCCAACTGCTCTGGCGCAACGGCCAGAACATAGCGCTCTTGCGATTCGTTACACCAGACTTCCAGCGGGCTCATGCCCGGTTCGTCGTTCAGAATATCGCGCAGTTCAAAGCGACCACCGCGACCACCGTCGCTCACCAGTTCCGGCATGGCGTTGGACAGACCGCCGGCGCCAACATCGTGGATAAACAGGATCGGGTTGGCTTCACCCAATTGCCAGCAGCGGTCGATCACTTCCTGACAGCGACGTTCCATTTCCGGGTTATCGCGCTGTACAGAAGCAAAATCCAGATCCGCATCGGACTGACCCGATGCCATAGAAGAGGCTGCACCGCCGCCCAAACCGATATTCATGGACGGTCCGCCCAGTACAATCAGTTTGGCACCGACGATAATTTCGCCTTTTTGGACGTGATCGGCGCGGATGTTACCAATGCCGCCCGCCAGCATGATCGGTTTATGGTAGCCGCGCAGCTCTGTGCCATTGTGGCTATCAACACGCTCTTCATAAGTACGGAAATAGCCCGTCAGCGCAGGACGACCGAATTCGTTGTTGAATGCCGCGCCGCCCAATGGGCCTTCGGTCATGATATCCAGCGCGCTGACAATACGCTCTGGCTTGCCGAACTCTTCTTCTTCCCACGGCTGGACAAAGCCAGGAATGCGCAGGTTCGATACAGAGAAGCCCACCAGACCCGCTTTCGGTTTGGAACCACGGCCTGTCGCGCCTTCGTCACGGATTTCACCACCGGATCCTGTTGCTGCGCCCGGCCACGGTGAAATGGCGGTTGGGTGGTTATGCGTTTCAACCTTCATCAGGATATGAGCGTCTTCCTGATGGTAATCATATTGTCCGTTGGGATCGGTGTAGAAACGGCCGACGGCGGAGCCTTCCATGACGGCGGCGTTATCTTTATAGGCAGAGAGAACGTGATCGGGCGTGTGTTCAAAGGTGTTTTTGATCATTTTGAACAGTGACTTCGGCTGAGTGACGCCGTCAATCACCCAATCAGCATTGAAAATCTTGTGCCGGCAGTGCTCAGAGTTCGCCTGTGCGAACATATACAGTTCAATATCGGTTGGGTTACGGCCCAGTTTGGTGAAGGCTTCCAGCAGATAATCAATTTCATCTTCTGCCAATGCCAGCCCCAGACGGACGTTCGCCTCTTCCAGTGCCTGACGCCCTTGCAGCAGAATTTCGATGCGCTTGAAAGGTGCAGGTTGATGATGAGAGAACAGCGCTTCGGCCTGTTTCAGGTCGCTAAATACGCTTTCCATCATCCGGTCATGCAGCAGTGCCCCCAGTTGCTGCCACTGTTCATCGCTCAGCGTAGGCGCATGAATATAGAAAGCCAGACCGCGTTCCAGACGCAGTACTTTGCTTAACCCACAGTTATGGGCGATATCCGTTGCTTTGGAAGACCACGGTGAAATCGTGCCGGGACGCGGCGTGACCAGTAACAGATGGCCTTGCGGCTCGTGCTCCGCGAGAGAAGGACCATACTTCAGCAAACGTGTCAGTTTGGCCTGTTCATCGTTGTTCAGCGGGGCGCTGACATCGGCGAAATGTACGTATTCAGCATAGATATCGCTGACCGGCAAAACGTGCTCTTTGCAGCGGACCAGCAATTTATTAATACGAAAAGCCGATAAAGCAGGTGAACCACGCAGTATTTCCATAATCTAAAGTTCTCTCGTCTTCGATGCACTGGCTGCGATACAGCCATTGGGCACAACAGGGGGGAAACGCGCATATTATAGAGAATCCTTCCCTCGGACGAAACCGTTTGCGTGGCGATAATTTCACTTCGCGTCCGGCGAATGATTAATCGGTGACCAAATCAATAAAAGTTGCACACTGGCGCTTTGTTAAGCAAAATGCCCCCACTCTGGGAAATGACGTATAAAAAAACTGCCGTTACAGACAGCCTGGCCACACGGCCGCCGAGAGATAACTATTTGAAGCCGTTAAAATTAAATTATTTTTTCATCGGGATTATCACGTTACTGCTGGCGTTAGCGCTATGGCCTAGTATTCCCTGGCGCAGTAGTCAGGATGTACAGCTCAGGCAGATCCTCTCACGCGGTGAGTTGCGTATCAGCACGGTCAACTCACCGCTGACCTATGCAATGAGCAACGGATCCCCGACAGGTCTGGACTATGAACTGGCAAAACGGTTCGCCGATTACCTCGGCGTCAAGCTGGTGGTCTCGTCACGCAAGAACCTTGACGAACTGTTCGACGATCTGGACGGTAACGATGCAGACCTGCTGGCAGCCGGGCTGATCTACAACCACGAGCGTCTGGAACGCTTCCGTGCCGGCCCAACCTACTATTCCATTTCACAACAGATGGTGTACCGCCTCGGTTCACCTCGCCCAAAAACGCTGGATAAACTGCAAGGCCGCCTCGTCGTGACGTCAGGTTCGGCCCACGCCGCTACCCTGCGCGATCTAAAAGCAGAAAAATACCCGCAGCTAAGCTGGGAGTCGGCTTCCGATCAGAGCACGCAGGACTTACTGAAGCAGGTTGCCGACGGCAAACTGGACTATACGTTGGGTGATTCGGTCACCATCGGCTTAATGCAGCGAATTCATCCGCAGCTCGCTGTCGCCTTCGATCTCAGCGACGAAGAACCTGTTACCTGGTATATGCGACGCTCACACGATGACAGCCTGTCCGCCGCGCTGCTGGATTTCTTCAGCCAGATTGTCGAAGACGGGACACTCGCACGTCTGGAGGAGAAGTACCTCGGCCATGTTGGCGAATTTGACTATGTCGATACCACCACGTTCCTGAGTGCGATTGATGAAACGCTGCCAGATCTGCGCCCGCTGTTTGAAAAATACGCCACCGATATCGACTGGAAGCTGCTGGCCGCCATCTCCTATCAGGAATCACACTGGAACCCGCTGGCGACGTCCCCTACCGGCGTGCGCGGGCTGATGATGCTCACGCGTAACACGGCAGAAAGCCTGAACGTCACCGATCGGGTCGACCCTGAGCAAAGCATCCGCGGCGGCGCGCAATATATGTCGCACATGATGCAGAAAATGCCGGACACCATCCCGGAAGATGAAAAAATTTGGTTTGCGCTGGCGTCCTACAACATGGGATACGCCCATCTGCTTGATGCGCGTAAATTGACCGAAAAACAGAAGGGTAACCCCGACAGCTGGGTCGATGTGAAGATGCGCCTGCCGATGCTGAGCCAGAAGCGCTATTACACTCAAACCACCTACGGCTACGCGCGCGGACATGAAGCCTATAACTACGTGGAAAACATTCGGCGTTATATGGTGAGTCTGGAAGGTTATCTGATAGAAAAAGAAACCAAAGCGCAGCAACAAATCCAGATCGCACAAGGCTATCCGGCAGTTCCTATCAATAAGGTGCCGGAATAAACCTGCATAAAACGCTGCTACTCCTGCGCTGCGTTTTTCTCGCTTTTTTCTGCGGCACGCCGGGCTTTATGCTGTTCACGGCGCAGACGGAAGAACGCGCTGAGCGTTGCAGAACATTCATCAGCCAGAATGCCCGATTCAATCACGATCTGATGATTCATGCCGGGGTGGCGCAGAATGTCCACCAGCGAGCCCGCCGCCCCCGTTTTCTCATCTGACGCACCGTAAACCAAACGGCCAATACGGCTGTGTATCATCGCACCCGCACACATGATGCACGGCTCCAGCGTGACATACAGCGTTGTCTCCAGCAGGCGGTAATTCTGCAACACCTGCCCTCCCTGCCGCAGTGCCATAATCTCAGCATGCGCGGTAGGATCGTGATGCCCAATCGGCCGGTTCCACCCCTCGCCGATCGCTTCATTATCCAGCACCAGCACCGCTCCAACCGGTACTTCACCTTCATCCTGAGCACGCTGAGCCAGCGTTAATGCATAGCGCATCCAGTATTCATCGTTAGGCAGGCTAACCACGTTTCCTCTCTCGAACATTCATATTTTGGCGGCGCATTATACCTATATGAAGAAATGAAAAAATCATTCCAGCTGTTGCAGGCTACCTTCGGGGGTGACTCGCCAGCGGTGTTCGCAAAAATAGAGCAGCGGATTGTCCTGTTTGCTGTCGCTGTAACCGCTGTAGAGCTTGAGCGGCGCGCCCAGACGCTGCTCCATCTGCGTCACTTTTTCATGTCCCAGACAGCGCAGCGTTAATACCCAGCCGCCATAGCGGCGTGTAATCTGGCTTCCCATCAGGCGCACGCCGGGCAGAAAAGGCGAATCATGATAGACCTGTTCCACCAGCCGCTGCGGCGATCCCGTCACCAGCCAGACCTGAGCCTCGCTGTCTTCAAGATAGGTTTTCAGCCGCTGCTGAACCTGCGGAAACGGAATGACATCATGACGAAACGCGCCGACAAACTGCTTTTCCAGTTGCACCAGTTCGTCTTCATCACGGCCAAACGTAATCGCCCACAGCAGCCAGCTCATCGGCCATCGGGCCGCGCGACCGCGAATCAATAACCCCAGCCCGATAATCGGTAATAGCGGGATAACCAGAACGAGATTTAACGGCAACCGACGAAGTAAAAAACGCAAAAAGCTGCCAAACATGTCCTGCTGATGCAACGTGCCATCCAGATCAAAAAAAACAATGCGTTGCTCTCGCTTATCACTCAAAACGTTTCTCCCGACTTACACCAAGATAATCTTATCCGCCAATTAGCGCCTCACGCAGATAACCGTTGTGTTGTTTCAGACGCTCACGCGCCGCTGCCACGTCAATATTAGCCAGAAGCATCAGAATTGCAGGCTTAACCTCATTATCCGCCTGCACCAGCGCCTGCTGCGCTTGCTCCCGCTCGGCTCCCGTTGCTTCAACAACGATGCGGCAAGCCCGGTCTAACAGCTTCACGTTGGTTGCCTTCACATCCACCATCAAATTCTGGTACACCTTCCCCAGCTTAACCATTGCGCCGGTAGAAATCATATTTAGGACCAATTTTTGCGCCGTTCCTGACTTCAACCGCGTCGACCCCGTTAACGCTTCCGGACCAACCACCGGAGAAATCGCCACCTGTGCTTCTTGTGCGATGGGAGAATGGGGATTGCAGGAGATCGCCGCCGTCCGGCAGCCAACGTCATGCGCATAGCGCAACGCGCCAATCACATACGGCGTCCGGCCTGATGCCGCAAGGCCGACAACCATATCTGCAGCGGTTAAATTCAGCGCTTTTAAGTCCGCCTCACCGAGTGCGGGATCGTCTTCCGCGCCTTCAACCGCTTTAAGCAGTGCGCCCGGCCCACCAGCAATCAGGCCGATAACCAGCCCGTGCGGTACACCAAACGTCGGCGGACACTCCGAAGCATCCAGCACGCCCAAACGGCCGCTGGTCCCCGCCCCCAGATAGATCAGTCGCCCGCCTTCCTGCAACGACGCCGCAGCCAGATCGACAGCCTCGGCAATCGCAGGTAAAACCAGCGCAATGGCTTCAGGCACTTTCCGATCTTCCTGATTAAACGCGTGCATCATCTCCAGCGTAGAGAGCTGATCCAGCGCCATCGTTGCCGGATTGCGCGTTTCGGAAACCAGTCTCCCTAAATTAAGATTATCTCCATCCATCACATCTGAACGCATTCAGCTACCTCATGCTTTATATCAGCGCGCTACACGCTTATGACAAACAATCATTTTCACCACTATACCCTAAATAATTCGAGTTGCAGGAAGGCGGCAACGCAGAGAATCCCCAGGAGCTTACTCAAGTAAGTGACTGGGGTGAGCGAGGACAAATTGGCTCAGCCAATTTGAACGCCGTTTACGGCGGCCCTTCGGGGCGAGGCTCAGAGATGAGCCGAGTATTGCCAACGCACATGCATCTTGAAGTATGACGGGTATATACTGCTTTTGAGACCTATGAAAGTACGCTATTCTGCATCGAATTCACTCTCCACATGCATCTCGCAAGGTAAACAGAGAAACCTCAGTGCGGCTCCCCGGGTTCAGAATTTCCAGTTACAGGTTTTTCTTTATTAGCTGTCTGCTGTTTCTGCTGGCGGGTTCCCTACGTGCGGACTGGGATTTTATTACCATTAATCAGAGAACCGAGCAGCTTTATGGTCCGGCTACGCCTGATGCTCGCCGCCGAATAGATGAATGGCAGACGCTGTTGGTCAATTCCCGCAATAAAGAGGAAAAGGCGCTGCTGAGCAGCGTGAACCAATTTTTCAATGACCGTATGCTGTTTCGCGATGATATTGTCGTCTGGAATCAGGAAGATTACTGGGCTACGCCGATTGAAGCGCTGCGTAAAGGTGCCGGGGACTGCGAAGATTATGCGCTTGCGAAGTATTTTACGCTGCGCCATTTAGGCGTCTCAGCGGACAAATTACGCATTACCTATGTTAAAGCCCTGCGTCTGAATAAAGCGCACATGGTAGTGACCTATTATCCCACGCCAACCTCGATTCCACTGGTGTTGGACAATCTGACCGACAAGATCCAACCTGCGACAGAACGCAACGATTTAGTTCCGGTGTACGCCTTTAACGGCGGTGGTCTCTGGCTGCCGGGCGCGAGCGGCAGCAATAAACGCGTCGGTGACAGTAAACGACTTTCACGCTGGCAGGATGTATTAACCAAAATGCGTGCCGAAGGGTTTTCAATTGAGGAGTAAGGGTAGGCTATGTCTCTATACAAACAATTACTGATAGCCATCTGCCTGTTTGTGCTAATTATTTTCAGCGGGAGTTTTTTCGTCAGCCTGGAAAATTCGCGTGAACAGTACAATAACCAGCTTCACTCTCACGCGCAGGATGCCGCTACCGCATTGGGGCTTTCCCTGACGCCAAATATTGATGACCCGGCGATGGTAGAGCTGATGGTCAGCTCGATTTTCGACAGCGGCTATTTTTCCAGTATTCGCGTGCGGGATTTAAAAACCGGCAACGTCACGCTGGAACGTACCGCATCGCCGGATATCCCTGACGTCCCGCTCTGGTTTGTCCGGTTGGTGAACCTGCAACCCGGCGCGGGCGAAGCTATCGTGATGCGCGGCTGGGAACAGGCGGCAAAAGTTGAAGTGGTCAGCCACCCGATGTTCGCAGTCACCCGTTTGTGGCGCAGCAGCACGGCCACCTTCCTGTGGCTGCTCGGCTGTGGCACGCTGGGCGTGTTCCTCGGCGCGCTGTTCCTGCGCCGCCAGCTACGTCCGCTCGATTATATCGTCGACCAGTCGCTGGCGATTACCCGTCGTGAATTCCTCAGCCAGCCAGATTTACCCAATACGCCCGAATTTCGCCGCGTCGCGCAGGCGATGAACCTGATGGTCAGCAAGCTTAAAACGCTGTTTGAAGAGGAAGCGGAGCGGAGCGAGCGCCTACGTCAGGAAGCCTATCAGGATCCTCAAACCGGATTGAATAACCGCCGTGCGTTTGACATGCAGTTCAACGACAAACTCGCCGATGAGGAAACCGCCCCCGGTTTTCTTATCATGATTCGCGTTCAGGATCTGGCAGGGATGAACCAACGGTTGGGCGGTCAGCGTACCGATGCACTATTAGCCTCCGTCGGCCATATTCTGCGTAAAACGCAAAAGCAGCATACGAATGCTGAGAGCCTTCTGGCACGTATCCGCGGTGGGGAATTTGCGTTGTTCTGCCCAGGCCTGGTCGATAAAGAAGCCTATGCGCTTATTGGCGAACTGACGCGCAACATTGAAACCTTGCACCTGACAGGCGAAACCGATGTCTCCCCTGTCGCCCAATTCGGCATGGTGCCTTTCCGCCCCGGCGACACCGCGCAATCCCTATTTATTCAGGGCGATCAGGCGCTCACGCGGGCCGAAAGCGATACCGATACCACCGCGCCTCACGAGATGCCGTCCGTCAGTGCCGAACAGGTCGAAACCGATCGCCATATGTGGTTTAACCTGCTCGATCCCATTTTGGAACAGGAACGCTTGCAGCTTTTCCTGCAACCGGTCGTAGCGTGTGACGATCCCAGTCAGGTGCTGCATCACAAGGTACTGGCTCGTATTCAGGATGCGCAAGGGAACAGCATCGCCGCAGGCCGCTTCCTACCGTGGATTCAACGCTTTGGCTGGGATACCCGTCTGGATCAAACGATGCTGCGCGAAGTGCTGGACTACCTCCGTCAGCACGACGGCAATCTGGCGCTGAGCCTGTCCGGCACCACGGTACTGAATCTTCATCTGCTCGCCGATCTGCTTGCCCCATTGAAGCATCAACCTGACGTCGCCAGACGACTGATTCTGGAGCTGGATGAGAACCAATTGCCAGACAGTGCCCAACTGGAAGCCTTAATCAAGCTGCTGAATGAACATGGCTGTGCGCTGGGGCTACAGCATTTTGGCGGGCGCTTTAATATGATCGGCAACCTGTCCCAATGGGGGCTGGCTTATCTGAAAGTCGATGGCAGCTACATCCGCAACATCGATCAGGAAGACGATAAGCAAATGTTTATCGAAGCGCTGTATCGCGCCACCAACAGTATTGCCCTGCCGCTTATCGCCGAACGTGTTGAAACCGCAGGTGAGCTGAAAGTGCTTCAGGAGATGGGATTACAGGGCGCGATGGGACGGCTGCTGGGTGAACCAGCACCAGCGGTCAGAGTCTGATGCGACATTATTTTGGCTAACGGCGTTATTTTTGGCTAACCGCGTTTAACGGCCCCGGCTTCTCGCTACGATATTGAGAAGCTGGGGTTGTATTGAAAAGCGAGGATCGACGTTAAGATATCATCTCTCTACAACATCATTTATTCAAAACATCGTCTCTTCATCGTCGCCAATCAGCTTGTTTAACCCGCCATTCAGCGCTTCACGCGCCTGCGCACGGTTGATCAACTTCAGTTGTGCCGCCTGAGGGAAATCGGTAATGCTGACCACACCTTTCTGAATCAAAACCTGAATTAAATCCTCCAGCACGCGCACCATTTCCAGATCGCTTTGCCGCAGTTGCTGGAGGCTGGACATCGCTGCCTGATGGCTGCGGAACCAGGCCTGCGCCTCGCGCGAATCATCCGTCAGTTCGCCATTCATTTCAGGAAAAGGACTCTTTTCTACCTTCATCAGGTGACCATCACTGTCGCGCTGGATATAAAACATGTTCGGAGACCTTTTAAGTTTTTGATAAAGAAAGGAGCCAGATCGGCTCCTTTTCCCCTTTCCTGTCAGCTAGACGATTCAGGCTTGCTGACCAGACTCTCAAGCGACGGTAATGCGCCGTTATAATGTTCCAACGTAATCGACACTGCAACCGTTCCGCCCTTATCCGCCGTAAAGTTCCCCGCGGTGCTCACTTCAATCGTTGGTGAACCATGATTATCGGTGATACGAATATAGCGGCTGATATCGGTTCCTTCCTCCAATTCGCCCACCAGATCGCTTAAATCAATCCGGTCGCCCTCTTTGGCGTTAAAGTCTTTGATCACATCGTTGCCGATATCGCCAGCCTGCCACTTGAAGGTATCCGCGCCAGCTCCGCCAATGAGCGTATCGCCCCCTGCGCCGCCAATCAGGATGTCGTCTCCGCTACCGCCGTAGAGCAGGTCATTCCCAGCCCCACCATAGAGGGTGTCATTTCCTCCCTGGCCGAAGAGAATATCATCTCCGTCGCCGCCATTGAGTATGTCATTCCCTCCCTTCGACGACGACAGATCAAACTCTGAACTGTGCGCGGCAATGTAGTTATGCATGTCTTTCGTCGTCGGGACGCCCGTTTGCATGCCTAACTGCTTGCCGATGTAGTTCTGCAAAGCCGCGATGCCAGTTCCGTCGGTATTAGGGAACGAGACAACATCGCCGAACAGCACATCATCATTATACGTGCCGGACATCGTGTCATTGCCCGCCGCACCGACACTCAGTCCATACTGTTCAGCGCCTTCTGCCGAATAGCCGGTTGCCGTATCGTGGTTACCCATTTCTGTCGATGTCGCCTGCGCCACGACATTCAATTTACCCGCATCGGCCGGCACCTCAAGCGTAATCTTCCCGGCCAGCGTCTGGGCATTGTGCGCATTTTGAATCAGATACGAGCCATCGGCACCGACGGTATACTTCACGTTATTGATTTGGTCGGTCAGCACCGTTCCGGTCGGGATCCCCGTCAACCGAATCCCAGACAGCGTTTCGCTACCGTCACGGTCGGTCAATGCCGCTGAAACATCGAGCGTATAGGTCTGTTTTCCCGCCTGACCGGGGACTTTCTCCACCGTCGCGCTATTGGTGCCGGGGGTATACGTCGTGCCATCGCTGTAGATCACGCCTTCGATATTGTTGCTGACCTGCCGCGTAAACGAGCCCGACTTGCCGCTGCTATCGGTATAGTTGACCTTCAGCCCATCCAGCGTGTTGACCGACGTATTCGCGTTGTTGTTCGTGCTGTAGGTTGCGTTATAGGTGTAGCCCGTTTCCTTAATGACGAAAACATAGTCAGAATGTGCGTTGCTGCCGTTATTAGTCCGGTTACCGTTGAATGAATCCAGATCGCGGTGATCCTTACGATCGGCCGCCCAGTCGCTCTGACGATAAAAATAGCCGCTGTTGGAATGCACAACAAAGATATCGCTGTAATTGCCATCCCCGCTGGTATTGCCCTGACTGTAGTACGCCACCTTCCCGTTGCCGACCACAGTAGGCACCGGATCCCCCTCAGTCAGCCAAACGCGAACGCCGTTGCCCACCGCGACGATTTTTCCATTCTGCACGTCAAAACCACCGTTCGCGCTTCCGCCATTCACCTTAATGACTTCCGCAGAAGCTGGCGTCGTGGTAACGCTGGAGGTGCTCAAGCTTACGACTGGCGCATCGGCTACTGGCGTAATTCCAATGTGCAGCGCAGCCTTATCGCCCGTGTTCCCTGCGCTATCGACAGGTCGGTAAGCAATGTCCCCCAGCGATGAACCAGAGACATTACTCGCGGGCGTAAAGCGTAGATCGGTGTTGCCAGCCGTAAAGGTTTGGCCAGCGGTGACCGCTTTCCAACTTCCACTATCGTTAAAATAGAGCGTGCCAGCGGCAGCAGGCGGCAGAGACGAAATCACGATGCTTGTGGTATCGCTCGATACACCCAGATCGCTCCAGCCAATGTGCAGCGGTGTATCTTCTGTTCCCGACACCGTGTTGTTGTGTGCGGCTGGCGGCGTAATATCCATGATGGCCTGGCTGTTATCATGCGCCTGATTGCCTGCCGCATCGGTCGCCGTCGCCCCAGCGGTAATCTTGCCTTCCGCTAACGTGCTTAGATCGACATTCGTCTGCCATTTTCCGTTCGTCACAGGCACGTCATGCAGCGTAACCGACTTACCATTCACATCGGTAAAGACCAGATCGACCTTCTTCTCATTGCTGGTGCCGCTGACTACGGTATTTTTCGACTCGCTTTGGCTGACATACCCATCGTTACCAGCAAAATTCGTAATATCAATTTCTGGGGCAGTCGTATCCACACTGTAGGCATGATGAGTATTCGCCGTGGTGGCGTTCCCCGCGTTATCACGTGTGGTCACGCTGGCGCTAATGTCACTATTGGCCGCCAGCACGGTTCCCGGAACGTTGACACTCCAGGTTTTGCCGTCAGTATTCACCGTTGTCTGGTAGGTTTCGGTGCCAATTTTTACCGTAACGCTATCGCCCGCTCTAACCTCATTACCGACCTTGCCGGTAACAGAGATTGTCTGTCTGGATTCATTAGCGTTAATCACGTTATCCGACGTGACATTATCGATAGAAATAGAAGCAATCGGTACAACGGTATCGACGCCGTAAGCGTGAGTCGTATTGGCGGTGGTGACATTGCCTGCGATATCGCGCGTCGTGACTGTCGCCGAGACATCACTATTCGCGGCAAGAACAGAACCCGGAACATTGACACTCCAGGTCTTGCCGTCCGTATTTACCGTCGTTTGATAGGTTTCGGTGCCGACTTTCACCGTCACCGCATCGCCCGCTTTAACTTCATTGCCAACTTTACCGGTCACCGCAATGGTCTGGCCGGACTCAGTAGCG
>NZ_JAINZP010000016.1 GCF_020166435.1 Pectobacterium versatile | reverse complement strand
TCGAGTATCTTTTAGCACCTAAGCATTCTGCCAAAGCCTTCTTATGAATCGAAGACGAGTTACCCAATTTTCTAGCAGAAAATATCATGATATTATGAAAAAAATTTTATATATCACGATTAAAATACGAAGATATATTTTATTGGTTCGTTATTCCAAATGGGATATGTACTGAAGGAACTACGGAACTAGCAAGTTGCAGATGGCTAGACTGATCATCGAAAAAAATATGAGGTTTTAAAATACTAAGCACCTTTCTCTTCTCTATTCCTCCTAAGAAAAATGCATCATTCGTCATAACTCCCCATTTCTTAAGTGTATTCAAAGCTCTTTCGTGTGAAGGAGCATTCCTTGCAGTTACTATAGATATTCTGAGGCGATTCTCATACTCTGGATGAGATATTTTATATTTCTCTTCCACAGATTGAATCTTTGAAACTCTGACCAAAAACTCCTTAAGGGGGCCAGGAGTATGAGGCTCCATAACATTTTTCACTTCATTAGCATGGAATTCATCAAGCCCCGATGCCTGCATAACAGATTCGGAAGCGTCATCAGCAAGAACACCATCAAAGTCGAATGCGATTCGAAGAGAGTTATCAGTCTCATCATCAATGAATTTTGAGTCAAGAACTCTGCCTGCTGGAAATCCTGATTTAATTGCAACATCAACATCTTCTTTATTTCCCGATAGAAATAAAGAAATATTTAATGCTGGTATATATTCATAGGGAGACTTGCCTTGCATAAATATCGCACGGGTTATATTTAAACCATAATGCTCAATTGTTTTCATGACCCTAAGACCTGTATCTGGATCATTTTTTGAAAGTAATACAACTTCAACTAAAGTGTCATCACTTAAATCATTTAAAGCAAGTAATCTCTTTATAAAAGGGTATGCAATTCCTGTTGGCAAAGGATTATTCAAATTTGATTCTTGAAATTTCCGATACTCTTCCTCCCCTTTACTTTTGAATACCTCGTCTGATTCGGTCAAATCAAATACTGCGCTGGATGCTACACCGATGACTAAGCGACTTTCAAGATCGTATGCCATAAACTCATTATCCTTAAAATAAATATTTATAACGCCAATGGGTTTTTCTATCAGATGAAAAAAATTCAACCGTGATCAATTTCACTATTCTTCAGAGGGACTATCAATTAAAAATAGTAGACCTATATATTCGATTCCCCCGATATTGGGAACTTGCTAATATTTACGCAGCCTGCACAGAGAGTGTAAACGAAGTTTTCGTCTCCGATTAATCTACACCGTAAGCTTTTCACTCACAAGATTCATCGCATCCTTCCTTTTCAATATCTTACAATGCAGATTAAAGATACAGACTATTATTTAATAGGCTTATCGCCTTTTAGCGCTGCCAACTTTCTGTTACAAGCATCCAGAACCCAGGCTGAAAAATTAGCATCGGGATCTTCCGCTTTCTCCTGCGCAACGCTGGCATTGATTTCTTCGATAAGCTCATGTGGGAAGCGAATTCCCTTTGTGGTTGAACGCTTGTTTTTAGAACCTGTAGGCATGCCATTTTCCTTTCTCGCTGAACGCACACTATACAAGGAAAAATATTTTTAAACACGTTGACGTGTATGTGCACCTAGCGTTAAGGTGTATGAACACCAAGAACGAATTCATGGTGAAAAACGAAACCCGGCAGTGCGCCAACACTAACCGGGCTTCTGACCACAACATTATGAGGACTAATGCTATGGCTGACACCGATAGTAACACGGGCGCGTCTTATCAATCACTGCCGGATTATGAGAACCATTACTCCGCCATGAGTGCCGCGCTGGCTCGTCTGGACTTTTCACACATGGACAATGACGAACTCTCGCGGGTCACTGAGTATTGCGTCGAAACGCAGGCCGGACTTTGCCATTGCCTGAATTTCATTGGCGATGCGCTGATTACTTTTGCCGATAATGACGTGTGCGAATCGACGCCAGAAAGCTTGTGCCAGTTGGGGCATGGGTTAACTGCAATTAGTTTACTCATCCCTGCCCTTTCCGATATGCACAAACGCGCACATTCACTCACCGCCAGATAGCCATCTGAATATGTTCTGCCCGATTAAAGCTCTGCCGTTAGGTCAGAGCTTTTTTGCTTTCGTGGCTGAATAATCATAATTCTTCCTAACCGATATTGAGTTGTTTGCAGGCAAAACCGCCCTTTCCCGATAGCCTTCCCTACTGGCTAATTCCAGCATGGGAGAATACATGCCAACACGTTTTATTTTCGCAACGCTGACCGCGCTCAACAGACCATCCAGCCACGACGCAGAACGCGACGGAGTTAGGCGGTTGAATGCCTGCGCCTCGCGGGCACTCAACCGTGGCGTGAGGCGAGTAAATTCAATTTCACAGAAATTGCTAATTTGCGTCGCCCGAACCCATCGGCGAGCGTTTCTCCCAGGGGAAACCGAGCAGGCTGGGGGGAGCCGAATAAATTTTGCCGCCCCAGCGAGCAAAAAGACGCGCCCACGCGTCGGTTTATTTGGGGGCTTCAGCCCCGCACACCGTCGCGGCTAAGTCTCCGGCCACAAGCCGGTAGCGAGGCGCGACTACCCGCTTTGAAGGCGTTTTCCCATTTTTTTGCTGACCGGAACGGGCAAAAGAAAAAGTGGGCTAAAAACGGCGTCTCAAAGGGGGTAGTCGCGCGTAGCGTGCGACGGTGTGCCGCTGTTGACGTTGGGGGTTTTGGCGTGGCGTCCAGCCGCGACATTACCCCCATGCGACAGGCAATAAGGGCGTCCAGCCCGCATGAACTGGCGCACGCCGTTTTGTGCCGGGAAATGTATTTTCCGGCGCATGGCTGCAAAGCTGCCACCGCATTCGCCTCATGCTGTCGGCACATCGCATGGGCGCATGTCATTCACGGAAATATGAGCCGAGGCCATGAGGCGAGAAAGGCGGAAAAAAAAGCAGCCAGAGACAAAGGAGGATCAATGCTAATTTCTGATTACCGTGAACGCCGCGAACGTCATTGCGAAAAGATCCAGATACTGCTCAACTTCCTGAAAGAAGAAACCTACAGCGACTTTAAAACGCTGATGCTGCTTTTTGATTATAAAAATCACAAGCCGCTTTATCTGCTGCTGGCAAAGGCCATCGACATGGGATTCATTCAAAAGCAGACGTTTTGCACAAGGATGGAGAAAATCTCACTGTGGGGGATCACCAACGACGGATTGGCCGCGGTAGTCACGCCAGATGATGACGGCTTTCCTGCACGCTTTGAGCCTGCCAAAATCACGGGCTGGACGCTGGAGCACCACCTTGATAACCAGCTCGCCCGGCTTATTCTGGAGAAGCAAGGCGCTTACGGGTGGCTTCACGGCAACCGCCCAACATTTCGCAGCCGTTATCAGGTAAAACACCGCCCGGATGGGGTGATAACGCTCCCGAACGGAACGGTCATCGCAGTAGAGACTGAGCGCCGTCTGAAAACCAAAGCCCGCTACCAGTCGATTATCACCAATCATTTACTGGCTCGCACTCAAAAACACTGGATGTACGCTTTCTATATCGTGCCGGATCCACAGAAAAAGCGAGCTATTGAACGGATGTTCAATAGTGTGAAATACGCCATCGTCAACCATCAGCACATCCCGCTGGAAGCGAAGCACCGCCATGTTTTTCGGGTTTATACGTTTGAGGAACTTAAACGGTTAGCATTAAATTTTGACTAATTGCTGAACAACAACGCGGAGTATATACTCAAAGTATGCACACGAGAGGATCACTATCATGAAACACCGCGTCAGCGTTACCGTGGACAAAGACAATTATCAGGTTCTGAGTGCTGCCGGAGTCAATATTTCCGGACTGGTGAATGACGCCATTGGCAAAGAAGCCCGCCGCATAAAGGCAGAGGAGTGGAAGAAGGATAACCGCGAAGGGATGGAAGAAGTCGCCCGATTTATCGCACAGCATGGCTCGTTCGCAGATGAAAACAGGAACTGGTGATCATGCAATTCATTGTTTATCAATACAAACGAGCCAGCCACTACAAAATGTTTGTCGATGTGCAGAGTGATATTGTCGAGACACCAAAGCGACGTATGGTCATTCCGCTTATCGAATCACATCACCTGTCTGAGAAAGTGAATAAAACGCTGTTCCCCCAGATCCGCATCGACGACGAAGATTATCGACTGATGACCACTGAACTATCGAGCGTTCCCGTTGAAGTCATTGGTGAAGTGATTGTGGATCTTGGCGACTACGCGGATGAGATCAAGGATGCTATCAATCTTATGTTTTGGGGGATTTAAGAGAGATTCAGTGTGTTCATATTGAGCCTTATAAATAACGTTCTTTAAGCTGAATAAAATCAGTATGCCAGAAATCTATGGAAGTGAATGGTTCGGTTTATCGGGATTATTACAAGTGGCCAAACTCATTAAACCACTATAATGTGATATATTAAAGGTCGGAGAGCGGTCATCTCCGACCTTAGCTATGTTTATATTATCAGTTCAGATAACGTATCAGCTCTAATAGCATAATTAACGCTCTGAGAGCGACGATTATTTTGTCAATCACCTGTTTACTCCATTAAAATAAAGCGAAGCCCCACGGCTTACTCTTAGGCTGCCTGTCCCCGTGGGTGTTCTGTATGTTAGATGCAGACTGCTTCACTCCAGCCAGAGCACTAAAACCGCTAGCACGCGTCATTTCAGTCAGGACTTAGGATTGGCCAATCCTTGTAGAACAGGTCGTTGATGCTTTTTCCTACTATCTAGACGTGCTGCATCGGATCTATAGTAGGTTGCCCTTAAGCAGCATGTCTCATGACAGCAAACGGCAGGTGTAGCTGTATTAGGTGTAGCTACTTAGCAAGAACTGGCTCACTGCTCTAGGTATCGATGCTAAAACAAGCCTGCGATCCAAAAAGCAGAAAAAATTAATAAGTGAGAATTTCATGAGTTCAACGAACAAAGAAAAGCTGTGTGTTACGAACAAAGATGAGTTACGTCGCAGACACAGTGGAAACTATCAACCTGTGGGAAACGGGGAAATCTATCTCTTACCATATGAAGTCTTATTACGCTCGAAACCCCAATCATTTTTTTCGTCCCTATCAGACTATGACTATCTAAAAACAGCTACTAAGGTTGGGCAGCTAAGTCTCAAAGAGCTTAGAAAAGAATTATGGCCACTGAATGAAGATAAAAATCAAAATGACTTTTGGAAGAACTTCAACGATTCAGCACTCAAAATGCACTTAAATACCATTTTGGGTACAACTAAGGAAATGAATCAGAATAAAGATTGGCGTAGAATCTATTTAAAGCAAGCCAAAGAAACAGATGTCGATAAACCGCACCACGAAGATATGCTCAAATGCCTTTATCTTCTAGCGCATTTACATAAAGCAAGTCCTACCTTTATTCGGCAATTGTCAACAGTCAATGATGCATGGTCTACCGATTTAAGAGTATATTACCCACGTAAAGGCTTTGCATTCAGTGACGAATACGGCAGCTATCTCGCGGAACTGTACAGCAACATTCTTTATCATCAACCTGAAGCCATTCGTAAAGTGGTAAAAAATCTTGACCTCTTAATTGATAAAATGGTCAAGTATCATAATGGGATGTTTGCTAGTATATTGGAACGACGTAGTGAAGATATTGATAGCCCCGGGCTCAAGATCCTAAAATACAACCAAATTGCGTCTATCACACATACTCAAGCTTTACAAAATATATTGATTGATAAAATCACAGGTTCTTTCCATGATGACTCTTTTATGCAACTGACAAAAAGAACACATCAAGGACTGGCGAATGCGGATCATTATTGGTTAGTGGCAGCTCAAAGCCTGAAGTTTAAAATTCAATCCCCCATGACCAAGAAAGGACAGTACTGGTACTTGGATAAAAAGAACTCTATATCGCAAAAGGAAGTGGATCAGCTCATTAATCTATACGCAAATGCATTGGCCGCTGATGCTTTAAACGGCTTAACATTCGAAAGTATAGGCTCTAAAAGCGGTCAAAAAGACACATCTCTGTCTGCTGCGATCAGACAAATGGCTGAGCAAAATCCACAAACAGTAGATAAGATCTTAGAGTCCCGCGCTCTGAATGTCGCGAATATCCCAGAACTCTATACCAAATATGTTCAATACCGAACCCAATATGCCGAATATTATTTAGATGGAAATCATGATAATTTACTCACGAGCATGAGAGATAATAAAAAAATAGAACGAGTACTTGATTATATTAGAGGCAACAACCTTGGTCAAATCCATGCTGACATCGATGAAATTGAGAGAGAAATAAAAATGATGAATCTTCTTGAAGGAAATATAGATAACATAGAAAATGTCACAATAGTTTTTGAGTATGGCATACATGAATTACCTATACGAAACAAATAGAAACATAGAAAACGTATATATTAACACTCCCAGTATTAGCTACATTTTTGTTATTTTTTCAGAAGCAGATAACGGCTCAGATCAAGTAGGGTAGTTAACGCTCCGAATGAGTGATTGTTTTGTTAATCATCCATTCGGAGCAAGATTCCATATGTCCCCGTGGATTTTCTGTATGTTAGATGCAGGCTGTCTCCTCTTGTCAGAATATTAAAATCGCTAGCACGTGTTACTTCAGCTAAGGCTTATAATTTATACCTGATACGATGTAAGCATCCAGCTACAACAAACTATTCATTTTTGATGATGCACAGGCAAAACATCAATTTCAAATTGATAAACTCCCCACCAAATCCCCCAACGTCACCATCAGCATCATCGGATCTATCGGTGAAGGCTCAAATCCCACACGCAGGTAAAACTCCCGCGCTTCATCAGACAGCGCATGAACCAACATCCCGCGAATGCCGATAGTATCAGCGACCTGAATCACCCGCAGCCCAGCATCCCGTACCAACGCCCGGCCAACGCCCTGACCATGTAATGATTTATCTACCACCAGACGACCCAGTACTACGACCGGAATAGGATCGGGCATATTGCGGCGAAAACGTCCGGGAGCGGCATTCGTTGCCACGGCGCTGGAAGCCAATGAGTAATACGCCAGCACTTTTGAATCATCGCAACTGACGAAAGTTCGTGATGCTCCAGTGACCTGATTTTTCATCGCCCGTAGTTTTAGCCAGTTATCCATAGACTCCACACCGCAACAGAACGAGGAAAGTGCATGTTCGGCGTGGAGTGGCTCAGGAGCAGAGATCATTTTTTCTGTTCCCACGGTGCAGGTGTTTGCATAGTTTTGCGCAACGCGGCATTCGGTGAAGGAGCCTGATCCAAACGAGCAAGAAATTCCTGATAAGCATCGGGATCTGCCATGATGATGCGTTGATCGATCAACGCTTCCTCAGCAGCGGCGCGGGCAGCCTCAAGAACAAAATCAGTGCGATTTTTCCCTCTAGCCTTCGCCGCACGGTCGATAAGGTCGCGTTCAGCTGGCTTGATGCGTAAATTCAATGTTTCACGTTTGACAGAAACGCTGTTCGTCACTGGCATGATGTTATCCTCCGACCTACTCTCTGGACACTAATCATACAGCAAGCGTAACGCTAATGTCATTACGATTTATAGACATCACAAGGAATCGAACCAAAGGAGCAAACCGAGAATTTTTTATCATCTGTGACCCATCATTCTGATCTATCTATAAAAACACGGGTCAACCTACGGGTCTTGACAACAGTCACGGTTAAAATTTATGCTGTATTTTAACTTAATAGAAAGCTGAATGATCCCGAGTCCGGGCACCACTAATTTAAAGAAACCAGCCTAACGGCTGGTTTCTTGCTTTTGGGGAATGGGTCCTGAATAGGGTTCGATTCTCTACAAGAGTGTTATCCCGCCTCCCCTTCCCCATGATTCATGCTCGTGCCTTGATAGCGTGACGGCCAGATCTCCTCCGGCAGCTTTCCTAATGCGCAGGCAATTAATCTCTCACCTTTGGGCCAATGTCTCGTTAAAGCATTAGCGAGTGTTGAAGACGCTAATCCTGATGCTCTTGATACCGCCGCCAACGTTGTTCCTTTCTTTCTTAAGCCAGCAATAATGTCTGCTGGATGCCAATCGTGCTTATCCATTTCTCTCACCTCTCCCTATGATAAACCAGCTCAATTATCCCATTTTGGGATATTAATCAAGGTCACCAAAATGGCATCGATTTATTCAGATGAATATCAATCAGTTATAAAAATCCTACGAGAGGCCAGAATCGAAAAAGGCATGACCCAAGAAAATTTGGCGAACGCTTTAGGTCGACCTCAGTCTTTTGTAGCCAAAATCGAGAATGGGGAACGTAGGCTGGATGTTGTTGAATTTGTCCACATCGCTCATCTGCTATCTGTAGATGCTTCCACAGTTTTAGAAAGAATAGCGCATAAAATACAGACAGATAGCATTAAATAATCAACACAAAAAACACCTTATCCCGTTTTGGGATAAAACAGTGTGCGACTGATATTTGATCCCAAATTTTATGGGGTTGAATCGATGGCTTCTGTTTACTCTGATGAATATCAAATCGTTATCAAGGCATTACGTGAAGCACGCATTGCCAAAGGGATCACGCAGGGAAACCTGGCACTAGCACTGGATCGTCCCCAATCGTTTATCGCCAAGGTTGAGAACGGAGAAAGAAGGTTAGACATCGTAGAATTTATCCATATCGCCCGTTTACTTTCTCTAGACCCCGCCAGCATTATTGCTAAGATCCCTGCAAAATATAAAGCGCTTGGTTAAAGAGGAATACGGCAATGAAAAACCGGACTAGTATTGCAGTAGACAAAGATGACTATCAGGTTCAGAGCGCTGCCGGAGTTAATATTTCTGGGCTGGTGAATGACGCTATTGGCAAAGAAGCCCGCCGTATAAAGTCTGAGGAATGGAAGAAAGAAAACCGCGAAGGGATGGAAAACGTCGCCAGATTTATCGCAAAGCATGGTTCTTTTGCTGATGAAAATAAGAACTGGTGATCGTGTAATTCGTTGTTGATCTGTAATACGCCAGCACATTGACATCATAGTAGTTAGACTCCACGCCACAACAGAATGAGGATAATGTATGTTTGACCTAGATAAGCTCTGGGGTGGAGATCATTTTTTCTGTTCCCACGGAGCGGGCGTTTGCATGGTTTTACGCAATGCAGCATTCGGTGAGGGGGCCTGATCCAAGCGGGCGAGGAATTTCTGATAAGTGTCAGGATCAGCCATGATGATGCGCAGCTCGATCAACGCTTCTTCTGCGGCAGCGCGGGTAGCCTCAAGAACAAAATCAGTGCGATTTTTTCCTCAGGCCTTCGCAGCTTGAGCGATAAGGTCGCGTTCGGCAGGCTTGATGCGTAAATTCAATGTTTCGCGTTTCGCTGAAACGCTGTTCGTCGCTAGCATGATGTTATCCTCTGGCACACGCTTTGGATATTAATCATATAGATAACGTAACGCTAATGTCATTACGACTTATCGATGTCGCAGGAAATTGCGACCGAAGGAACGAACCGAGTATTTCTTTATTGTATGTGGCCCATCATTTTAGTAGACAGCAAGAATGGCAACCCGCTGTCACATGACATTCGCATAGAAATGAGCATACACTCTCAATTCAATTCCCTGGTTCCATACCCCACGACCACCTTTCCGGCAGCAAGGCTTTTTGTTACCACGGTTCCGGCGCCGACTTTTACGTTATCACCTAATGTAATGTCGCCTAGCAGAATGGCATTGGCACCAAGCTCCACCTGATTACCCAGCACCGGGCTTTTGGTGACATGGCCTTCACGGTTTATCACGCTACCAATGGTGACTCCCTGCCGTAATGTACAGTTCGCCCCGATGATTACATCGGAATTCACCACAATACAGTGCGGATGATATATTTTCAGCCCAAAACCGATTTGAGTTCTGTGCGGAATTTCCACACAGAACAGCCACTCATTAATCACTTTATTCAGGACAACAAAAGGAACGCTGATAATTTTCAGCAGCGCATTTGATGACTGGTAAATGGTTGAAAGGCGAAACAGCAATATGACTAGTTTAGCTTTAATACTGCCCGCCGCTTTTATTTCACACCATACATGGCCTATATTTTTCAGCATATGAATATCTATTCTTAATTCCGTGCTCAGCGCACCGTTACCGTGGAAATTCGATACCAACCGTCAGCTTGCTTGCCCTCGTTGGCGAGATTAATTCGCGATACTCCCTTTGCGTCCAGCATCGCCATTTCAATATTATACTGCCCGGCTGGCAGCGTTTCCGGCATCGCCAATTGGTAGACGAAGGTATGCTGCCCTGGCAACCAAGTGCGGATGTCATCAGCCATTTTTCCCATACTCATTACGGTGTTGTCATTATTCACCACACGATAGGCCACATCATATTTCAGATAAATGGGCGCTACGCCGTCGTTAAACCACTGCTGGTTTAACGTCAGGCTCTGCCCTTGTGCCAGTTCAGACTCATGAGTTAGCGAGGCCAGGCGAAAACGATAGCCGAGTTTGGTCAGCGCGTTATCCACAATGTCCCGATATTCCGTCGGCACGCTGCGCGACTTCAGATTAATGGTGCTAGCATGCTGTGCCAGCGCCCAGTCAAAGGCCACCTGCACTTGCGCACGAGTATAGTGCTGCACGCTCTGCCACTCCGACATATGACCACAGATTTCCAGACTCACCGGCGCACGTTGCCACGCAGAGCTAAAATTTGGATAAAGCGCCTCCGCGTTTTGCAGTCGCTGCGGGTAATCATCTTGCATGTGGCTCCATGTGGTCGCAAAATTATGCCAGTCCCCCCAGCAATCCGCGCGCCATCCAGCACCTTGCTTCACTGCGCTGGCCAACGTGTCGCCGCCGTTAATGAGCATAATCTTTGGGCTGTTGGGAAACGCGGCAAAATACATTTCCATGTACTTATCCAACTGGGCTGATGTGTAGCGTTCAATCAGCGGCGTAATGGTCGGGAAATTGATGTTGTGCCACTCGCCCCATGACCCCACCAACCCAATATCGATATAAGCCAAATTCGAATTACCGTCATAGCGTAGCCCAAAAGCATTAAGCAAACGCTGGCTGTATTCGATAAACACCGGGTCGTCCAGATCCGGCACAAAGGTTTTTTTGTCCGGCGTCCATTCGCCCTTGATGCCTTTTTGGATCAGCCAGTCAGGAATCTTCGAACCACTGGCAGGCTCATCAAGCGCCATAAAGCGCAACCCCACGTTCATCGGCGGTTGATGCTGGCTAGCCAGTTCGAAAATAGCGTCCACGGCTTGAAAATTATATTGGCCTTCTGCTGGTTCGAGTTCATTCCAGTACAAACGATCATATTCAATGCCGGTGTCGGGATAATCAGCCAGCGACAACGTTGTACCATTACCCTTGTTAAAGCTGGCGACGCCAGTACCTGGGTTCGTTAGCGGGCCAGTTAGCCCTCTGGGGGTGGCGGTCGTCATCACGCCATTGGCCACACCCAATACAGAAAATAGCAAACCTCCTACAGCGATAATTTTACAATGCACTTATGACTCCTTATTTCCACATCAGCAGAAACCGGAGGTCAGTGATCCTTCAGGCTGAGCCACCAATCCCAAATTCCTAAGTGGAAATGTGGGAAAATATCAATACCCAAGGCAGACTTAATCATGTAAAGCATCAATAGCGCCGCAAGCATGCAGGAAAAGCCAGTAAACAGGATCAACGCAGTCAGCAGTATGCGAAATAGCGTTGACTCTTTGCGTGGACGCTTGCGGTGATCCAGACCGAACAAAAAAACGAAGTAATAGCGCTTGTTAAAAAAAGGGAAACTCTTACGCACGTCGACCCAATGCATTGAAGATGCCGTAATCGACAGCACCGCCTGCTCAACGGCCAGCCGCTGTTCCGAGGTCAGTTCTGTATCGGTTTTTCCATCAAGGGCTTCATAGAAGCGCTCAATGACTAACGGGCGTTTATTCGATTCATTCACTATTAACCTATTGATTTATTTATTGCGGTGTAAACGGCCATCGTTTGTTCCGCGATTTGTTGCCAATTATACCTTTGTAAATATTCAGAGTAATCAACAGATAACGATTTAGAACGCAACGTGATTTTTTCGGATAAATCCGCCACATCTCCTACATTGAAATAAGTTTCTGGCGCTAATTTCACCTCCAGATTGGCTGGGATATTGCTGACCACGGCAGGCAATGAGAATGACATAGCCTCCAGCAACGCAATGGGTAACCCTTCATGATATGACGACATCACAAAGAGTTTAGCCTGTGAGAAAACAGTTTGTAGTTCCTGGCCGTTTAAAAATCCGGTCAGGATCACATTCGGGGTTTCATGGGCTAACTGTTTTAATCGCATGCTATACGCAGTGGGGTGATCGGCATCGCCAACCAAAACCAGTGGCATCGTGACACCCGATTGCCGATAGGCCGCGATAAGATCATGCAGGCCTTTTTCTTCCACGAAACGGCCAACCGCAACCAAATAGTGTTGTGGCTGAAGAGAAAAACGCGCCAATATTTGATTGATAACGTCCGCAGTGAGTCGCTGGGGTAGATTCACACCGTTATAGATAAGATGGGCATCATCGCGGCCATATTTCTGCTTGATCATATTATTAATCACTTCGGAGATCACAATCACTTCATTGGCATATTTCACTGCGACCTTTTCACCCAGCATTAAAATCTTCTTTGCTAGGAATCCCCATTTATGGCGGTCATAGTCTGGGCCATGATGAGTAAAAACCACTTTTTTACCCAGCAAACGTAAAAGCGGCACCACCAGGCCCGGACCAATAGCGTGAACATGCACCACCGTGGACTGATCAAAGCAGGTGATAAATGCCGCCAGCACCGAATGAACGATAGCCTCTAATGAACGCTTTTTCGGCGACAGTAAAGCGCGAGTCATCACGCCTCGATATTGTGATTTTTTATAATTGACATAAGGCGAACGTGCGAGAACGCAAATATCTACGTCGAATTGCTGTTTAATCGTCGGATATAAATTTTGGCAATGTGTTTCCACACCACCCAACACGTTTGGAATACCACGTGTTCCCAGAACGGTAATTTTCGTAGTCATATTACTTTTCGATTAATATTTCCCGATAAAGCGCCAATAGAGATTCTGTGTGTTTACGTAATGAATATTTTTCGCGAAGACGTTGGCGCGCATTTAATCCCATTTCTCTGGCTTTTTGCGGATTCAACGTCAGGTCATCCAGCACATCGGCTAATGCCTGCACATTGCCGGGTTCGAATAAAATGCCGTCTATCTTATCGCGAATTTGTTCAGGTATACCGCCAATACGCCCACCTACCACCGGTTTAGCGAATGCCATCGACTCCAGCACCGACATTGAACAGTTTTCATAGTATTCGGAAGGAACCACCACCGCGCGTGCGTATTTAATCAGCCGGTTAAGTTCTTCGCCCTGCTGTTTATAACCCAGGAATTCCGCATGCGGAAATTGCGCGACCAAATCGTTATACAGCGGCCCGCTGCCCGCAATTTTTAACGGAATTTTATTCCGCATTTGCTGATGCGCCCTAGCAAGCGTAGCAACGCCTTTCTCCCTACTCAGGCGACCAATAAACAGCAAATAACCGTCGTCTTTAACATCCTCCGCCGGCAGGCTGTCATTAATGCCGTTCACAATCACGTCAATGCGAACATTCGGCAGCTTGCGCATTAATTGGTTACGCAGAAATTCGCTGGGCGAAACGATCACATCCAGTGCCTGATAGTTTTTGGCAATATTCTGCCAGGCACCTTCTAACGAAAGCAGCAGACTTTTCGATGTAGAACCTTGCTGGCACCGATATTTAAAAGCGTTAAATACCGAACCAGTTAAACAAGCGTCACAGACTTTGCCATCGCGCAGCATGGTGTACGAAGGGCAGATAATCTTGTAGTCATGAGCCGTTAACACGGTTTTACACCCAAATTGACGGGCAATTTTAATCAACGACGGCGTGAGTTGGTGGTAGATATTGTGAAAATGAACAATATCCGGTTTTTCTTTACGCAATAACACCAGCAATTTCTTACATGCCTCAGCATTATGAATAAAGTTAACCGCGGTTTTAATTGCCCCAATCGCACTGCTGTTTTGATGATAATCCACATTACCGACAAAATAGGGCGCGTAGTCTGACGGGAAGTTATTTTCATGCTGCATAGAGAAAGCGATAACGTCAACGCCAGCCTTTTTCAACATATCAATCTCTTGAAAATAAACCGTTTCAGCGCCGCCCTTAATATAGAAAAATTTATTGACCAATAAAACTTTCATCATACCTGCCTATTCATGAATAACCTTGCTGCTTGGTGGTGTCATAGGGTCGCGCACGGGTCTGGTTAATCCTTTTATCAATCCCGCAGAAAACACAGCCAGGTTCATCACACCCTGCACCCCGTTCAGCAGTGAACGGTTCTTAATCGTTTTTAATGCCACAAAAGCGAGTAACGGCAGCAACGCAGCACCAATAACAGTGGCGTTAAACGTCAATAAACTCATCAACAGCACCAGCAGATAAACCGCAAAAACTGCCTCGTTTTTAACGATATGCAATGCCTCACGGAAATAAGGCATCCCCCATGCGCTGCGTAAAAGCTCGCCCGGTGCCCAGAGAAAACCGTTCCGCCAACGATATTGCAGCATTTTATATGTTGGCATGGTGTACGACGTGTGACGGAAATAAGGCACATTAAGTCGATGTAATTTATAGTGGGCATAGCGCAGACGAATGCCTAATTCAGCCTCTTCATAACCATGCAAGCTGCGGTTGGTGAGATAACCTATTTTTTCAATTGCCGAGCGGCGGTATAAACCCCCACCACCTAAATGACCGCAGTCGCCCAACGGATATATTTTATGAAGGCGCTGTTTACGTGATATAAACTCATAGTTCGCCGCGCCATCCATCTCTACCGTTCCAGCCACGCCAGCGTAATCAGGGTGTGCGGTTAAAAATGCGATGCCCTGCTCAATAAAGCCATCTTCCAGCTCCATATCGCCGTCCATTAGCAGCAAATAATCCCCCTGACTGTACAGGTAACCAAGCTGATGCCCCACACCGCAGCAGCGTTCGGACGGTTCAGTCAGCGACACCACGGTAATGCCTTTGGCGCTGGCAAGCTGCTGAGTGTTGTCGGTTGATAAGCTATCGGCAACAATGATTTTATGGGGGTAATCCACAATATGGCGACGAATACTGTCGATGGTTTTTTCGATGCATTCCGCTTCATTGAATGTCTTAATACTCACTGAAATAAAAGGTTTATCACTCATACAGTTTTCCGATATAACGACGGACAGAATGGCGAATCACCAGACTTGAGCCCAGAGATAAATAAAATAGGAATTGCAACATGGGAATAATCATCAGGATCTGGCTATAAGGCAGACTCAACAGGCACCCAACCACAAAAACGTTAAAGGCCGGAGAAAAACTCAGCAGTTTCAGGTCCTGTTGGTCTAATTTATTACGATCTAGTCCCGGCTTTGGCTGCGTAATGACTAAGATATAAATAATTAGCCCGATGAAAAATAACGTTCCAACCACGCCGACTTCCCATAGCAGCACACTTAATGAGGTTGAATCGATGATCAGGTTATAGATAATATTCAAAAAACCGGGAGAGACAGCGCTGCCGCTATTTGTCGCATTTAATCCATAGCCAAACAACGTGCCGGAGATCCCCCACATATCGTGATTTTTCAGCCAGAAAAATAGCGTAGTAAGACGCCCAAGTTCACCGGATTCCATAATGTAGCTGGTATCAAAAATATAATTCAATGAATCCAGAAATACGCTCATCGCGCTTTTCGTCGGGTCGCCACCAAACGCCGAGGAGTAACCCGAGGCCAAAATGGTAATCGCCACGGTAATCAGCAACGCCATGCCAGTGAAAATCAGCAAAATTGCTTTCAGGTTTACGCTATTCATGCCTTTGATGTAGCTCGGCATTAACCAAACCCAGGCCAGTAATAATGGTGAAATCAGGATCACAAATTTCACTTCCCCCAGGATACACAAGCTAAATCCCAAAACGATATGCAGCGCCGTGGATTTAAACGACGTCAAACCATGTTTAAATTCCGAGACTTTCAGCAACATAATCAACAGGCAGAACAACCCCATCGCCGCGGTATTTCCCCCGCCCATCGGGTCGCCGCCGAAAGTGCCGACTACCGAGTCCCATTTTTCGTCTTCTCCCCGCAATGCTGCCCGCCGCGGTAAAACAAACAACACCTGATAAATCACCACCGGGAACTGCGCGTAGAACACCCAATACAAACTGCGGGTCACGCGATAAATCTGTGATTCGCGGCAAAATCCCAGCAGCAGGCAAAACATCATCAGCGATAATGCAACCTCGTTTTTAAACCCAACGATAGTGACGGTTATTCCGCCCTGTAACAGGGTAGATAATCCCGCCATCGCCAGAAAAGAGAGGTAAAGCGTGAGAACCATCAATTCCTGCGTATCCAAATGCAATCTATCGTAGCGAGTCTGCATAATCAGCAACCCCACCATGTTCAGCGCCAAAATAAATGGTAACCACAGTACCGCCAGAAAACCGGTGAAATACTGCGTCAGTCCGCAGAATACCAGCGTGATAACAACATAAATCTGTAGGTAAAGGCCGGTATTCAAGCTCATGATTCTGTCATCATATTTTTCAGTCCATTAGCACGTTTGTTTACTTTGAGATAAATAAACGCGTAGCGTACAAATGTAAGCACAGAAAAAAGAATCATTGATGTGGCATAGTGATTATAAAAAAAAGGCACAATCACAAATGCGATTAATACCACGCTCAACTGCTCTAATTGAATACGCAAAAAATAGCGATGAGAGCCAAATATTAATTCGATCACCGTCAGCGGACACACCGCCAGCGCCGGAAATAAATAAGGCAACATATAGCGAGAGGTTGGAATGGAGTTAATCCACTCCTCGCTAAAAAAAAGATGCATCACCAACGGATAGAAAATAAATATCCCTAGAGTGCAGATCACTCCCGATATCAATAATACCAGACGGACTTTTTTGAACTCATCATAGTTGAAACGTTTATTTCTGAAATCGGTAGACCAGGTTGAAAAAATAGAATGACGCACTGCATTGCCGATGATCACCACCGGAGACAAACAAAAACGGCTCACCACCGAGAAATACCCCGCTGTCAACGCGGAAAACCAAAAATTAATCAGCATAACCGGCAAATTACTATTAACCATCGCCAGTACTTCGGCGCTGCCAACGCGAGTGAGATGATGAGCATGCTGATGAAAGAAAGCCCTATTACGTTGCGGACTAAAATGTCCAAACGTAATGGTGTGAATATTGAACGAGAACAAAATACATCCGCTAATCAGCACCATCATGGCGCAGGCCCAGGACCAATAAAACGCGGTGGTATGTGAAGTGAACACCAGCGAAAGCACGACCACCACCGAGACGGCGAGTCGCTGAAAGGCCAGAAAACGGTAGTTACCCTCGCGCAGCGACAAATTCTCCGAGATCAGCACCAGCGCATAGGACAGCGTGAGCAGATAGAGAAAGAACACATTTCGCTGAAACAGCCATGCGGTCAACATCGCATAGGGCACAGCGGTAAGCAGGCTTTGCAGTGTGCTGAATACCACACTCTGCGCCAGTTCACCGTCTTGCTGTTTCGGAATCAGCAGTTGCGATGCAAAGGTACAGACCTGCGCCCCCACCAACACGATGCTGTAACTCAGCGCGTAGATCCCCACCTCGGCCATGTTGTATTTATGCGAAATCAGCCAGATAGACAGCGCGCCAATCAGTTGTGAAACCACCGATGAACCCGCAATGGTAGAAATGCTTTTTAGTAAACTCATCTTTTTCATAAACTCACAGGTGACCAGTACTGTCGATTAGCGCATTCATACGATGGTTCAGGGAACGTATCCCCTCTTTGGTTTCGAGGTTTTTATCCGCAACCCGATTCATTACCGCGCCAATCAGCACCGCGCGGTGGTGTTTAACTTTCTCAATGGCATTAAGCACATCACCCGTACGCCACTCGCCGGCTTTCAGCACAAAAACTACCCCGTCGATTACCCGGCTAATGAGTTGACTATCCTGCGTTTGATTCACTGCGGCCACATCAACGATTATTCTCTGATAGCGTGTTCTCAGCTCTGCCATCAACGTCACGACATGTTCGGACGACAGCATCAGTAAAGAAGACATCAAGGCATTGCCACGCGGCAGGAAGCTTAAATTTTCACTGATTGTCACCAGTGCGGCATCCAACGGTGATTGCCCTTGCAGCAGTTCCGCCACGCCGATAGCGGAAGGGGGCGCCAGGTCTTGCGTCAGCCCGCCGTCGTTAAAGAAATCCAGGTCGATAAGCAGCGTTTTTTGGTCAGCGCTGAAAGATGTCGCCAGCAAATGCGCCAGCAACGATCGCCCTTCGCCATGCTCTGCCGAGCTGATGGCAATGGCCTGGCAGGATGGATGCGATAACAAAATGTGGATTCGCATGCTGTGGACAGTATCGACGTACAGCGGCGCTTTGGTTATCAAATGCACAACCTGTGAGCGCTTCACGCCACTGGCGAAGATGCGAATTTCCCCCACCGGCGCCATATTCAGGCGCTTTTTCATCTGGCTGATACTGTTGATTGAATTATCCAGCGCGGCTCTCACGATGAAGTAAACCACCGAGAAAATCAGGGTTAGCATGACAACCATCACCAGCAGCATCACTTTATTGGGTTTCGACGGGTGGTCCGCCGGCACGGCAGGGTCGTAAAGTACCGCGTCCGGCTCTAAATAGTTACCTGCCAGCGTCTGCTCTTTGGTGCGCTGATAGAGCGCCTTATACAGCTCTTTTGTTTTATCCAACGCGGTGATCAGGTTATTGTATTCATCACGTTTAGACGCTAACGTTTGGAAATCCGCTTTCTGTTTCTCCAGCAGTTGCTGATAATATTTTTCATCCCTCAACGCCGCCTGATACTGCTTATTCAGCCCCGCTTCCAGTTCGAGTAACACGGTGTGGGTCTGCTCTTCAATCGCCTGAACCTGGGCTTCGGCTTCTAAAATTTTGGTATGCTTCAGCCCGTAGCGTTTCCGTAACTCGTATAAAGAACGCCGAGCCTGAATCAGCGCAATGCGCAAATCCTGAATTTGGGCATGATTAGAAATATCAGGCAGAGAAATGATGTTTTCCAGCGACGTACCCACGTTCAAACGCACGCTGTTGTAGTTCGTTTCCGCCCTGATGCGACGTTGGGTGGCATCCGCTAACTTGGTGGTGACGATCCCCAGTTGTTCAGTTTCGAAGCCATCCACGCCACGGAAAGTCAGCAGTCCTTCTTTCTTCAGAAATTGGTCGATGACGGCCTGTTGCTCGACGACTTGCTGCCACACCTCTTCCATCTGTTTTTGGTTCAATGTTTTGGCTTTCAGTGTCTTGAGGTGCTTTTGCCTGGCCGTATAGTCAATAAATGCCTGCGCCGCGCCGTTAGCGATGTCGGCCGCCAGCTCAGGCGACGCCGACTCGTATGAGATAGTGGCGAGGTGCGTGGTGCGAACGCCAGTGATAGTGAGGTTTGCCACTATCGAACCCAGTGCGTGATCGACCCGCTGTTGCTCATCGCCACGGTTATCCGCATTTTTGTCTATATCGCCGTTAAACGCTGGATTTTGGTCCAGCTTGATGTCCCGCACGGCTTGTTCCAGCACAATACGCGACTGCATCAACGCATACTGAGTTTCGTAATAGCCGCTACGGGTGGAATCATAACCATCGACCTGCGGCAAAGGCGAAACGTTATCCTGCTGTGCTTTAAGCAGTACCGTTGCGGTCGACACATATTTGGGCGTGATCATGCTAATCAGCGGGTAAGCCACTACCGCCACAATCAGGCCGGCCAGCATGATCTTCCAGCCGTTCTGTTTGATCTCTTGGGCAAATCTGGAGAAATCGATGATGCTTTCCAGTTTTCTGCCATTTTCCACGATAGATAGACTCATGGTCAGAAAAAGCTCATACCGACAATCACGGTATCGCCAGGATGAACGACACGTCTTACATCAACATTTTCAATCAGTTGATTGCTATTCGATAGACGAATACCCACATCCTTGCGGTCTGCGCGATCGGTAAATCCGCCGGCCAGCGCCAACGCTTTTTCAACGGTTAAGCCCGGCTCGTAGGCATACCCGTTCGGTTTCTCCACTTCACCAGTGATATAGAATTTCCGGAACTCGGCAATGCTGACCGTCACCATCGGATTTTGCAGATAGTCGCCGCGCAGGCGATTAGCCAACTCCTCGCCCACCTGCTCTGGCGTTTTCCCTTTCAACACCAGTTGACCAATGTAGGGGAAGGTAATCGCGCCGCTTTTATCCAGCATGAACTTCATCGTCATCTCCGGCTCGCCGTACACCAGAATATTTACAGCATCGCCTTCACCTAACTGATAACCAGTGGTTTCACTTTCAGGTTTGTCCCTCAGCGTCTGGCTCGGCGGGGAACATCCCGCTAGCCAGACGATGAGGGACAGAAAAATGCACAGTTTTATTATTTTCACTTAGATCTGTACCTTAGCCGTAAACATAATCAGAGAGTTATCACGGCCCAGCATTCTGACGACCTGGCGATCGCCGTTAGGGCCAATAAAGAAAGAATCGCTATCTTGATTGGAACGTAGCGTGTTCAGTTGATACTTTAATTCAACGTTAATAGAGGGTCTGAAGTTATAACTCATGGCGAATGTGAACACCCTGTTTCTGTCTTTACGATCTCGCGGGTAATTCTTGTAAACGTCCGTCAGGTATGAATAGTCAAACGTGGTGGAGAAACGATCGACGAGCCAAAAGTGCTGATAAGAGATGCCGTATTTAGAAACCAGGATATAGCCGCCAATTTCTGACGGGTCTTTGATATGCTGCGACGTATGTGCGGTAAAAACGGATTGTTTAAGTGGTTTCCACTCCGTCTGAATATCCCAGTTTATCCCGCTAAAACTCCTGGAATTCGGGTTATTATCGAATGTCTTGTATAGCCAGGACACATTGGCATCAATACCGGCTTTTCCCGTAAGTTGCGATTTAATGCCGAATTCCAGATAGTATTCATTATTATCTTTTTGCGAATCGATTTCATAACGCCGCTGATTACCAATAAAACGGTAGCGAAAGCGCGTTGCCGACGAGTATTGGTCAGATAATTCGGCGATTAAACCGTTCTCGTACCATTCCTGCCCAAGAACATAGTTATAAAAATCAATATCGGTATTTTTAATATCCTCCGTGCGGCCTAACCGCAGTTTTCTAAACAGCAGCGCGACGTCGGCTTTACCGCGCCCTTTCAGCGCGCCATAGCTATAACGCAATTCACTGTTGAAAAGCGCGGTACTCAACGGCGAATGAATACCGAAATCGCTGAACTGTTGTGGTCGAAAACCTTCGGTAATACCGCGCCCACGCACTTCGTGCCCAAGCGCCTCCTCAAGACTGAGCGTTAATCCATGCCTCAACCCGTAGCGCCATGCGCCATTAAAGCGAAAGAAATGGTCGGTGTAATTATCCGCCGGATCGCTGTCGTAACGACGATAATCACCGGAATACATCAACAGATATTGATCCTGATAACGCGCGCCAATGGCCTTAATCATTGGCCTGAGGCTCTGAAAATGAGAACTCACCGCATTCTGATCATCAGCCTGATAGGTCACGTTATTCTCATGCCCATAGTCCAGACCCACCTGGCTTTGAAAATCAATACCGGCGACACCGATATGCGATTTCGGCATCAAGTCGGCCCAAGATGAGAGGGGGGTTATCATTCCAGCGGCGATGACCAATTTAGTACGCATTTTCACCGATAAAACCTTTGAAAATGGTTCTAAAGATAATTTTGATATCCAACCAAAGGGACCAACTCTGAATATAGGCGATATCGTAGTGAACCCGTTTTTCCATTTTATCGAGGGTATCCACTTCGCCGCGATAACCATTAACCTGCGCCAAGCCTGAAATTCCAGGCTTCACTTTATGGCGGATCATGTAATTCTCGACTAACTGGCGATACTGCTCGTTATGCACGACGGCATGAGGACGTGGGCCAATAATCGACATCGTCCCTTGCAATACATTGAAAAATTGCGGCAGTTCATCCAGCGAAGTCCGGCGTAAAAATGCGCCAAAACGCGTAACGCGCGGATCGTTTTTAGTCGCCTGCGTCACGACGCCGGCGTTTTCCATCACGTGCATCGAGCGGAATTTCCACACTTTGATTTTATTGCCGCTCAGGCCGTAACGATCCTGCTTGAATAACACCGGCCCCCGTGACGTCAGTTTGATACCAATAGCAATCACCAGCAGCAATGGCGAAATCATCAGCGTAATAACGCCACCAATCACTAAATCCTCAACGCGCTTAATCACCGAGCCAATACCATCAAACGGCGATCTGAAAATACTGATGGTCTGAATGTTATTGATGGAGCGAAACTGCGATACGTATGAGCTGTAGGAATAAAGATCGGGAATGATATAGGTATCTACCGTCGTATCGGACATCATCGACAGAAAATAACGAATGCGTTGTAGCGCAACCATTGGCAGCGCAATATAAATCTCATCCACTCTGCCCGCTTTAGCCTCTTCAACCAGCTTGCTCACTTTGCCTTTAAATTGGCTCTTAAACAGATAGCCACAACGGGATGGGCTACGATCGTCGTAAAAAGCCAATTCTAACTGCATGTTGGCATACTCTTTAAGCAATGCTTTTTCCGCCGCTAACCCACCGGGCGTTAATCCCACAATAGCAATTCGGATCCGCTTTTTAGTCGTAAATTTAAACGTAATTAAACGCGTGATATAGAGGCTACATAGCGAAAGAATATACCAGTACAGCGTTGCGGAAAAATATATATTATCGAATTTATGCAATAGACCCAGCGAGTACAGCGTACCGGCATAATTCCTGACTAACTCCACAAAGATGACCGAAAATAATGCGGAACCCCACAGTCTTCTCTGCCCACCAAGCTGCATATTTTTAAGGCCATGGTGATATAGGCCAGTATATTCTCCAATAAGTAAAAAAGATGTTGAGAATAGCAGACTAATCATAATTACATCATCGAAAGCGCCCATCATAAATAGACTAGCGCTGACCATTAATGTCAAATTTATTGATAAAAAATCCATCAATTTAATAACAAAAAAATCATTTCTATAGGAAACATTCATCTGATTAGTAGACACTTTTTAATCTTAATCCATTAAGTTTTTATTATTAATTTTTTCCGTGCCGGATAATATATCACATAAAAAATTTTAGAATAACAATCAGATCAATCTTAAAGATTTTTTTAGCAAAACACACAAGCTGCTAGTACCCACAACCATAACAATTAACATATAAAATATAATTTCTCATATCAGTAATCTCTCTAAATAATTATTTGATTTTAAATATTTGTGTTTTATAATTATTTCAACGAGATGAATAAAGCATAAAATTTCGCCGTTCAGGCAAGTCTGCTCCTATGTTTTTTGATTCCATAAGTTGGTGTAAATATCTTTTCCGATACGCTTTGATTTATCCCTTCGTATTGGGGAATTTGTGGGTCAGATTGCGAGTCATTCAGTTCGATGAACGGGAGTGACCATCAAATGTTAACTGACAGCAAAGTCCGATCTGCGAAACCTCTCGCAAAATCTTACAAGCTCACCGATTCGCAAGGCCTGTACCTCACGGTATCCACCAGCGGCGCTAGGCTATGGTATTTCCGCTATCGCTTCGGCGGTAAGGAAAGCCTGGTCTGCATATCTTCCATTTCAGCTTCATGAACCCACCGTCTTATACGCCTCGGATCGCGTTTTGATGTGGTGCACCTTGACCGCTGACTACAATCGCGACAGGCAATATGGTTAAAGTACATTTGCAGTTCTAACCCATCTTCGACTACCATAAACCTGTTCTGAAGCTCGCTAAACGTTGTTGCAACCATGCCAGTTTCGTCGCTGTTAAATCTGTGATTATTTCAGGCTCAGCAGTCTTGTCAGCTTCATAGAGCTTATTCAGGTACAGAGCTATACTCTGCTCAACCCTTTCGATGTGACCTTTTGTTTTCTGTGGGGTGAAGTTATTCGATTTGCTGTTTACCGCCTTGAACTTGCTGCCGTCGATGGCAACAACCACATCGGTGAACATCTGCATCTGCCGACACAGATCAATAAAAGCCCGACAGGCATTTTTGATACCTTTACTATTGTTTTTTCTGAAGTCGGCAATAGTTTTAAAATCAGGTGTTAATCGCTCAAGTAACCACATCAGCTCCACGTTTCGATGGGATTCTCTTTCTAACCTGCGGGAAGACTGAATGCGGTTCAGGTATCCATAAATGTACAGCTTCAGCATAGTTGCCGGATGATATCCGGGTCGCCCTGTCTGCTTTGCATTAACCCTGTCGAAGCCAAGAGCATCAAGCTGTAATCCATCAACAAAGACATCAACGACTCTGACAGGATTATCTTCAGTGACAAAATCATCCAGCACTTCAGGGAGCAACGTCACCTGATGTCTGCCTTGACCTTTAATGTGGTGGGTCATATCCTCACCCGCAACATTTAATCTTATCCTTTTAATTTTATTAAATAAAATAGGTTTTCGCATGGGTTTATCAAGAATAGTTGATCATATAAAGCCACTGCTTAGACCAAAAACTGAACAGCAGTTTTCACACAGCCTGGGCACACAAGAGACATTCAGAACCATCACGATTGAATGCTAATGCCAATCGTTTAAGAACCGAGATATACGGAGCAACCACAAGGCGAGGTATCCCTGCGGGAGCCTCATTCGCGTGTTTCTCCTAAAATGAGGCTTAAGTGACCAGCTTTGCTTAATTGAAGCGACCTTTTTTCATCAGGGTTACGACAGGAAATGGATAATCAGGGACGGGGCCGTTTCAGCGGCGTGACCAACCCTTGAAGACCCTCTATCTTGATTGCCAGCGTAATCTGCATCAATTCCCCTAAGCGACCTTTAGGAAATTCATCCTTGCGGGAGAACCACAGCAGGTACTCTTCAGGTAAATCAATCAGCACTCGCCCTTTGTATTTACCAAACGGCATCTGCATCGTAGCAATGTCTATCAGGTCTTCTTTTTCCATCCGTTTACGCCCCCAATAGTCGGATCATTTCCGCCTCGTCGATCACTGGGATCTCCAATTCTTGCGCCTTCGCTAGCTTAGAGCCTGCGGCTTCACCAGCGATCACCATATCGGTTTTCTTCGAGACACTGCCGCTCACTTTTGCCCCTAATGCCGTTAGCCGATCTTTGGCTTCGTCGCGGGACAGAATACTCAGCGATCCGGTCAATACCACCGTTTTCCCCGCAAATGGGCTGTCGATCTCTTCCGCATTGACCACCTGAACCTCAGGCCAGTGAATGTTGATGCCAGCGGGATCGGTCAGCTCGCGGATCACGGTTTGGTTGTGCTCTTCCTCAAGGAAATGACGCACATGCGCGGCAACGACTTTACCGACATCTGGCACCTCCAGAAGCGCTTCTTCATCGGCAGCAAAAAGCGCTTCCAGCGAACCAAAATGGGCAGCCAGATTGGCCGCCGTCGATTCGCCAACGTCGCGGATCCCCAACGCATAGAGGAAGCGTGCCAGCGTGGTGCTTTTCGCCTTTTCTAACGCATTAACCAGATTCATCGCGGATTTCGGCCCCATGCGATCCAGCCCCGTCATGATCCCAGCGCTCAAGCGGAACAGATCGGCTGGCGTCTTGACGTACTCTTTTTCCACCAGTTGATCGATGATCTTATCGCCCATACCTTCCACATCCAATGCGCGACGAGAAACAAAATGCTTCAGTGCCTCTTTGCGCTGGGCACCGCAAATCAAGCCACCGGTACAGCGCGTGACGGCCTCGCCTTCTACACGTTCAACGTCAGATCCACACACGGGACAGGCCGCAGGGAAAACGATCGGACGCACCGTTTCTGGACGTTCAGATTCCACGATGCCGACGATCTGCGGGATCACGTCACCCGCTCGACGCACAATCACGCGATCGCCAATCTGCAAACCTAGCCGCTCAATTTCATCGGCATTATGTAGCGTAGCATTGCTGACGATCACGCCAGCCACGGCGACCGGTTCCAGACGTGCAACGGGCGTAATCGCCCCCGTCCGCCCAACCTGAAACTCAACGTCACGCACCCAGGTCAGTTGTTCCTGCGCAGGGAATTTAAACGCTACTGCCCAGCGGGGCGCACGGGCAACAAACCCTAATCGCTCCTGCAGCTCCAGCGAGTCAACTTTGACAACGACGCCATCGATATCAAAACCTAACGAGCCGCGAGTCTGTTCAATCTCACGATAAAAATCGAGTACCTCGGCCGGACCAGTGCATAGCCTAATTCTATTGCTAGCAGGCAGTCCCCACGCCTTGAACTGCATCAGGCGCTCCCAGTGGCTTGCGGGTAGCTCACCGCCTTCCAGCAGGCCGACGCCGTAACAGAAGAAGGTCAGCGGACGCGTAGCGGTAATGCGTGGATCGAGCTGGCGCAGCGATCCGGCAGCGGCGTTACGCGGGTTGGCAAAGACTTTGCTCCCCGTACGGCGAGCTTCTTCGTTCAATTTTTCAAAGCCGCTGTGCTTCATAAACACTTCGCCGCGCACTTCAACACGACGCGGAATATTGTCACCCTCAAGGCGCAGTGGAATCGCCGCAACGGTACGAATGTTACTGGTGATATTTTCCCCAGTCGTGCCATCCCCGCGCGTGGCCGCCTGTACCAAAACGCCCTCTTCATACAACAAGCTGACGGCTAACCCATCCAGTTTCAGTTCGCAGCAGAATGTCAGATCGTCACCGTTTTTCAGCCTGTCGCCAATTCGCTTGCTGAAGGCCAGATAACTCTCTTCATCAAATACGTTATCCAGCGATAACATTGGCACTTCATGACGAACCTGTTCAAATGCCGCCAGCGGTGCCGCGCCTACGCGCTGCGTCGGAGAATCGCTGGTCACCAGCTCGGGGTGATCCGCCTCTAACGATTTCAGTTCCTGCATGAGTTTGTCATATTCGACATCAGGAATTTCGGGCGCATCCTCAACGTGATATTTGTATTCGTGATGGCGTAAGACCCGGCGCAACTCAGCTACCCGCAGTGCGGCCGTATTCACTTCGGCTGGTTCTTTCTTCACTGGTTTCATACCTGTTTTATCTGACGTGTCGCCCTGTCGGCATCGTGATTGTTATGATTCTCGCCCGTGATGCGCCAGAGCGAGAATCATTAGCTTGCGGACTAACGGCGTCGAAACCTTTCGAGCACCGTCAGTTTTATTTCGTTTAAGATTTAGACGTGTTGGCTTTAATCGTGTTGATGATGTTCGTCGTGGAGCAACCATCCTCAAAGTTCAGGACTTTCACTTCACCGCCGTTGGCCCAGACTTCTTCACTACCGGCGATTTCATGTGGCTGGTAGTCGCCGCCTTTCACCAGAATGTCCGGCAGAATACTGGCAATCAAACGCTGCGGCGTATCTTCTTCAAACGGCACGACCCAATCGACAGCTTCCAACGCACCCAGCACGATCATCCGCTGCGGCAGCGGGTTGACGGGACGAGTCGGCCCCTTCAGACGCTTGGTTGAGGCATCGCTGTTTACCGCAACGATTAACCGGTCGCCAAGTTTGCGAGCGTTTGCCAGATAAGACACATGTCCGGCGTGCAGAATATCGAAGCAGCCGTTAGTCATCACAATCTTTTCGCCACGCTGACGCGCCAGTTCAACAGCATGTTTCAGCTGTTCTTCGGTCATCACACCAAATCCGGTGTCGGCACGGCCGCGGATCGCATTTTCCAACTCAATCGGCGTGACCGTTGATGTACCCAGCTTGCCAACGACGACGCCTGCGGCAGCATTCGCCAGGAAACAGGCTTCTTCCAGTGAGTTACCTGCCGCCAGCGCAGCGGCCAGAACACCAATCACCGTGTCGCCCGCCCCGGTCACGTCATACACTTCCTGCGCCTGCGTCGGCAAATGCAACGGTGCTTTGCCCGGCTGTAGCAGCGTCATCCCTTGCTCGGAACGGGTGATCAGCAACGCGGACAGATCGTAATCAGCCACCAGTTGCATACCGCGCTCGACCAGCTCTTCTTCCGTTTTGCAACGCCCTGCGACCGCTTCAAACTCAGACAGGTTCGGCGTCAACAATGTCGCGCCACGGTAGCGGGAAAAATCCGTGCCTTTCGGGTCGATCAGCACCGGAACGCCAGCCGCTTTTGCCGTCTGAATCATGGTTTGCACATGCGCTAATGCGCCTTTTGCATAGTCAGACAGCACCAGTGCGCCAATTTTTGGCAGCGCCAGTTGAATACGTTCGATAATCGGCTGAGGATCAATCCCCTCAAAGCCCTCTTCGAAATCCAGTCGGATCAACTGCTGATTGCGCGACAGCACGCGCAGCTTGGTGATCGTCGGGTGCGTAGGAACAGCGACAAAGTCACACTTCACATTCACTTCGCCAAGTTTGGCATTCAGTGCGCGAGCAGCATCGTCAATGCCCGTTAACCCCACCAGACGCGATCCCGCGCCCAATGCAGCGATGTTCATGGCGACGTTCGCTGCGCCGCCTGGGCGCTCTTCGATCGTATCAACCTTGACCACAGGCACGGGTGCCTCTGGTGAAATTCGGCTGGTCGGCCCATACCAGTAACGATCCAGCATGACATCACCCACCACTAACACACCCGCTTGACGGAAATCAGGCAGCGTCACTTTCATCCTCTACTCCAGGCTTATTTCGCATAATGCGCGTAATAATATCATAGGCACGTATCATACACGCCACTGCCGTGCGGCTCTAAACCGCACGGCACATTTGACCATTAGATAGGAGGAACTTACGCTCCCACTAACCACTTATTCCAACTCACCAGTACCTGCTCCCGCTCCGCAACAAACCGATCCTTGCTGACCCGACCGGACAGTTCCTGCAAAGCCAGATGGTGTAGTTCATTGCGCATGGTGACATAGGCCAGCTTGAGCGCGTTGGCTTCGCTCTCTTCCATCACGCCATATTGCGCCATCAGTTCCAGAATACGCACGTTGTCTGACCAACGGGTCAAACGCGGTTCCTGAGCGGCGTAACGCAGCATCAGATACTGGGCAATGAATTCGATATCCGTAATGCCGCCTGCATCCGTTTTGATGTCAAAGAGTGCTTTATCTTTGTTCGCCAGATGCTGGCGCATTTTTTCCCGCATTTCTCGCACTTCGGTTCGCAGAGTCTCCGCGTCACGCTCAGCGCACAGAATACTGCGGCGAATAGACTCAAATGTCTGCTGCACGCCACTTTCGCCGTACACCATACGCGCGCGCACCAGCGCCTGATGCTCCCACGTCCATGCCTCATTGCGCTGATAGTCATCAAACGCTTCTACCGTACTCACTAACATACCCGCCGCGCCCGATGGCCGCAGACGGGCATCCACTTCATACAAAATGCCTGATGACGTCCGAGTGCTAAATAGATGCATCACTCGCTGTGCGAGGCGCAGGTAGAACTGTCGGCCATCAATACTGCGTTCGCCATCCGTCATCACGTCCGATGGACAGTCCAGCAAGAACACCAAATCCAGATCGGAGCTGTATCCCAGCTCCCAGCCGCCGAGTTTGCCGTAGGCAATAACGGCAAACCCACGACCTTCACGATGCTGCAAATGCGACGGCTGGCCATAGCGCGCCACCATCTGCCCCCACGCTTGCTGAACCACTGCCGCGATAATCGCTTCCGCCAAATACGTTAAGTGATCGCTCACTTTCATCACAGGCAGTACGCCACCGATATCTCCTGCGGCGATACGCAGTTGCTGCGACTGCTTGAACTGGCGAACCGCTTCTAACTGCTGTTCTTCGTCATCCTCAGGGACGCGCATCAAATACTGACGTAGCTCATCGGCGTACGCACCCGGTGCCGTCGGCTGATACAGCGTTGACGCATCGAGCAATTCATCCAGCAACAGGGGATAGCGTGCCAGCTGGCTGGCAACCATCGGCGACGCCGCACACAGTCGAATCAATTGGGCGAGCGCAGCGCGAGACTCCAGCAGCAGTTCGAGATAGGTGGTTCGTGTGACGATCCCCAGCAGCAGCGGCGTCAGACGAGACAGCACCGTATCCGCTTCCTGACGAGCGCAGACTTCCGCCAACAAACACGGCATGAGCTGATCCAGTACGTCTCGCCCACGCGGCCCTATGGTGCGTTTCGCCACGTCGTGACGGAATTCCACAATCGTCCGCATCAGCTTTTCACGCACGCTTTCCGAGAGATGCGGCGTCAGCGGAGCCAGTTCGCCGTCGTCCAGCGTGTCCTGCCATAGGCTGCTATAGCTGCCATGTTCGGGGATATCATTATTGTCCGGCGCATCATCGCCAATCAGGTCATCAAAGACGTGTCGCACCGCCTGCATATGCTGTTCCAGCATGGATTGCAGCGCGTCCCAGTTGTCGAACCCCATTCCCCATGCCAGTCGCTGCTGATTCAGCTCATCACTCGGCAAGGTTTGCGTCTGCTCATCGGCAATGGCCTGCAACAGGTTCTCTAAACGACGCAGAAACAGGTAAGAGGTACTGAGGTCAAGCACCTGCTGCGGCGTTAATAATCCCAGTGCGCCTACATGCTGGAGCGTAGGCAGCAGAGAACGCCCTTGTAATCCCGGTTCACGTCCGCCACGAATCAGTTGGAAAACCTGCGTGATAAATTCGATTTCACGAATCCCACCCGCCCCCAGCTTGATGTTGTTACGCAGATCCCGGCGACGTACCTCACGGGCAATCATGCCCTTCATATTTCGCAGCGATTGGATCACACTGAAATCGATATAGCGACGGAATACAAAAGGCTTCAGCGTACTGCGCAATTCCTGACTGTAGGCATCGTCCATTCCCCCCATCAGGCGCGCTTTGACCATTGCATAGCGTTCCCAGTCTCGGCCCTGCTCCTGATAGTAATCTTCCATCGCCGCGAAGCTGAGCACCAGCGGACCACTGTCACCAAAGGGACGTAGCCGCATATCCACACGGTACACAAAACCATCGACGGTCGGCTGATCCAGCACCTTAATGAGCCGCTGCCCCAGACGCGTGAAGAACTGCGCGTTATCCAGCTCGCGCCGCCCGCCTTGCGTATGACCATTTTCGGGATAGACAAAAATCAGATCGATATCCGAAGAGAAGTTAAGTTCTCCCCCACCCAATTTTCCCATACCAAGAATCAGCAGAGGCTGAGCAACACCCTGTGCATTGCAAGGTGTGCCCCACTCGCGACAACAGGCCTGATATAGCCAGCTTCTGGCCGCCACAATCATTACCTCAGCCAGTTCACTAAGCTGACGTAGCGTGTGTTCCGTCGTACTGGTTTGCAGCGCCTGTGACCACGCAATTCGTGTCAACATATGTCGGCGAAACCGTCGCAATGCGGCCATCAAGGCATTTTCATCGTTAACATCGGCCAATGCATTGCTCAACCAGTCGGCGTAGTGCTGCCACTCTTCGGGCTGCGGCGGTTGCTGATGAATCCCTTGCCACCAGTCAGGATGCAGCGCAAGCGCATCGCTGACAAAATCGCTCAATGCCAGAACAGCAGAGTCACTGTCGGTTATCGGTTCATCAGGTGCGGCTTCCCGCAAACGTGACAGAGCACGCTGAGAGTGTTCCGTCAGAAGCACAGGTAAAGCGGGCAAAGGAAGTATCGACATGGGGGTTCCCTTGATGCGCCGCCTATCCTCACTGACAAGCGGCAGTTAACAGTTACTGTGATGGTCCGCCGCTATGTAGCCAGAACGGGGACAAGTTCAGCACCTCTTTACGGTAGGCTTCCAGATACGCAGAAGGAGCCTGCCCAGCAGCGAGCCGCTCAATTTCGTGCAGTAACGCCTGCCAGTGTTCAACGTAGGCTTCCACTTGCTCCGCCGGATAGGCACCGGATAAGAGAAGAAAAGCGTAGATATTACGTTGCAGGCGAGGAATCTGCTGTTCGTACTGTGCTTCCGTCAATTTAGAAGAAAAGGCACTTTTCAGCTCCGCAGTACTGCGGCTTAGCATAATGTCGGCAAAGCGTTTGAACGAGCCCTGTAACTTAATGCGATCTTTATTACCCATATGGTCACACCAGCCAGACTCGACCAACCAGGAAGTCAGTACTAACTTACTTTGCAGGTACTCAGCGCTGTAACACACATCCGCGCCATCAGGGCCTTGTAGCCGAGCCTCCAGAGTGGCGAGTGCAGAGCGAAAAAGCGTGGTGACCTTGCGTAACACGACGCCTCCCACCAGCACCAACATTTCGCGCATCAATGCACTGGCTTCTGGCAGAGCTTCGCGGGCAGAGGCATTCCCTCTGACCCACAGTTCTTCGTGGTATTGCCAGTGACTCAACCCCAGTTCCAGCGCCGCGCGGATGGCTTGATCGATATTGGTTTTTGGATCCACAATCAATCGATTGAGAGGCTGACACTCACGAACTGGATTACCTTTAGCCAGATGGTATCCGCGCGCTGCCTTACTCAGGCTGCCCTGTCGCATACCACCAAACTCCGCGATTTCCTTTGCCAGCTCTAACAGATGGGTGGTCTGCCCGACCTTAAGTTCCATCTCCAGTTCGCACAGCGGTTCACTCAGATCCCCGGCGCGAATCTCACCGCGATCTAAGGCAACCTCAATCACGCTTTGATAGTAAGTAAACACCCACTTTTCACGCGTAAAATCTGTACTAAACAGCGGATTTAGCGACGATTGCAGCTCCACAACATCACAATCCTCCGGCCAGACGTCCGCCGGAAACAGGCTGAGATCCAGCTCTGCTTTCTCCAGCTCAACGTTATATTCTGGGTGTTGATGCAGCCCGCCAATCACCTTGCCAGCCGTTTTCGCCGTCATTTCGTAGCGTTCATTTTCACCGCGAATACGCAGGCCGATGCCATTGCGGCGCAGGTAATTATCCGCCGTTTCATAATAGGTATTGCTCAGACGCTGAGCACGCATATGCTCATACTGACTGTAATCACTCTCCCAGTCAGTCAGTTGCGTCAGCAGCGATTCAACGCTGTCGGGATGAACAATAAACTTCAGCTCAATTTCTTCACTCATAGCATTCACAACACCAAGACCGCGTTCATTATTATGTCAGTAAATAACATTTTACCTTACCTGACTACTCTTACCGCACACACTCTTTTTCACCTGCGAACAAGCGCGCATTTCTTATGCAAACCTGTCATCAGCAGCACGGTTTTACCCCGCTTAAACACGCTGCACGCCGCCTTCTAAGAACCTATCCCAGTAGGCGCTATTGGGGCAAAATAGCCCTAATGGGACAGGTTCTAAGACTGTTCTCATTTCGGTTTATACATTGCCTCGTCAGACTTAAGCCTCTACTATCGGACCACCATTAACGCAACATGATGATCTTATGCAGAAATTAGGCTTACTCTGTTTTACTTTATTTTCTCTCACGCTGAGCTGGACCGCTCAGGCGGAAGAAAAACGCTACATTTCCGATGAGTTATTGACGTATGTCCACAGCGGGCCGGGCAATCAATATCGTATCGTCGGCACCGTGAATGCTGGCGCTGAAGTCACGCTACTCAGCGTTAATGAAAGCGCGGGCTATGCGCAGATCCGTGATGACAAAAATCGCACCACCTGGATTCCTCTCGACCAGCTTAGCAATACGCCGAGCCTGCGCACACGGGTACCGGAGCTGGAAAATCAGGTCAAAGACCTGACTGACAAACTAAATAATATCGATCAGACCTGGAACCAACGTACCGCAGATATGCAGCAGAAAGTCGCTGCCAGCGATAATATTATCAACGGATTACGTCAGGAAAATCAGGATCTGAAAAATCAGCTTATCGTCGCACAGAAGAAAGTCAGCGCGGCGAATGTCCAGCTTGATGATAAGCAGCGCACCATCATTCTACAGTGGTTTATGTATGGCGGCGGCGTTGCTGGCATCGGCTTGCTGCTGGGTCTGCTGTTGCCGCACATCATCCCGCGTAAAAAGAAAAATGACCGCTGGATGAGCTAATCGGAACACGTGCCTGCTTCTTGCAGGCATTTTTCTTTGCGGCCAACGCAGCGGCGCAAAGATGGTAGTATGTGGTGAAGTATTGGTTATTGATTCAGGAGCCCGACGTTGAAGATTTACCTTGTCGGCGGCGCTGTTCGGGACAGCCTGCTGGGTTTACCCGTCACCGAGAAAGATTGGGTGGTGGTCGGCGCGACGCCGGAGAACCTGCTCGCGCAGGGTTACCAGCAGGTTGGAAAGGATTTCCCCGTCTTCTTACACCCCGTTAGCCGTGATGAGTACGCCCTCGCGCGTACCGAACGCAAATCTGGCAAAGGCTATACCGGGTTTGTCTGCCATGCCGCCCCCGATGTCACGTTAGAGCAGGACTTGCTGCGCCGCGATTTGACCATCAATGCCATTGCCCGCACCGAACGGGGCGATCTGATCGATCCCTATCACGGTCGTCGCGATCTTGAGAATCGCGTACTGCGCCACGTTTCCGACGCATTTAGCGAAGATCCGTTACGGGTGCTGCGTGTCGCGCGTTTTGCCGCACGTTTTGCTCATCTCGGCTTCCAGATTGCAGAAGAAACCATGGCGCTGATGCAAAAAATGACGCATGAGGGCGAGCTGGCTTACCTGACGCCAGAGCGCGTCTGGAAAGAGACGGAAAAAGCGCTCGGCACATCGTCGCCAGATGTCTATTTTCAGGTGCTGCGAGACTGCGGCGCCTTGGCCGTGCTGTTCCCTGAAATCGATAATCTGTACGGCGTGCCCGCCCCCGCCAAATGGCATCCGGAAATTGATACCGGTATTCATACGATGATGACGGTGGCAATGGCTGCTCGTCTCAGCCCCGAAATTGACGTACGTTTTGCTACGCTGTGCCACGATTTAGGAAAAGGGCTGACGCCGCCTGAACTCTGGCCGCGTCATCTTGGCCACGGCCCAGCGGGTGTCAAACTGGTTGAAGCATTGTGCCAGCGCCTGCGCGTGCCGAATCCGATTCGCGATTTGGCAAAGCTGGTTGCGGAATATCATGACCTGGTTCATACCGTGCAGGTGCTGCAACCCAAAACCCTGCTGAAGTTATTTGATGCGATTGACGTCTGGCGCAAACCACAGCGTCTGGAGCAGTTAGCGCTCACGAGCGAAGCCGATGCCAGAGGCCGTGCCGGTTTTGAAGAGAACCCGTATCCACAAGGTGATTACCTGCGTGAAGCCTTTCGTGTCGCCAGCCAGGTCAGCAGTGCGGACGTCGTCGCCGATGGTTTTAAAGGCATTGACGTGCGTAACGAACTGGCACGTCGCCGCATTCATGCACTGGCAGACTGGAAAGCACAACAGCCGGATAGCTCGGGCACGTCCTGAAACAAAGAGGCCACGCTAATGCGTGGCCTCTTCTCTCTATAACGATCGACCTAAAATCTACGCACCCAGTCTTACATAAACACCATGTAAACCACACCCGCGACGATAAAACGGTAAATCGCAAACGGGATAAACGAGATGCGCTTGATGATTTTCAGGAAGGTTTTAATCGCAATTAGCGCCACGATAAATGCCGTCACGAAGCCCACGGCAAACATCGGCACATCGGCCAGCGACAAGAAGTGCCAGCTTTTATACAGATCCAGAACGGTCGCACCCATCATCATGGGAACCGCCAAAATAAAAGAGAACTCAGAAGCCGCATAGCGGCTGACGCCCATCAGCATCCCACCGGAAATGGTTGCCCCCGAACGTGAAAAACCGGGCCACAGCGCCAGACATTGAAAACAGCCAATCATAAATGCCTGACGGTGCGTGATATCATCCAGCCCGACAGCACGCGGCTGTTTTGGCTTGAACCATTCCGCCGCTAACAGCAGGAAGCCACCGATCACCAGCGCATACATCACGTTCTGCGGATAAAAAAGCGACTTGATGAAGTCATGAAAAATCAGGCCAAGCACCACTGCGGGAATCATTGCCAGCAAGATGTGCGTCAGTTTCAGACGCCCAGAGGTTTTCCCCTCGTGCGGAACTTCGCCGAAGTGAATCCCTATTAGACCAAAGAGGCGGCGCCAGAACATCACGACAACGGCCAGAATCGAGCCAAGCTGAATGATCACTTCAAATGTCTTGGCTTTCTCATCAGCAAACCCTAACCAATGACCAACAATAATCATATGCCCCGTAGACGATACGGGCAAAAACTCGGTCAGTCCTTCGACCACGCCAAGAATAAATGCGATTAGCAATGAATGCAGGTCAGTCATCTAAAAATCCTTGCCTCTAATATAAAAACGAAAATACAGCCCACAAAAAAGCGGCCGCGTACTTCCGCGAGCCGCTACACACCCTAAATAATTCGAGTTGCAGGCAGGCGGCAAGCGAACAAGTCCCGATGAGCTTACTCAAGTAAGTGATTCGGGTGAGCGACAAATCTGCCATAGGCCGATTTGAACGCTGCTTGCAGCGGCCCCAACGGGGCGAGGTCCACGTAAGTGGGCCGAGTAGCGCAGCCAACGCACATGCAGCTTGAAGTATGACGGGTATAACTGGCTTATAGACTATTTGGGTTACGATTTAGTTGCACGTAAATCAGTATTTATTCTGTTAAATCAGATTTATCGTGTACCGCGCTCAATAATGACGCCAACCTGACGCGCCTGCGCGACGGCGCCCGGCTTGCTGAGCTTGATCCGCAGCCAAGGAATCGAGAAGCGCTGCATCAGCATGTACGCGACTTCTTCAGCAACGCGTTCCACCAGCGCAAAACGCTGGTTTGCCACATGGGCAATCACCGCCTCGCTGACATCGGCATAGCTCAGGCAGTCATTAACATCGTCACTGGCGGCTGCCTGACGGTTATCCCAGCCCATTTCGATATCGAACACCAGTTTCTGCTGGATGGTCTGTTCCCAATCGTAAACACCAATAGTAGTGATTACAGTAAGTTCTTCAATAAATACGATATCCATCACGCCATTCTCTGTTTTTGTCGCTGTCGGATACCACTTCCGACGGAATGTGCGTATTATCCACAGATGAGAAGAGTAAAACGACCCTTATTAAACGTCTCTCTATACAAACTAAACGGAATAGCGTTATGAGTGTTACCGCGCTTGGTATGATGTTAATCGCGTATCTGTGTGGCTCTATTTCCAGTGCGATTTTGTTTTGCAGAATTGCTGGGCTACCCGATCCGCGCCAGCATGGTTCTGGGAACCCCGGGGCCACTAACGTATTGCGTATTGGCGGCAAAGCGGCCGCTGCAACCGTATTGGTGTTTGATATCCTGAAAGGCATGCTGCCTGTTTGGGCTGCTTACGCGCTAGGCGTTGCCCCACTGTATCTCGGGCTAACCGCCATCGCCGCCTGCCTCGGCCATATCTATCCGGTCTTTTTCCACTTTCGCGGCGGCAAAGGTGTGGCAACGGCTTTAGGCGCCATCGCCCCGATCGGCTGGGATCTAACAGGCCTGATGACCGGCACCTGGCTACTGACCGTGCTGCTAAGTGGCTATTCCTCGCTTGGCGCGATTGTCAGTGCGCTCATCGCGCCGTTTTATGTCTGGTGGTTCAAGCCACAGTTTACCTTCCCCGTCGCGATGCTCTCTTGCCTGATACTGATGCGTCATCATGACAATATCCAACGCCTCTGGCGCGGACAGGAAAGTAAAATCTGGAATAAGCTGCGTAGGAAGAAACAGCAGGAAGACGAACAAACCGCCCCCGAAGAGTAAGGCAAAAAAATTCCCGTTTTCACGGGAATTTTTTTATGAAATATGACTAGAATCGGCCGATGGCGGCAAACTCCTGCGACTGCACTTTAAACTGTGACATGCTTTCAGCCAGCAGTCGCGCCTGATCTTCCAGTGAGCGCGTGGCAGCGGCGGACTCTTCTACCAGAGACGCATTTTGCTGTGCGACCTCGTCCATCTGCGATACCGCCAGATTTACCTGCCCAATGCCATTACTCTGCTCACGCGTTGCCGTTGAGATCTCACGCATCAGGGACGTCACGCGCACCACAGCGTCAGAAACATCATTCATCGTTTCGCCCGCCATTTTCGCCATAACGGTGCCTTCACTGACGCGACTTTGAGATTCTTCCATCAGCATTTTTATCTCTTTGGCCGATTGCGCACTGCGCTGTGCCAGACTGCGAACTTCACCCGCAACCACCGCAAATCCACGCCCCTGCTCACCCGCACGTGCCGCTTCAACTGCCGCATTCAGCGCCAGAATATTGGTCTGGAACGCGATGCCGTCGATCACCGCCAGAATATCGCCAATGCGTGCTGAGCTGCTGGAGATCATCTGCATTTTCTCAATCATGCTCCCTACGGTTTCACTGCCTTTATTGGCAATATCGGACACATTTTGCGCCAGCGTATGCGCTTGTTCCGCACTCTCCGCGTTCAGCGTCACCGTAGCGGTCAACTGCTCCAGGCTGGCTGCGGTTTCTTCCAGCGAGGAGGCTGACTCTTCCGTACGCGCGGCTAAATGGGTATTGCCGGAAGACAGTTCGCGCGTACCGACGTCAATCTGCATACCGGCATCGCGAACACGGCCAACGGCGGTTGCCAGTGAAGACTGCATTGACTTCATGGCCTGAATCAGACGGCCAATTTCATTATCGCGACCATCGGCAATGCGCTGGGTTAGGTCGCCGCGGGCAATAAACTCCAACTGGCCGACCGTCTCCTCAAGCGGAGACAAAATGGAACGCTTCAGTGCGATCCAAGCAGCTAACACCAGCAGCAGAACGAATACACAGGCAATACCGATAATCGTCAAACGCTCGAACGCAAAGCTTTCAGCTTCTGCGAGCATGCTTTCCCCTACTTCAAGACCAAAGTCGCGGAATTCGTTCGCCACCTTATCCATCTTAACGCTGAGCGGCGGTAGCACATCCTGTAACAGCACGTAATAGGCAGCGATATCCCCACGTTTCAGCGCATCAACCATCGGCTGAACACCAAGATTCATGTATTGTTCGTAACTGGTTTTAACCTCTTCCGCCATTTTGGCACCACGTTCCGTTACGGTGCCATAAGAAATAAAACGCGCCATTTCTTTGTGGGAGAGCGCCGTATAAGCCTCTGCTCGTACTACAGACGCATTCGCGAGATCAGTCAGTCCGTTTTCCATCTGACGGGCAGCCAATGCCGATACCGTTCTTGCACGCAGCGAAGCGGTATAGCTCCCAGACAGTGCCGTGACTTCTTTCCCCTGAATCTTGTCAATGGTCGTAAGCGAAGTGATTCCCTGATTGATTGAAGTGATGCCGATTCCGCACACCAGTAGTAAGAGCAGTACCATCGTTCCTAACAAAGCAATCAAGCTCGTCTTGATGGTGATATTTCTTAACATTTTCGTTTCCCTGGAATTACAAATGATAAATAAATGCGGAGAAAAGCTCTGCATAACGTGATCTTGATCATGTTCCCTATCGGTAACAAACCTGCTTTCTTTAAAGAAACTTTAGTAACGAAAGTATTTTTACTTAAACGACTCACGGGAACCGTATAGCGCTTCGGTACGCTAAAAATCGGCGACATCAAACGCTTTTTGGCTATAATGACGGCCACGCTATTTCAGGTTTAAGAGAAGGAAACCGACATGAGTCTGATCAATGTCCCGGCGGGTAAAGATCTGCCGGAAGATATCTATGTAGTGATTGAAATTCCCGCGAACGCCGATCCGATCAAATATGAAATTGATAAAGATACCGGTGCGCTGTTTGTAGACCGTTTCATGTCTACAGCCATGTTCTACCCGTGCAACTACGGTTACATCAACCACACGCTGTCTCTGGATGGTGATCCGGTTGACGTTCTGGTTCCGACCCCGTATCCGTTGCAGCCGGGCTCAGTGATCCGTTGCCGTCCTGTTGGCGTGCTGAAAATGACTGACGAAGCGGGCGAAGATGCCAAGCTGGTTGCCGTTCCGCACAGCAAGCTGAGCAAAGAATACGATCACATTAAAGACGTTAACGACCTGCCTGAACTGCTGCGTGCACAGATCAGCCACTTCTTTGAACACTACAAAGATCTGGAAAAAGGCAAGTGGGTTAAAGTTGAAGGTTGGGATAACGCTGCTGCGGCAAAAGCCGAGATCGTTGCTTCCTTCGAGCGCGCGAAAAACAAATAAGCGCCACACGATATGCATTAAAGCCCTTACGGGCTCAAGATATCGCATGATCAAAAACACCGCCTTGCGCGGTGTTTTTATTTATGGCGACCATGACTTGATGGGCTACTCGGCCTCAAGCCTCTTCTTCATCTTCTTCGCTGCGCTTTAGCCAGTCACCGCTGGCAATACGCGTCAGCCCTACAACAGGGTGTTTGTACAGATAGATCCAGGCACTGCCCAGAGGCGTACGAATCAGCTCACGTTGGTATTCGTGGCCGTCTCGCTTCAAGGCATCCAGCTCTGTCAAAATCGACGAACTAATGCGATAGACCTCGCAATGGATTTCTCCATCACCAGGTACGACTGCCGGATAATGGCCGAGATCGTACAGCTCGAAACCCGCGAGCTGACAGTCCCCTAACCATTGCGCATTTGTCATCCAATGACTGTTTCCCTGTTTGCGTCGTAAACTGCCGTAAACAATAATTCGCATCGCTAGAACTCAAACTGATAGAGCACATCTAATGCCTGGCTAATTCCAGACACCGCTTCCAAGTATAGTTTTGGCATCAGGCGATAACGTAGCGTTAACGTTGCCAAAGAATCGAATATGCCAACACCATATTTTACTTGCAGACCCGGAAGGACGTAGCCGCTGACGACAACTTGAGAATTATCGCCAACACCCTGTGTATCCAGAGCTAAATTACTTACGCCAAAGGCCTCGCCGATTTTACCCACAACTTGACCACTTTGTGCAACCCCTAAACCGACTAACATTGAGGTCATTGCCGAGCTATCTGCTCCGCCGCTGTCCAAACCCTGCCCACGCAGCAGATAAGAGAGCGCTTCCTGCTGTGACATGGCCGGATCGGAGAAGACTTCCAGCTTCGGTGTTGCGGCCATGCCGGTGACGCGCACGCCGGCAATGACGTCATTCGCCGTGTTGTCTGGGTTACGAATGGCTTCGATATTCAGGATCGGCTGATCCGGTGGTCCGGAGAACAGAATCAACCCTTTGCGGACGATCAGATCCTGCCCATAGGCTTTAAAGCGACCAGACGGAATGTCGATCTGGCCGTTCAGCCCTAATCCACGCTCGTCCTGAACCATTTTCAAGTCACCCTGTAGGCGAGCAGCCAGCCCGAATGCATCCAGTTGCACATCATTACCGACGCGGATCGTCAGGTTGCTGTTAATCGGAATCGCGGCGCTGGTTTTCTTCAGTGGCTGACGCTGGGCATCCAGCATCACTTCATCCGATGATACCGCCACCGCACTTTCCGGCATGTCTTTAACGACAATGCGCGCCCACGGAATACTGACCGACCCGTTTAGCGCAAACAGCTGCGGCGTGGCCTCGAAGACAATATCCGGCGAGACATCCAGCCGCGCCATCGGCGGAATCGTCACTCGCAGCTTCTGGCCTTTCGCGGCAATTCGCGCACGCCAGGCATCTGGCCGCGACCAGTCTGCGTTCCCGCCGAGATTCAACTGCCCGTTATTCGTTTTCAGGAAGCCTTGCAGCGTTGACGACATCCCACTGAAATTCACCGCCAGCCGCCCGTTGGTCAGATCGATCGGCATCCAGTTGCCATCAATATCCAACCGCTCCAGCACCATCTGGCCGAAAAGCTGAGGACGCGCCGCATCCCCCGCCAGACGCAAGTTCGCATTCAGTATCCCCGCCGCTTTTTCTCCTTTACTCAACGCAGGGTTGAGCAACGCCAGCGAAATAGTGTTGATCGTGACGCTGCCGCCGAGATTGCGTCGGCCCTGTGGATCGGTCACCTGAATATCACCGCTGAAGCGTCCATTCTCTCGAATCGCCATCAGCCAGCCGAGCTGCGCCCGCCCGCGATCGAGCCCGGCATTCAGCGTAAAGGTATCGAAATCAATCGGCAGTGTGTTGCCCTGCATCTGCTGGCGAACGCTGACGCCGTTACCCACCAGCGATACTTTCGCCTGTGGTAAACCTTGCCCTGCCTGCCAGCTGATATCCGCACCACCGGTGAACGTCCCGGCTAGCACCGTATCCGCCGTCAGGAACGGTTTCAGCATGGCGAGATCGAAGCGATTCAGTCGAATGCTCGCCTGTCCACTCGGCCCAGCTTCAATTGCTTTTGGTACGCAAAGCTCTGCGTTCGGATTCCGCCAGCAGTGCGTGCCGATGGTGATCTTCTGCTGCGCATTCAGGTAATCCAACGCCATATCCTGCGTCAGACGCCATTCACCCACCGGCGTGTCGAAGCGGGTATTGTTCAGCGTGCCGCGCCAGCGCTGTTCCTGACGATCGAAACTGCCCGAAAGTGCCAGTTGCCCCGCAACCGGTTCGCCCTGCATATTCAGCCGGAGCTGGTGCTGTTTCTCGTTACCGCTGGCATCCAGGGTCAGCAGCGCAATATTCAGGCCTTCTTGCTTCAGTGCTTCGAGGCGTACAGTCAGCTTGCCCTGAATCTGCTGCTCGGAGCGTACATCGCCTTCCACCCTCACCTGACTAATCGTCATCGCCTGCCAACGTAGGCCAGACGCCGTGATATCCGCCAGCATCTGCGGTTCACGCAGATTGCCACGTAATTTAAGCGTGCCGATGGCGCGCCCTGCCAGACCGGGCAACATGCCGTCCAGCGACAGCGCATTGATGTCTGCATCTAACTGCCACTTATCGCTCAGGTCGCCTTTGACGTTCAACTGGTTGCGGCCTAACGCCAGATTCAGCGCTGGAATTGTCCACTGGCCCGCAGCATTACCGCGCAGTTCACCTCTGGCCGTGAGCTTATTCGCTTTCACGTTGCCGTCCAGACGCAATTCCGGCACCTGTAACTGCCAGCTACCGCCATAGACGCTGCCGCGCGTCGTAATCTTGCCGTCTACTTTCGCGGGCCATTCAGGCCACTGTTTCGCGGTGTTAATCCCGTTCAACACCAGCTCACTACGCCAGCTTATGGCTTTGCTCCAGTCGATAAGCGCACTCAGATCGGCATTACCCTGCAACGCCGCCAGCCGCAGGCGGCTCAGCGTAAACTGTTGCTCGTTGCCTTTACCATCGAGCAACAGCGTTGCGGGAGGAATATCCGCACCGCTCAGATCGCCGCGCAGCGACAGCGCATAGCCGGTCGCTTTGCCGTTAAAACGCAGCCTGACGTTATCAGCCTGATATTGCGTCGCGCCCGTCAACGGCCAACGAACGCGTTCGGTTTGCAGCGTCAACGCCAGCGGCAGCCCGGCTTCCGCCAGCTGAGTTTGCAGCTCCAACTGCGCACGCTGCGGCCCCGACAGGTTCAGCGCCACATTCAGCTGTTCGCGCAGGCCGCCATCAACCGTCAGTTTCAGCTTCTCGCCTTTGAGCGGATCAATGTTTAGCACGCCGTTTGCTGTCAGCGAGACAGGCCAGTTATCGCTCAGTGTCGCTTCACCGCGCACATTCAATCCACCCTGTGGCGATTGCACGATCAACTTGTCCAGACGCAAATGCTGTTGCAGGGTCGATGCCTGTACGAAAAGGTTATTAATCAAAATGTCCTGATCGCCCGTCAGTCGTAGCTGTTCACCGTGAATCTCGACAATATTCAGATCCAGCGGCAGCGTGAACTGCGGTAAATCAGGTAATAGCGGTTTGGAGAACAGCTCGCTCAGGCGTTCACCCAATGGCTGTTCAGGCACGGCAGGCTTGTCAGAGGCACTATCCGTTTTTGGTGTCGATGCTGTCGGTATCGGTGTCGTCGTCGTGGCAGTTGCTACCGTATTATTTGCCTCGAGTACTTTATCGATGTTAAGCGTTTGCGATGAGCCTTGCTCGGCCGCTTCACGCACGCTCTGCGCCGTTTCTTTGACGACAGACGCCATTTCCGCCGCCGTCACTTTGCGATCTTCCAGCACATCGACGGGGGTCTTCGGCAAAGCCACCAGCAGCGCGCTGATTTTGGTCGGTAGCAGCGTCAACGCGCGCCCTTCCCACTGCATGCCCGTGCGGAACTCGCCCAGTGAAATCGCCGTATCGTCCACGGTAACCTGAACGTTGCTGAGCGTTAGCTGGCGCAATGAAATCGGGAAGGGTGTTGAAATTTCCGTTACTGGCGTTGAAGGCGGCGGTGGCTCTGCCGCCATAGGCAAGGCTTTGGTATCCACAACCACATCGACACGGTTTGCCGACAGGTCATTGATGCACAGCTGACTTTTGCGCAGACAGCCCAGCGCGAGCGACAGATGAAATTCATCGATCTTTACCGTCACGCCCAGCATTTCGTAGCTGACGTTTTTCAGCGTTAAATCACGCCAGCCGCCGCTCACGCTGGCAATGTCCAGCCCCGGCACCACGCGTGCGGCGGTATTCAGCAACAGATGCAGGCCCGGTGTGGTTCCCACCAGCAACCCTAGCCCAACAACGAGAAGCAGTAAGAAGGCGACGATGCCAATACCGACTCTTTTCCACCAGCGCCCTTTCCGCGCGGGCGTCGTTGGCGCGTTGTTGTGCGCGACACTTTCTTCCGCCACCGAATCCTGGGCTTTTTTTTCGTTTTTATCATCCATCATAATTCAGGCCCCAGTGCGATATAGAACTGAACATCGTTCTTCTTCTCTGCATCGCCGATCGGCATAGCAACATCGAGCTTCACCGGGCCAATCGGCGAGGCCCAGCGTACGCCAACGCCCGTACCGGTCTTGAAGTTACTCCGTTTGATGTCATTCACTGCTTCACCTGAATCAACAAAAACCGCGCCCCACCATTTTCCCGTCACGTTGTATTGGTATTCGAGCGAGCCAGTCGCCAGCTTGGACGCCCCAGTCAGTTTGCCGTCGCTGTCGCGCGGCGAAATAGATTTGTACTTATACCCACGAATGCTGCGATCGCCACCGGCAAAGAAACGCAGTGAGGGTGGAACGCGGGAGAAATTATTAGTCTCAATCCAGCCCAGATTGCCACGTGCCACAAAGCGGTGTTTATCCGCCAGCGTACGAATCCAGACGTTTTGTGCCTGAACCACGGCAAAGTCGATATCCGATCCCCAGGTGGTGTCGGAAATATCGATAGAATAACGTTGCGTATCGCCCCACACTGGCATCAGCCCGCCGCGTTGGCGGGTTCGGTTAATGCTAACGCCTGGATAGATCAGCATCGTGGTATCCGTCACGCTTGCCTGCGTAAAGTGGTCGAGGCTCCAGCGCAGGTTAATCGCGCGTTGCCAGCCGCTGGAGAGATCCCAGTAGCGCGCCACGTTCAGCGTGGTGCCATCGGATTTGGTATCGTTGAGATCTTCGCGCTTGAAGCCGCCTTGTAGCAGGTAGTACTGCTCAAGCGGGTTCTTCAACAAGGGAATTTTGTAGCTAAAATCGAGCGATTGCTCCGGCGCAGACACGCTCAGGCTACTTTCCAGACTGTGTCCCCGAGAGTTTACCCAAGGCTTATTCCAGGTCGTTTTAAAGCGAGGGCCAACATCCGTGGCATAGCCGACCCCGGTTTCAATCCGGTTACGGGTTCGCGGCGTCACCACCGCTTCCAAAGGCAGCACCTTGGAGCTTTTCGACCGTTCGAAATCTGGCGACACCACCACAGAGTTAAACCATCCCGTCGCAGAAAGACGGCGGTTTAACTCACCGAGATCTTCACTGGTGTAAGCATCGCCTTCGTGAAACGGCACCAGATTTTGCAGATAATCATCGCGAATTTGTGCGCCCTGAAAGTGTACAGTGCCAAAGCGATAGCGCTCACCGCTATCAAAGTCGATATCCCAAAACGCTTCTCTCTCTTCCCGCATCACGCCGAGCTGGCTTTGCTGGAAGCGTGCATCGAAATAGCCTTTGCGTAATGACAAACCGTTCAGCCCGTTTTTAAAGCGATCGAAATCACCGTGGTTCAACACCGAACCGATTTCGGGGCGATCGTCTTTAACCAGCTGTTGATAGTCTTTATCGTCATGCGCACCGCCGCGCAGAGTGATGTTCACCCCAGCAATTTTTACCGGTTCACCGGGAGTGACGGTGGCAATCAATACGGGTCGTCCGCCATTAACGGCAGGCCGGAATTCGAAACCAATCTGTGGATCGTAGTAGCCGAGCGCGCGCAATCCCTGACGGATCGCGTCATCGACGCGTGAGCGGAAACGCCCGTCGGCATTAATCTCATCGACCGAAATGGTAGATAAGCGTGCCCGTACATTTTTTTGTAACTGCCCTTCCAGCCCCATGACTTGCAGACGCACATTCGCCGCTTGGCTCTCTGGGGCCAGCATCAGCAGCGCGCACATCAGGCCAAGAACCCAGTATCGTGGCGCACCGCAGCCAGCAAAGCTATTTTTTTGTCCTGCGATGCCTTTTTGCCCGGTAACGCTTTTTTTTCCAATGAAACTTTTCGTTGAGATGAAAATAGTCACTGAGCTCCCTGATAAATCTGTCTGTCGCCTAAAACCTATAGCATGGCTTTTATCACTTCGCCCACCGCATTGACGGCCGTCGTTGTACGCTTACCTGACAATCCGCCACGCAGCGCCGAAATCTCCTACCAACTTTGCATGATATTAGTGATAAATACTAATTTTTACCCTTAGAAATAGATATTAGCCTGCAATTATCACATTGCTGTGTCATAGATAAACATTATCTTAACAGTAAACACCGGTAAGATATAAAGACAGGTCAATGCTTCTTGGTTATGCTTTCAGCGAAAGAAGGTCATTCACCCAGTCTTGTTGGAGTCAATAACGTGATGAATTCTATTGATAAGATGCAGCGGATTACACAATCCGCTGCTTTACTGGGGCGTTCCACCCCCATGCCAGTCGCCAGGCTGCATGTCGTTCATGAACATTCCATGACGCATGTGCCGGAACCGATGTCTGTCGCTATTTTCGCGATGGGCTGTTTCTGGGGCGCTGAGCGTTTGTTCTGGCAACAGCCGGGCGTCTACAGCACCGCCGCAGGTTATATCGGTGGTTACACACCTAACCCAACCTACCGTGAAGTATGCAGCGGGCAAACCGACCACGCCGAAGCGGTGCGTGTCGTTTTCGATCCTGCGGTTATCAGCTATGAGCAATTGCTGCGACTGTTCTGGGAAAATCACGACCCCGCGCAGGGTATGCGTCAAGGTGGTGATATCGGCAGCCAATACCGCTCTGCTATCTATACGCTCACGCCTGAACAGGAAAAGGCGGCACAGGAAAGCCTTCAGCGCTTTCAGCAAGCAATGAGAGAGAACGGTGACAGCCGCGCCATCAGCACAGAAATCGAGCCTGCTGGCCCGTTCTATTATGCGGAAGACGATCACCAGCAATACCTGCACAAGAACCCAAACGGCTACTGTGGATTAGGAGGTATAGGCGTCTGTCTGCTACCTCCGCGTTGACCGCTGGCGGTAATTTCACCACTCCTGCTATAATGCCCCCGAACCGAGCTAATCCTCGCCCGGTTATGACCTTCAATAATGATCATAATGTGTTCACTTTTATGTGTTCACCTTTCTGAGGATCGCTGCGTCAATCTCGGCGCATGCGAAAACTTACCTAAAGTAAAAACTATGTTAAACAGTCTATTACTGATTCTTTTGCTCATTGCCATCAGTGCGTTTTTCTCACTTTCTGAGATCTCACTGGCGGCATCGCGTAAAATTAAACTCAAACTAATGGCCGATGAGGGGAACCTCAACGCCGATCTGGTGCTCAAATTTCAAGAAACACCAGGTATCTTTTTTACCGTAATTCAAATTGGCGTCAACGCTGTCGCAATTCTGGCTGGTATCATCGGCGATGCGGCATTTTCTCCTACCTTCGCTATGCTGTTTGAACGCTTCATGTCCCCCGAATCTGCGGATCAAATCAGCTTCATCTGCTCATTCGTACTGGTCACCAGCCTGTTTATTCTGTTTGCCGATCTCACCCCGAAACGCATTGGTATGATTGCGCCGGAAGCTGTAGCAGTCCGCATAATCAACCCCATGCGCTTCTGCCTGCTCCTCTTCCGCCCGCTGGTCTGGGTATTTAACGGGCTGGCTAACGTCATTTTTCGTATGCTCAAGCTGCCGATGGTGCGTAAAGATGACATCACGTCCGATGATATTTACGCCGTGGTAGAAGCCGGTGCACTGGCTGGCGTACTGCGTAAGCAAGAGCACGAACTGATCGAGAACGTGTTTGAGCTGGAATCCCGTACCGTACCGTCTTCGATGACCTCACGTGAAAGCGTGGTCTACTTCGATCTGCACGAGCAGGAAGACAGTATTAAGGAAAAGATCGCCCAGCAGCCACATTCCAAGTTTTTGGTTTGCGATGGCACGATTGATCAGATCGTCGGCTACGTGGATTCCAAAGACCTGCTGATTCGGGTGCTGGGAAACCAGAGCCTGACGCTGAGTAGCGGCGTGCAGATTCGTCCGGCGCTGATCGTGCCAGATACACTGACATTGTCCGAAGCATTGGAAAGTTTCAAAACGGCAGGCGAAGATTTCGCTGTCATTCTGAATGAATATGCCCTGATCGTCGGCATCATCACCCTTAACGACGTGATGACAACACTGATGGGCGATCTCGTCGGTCAGGGAATGGAAGAGCAGATTGTCGCGCGCGACGAGAATTCCTGGCTGGTTGAAGGCGGTACGCCAATAGAGGACGTGATGCGGGCGCTGAATATTGATGACTTCCCGCACTCGGGCAACTACGAAACCATCGGCGGCTTCATGATGTATACGCTGCGGAAAATCCCGAAACGTACCGATGCGGTGCGCTTCTCAGGCTATAAGTTTGAAGTGGTGGATATCGACAGCTACAAGATCGATCAGCTGTTGGTGACGCGTCTGGAAGACCGCCCGATTGTCTCATCAAGCGCGAAGATTGATAGCGACGATTAACCGCTAAAAGGCATGCATATCATAGAAAACCAGAACGGCCCGCTACGGGCCGTTTCTTTATCACTCATCCCATCTCGGCCTGAAGCCGGATGACCTGGCGATTGACTTCGGACATCACCAGAAGATGCTGCTTATCCTGTTTCTTTGGCAATAGAATTTTGCCGTAGTCGAACTCAAAAGCACCAACCCCTTTTATGTACAGCCGCCCACGAAACAGGGTTTTCACATACTTGGCGACTTTCAAAGGATTGTAACGTTCGAAGATCCTCATCGTTTTACTCTCCCGTTTTATTTTTCTACGCTCTCCCTTTCGCCAACATGGCTGAGGTTCTGGAGCGCTAATGAGATAACGGATACTGCTAATTAGTACCGTAAAACGGCATTTAGTTCCCCACTATTCAGTATTCTTAACTGCTTTTACAGATTTTTACAGAGTAGTGTTTAAGGAAACCCCTAGCCATCAGTATAAACCTTCAAAAATAAGGGTTTTGTGCACTCGGGCACAAAGCGTTTTATCGCGGAGCAGGACAGACCCGTTTCCTGAATCTACGCTTATTCCATAGCCTGATATTTTCCATCTCTGACATCGCATCGGGCCACCCACATTGAAGGACATACCATGATAAAAATACGCCACCTGCTCCTCGCGCTCTCTATCACGCCTCTGCTGGGGCTCCCAACCTTAGCCCATACGCTGGTACTCAACCAATTGGTTCCTCCCGTCGGCGTCGCAGACAAGGGAGAACTTCAGTACCTTAATAATCAGTTTAGTTATAAAAACTGGAACAGTGCGCAACTGCCCGGAAAAGTGCGGGTGATACAACATATCGCTGGCCGCACCTCAGCCAAAGAGATGAACGATCCGCTCATCTCCGCACTGAAGGCCGCTAACCTACCGCATGATTATTACCAAACGACGACAATCGTGAATACCGACGATGCCATCATCGGCACCAGCATGTTTGTCCGCAGTAGCCTTGAAGACAACAAGAAAGCCTTTCCGTGGTCGCAGTTTATTGTCGATAGCAATGGCAACGTGCGGAAAACCTGGCAGCTACAGCAAAATAGCTCGGCTATCGCGGTGCTGGATAAACAGGGGAGAGTCCGTTTCGTGAAGGATGGCGCGTTGAGCGGACAGGAAGTGCAGCAGGTGATGTCCCTGCTGCGCCAGTTACTGGAAGAGAAATAGCGCTAAAGCAGTTAAAACAGGGAGACGCGAAAACCGGGATTGAGGAAAGATTCACGCGGCGTGTAAGACAGAGTCTGCCCCTGCCAATCGTGAATCTGCGCCCCGGCCGCTACCGCCACCGCATGGCCCGCCGCCGTATCCCAAATGTTCGTCGGCCCAAAACGTGGGTAAAGCTGCGCTTCGCCTTCCGCCACCAGACAAAATTTTAGCGATGACCCAACCGCCACCGTCTGGTGTTCACCCAGTTGATTGAGATAGTCCTTTAATTCGCGATCGGCATGAGAGCGGCTAACCACTACCAGAGGAGGTCGAGCCTGTTTCACTGTAATTTGTCGACGCTGGCCGTTCTCTTCTTTCCAGGCTTTACCTTCCGCCGCGGAGTACATCACACCCGTAACTGGCACGTAAACCACGCCGAGTACGGCCTGACCGTTCTCGATCAGCGCAATATTCACCGTAAACTCGCCATTGCGGCTGAGGAACTCTTTGGTGCCATCCAGCGGATCGACCAGCCAATAGCGCTGCCAGTGCCGGCGGATTTCCCATTCAGGCGGATCTTCTTCTGACAGCAAAGGAATGTCAGGATACGCGACAGCCAGGCCATCCTTAATGACCCGATGCGCCGCAAGATCGGCGGCGGTTACTGGCGAATCATCTTTCTTGTGCGCGACATCTACGGGATGCTGCCCGTCATAAACCTGCATAATGGCAGCACCGGCATCACGGGCCAGTTGGCAAATAGGTTCTAGCATGATCTACCTCGTCGTTATCGGTTACGCGACGATAGCGTAACGCAGACTTCATCTCTGTCATTCATTATACATCTGTGAAGCAATCTACGATTATTGCCATTATTGATGTCATCCTCAGCATTTAGAGACGATAATCACTTTAACTTCATCATGATATGAAAAACACCCCCGATCGCCTCACGCGTCGACAATTACCTCACAAGGAGTTACGCAATGAAGCATTCACTGGCACTCAGCCTGCTTGCTACGCTGGTCGCCACGACCGTTCATGCCGCTACTGTTGATCTACGGGTATTGGAAACCACCGATCTGCACAGCAATATGATGGACTTCGACTATTACAAGGATACGCCAACAGATAAATTTGGTCTGGTGCGTACCGCCAGCCTGATTCACGCCGCACGCGAACAAGCCACCAACAGCGTGCTGGTGGATAACGGCGATTTGATCCAAGGCAGCCCGTTAGGGGATTACATGGCGGCGAAGGGGCTGAAGGCAGGCGATGTACATCCGGTTTATCAGGCGATGAACACGCTGGATTATTCCGTCGGCAATATCGGTAACCACGAATTCAACTATGGCCTGGACTATCTGCACAAGGCGCTGTCCGGCGCGAAATTCCCTTATGTGAACGCCAACGTGCTGGATGCGAAAACGGGTAAACCGCTGTTTACGCCTTACCACATTGAAAACAAGTCGGTCACCGACCGCGACGGCAAACAGCATACCCTGCGTATCGGCTATATTGGCTTCGTCCCGCCGCAGGTCATGGTATGGGATAAAGCTAATCTGACTGGAAAAGTCACCGTAGAAGACATCACCGCCAGCGCGAAAAAGTGGGTACCGGAAATGCGCAAGCAAGGTGCCGATCTGGTGATTGTGATCCCTCACTCCGGTCTTTCTGCCGAGCCGTACAAAGCGATGGCGGAAAACTCCGTTTACTACCTCAGCCAAATCCCTGGCGTTGACGCGATCATGTTCGGTCATGCTCATGCGGTTTTCCCCAGCAATGACTTTGCGAACATCAAGGGCGCCGACATCAAACAGGGAACGCTCAACGGCGTGCCTGCGGTAATGCCGGGGCAATGGGGTGACCACCTCGGCGTCGTCGATTTCACGCTGAATAACGACAGCGGCACATGGAAAGTGGAACAGGCGAAAGCGGAAGCCAGACCGATCTATGACAAAGCGCAGAAGAAATCACTGGCGGCGGAAGACGACAAGCTGGTGAAAGTACTGTCCGATGCTCACCAGAATACGCGCGAGTTTGTCAGCAAACCGATCGGCAAATCCGCAGACAACATGTATAGCTACCTGTCGCTGATTCAGGACGATCCGACCGTGCAGATCGTCAACAATGCTCAGCGCGCTTATGTAGAGCATTTTATTCAGGGCGATCCCGATCTGGCCGATATTCCGGTGCTCTCCGCCGCCGCACCGTTTAAAGCTGGTGGCCGTAAAAACGATCCGGCCAGCTATGTCGAAGTAGAAAAAGGCCAGCTCACCTTCCGTAACGCTGCCGATCTGTATCTCTACCCGAATACGCTGGTGGTAGTGAAAGTCAACGGGCAGCAGGTGCAGGAGTGGCTGGAGTGCTCTGCGGGTCAGTTCAAACAAATCGATACAAGCAAGCGTGAGCCGCAATCCCTGCTCAACTGGGACGGCTTCCGCACGTATAACTTCGACGTGATCGATGGTGTTAATTATCAGATTGATGTGACGCAGCCTGCCCGCTACGACAGCGAATGTGCGTTAATCAACGATAAATCACACCGTATCAAAGGGCTGACGTTTAACGGCAAACCGATCGATCCCAAAGCGACTTTCCTGATCGCCACCAATAACTATCGCGCCTACGGCGAGAAATTTGCCGGTACGGGTGAGAAGTATGTGGCCTTCGCGTCACCGGATGAAAACCGCTCCGTTCTGGCGGCCTACATCAGCGCGGAAACGCAAAAATCGGGAGAAGTGAAGCCGCAGGCAGATAACAACTGGCGTCTGACCCCTATCGTCAGCGATACGCCGCTGGATATCCGTTTTGAGACCTCACCGTCTGAGAAAGCTACGGCGTTTATCAAAGAGAAAGCGCAGTACCCGATGACGTCAGTCGGCAATGATGAAACGGGTTTTGCGGTTTATCGCCTTGACCTGCAACACGCTAAATAAAGACTGACAGCGATGTCATTCACAGGCTCCTGCTTCGGCAGGAGCCTGAACGGCTAGCCGCGAAACGATCCTCGCCCATTGCGATAGTAACTATTTCCCCGATCGTGTCCGCGCCTGCCCCACTCGCCGCGACGCGGCCCACGCTCGTCAACGTAGCGTGGCGGATCAAAACGACGGTTGTAATAATCACGTCTATCGCGCTGATTTCCATGCCACCAACGGGCATCGCGCCAGCGCCAGCCATCCCAATAGTAGCCGTGCCGATTACGTTCACCACGATGGTAACCCCGGTGCTCCTGCCACCAGCGCTCGCTGCGCCAGTCATAGCCATCCCAGTAATTACCTCGTCTGTCACGCTCGCCGATATTCAACGTGACGCCAGGCATCAGCTCGATGCTGGCACCTTTAGCCTCTGGTGCTGGCATAACCGCAAACATTCCCACAAACAGGGCACTGATGACGAGTGGATTAAACATAGGGGAACTCCTTGCTCACCGCGACTGCGGCCTGACAGAGATATACGGGGAATTCCTCTGCATCACTATCAGATAAATGCGCATTTTCCTGATTTTACCGTTCTTAACGTTTCGCTGACGCTCATACAGGTTGTTCATCAGCACCCATTGATTAATTAATAATTTTAATTAATAAAACATATAAAGGTACAAAAAACGTAAAAAAAGATTATCAATAGGGAATAAACATTAGAAAGATTTACCTAAAAGTTAATACTTAGTTTCAGTATATCCATCATTCACGGAGGGAATAGCTATGCGCGAAAATTATACGATAGGCGATTATTTACTGCATCGTCTGACACAGGTTGGTATTCAGCGTCTTTTCGGCGTGCCAGATGATTACAATTTACATTTTCTCGATCATGTCATCAGGCACTCAGATATCACCTAGGTGGGTTGTGCGAACGAATTAAACGCTGCTCCCCCATAACACCTTGCTGATGGGGAAAAGCACGCTAAACGAACAGCACCACAGTTTTACCGGCACCTACGCGGGTGGCGGCAGTCACGAAGCGATCCGGGCACACATCGAAGACGCGGATGTCATCATCAGCATTGGCGTGCGTTATACCGATACGATTACCGCTGGCTTCAGCCACCAGATTTCCAACGAAAAAACATCGATATCCAGCCAACGCTGGCGCGCGTTGGAGGTCAGGTTTTCTCGGCTGTTCCGATGTCAGACGCTATTGCCGCGCTGGAAAACATCACCGCGATGCTCTCGCCCCGTTGGGATCACCGTACCATTACGCCTCCGGCCTTACCGCAGTCAGAGCACACCGACACACTCAATCAGCGAGAGTTTTGGCAACAGATGCAGCGTTTCCTCCGCTCTGGCGATATTCTCGTGACCGACCAAAGCTCCTCCTGTTTTGGTGCCGCCACGCTCCGGTTACCAGCGGGCTGCCATTTCATCGTCCAACCGCTGTGGGTTCGATCATTCGGGATCGCCTGAACATGGTCATTGTGGTCCTGAATAACGAAGGCTACACCGTTGAACGCGCGATTCACGGCCCCGAACAGCGCTACAACGACATTGCAGCCCAGAACTGAACACAGCTTCCTACCGCGCTAGGGGCGAATGAAAACGAGATACTCTGAGAACAGGTATGTTCACCAGCCGCACTCGCGCAGGTGCTGGAGCAAGTGAACGCCGCCTCGCGCTTCTCACTCATTTTGAGATGGTATTGCCTCCCGCGCTCTTACACACACCATCACGCAGTCACTTGAGACCCGCAATACCGTGCAGTAGAACAGCATACTTTTTACCGCCTACCTCGTAAGCGGTATATTCAACGCTTAAAGATGCATTTAAAATGCAATTTACAAACTGCAGTCGTTGAGAGGCAACATCATGGCATACCGCGACCAATCCCTGGGTGAGTTGGCTATCGCTATTCCGCGCGCGACCAAACTCTTTCGTGAACTCAATCTGGATTTCTGCTGCGGCGGAAAGCAAACACTCAGCCGCGCGGCTGGCAAAAAAGATCTCAATATCGACGAGCTGGAAGCACAGCTAGAAAAACTGGCCGCGCAGCCTTCTGACGTGCGGGACTGGCGTGAAGCGCCGCTGGCTGACATTATCGCGTACATCATCCCTCGCTTTCACGATCGTCACCGCGAACAACTGCCAGAGCTGATTTTGATGGCGGAAAAAGTCGAGCGCGTGCATCACGATAAAGCCGACTGCCCGCACGGCCTCGCAAACCAGCTGACCGCCATCTATAACGAGCTGTCTCAGCATATGATGAAAGAAGAACGCATCCTCTTCCCAATGATTAGTCAGGGAATGGGTGCGAACGCTGCTGCACCGATTTCCGTGATGGAGCATGAGCACGATGACGCAGGGCGTGATGTGGAAGTGGTCAAAGAGCTGACCAACGGTGTCGTACCACCGGAAGGTGCCTGCAACACTTGGCGTGCGCTGTACTCCGGTATCAACGAGTTCATTACCGATCTGATGGAACACATCCATCTGGAAAACAATTTGCTGTTCCCACGCGCGCTGCGCGGTGAGTAATGTCGTTTCAATAAAAAATAAAGTAATTAAAAACAATTAAGTAAAAACCATTCAGTAAAAACAAGAAAGGCGCTCAGTGAGCGCCTTTCTTGTTTCTGGAGATTACAGAATTTCCAGCAGTTCCACTTCAAAAATCAGCGCGCTGAACGGCGGAATAGAAGCACCCGCGCCACGTTCACCATACGCCAGATTGTGCGGAATATAGAGTTCCCACTTGGAACCGACTGGCATCAGCGTCAACGCCTCAATCCAGCCTGGAATCACGCCGCTTACTGGGAATTCAGCAGGTTCACCACGCTGGACAGAGCTGTCGAACACGCTGCCGTCAATCAGACGACCAGTGTAATGCACACGTACGCGATCCTGACGAGCCGGGATCGAACCTTCACCCTGCGTCAACACGCGGAATTGCAGACCAGATTCCGTGCTGTTCACACCTTCTTTCTGCGCGTTTTCGGCCAAGAACTGCTGACCTTCTACCGCCAGCACCTGTTGGCGATCGCGACGTACTGCATCAGCACGTTCGTGAATTTCACGCAGCGCACGATGAACCACATCCACAGGCACCGCAGGCGCATTACCTTCCAGCGCGTCACGTAAACCAGCAAGCAGAGCTTCTGGGATCAGACCTTCAAGACCTGATTCCTGTAACTGTTGACCAACCTGTAAGCCGATGCCGTAACTTGCCTGCGCTTCGACGCTATCAAAAGAAGGAGTTGTCATGGATGTTCCTTTTAATCTGTAAAAAACTGAAAGTGCAGCATAACAGTGACGGGGATTGGGGTAAAATCCTGTGTGCAGGTAATCACGTTAACTGCACGCCAGCCAAGCCATTCTGGGAAGCTGGCCTATACTGGTAGTTCTGATGTTTCTATCACACTGGTTGCCTTAATCATCAACGCGTTAACTGGTCAGCCCATGCGGGTTATCGGTATACTGGATTGCGTTATCATCCTGATACTGTTTTTATGCCGACGCCGTCTGGCTAGTGATGTAGCTTAGTTACTGGCAAGTTTGTTTGGTTACTGGCATAGCGTTGTTAATGACATCATTTTTATATGATGCTGTTTTTATACTGATTGTTTTTATACTGAATTGTAGTAAGAGAGGTCACCATGGGCAGAATTGCGCCCAGGAAGCGGAAAACCACCTGGGATTATCAAACGCTAGTACGCTTCTGCCAGCGAATCATCCAGCGGCAGCCCTCACATGCTGTAGCCGTAGAAAACGACGGGGAACTCGAAGAGCAGGAACGGTTGCCCTCTCCTTCCCTGCGCGAGCGTCTTGGTGCCATACTGCAAAAAGTCTGGCATCTGCCCGACGGCTATCACTGGATGGAACCCTTGCCATTCCTCCATCGCCGCTGGATTTTAATCGCTATCGCACTGCTGCTCATCGTGTTGCTCTGGCCTTACAGCGCGCAACATCCGCAGCCTGCCCGTACCACGCCCGTCCCTCTTACGCAGGCAGATAATCAGGCTGCGATGCAGGCCGTGATTATTGAAAGCCAGCCTTCCATACCCCAGCAGCAGCCTGCGGCTACCGAGCCTCCAACGTCGTCATCAGCACCGTGGCGACAGTATGAGATCGCCTCGGGGCAAACACTGGCCCAGCTTTTTCGCGATAATAATCTGCCAGTCAGCGATGTGTTCGCGATGGCTCAGGTGGAAGGCAGGGATAAACCGCTCAGCAATTTACGGGCGGGTCAGGCAGTTAAATTACAGCTGAATGCGCAAGGTATGGTCGCAGAGCTGGAAATCGAAACCACGGCGAACCAGACGATTCGGTTCACCCGCGGTGCAGACGGTGCTTTTACTCGCACTCGCTAACGGGACAGCCTTTCCAAGAGAAAATCGCGCAGGACGATAGCATGGTTGTGGTGCGCATCTTTACTGCCATAAAGCAGCGTGATTGCCTGCTTCTGCTCAAGTAACGCTAGCAGCCTGTCGCACGCCGTACCCTGCGTTAACTCATTACGATAATAATCCACAAATTCCGCCCAGCGTTCAGGCTCGGCGTGAAACCATTTCCGCAACTCGCTGCTCGGCGCGATGTCTTTAAACCACTCAACGCCCTCCAGACGCGCTTTGCTGATGCCGCGCGGCCACAGACGATCAATCAGAAAAGTGGGGGAAGAAAAAGGCGCGTGCGCATCATAAACGCGGGTGAGATGAATCAAGTCAGACATGCAGCCTCCGGCCTCATTTTTAGGTATATACCCGTCATACTTCAAGCTGCTTGTGCGTTGGCCGCCCTTACTCACCCCAGTCACTTACCTGAGTAAGTTCCTGGGGATTCGTTCAGTTGCCGCCTTCACGCAACTCGAATTATTTAGGGTATAGGCAATGATAGATCATTTCCCGATCCCTAAAATGCAAAACGCTGGCACAAGGCCAGCGTTTCACATGTTAACTAAAGTGTTAATTCAACGATAAACGTGAATTACGCTCCAGCAACAACAACGACATTCAGTTCAGCAAAGACATCGCTGTGTACCTGGAAGCTCACTTCGTGCTCACCCACAGTACGCAGAACGCCGTTCGGCAGGCGAACTTCGCTCTTAGCAATATCAACACCAGCAGCCGTTACCGCATCAGCGATATCGCGAGTACCGATGGAACCGAACAGTTTACCTTCGTCGCCTGCTTTAGACGCGATGGTAACGCTACCCAGTTCTTTGATCTTAGCAGCGCGAGCTTCAGCAGCAGCCAGAACGTCAGCCAGTTTGGCTTCCAGTTCAGCACGGCGTGCTTCGAAGAACTCAACGTTTTTCTTGGTTGCTGGGACAGCTTTGCCCTGTGGAACCAGGAAGTTACGAGCATAGCCCGCTTTAACGTTTACCTGATCACCCAGGCTGCCCAGGTTTGCTACTTTATCAAGCAGAATAACTTGCATTACTTTATCCTCTCAAAGTCTCGTTAATGGACAGTGGCCGATTACTGATGACGGTCAGTGTACGGCAACAAAGACAAGTAACGCGCACGCTTGATAGCGCGGGCCAGCTGACGCTGGTATTTTGCACGAGTACCGGTGATACGGCTCGGAACAATCTTGCCGCTTTCAGTGATATAGTTTTTCAGCGTAGCGATATCTTTATAATCAATCTCTACAACGCCTTCCGCGGTGAAACGGCAGAATTTGCGACGACGGAAATAACGTGCCATGTGGCTAGTCTCCAGAATCTATCAATTCAATCTGCTCGGCATGTAACACTATCTTGCTCAAGCCATTGCGCCCTTGATGGCAGCTAATGAACCCGTGCACGGTAAGTTGCGTGCCGACCGTTATACTGTGGGTAACTGCTTGTGACGAGAGTCCGCTGACAATCACGGGCATACGACACCATGCTTGCCGACTCAACCCGGCTTCCTCTTGTGTCGAGCGGTGCTCAAGCACAAACTGACAGTGGGGAATGCCTGACGGGCTGACTTTACGAATGGGCGTCTTGCACACCGTGCCGGACAACACCAGACGGTTCACCGTCACCACAACAATTACTCTTCAGAATCCCCTGCATCCACATCATCGCCAGCTTCAGCGAAATCTTCACGACGCTCACGGCGTTCGTCTTTCGCTTTCACCATTGGAGATGCTTCAGTTACCGCGTGCTTAACGCGCATAACCATGCTGCGGATAACGGCATCGTTAAAGCGGAAGTTTGTTTCCAGCTCATCGATCGCTTCCTGCGGCGCTTCAACGTTCAGCAGAACGTAATGTGCCTTGTGCAGTTTGTTGATCGGGTAAGCCAGCTGACGGCGGCCCCAGTCTTCCAGACGGTGGATCGTGCCCTGCGCACCAGTGATAGTGGCAGTGTAGCGCTCGATCATGCCCGGAACCTGTTCGCTCTGGTCAGGATGAACCATAAATACGATTTCGTAATGACGCATCGAATTGCTCCTTACGGATTATTCAGCCTCCTGTCTGGGTCAACCGCGGCCCGTGGAGGCAAGGAACGTGTGTATGTGCGGCTGAAAAAATGACGCGTAAGTATAGTGCCCGACATTAAAGAACACAAGGAAGAAACACAGGAGTTTTCTGCGTGGCGATATTTAAACAGCCGGGCCAGAATTACAGCGTCCGCCGGAAGAAATCAGCACCCGCCTGCAGCGCCGTTGGCGTAATGCGATGGCCTACGCCCGGTTCGGTCAAATACGTCAGATTGGACAGCTTATCGCGTGCCTGTAATGCCTGATAGAGGCGTGTGCTTTCTGCCGCTGGCACAACATCATCCGCTTCACCGTGCCACATCAGCAGCGGCCGATCGGACAGCGCATCCAGACGCGTGGTGACATCATAATCAGCCAGTTTGGTCGCTAACGCCTGTAACACCGCCTGATTTTCCTCGCGATCGGCTGGAACCGGAGGAAATAGCGCTGGCGATAGCGTAGAGAAATAGCCCGATCCCATAAACGCCGCCACCGCGCTAATCCAGGGATAACGCGCCATACACCCAAGCGCACTCATTCCACCGAGCGACGCACCACAAACGCCAATCCGTGCCCCGTCGATCAGGCCACGCTGCCGATAGTCCGCGACATAATTGGGAAGTTCTTCAATATTCGATTGCAGGATATCCCAGAAATGGCGCAATCTCTGCGCTTCATCCCCGTTATAACGCGCGCCGTGCATGGCCGCATCGGCCAAAATCACCCGAAACCCAGCCTGAGCCAACGCATAGCCAAAATACGAATACACCTCTTTTGATGAGGAGTAACCATGAAAGAAGAAAATCGTCGGGAGGGGCTGATCTCTCTTTCCCGCAGGTACCGCGTGAATCGTTTCAATACCGCTACCGAGTTTATCCAGTGACATTTCGACCATATTTCCCTCGTTTTCCGTTCTGTCAGCCTATTTTTATGTAGCGAAATCGTATTTAGCAGACAGGGGACGACCTTTTACGATAACCCCACTCACAGCCACTTTCTTATCTCCGTGTCGTCCTTGATTCCGTTCGGGTTTAATTGGTGTATTTACGTAAATAAAAAAATCACATTGATCCAGATCAATAACTGAAACGAATGTTTACACTCCGTGATTAATTTTTTTCCATTTACTGCCGTTAACGCATGTGAAGCAAGACTAAAAAATAACCTTTTTTATTATAAGAGACACACGTATGTTGGGACTTTCCTTTAAACACTGGGGCCTGGGTATCAAGTTATCAGTCATCGCTTCATTGAGCGTGGCGATACTCTTCATTGCATTTACCCTATCCCTCACCCGCTCAGCAGGCAATCAGCTCAAAGCCCTGATTCTCAATGACATGCAAAGCCAGGTCAATGGCGTTACCGACATGATCAACATGTACGATGCCAGCCTACAAGCCGAGGTCAGCAACTATACGCGGCTGCTGGCAAGCTTTCTGCCAACGCGGTTTTCACTGGATACCGTTAACCGCACGCCTTTCGGCAGCACCTCTCACCCAACGCTTAAGGCTGGCGATACGGTATTGAACCTCAACACCGAAGTGCCGGACGACTTTCTAAGCCGTACCCACGCGATCTCAACGATTTTTGTCCGCGATGGCGAGGATTTTACGCGCATCACCACTTCACTGAAAAAAGAAGATGGATCGCGTGCGATGGGCACCAAGCTCGATCGTGAAAGCCCAGCCTATGCGCCCGTGATGAAAGGTGACACCTACAGTGGGTTAGCCACGCTGTTCGGCAAACAGTACATCACGCAGTATCAACCGATACGCGATAGTGAAAACAAGGTGATCGGTATTCTGTTCGTCGGTGTCGACATCACGAAGCAATTTACCGAGATGCAACAAACTATTCTGAACAAGAAAATCGGTGAAACTGGCCATTTCTTTGTCCTTAGCACGAAAAAAGGAAAGGATGCGGGTAACTATCTTTACCACCAAAGCAATGCCAATCAGCGCCCTGATTGGTCAGAAGGTGCGCTAGAGAACGTGCTGGCAACCGGTAATGGTACGATCGAATACGACAACAACACGATGACGGGCGAAGAAAGAACCCGAATCATGGTGTACCGCAGTATCCCGCAGTGGAACTGGATTGTTGCAGGCGCAGTGAGCAAAGAAAGCCTAATGGCAGAGGTTAATCACACCCGTAACCTGTTTTTAGGCGGGGGGATTATTCTGGTTCTGCTCTTCGCAGGATTCTTTGTCGTACTGACGCGCAAATGGCTGAGCCAGCCGCTGGTTGAAATCGTCAAAGTGGCGGAACAGTTTTCTGCCGGTAACCTGACAGCAACGCTCTCAAGCAACCGTTATGATGAAGTTGGCCGCCTGATCGATGCCATTAACGGCATTGGACAAGGGCTAACGACCATCGTATCGCAAGTGAGAAATTCATCCGAAGAAATCAGTGCCAGCACCGATGCGCTGGCTGCCGATAGCGAAAACATCAGCGAGCAGATTGCCCGTCAGGCCAGTAGCGTCGAAGAGACGTCTGCCAGCATGGAGCAACTCTCCGCCAGCGTGAAGCAGAACGCCGATAACGTCTCCGCCGCCAAAGATCTTGCAGAGCAGAGCGCCGTAGCAGCACGAAACGGCAGCCAGACCGTCACCGACTCCGTTTCGACGATGAGCGATATCAAAAACTCATCCCAGCGGATTGCCGATATCACGACGGTAATCGAATCTATCGCTTTCCAGACCAATATTCTGGCATTGAATGCTGCGGTAGAAGCCGCTCGAGCAGGCGAACATGGCAGAGGCTTCGCCGTAGTTGCTGCCGAAGTACGGGCACTGGCACAGCGCAGTTCTACCGCCGTGAAAGAGATTGAAACCCTGATTGATGAATCACTGGAGAAAATCGAAGCGGGTTATCATTTCTCAGAAAAAACGCAGGCGGTCATGGACGACTTGCGTAACCGTATCTTGCAGGTCAGTACCATCGTGAACGATATCGATATCGCCTCACGCGAGCAGTCCGCGGGTATCAGCCAGGTGAACATCGCGATTGTACAGATTGGTCAGGCAACACAGGAAAACGCCATTCTGGTCAACAATTCGGAAGACACCGCGCAGAGCCTGCGCCAGAAAGGCCACCACCTCAGCGAGTTGGTCAGCGTCTTCCGTATTTAAAACTCACACATATCCTAAATAATTCGAGTTGCAGGCAGGCGGCAAGAGAAGGCATCCCGATAAGCTTACTCAAGTAAGTGATTCGGGTGCCTAAGCGCAGCCAACACACCTGTGGCTTGAAGTATGACGGGTATAACAGAGATTGCGTCACGGCTATTGCGTGATGGCCGTCACTTGAGTATTATGCCGACGATTTTTCATCATCCCTCAACTGACAAAGGAGACAACATCATGACAACACTTATTCTGATTCTTTGCAGGACATCTCGGGACTAATTACCGCATTCTTTTCCGTTTTGCGTTATCCCCCCCAGCTGTAGCCTGCCTTACCCTATTTTTAAATTGATCAGCAGGATGATCTATGGGCAATGCTATTCGCTCTATTTCGGCGCGCGTCAGTGTGATCGCGACGGAAAACACTTGGATTGAAGGTAAAGCAATCCAACAACTTCAAACTACATCACAACTTCCTAATATGGTACGCGTGGCCGGCATGCCAGATTTGCATCCAGGCCGTGGTTACCCCATCGGAGCCGCCTTTTTTTCACAGCAGCGTTTCTACCCAGCACTGGTCGGGAATGATATCGGCTGCGGCATGGCGTTATGGCACACCGGCCTGAATGCTAAAAAGGTTTCTCTGGATAAGCTGGAGAAACAGCTTGGCAGTATTGATGGGCCACTGGAAGACGATATCGATATTCCACCGGCCTTGGCCGATTTCCGCTATTCGTTGGGCACTATCGGCGGTGGTAATCATTTTGCAGAATTGCAGCTGCTTGATGAGATTTATCAGCCAGATACGCTGCACGCTCTGCATATTGATCCGAAGCAGTTGCTGTTGCTTGTCCATAGCGGCTCGCGCGGATTAGGGCAATCCATACTGGAGGCTCATGTGCGGGAATTCGGCCATCATGGTCTTGAAGCCAACACGCCCGCTGCTGAAGCCTATCTGGAGCAGCATCAGTTCGCGCTAACATTTGCTACCAATAATCGGCGGCTGATCGCTCAACGAATGTTGGAGCGGTGGCATACGCAAGGAGAGGCCGCGCTGGACGTGAACCACAATCTGGTAACACCGGCAACTATTGAAGGCATTTCCGGCTGGCTGCACCGCAAAGGTGCGACACCTGCCGATTGCGGCCCAGTCATCATTCCCGGTTCACGCGGCGACTACAGCTACATCGTGCAGCCCATTCCTCACGCCGACAGCCTGTATTCTCTGGCACATGGCGCGGGCAGAAAGTGGATGCGAACGGAGTGTAAGGATCGACTATCTGCACGTTACAGCGTCCAGCAACTGGCGCGTACTCGTTTCGGTAGCCGTGTTATTTGTCAGGACAGGGAACTGATCTTTCAGGAAGCGCCAGAGGCTTACAAGCCGATAGACAGCGTGATTGGCGCGATGCAGCAGGCGGGGTTAATCACACTGATTGCCCGTCTGAAACCCGTACTCACCTACAAAACGCGCAGGAGGGATAAATGATATTGCTTCAGCTCTCCGCCGCGCAGGGGCCGGACGAATGCATGCTGGCAACCGCAAAGGCTTTGCAGGCTCTGACGCGAGATGCCACACGGCAAGGCATCGCATGCGAGATCATCGAAACGGAAGCGGGGAAACGTTCCGGTACGCTGCGTTCCGCCTTGGTTCTGTTAAACGGTGAACAGGCGGAACCGCTGGCTGCCAACTGGTGCGGTACGCTTCAGTGGACATGCAATAGCCCCTGGCGCAAAGGTGGCGGACGCAAGAACTGGTTTATCGGCGTCGCACGCTTTCATCAGGAACAGGCGTTTGCCGATAACGAGATTCGCTTTGAAGCCACCAAGTCTTCCGGTCCCGGCGGGCAGCATGTGAATAAAACCGAGTCTGCCGTCCGCGCCACGCATGTCGCCAGCGGCATCACGGTGAAGGTGCAGAGTGAACGTAGTCAGCACGCCAACAAGCGCCTGGCCTGTTATCTCATCGCCTATCGTCTGGAAGCGTTACAGCAACAGCAGAATGCTGAACTACGGGCACAGCGGCGCCTATTCCATCACCAGATAGAACGCGGCAATCCAGTAAAAGTCTTCAAAGGCGAAGATTTTACGCTGGTCGCGTCGCGTTAACCTCAACTCACGGGTGGCACCCACTGCCGCCCGTTATTTTCCCTGTTAAAGAGAATGCAATCGGCCCGATGATAGCGCTACACTCCCGCTATCTACTCCTATCAGGCTGAAACGATGAACATCGTGCGGATACTTTTCTTACCCTTAATACTGATGCTATCCGGCTGTCAGATCATACAAGGAAAGCCTGTCGCTGCACCGCCGCCTGCAGAGAGAGCACTCGAAATTCGCTATGCGCAAACTAGCAAGCTGGAAAAAATGGGGACGATCTCGGTTAACGTGCACGGAAACGCTGATGATGTGGATCGCGCCCTTCAACAAAAAGCCGATGCCTCCGGCGCACATTATTATGTGATTGTGCTGAAATCCGAGGCCGCAACGCCCCCCGAAATATGGTTCGCCCGCGCCGTGCTGTATCAATGAATCTAAGGGACATGCAGTAAAACAATACCGGTCAGATCCCCAGTATTGTCATGCCACGGCAAATTAATACGACATACACGCCGCATTCAGAATCCCGCCGCTAAGCGAAGCGGCACAGAGAAAGGCTCCAGTGGCGATATCGTTATTCTGGATATGCTGGCTGAGGCGCGGCATATACAGGCGCACAGCGAAATAAATCAGTAATTGCACCACCAGCGCGACCGCACCCCAGGTGATGTAATCCACCAGACTCACCGAATTAATCGCCGCACTGGAAAGCGGGATCACATAGCCAATTAACGCCCCACCAAACCCAATAGCAGCCGTACCGTTGTTCTCTTTAATCAGCGCCCACTCATCATGCGACGTGATGCGAGTGTAGATAAACAGAAAGGCCAGCACCATGGCAAACCCGATAAAGAAATAGGAAGCGAAAGCGAGTAGCGACGTAACAATAGGCATAGCGATATTCCTTTTAAATGACGGGTATAGATGATTCTTGCATAGCAAAATGTTTATGCATAACTTTACGTGATAAACAACGCAGGAATCCCCTGCAGAGCACTTTATCCCCCTGTCTTCATATCCGCACGAATCTCCTCACATTTTTTAAGAAAACGGATAAGCATTGCGCCTGAAATGCCGATAACTGATAAGGCATCTTTTATCAGTTGGATAGGAGTCTGTTTCACACTCATCACCTGCTTTTTTATGCAAACACACAACAACAACTAATCCGTTATTGGCCTGCGATGACGGTAGATAATTAATAAATGAAAGGAAGAGGTTTATGCTGCGCTGGATGTCATTTCAAAACCTGTCTGTAACACGAAAGTTATTGGTAGGATTTGGTTTATTGCTCGTCATGGGAGTCATTCTCTCTATGGTCGGCTTTTACGGATTACACAACAGCGACCAATCGTTAAAACGTATCAGCCGTCTTGGCGCCATTTATGACAAGACCGTTGTCGCCAGAGAAAATAACTTCGGTTATGCGCTGGAGCGAAAAGCACAGTATCTGGAACAACACGATAGTGCGATCGGTAATATCAACGAAGAGCTGTCTGCGCTGTTGAAAGCCATCGACACCGGCCATTGGCCAACGGAAGATAAAAGTGCGATTCAGGATATTAGCGCGTCACTCAACGCCTATATCTCACAGCGCCAGCAGGTTATGAGCCCAGATGTCAGCCAGCAACGGCTCAGTGAATTGAACGCACAGATGGCAGTCTTGCAGGAAAATATCAATAAGCTTTACTTCACGGAAGAAACCCGCGCGGGCCGTAACGTCATTAGCAGCGACATACAGTTGGGCGTGATTACGCTGATTGCCATCATACTCGGCCTGACCACAGCAATTGTTATCTCACGGCAGATCGTACGCCCGCTGCATCAGGCGTTACACGCCACCCGTGCGATTGCGGAAGGCGATCTCACCGTGCAACTTCACAACGATCGTCATGATGAATTAGGCCAGTTGATTTCAGCCATGGGGCAGATGAACAGCAATCTGCACAGCATGATTGATAAAATTCGCCTCAGCGCGAACCAGATTTCCTATGCCGCAGGGGAAATTTCTGCTGGTAACACCGATCTTTCTTCTCGCACGACGCAACAAGCCGCTGCGCTTGAAGAAACCGCCGCCAGTATGGAGCAACTGACGTCAACGGTGAAACAGAATGCTGATAACGCCCATCAGGCCAACCGACTGGTTATGGATGCTTCTGACACCGCGAATCAAGGGGGAGAACAGGTTTCTAAAGCCGTCAACACCATGCACGATATCGCGCAAAGCTCCCACCGCATCGCTGAAATTACCTCAATGATCAACAGTATCGCGTTTCAAACCAATATCCTGGCGCTCAATGCCGCGGTAGAGGCTGCGCGAGCGGGTGAACAAGGCCGCGGTTTCGCCGTCGTCGCCAGCGAAGTGCGTAGTCTGGCACAGCGCAGCGCACAGGCGGCCAAAGAAATCGATACACTGATTGCCGAGTCGGTTTCGCAGATTAATAACGGTGCAGCACTCGTTAACGGCGCAGGGAAAACGATGGAAGGGATTGTCCAGTCAGTGACGCAGGTCCACGACATCATGAAAGACATTACTACCGCGTCGGACGAACAGCATCGCGGCATTTCTCAGGTCGGTCAGGCCATTATAGAAATGGATCAGAACACCCAGCAAAACACCGTGCTGGTGGAGCAATCCTCATCTGCCGCTCAGTCTCTGGAACAGCAGGCGATCGTACTTTCTGATGCGGTGTCTGTTTTCAGGCTTTTACCGCCTTCGCAGCAAGACGTTCGCAGACTGGAGAGCCCTGCGGCATAAGCACAATTTAAAACGCTAGCTCCACCAAATTTAACGAGGTGCCTGATGGCACCTCGTTATTATTGATAGCTACAGCAATTACGCGCGTTGGCGAACAGCTTCAAATAGACACACGCCAGTGGCAACAGACACATTCAGCGAAGACACGCTGCCTGCCATCGGAATACTGATCAACTCATCACAGTGCTCGCGGGTCAGACGACGCATGCCTTCCCCTTCCGCCCCCATCACCAGCGCCAATGGTCCGGTCAGTTTACTTTGGTACAACGTATGATCCGCTTCACCTGCCGTGCCAACGATCCAGATATTACGCTCTTGCAACAGGCGCATCGTACGGGCAAGATTGGTCACGCTGATAACTGGTACGGTTTCCGCCGCACCACAGGCGACCTTCTTCACCGTCGCATTCAGTTGCGCGGAACGATCGCGTGGCACAATTACCGCATGCACGCCAGCCCCATCCGCATTACGCAGGCAAGCGCCCAGATTGTGTGGATCGGTCACGCCGTCCAATATCAGCAAGAAAGGCGTTTCCAAATTGTCTAACATCGCGGGCAGATCGTTTTCCTGATATTTCCGCCCTTCTTTGACTTTCGCTACGATCCCCTGATGAACCGCGTCTTCAGCCTGCTTATCCAGCCATTGGCGATTCGCCACTTGAATGACGATACCCTGCGCTTCCAGCTCCGTAATAACGGACTGAAGGCGACGATCGTCGCGTCCTTTCAGAATAAAGACTTCCAGAAAACGCTGTGGATCGCGCTCAAGCAGTGCCTTAACCGCGTGGATACCGTAAATAATTTCGCTCATTGATACTCTTCAAATTGTGTAAAGCGAGATAACATTCGTCTTGCGGGTTTGTAGAGACCGAAGCCTCTACAACGTCAAGCCGTTCGTTATTCCTCAGATTTCTTCTTTGCTCGTTTAGCCTTCGTCGCGGCGGCGATTTTACGCGTTTTTTCCACGTTCTTTTTCGCTTTATCGCGGTTCTTTTTCGGCTTGGCTTTTGGCTTATCCGATTTCGCGTTGCTATCGCCTTCTTTGCGGAATGCGGCATCCGGCTCAAAGTTTGCTGGCGCTTTGCTCGCGCTGCGACGACGTCGAGCTGGCTTGGCCTCACGCGACTCCGGCTTCTTCACACGGTCGCGCGCCGTTTTACCTTCGCCACGCACCTTGCGCGTACTGGAAATCAGCGCGAAATCAATGTTGCGCTCATCCATATGAACGGCTTCAACACGAATTTCGACTTCATCGCCCAGACGATAAACCTGCCCGCGCGATTCGCCGATCAGCCGCTGGCCGATATTATCGTAGCGGTAGTAATCATTATCCAGCGTAGAAACGTGCACCAGCCCATCGATAAACAGATCTTTCAGGCGCACGAAGAAGCCAAAACCGGTCACACTGGCGATAATCCCCGTAAAGACCTCACCCACGTGATCCTGCATAAAGTCGCATTTCAGCCAGTCCGCAACGTCACGCGTAGCTTCATCCGCACGGCGCTCCGTCATCGAGCAATGCATACCCAGCTGTAGCATTTCGTTAATGTCACTATGCCAGCCGCCCGTTGACGTCCAGCGCTCATGACGATCGCTCAGCAGATACTTAATCGCGCGGTGCAGCGACAGGTCTGGATAACGACGAATCGGTGACGTGAAATGGCCGTAAGATGTTAATGCCAGACCAAAGTGGCCTCGGTTTTCCGGGTCATAAATCGCCTGTTTCATCGAGCGCAGCAGCATGGTTTGCAGCATTTCCCGGTCGGGACGTTCAGTCAACTCATTCATCAATTCCGCGTAATCTTTCGGCTGTGGCTTCATTCCGCCTTTCAGCGTCAGCCCCAGCTCGCCCAGTACGCTACGCAGGGCTAAGACATGGTCTTCACTCGGCTGATCGTGCACGCGGAACAGCGCAGGTTCTTCGTTTTTCTCCACAAATTTCGCGGCGGAGATATTCGCCAGAATCATGCACTCTTCGATCAGTTTGTGCGCATCGTTACGCACCACAGCTTCCACACGATCGATACGGCGTTCAGCGTTGAAAATGAACTTCGCCTCTTCCGTTTCAAACGCGATGCCGCCACGCACTTCACGCGCATGTTCAAGCGCCTTGTACATACGGTGCAGCTCTTCCAATCCACCGACCAGCGGCTTGTAGTGCTCGCGCAGCTCGGCGTCACCTTGCAGAATATGCCACACTTTGGTGTAAGTCAGGCGCGCATGTGAACTCATCACCGCTTCATAGAACTTATAAGACGACAGCTTACCCTGCGCCGAGACGGTCATTTCACAGACCATACACAGACGATCGACCTGCGGGTTAAGCGAACAGAGTCCGTTTGACAGTACTTCCGGCAGCATCGGCACCACCTGCGACGGGAAGTACACCGAGGTGCCACGCGCCCGCGCTTCATGGTCGAGCGGCGTATTTGGCCGAACGTAATAGCTCACATCCGCAATCGCAACCCATAAGCGCCAGCCACCGCCACGTTTCGGTTCACAATGCACCGCGTCATCGAAATCGCGCGCATCTTCGCCGTCAATGGTGACCAGCGGCAACTTACGCAGATCCACACGGCCTTTTTTCGCGGCTTCCGGCACCTCTTCGGAGAGATCTTTCACCTGCTCTTCCACTTTAGGTGGCCAGGTGTGCGGAATATCATGGGTACGCAGGGCGATATCCACCGCCAGCCCGGTACCCATGTTGTCACCGAGAATCTCGACGATCTTACCCACCGCTTTCGTGCGGCGTGTGGCGCGTTGCGTCAGCTCAACCACCACCACGAAGCCCATACGGGCACCGTTAATTTCTTCTTTCGGGATCAGAATATCGAAGCTCAGGCGGCTGTCATCCGGCACCACGAACCCAACACCGGCATCGACAAAATAGCGGCCGACAATTTGTCCGGTACGCGGTTCCAGCACGCGCACAATGCGCCCTTCACGACGTCCTTTACGATCCGCACCCAGCGGCTGTGCCAACGCAACATCGCCGTGAATCGTCCGTTTCATTTCTTCAGCCGACAGATAAAGATCGTCTTTGCGGCCTTCCACGCGCAGGAAGCCAAAACCATCACGGTGACCAATGACCGTACCGCGCAGCAGATCGAGCTTTTCCGGCAACGCATAGCACTGGCGGCGGGTAAAAATAAGCTGACCATCACGCTCCATCGCACGCAGGCGACGGCGCAGCGCTTCGAGCGCTTCTTCTCCGGTTAATTGCAGATCGGCGGCTAATTCTTCTCGGCTAATCGGGGTATCGCGCTTGGCGATGTGCGCCAAAATATATTCACGACTGGGGATGGGGGATTCGTATTTTTCTGCTTCTCGTTCCAGGAATGGATCTTGTGACATTGCGGTTCCTCCGTTGTCATCAGCAGGAGGCTGAACAAAATTCATTCAACCAACAATAATTTATAAAGCGGCGGGTTTTCTTTGACCATATCAGCCAGCGTGTATTGATCCAGCTCATGCAGGAAATTTTGTACCGCCTGTTGAAGCACCTGCTTTAAGCGACAGGCTGGCGTAATGTGGCAAAATTCATGGCTACAGTTAACCAGCGTGAGCGGCTCCAATTCGCGCACGACATCGCCAATTCGGATGGTTTCTGCCGGTTTTCCAAGACGGATACCGCCATTCTTGCCGCGCACGGCCATCACCAACCCAGCACGACTAAGTTGATTGATAATTTTGACCATATGATTACGAGACACGCCATACACTTCCGTTACTTCCGAAATGCTGGTCATTTTCCCGCCCGGCAGCGATGCCATGTAAATCAGCGCTCGCAAACCATAATCCGTAAAACTTGTTAACTGCACATAAACCTCGGATACCTCTGGGTATCATTGACTGGCGTATTGAGTACGCCCCTGAAAAACCAACGCTATTAACAGATAATAAACCAGGCGTAAACGCTACGGCTAATTATTTATACCCTTTGTGTTGAGAGAAGCCTGTGTTGCGGGAAGCCTCTCGGCTACGCTCTTCTTGCCCAAGCCTTTTTACGCCTGCCATAGCTTTTTAATTTTATCTCACCGCAACACAGATAACGTATTCTCTCCCGTTGCACACACCACATCCAATGATGACTGGGTTATCACCCACGAAGGCGGCGTAAGGAAAAGGACACCATGGGGTTGAAAAATATTTCTATTCGTACCGGCTTATTAACGTTATTGCTGCTAACCACCCTGTTACTGCTTATCGTCAGCAGCATGGGCGTAGTCGCCATTAAGAAAGACAGGGAAACGCTGACAGCACAAAATCAGATTCAGGGCATTGAGCTGGGCAACCTGATGAGCGGCTATAACCAGACGCTCAGCGCGCGCGCCTCAGCAACGCTCGCCGTCAGGAAAATTGAAATCGGCCTGCTGGACGACGGTGCCAAGGAAACTGGAGTCGTAGAGAAACATCTGCGCCAATCGCAGGAAGACATTGAACGCGTGATCAAATCAGCCAATGCCGATCCCAAACAGCAAGCGCTGGCACAGGAGGTACTGAAAACCTATCAGGCCTATTTTCAGCAGGGAATGACCCCGATGCTGAGCGCGCTGCAAAAACAGTATACCGACGAATATTATGAAGCCCTGGAAAAACAGCTCGGCCCACTGAGTGAAGCCTTTGATTTATCGATCCAAAACTTCCGTCAGTATGCCCAACAGCTTTCTGAACAGGGTCTGGCACAGTCCGAACGTAATGAACGCATTATGCTGTTACTGATTGCGATTGCCTGCCTGCTCTCTATCACGCTGGTCGCATTAGCCTGGATCGCACTGCGACATATGCTACTCAAACCTCTCGATTATGCGATTGAACAGTTGGAACAGGTCGCTGCTGGGAATCTGACGCGTCGTTTGATTCAAGGTGGAGACAACGAACTAGGAAGGCTCAACGATGCCATTGGCCACATGCAGGGAGCGCTACTGGAGTCGGTGAGTCAGGTACGCGATGCCAGCACGCAAATCGATTTAGGCAGCCGCGAACTGTTTGAAGAGAACACACTGCTTTCCCAACGCACCGAAGAATCCGTTGCCGCACTGGAACAGACGGCAGCAAGCATGGAGCAATTGAGCGCGACAGTGAAACTCAATGCCGATCACGCGGAACTCGCGCATCAGCTCGCCAATAACGTCTCAAACACCAGCAGCCGCAGCAACGAGTCTGTCTGTTACGTCATTGAAAAAATGCAGGAGATCGCCACCAGCGCCAAGCGCATCAATGACATTCTCAGCGTCATTGACGGCATTGCGTTCCAGACCAACATCCTGGCACTGAATGCCTCTGTTGAGTCCGCTCGCGCAGGCGAACAAGGCAGAGGCTTTGCCGTCGTCGCCGGAGAAGTGCGTAATCTGGCGCAACATAGCGCACAGGCGGCGAAAGAGATCCGCGCATTGATTTTAGATTCCCAAACGCGCGTGTCCGAAGGGCTTGAGCTAGCGTCCAAGGCGGGCGAAACCATGGATGAAGTGACCGACGAAATCATCCGTATTACGCAACTGATGCGAGACATTTCCACCGCCACGCAAGAACAGCACCGTGGTATTGAGCAGGTTAACATCGCCTTCACACAGATCGACAAAGTCGCTCAGCACAACGCACAGCTCGTCAAAGCCTCATCAGTGACGACGCTGTCGTTAGAACAGCAGTCTCAGCAGCTAATGCGGTCCATGGCACTGTTTCAGGTAGAACCCCGCCTTTCTTAAACTAATTAATGCATTATACCGTCGGAGGTCAGCACCAATGCAGGCCGCCGACATTCCGAAGAATAGCCTCTGCTCTCTATTTACTCCGCACTGCGCCTAAAAAATCGAATAAATAATGAGAAAAGTCATGAACCCACTTATCTCTTAAAGCACCTATTTTATAGGTTATAGTTTCAGATAATTTGAGTATTATTTTTTACCGCTATTCTCTGTTTTTACATACAAGCGTATAAATAGGGTTTCAGCATAAAAAAAATAGCATTACAGCCTCAACACATTGAATAAAAAGACAATAAGACAAACTCCTTGTTGGTGATATTATTTATGCGTTTCAGTCTATTAATTATTAATAAAACATTTAGTCCATTAATTAATAGCACACTATTTTATTAATTCAGCCCATTGATTCCGCGTAAAGAAAAAGGGGGACTGCCAATCACCCGATAACACTGCAGACGGCATAATGATAAAACAAATACCTCTGATAACAGCGAATCAAGGGTAAAGACAGAAAAAATATAGGCAGAGATAAACATGAATAATCAGTCAGTTGATGTTGATTTCATTAAGAGGTTTGACAATGAAGCCAAACTGCACGCGCTTGATTCCATCTATGCCATCGCCGAATTCGACCTGGCAGGGAAACTGATTGAAGCCAATCCTCTTTTTTGCAAAATACTCGGCTATAAAAAAGAAGATATTATTCAGAAAAACCACACGCTTTTCCTGCCAGAAGCGCAGCGCCAAAAACATGACCATTTCTGGCACAGTGTACTCAAAGGGAATATCAAGGCAGGGGAATTCCAAAGAAAAACCCAAAAAGGGGATATCATTTGGCTCCATGCTGCCTATACACCAATTATTGATCGTTCAGGTCACCGCATTGGCGTCATAAAACTGGCGCTTGATATTACTCAGGAAAAACGCCTGATGTCGGAACATCGGGCACAGCTAGATGCAATTGAAAATGCGCAAGGCGTGATCGAATTTGATAAAGAAGGGTACATCACCCATGTCAATAAGCACTATCTGATGCTAACAGGCTATGAAGAAAAAGAAATTCTCGGTCAACATCATAAATTGCTCTGCGACCCTATTTATACCGAACAAGCCGACTACCAAATATTCTGGGAAACCTTGCATCGAGGCCACCCTATCAGCGGACGCTTCCATAGACTGGGCAAAGACAGCCATTCATTCTGGATACAGGCAACCTATAGCCCAGTCATGGACAGTGAAGGAAATGTGAGAAAAATCATCAAATATGCTCACAACATCACGCAAAACGTCGAAACCGAAAAGAAAGCCCATCAGCAAGGCATCATTCTCGATATCCTGCTGTCAGTCCACGACAGCTTTCTGCTCGACCACAATCTGCCTTCCGCCTGCGATAAAGTCTTTGAGCGACTGCTCAGCGTCACCAACAGTACCTTCGGCTTCATTGCCACATTGCAGGAAGATGAAGACGGCCAGTCGCTCTATCTTCCCGCGATTTCCAACCTGGCCTGGGATGAAGAAACCCTGAACTGGTACAGGCACCAGCGCAGAACGCATGGCGGCCTGAGACTCCGTAAACTGGATAATCTGTTTGGCCACGTGGTGACGCATAACACGGTGGTATGCACTAATAATCTATCAAGGCAAAAGGCTGGTCGAGATCTGCCTCCCGTGCATCCTGCACTGTATTCTCTACTTGGCATCCCCATCACTCATAGCGGCAAAGCGATCGGGATGATCGCACTAGCTAACCGGCGAGAAGGTTACGATCAAACGATGATCGATTTACTAGCACCGCTGGTGAAAACACTCGGTACCATCATTCATGCCCGTTCATTGGAAGATGAACGCACACAGATAGAAGCGTCTCTCCGCTTTAACGCAGGGCATGACTTTCTTACCGGCCTACCGAACCGCAGCAGCTTCTTCGAGCAGGCTAGCGCCTTTTTTCTGCTCAGGCAGCAAAACCAGCACACGGACAAAAGCTGTCTGGCAATTATTGATATCGATTTATTCAAAAACATCAATGACCAATACGGCCATCTGGCTGGTGATGCCGTCCTGAAAGAGCTGGCAATGTTCATGCGCATGTCGCTGCGTCAGGAAGATCTGGTCGCCCGCCTCGGAGGTGAAGAATTCATCATCCTGCTAAAAGATGTCTCGTATCAAACAGCGGTGATGACGATTGAACGTATTCGTAAAGATATCGAACAACATGCGTTGGAATACGATAACCAGAGCCTACATTTCACGATCAGCGCAGGAATTTCTACCTATCACGCCAATCTCACTTCTGTTGAAAATTGGATTCAGTTAGCCGATGAAAACCTTTATGCCGCTAAACGGCAAGGTCGCAACTGTGTGAAATAAGCCCATCCCGACAGCGCTGCTGGTAGCTTTGCTCAAACGTTTGCATTCCCGCAGCGGCTCCCGTCTGAATCAGGCCGGGGAGTTGGTGCGTTTTCCCTTCCCGAATCAGATTACTGACTGCCGCGGTGGCGGTCAGTACTTCATAAAGCGCGATTCGCCCCCCTTGCGCGGCAGGCAAAAGTGTTTGCGTCACCACCGCCTGCAAACAGGTAGCTAACTGGCTGCGAACATAGGCTTTCTCTTCACCAGGAAAGACGTCAACCAGACGATCGACCACCTGCGATGCGCTGCGGGTATGCAGCGTCGACAACACCAGATGGCCGGTTTCCGCCGCCGTCAGCGCCAGCCGAATCGTCTCCGTATCGCGCAGTTCTCCCAGCAGAATGACATCGGGATCCTCCCGCAATGCGGCCCGTAATGCCTGTGCAAACGACGCGCTATGCGCACCGATCTCCCGCTGTTGAATCAGGCAGCGTCGGCTGGTATGGATAAACTCGATCGGGTCCTCCAGCGTAATCACATGGCGATCGCAGCGATCGTTTAACGCCCCAAGCATGGCCGCTAGCGTCGTGGATTTGCCGCTCCCCGTCGCCCCAGTAATCAGGATCAGTCCGTTCGGTTTCTCCAGCAGCGTCGAGAAAACGGGTGGCGCGTGTAGCGCTTCCAATGAAGGCTGAGCGGATGGAATAACACGCAGCGCCGCAGACAGCCCCTCACGCTGGCGAAACACATTCACCCGCAGGCGTTGTCCATCGGGCAACATTAATGCCCCATCCACCTGACCAGCCTGCCGCAGTTGCTCGCGCTGAGCCGGTTCAAGCCAGGCATCGCACCATTGCGCCACCTGCTCCGGCGTTAAACGTGGTAAGGTATTTTCAGGCTGTAGCCGCCCGTCCACACGCAACACCGGCGGATGACCGCTACAAAGGTGCAGATCCGAGGCATTATGTTTTACACTACGCGCCATCCACTCATCCAATTCCATAGATTAACCTCCTGAATAACCATGACGACAATCCAGCAGAATCTACAGGACATCCGGCAGCAAATCGCCACCGCTGCGGCGCATTGCGCGCAGGCACCAGAAGAAATTACGCTACTTGCAGTCAGTAAAACCAAACCTGTGAGCGCGATCGAAGAAGCCATCGCGGCAGGGCAACGGGCGTTTGGCGAGAACTATGTTCAGGAAGGCGTGGAGAAGATCCATTATTTCCAGGAAAACCACCCGGACACGCCGTTGGAGTGGCACTTTATCGGCCCGCTACAGTCAAATAAAAGTCGGCTGGTGGCTGAGAATTTTGACTGGTTTCACACCGTGGATCGCCTGCGCATTGCGCAACGTCTGAGTGAACAACGTCCGGCCACCTTGCCGCCGTTAAACGTTCTGTTGCAGATTAATATCAGCGGTGAACCGAGCAAATCCGGCATTATGGTCGATGAACTCGCGGAACTCGCCGCCAGCGTCGTCGCACTGCCCAACCTGCGCCTGCGTGGCCTGATGGCAATTCCGGCACCGGAAACCGATTATGAGCAGCAGCTTGCTGTTTTCAAGCAAATGGCCGTGCTGTTCCAAACGTTGTCTGCAAATCATCCGCATATTGATACACTTTCTATGGGGATGACGGACGACATGCGTGCGGCGATTACCGCAGGCAGCACATTGGTGCGCATTGGTACGGCAATCTTTGGTGCGCGGGACTATTCAGCCAAAAGCGTATAAACAGTCAGTCAAAAGCGAATCAACAGCAGGGCACGCCCTGAACGGCACGTCATCTTTGACAGAATACAAACGGAACAGGTGATCAGCGATAATGCAGATGCAGCAACGTAAAATAGCGTTTATTGGTGCCGGGAATATGGCGCAGGCCATTATCGCCGGATTGGTCAACGGCGGTTATCCCGCTCAACACATCAGCGTCTGCGCGCCTTCGGGTAAGAACCGCGATGCGCTGGCTGCACAATATGGCGTCGTCAGCAGCGCGGACAATGTACGCTGCGCTCAGGAAGCCGACATCATTGTGCTGGCCGTCAAGCCGCAGATGATGGCAACGGTTTGCGAACCGCTACGTGAACAGGTCAACTTCAGCGGTAAACTGGTGCTTTCGATTGCAGCAGGCATCAACATCGTCCGTTTCCAAGCACTGCTGGGCGAGCCACTGAATATCGTGCGAATTATGCCAAACACGCCGTCTCTGGTCGGCAAAGGCATGAGCGGGATGTATGCCCCCGCCTCCGTCAGTCAGGCAGATAAAGACTTCACCGCACAGCTGATGCAAAGCGTCGGTAAAATTTGCTGGGTGGAGAGCGAACAAGGTATTAACGGCGTGATCGCCGCAGCGGGCAGCGCACCGGCCTATTTCTTCCTGTTTATGGAAGCGATGCAGCAGGAAGCCATTCGTCAGGGGTTCAGCCAGGAAACGGCTCGCCTACTGGTGCAACAGGCCGCGTCCGGCGCTGCCGCACTGGTTGAAGCCAATCCCGATACGCCGCTATCGACACTGCGGGAAAATGTGACGTCCAAGGGCGGTACCACAGCAGAAGCCTTACGGGTATTTAACGAACAGCAGTTGACGCAAACCGTGGCTGAAGCCATGCAGGCGGCAATTGCTCGCGCACAGGAAATGGAAACGCTTTTTTAACCAAAGCGGGTTCCCCGATTCTTTATCTTATTAAGGAAAAGACGTACTTATGCTCACCCTGACTTTTCTGGTCAAAACGCTGGTCGACCTCTATGTAATGGTCCTGCTGCTACGCATCTGGATGCAGTGGTCACGCAGCGATTTCTATAACCCGCTGTCGCAGTTTGTCGTCAAAATCACCCAGCCGATTGTCGGGCCGCTACGCCGCATTCTGCCGTCGTTAGGGCCGATTGACAGCGCCTCGCTGCTGCTGGCTTTTATTCTCACGACGATCAAATACCCGTTACTGCTGCTGATTCAGGTTGGCGCGATTTCCCTTAGCCCAATGAACCTGCTGGTCGGGCTCATTTCGCTGATTAAATCCGCGGGCTATTTGGTTTTCTGGGTCATCATCATCCGTTCGATTATGAGCTGGGTCAGTCAGGGCCGTAGCCCCATCGAATATCTGCTGCACCAGTTGACCGAACCGCTGATGGCGCCGCTCCGCCGCATTATTCCGGTTATGGGCGGCATCGATTTCTCCGCGATGGCGGTGATTCTGATTCTATATATGCTCAACTATCTGGGCATGGACCTATTCCCAGGGCTGTGGTTCCTGCTGTGAGTGCCATTACCCGCCACGGCGATGCGCTGGTGATTCGGCTGTATATTCAGCCGAAAGCCAGTCGGGACCAGATCGTGGGTTTGCATGGCGACGAACTGAAAGTCGCCATCACCGCTCCGCCGGTTGATGGGCAGGCCAATGCCCATCTGACCAAATTCCTCGCCAAACAGTTTCGAGTCGCCAAGAGTCTGGTCGTGATTGAAAAAGGCGAACTCGGACGGCATAAACAGATTAGAATTACCCATCCGCAACACATCCCGGCTGATGTCGCGGGCTTCATTGAATAAACACGATTGAATAAATACGCAGGACAAGACGATGCAAAAAGTGGTTTTGGCTACCGGAAACCCCGGTAAAGTGCGCGAGCTCGCCAGCTTGCTGGCCGATTTCGGTCTGGATATTGTGGCTCAGACTGAGCTAGGTGTGGATTCCGCCGAAGAAACTGGCCTGACCTTTATCGAAAACGCCATCCTGAAAGCACGTCATGCAGCACAAATCACAGGATTGCCGGCGATTGCCGATGATTCCGGTCTGGCTGTCGATGCGCTGGGCGGTGCACCAGGCATTTACTCGGCACGCTACGCGGATATGGGTGCCAGCGACCAGCAAAATCTGGATAAGCTGCTGCTGACACTAAAAGATGTGCCGGACGAACAGCGCCGCGCCAGCTTTCACTGCGTGCTGGTGTATCTGCGCCACGCTGAAGACCCGACGCCGATTGTCTGCCACGGTAGCTGGCAAGGTGTGCTGACGCATGAAGCCGCAGGTAGCGGTGGCTTCGGCTATGACCCGATCTTCTTCGTGCCAGAGCTGGGTAAAACGGCAGCGGAACTGACGCGTGAAGAGAAGAACGCACAGTCTCACCGCGGCCAGGCGCTGCGCCTGTTGCTGGATGCGCTACGCCATGCTTAAGCTTCCCCCGCTCAGCCTGTACATTCATATTCCGTGGTGCGTACAGAAATGCCCGTATTGCGACTTCAATTCTCACGCGCTGAAAGGCGACGTGCCGCATCAGGAATATGTCGATCATCTGCTGACGGATCTGGATGCTGATTTACCGCTAGCGAGCGGTCGTGAACTGCACTCGATCTTTATCGGCGGCGGCACGCCCAGCCTGCTAAGCGCGGAAGCAATGCAGGCGCTGCTCGACGGCGTTCGGGCAAGAATTCCGTTAACGCCGGATGCCGAAATTACGATGGAAGCCAATCCCGGTACGGTTGAAGCCGACCGTTTCAGCGGCTATCAGCGCGCGGGCATTAACCGTATCTCCATCGGCGTTCAGAGTTTCGATCCGCAAAAGCTGACACGCCTTGGTCGTATTCACGGCCCGGACGAGGCCAGACGCGCCGCGCAGCTGGCGACCGGTCTGGGATTACGCAGTTTTAATCTGGACCTGATGCACGGCTTGCCGGATCAATCGCTGGAAGAAGCGCTGGACGACCTGCGTCAGGCCATTGCGCTCAACCCGCCGCATCTGTCGTGGTATCAGCTCACCATCGAACCGAATACGCTGTTTAGCTCGCGCCCGCCTACACTGCCGGACGACGACGCGCTGTGGGACATCTACGAACAAGGCCATGCGCTACTGAGCGCCGCGGGATACCAGCAGTATGAAACTTCCGCCTATGCCAAGCCGGGCTACCAGTGCCAGCACAACCTGAACTACTGGCGCTTCGGTGACTATTTGGGGATTGGCTGTGGCGCACACGGCAAGCTGACCTTCAGCGACGGTCGTATTCTGCGCACGGTAAAAGTCCGCCATCCTCGTGGCTATATGCAGGGCACGTATCTGGATAAACAACACGATGTTGCTAACGACGATCGGCCTTTTGAGTTTTTCATGAACCGCTTTCGCCTGCTGGAAGCCGCTCCGCGCGAGGATTTCACGGCATATACCGGTCTGGAAGAACACAGCATCCGCCCGCAGTTGGATCAGGCGCTGGCGCAAGGCTACCTGACGGAAACCGCCGCGCACTGGCAAATAACCGAGCACGGTAAACTGTTTTTGAATTCCCTACTGGAGCTTTTTTTGTATGAAATATAACCATACGCTCGTTCATAATTTTTCTGTCAGAACATATGATTATGCCAGCTCAATTAAGAAATGAGATACCCGATATGAACATAAATGGAATGGTGTATTGCTGCAGCATCTCCAACCGAGCGAAGCATATGGCGGACTGAGGAATCCCCAGGAAAAGAGGCAGCTAGGTATAAAATTTTTGTGATCTACTCATTGTGCTAACAAATTTAATGAGATCACCTCTATGCCTGCCTGTAAAGTGCCCCAGCCTTTTTCTGCAACACTTAATCTCAATTCATCAATATTGGCAAATATGCGATTATTGATTCCACCTTTGCGCTAGTGCACAACGCTACCCTTTCTCTTACCAGTATAAAACGCTGTCTGCCGAGATCTGTCCGTATAAAGGATATATTGTGGCACGTCACCGCGGTGACACAACGGCCGTAAATAGTTACTTCCCAAATTCATTCATAATCAACAAAAAAAAAAATAACGTTCTATACTTTACCAGAGAATGTATTTAAATCATGATTTTTATAAAAAACGTCTATTATTAATAAAAAAACAATTAAACAAAAAACAATTAGCAGCACATACAAAAACACGATAACAAATAGAATGCTAACAATTAAAAGATAAACATAAATTCAATGTTTAATTAAAAAAATCAACCAATAACGCATTCAGGAGAAACCTTACCACAACTAATTTATTAAAATATCAATGAATTACAAAAATAATTCATAAAATAAATAATTCAATATTCAGGCAGACTCTAAGCTAAGGTCAATTTCGTCGAAAACGAAATCGATCAGCCTGTTTGCAAGCAATTGAAATATAAAAAGCACTCACCTTCTTCAAAAGGTGATTAAGACGTTGTTTTATTTTTTATAAACAGCAAATTACATACTGAAGGATAATACTATGACTACAGCTAAAGAAATCATTAAGACATTATCAAATGTAAGTGTAACGTTAGGCTGGGACGTTGTTGTCGCCTACGATAGAAATAAAATTAACACATTGCTTGAACAACAATATATAGAAAAAGTCCGAGATGAAGAGAATTTTTCACCAGTCAGTGGTAAGCGCGCAAATGTCCTGTTTGAAAATTTAGTACTGGGCCCACCATTGATTTCATTTGAAAATACGACGCTTAGTGATTCACGAGCAACAGCAACCATTGACTTTATTTCCGGTTCGATTATTGAACTGGACAGCGATGGACAAGTGAAGACCTACCAAAAAGTCGAACCTGGGCTTGGTTATTCCATGGTACTTGATATCAACTTAAAAGCAGGAAAAGGAAATATTGAAGAAGATGGAAAAGTGCTCATTAATTTTAGTGAAAGTGAGTTGACTATCCTAAACATCATCCAAGAACCACCTGCTGAAGTCATGGAGTTTTTCCGTAACTGGCTGCTTACCCAAGCAGTAACCTATGAATTAGGCCAGTTGATAATGAACGATACCCGAGGTCTAGCACCGCGACACTTCCGTATTTTTACCCAGCCCGCACCTAATTCTACTCAGCGTAGTGCTAAAAATTATGGTGATGGTGCAGTATTGCTATTTATCGCAACGGATTATAATCCTCTTGGTGGGGATTTACCCAGAGATTCGTTCCCGTGGTTAATTCCAGAAAACCACGACAGCACTTTGTTAATCAGTAGCCGAACACTATTTTCAGATATTATTGGACCAGTACTAAAAGAAAAATTCCCTAGTATAAAATTCAACGTGGAATATAACAAAGAAAATCAAAGACCTGCATCCTATTTACATGCACAATCAGGTGGGATTGATACACAGGATAATTATTACAGGAAGGTAAACGGTAGCGGTTTTGGATGGCACTCGAATGGCTATAGCGTGGTTGTCGATAGCTTAAATAATCCAAGAAAAACCGATCTCATTGCCAGCATTGAAGGTTGCTTCATGCGCCCGGCTGGCGATCACATTGAAATCGGGTGGGATAGGAATTATAGATGGGAGGCCTTTGTTGGCTCTTTCGGTACGATAGGTAGCGTAGGTGGATATTCAGAATACGGATATACTCGAACAATAGAATTTGAAACATTAAAAAGTGCATCAAAGGTATCTTTATCTCTTGATTCTAAAAATGAAATTATTTCATTTTCTTCAGTCAATCCTAAATATGATATCCGATCTTTGGATTACAATGGTCCATGGTGGTCAACAAGTGCCTCAGTAGCTGACATGGCAAAAGATCTAGAAAAACGTATCCCTCCAGTTATAGAAGAAAAATTTAACTTTGAAATCCCTGATATCAATGTCTTCGCAGCCAACCATTTGCTATTTCCCAACAATAACATCGTGTCGCTAAAAAGCGTTCATGTCCCTGGGGATATGGTGCTATTTGGCGATATCTCTCCCGTTTTAACTTCGTTTAGTATTACACCGTTAAAATCCACAATATCAGTAAATGATACGATTAAATTCAGTAAAAACACAGAAAAGCCTGTTGTTTGGGAAATATTTCCCAAAGATATCGGGAGTATTGATCACAATGGTCTGTATACAGCACCACCTATGCTCAATCGTGTTTCACAAACCGTAGTGGTAACGGCCAAAACCACCGATGGCAAAGTGGCTATGGCAGTTATAACAATCGTGCCTTCTTCTGTCGCAGTGACACCATCGTTAATAGTCATTAAAGAAGAGGAGGCTACGCCAATACAGCTTAAAGCCCATGTTGTTGGCAGTTCGACAAGCAGTATATCCTGGCGTATATCTTCTGATAGCGAGGTCTATGGCTCTATTAGTTCATCTGGCGTTTACACTCCGCCACGTGCCGGAGAAATGAAGAACGGTTACACGCTGGTGGTAGCAACAGCAAGCAATTTGCAAGGAGGGGAGGATTCTGTCTTAATTTGCTTGAAAAGTACCGAGACACGTATGGAATTTAAAGTTATTCCAGCTTTTTTTGCAGGGCTAAAAACTGGAGAATCTATTACATTGCATGCTTCCAGCACATTAGATTTCGAACCGGAGCTATGGAATTTCTACCCTGAACACGGCTCATTAGGCGAAGTGTCGCATAATGATAATATCTATTCAGTTAGCTATACGGCGCCGACATTTATTTCTCGCCCAACGCTGGTATTTATTCAAACAACGCCAAGAAGAAAGCCCCATCGAGTAGGATATACGATTATTGAAGTAACCCCTTAATTTTCAAGTTAAACAGTTCATTCTTTAACAAGAATGAACTGTTCCATAATTAAGAGAGAGTGGTTTTTTAATTTTAGAGGGTCGTACCAGGCCCTCTATTGATTCATTCATTTAATCTGATTAAAAAATAACAAAAAATTAATCATGATAACAAGGAGACAACCATTTCCATGAAAAACAACGCCATGGATAATTAAATAACGCACGCTTAAAATTAAGTTTCACTAACCCTAAAAGATATATTGGTGACAATATGAAAAGAAGTCCATTTCATTCTGGAACGGCATTTTTACGAAGAATTGCTTGGCTGAATATCGTTATTCAGCTTATATTTCCTGTGCTAAGTGTTTTCACACCAACCATGGCAAGTGTAAATCACAATCAAACACAATTAAATGAAACAGAGAAAAAATCAATCTCCACGGAAACTTACATCCTTAAAAAAGGAGAAACAGCGTTATCTGTCGCAAAAAAATATAATATGACAGTAGATGCACTGCGTCAGTTAAATCATCATCGCCTTTTTTCTCATTCTTTTGAACGTCTCCAAGCAGGAGATGAGATTGATGTCCCACGCAGAAAATCTCCGTTTTCAGTAGATAATATAAAGAAAGAAAATACAGATACGGCTTTAGAAAATAATCTAGCAAACCAAGCCTATACTAGTGCAACTGTATTATCTAATGGGAATGTTGCGAAATCTGGGGAACGGATGCTGCGTTCTGCCGCCAGTAATGAAATTAACAATTCTGTAGGGCAATGGTTAAACCAATTCGGCACTGCTCGCGTAAAATTAAACATAAATGAAAACAATAAACTAGATGGAAGTGCTACTGATATTTTCCTTCCACTTTATGATAATAAAGATGCAATTTTATTTACCCAACTTGGTGCTCGGAATAAAGACAGCCGCAACACCGTCAATATTGGTACCGGTTTTCGTACCTTCCATAACAACTGGATGTATGGCGCTAACACCTTCCTGGATAACGACATCACTGGTAAAAATCGACGAATCGGTCTGGGCGCTGAAGTCTGGACAGACTATCTGAAACTATCAGCCAATAACTATTTTGGTATGACAGATTGGCACCAGTCGAAAAATTTTACCGACCAAAATGAACGTCCTGCTGACGGTTATGACCTCCGTGTTGAAGCCTATCTCCCTTTTTACCCGCAGATTGGTGGAAAACTAACGTATGAAAAATATCGCGGTGAAAATGTTGCTCTGTTCGGTAAAGATAATCAGCAGAAGGATCCTTATGCTGTAACCATCGGCGTAAATTATACCCCAATCCCTTTATTAACAGCGGGAATGGAACACCGAGCAGGTAAAGGAGGGCAAAAAGATAGTAGTATTAACCTTCAGGTAAACTATCGCATAGGTGATTCTTGGGAATCTCATATCAGTCCAGAGTCCTCAGCCACAAATCGTACACTGGCTGACAACCGTTACAACTTGGTCGAGCGCAATAACCATATTATCCTTGATTATCAGAAACAGGATATGCTCCAACTCAGCTTACCAGAAAATATTCACAATTATGCGGGAGAAACCACGACAGTTACGGCTCAGGTCACCAGCAAATATGCGCTTGAGCATATTGAGTGGGATGCTGGCAGTTTAGTCGCGGCAGGAGGAAAGCTCAATCCAACATCGATCAATACCATTGCTATCACATTACCGCCTTATCAGCACACTGGCGATCATAATGCCAACCATTACCGATTAAATGCTTTCGCTTATGACATTAAAGGAAACAAGTCTAATCAGGCAATGACTGTTATAAAAGTGAATGAACAAGATATTAGCGCCATACATTCCATCACAACAGCAACACCAAACATGCTGATTGCAGATGGCTTGGAGACCAGTCTAATAGCAGTGACTTTGCGTGATCAGAACAATAGGCCTGTTAGCGGCGTTGCCAGCCAACTCATGCTGTCTAGCAGTTTTACTGCCGACACAACAACACTGCGACATCAAGCCGCCGCTAATAAAGATATCCATTTGGGCACTATCGTTGAATCATCTGCAGGAATATACCACGCGACACTAACCGCAGGTACTCAAGTGGGAGTGGTGACGATTACCCCTTCCATCAATGCTCAAAAGTTGCAATCAGTGAATGTCAATTTAATTGTTAATGCAAGCACGACTGCAGTAACTAGCCTGACGCCCGATGTCACCACCGCGCCGGCAGATGGCTCCACGCCGATCACCTTCAGCGCC
>NZ_JAINZP010000015.1 GCF_020166435.1 Pectobacterium versatile | reverse complement strand
TTATTATGCAAAAAGCCCTAAGCTAACGCTTAGGGCTTTTTGCATACTTGAATATTAGAATTTTTTAGATGAATCTGTCTCTTCTTCTTGTTTTTGCCGATCATTTCATTTTTTCCTATCCTATCGCCGAGCGTACATTGCAAGTCTGCGATTGTAGTAGCCCCCATTTAAACCGGACACTTCATCAATAAGACATAGGCATAGACCTATGTTTAAGGAGTGTCTTGTGCAAAGAATCGAAGTGGTCACTGGCGAGCAGAAGCGACGCCGTTATACTGCCGAAGAAAAGTCCCGTTTTGTTGCGCTGTCCATGCAACCCAGCTATTCCGTTTCTCTGGTTGCCCGGCAATACGGCATTACACCCAGTCTGCTTTTTAAATGGAAACGACTTATGAACGAAGGTGGCCAATCTGCGATCGCTGCTGGCGATGACGTTGTCAGTGTTGCTGAAGTTAAGGAACTGGAAAAAAAGGTAAAACAGCTTGAGCAGATGCTGGGACGTAAAACAATGGAAGCCGAAATCCTCCGCGATGCGCTGGAGATAGCGCAGTCAAAAAAGTTGACATCGCGCATGCCATTGCTGCCACCGGACGATATCCCCTAATCCGGATAATACAGGTACTGCAGGTATCACGGTCTAATCTTTATGAACGCCTGAGTGGGCAGCGACTGTCCCGTATGGCGCGTTACAGCAAAGAAGCGGATGAGGAATTATTGTCATCAATCAGACAGATATGCAGCCAGCGCTCGACAAATGGCTATCGTAGGGTCACCGCACATCTGAATCGCAGGTTAAGAAGATGTCGCCGGGTAAATCCAAAGCGGATATACCGGATCATGAAACACCATAACCTGCTGCTGGCAAAATCGGGTCATGAGAAAAACACCGAAACCATACCGGTAATGTGATCACACTGAAACCGGATACCTGGTGGTGCTCTGACGGCTTTGAAATCCGCTGCTGGAACCGTGAAGTGGTACGAATTGTTAGTACCGATGTAAAAATGACCCACATGCCAATGTAAAACAGACCCACCTGGGGTAAAAATGGCAGCTTTGAATATGAAATCCCCACGCGAATATCGCGATGCCATGTTAGCTATTAATTAGCCGTGTCCGTTTTAGTTGGGGCAACTCCAGCGATAAAATTCTTATAACAGAAGAGTGCTCTTTTTTGATAGGGTATTTAGAGTATTGAAACTGATAGTGGATTAGGCGTGCGGAAAAGAACCTATGCAATGAGGTATGTTGCTGGCCAACCAGCTGAACGTATCTTTCCTCCCGGGGAAATGCATTATACGGAGCAAGTGCTACCGACAGGCTCATTGTTGCTGGAGGGGGATGTTTTGCGCGTAATGGTGTGGAATATTTTTAAGCAGCAACGAATGAACTGGCTTTCCGTGTTGCAAAATTTCGGTAAAGGTACCCAGCTAGTCCTGTTGCAGGAAGCGCAAAGTACGCCAGAGCTCATCCGTTTTGCAACCACCAACTATCTCTCAGCCGATCAGGTCCCCGCCATTATCCTCCCGCAACATCCATCCGGTGTAATGACGCTATCAGCAGCCCAGCCAGTATATTGCTGCCCCTTACGTGAAAGGGAACCCCTGTTGCGTTTGGCTAAGTCCTCTTTGGTGACGGTCTACGCGCTTCAGAATGGCCAAAGACTGATGGTTATCAATATCCATGCGGTTAACTTTAGCTTTGGTGTTGAGGTTTATACCAAGCAACTGGCTGCGATTGGGGAACAACTCGTACATCATCAGGGACCGGCTATTATGGCTGGAGATTTTAATGCATGGAGTCAACAGCGTATCAACGCTCTTAATCGGTTTGCGGTAAGGATGGGATTGCAGGAGGTATATTTCGTTGATGACCAACGGCGCAAGGCGTTTGGTCGACCACTCGATTTCGTCTTTTACCGTGAGCTGACCGTTAACCAGTCTTCTGTATTGGTGACTCAGGCCTCAGACCACAACCCACTACTCGTTGAATTTAGCCTGAGTTAATCGCTATAAAAAAACAGCCCTCTACATCTGTAGGAGGGCTGTTTCTCATTACTGATATCCTGATATGACGTTAAGAATCAGGTTTTATGTTGCTGCTAACATAAAGCGTCAGACGATCGCCTGGCTGGATATTGGCATTCTTGTTGATAACCGTATTCCAGCGCATCACATCAGCGATATTTACACCGTGACGTTTGGCAATGCTTGCCAGTGAATCACCCTTCCTAACCTGATAGGTGATAGAACTGCTATTGCCTGAAGCTTTGGCAACTTGCAGCGTTTGACCAACCTTGAGCGCACCTGCGCTACGCAAATTGTTCCAGCTCTGCAAATCTTTCGTGCTGACATTAAGCCGTGCCGCAATGGCTGATAAGGTATCACCTGAGCGTACCTTATACTGCTGTGATGCTGGCGTTGACTGTGTTTGCGCTAAGTGTGTTGGTTGAATCGCCGCGATGTCACCATCAGCCAGTGAATCTTTCAACTGCTCAACGTGAGCTTTAGGAACCATAATGTAATGTGGCCCATTTGGTGCGGTAACATTACGTTTATAGCCCGAGTTATAGCTCTTCAACTTATTCAACGACAACCCAGCCATCTCAGCGGCTTGTGTCAGTTCTATCTGCTGCCCCAGTTCGACCTTTGCTAATGCACGGCTTTCATTGGGCTGCGGTAGACTCACGCCATACTTCTTACTGTTTTTAAGAATATCACTCAAAGCCAGCATCTTAGGAACATAGATCGACGTTTCACGCGGTAACGCCAGTGCCCAGAAGTTGGTTGATTTCCCTTTTGCTTTATTCGCTTTCATCGCCTGCATGACGCGGCCTTCACCACTGTTATAAGCAGCAACTGTCAATAACCAGTCGCCATCAAACATTGTGTTAAGTCGTTGCATCATATCCAGCGCAGCTGTCGTAGACGCAATCACGTCGCGACGTCCGTCGTACCACTGGTTTTGTTTCAAACCATAATTACGTCCTGTGCCAGGGATAATCTGCCATAGCCCTGCGGCATTGGCGGATGATGTGGCACTTGGATCAAAAGCGCTCTCCACTATGGGTAGCAGTACCAGTTCCATCGGCATTTTACGTTGCTTAATCTGCTCGACTATCCAGTACATGTACGGCTCTGCCCGTAATGTTACATCGTGGAGATAGCTCTTATTTTTCAAATAACGCGTTTTTTGTTCGCGGATCCGGGCGTTTTCCGGAACCTCCATCTTCAGCTCGTCGCCAATGAAGTTCCACAGATCTCGTTGCGCGAGGCTATCGTCATCTAACCATCGCGCGGAAGCCTCTCGGCCATCTGTGTACTTTCCTGCTTCACTTTGACTTGCCGAAGACAAACTCTGTGCATGCTGTTTAGGTTGCGAGGTGTCATGTGGTGAGACCTGACAACCCGCCAGCAAGACTGAGGCGATGAGCATCGCTTTAGCCTTCATATGTTGGTCAATAGTTGCTTAAAAGACGAGCAAGGATACTTTGATTAGATGAATAGCACAACCTAAACCTTCAGAAGCAGTCTTTCTTGCTGCGTAGCATCTCAAAAACTTGCCAATTCTCTATATTTTCAGGTTTCTTTGATAATTTCCTTTTTAAATCAATTTCATGACAGCGTAGGAATAGGTTGATTCTTCTCTCCAGCCCTAATGTGGTAGGTAAGCTAGACTGCAATTTTTCTCGTATCTGACTGATTTTATAGAGATAAGCTTCAATATTGGGATCTTCTGGCAATATCGCATTAGAAAACCTTAAGTTTGATAGCGTGTATTCATGAGCACAGCACACTACCGTATCATTAGGGAGTTTCGCTATTTTTTGAATTGATTCATACATCTGTCTCGGTGTGCCCTCAAGAATACGACCGCATCCCGCTGAAAATAGGGTGTCACCACAGAACAAAAATGGCGCATTGTAGTAAGCAATATGACCTGATGTGTGTCCTGGAACCTCAATTACAGAAAATTCCGAATTTAACAAAGAGACGGTATTTCCTTCTTCCACCAGGTAGGTTGCGCCGCATTTAGCGGTTTCTTTTGGACCAAAAACAGGCAGATTAGGGTAATGCTTGAGGAGTTCACTGACGCCTCCGACATGATCATTATGGTGGTGAGTGAGCAAAATGGCTTCGGGGAAAAGTGAGTGTTGATCGAGCGTATTAAGCACTGGAGTTGCCTCACCGGGATCGACGATCACACAGCGGTTTTCTTTGTTGCTTAATAACCAAATGTAGTTGTCCTGAAGTGCAGGGATACTGATAAGATTCATTCATCACCTCTTTTTGCTAGTAGCCTGAGGACGAGAACAGAAGATGAAATCGGCACAAATCCCTCAGACCATTGTTGCACCTGATTCATGGGATGATATCACCTGCGGGCAATTTTATCGCGAGTCGCTTGAACAGGCCTTGCTGCCATGGTGGCCAAAACTCTTTGGTTTTCATCTTATCAAGGTAGGGGCGCTGAGCGCGGAAATCCACATAACAGAGTGCGCGATTGCGCATCAGGTTAATGTTGCCCCACACGGTGATAATCTTCAGGTTATTGCAGATGCTCATCAATTACCTTTCTCTGAAAAGTCGATCGATGCCTGCCTGCTCGCTCAAACGCTGTCTTATTCACCGGACCCGCATCGTATTCTGCGGGAGGTTGACCGCGTCTTGATCGACGATGGTTGGCTAATATTGAGTTCGTTTAATCCGATCAGTCTGGTTGGCCTTGGCAAACTGATCCCCAGACTCAATAAGAAACACCCTTATTGCAGCCGTATGTTTACTCAAATGCGTATTACGGACTGGCTGGGGCTATTGAACTATGAGGTTATCCATCAGACCCATTTTCACGTTACGCCATGGCGAAGAAACAAAGGGAAGTTGAATAAACATATTCCGATGCTAGGGTGTCTGACGCTGATTATTGCCCGAAAGCGCACAATTCCACTGACATTTACCCCAATGAGAGCGAGATTGCGTAAAGCACCAGTGCGCCGCACGGTGGGCGCAACAAAGATATATCGGAGATGAGGCGAACGCCTACGGTGAGTTACTCAGCCTGATAGCCGGTGTCTTCAAGCGTTGGTGCACTTGCGGCAGCGCGCGCGAGTTCATCACAGCGCTCGTTTTCCGGATGCCCGGCGTGCCCTTTTACCCATTCCCAGCGCACGGAGTGGTGTTGAATCGCGGCATCCAGTTTTTGCCAGAGATCGACGTTTTTGACCGGTTTTTTATCGGCAGTTTTCCAACCACGCTTTTTCCAGTTATGAATCCAGCTGGTTATCCCCTGACGAACATATTGGCTGTCAGTGCAGAGCACCACATCGCATGCGGTAGTCAGCGTTTCAAGCGCTGCAATCGCAGCCATCAGCTCCATTCTGTTGTTCGTCGTAAGACGATAGCCTGCACTTAACGCTTTTTCGTGCTGTTTGTAGCGCAGCAGGGCGCCATAGCCACCGGGGCCGGGATTACCGAGGCAAGATCCGTCGGTGAAAATTTCTACCTGTTTGCGCATCTCTGGTAGACTCTCCCTTATGGTAAAAACGGCAAGTCTGACATAAAACGAAAACGATGAGCACTGAAATTACGCGACAAATCGTCCTGGATACAGAAACCACCGGTATGAATAAGCTGGGGGTTCACTACGAAGGGCATAAAATTATCGAGATCGGTGCGGTCGAAGTGATTAACCGGCGCCTGACTGGTCGTCATTTCCATGTCTACATCAAACCCGATCGTTTAGTGGATCCAGAAGCCTATAACATACATGGTATCAGCGATGAGTTTCTGGCTGATAAACCGACGTATGCGGATGTCGTGGATGACTTCCTCGATTTTATCCGTGGCGCGGAGTTAGTCATTCATAACGCGACGTTTGACATCGGCTTTATGGATTACGAATTCCGATTGCTGAATCGTGATATACCCAAGACCGAAACGTTCTGTAAGATCACTGATAGCCTGTTGATGGCGCGGAAGATCTTTCCCGGCAAGCGTAACAGTTTGGATGCACTCTGCGATCGCTACCTGATAGATAACAGTAAGCGTACGCTGCACGGCGCATTGCTCGATGCCGAGATTTTGGCAGAAGTTTATCTGGCGATGACTGGCGGTCAAACTTCTCTGACTTTTTCGATGGAAGGTGAAGCGCAGCAGAAGAGTGATAATACTGAAACGATCCAGAGAATCGTCCGTCCTCAATCGGCGTTAAAGGTGCTTTACGCTGATGAGGCAGAGCTGTTAGCGCATGAACAACGTCTGGATCTGATTGCTAAAAAAGGCGGTAGTTGCCTGTGGCGGGCTGAATAGCACCGCCGTAATATCGTCCTTTGCGCAGTAAAAAGAATCGGTTGATCGCACTGCGGGTGAGAGAATAGTCAGTAAGATGAAATTATAAGCAAACAGAAACGGTTAGTTATAAAAAGCATTGACGTAATAGTGCCATCATCTTAGTATTCATCCCGCTCAGTGAGCACGAGTGGAGCGGTAGTTCAGTTGGTTAGAATACCTGCCTGTCACGCAGGGGGTCGCGGGTTCGAGCCCCGTCCGTTCCGCCACTTATATGAAGGCCCTGAATCAGCAATGATTCAGGGTTTTTTCATTTCTTGCTCTGTAGAAAAAGAGTTGTAGAAAAAATATGGCCACCCAGGACGCGGTGGCCGTTTTTTTAGAAGTCCCAGTCTTCGTCTTCGGTGTTGACGGCTTTACCGATCACATAAGATGAACCTGAGCCAGAGAAGAAGTCGTGGTTCTCATCAGCGTTTGGCGATAGCGCTGAGAGAATCGCGGGATTCACATCCGTCATGCTGGCGGGGAACAACGCTTCATAACCCAGATTCATCAGCGCTTTGTTCGCGTTGTAGTGGAGGAATTTCTTCACGTCTTCCGTCCAACCGACGCCGTCATAGAGCTCCTGCGTATACAACACCTCATTGTCATACAAATCCTGTAGCAGATCGTAGGCGAAATTTTTCACCTGCTGCTGACGAGCAGGATCGGCCTTTGCCAATCCACGCTGGAATTTGTAGCCAATATAGTAGCCGTGTACCGCTTCGTCGCGGATGATAAGCCGGATCAAATCCGCCGTGTTGGTCAATTTGGCACGGCTTGACCAGTACATCGGCAGGTAGAAGCCAGAGTAGAACAGGAACGACTCCAGAAACACGCTGGCGACTTTCTTCATCAGCGGATCGTCACTGCGGTAGTGCGACAGGATAATGTCGGACTTCTTCTGTAGCGCTGTATTCTCTTCGCTCCAGCGATACGCATCATCAACTTCGCTGGTTAGACACAGCGTCGAGAAAATAGAGCTGTATGAGCGGGCATGCACAGCTTCCATAAAGCTTATGTTAGACAGCACGGCTTCTTCATGCGGTGTCACCGCATCGGGCATGAGCGTCGGCGCGCCTAGCGTATTTTGGATGGTATCTAACAGCGTTAGGCCGGTGAACACGCGGATCGTCAACTGACGCTCGCGAGCATTCAGCGTACTCCACGACGGAATATCGTTAGAAAGCGGCACTTTTTCAGGCAGCCAGAAGTTAGACGTCAGCCGATTCCAGACTTCCAAATCTTTGTCGTCTTCAATTTTGTTCCAGTTAATCGCCTGGACGCGAGTGAGTGCGGTCATGCTTCGATTTCCTTCCGCGATGGCTTATAGCGCACAGGACACACAGCCCTGAACTTCGGTGCCTTCCAGCGCCATCTGCCGTATGCGAATGTAATAAATAGTCTTAATGCCTTTGGTCCAGGCGTAGATCTGCGCTTTATTGATGTCGCGCGTGGTGGCGGTATCGCGGAAAAACAGCGTCAACGACAGTCCTTGATCGACGTGCTGCGTGGCGGCGGCATAGGTGTCGATAATCTTCTGCGGCCCGATTTCATAGGCATCCTGGTAATACTCCAGATTGTCATTGTTCATGTAAGGGGCAGGGTAGTAGACGCGACCAATCTTGCCCTCTTTACGAATTTCGATACGTGACACAATTGGGTGGATGCTGGACGTCGAGTGGTTGATATATGAAATCGAACCGGTCGGAGGAACCGCCTGCAAGTTCTGGTTGTAAATGCCGTGCGCAATGACAGATTCGCGCAGTGCCGCCCAGTCCTGCTGAGTGGGAATGTGGATGCCAGATTGTTCAAACAGCTCACGTGCGCGTGCCGTTGTGGGTTCCCAGATTTGCTCGATGTACTTATCAAAATACTCACCTGTGGCGTATTTTGAGAGTTCAAAGCCTGAGAAGCGCTGGTCCCGCTCTATCGCTAACGCATTCGATGCCCGAATTGCGTGGAAAGCGACGGTGTAGAAATAGATATTGGTGAAATCGACGGCTTCTTCTGTGCCGTAAAAAATCCGCTCTTTCGCCAGATAGCCGTGCAGGTTCATCTGGCCTAAGCCAATCGCATGCGATTGATCGTTGCCTTTTTCGATAGATGGCACGGAGCTGATGTGGCTCATATCGGAAACGGCGGTCAGCGCACGGATCGCCATTTCAACCGTCTGGCCGAAATCGGGCGAGGCCATTGCGTTGGCGATATTCATCGATCCGAGGTTACAGGAGATGTCTTTACCAATGTGGCTGTAGCCAAGATCGTCGTCGTACAGGCTGGCCTCGTTGACCTGCAAAATCTCAGAGCACAGGTTACTCATGTTGACGCGGCCGTGAATCGGGTTCGCGCGATTCACGGTATCCTCAAACATCATATAGGGATAACCGGACTCGAACTGGATTTCGGCGAGGATCTGGAAGAATTCGCGCGCTTTGATTTGGGATTTACGGATGCGCTTGTCGTTTACCATCTCATGGTATTTTTCGGTGACGCTAATTTCCGACAGCGGCACGCCATAAACCTGCTCGACATCATAAGGTGAGAACAGGTACATCACCTGATTATTCTTCGCGAGCTGGAACGTGATATCGGGGATGACCACACCTAAAGACAGCGTCTTGATGCGGATTTTCTCATCGGCATTTTCCCGCTTGGTATCCAGAAAACGCAGAATATCTGGGTGATGCGCATTGAGGTACACCGCCCCCGCGCCCTGACGCGCACCAAGCTGGTTAGCGTAGGAGAAGGCATCTTCCAGCATTTTCATGATCGGGATTATGCCGGACGACTGGTTTTCGATACGTTTGATCGGCGCACCGGTTTCGCGGATGTTGCTGAGCATGAAGGCCACGCCGCCGCCGCGTTTTGAGAGCTGAAGCGCGGAATTAATCGCGCGACCAATCGATTCCATATTGTCTTCAATGCGCAGCAGGAAGCAGGAGACCAGCTCGCCGCGCTGCTTTTTACCGCAATTGAGGAACGTGGGGGTGGCAGGCTGGAAGCGTCCACTGATGATCTCGTCGACCAGTGCGCTAGCGAGTGCGGTATCCCCTTTGGCGAGAGTCAGTGCCACGAGGCAGACGCGATCTTCGTAGCGCTCCAGATAGCGTTTGCCATCAAATGTTTTCAGCGTATAGCCAGTGTAGTATTTGAACGCACCCAGAAAGGTTTGAAAGCGGAACTTGTGAGCGTAAGCCTGCTGGAAAAGGATTTTGATGAAATCGAAATGATACTGATCCAGTACTTCTGCTTCGTAGTAGCCTTCTTCCACCAGATAACGTAGCTTTTCTTCCAGATTGTGGAAGAACACGGTGTTCTGGTTCACATGCTGCAGGAAATAACGGCGTGCCGCGAGCTTATCCATCTCGAACTGGATATTCCCCTCTGCGTCGTAGAGGTTGAGCATCGCGTTCAGCGCATGGTAGTCGAGTGTATGGTAATCGAGCGAGTGGGCGTCCGCTTCGGCCTTGGTTGCCTTTGCACTCACGTGGTCTGTTGTTGCCAAAATTCAGTTACTCCCTTACGCACATTTTCAATGTCTTCTGCCGTGCCGAGCAATTCAAAGCGGTACAGGTAAGGCACCTGACATTTCTGCACAATGATGTCGCCAGCGATGCAGTACGCTGCACCGAAATTGGTATTGCCTGCTGCAATCACGCCGCGCAGATAAGCGCGGTTGTGTGGATCGTTGAGAAAGATGATGACCTGACGCGGCACAGCCCCTTTCGTGCTGCCTCCGCCGTAGCTGGGGACAACCAGAATATAGGGGCGATCAACTTTCAATGCAGGCTGTTCTATCGCTATCGGGATTCTCAGGGCTGGCAAGCCAACCCGAGAAATGAAGCGATGCGTGTTTTCCGACTGGCTGGAGAAATAGACCAGCGGGTTCATATTGCCCCCCTTACTGCAATTGCAGGGCGGCGTTCAGAGTACTGATCTTATCTGGGCGGAAGCCGCTCCAATGATCGTCGGCCGTCATCACGACGGGTACCTGTTGATAGCCCAACGCTCTTACCTGCTGTAACGCCTGTTCATCTTCAGTTAAGTCCACCAGTTGATAGTTAATTCCTTGCTTGTCCAGCGCACGGCATGTGGCGTTGCACTGAACACAATCTGGCTTAGTGAAAATAGTAATACGCATGATTCGTATTTACCCTTTGGCGTGAAAGAAGTATGTCGGAGCGGCTATCTTCAGGACATGTGCACCCGAGCCGATCCACTGTGTAGCGACCTGTTACGCGAGGGCTACACAAGGAATACTAGATGTAGGTATTTTAAATTTCAACCACACAAGATATATGATTTTTAGTTGGCCTTATACCAATTGACGCAAACCCAGATGCAACAAGGCTGGGAGAGAATGCAAGTAAAAAATGTAGAAATAAATAAATGTGACGCGCATCATTTTTGACGAAATAGTGTGCGAAAAAACAAAAAGGAGAGTTTGGGAAATGGAAATGTTACCTAAGATTGCCGACAAAGTGCGTCGAGCGGTGGTAATGGATAGATCGTAAAGACGCTGCAAGTACCTCCCTGTAAGCTCGGCTTGCGCCATCCCTGGCGCAAACGCTTTACTCTTCTATTCCATTACCACCGTTTTCGTTCTGCAAACAAGCTTACCAATAGCTGGTGCAGCATCGCTGCCTGAGGCCGTCAATTACAGGACGGGCAGGTTTCTGCCGTAATAGATTTCCTGCATTTCGTGATATAGCAGATCGGTGATTCTTTTCCGTTCAGCAGTGCTGAGTTCTTCAGGGCTGACGTTGAACAGGTAGTGTTTCAGGTCGAAATCCTTCAATAACATCTTGGTATGAAAAATATTTTCCTGATACACGTTCACGTCCATCATGTGATAGAGCGCTTTCATATCCTCGGACATGAAGTTCTGAACCGAATTGATCTGATGATCGATGAAATGTTTTATGCCGTTGACATCACGGGTAAATCCTCGCACGCGATAGTCGATGGTCACAATATCGGATTCAAGCTGGTGGATGAGGTAGTTCAGCGCCTTCAGCGGCGAAATTACGCCACAGGTAGAGACTTCGATATCCGCACGGAAGGTACAAAGCCCGCCTTCTGGGTGGCTTTCTGGGTAGGTATGAACACAGATATGGCTTTTATCCAGGTGCGCCACGACGGAGTTGGGTAGCGGCCCAGGGTGTTCTGAGGTATCCACGTCACGTGGATCGATGGGCTCTTCGCTGACCAGAATGGTCACGCTGGCGCCTTGTGGATCGTAGTCCTGACGCGCGATGTTAAGGACGTTGGCACCGATAATTGAGCAGGTTTCAGTGAGGATTTCTGTTAAACGGTTAGCGTTATATTGTTCGTCGATATAGGCGATATAACCATCGCGATCGTCGGCCGTTTTGGTGTAACAGATATCGTAGATACAAAAACTCAGGCTTTTCGTCAGGTTGTTGAAGCCGTGTAGTTTCAGCTTGTGCAATTTACGTCACCCCCTTGTGGTGGTGTGATTATCCTAAGTGATGGATTATTGCGCATTCTGTAGCGCGCTCAGCAGATACTGTGGCAGGGCAAAGCTGCCGATGTGAACATCAGGCGTGTAATAGCGACAGGCGATAGCGGATTGCGCAAAACGTTGGCGCAGCGTGGCGGTGTCTGTCTGACGCAGCGCCGGATTATTGCTGGCCCAGGCAAACGTCATAATGCCGCCGTAATACGTCGGGATCGCTGCCTGATAAAAGCTGACATCGTTGAAATAGTGGCTGAGTTTTTTATGGCTGCCGACGGCTTCATCCTGTTGCAGGAAGCACACGCCATTCTGAGCGACGAAAATCCCGCCTTCGTTCAGGCAACGGGCGCAGCCCTGATAGAAATCGGAGGTGAACAGGCTTTCGCCGGGGCCGATGGGGTCGGTGCAGTCGGAAATGATGACGTCAAATTTTTCGCTGCACTGTCTGACAAAGTTAACGCCGTCATCAATCACCAGATTAAAACGCGGGTCGTCATAGCTACCTGCGCTGTGATTGGGCAGGTACTGGCGACAAAACTCCACCACGCCCGCATCGATTTCTACCATCGTGATCTGTTCGACGCCGTGGTGACGGCTGACTTCTCGCAGCATACCGCCATCACCACCACCGATAATCAGGACGCGTTTGGCATTGCCATGTGACAGAAGGGGGACGTGAGTGAGCATTTCGTGATAAATGAATTCATCGCGCTCGGTGGTTTGCACCACGCCATCAAGCGCCATCACGCGACCTAATGCGGCGTTTTCAAAGATGATGAGATCTTGATGATCGGTCTTCTCGTGATACAGCACGCGATCAACCGAAAAATACTGGCCAAAGTTGGCATGCAGGGTTTCATACCAAATTTCTTTCTGGGACATGTTAGGGCTTCCTCCGCGATAACAGCCATGAAAATTGGCGCGCCATCATAGCCGACTCTTTTGCCGCTTGCACGGTCAAATTTCAGTCAGTGCGGAGGAGCGGGGGAATTACTGCGCGTAGGAGAGCAAACCAAGCGAATTACGTGCCAGAGACTGGCATTTCTTCGGGGTCGGGATTGCGATGTTGCTGAGGTCACGATAGCTGTCTTCGCCCATCGCCGTCATATTGTAAGCGTTGTAATTGCTGAGATCCCAGCGATTTTGCTGAGCAAATGCGACCAGCGTCCGACGAATCTGTTCATTCGGCAGATCTTGATAGCCACAGTGGTTTTTCAGATAAACAAAGATCGCGGTCAGATCGGCCAGATCTTCCGCTTCAAATTCATTCAGCGCCTTGCTGGCGGAAGAGAAGCTCATCAGGCTTAGCAGGAGCAGAGCCAGCGCAGAGTTTTTCATGGTTGAACCTGTTCCAAATGTTGTCAGATGACGTTATCACAGATATCCCATGAGGTTCCAAGTTTTCTTACGGGAAACCTCTGATATCTCCGTCATTCTTCACGCGGTATAGGTGTTGGCTTTGTGACTTGGCTCACCCGTAGATTTCGCCCTGACGAACCCGTGCTTTGTGTTGTTCAAAATGCTAACGGGTTATCCTGCAACTCGAATTATTTAGGGGATTGCGATAAAAAACGAGTGACGAAAAGGTGGAGAACGAATAATTTCAATCTATTGAAATGGTTGATTTTTATTTTATTGACGGTCGGTGATGGAAATCACCTCGGGTTAATCGCAGGATTAAAGCCCATTTATCGCTGTTTGATACGATGACGCCGCCGTCAGCCTCTGTTATTAATAACAGCGATCTCATCTAATACAGTTTTTATTCTATGATCTCCGGTGTATGGCGCGTCAGTAGTTGGTTGTTGGCGGGACTGTTGCTGCTTCCTTTAGCAACGGTTTTTTATCAGGCTTTTTTTGCCGATGGGATGGGATTTACCCAACTGTGGCAAATCGGGTTACCCACCTACCTGATACATTCTGCGGTCATCGTAATTGGCACGCTGTTCTTCAGTTTACTGTTTGGATTGCCTTCCGCTTGGTTTATCGCCATGTATCGTTTTCCCGGTCATCGCGTGCTGCAATGGGCGCTTTGCCTGCCGCTTGCGATGCCCGCATTTCTGCTCGCCTACCTTTATACCGATGCGTTACGGCATCTGTCCCAGTTGTTGCAGGAAGGCGGGTGGCAAATAGCCCCATCGTGGGGAGAATCCCACGTTGCTGGGCTACCCGTTTCGCTAGGCTGCATAAGTCTGGTGTTGGCACTGGTGCTCTATCCCTATATTTACCTGTTGGTACGCGAAGCGCTGGTGAAACAACCCGCCAGCCTTATCCATTCGGCGCGTTTACTGAATCAGACGCGCGCTCAGGTATTCCGCCGCTTATGTTTACCTATTGCGCGGCCTGCGATTGCCTGCGGCGGTGCGCTAGTGGTGGTCGAAACATTGGGCGATTATGGTGCGGCGTCTTATCTTGATACCCCAACCCTGACAACTCAGGTGCTGGATATCTGGCAGCAGCAGGGCGAGCTCGGTGCGGCAGCACGCCTTGGCGTGTTGATTTTGCCTGCAATCTTCCTCTTGATGTTTCTGGTTAATTTCTGGCGTCGGAAGCAGAAAATTTATCAAGCTCAAGCGAATCCTTCTCTGGTGGTTCCGCCTGTGTTGAGCGGGTGGCGCAGCAGGGTGGTACGTGGCTACTGTTGGGGAATCGTTTGTCTGTCGTTCCTGTTCCCGCTGTTGTATCTATTATTTCTGGCCCTCCGACACATGCTGTCGGTATGGGATATGGCGTTCCTCCATGCAGTGATGAATAGCCTGTTGGCGTCCGCCATCGCGACAGCCATCATTACGCTGATGGCGCTGTCGTTTATTTTCTACACGCGCACGGCCGGGATATTTGCCAATCAGACGCCGGTTCGGCTAGTCAGCCTGAGTTTTGCCTTGCCCGGCGCGGTACTGGCTGTCGGACTGTTTACCTTGCTGTCGCTGGTGGACAGCGGAATTAATCTGTTTGCCAGCGCTGCGGGGTTACCTCCAACGGAGGCTTTGCTGGCGGGATCGCTGTTTATTCTCATCCTCGCCTATAGCGTTAAATTTGGGCGTTTGATGCTGGACAGCCTTGAACGCAGTATGGAGGCCATTCCGCGTTCGCTGGACAGTGCGAGCCTTGTACTGGGCGCTTCCCCCCTCAGCCGCTGGTCACGTGTGCATATCCCGCTGCTGCGCCGCAGCCTGTTCATTGGGGCGTTGTTGATTTTTACGGAAAGTATGAAAGAGCTGAATGTGTCGCTGCTGCTGCGTCCTTTCGGGGTTGATACGTTGGCAACGTATGTTTTCCGCTTTACGGCGAGTGAGCAAGTAGCGTCATTTGCCTTTCCTGCATTGGTGCTGGTGGCGGTGGGGCTAATCCCTGTTTTCTGGCTGAATCGCGCACTGAATATAAAAGGATAATGACATGGCTGCGTCGATAGATATTCTGAGCGTTCAGGCGGTAAGTTGTACGCTACAGCAGTCTCCCGTGTTGGAGAATATCTCCTTTGCCGTGCGCGATGATGAGACGATTTGCCTGTTGGGGCGAAACGGCTGTGGCAAAACGGCGCTATTACAGGTGATCGCAGGCCTGCTGCCGATTACTCAGGGCAAGGTTTTGCTGGAGGGTGAGCTTGTTAGCTCACCGCAAGAGTACGTCCTGCCTGAGCTGCGTCAGGTTGGCCTGATTTTTCAGGACTATGCGCTCTTTCCGCATCTGACGGTGGAAGGCAATATTGCGTTTGGTTTATATGGCCGCCCGGAAAGCGAGGTGAAGCCAATCTGTGCCGAGATGTTGACGCTCTTGCAACTGGATGATGTCGCCGCGCGCTATCCACACGAGCTATCGAATGAACAGCAACAGCGTTTGGCGATTGCCCGCGCGCTAGCCTGTGAGCCGAAACTGCTGTTGCTAGATGAACCCTTCCCTGGGCTGGACAGCCAGACTCGCTACCGCTTGATCACCGAATTACGGCAGGTTCTCAAACAGCGCCATGTCGCGGCGGTTTTTGCCACGCACAGCCGAGAGGAGGCTTTTGCCTGCGCCGACCATCTGATTCTGCTGGATGAAGGGAAAATTATGCAGCAGGGCTATCCCTCCGAGCTGTACCATCGGCCGAATAGCCGCTTTGTTGCTGATTTTATGGGGAATACAAACTATTTGCCTGTGAAAATTATGAGCGACCATCAATGGCAAAGCCCATTGGGCGATCATCAGGCGACACATCCGCTCAATCAGCCGATGGATTCACAATGCGACTGGATGGTTCGTCCGGCTGACGTGGCGTTGGCACTCGATCCCGATGGTCCGGCGTCGATCGAAGATAGGCTATTTATGGGCACATCAAACTTGTATCGGGTGAAGATGGGAGAGCTGATGCTGCTGGTGCAGACCGGCAACTGGTTTGAGCCAGGACAGCAGGTGCGTTTAAGCATTAAGACGGATCCTCCAGTCTTGTATCCTGCTTTACCGGTCGTCAGCAGCTCGGCTGACGGCCCTGAAACGAAATGATTACGCCTCGTGCAGATCTGCCGCTGGCATGAGCCAGGTGCTATTGTGCTTTTCAAACCCTAACTTCGGGTAGTAATCCACCGCCAGCGGCGCGGCCAGCAAAATAATTTTGCAGCCTTTTTCAAGCTGTTGAGCGGTTTGTTGAATCAGCTTCTTACCTATTCCCGCATGCTGACAGTCCTCTGACACCGCGAGATCGGACAGATAACAGCAAAAATGAAAATCCGTCACGCTGCGCGCGATCCCAACCAACGTCTCCCCTTGCCACGCGGAAACCAGCAGGTTGGCGTGCTTAAGCATACCTGCAATTGCTGTTTCATCATCCAGCGGGCGGCGCGGCCCCAATGAAGTTTTCGCCAACAGTTCAATGAACTGCTGGCTGGAAAGCGGGGCATTCACTTTGTAGCAAACATCCACTGGTGGTGTACTCATGGTGTCTCCTTCATGGTGTGGTTTCTGATATACTTCGCACGCTTGGGCATTGCCCAGACTGATTCAAACGTCAGCATTGGCGCATCATCGATAATGAGTTTGTCATTTTGCCGATGGTGCTGAATACCTTACTTCAAAGAGTTATCAGTATGATGAAACATACCGTGGAAGTCATGATTTCTGAGCAGGAAGTGATGGCGCGGGTTACCGAATTGGGGCAACAGATCAGCGAACACTACCGTGATAGCGGCAGCGATATGGTACTGGTGGGGCTATTGCGCGGATCGTTTATCTTTATGGCCGATTTATGCCGAGCGATCGATGTCCCTCACGAAGTGGATTTCATGACGGCATCCAGCTATGGCAGCGGTATGAACAGTACGCGCGATGTTAAGATCCTGAAAGATCTGGATGAGGATATTCGCGGCAAAGACGTATTGATCGTTGAAGATATTATCGACTCGGGCAATACGCTGAGCAGGGTGCGGGAAATTCTGCAACTGCGTGAGCCGAAATCACTGGCTATCTGTACGCTGCTGGATAAACCAGAGCGCCGTGAAGTGGCGGTGAAAGTCGAGTGGGTTGGATTCTCGATCCCTGATGAGTTTGTTGTGGGTTACGGCATCGACTATGCCCAGCACTATCGCCATTTACCTTACGTCGGCAAGGTTGTTCCACAGGAATAGCGTACCAGATAAGGCCGATGCCGTGAGCGACGCCCAGCGAGTGGGCGTCAGGCAGCGAATCAAGACAGGGTAGAAATCGCGCGGCGATAACGCTGTTCCAGCGTCTCCCGGTTGGTCGCGGTCACTTCCAGATCGCGCAGACGGCCATCCTGAATACCGTAAACCCAACCGTGGATCGTGACTTTCTGCCCACGCTTCCAGGCGGACTGCATGATGGTGGAGTGGCCGAGGTTGTAAACCTGCTCGACAACGTTGATTTCACAGAGCGTATTCAGCCGCTGTTCGGGAGGCAATTCCCCTAGCAGCGAACTATGCTTGTACCACAAATCACGGATATGCAGCAGCCAGTTGTTAATCAAACCCAATTCTGGGTTTTCCACCGCAGCCTGAACACCACCGCAGCCGTAGTGGCCGCAGATAATGATATGTTCGACTTCGAGAACTTCGACGGCATATTGCACGACAGACAGGCAATTGAGGTCGGTGTGAATAACCAAATTGGCGACGTTACGGTGAACAAACAGTTCACCAGGCTCAAGGCTGGTCAGACTTTCCGCAGGTACGCGACTGTCCGAGCATCCAATCCATAGAAAACGGGGACGTTGTGCCTGCGCCAGACGTTCAAAATAGCCAGGATCCTCTTCCACCATCGTTTTAGACCAAAGCTGGTTGTTCGCGATGAGCGTTTCAATTTCTTTCATGAAAGTAAATGACCTGTAACAAACAAGGGGCAGTGAGGAGTAATATAAGGCAACATGCGTCGTTTGAAAAACGATAGTTTATACTCGTCATACTTCAAGTTGCATGTGCGTTGGCTGCGTTCACTCACCCGAATCACTTACTTGAGTAAGCTCATCGGGCTTCCTTCTCTTGCCGCCTGCCTGAAACTTGAATTATTTAGAGTATATATTTGTCACACTTTGAACCTGTAGAACTCACTGATAATAAGGCAATCCATTTCTTATGACATATGCACTGGAACTGGCGCAACTCACCAAAACCTATTCGGGAGGCGTCAAAGCGTTACGGGGGATCGACCTGAATGTGGAAGCGGGGGATTTCTATGCGCTTCTGGGACCAAATGGCGCGGGAAAATCGACCACGATTGGGATTATCAGCTCGCTGGTGAATAAAACGGCTGGTAAAGTTCGCGTCTTCGGCTATGACCTTGAGCTGGATAAAGTGAATGCGAAACGCCAACTGGGGTTGGTCCCGCAGGAATTTAACTTCAATCCCTTTGAAACGGTATTACAGATTGTGGTTAATCAGGCTGGCTATTATGGCGTGAAACGTCAGGACGCGTTGCAGCGTGCCGAAAAATACCTGAAACAGCTGGATCTGTGGGAGAAACGTAACGAAAAAGCGATGATGTTGTCCGGCGGGATGAAGCGTCGCCTGATGATTGCGCGTGCGTTAATGCATGAGCCTAAGCTGCTGATTCTTGATGAACCGACTGCGGGCGTGGATATCGAATTACGTCGTTCCATGTGGGGCTTTTTGAAGGAGCTGAACGCTCAGGGCACCACGATTATCCTGACAACGCACTATCTGGAAGAAGCGGAAATGCTGTGTCGCAACATCGGGATCATTCAGCGGGGTGAGCTGGTGGAGAACACCTCGATGAAGCAGCTTCTTGCTCAGCTTAAGTCAGAAACGTTTATTTTCGATCTGGCGGCGAAAAGCCCGCTGCCACAGCTTGAAGGCTATGCGTTCCGCCTGATGGATACGTCAACGCTGGAAGTGGATGTGATGCGCGAGCAAGGTCTGAACGCGTTATTCAGCCAGCTCAGTGCGCAGGGGATAACGATATTAAGTATGCGTAATAAAGCGAACCGGTTGGAAGAGCTGTTTGTCACGTTGGTTAATGGGGACGGGACGAACGGTAAGGGAGAAAAGGCATGATGCACTTGTATTGGGTAGCACTACAGAGTATCTGGGTGAAAGAAGTCACTCGATTTGGGCGTATCTGGATTCAGACGCTGGTGCCGCCAGTGATCACCATGACGCTATATTTCATTATTTTTGGCAACCTGATCGGCTCACGTATTGGGGAAATGCACGGTTTTACCTACATGCAGTTTATCGTGCCGGGTCTGATCATGATGGCGGTGATTACCAACGCCTATGCCAACGTCGCTTCTTCCTTTTTCAGCGCCAAATTTCAACGCAATATTGAAGAACTGCTGGTCGCGCCTGTTCCGACCCATGTGATTATTGCGGGTTATATTGGCGGCGGGATCGCGCGTGGTCTGTGTGTTGGGGTTTTGGTGACGGCGGTGTCGCTGTTCTTCGTCCCGCTGCATGTTCATGCCTGGTGGATCATCGTTCTAACGCTGTTGCTGACGGCGACGCTGTTCTCGCTGGCGGGCTTATTGAATGCGGTCTTTGCGAAAACGTTTGATGATATCAGCCTGATTCCGACATTTGTGTTAACGCCGCTGACCTATCTGGGTGGGGTGTTTTACTCACTGACGCTGCTGCCGCCGTTCTGGCAGGCCGTTTCCAAGCTGAACCCAGTAGTGTACATGATTAGCGGCTTCCGCTACGGTTTCCTCGGAATTCAGGATGTACCGTTGCTGTTCACAATGTCGGTGCTGATTGCCTTTATTGTGGTGTTTTATCTGCTGGTTTGGTGGCTGATTGAACGCGGTCGCGGGTTACGGACGTAGTGTGTAAACGCTGTAAATGAAAAGGCGGTGGTAACACCGCCTTTTGCTTATCTAAAGCGATCAGGCGACCTGAACCGGAATCGCTTTTGCCTGACGTTGCAGCTCGTTATCGCCAGAGAAATAGGCAACCTTCGGGCTGTGGCTTCTGGCTTGTTCGTCGGACATCTGCACGTAGGAGCAGATAATCAGTTTGTCGCCCACGCAGGCAAGGCGAGCGGCGGCACCGTTCACGGAGATAATGCGTGAGCCTCTTTCGCCCGCAATGGCGTAGGTCGAGAAACGCTGACCGTTATCAACGTTGTAGATATCAATCGCTTCGTATTCCAGAATGCCAGCGGCATCCATAAAATCCTGATCGATGGCGCAAGAGCCTTCATAATGCAAGTCGGCCTGAGTCACTTTGACTCGGTGCAGCTTGCCTTGCAGCATGGTACGTATCATCGCTTTGTTACCTCGGTTCATACAGTCAAATCGACCTGGTGGTTATCAATCAATCTGGCCTTGCCTAACCAGGCAGCCATCAAAATCACTGCTCGTGTGCTGGCCGCGCTCAGCGGTTGCAACGTATCAGCATCGCGGATAAACAGTTCATCAGGCGTAAAGCCCGCTTCACGCAGCTTGTCTGCCGCCTGTTCCAGCAATGTGTCTATCTGACGATCGCCGTTGTCCAACTGTGTCGCCATGTCCATCATCACCTGATAAACATGCGGTGCCCGCTGGCGCTCTTCCGCACTGAGATATCCATTACGTGAACTCAATGCCAAACCGTCTTTTTCACGCACGATTGGGACACCAATAATATCAATGTCATAGCCCATATCGCGGACAAGCTGCCGAATCAGCGCTAGCTGCTGGTAATCTTTCTCGCCGAAGCAGGCGACATCCGGCTGTACCAGATTGAACAACTTGCTGACGATGGTCGCAACGCCCCGGAAATGACCGGGACGGCTGGCACCTTCCAACAGGGAAGACAGGCCGGGCACATCGACAAACGTTTGCGACTCTAGTCCATTTGGGTATATCACATCTGGGCTTGGTGCGAAAACCAGATCGGCACCGCGGCGATTCAATTTCTCGCAGTCTTCCTGCAACGTCCGGGGGTAGCGGGCTAAATCATCTGGCCGCTCAAACTGCATAGGATTGACAAAAACGCTGACAATAACGATATCGGCACGCGCTCTGGCTTCATCGACCAGCGTCATGTGCCCGTCATGCAAATTACCCATGGTGGGTACTAAAGCAATGCGTTTCCCTTCCTGACGCCAGCGACGGATTTCGCGGCGCAGCAGCAGAGGGGTTTCGATAATTAACACACTCGTACTCCTAAAAAATAGCCCGATTAACGGAATGCTCGTTTTTTAATGAAACGATTGTTCTTTAATGAAATGAATGCGCTTCGGCTGGGTAGATGCCCTGTTCGACTTCTTGTGCATACAAACGCACTGCCGCGCGGATATCACCCCCGCTGGGTGCCAGAAAGTTCTTGGCAAACTTAGGCGTGTTGTCGCCGGTAATGCCGAAGGCATCATGCATGACCAGAATCTGCCCGTCGGTCACGTTGCCTGCGCCAATGCCGATCACCGGAATCGACAGCGCTTCCGTTACGCGTTTCGCCAGCGCGACAGGCACGCATTCCAGCACAAGCAGTTGCGCTCCGGCTTCTTCAAGCGCAAGGGCATCGGCCAGCAGTTGATTGGCATCGCTTTCGCTCCGGCCCTGAATTTTATAGCCGCCGAAGATGTTAACGGACTGCGGCGTCAGACCCAGATGACCGCACACCGGCACGGCACGTTCGGTCAGCATTTTTACCGTCGGGGCAAGCCAGCTTCCGCCTTCCAGCTTCACCATATTCGCACCGGCACGCATCAGTTCTGCGGCCTGACTGAATGTTTGTTCTGGCGTGGCATAGGTCATAAAAGGCATATCGGAGAGAACCAGAGCCAGCGGTGCGCCACGGCGGACACACCGCGTGTGGTAAACGATATCGTTTGTGGTCACGGGCAAGGTGGAATCGTGACCCTGTACGGTCATTCCCAGTGAGTCACCCACCAGCATCACGCGGATCCCTTGCTCGAAAAATAGGCGAGAGAAACTGGCGTCGTAAGCAGTAATCGTAGCGAATTTTCGCTGCTCTTGTTTCCATTGGCGCAAGTGGGAGATAGTCGTCGGTTTCATGACGGTCTTCCTATGTCAATAGGGCGAAGAATTGAGGGGGACATTCTAATGTAAGCCGACGTGTAGCGATATACCCGTCGCGCTGCAAGTTGCAGATGGGGAGAATTATTAGTGGTCGACTGTTCCGGTCAGCTTCTCGTCATCCCAGCGTTGATTATCCCACTTTTTATTATCCCATAAGGTCAGACCGTTGCGGTCGACATGGGTTAACCGCTGGGCGAGTGTTTCGCCGTCGGGGAATGCCAGTTCAGGGGCGATTTCTGCGAGCGGGTAGAGCATGAATTCGCGATTCTTCATGTCGTAATGCGGCACGGTCAGACGTTCAGTCTGGATGACGACATCGCCGAACAGCAGAATGTCCAGATCCAACGTGCGTGGACCCCAGCGATGTTCCTTGCGTTCGCGACCTTGTTCCAGCTCGATAGCCTGTGTGTGATCGAGCAGCGATTCGGCCGCTAATGCCGTTTCCAGTTCAACGACGGCGTTGAGGTAGTCTGGCTGATCCTGCGGGCCAAGCGGGCGGCTACGATAAAACGAGGAGCAGCAAACGACGCGCGTATGTGGAATCGCATCTAGCGCAGACAATGCCGCGCGCACCTGTTGCAAAGGCTGGGCAAGATTGCTGCCCAGCGCCAGATACACGCACGTCATTAGGCTGGATCTCTACGTGCTGTTGTCGGTTTACGCGGTCGACGAGGGCGGGAACGACGATGTGGCGTCGGGCCGTCATCCAGCGATTTCAGCATGTTTTGCTGACGTGGCGGTGCGGCTACCTGGAATTCTCCCCACCATTGAGCCAGGCGCAGCAGCTCCTGATGGTTTTCGATTTCGGCACGCAGGCAAAGCAAGTCATACGCGGCGCGGAATTTAGGATGTTCCATCAGCTTATAAGCACGTTTACCCTGACGGCGAGATAGCCGTGTTTGCAACTGCCAGATATCACGAACTAAAGAGGTAATGCGTTTAGGGATCGCCAGAGAACGGCACTGTTCATCTAGTACATCGTTCATCGCCAGCGAGAAGGCATCGAAGTAAGCCAGCCCGCTTTCCTGAGCCAGCTTTTGTGCATGTTCAACCAGCGGATACCACAGCATGGCGGAAAACAAAAACGCCGGATTGACCCGCATGTCGTTTTGCAGACGTTGATCGGTATTTTTCAGTACCTGTGCAACCATGCGTTCCAGCGTGGAATCGCCGTTTGGTGTGAAGTAGCGACTCAGCAGCGGGAAAAGCGGCTGGAACAGCTGGTATTCACACAGCATTTTATAGGTTGGGTAGCCATAGCCTGACTGCAGCAGCTTCAGCGACTCTTCAAACATGCGTGCCGCAGGGATATCGTGCAGCAATGAGGCCAGACGAGGAATCGGCTCAGCGGTTTCCGGGCTGACCGTCATGTTCAGCTTAGCGGCGAAACGGACGGCGCGCAGCATACGCACCGGATCTTCACGGTAGCGCGTTTCGGGATCGCCAATCATACGGATGACGCCCTGACGCAGATCGTTCAGGCCATTGGTATAGTCACGTACGCTGAAATCAGAAATGCTGTAATAGAGGCTATTGATCGAGAAATCGCGGCGCTGGGCGTCTTCTTCAACGGAACCGAAAATATTGTCGCGTAACAGCATGCCGCTTTGGGCCTGCTGAGAGGAGTTTTTGACTTCTTGCTGTTCCTGATGCTGTTCGTGGTGACCACGGAATGTGGCAACTTCAATCACCTCTGGCCCGAACATGATATGGGCGAGACGGAAACGACGCCCGACCAAACGACAGTTGCGGAATAACTTGCGCACCTGATCGGGAGTGGCGTTAGTGGTGATATCAAAATCTTTCGGCTTTTTACCCAGCAGCAGGTCGCGTACGCCGCCGCCAACCAGATAAGCCTCGTAGCCCGCTTTGTTCAGGCGATAAAGTACTTTCAGCGCGTTATCGCTGATATCGCTGCGTGAAATAGTATGTTGGTCACGCGGAATCACCGTCATATGCTGGCGCGGTTCCTCTGATTCGACCATTTCGTTCTCACGATTCAGTACCTTACGACAAAAATTAGCAACTCGGGAAAAGATAATACACCTCGATAGTGATGGATAAATCAACGGCACAGCAAAAAATTTCTGGGAAACGTTTTTGACGTCGACCCAGCGACGGCCTGCAAGTGTGACGGCCAAAGAGAGTGCGTCACTAAAAATAGCGGCTAATCATAGCTCACCAATGCCCCTTTGAGAATGCCGATGTGATCGCGGACGGGTTTATTGCCGCCTGTAACGGGACAACATCAAGGGACCAGTGCGCGACAGACCAGGCCAGAAGAGCGGAAAGTGTCATTTCTTGCCCATTTTCCGGCAGCGGTTGATTCAAAAATTGCAGCGCGGCAAGCAGCACAGGACGCGGATCGCTGTCCTGCAGTGCAGGGGCGTGATTCTGTTTGGAAAGCTTGTTTCCCTCGGTATTCAGAACCAGCGGCAGATGAACATAGGTAGGGATCGCATAGCCCAACTGCTGATAGAGCGAAATTTGTCGAACTGTCGGTTCGATAAGGTCGGCGCCGCGTACGATCTCCGTAACACCCTGATCGTTATCGTCGATGACAACAGCCAGATTATAGGCAAACAGCCCGTCGCGACGGTGGATAATAAAATCTTCCTGAGCGAGAGCTCTATCGGCATACAGCTCGCCACGCAATTTATCGTGAAAGTGAAATACTGGCGTCGTCTGGCGCAGGCGTTGCGCGGCGTTATCGGCGTGCAGGTTGCGCGTCCGACAATAGCCGTCATAGTGCCCACCTAGCTGCTGAATACGGCTACGCGTACAGGTGCAGTAGTAGCTCATGCCCTGCTTTTGAAGCTGCTGAAGAATCTCGCGGTAACGCGCATGCCGCTGTGACTGGTAAATCACTTCACCGTCCCAGTGCAGGCCGTAATGGTCTAATTGTGCAAGGATACGGGAGGCGGCGCCGGGAATTTCCCGTGGCGGATCGATGTCTTCAATACGTACCAGCCAGAGCCCTTGTTGGGAACGAGCTTGCAGATAACTACCCAGTGCGGCGATCAGTGAGCCAAAATGCAGGTCACCAGAAGGAGAGGGAGCAAAACGCCCGACATAACGATGCGTTTCGGTGAAACCAGTTGTTCCAGACATAAGAAGTTGGTGCTATCTCGTCAGTGTTTTATCCAGACAGAAGATAGAGTGATGAATATCATTCATCAGCGGTAGAGTACCTAGAGTCGGCCCCTGCGATAGGCAGGAGCCGATTCTGGACAGGAAAATTAACCTGCCATTTGCTTTTCGCGTATCTCTGCCAACGTTTTGCAGTCGATACACAGATCGGCGGTCGGACGGGCTTCCAGACGGCGGATGCCAATCTCGACGCCACAGGATTCACAGAATCCGAAATCCTCATCTTCGATTTTCACCAAGGTTTTGGCGATTTTCTTGATCAGCTTGCGCTCACGGTCACGGTTACGCAGTTCGAGACTGAATTCTTCTTCCTGCGCAGCCCGATCCACGGGATCGGGAAAATTAGCGGCTTCATCGCGCATGTGCGAAACAGTACGGTCTACTTCATCCATGAGCTGGTTGCGCCATGCTTCAAGAATACGCTTGAAATGAGTCAACTGAGCGTCGTTCATGTACTCTTCGCCCGGCTTCTCTTGGTACGGCTCTACTCCGGCAATTGCGAGAATGCTCAGAGAAGATGTCTTACGATTTTGCCCTTCTTGCATGTTGCTTCTCCTACATAACACGACACGCATAATACCCTTTTATGCACTGAAATTGCGGTATGTTGACCAGAACTTCAGCTATCTGGGTATATCGGACCCCAAAGGGGGGGAAAAACAGGCCGCTATAAATAACAGATGGAGATTGGGTTGGCAATGCTTCCTGACATCGGCCTGATAAAGTGTCAGGAACAACCTGCTTACACAAGCATAAACATTAAATGCTAAACAGTGCCTTAATAACCCCAGAGGAATAAATTATTCCTTTCATCTTTGAGTTGGCATGTTATGAGACGCTTCTGCTTTATCCCTGCAACGGTAGCCTATGCGTCAATTTAATACCGTCAGGGCATAACGTGGAGCCGAAACATAAAATTTCAACCCCTGCCAGCTGTGCTTCGATAAATAATTCCGCATAGCGTGAATCAATATGCCGAGCGGGAGAAACCTGCTGGATTCCTGAATGGAGGACGGCGAAAAAGAGGACGGCGCGTTTTCCATTGGAAACCATCTGTTGCAGCTCACGCAGATGCTTTTGCCCTCTGAGCGTAACCGCATCGGGAAAGTAACCACATTCATGTTGCAACAATGTGATGGATTTCACTTCAATATAGCAGTCAATTTTGTCTGGCGCCTGTAAAAGCAGGTCGACTCGGCTGTTTTCCGTACCGTATTTTACTTCCGTTTTTACGTCTGAATAGCCTGCCAGCTCTTCTATGCGATTTTCCAATAAGGCTTCGTACAATAATGTGTTGGCACGCAGAGTATTGACACAAATCCAGTGATTCTGTTGCGTTTCAGTCAGTTCCCAGCTCTGCGGGTACTTCCGTTTGGAGTTATCGGACGTTGAGTACCAGACGGTATCGCCGGGCGTAGCACAGCCCGTCATCGCGCCGGTATTGGCACAATGCAGCGTGAGCGTCTCGCCTTCGGGCGTCACGACATCGGCCAAAAAGCGTTTGTAGCGCTTAATCAACTGGGCGGGTTGTAAACGTGGGGTATAGTCCATGCGTATCCTGTTTTTTGTTTATCCACTCGACTACTTATTTAATAAATGACCAGCTTTCCAGCTGTTGATAGCGAGTTTTGCCATTGTTGAAAAGTGACTGATAAAGAGAAAAGTGCGTCATGTCGGTCTGCCAGCTAAAGGTGGCGGGGGGAATCGCAACGGGGCGGGTCGCGCCACGTAATAGCGTAATGTGTGGGTGAAACGGCAAGGCCGTTTGATAGCAGCCGTTGCGCGCGGCCTGAGAACGCAGCAGTTCCGCCAACTGTAACAGCCCACGCGGTGCACGATGGCAGCCCAGCCAGACCACGCCGGGACGCGGCCAGTGTCCAGCGTCATTCAGCGTAAGGGAAAAGGCGGGCTGATGGATGCGGCCCGCCAATGTCTGCAAGACCTGCGCTTTTTGCTCGCTGACATCGCCCAAAAATGCCAGCGTTAGATGAAGATTCGCGGAGGCGACCGGACGACCCGCTTCCAGAGGGAAGTGTTCGGCACGCCAGCGGATAATCTCTTGCTGTGTGGCTTCTGGCAGTGATAAGGCAAAAAACAGGCGGCGGGTGGCTGACATGGCGATCTCTCTGTTCTGATTCCATCAGATGCTGCATTCATCCAGATGCTACAATGCTCGCCGCTGAAAGTTAACCTTATACGGAGATGTCTGTGATTTTACCGCCCGTCAGCGCCGTGCTGGATGATGTGATAACGGCGCTACATACCGCGCCCCAGGTGCTGCTTAATGCGCCAACGGGGGCAGGGAAATCGACCTGGCTTCCGTTGCAGTTGCTACAACAGGGCAATGTGAACGGGCGCATTATCATGCTGGAGCCACGCCGTCTGGCGGCAAAGAGCGTGGCTTGGAGGCTGGCGCAGCAGCTAGGTGAAGAACCGGGGAAAACCATAGGCTATCGCATGCGGTCGGAAAGCTGCGTGAGTGACGCAACGAGGCTGGAAGTCGTCACCGAAGGCATGCTGACTCGTTTGCTGCAACAGGATGCGGAACTGCAAGGCGTGGCGCTAATCATCCTTGATGAATTTCACGAGCGCAGCGTGCAGGCCGATTTAGCATTGGCGCTGTTGCTCGATGTGCAACAAGGGCTGCGTGAAGACTTAAAGCTGCTGATTATGTCCGCGACGCTCGACAATGCACGGCTGGCGGCGCTGTTGCCGGAAGCCGTCTGCGTGATTTCCGAAGGCCGCAGCTATCCGGTAGAGCGGTGTTATGCCCCGTTGAACAGTCAGGAGCGTTTGGAAGAAGGCGTTGCGCGACAGGTGCGGCGTTTGCTCAGTGAAGAAGCCGGTTCGCTGCTGCTGTTTTTGCCCGGCGTCGCGGAGATTCGCCGTGTGCAGGCACTGCTGGAAAATAGCGTGTCGAGCGAGACAGATCTTTGTCCTTTATATGGTGCATTGACGCTGGCGGAGCAGCAAAAGGCGATTCTGCCCACGGAACCGGGTCGTCGTAAGGTGGTGTTAGCCACCAATATTGCCGAAACCAGCCTGACGATTGAAGGCATCCGGCTGGTGATGGATAGCGGCCTTGAGCGTGTAGCCAGCTTTGATGTGAAAAGCGGTGTCACCCGACTGATGACGCAGCGAATCAGTCAGGCGTCGATGGTGCAACGCGCCGGACGTGCAGGACGTTTAAGTCCCGGTATATGCTGGCATTTATGCCCTCGCGAACAGGCAGAACGCGCGGCGGTGCAGAGTGAAGCCGAGATACTGAATAGCGATTTAAGCAGCATCTGGCTGGATTTATTACAGTGGGGCTGCACTGATGTGACGCAGTTAACCTGGCTGGATACCCCGCCAGCTCCTGCGCTTTATGCTGCACGTCAACTGCTGCGCCAGCTTGGTATTACCGATAAACAAGATCGGCTGACTGCCGAGGGTCGGAAAATAGCCGCGTTAGGCTGCGATGCCCGACTGGCGACGATGCTGTATGCCGCGTCACAGCAAGGTTCAGATGCATTAGCCACCGCTGGGTGTTTGGCGGCGATACTCGAAGAGCCGCCGCGTAGCGGGTCGATTAATCTGGCTGATTGGCTGCATCGCCCATTGCCACACTGGTTGCGGCGGGCAAAGCAGCTGACGCGTCGTTTATCGACGACCTCGGGACGCATTAACGGCGGCGAAGCCGACTGGCTGTTGGCACAGGCTTTCCCCGACCGCATCGCTCGGCGGCGTAGTCAGGATGGCCGCTACCAGCTTGCTAACGGCAGCGGCGCGATGATGTCGGCCGATGAAGCACTGTCAGGTACGGAGTGGCTGCTGACCCCGGCGTTGCTACAGAACGATCGATTAGTGCAAAACAAGCAAAGCGCAGAGGCACGGATCCTGCTGGCGTTGCCGCTGGATATTGAACGGCTGGAACGGCGGCTACCCGGATTAATAAATGAACGTAACGTGGTGCACTGGGACGAAGAAAAGGGTACTCTGCGCGCCAGCCAGCGCGACCAGATAGGTTGTCTGACTCTGCGAACGCGCCCGCTAAATAAGCCATCCGATGAGGCACTACAGCAGGCGATGTTATCCTGGATTCGGGAACAGGGGATTGATGTATTAAACTGGGATGCTGCGGCGTTGCAGCTACGCGCCCGGCTACAGTGCGCGCACCAGTGGTTGCCGGAAGTTGACTGGCCGCGAGTGGACGAGGAAACGCTGCTGGCAACGCTGGAAGTCTGGTTACTGCCGTCACTTGCTGGCGTGCGTGATTTACGTGCGCTGCACCAGATCCATTTGAGTGATGCGCTGTTGCGACTGTTGGACTGGTCGCTGCGACAGCGGCTAGATAGCGCATTGCCCACGCACTATACGGCCCCCGGCGGCAGTCGCTTGCCTATCGCCTATTATGATGATAAGCCACCGGTGCTGTCGGTGCGGATGCAAGAAATGTTCGGTGAGCAGCAGAGCCCGCTGCTGGCGGAAGGGCGTGTGGCGTTGGTATTGGAACTTTTGTCACCCGCACAGCGTCCACTACAGATTACGCGAGATTTAGCGGCATTCTGGCAAGGCACCTACCGTGACGTGCAAAAAGAGATGAAGGGACGTTACCCCAAGCATGTCTGGCCGGATGATCCGGCAAATACGGCTCCGACGAGACGTACCAAGAAATATCAGAATCACTAATTTCAGACGTTTCCGCTTTCCCAAAAAAGGGGCTGGAAACAGAGTAGGCGGCTTGAGCGCAGAGCAGATAGCCGTGAACAACCTGATGGAGAAGTTATTGTAATGTCTCGGGATGACCGCGAACCTATCGGGCGCAAAGGGAGAGCGCCAAAACGTAAGCCTGAACGCAAGCAGGCCATACGACGTCGCAGGGATGACGACTATGATGATGAAGACTATGACGATTATCAGGACGACTATGACGACGATGATGATTACGACGGCGATGACACCATGACGCGTAAATCGCAGAGAAGACGGCGCTGGCTGGGGCTGGCGATCAAGCTGTTCCTGATCTTTGCTGTGGCGATGGCGATCTATGGTGTGTACCTCGACAGCCAGATCCGTAGCCGTATTGAAGGTAAAGTCTGGCAGTTGCCGGCCGCCGTCTATGGCCGCATGGTTAACCTTGAGCCGGGCATGGCCTATAGCCAGAAAGAGATGATCAGTCTGCTGGAAGGCATGCAATACCGTCAGGTGAGCCGCATTACCCGTCCGGGTGAATTCAGCGTGCGTGGCAACAACATCGATATGCTGCGCCGTCCATTTGATTTCCCTGATGGAAAAGAAGGGCAGATTCAGGCGCGCCTGACGTTTGCCAACGATCGTCTGTCACAGATCCAGAATCTGGACAACCAGCGTAACTTCGGCTTTTTCCGTCTCGATCCGAAACTGATCACCATGATGCAGTCGCCGAATGGCGAACAGCGTTTGTTCGTGCCGCGTGCCGGTTTCCCCGATCTGCTGGTTGATACTCTGGTCGCGACCGAAGACCGCCATTTTTATGAACACGATGGTATCAGCCTGTACTCCATTGGCCGTGCGTTCTTAGCGAACATCACTGCGGGGCGCGCGGTACAGGGCGGCAGTACGCTGACGCAGCAGCTGGTTAAGAACTTGTTCCTGACCAACGAGCGTTCGCTGTGGCGTAAAGCTAACGAAGCCTATATGGCGCTGATCATGGATTATCGCTACAGCAAGGATCGTATCCTTGAACTGTATCTGAACGAAGTGTATCTCGGTCAGAGCGGTAACGATCAGATCCGCGGTTTCCCGCTCGCCAGCCTGTATTACTTTGGTCGTCCGGTGAATGAACTGAGCCTCGATCAGCAGGCGCTGCTGGTGGGCATGGTGAAAGGGGCGTCGCTGTATAACCCGTGGCGTAATCCGCAGATTACGTTAGAGCGACGTAATCTGGTGCTGCGTCTATTGCAAAATCAACAGGTTATTGATGCCGACCTGTACAATATGCTGAGTGCGCGTCCATTGGGCGTACAGCCGAAAGGCGGCGTAATCAGTCCTCAGCCCGCGTTTATGCAACTGGTTCGTCAGGAACTGCAACAGCGGCTTGGCGACAAGGTTAACGATCTCTCCGGCGTGAAGATCTTTACCACGCTCGATCCAGTTTCGCAGGATGCGGCGGAAAAAGCGGTGGAAGTCGGGGTTCCGGCACTGCGTGCTGGGCGTAACGTCAACGATCTGGAAGCGGCGATGGTGATTGTCGATCGCTTCAGCGGTGAAGTTCGCGCGATGGTTGGCGGTGCTCAAACGCAGTACGCCGGGTTTAACCGTGCGCTACAGGCGCGTCGTCCGATCGGGTCGTTGGCGAAGCCGTCAACCTACCTGACGGCGCTGAGCCAGCCGGATACTTATCGTCTAAATACTCTGTTGGCGGATGAGCCGCTGTCGATAAAACAGTCTAACGGGCAGGTGTGGCAGCCGAAGAACTACGATCGTGAATTCCGCGGCAGCGTTATGCTCGTCGATGCGCTGGCGAGCTCGCTGAACGTGCCGACCGTCAATCTGGGGATGGCCGTGGGGCTGGATCAGATCACGGCAACGTTGAAGCGTTTAGGGATCCCTGACAATGTGATTCAACCTGTACCAGCGATGCTACTGGGAGCGATCAGTCTGACGCCGATGGAAGTGGCGCAGGAGTATCAGACGATCGCCAGCGGCGGCAATCGCGCGCCGCTTTCCTCACTGCGTTCGGTGATTGCTGAGGATGGCACGGTGCTGTATCAGAGCTTCCCGCAGGCGGAACGCGCGGTTCCGGCGCAGGCTGCCTATCTGACGCTGTATGGCATGCAGCAGGTTGTTGAACGCGGTACGTCGCGTTCGCTGGCGGTGAAATTCCCGAATTATCATCTGGCAGCGAAAACCGGTACGACTAACGACCTGCGTGACAGCTGGTTTGCTGGAATCGACGGTAAAGAAGTGGCGATTAGCTGGGTAGGGCGAGATAACAACGGCCCGGCCAAGCTGACTGGGGCGAACGGTGCGCTGACGATTTATCGTCGCTACCTGGAGAACCAAACGCCGCTGCCGTTGATGCTGACGCCGCCGGAAGGCATTACGACCATGACGGTGGATGCCAGCGGTAACTTTATCTGCAACGGCAGCAGCGCCGGACGCGTATTGCCGGTCTGGACGGATAATCCGCAGGCGTTGTGTCAGGCTAGCCAGCCGCAGCCTTCAGCGCAGCAGGACCAGCAAAACGGAGAAGGCGTCGCTGACTGGATCAAAGAAATGTTTGGTCAATAAATTCCTCTCACTGCCCCCGGTTAATCCGGGGGTATTTTTTTGCTGCTGTCGTTTTTTCGAGAAAGGTCACGTCCTGCCTGATACCACTTTTCCTGCCGGAGCACTCTAACGCTGACAGGTAAAAGTCTTGCGATTGGCATTCCGTTGCGCCTATCATTCTGCCTTTATCGTAATCGTTATCGTTCTCTTTTAGATCGACGGTTACGGAAATAGTGAATTCTGCTCACCCCTTTCCTTCGGTGACATTAAAAAACCAAAAGCGCTATGCAAAATCAAACTGTACTGCCTGACACTACCTTCAGACTGGACGACGTCAGCTTTTCCGTCGCCGGACGCACGCTGCTACATCCGTTATCTATCACCTTTCCCGTGGGGAAAGTGTGTGGGCTGATCGGGCACAACGGCTCAGGCAAATCGACATTGCTGAAAATTCTGGGTCGCCATCAGTCCGCCAGCAGCGGAACCGCATTGCTGGGTGAACAGGCGACCGGAAGCTGGGACAGCAAATTGTTCGCCCGTCAGGTTGCCTATTTACCGCAGCAGCTTCCTGCTGCCGAAGGGATGACCGTGCGTGAGCTGGTTGCTGTGGGGCGCTACCCGTGGCACGGCGCATTAGGCCGTTTCGGCAGCGCCGATCGGGAAAAGGTCGAAGAAGCCATCACGCTGGTGGGATTAAAGCCGTTTGCTAACCGTCTGGTGGATAGCCTGTCTGGCGGTGAACGGCAGCGAGCCTGGCTGGCGATGACGGTGGCACAGGATAGCCGCTGCCTGCTGCTGGATGAACCGACCTCCGCACTGGATATTGCGCATCAGGTTGAGGTGCTGGCGCTGATTCAGCGCATGAGCCGCGAGCGCGGCATCACCGTCATTGCTGTGTTGCATGATATCAACATGGCTGCGCGCTACTGCGATCATCTGGTAGCGTTGCGCGGCGGCAAAATGATTGCGCAGGGTGAGCCTGTCGCGCTCATGCAAGGGGACGTGCTGGAAAATATCTACGGCATTCCCATGGGTATTTTGCCTCATCCGGCGGGTGGCGCGCCGGTCAGCTTCGTTTGTTAACTCGGTTTTCCTGCTCATGATGCCTGAACTTTTTTCTTCTCCATCCTCCCCCGATCCGCTACGCCGTCGTTTGCTGACGGCGCTGCTATTGTCCCCGCTGGTTTATTCAGCGGCGAGCAAGGGAGCCACTGCCACATTTCCCGATGTAAACCGCATTGTGGCGCTGGAGTGGTTGCCTGTTGAACTGCTTCTGGTGTTGGGCATCACGCCCTTCGCGATTGCCGATAAACATAACTATAACCTGTGGGTGAAAGAGCCAGCGCTGCCTGAATCGGTGATTGATGTGGGGCTGCGTACCGAGCCCAATCTGGAATTGCTCACGCAGATTCGCCCGTCCCTGATTCTTTACTCTGAAGGCTACGGCCCTTCGGTCGCGAAAATGTCCCGTATTTCTCCGCTGCTGGGCTTTGGCTTCAGCAACGAACAGGGAAAACCGCTGACGTCGGCACAGGCCTCGGTCATGAAACTGGCCGATGCGCTAAATATGAAAGCGGCCGGAGAACGGCACCTGACGGAGCTGGCGCAGTATCTCCAGCAGGAAAAAATCACACTCCAGCCTTACACCCAGCGGCCTCTGTTGCTCATCACGCTGGTCGACAGCCGCCATGTGTTGGTGATCGGCAAGAACAGCCTTTTTCAGGAAGTGATGGATCACATCGGAATAGAGAATGCCTGGCGTGGTGAAACCAGCTTCTGGGGCAGTACGATTGTCGGCATTGAGAGCCTGGCTGAGATCGGCGATGCCAACGTACTCTGTTTCGAACATGGTGATAGCGCCATCAGCGCTCAGCTTGATAATAATCCGCTCTGGCAGGCCATGCCGTTTGTGCGTAACCAGCGTTTGCAACGTGTGCCAGCCGTCTGGCTGTACGGCGGAACGCTCTCGGCGATGCGCTTCTGTCGCGTATTGAATCAGGCATTGGAGGCGAGAACACATGCCTAATTCTCTGTCTGCCGCGCACAAGCGTGCTGTGCACCCGCTGGTGCTGCCTGTTGTTTTAATCGGTTTTCTGCTGTTCGTGATTCTGGGAATGGGCAGCTACAACTTGCAGCAGCAATTGCCTGTATCGCAGTGGCTTCAGGGGCTGACACAGCCCGCCTTGAACAATATGCAGCAGCTTCTGTTTCACTACAGTTTGTTGCCGCGCATGGTACTGGCGCTGCTGATTGGTGCGGGGCTGGGATTGTGTGGCGTGCTGTTCCAACAGGTCTTGCGTAATCCGCTAGCTGAGCCATCAACGCTGGGGATTGCCACGGGCGCACAGCTCGGCATCACGGTGGTAACGCTATGGGCGCTGCCCGGTGGCGTATGGATCCAACAGGCTGCTGCGATGATCGGGGCGCTGGTGGTTGGCGCGCTGGTGTTTGGCGTCGCCTGGGGCAAGCGGTTATCGCCGGTGACGCTGATACTGGCGGGATTGGTGCTGAGTTTCTACTGTAGCGCGGTCAATCAGCTGCTGGTGCTTTTCCATCATGAGCAGCTTCAGGGCTTGTTCCTGTGGAGCAGCGGCGTGCTGAACCAACAGGACTGGAGCAATGTGCAGTTTGTTCTCCCGCGTCTTCTGGTGTGTTTCTGTCTGGCGCTATTGTTGATTCGCCCGCTAACCCTGCTGGGGCTGGATGACGGCGTTGCACGTAATCTGGGGCTTGGGCTGTCGCTGGCACGTCTGAGCGCGCTTGGGCTTGGGATTTTCCTGTGTGCCCAGTTGGTGAATGCGGCAGGCATTATCGGTTTTATCGGCCTGTTTGCGCCGCTGCTGGCGAAAATGCTGGGCGCACGGCGTTTACTTCACCGTCTTTTATTAGCACCGTTGCTCGGGGCGTTGCTGCTCGGCGTCGCCGATCAGGGCGTTATCTGGCTGAGCCGCGTGTGGCTTGACGTCCCAACGGGGGCCGCGACGGCGCTGATTGGTGCGCCGCTGCTACTGTGGCTGCTGCCGCGCCTGCGTAATAGTGGTCAGCCTGCTCTGGTCGACAGCAATAGCACGCCGACGGTTGAACGCCGCCTGTGGGGAACGTGGCTGGTACTCGGCATCACGCTGCTGGGAATGGTGGTGATCGCGGCGCTGATGTTGGGGAAAGATGCGGAAGGCTGGCAGTGGGGCGGTGGTGATGTGTTAGCGCAGTTGCTCTCATGGCGCTGGCCTCGGGTGCTGGCGGCGCTAACTGCCGGGGTGATGCTGGCGGTGGCGGGAACGCTAATACAAAAGCTGACGGGCAACCCGATGGGGAGCCCGGAAGTGCTGGGGATTAGCTCTGGTGCCTCGTTTGGCGTCATTGTTTTACTGTTCTTCGTTCCCGGCAATGCGTTGGTGTGGCTGCTTCCGGCCGGTAGCGCGGGCGCGGCGTTAACGCTGCTGGTCATGGTGATTATCGCCGGTCGTGGTGGGTTCTCCACGCAGCGTATGCTGTTGGCGGGGATTGCGCTCAGTATGGCGTTTTCCACCATCATAGCGCTGCTGTTAGCCAGTGGCGATCCGCGCATGGGAACGGTGCTGACCTGGCTGTCGGGCTCAACCTATGCGGTCGAACCGACTGACGCGATACGCACGGCGGTGATTGCGGTTCTGCTACTGTTGATCGTCCCACTCTGTCAGCGCTGGCTGCGTATTTTGCCACTGGGTACGACAACGGCCAGATCGCTTGGTGTAGCTGTCACACCGGTTCGTCTGCTGGTGTTGCTGCTGGCATCGGTACTGACCGCGATGGCAACCCTGATGGTTGGGCCGATGAGCTTTGTGGGCTTAATGGCACCACATATGGCGCGGATGCTGGGCTTTAGCCGCGTATTACCGCAAATCGCCAGCTCGGCATTGATTGGTGGGGCACTGATGGTGATTGCTGACTGGTTTGGCCGGATGATCCTCTTTCCGGCGCAGATCCCGGCAGGGCTGCTCGCGACGTTTATTGGCGCGCCTTACTTTGTTTATCTGCTACGCAAGCAGGTGAGATAACGCGAACTTCGGCGGGTAGATTAGCCCGCCGAAGTTGTGTAATTAACCCGTGACGTTGATGGCTTCGGCCAGCATCCAGAACGTAGTAAGCACCAGCGAAAGCGCCATGATGCCGTTGAAGGCCTTCAGTTTCCACGGTTCCTGAAGATGTTTGCCGATGCGATCGCCGAGCACGGCCCAAACGAGAATACAGGGCAGATTGAGCGCCATAAAGGCGAACATTGTGGGGAGGATACCGTTGCTGGCGGTATACAGCAGTGCGATGTTGCTGGACATCAGCCAGGCTTTTGGGTTTACCGCCTGAAATAACGTCCCTTGCAGTACGGTCATTGGCTGTACTCGCCCTTGTAATTCCGGTGCCGATGAGCGCACGATTTTCCACGATAGCCATAGCAGATAGACGCACCCCAGCACAGTGAGGGGCAGGCGGATCATGCTCAGCCAACTCAGCAACAGCTCCAATGCCACGCCCATCAGCGCCGTTTGTAGCGCACAGCCAATTAAAATACCCATCAGCATCGGCAAGGTACGACGCAGGCCAAAATTGACGCCTGACGTCGCCAGCAGCAAATTATTGGGTCCCGGCGTGATCGACATGACGGTGACGTAGCTGAAAAAAGAAGGGTCGAGCATGGTGTTATCCTGATGATGGGGTGAGAACACTATGGTAGGCAGAAAAAATAAATGGTTACAGATACACAAAATGATTATTGTAATGGGTACAAATTGCATTAATCGTTAACTGTACTCATTGGCTGGCGGGGGAACTGTGTCCATCATCGACTCACAAGAAAGTACGCTCTATCAACAGCTCGCGGAAACCTTCGCCACAGCCATTCATCAAGGGACGTTAGCGCCGGGAAGTCGCCTGCCTTCTATTCGTCGCGTAGCCGGATCGCATCAGGTGAGTGTGAACACGGTATTAAATGCCTGGCGTATTCTTGAGGATCGCGGGTTGATCGAGGCACGACCGCAGTCCGGCTATTTTGTTCGGGGCCGTCTGCCGTCGCTGACGGAGAGTAAGCCTCACCGTGCGCAGGTGATTGTGCCGGGCAGTGAGAAATTAGATCTGATCGATACGGTATTTGCTGCACAGACGCACCCAGACTACACCAATATTTCTCTGGCGTGCCCGCAGCATACCGATTTCTACCCCACCGAAAAGATCAGCCGTATAGCCGCTTCTTTGCTGCGGCGCCAGCCTGAACTAATTGGTCGCTATGCGCTGCCGCCGGGTAGTGAAAGGCTGCGGCGAGAAGTGGCGCGGCGAGCGATGGACTTAGGCATGACATTGACCCGCGAGGACATCACGATCACCCACGGCTGTATGGAAGCGCTACAGCTGGCGCTACGCACGGTTACGCAGCCGGGCGACTGTGTGGGCTTGGAAACGCCAACCTATTTTTATCTCTTTCCCCTGCTAGCCAGTCTGGGACTGAAAACGGTGGAGATTCCCACCGACCCGCAACGCGGTCTCGCGCTGGATGCGCTGGAGCTGCTGCTGTCAGAACAACGATTACAGGCGATTATCGCCATGCCGAACGCGCAGAATCCGTTAGGGTGCAGCATGACGCTGGCGGATAAAAAGCGGCTGGCAAAGTTGGTGAACGATTATCAGGTGCCGCTTATCGAGGATGGGTTATACAGCGAACTTCAGTTTACCTGGCCGCTGTCGCCGACGGTGAAAGCCTTCGACCGCGAAGGCTGGGTGATTTACTGCTCCAGCTTCACGAAAACGCTGGCGCCTGATTTCCGCATCGGCTGGATGGCGTCAGGCCGTTTCCGCGCCAAAGTGGCGCGGCTGAAAGCGGTATCGTCAATGGCGGAATCGGCGCTGCTATCGGAAACGCTAGCGCAGTTTCTGGAGTCTGGCGGTTACGATCACCATCTGCGCACGCTGCGTCGTCGCTATGCCGTGCAGATGGATGAGGCGCGTGGGCTGATTGCCCGACATTTTCCGCAGGGGACACGCGCGACGCAGCCGCAGGGCGGTTTTGTTTTCTGGCTGGAATTGCCGGGTCATGTCGATGGGGTGGAATTATTCCATCGTCTGTTGCAAGAGAAAATTTGCGTCACGCCCGGCGAGCTCTATACGCTAAGCGGCCGCTGTAAGCACGCGCTTCGGCTATCGTGCTGCTACCCGTTTGATGAACGCTACACGTATGCGCTTAAGCGCGCGGGGGCGCTGGCGTGTGAAATGAGCGGTATCGAGCCGGGGAATGGGGATTAATGGTGCTTCTGGTTTGCGCTGAAACGACGGCGTCAGTGAGTGACGCCGTCGTCGTGTATTAAGTTGGTTTTTACAGCCGTGAGAAGCAGGTCTGTGCGGATTCGATGGTACGCTCGATGTCCTGTGGCGTATGTGCCAGTGACATAAAGCCCGCTTCAAACGCGGACGGCGCGAGGTAAATCCCTTCTTCCAGCATCATGTGGAAGAACCGCTTAAAGCGCTCGACGTCGCACTTCATCACATCCTGATAGCAGGTGACGCTCTCGGCATCCGTGAAGAACAGACCGAACATACCACCCGCCTGATTCACCACCAGCGGAATATTTTCGGCTTTCGCGGCAGCCAGCAGGCCATCAGCCAACTGATTGGTCAACTCGGTGAGCTTTTGGTGTACGCCGGGTTTTGCCACTTCTGTCAAACAGGCAAAGCCTGCGGCCATGGCAATTGGGTTGCCGGACAGCGTTCCTGCCTGATAAACCGGGCCAGTCGGTGCCAGCGCCTGCATGACGTCACGCTTGCCGCCGAATGCGCCGACTGGCATGCCGCCGCCGATGATTTTCCCCAGACAGGTCAGATCAGGAATCACGCCATAGTGCGATTGTGCACCCGCCAGTGCAACACGAAAGCCAGTCATCACTTCATCGATAATGAACAGGGCACCAAACTCATCGCAGAGGGCACGCAGGCCGGGAAGGAAATCTGGCAGCGGTGGAACGCAGTTCATGTTGCCCGCAACAGGTTCGACAATGATCGCGGCGATCTCGTCAGGATATTGTTCAAATGCAGCGCGAACCGATGACAGATCGTTATAAACACAGGTCAGCGTGTGGCGGGCGAAATCGGCTGGAACGCCGGGGGAATTAGGCTGGCCCAATGTCAGCGCGCCGGAACCGGCTTTCACCAGCAGGCAATCGGCGTGGCCGTGGTAGCAGCCTTCAAATTTGATGATTTTGTCGCGGCCCGTGTAACCTCGCGCCAGTCGGATCGCGCTCATGGTGGCCTCCGTACCGGAGTTGACCATCCGCACCATATCCATACTCGGCACCAACGAGGTGACCAGACGCGCCATCTGCACTTCCATTTCTGTCGGTGCGCCAAAGCTCAGGCCGCGTTCTGCTGCCGCGATCACTGCATCACGAATTGCCGGATGATTGTGACCCAGCACCATCGGGCCCCACGAACCCACGTAATCAATGTACGCTTGCTCGTCAGCGTCGTAGAGATAAGCGCCATCAGCCCGTTCGATGAACAGCGGAGTACCGCCGACGCCGTTAAAAGCACGAACGGGTGAGTTTACTCCGCCGGGAATAAGTTGCTGTGCCGCAGCATACAGGCTTTCAGATTTGTTCATTACGCGGTCCTGACTGGTCTTGATCGTAAAATGTAGGGGTATTCTAATGAACTGACCGCCGTTATGAAATCGCTGTGCGGGTTTTCACTTGAAAACACACCGCATCATACCCACAGAGAGTACTGGCTGTGCAGTGTATGAGACGGCATAATGCGGCGATTATTTCAACAATCTACCCGTCATACTTCAAGTTGCATGTGTGTTGGCAATACTCGGCTCCTCTCTGAGCCTCGCCCTGAAGGGCCGCCGTAAACGGCGTTCAAATTGGCTTAGCCAATTTGTCCTTACTCACCCCAGTCACTTACTTGAGTAAGCTCCTGGGGATTGATGAACCTCATAAATGAGGTTCACCCTTCGGGTCAGTGCTAGCACTGTTCAAATCGGTCTTAGACCGATTTGTCGTGCGGTTGCCGCCTTCCTGAAACTCGAATTATTTAGGGTAGGGCTGTCAAATCTTGAACGTTTTCGCATACTGCCGGATAATAAGCGTATGAATATGGGTCTATCACCTGATAAGCCCTGAGTTGGGAGTAAAAATATGAGCGATGATATAGCAGCACTGCCTCTGCAATTTACCGATGCGGCGGCAAGCAAGGTGAAAAACCTGATTGCTGATGAAGAAAACCCAGAGCTGAAACTGCGCGTGTATATCACGGGCGGCGGCTGTAGCGGTTTCCAGTATGGTTTTACCTTTGATGATCAAATCAACGACGGCGATATGACCATTGAGAAACAAGGTGTGGCGCTGGTGGTTGATCCGATGAGCCTGCAATATCTGGTTGGCGGTGCGGTGGACTATACCGAAGGGCTGGAAGGTTCTCGTTTCATCGTGACGAATCCGAATGCGAAATCCACCTGCGGCTGTGGTTCCTCTTTCAGCGTCTGATCCTGCATTGCGGTTATTCACCAACTAAAAAAATAAAAACCGTGTCTTGTTGCCGAGACACGGTTTTTTTATAGCAGACATTTTTTATCGCAGACAATAAGACAATGATAGGAAGCGTTAAAAAAACACGCCCCCTGTTTTACTGTGATTACCATTCGACCGTAATCAAACGCGTTTCCGTACCCTGTGCGGTTTTTGCCGCAGAAGTCGAAAATTTTGCCTGATCGACCTGAATACGTGACTCAGTAATTTTAGGTTGTGGTACAGAGGCTACGTTACAATTCATTTGATATTGACCAGATTGAGGCGTTACGCCGCACGCCGGTTGTATCGTCAGTTGAGCGTTAATTTGCCCGCCCTGATTCCCTGCATATGCCGTGCTACAGGCCGCCATAAGTAAGCCCGCGTAAAGCAACGCATTTTTCATATTTAAAGCTACCTGGTGTCAAAGGAACCGATATCGGTTCAAAGTTTTCTCATTTCGTCTTGCTTTGGCTTTATCGCCAGATGGTAATCAAAACCATGAATGCTGTTTATGATTCCATCGTTGCGTTCAGATTATCGGCAACTATTGGCGAAATAAAAGCCTGTTAGTGTTACAATTTGTATACTAATGAAGCTATTGTTAGCGGAATGGTTTCACTCTGTTAATTAACAATCACTTCGCTGACGAAAGCGTGGGTCTTAACTCTGCTAACTGAGAACAAATTTGCTGGGCTGCCAATAGTAAACGAGGGCCGCTGCGGCTAAACCAGTCTTCATTGACGGTAATTACCGGAACCGCTAATTGCGGCTGCCAAAACGCCTGCACACTGGCAATCCTCTCTGGCGCACCGCCGACAATAATGGCCTGCGGTTGGCGTCTTAACACCTGTTCACGACTGACCTGCGGCCAGGGCACCGGACTGTCGCTAAAGACATTTTCGGCACCACACAGTGAAACGATCTGGCTTTGCAGCGTTGCTTTCGACGAGGTAAACAGCGGCTGAGTGCCGAATTGAATGAATACCCGCAATGGCGTGGCGTTATGCCTCTCGCCAGCGTGCTGGAGTTTGCCTATTTCCTGCTGAAAATTTGTTGCTGCCTGTTCGGCTTGTTCAGGATGGCGGCTATAGGTCGCCAGCTGTCGTAGTGACGCCGGGATATCGTCTAACGTTTTTGCATCCAGATAAACGATGGGAATCGAAAAGTTGGAGAGCTGTTCCAGCGGACGCTGCGGATTCCCCTCGCGCCAGGCCAGAATCAGATCAGGCTTGAGAGCGAGGATGCGCTCCAGGTTGATTCCCTGCCAGGAAGCAACCTGTTCCAGCTTTTCCGCTTCTGGTGGGTAATCTGACCAGGCGCTAACCGCAATTAACTGTTCGCCCATGCCTGCCGCATAGGCCATTTCCGTTGCGTGGGGGGCGAGACTGATAACACGCTGCGGAATGGCATAAGCGGCGGTGCAGAGCAGTAGCCCGGTCAGCCAGCAGAGGAACCTGAGAATCACGATTAGCGTGTGGCCAGCTTAGCCAGGATCGCTTCTACCATCCGCGTTGATTGCTGTGCTGCAACGCTCAGGAACTCATCGAAACTCAGGTGTGAGGCTTTATCGGCCACATCAGAAATCGCGCGCACCACCACAAACGGGACGGCGAACTGGTGGCAGACATGTGCGATCGCGGTGGCTTCCATTTCTACGGCAATGGCTTTCGGGAATGTGGTGCGGATACGAGCTAACGGCTCTGCGCCGTTAATGAAGGCATCACCGCTGACAACCAGACCGCGCACGGCGTTCAGCTGTAACTCGGCAATCGCTTCCTGCGCCAGCGCGATGAGTTTTTCATCGGCAGGGAAAGCCGCAGGGCAGCCTGCCATCTGGCCGGGTTCATAGCCAAAGGCCGTGACGTCAGCATCGTGGTAGCGCACTTCATCGGAAACCACGATATCACCGACGTTTAATGTCGGTGCCAGTCCGCCAGCAGAACCGGTGTTAATCACCACGTCTGGCTTGCTGTGTTCTAGCAGCAGCGTGGTGCCCAGTGCGGCGGAGACTTTACCGATACCGGATTTCAGCAGCGCGACTTCTACGCCGTTGATTTGTCCGGTGTAGATTTCGCAACCCGCACGCTGGAAGGTCTGACGGTTTTCAATCCGATCGCGCAGCAGCGTTACTTCTTGTTCCATCGCACCGATAATACCGACTTTCATAAGGTTCCCCGCAAATTCTGTTATAAATGGAAGGCGTATACCTAATGCTGGTCACTGAAGTCCCATTTTAGGGGAAACACAGAGGGAGGTTCCCGCAGGGATGCCTCACCCCTGTGGCCGCACCGTGTATCTCGATCGTTAAATGACCAGCATTAGGTGTATATCGCGGACGTTAGTCTATCATGGCTAGCGGGATGAGATGGAGTGTCCATCATTGTGCTGTAGCGGGATGACATGGAGAACCGTATGTCTGGTATCGATTTCGCCAAAAAAATGAGCTTTCAGCGCCATTTCAGTCGGACTAAAACGGCTGAGGATGAATATACGATTGTGCGCCAGTTTGAAAGCGATCGGGGTCGTATTATTAACTCCGCTGCCATCCGCCGTTTACAGCAAAAAACTCAGGTCTTTCCGCTAGAACGTAATGCGGCCGTCCGCTCCCGTCTGACCCATTCGATGGAAGTTCAGCAGGTTGGCCGCTATATCGCCAAAGAGATTTTACACCGCCTGCAAGTCGACGGGCGGCTGGCATCGCTAGGGCTGAACGACAGAGAAACGCCGTTTGAAAGCCTAGTTGAAATGGCGTGTCTGATGCATGACATCGGCAATCCACCGTTTGGGCATTTTGGCGAATCCGCGATTAATCAATGGTTCAGAAAATTGCTGGATAGCCACTATCTGGACAGTGAATCCCCGGAGCGCGTCGATGACTGTAGAGTCCCTACGCTGCGGATGCAGCAAGATGGACTGGACGAATTGCGCGGGCAGATCCGGCAGGATCTGAGCCATTTTGAAGGCAACGCACAGGCGATCCGTCTGGTGCATACGTTGCTGAAGCTTAATCTGACCTACGGGCAGGTCGCTTGTATCCTGAAATATACCCGCCCTGCGTATTGGCACGGCGAGCTTCCGGCTGATTACCATTATTTGATGAAGAAGCCGGGCTACTATCTGGCAGAGGAAGCGTTTGTCGCCACACTGCGTGAAGAGCTGGATATGGGCGAATTTCACCGTCATCCGCTGAGCTACATTATGGAAGCGGCCGACGATGTGTCTTACTGCATTGCCGATCTCGAGGATGCTGTCGAGAAAGATATTCTCACGATTGAAGAACTTTACGACCTTTTACGTGAAAATTGGGGTGAAGGAACAGAGAAAGACATTTTCGCTAAAACGATTGAACATGCCTACAAAGGACGTGAACGTTTAAAATGGCGCAGCCACGACGATCAGTTCTTCATGAATCTTCGCGTGAATACCGTGGCGCAGATGGTGCCGCATGCCGCGAAGCGTTTTATCGATAACCTGCCGGAAGTCTATGCCGGTTCGTTTAATCAGGCATTGCTTGAGGACGACAGCCCGCAGAATCGCCTGTTAGGCATTTTCAAACGCGTCGCCTTAAAGCACGTTTTTAACCATCATGAAGTTGAACAGTTGGAGCTACAGGGGGATCGCGTGATTCGCGGCCTCCTAGATATTTATAGCCCGCTGCTCGAGATGCCCTATCAGGATTTCAGCCAGCTTGTAAGCGACGATACGCACAAGCGCTATCCGATTGAAACGCGGCTTTACCACAAGCTATCCAGCAAGCACTGTCTGGCCTATTGCGAAGCGGTTACCGAGTTGGAAGGGTTACCCGAAACCGAGCGTGTCATCCGTGAATATTATTATCGGGCGCGCCTGATTCAGGATTACATCAGCGGTATGACGGATTTGTACGCCTACGACGAATACCGCAAGCTGATGGCGGCAGATTAGCGATGAACAGGCCGCAACGGAAATCACGACTTTTGTAAAGCCGTTCAATATTTCCTTACGCTTCACGATCTTCCCCTTTGGAACCTTGTTGGTCCATATTTATCTCATACAGCACGACCACTGAGTGTACCCGGTGTCGGGTACACGGGCCGTAAGACTCGCGTGTTGATTACTATGAGATAACCTCCTATGAAAAGAAAATCACTGGTTCTGAGTGCGCTGGCGTTAAGTCTGGCGATGGCGATGGGTTCTACCACGGCGAATGCCGCAGAGTCAGCGGCGTCTGCCGCGTCATCGGGTCAATTACCCAGCCTGGCCCCTATGCTGGAAAACGTCATGCCTTCTGTGGTGAGCATCTATGTGGAAGGGCATACCACCCATGCGGGAAATGAGGGAAAAGAAGGGATCCCACCGCAGCTTCAGCCGTTTTTGGGTGAAAACTCGCCTTTCTGCCAGGAGGGATCGCCGTTCCAGTCATCGCCAATGTGTCAGGGAGAAGGTGACGACGACGGCCAGCCAGCGCAGCAGGAAAATTTCCAGGCGCTGGGCGCGGGCGTCGTGATTAATGCAGAGAAAGGCTATGTGGTGACCAACAGCCATGTGGTGGATAACGCTGACAAGATTCAGGTTCGACTCAGCGATGGCCGCAAGTATGACGGCAAAGTGTTAGGCAAAGACACACTTTCCGATATCGCGCTGGTGCAGTTGAAAGATTTTAAAAATCTGACGGCGATTAAGGTCGCGGATTCCGACCAGCTGCGGGTCGGTGATTATACGGTAGCGATTGGTAATCCGTATGGTCTGGGCGAGACGGCGACCTCGGGCATTGTGTCCGCGCTGGGGCGTAGCGGGTTGAATATTGAAAACTACGAGAACTTTATTCAGACCGATGCAGCGATCAACCGGGGGAATTCCGGTGGTGCGCTGGTCAACCTGAACGGAGAGCTGGTTGGGTTGAATACCGCGATTCTTGCTCCAGATGGCGGCAATATCGGGATTGGTTTCGCTATCCCCAGCAATATGGTGAAAAGCGTCGTTGCACAGATTGTCGAATTTGGTGAAGTAAAGCGCGGTGAGCTGGGCATCACCGGGACGGAGCTGAACTCCGAACTGGCACAGGCGATGAAGGTCGATGCACAGCGCGGTGCGTTTGTGAGCCAGGTGCGGCCGAAGTCGGCGGCAGATGAGGCGGGCATCAAGGCGGGCGATGTGATCGTCACGCTGAATGGTAAGGCGGTCAGCAGCTTCTCTGCACTGCGTGCGCAGGTTGGGTCGCTGCCGGTGGGCAGTAAAGTGGCGCTGGGGCTGCTGCGCGAGGGTAAACCGCTGACGGTTGAGGTGACGCTGCAACAGAGCAATCAGGCTCAGGTGGCTTCTGGTAATCTCTACTCTGGCATTGAAGGTGCCGAGCTAAGCAATACTCAGGTGGACGACAAAAAAGGCGTCAAGGTAGATAACGTTAAACCCGGTTCTGCGGCGGCTAAAATTGGCCTGAAGAAAGATGACATTATTCTGGGGGTTAACCAACAGACGGTACAGAATATTGGCGAGTTGCGTAAAATTCTGGACAGCAAACCGGCTGTATTGGCCTTGAATGTGCGTCGCGGTGACAGCACGATTTACCTGTTGGCTCAGTAATCGATCTGTTTAGCGCGTAAGTTAATAATTATCTTTTAAGACAATTTGTTACGTTAATCTTTTGGCCGGGCACGCGGGTGCCCGGCTACCTCTCGCTTCTCCCTGAAAGTACTTTTGTGAGTTCTTCCACAGATTTAACCTAATTCCCGTTTCTTTGTTAATTTGCACAATGTGTGGCGCACCGAGTGGCGGTATGCTGGTGCAATTGTCAATGTTCCTCTCAGAGGTAAAAATGGCGTCGTATCATCTCAATGCCAAGATGGCACAGGATATTGTCGCGCGAACCATGCAGATCATTGATAGCAATATCAACGTGATGGATGCTCGCGGTAAGATTATCGGCAGTGGCGATCAGGAACGATTGGGGGAACTGCACGAAGGCGCGCTGCTGGCGCTTTCGCAGGGGCGAGTCGTCGATATTGATGATGCCGTCGCGCGTCACCTGCACGGCGTGCGTCCGGGCATCAATTTACCCCTGCGCATTGATGGCGAAATTGTTGGTGTTATTGGTCTGACGGGGAACCCAAGCCAGCTGCGACAATATGGCGAGCTTGTCTGCATGACGGCGGAAATGATGCTGGAGCAGGCGAGGCTGCTGCATATGCTAGCGCAGGATAGCCGCCTGCGTGAAGAGCTGGTTCTAAACCTGATTCGCACCGACGATCTGTCTCCCGCTCTCATGGAGTGGGCGCAGCGCTTAGGCATCGATATGAATAAGCCCCGCGTCGCTGCGGTGATCGAAGTCGATAGCGGGCAGCTCGGTGTCGACTCCGCCATGGCAGAGCTACAGCAGTTGCAGACGTTGCTGACCACGCCGGAGCGTGACAACCTGATCGCTATCGTTTCCCTGACGGAAATGGTGGTGCTAAAACCGGCGCTGAACAGCCACGGGCGCTGGGATGCAGAGGAACACCGGCGTCGTGTGGATACGCTGATGTCGCGTATGGCGGAAAGCAGTCGGCTGCGGGTACGGCTGGCGCTGGGGAACTATTTTGCGGGCTCCGGCAGCATCGCGCGTTCTTACCGCACGGCGCGAACGACCATGAGCGTAGGCAAACAGCGTATGCCCGCTCAGCGCTGTTATTACTATCAGGATTTGATGTTGCCCGTGCTGCTGGACAGCCTGCGCGGCGGTTGGCAGGCAAACGAGCTGGTGCGCCCGCTCTCGAAGCTTAAAGCAATGGACGGCAATGGTCTGCTGCGTCGGACGCTGGGTGCCTGGTTTCGTAACAACGTTCAACCTGGTGCGACGGCAAAAGCGCTGTTTATTCACCGCAATACTCTGGAATATCGTCTTAACCGCATCTCTGAACTGACGGGGTTAGATTTGGGGAATTTCGACGACCGCCTGCTGCTGTACGTGGCTTTGCAACTGGATGAAGAAGAGTAGAGCAGAAAGGTACCTACCTACTTAAGCCTATACTTCTAAGCCTATCCTCCACCGTACTCACCTGATGCCGCACGGCATCGGGGTTACCTCATATCCAGTCGTAAAAAGATTGCCGCTGCAACAAAATTGCTTAGATTGAAAACTATTACATAACCATTAACAATATAACGCGATAGCATAAATTATCGCGAAACAATATTTTTGCCCCTTCCTTATATCCACTATTGTCACTCCCATATTGTCGTTGTCAGTTCGATAACCGCATAAACGGCCTAACCAGCCACATTCATCATTATTTTATCTAAATACTTTCAAGCATTAAGTTTAGGGAGTGATAAGAATGTCAATACGTCGTCTGGGGTTATCTGTTGCTACGGCAGCGCTGTTATTTTCTGGTGTGGCCTCGGCGGCTACCGAATTATTAAACGTGTCTTACGATCCGACGCGTGAACTGTATCAGCAATACAATGCGGCGTTTATCAAGCATTGGAAAGCGACCACGGGTGAAGATATCACCATCAAAAACTCGCACGGCGGTTCTGGAAAACAGGCGCGTTCGGTGATTGATGGCTTGCAGGCTGACGTGGTGACGCTGGCACTGGCTGGTGATATTGATGCATTAAACCTGAACCAGCAGCTGATCGACCCTAAGTGGCAGGCGCGTTTGCCTGACAACAGCACACCTTATACCTCCACCATCGTTTTTCTGGTGCGTAAAGGTAATCCGAAGCAAATCAAAGACTGGAACGATCTGGTGAAACCGGGCGTTGAAGTGATCACGCCAAACCCGAAAACCTCCGGCGGCGCGCGTTGGAACTTCCTGGCTGCATGGGCTTATGCCAAAGCGCTACCGGGCGGCAATGATGAAACCGCATTGAAATTTGTCACTGAACTGTATCGCCATGCGCCAGTACTGGATACCGGTGCGCGTGGAGCAACCATCAGCTTTGTGCAACGTCAGCTAGGCGATGTGCTGCTGGCATGGGAAAACGAAGCATATCTGTCTCTGCAAGAGCAGGGCGGCGATCAGCTTGAGATCGTGACACCGTCTCTGTCGATTCTGGCCGAACCGCCAGTTGCCGTTGTCGACAAAGTGGTTGAGCGTAAAGGGACGCAGAAACAGGCTGAAGCCTATCTGCAATACCTCTACAGCGATGAAGCGCAGCGTATTATCGGTAAAAACTTCTATCGCCCACGTAATGCCAAGATTGCTGAAGAGTTTAAAGATCAGTTTGCACCGGTGAATCTGGTGACGATTGATAAGGATTTCGGCGGCTGGAAAGCGGCACAGGAAAAATACTTTAACGATGGCGGTGTGTTCGACGCCATCTTTAAAGAGATTAATAAGTAAGTTTCTAATGTCTGACGGATTAAGGCCGCTATCACCATAGCGGCTTTTTTCAGGTTAAGAAGGCAGAGGACCTGCCGCCTTAATTCTGTCAGGTAGCGCGCGTCGGCAAGCAGTTGTTGGCTGGATAGTGAGTATGAAAATTAAAGGCACGGTATGTCACAACGTTCTTCCTCAGTGATTCCCGGTTTCGGGCTAACGTTAGGGTTTAGCCTGAGCTATTTAGGATTAATTGTCCTCATTCCGTTGGCGGGGATGTTTTTGTATGCCAGCCAACTAACGTTCGGTCAGTTTTGGGATCTGATAACCAGCCGCCAGGTGCTTTTCTCCCTGCGGCTTTCGTTTGGTACGGCGCTGGCTGCGGCGTTTATTAACGGTATTCTCGGGACGCTGCTGGCGTGGGTGCTCGTGCGTTATACTTTTCCCGGCCGTAAAGTGATCGATGCCATGATCGACATGCCCTTCGCGCTACCAACCGCCGTGGCGGGGATTGCGCTGACGGCGTTGTACGCGCCGAATGGCCTGATTGGTTCGCTGTTTCCGTTCAAAATTGCCTACACCAGCATTGGTATCACACTAGCGCTGATCTTCGTTACGCTGCCTTTCGTGGTCAGAACGTTGCAACCGGTGTTGGCCGATATTCCCAAAGAAGTGGAAGAAGCCGCTGCCTGCCTTGGCGCACGCCCGCTTCAGGTTTTCCGTCATGTGCTGCTTCCTGCACTGTTACCCGCGTGGCTGACGGGCTTTGCGCTGGCCTTTGCCCGCGGCGTCGGGGAATACGGTTCCGTGGTGTTTATCGCGGGGAATATTCCGTTTAAAACCGAAATTCTGCCGCTGCTGATCGTCTCCAAGCTCGATCAGTATGACTACAAAGGCGCAACTGGGATCGGCGTGTTCATGCTGCTGGTTTCTTTCATTATGCTGCTGCTGATTAACGTGTTGCAGCGCCGCATTCAACCGAAACTGTAAAGGCTGGTCGTCATGGAACAGGTTATTTCCGCTCAGGCCAGCGCGGCTAAAAGAAAAAAACAGCCCGCAGCCTATTACATTCTGGTTTCACTCGCGTGGGTCGTCTTTTTCCTGATTCTGGTGCTGCCGTTGATGATGGTGGTGACTCAGGGGCTGGATAAAGGCATCGGTGCATTTTGGGATGCGATTACCGAACCGGATGCGATCTCTGCGCTTAAGCTGACACTACTCGCGACCGTCATTTCTGTGCCGTTAAATGTGGTGTTCGGGCTGGCGACAGCGTGGTGCGTGACGAAATTCGAATTTCGTGGCAAGAGCTTTCTGCTGGCGCTGATCGATTTGCCGTTCTCCGTTTCGCCCGTGGTTGCAGGGCTGGTGTATGTGCTGCTGTTTGGGGCACAAAGCTCGCTCCATCCCTTTCTGCTCGAACACGATCTGCAAATTGTTTACGCCGTGCCGGGCATCGTACTGGCGACAATTTTCGTCACGCTGCCTTATGTTGCGCGTGAACTGATTCCGCTGATGGAAGAGCAGGGCTCGCAGGAAGAAGAAGCGGCGCGGTTGCTAGGGGCGAACGGCTGGCAAATGTTCTGGCACATTACGCTGCCGAATGTGAAATGGGCGTTGATCTACGGCGTGGTGTTGTGTACCGCGCGTGCGATGGGGGAATTCGGTGCCGTTTCCGTTATTTCCGGCCATATCCGCGGCCTGACTAACACGCTGCCGCTGCATATCGAAATTCTTTATAACGAGTACAACATCGTTGCGGCTTTCAGCGTGGCGATCCTGCTGCTAATTATGTCACTGGTCGTACTGCTGCTGCGCCAGTGGAGTGAGAGCCGATTGACGAAGCAAATAGAGAAACAACAGGAGTTGGCCAAAAATGAGCATTGAGATTCGCAATATTAATAAACAATTTGGTCAGTTCCGGGCGCTGAACGAGATTAATTTGTCGATCCACAGCGGCGAGCTGGTGGCGCTGCTGGGGCCATCGGGCTGTGGTAAGACCACGCTGCTGCGTATTATCGCTGGGCTGGAACAGCCGGATAGCGGCAGTATTATTTTCCACGGCCAGGATGTATCCGTCCACGATGTGCGCAAGCGTAACGTGGGGTTTGTATTCCAGCACTACGCGCTGTTCCGTCACATGACGGTGTTCGATAATGTGGCGTTTGGGCTGCGAATGAAGCCGAAAAATATCCGCCCGTCGAAGAGTGATATTGAAAAGAAAGTACATGAATTACTGAATCTGGTGCAGTTGGACTGGCTGGGGGATCGCTATCCTGAACAGCTTTCTGGCGGTCAGCGTCAGCGTATTGCTTTGGCGCGTGCGTTGATCGTTGAACCGAGCATTCTGCTGCTGGATGAACCTTTTGGTGCGTTGGATGCCAAGGTGCGTAAAGAGCTGCGTCGCTGGCTGTCTCAGCTACATGAAGATATCGATCTGACATCGGTATTTGTGACGCACGATCAGGAAGAAGCGATGGAAGTCGCTGACCGCATCGTGCTGATGAACAAAGGCGTGATTGAACAAATCGGCACACCGGCGGAGGTGTATAACAACCCAGCCAGCGAGTTTGTTTACCATTTCCTTGGCGACAGTAACCGGTTGAAAGTGGCGCAAACGGAAGAGACGATTCTGTTCCGTCCGCATGAAGTGTCGTTATCCGTTCAGGCTCAGGACGGCTATCAGGCGGTAACGGTGCGAGATATTCGCCCACTCGGTGCCTTAACGCGTCTGTCGCTGAAATTGGGCGAGCAGTCGGAGCTGATTGAAGCAGAAGTCGCAAAAGATGATGCAAGCCTGCATGGGCTACAGAAAGGCGATGTGATTCAGTTTAAACCCAAGCGTTACAGCCACGATTGGGAAATCTAATCGGCAGCTCTCAGGCATGAAAAAACCCGCGAATTTCGCGGGTTTTTGCTTTTGTCGTCAATACCAGCCGGATAGCGGGGATTAGCGATAAGCGGGATTGGAAGCAACAGAGTAGCGACCGCTGCCAACCAGCATGATGATAATGCCCGCAAAGAAATAGAGTGCTTCAACTTCCAGCGCCCAGGCACCCACGTTAGTCAGGGTGAAGAATTTACCAGTGCCAACCATCAGCGTGGCAACAACCAGCGTCAGCGCGGCAATCAGGCCAGAAACGCGGGTAAACACGCCCAGAATAATCAGGATTGGGGCAACGATTTCGCCTACATATACGCCGTAAGCGATAAAACCTGGCAGGCCTGCGCCTTGCAGTATCTGTACGATCCAGCCTACGCCGTGCTCAACTTTTGCTACGCCGTGAAACAGCAGCAGAATACCTACGGTTAAACGCAGTAAAAGTTTACCTGCATCAGGATGATCGGTTAAACGCGTGAACCACTGATTCAACTGAGAAATCATAATAGACAACCTCATAAGTGAGCAAAAATGCTGATTGGTAATGCTGGGAATGCTTGTTTATATAGTGCGGCAGTGTCGTCGATTTAGGGACAGAATAGAAAACCAATAAATTTGATATTTTCTGTCAAAAAATTACGTGAACAGGGCAAACGCAGATAAGCATAACACTGCAGTTGCGGCGGTCTAATGATGGATGGGAATAATGCAATAACAAGATGTTATGAAAAAGGGGCTTAGCTTGAATGGATGATGAACAGAGGAATGAATGGCACAAAGGCGATATTGTTAAGAAAGGGGCGGTTTGGAGCCTATCTTGGATGCGATAGGCTCCTTCATTAACATGTTTATGCTTCGCCAAGCAGCGCTTTTTTGGCGGCGATAAGAAAGTCGTCCGACAAAGGATCGCCAGCCGTTGCGCGTGCTAACGTGAGCGCGCCGGATAACAGGGCGAATTGCGCCAGAGTATGCAGCCTGCGCTGTTCTTTATCTTCTATCGTGGATAGGGACTCCAGCCTGTCCAGCATGGCTCTGACACCGCTGAGATAAACCTCACGCACTGGCTTGTCTTCACTTTCTCTGGCGATGTCGCTGGCTAACGCGGTGATCGCACAGCCATCTTTCGCGCCGTCACGATGGGTGGGTGAAAGATAGAGTTCCACGATTGTTCGCAAGTCATGTTGATCTGAGCGCTGGCTGATTTCCTGCCAGCGAACACCGGAATCCTCAAACGCTTTTCGGCTGGCGATGGCAGCGAGCTCATCCTTAGAAGCAAAATGACCATAAAAGCCACCGTGGGTTAATCCGGCCGCGGCCATCAAGTCGTTCACGCTGACGCCGTTCAGGCCCCGTTCACGAAAGAGCTGTGAAGAAACCTGGATGATTTCCTCTCGGTTACGCTCCATCTGCTGTTTTGATACACGGGCCATGCTGTTCTCCTTTTTCTGTCAGGCATCATCTTAGGGTATGGAAAAACCAGACTCAATAGATGATGCCTTTCATCAATAGCCAGATTAGGCTCGTGGTGGCCACGGAGTAATGATATGAGCGCTGTTACCTCCCTGAGCCCTAGGTAATGTACCTGCGATCTGATCGTGTGGCGTTCCCAGCGAAATAGCACTGACTTCGTCCAGTCGTGCGACCTGCTCGTCACTTAGCGTCACACCTAATGCAACCAGCGTATCATCCAACTGCGCCAGAGTGCGGGAGCCCAGAATGGGGATCAGGCTGGTGCTGGCGCGGGCGGATTTATGTCGCAACCAGGCGATGGCAATCTGTATTGGCATGACGTTCACCTCGTTTGCAACGCGAAATACCTCATCCAGCAAGGTTGTGTCTTGCTCGGTGTGTACTAATCTTCCGCCAAAACCGATCAGACGACCTTCTTTACTTTGGCGGTATTTCCCCGTTAGCAGGCCGCCACCCAGCGGAGACCAAAGCGTTGCAGCCAGCCCCATTGCTTCTGCCATCGGCAGCAGTTCTCGCTCTGCGGTGCGTTGCACCAGACTGTATTCCACCTGAATACCGGCAATTCGCGACCAGCCGCGCAGTTCTGCTATGGTGTCCGCTCGGGCAATGCGCCAGGCGGGGAAATTAGAGAAACCTGCGTACTGGATTTTTCCTGATCGAATGAGATCGTCGAAAGCGCGAACAATCTCTTCAAGCGGGGTTAATTGGTCATCAAAGTGCGCCCACAGCACATCGATACGATCGGTATTCAGTCTCTTAAGGCTGTTTTCTACTGATGAGATCATATTCTTACGGCTATTGCCAGTTCGAGATATCCCAGCTTCCTGCATCGCGCTTAAGGTGTATTTTGTCGCCACGACAAAATGATCGCGGTCGGCGGCAATGAATTCTCCAACCATTTGCTCAGATTGACCGAACTGGTAAGCATCCGCCGTATCAATGAAGTTACCGCCCGCGTTGGCATAACGATCAAATACCTGTTTAGCCTGATCTTTTTCAGAACCATAGCCCCAACCAGTGCCAAAGTTTCCTGTTCCGAGGGCTAGCTCGGAGACGCGTAAGCCCGTGTTACGTCCAAAAGTGGTGTATTTCATACCATTCCCCTTTCATTTAAATGTTGATTGACATTTATCATATATGTCACACATCATCTATAAGTGCAAGCAGAGTAGCATTCTCTTTACGAGAGGCAACGCTAACGGGGGTTGCTTAACTGCATGAATTGAGTTTTTAATCAATGTTCAACGCCGCTATGGCGTTAAACCCTAAAAGGAAATATCCATGTCTGACGATATTCTGTTTAGTCCCTTCACGGTGAAAGGGTTAACCCTTCCCAATCGCATCGTTATGGCACCCATGACACGAAGTATGGCGGAAGAGGGGATTCCCGGCCCAGCGAATGCGGAATATTACCGCCGCCGTGCAGAGGGAGGCGTAGGACTGATTCTGACGGAGGGGACGGTGGTCGATCGTCCTGCTTCGCGTAACACGCCAGGGATTCCATTTTTCCATGGTGAGGCGGCACTGGCTGGTTGGGATGCGGTGGCTAAAGCGGTTCATGCCGCTGGTGGTCGCATTGGTCCACAAATTTGGCACACGGGCTCAACGCGCGGCCGCGGCTGGGAACCTGATGCCCCTGTTGAGAGCCCGTCGGGGTTGGTTGGCCCCGATGAGCCTCGTGGTGTGGTGATGACGGAAGAAGATATTGCCGATACCGTGGCGGCTTTCGCCCGTGCGGCAGCCGATGCTAAACGCTTGGGATTTGACACGCTGGAACTGCATGGTGCACATGGCTACCTGATCGATCAGTTCTTCTGGCCGGGGACGAACAAGCGTACAGATGCTTTTGGTGGAGCAACGATCCGTGAGCGTTCCCACTTTGCCGCAGAGGTTATCCGCGCTGTTCGGGCCGCTGTTGGTCAGGATTTCCCGCTAATCCTGCGTGTGAGTCAGTGGAAGCAGCAGGATTACAGCGCACGGCTTGCCACCTCCCCACAGGAAATGACGGACTGGTTGGCACCGCTGGTTGAGGCGGGTGTGGATATTCTCCACTGTTCCCAGCGACGTTTCTGGGAGCCGGAGTTCCCTGAGATTGATGGTGCAGAAGGGCTGAACTTCGCTGGTTGGGCGAAGAAGCTGACAGGCGCGGCGACAATCAGCGTTGGCTCGGTGGGCTTGACCTCGGATTTCTTTGCGGCGTTTGGCGGTGAAGGTTCAGGTACGGCAGCGCTGGACAATCTGTATGCACGGATGGAGCGCGAAGAGTTTGATTTGATCGCTGTCGGTCGGGTATTGCTCTCTGATGCGCAATGGGTGCAAAAAGTGCGTTCTGGACAGACTGATAAATTACGCGGTTTTGACGCAGCAGATTTAGCCGTACTGGCATGATATTTAGGTGCCGTAGCTGAGTAAGGCTGCGGTACTTTATCGAATATTGGGAAAACTAATGCGGAAAAATCGAATAGAATTCGATCTACACGACACGTGCAATAGATAATGTTTTGTGGATTTACTTCAGAGAGGAATCACTTTGCGGAAGTGGTGGGTCGTGCAGGATTCGAACCTGCGACCAATTGATTAAAAGTCAACTGCTCTACCGACTGAGCTAACGACCCGCAGAAGTGGTGGGTGATGACGGGATCGAACCGCCGACCCCCTCCTTGTAAGGGAGGTGCTCTCCCAGCTGAGCTAATCACCCACTTCTGAACTACTTTTACTTCTTGGTTTACTTCAACTTCTAATAAGAAGACCAGCTGGTATGAGATTGGTGGGTGATGACGGGATCGAACCGCCGACCCCCTCCTTGTAAGGGAGGTGCTCTCCCAGCTGAGCTAATCACCCAATCTCAAATCTTCTTACTCTACACAGCGAGACACTTTTACTTTCGTAAAGAGTGGTGGGTGATGACGGGATCGAACCGCCGACCCCCTCCTTGTAAGGGAGGTGCTCTCCCAGCTGAGCTAATCACCCCCGCTGTGTGGAGTCGCATTATAGGGATCCTTGAATATGAGTCAACGCTTTTTAAAACTAAAATGATTGTTCGTTGCAAAATTAGTCAAGGCGTCGTATTTATCGCCGTTGGTGCTGCATCCTTGCGCAATTCAGCCTGTTATCTTGCTATCGCTAGCAGAATAAAAGCACGTGCGGCATGTTACGGCGTTGAGGAATCGAAGCAGAGTGATAGAATGTTGCCCACTTTTGTTCTCTGAGCTTATGTCGGTTTATGCCGACAGCCGTTGCGTAATAAGGCTGTAATCCCAAATGAAAATCAAAACCCGTTTCGCCCCTAGTCCTACTGGCTATCTTCACGTCGGCGGCGCTCGCACCGCACTGTACTCTTGGTTGTTTGCCCGTCATCATGACGGCGAGTTTGTGCTGCGTATTGAAGATACCGATCTGGAGCGTTCAACTCAGGACGCGATTGATGCCATTATGGATGGTATGAACTGGCTGAGCCTGAACTGGGATGAAGGCCCGTACTACCAGACTAAACGCTTTGACCGTTACAACGCGGTTATTGACCAGATGCTGGAAAACGGTACGGCATATAAGTGCTACTGTTCTAAAGAGCGTCTGGAAGCGCTGCGTGAGCAGCAGATGGAAAATGGTGATAAGCCACGTTACGACGGCTGTTGCCGTGGTTCTCACGAACATCATGCTGATAATGAGCCGCACGTTGTGCGTTTCCTCAACCCGCAGGAAGGCTCTGTCATCTTCAATGACCGCATTCGCGGGCCGATCGAATTCAGCAATCAGGAACTCGATGATCTGATTATTCGCCGTACTGACGGTTCACCGACCTACAATTTCTGTGTCGTTATCGATGACTGGGATATGGAAATCACGCACGTTATCCGTGGTGAAGACCATATCAACAACACGCCGCGTCAGATCAACATCCTGAAAGCGCTGGGCGCACCCGTGCCCGAATATGCGCATGTGTCGATGATTCTGGGCGACGACGGTAAGAAATTGTCCAAACGTCACGGCGCTGTTGGCGTAATGCAATACCGCGATGACGGCTATTTGCCGGAAGCACTGCTGAACTATCTGGTGCGTTTAGGCTGGTCTTCTGGCGATCAGGAAATCTTCTCTATTGATGAAATGAAATCGCTGTTCTCGCTGGACGCTGTGAACAAATCGGCGAGTGCTTTCAATACCGAGAAGCTGCAATGGTTGAACCATCACTATATTAACCATTTACCCGCAGAATACGTGGCGACGCATCTGTCATGGCATATCGAGCAGGCAGGGATTGATACCCGTACCGGGCCGCAGTTGAGCGAGCTGGTTGGTTTGCTGGGCGAACGTTGCAAGACGCTGAAAGAAATGGCGGATTCTTGCCGTTATTTCTATGAAGATTTTGCTGAGTTTGATGCTGATGCCGCGAAGAAACATCTGCGCCCGGTTGCGCGTCAGCCGCTTGAACTGGTTCGCGAGAAACTGGCTGCGATTAAGAGCTGGACGCCGGAGAACATCCACCACGCCATTCAGGGCACGGCGGATGAGTTGGGCCAGGGCATGGGTAAAGTCGGTATGCCGCTGCGTGTTGCGGTAACGGGCGCGGGTCAGTCTCCAGGCGTTGACGTTACGGTGCACGCGATTGGTCAACAGCGTTCGCTGGCGCGTATTGATAAAGCACTGGCGTTCATCGCCGAGCGCGAAGCGCAGCAGTAATCGTTATCGCGTGAATAGCGTTATATAAAATGAACCCCGGCCAGAAGCTGGGGTTCATTTTTTTATGGCGTGCTATGGGAATTATTGACCGGCGATAGCAACCGCTTTACCGATGGCATCGGGGATCACGTCGCCGTGGCCTTTACCGGGGAACAGAATAAAGTCGGCTTTTGTGCCTTGTTCGTTGAGCTGTGCGACCAGTGCCGTTGCTCTTTCCACCATTTTTCTTTGGCTGATCCGTTCTGCCCGCTTTTCATCAACGGGTTTACCCGCCTGCGTTTTGGCTGGCTCATCTTCATTTGCCCCTGCCGTGACGGTTATTGACAGCGGTGGTGTAGCGAGCAGCGGCGTTCTTGCCGGAATCACAACGCCATTTCCCCACCAGATAGACGGGCTTGCGGCAACATAACGCTGGAAAAATTCGGTGTGGTTAAACAGCGTATAGAGCGTAAACAGACCGCCGAAAGAGTGCCCGGCCAGCGTTTGTTTTTGCTTATTTACAGCGTAGTTCGTTTCAACCCAGGGCTTTACCGTGGATTGCAGGAATTGATAAAACGCTTCGGCTTCGCCGCCTGCGGCAAAATCTGGATCGGTGAGCGTTGTCGGCGGCGTGTAGTCGCGCGTTCTGGCGGGAACATCGTAAGGTTTATCGATTGGATAACCGATGGCGATAATCAGCGGTGCTGCGCCATTTTTTGCATTGTAGCTGTTTACGGCAACGGGAAACTGAGCGTTGCCATCCAGCATGTATAGAACCGGATAACCGCCTTCAGGTGCGGGTTGGCGGGGCTGCGCGATGAAAAGCCGATAGACATGCTGTGCATCGCTTTTCATTTCAACGTGCTTGATCTCAAATTGAGCTTTTGCTTGTTCGGTCATATCAGGAATGGTTGGCTGCGCCCGAACAGGCAACATGCCAGAGGCAGATACCATCAGAGAAAATACAATCATAGGAAAATAGCGCATGTGATGAGGCTTATATAAGAGGCAGAAGCGTAACGTGAAATGATGATAATAAATCGCGTTATCGTTAGCAGCTTTTTTATTGTGCTTATGATGAGATGACATCGAAATCGCCGCCTGTTTTTCCTCACCTTTGGCGTCTTTTTCAGCGGTTAATCGGATAACCGGATTTAGCCGTTGACACTGCGAATCGGGTTTCATATTATGCGACGCGTTCGCACAGTACTTGCCTTTGCGGTGATGCTGTAAGATACGGGGCTATAGCTCAGCTGGGAGAGCGCTTGCATGGCATGCAAGAGGTCAGCGGTTCGATCCCGCTTAGCTCCACCAAACACTCCCTCTGTTTGGTTGATTATCACGAACATTCCACACGTTGTGGGGCTATAGCTCAGCTGGGAGAGCGCTTGCATGGCATGCAAGAGGTCAGCGGTTCGATCCCGCTTAGCTCCACCAAATCATCGAATTCACTCTTATTTATCCCTTTCTCGATATATCTGCATTCAATCAACGTTTTTATTTGCTCAATACATTAGTCAGCTATTTCTTGTAAACAATTCCTTGTAAACCATCCTTTGTAAACCATCCTTTGTAAACCATCCTTTGTAAACGACAGTTGGCCGCCTTCGTTTTTTTGAAGACAACCAACCCGTTATCGCTTAAGCCTCTTCTGGAAGCCTTGGCGTCCAGTCTATTGGCGACAGCCCTTGCTGTTCCAAAAGCTGATTAGCCTGAGAAAAATGCTTACAGCCCAAGAAACCACGGTGTGCAGACAGTGGGGAAGGGTGCGGCGATTTCAGAATATGGTGGCGCTGCTGGTCAATGATGTTGCCTTTTTTCTGTGCATGAGAGCCCCACAGCAGAAAGACCAGGCCTTCCCGCTGTTCATTCAATGCCGCGATGACGCGGTCAGTAAACGTTTCCCAGCCCAAATTAGCATGCGAGTGTGCCTGTCCAGCTTCAACGGTTAATACCGTGTTGAGCAGTAAAACGCCTTGCTCTGCCCAGCTTTGTAGAAAACCGTGTCGTGGAATTTCAAATCCAGGGATGTCGCTCGCCAATTCTTTATAAATATTACCCAGAGAAGGCGGAGCGGGTACGCCCGGACGTACAGAAAATGACAGCCCGTGCGCCTGATTCGGGCCGTGATAGGGATCTTGCCCGAGAATGACGACTTTGACCTGATGCAGTTCAGTAAAGCGGAACGCGTTGAAAACATCCTTCTGCGGGGGATAGATAGTTTTACCCGCTGCACGTTCTTTCCCAACGAATTCAAGGGTGTTAATGAAGTAAGGCTGCTGCTTTTCTTGTGCCAGCACGTCATGCCAGGTGAGAGAGGTCGCCATCATGCACTCTTTTTTTTATAGGTTGAATGGTGTTGTCGGTAGCTTACCGATCTATCGTCCCGAGGTAAAACCGTAACCGCTATTGTCGGGATGAAATGACCTTTTTTTGAAAAAAAATTGAAAATTTACAAAAATATTTGCAATTCGGTGTGTTGGTAAAATTGATATAAAACAATATATTGCCATCAGTACGCTAAGCTGTGGGGTTTTAAAATTGATTTAAGTCAAGGATGTCTGGTTATCAGGCTGGTATATAAGAGGCAGATACAAACGGTTTTATACGATCGTTACGAAATTTAGCAGTTTTTTGCTGATAGCGATTTTTACTCAGTTAGTTTTTAACTAAGACAATAACACGCCGTTTTACGGAGGCAATTATGGTTACTGGTATTCAAATCACCAAGGCTAACGACAGCGCGCTGATCAATTCCTTCTGGTTGCTGGATGAAGAAAAATCACAGGCGCGTTGCGTGTGTGCTAAATCAGGTTATAGCGAAGATCAAATCGTTCCGGTGAGCGATCTGGGTCAGATCGAGTATCGTGAAATTCCGCTGGAAATCAAACCTGAAGTGCGTGTGGAAGGCGGTCAACACCTGAACGTAAACGTTCTGCGCCGTGAGACGCTGGAAGATGCGGTTAAGCATCCGGAAAATTATCCGCAGCTGACCATTCGCGTATCTGGCTACGCTGTGCGTTTCAACTCACTGACGCCAGAACAGCAGCGCGACGTTATCGCTCGTACTTTTACCGCAAGCCTGTAATTCAAGCCTTAACAAAAAGGGAGCCGAGGCTCCCTTTTTTATATCTCTATTTTATATAAATTTTATTTGGCAGAGGGTTCGTCGGTTTTCTGCGTTGGTTGACGACGCTTACCCACATTTTTAGCATCGCGCTGGCGAACTTTTACCTTAACCTTTTCTTTTTCCTTCTCTTTTTTCTCTTGTCGTTTAGCCAGTACTTTTTTCGACGGTTTACCCGTCGTTTTGGCGCTTGGTGCTTTCGTCTCTGGGCGGAGTTCTTCAATGACGCGCGGTTTTAGCGGTTCATTCAAGTAGCGACTGATTTTTCCCAGCAGCAGATGGTCGTGTGCTTCGACAAAAGAGATAGCACAGCCTTTACGACCGGCGCGACCAGTACGACCGATACGGTGAAGATAGGTGTCCGAGGTGCGCGGCAAATCGAAGTTAAATACGTGGCTGACATCGTTAATATCAATACCGCGTGCCGCGATATCCGTTGCTACCAGCACGTTGACACGCCCGTCACTGAGACGTTTGATCGCCTCATTACGTTTGGCCTGCACCATTTCGCCTTCGAGATAGCAGGAGTTAATGCCCGCTTCACGCAGCCAGGCAACTAGCTCATGCACACGCTCACGCTTGCGTACAAAGACGATAGAACGCGTTACGTCAGGCTGTTTTAACTGGTGGCAGAGCAGCGCCGTTTTGTGTTTGAGATCGTCGGCGCGGTAATACCATTGCAGAATTTTTTTACGTTCCCGACGCGATGGGTCGGATTCGATTTCAACAGGTTCATTGAGCAGGCGCTCGGCGAAATCTTTGATCGCGTCCCCTTCCAGCGTCGCAGAAAACAGCAGCGTTTGCTTGCGCCAGCGGGTTTCTCCGGCGATGTGTTCAATATCCTGGGCGAAGCCCATATCCAGCATTCTGTCCGCTTCATCCAGAATCAGCGTTTCTACCGCGCGGCAATCGAAGTTTTCTTCTTTAATGTATTGCAGCAGACGGCCCGTCGTCGCGACGACGATATCCTGATTTTCACTGAAGACTTCTGCGTGGTTCATGTAGGCTACGCCGCCAGTGATCGTGGCGATATCCAGGTGCGTATGTGCAGCAAACGCTCGCGCCTGATCGGCCACCTGCATGGCGAGCTCACGGGTTGGCGTGAGGATCAGAATACGAGGTGGACCCGATTTTTTACGAGGGAAATCGATAAGATGCTGCAAAACCGGCAGCAGATAGGCGGCGGTTTTACCTGTTCCTGTTGGCGCGGAGCCTAGGACGTCGCGGCCTTCCATCGCCGGAGGGATCGCCTCTGCCTGAATCACGGTCGGGCGCTCGTAGCCCATGTCACGCAGGGCGTCTAACAGGCTTTCATCAAGATCGAGCTCGGAAAAATTGGTTACAGTCATGGTCTACCTCTATTTGGGGCGCCGATTATAGACGGATTGGCCGGTTTCTTCACCTGTTTAAGCAGACATCGGCACTTTTCCTGCATTGATGTTTCACCTATGCTACTGCGGTTTGCATTTGGAATCTTATTTTCATGAGTCATCAGGCTGATAATAAACTGACATTGCGTCGGGATGGTTTTACCTTCAAGCAATTCTTTGTGGCGCACGATCGCTGTGCCATGAAGGTGGGGACCGACGGTATTTTGCTGGGAGCCTGGACGCCGGTGTCTTCAGCCTCGCGGATCCTGGATATCGGTAGCGGTTCTGGTCTTCTCGCGCTGATGCTGGCGCAACGTTCTGAATCGCATGTTCGGATTGACGCCGTCGAGCTGGATAGTGCCGCCAGCCAGCAGGCGAAGGAGAACATTTCCACCTCGCCATGGGCTGACAGAATCACGGTGTATGCTGAGGATATCGTCGGTTTTGCTGAGACGCGAGCCGCCGACTATTCGTTGATTATCAGTAACCCGCCTTACTTCCCGCCGGGGATCGCGTGCGGATCGGCTCAGCGCGATCAGGCTCGCTATACCACCCTGTTAACCCATGAAGCGCTGTTACGCTGTGCTCATCAGTTGCTAATGCCTGAAGGTCTTTTCTGCGTGGTGCTGCCGGTTCAGGTTGCTGGGTCTTTTATTCCGCTCGCGCAGCAGAACAATTGGTATGTTCACCAGCAGCTTCGCGTATCGGAGCAGGAAGAGAAACCTGCGCATCGCGTTTTGCTGGCGCTATCTCGTCAGGAAAGAGAATGTGTGAATTCCTCACTGGTAATTAGTGATGCAGAAAGATGCTACTCGACGGCTTTCCAGCGGCTGACAAAAGATTTTTATCTCTTTATGTAGATGGCAGACGCCTTGTTGCTGCGTCTGCCTTTGCTGAGTGAACTATTTTTATGAGTTATTTTTTATGAACTACGGCACCAGAATGGTTGGCGTTGGGGCGTTGAACTGTTCTGGGTAGTCCAGTGTGTAATGCAGCCCGCGGCTTTCTTTTCTTTCCAATGCGCAGCGGACGATGAGTTCGGCAACCTGCACCAGATTACGCAGTTCCAGCAAATTGTTGGAAATGCGGAAGTGGGCGTAGTACTCATTGATTTCCTGCTGAAGGAGTTGAATGCGGCGCTGTGCACGCTCCAGCCGCTTAGTCGTCCGCACGATCCCTACATAATCCCACATAAACAGGCGCAACTCGTGCCAGTTATGCTGGATCACCACTTGTTCGTCGGAGTTGTCGACCTGGCTTTCATCCCAATCCGGTAACTTTTTCACTGCTTTGATTTGCGGTAAGCGCTGCAAAATATCCTCAGCGGCTGACCAGCCGTAAACCAGGCACTCCAGCAGTGAATTGGATGCCATGCGGTTTGCGCCATGCAAACCGGTATAGCTGACTTCGCCAATCGCATACAGGCCGTCAAGATCGGTACGGCCGTGCTGATCGACCAGCACGCCACCGCAGGTGTAGTGTGCCGCGGGGACGATCGGTATCGGCTCACGCGTCAGATCGATGCCGAGAGACTGTAGCTTTTCATCGATAGTGGGGAAGTGCTGTTTGATGAATGTTTCGGGCTTGTGGCTGATATCCAGATACATGCAGTCTGCGCCAAGCCGTTTCATCTCATGGTCAATCGCCCGGGCGACCACGTCACGCGGGGCCAATTCGCCTCTTGCATCGAAATCGGGCATAAAACGTGTACCGTCAGGACGTTTAAGGTACGCGCCTTCACCGCGCAGCGCTTCCGTTAGCAGGAAGTTTCGTGCCTGTGGGTGGAACAGGCAGGTCGGGTGAAACTGATTGAACTCCAGATTTGCCACGCGGCAACCCGCACGCCAGGCCATGGCGATGCCATCACCAGAGGAAATATCGGGATTCGTGGTGTATTGATAAACTTTGGATGCGCCACCGGTCGCTAAAACCACCGTTTTCGCTCGGCAGGATTCTACGCGCTCCCGTTCACGGTTCCATATATAAGCACCGACAATGCGGCGTGTGCCGGGCAAACCCAGCTTATTCGAGGTAATCAAATCGACGGCGTTGCAGCGCTCCATAATCCGAATATTCGGATGAGATAGCGCTTTCTGCACCAGCGTGTTTTCCACTTCTTTTCCGGTTGCATCCGCCGCGTGCAGAATTCGACGATGGCTGTGACCACCTTCGCGCGTGAGATGGTAACGTTCTTCGCCGCTGGTGCTGGTTTCGGTATCGAATAGCACGCCTTGTTCGATAAGCCATTGCACGCAGTGTTTGGCATTGCTGGCGATAAACTCAACGGCTTCCCGTTCACACAGGCCATCGCCGGCGATCAGGGTATCTTCGATATGAGAGTCAATCGTGTCGGTTTCATCGAAAACGGCGGCGATGCCACCTTGAGCATAAAACGTTGCGCCTTCGTTGAGCGGGCCTTTGCTTAATACCGTCACGTTGGCTTGTGAAGCCAGACGCAGCGCCAGTGAAAGCCCGGCAGCACCGCTGCCAATGATTAAAACATCACAGACGTATTCAGTGGTCGTTTGCATGGTCGTGTCGTGGATGCAAAAAGAAGAGGAAATCCGATGGTAGCACCCAACGGCTGATTGCTGTATTGGTTTTTATCCCCATCTCTACGCTATAAATAAGCGAAGGAAGGGGCATGCTGAATCGTGCGAAGGCCCCGGATTTATCGTATCATCCTCGGAGGAGCGTAGAGCCTCAGATGAAGAGAATGCGTCATAGGTACGCATCGCAAAGACGAGTAACGGCGCTAAGCAAAAGAAAAATGATGACCCGGAACTTTATTGAATGTCTTGGTTCTAATTAGGAGCTTGCTCTAAATATGATTGATATAGCTGGCAGTACTATTTTACGCGTGGAGAACGGTTTGAGTAGAGATTACCTCGGATGAGCGAGCAACTGGCAGATCAGGTTCTGGTCGAGCGAGTCCAAAAAGGCGATCAAAAATCGTTTAACTTGTTGGTCGTTCGTTATCAGCATAAGGTAGCGAGCCTGGTATCGCGGTATGTTCCCCAAGGGGACGTGCCGGACGTGGTACAGGAATCGTTTATTAAAGCCTATCGCGCGTTAGAGTCATTCCGCGGCGATAGTGCGTTCTATACATGGCTGTATCGTATCGCAGTGAATACGGCCAAGAATTATTTGGTAGCTCAGGGCCGCCGTCCGCCGTCCAGCGACATTGATGCTAATGACGCGGAAAACTATGAAAATGCGGGCGCACTGAAAGAAATATCGAACCCTGAGAATTTAATGTTGTCAGAGGAATTACGAAGCATCGTTTTCCGAACTATCGAGTCTCTACCGGAAGATTTACGTTTAGCGATTACGCTGCGTGAGTTGGACGGTTTAAGCTACGAAGAGATCGCCGTGATTATGGATTGTCCCGTCGGCACTGTTCGTTCTCGTATTTTCCGGGCTCGGGAAGCGATTGATAATAAAGTACAACCGCTTATTCAGCGCTAGCGAGCGTTTTCAGCTATCCGCATGACTAATGATGGATTTGACAAGGTAAGGGTGTCGGTATGCAGAAAGAGAAACTTTCCGCTTTAATGGATGGCGAAGCAGTAGATTCCGAACTGTTAGGCGCACTGTCACGGGATGACGCGTTGCAGCAAAGTTGGCAAAGTTATCATCTGATTCGTGATGTGATGCGTGGTGATGTGAGTGAAAACGTGATCCACCTGGACATCGCTTCTCGCGTTGCCGCTGCAATCGAAAAAGAACCTGTTCGTTTGGTTCCACAAGCGCAGCCTGAATCTCAGCCACAACCTGTTGAGTGGACGAAGATGCCTTTCTGGCACAAAATCCGCCCGTGGGGCAGCCAACTGACGCAAGTCGGTGTCGCAGCCTGCGTATCTTTAGCGGTGATTGTCGGCGTACAAAATTACCAGCAGGGTAATGCTTCTGAACATGTTGTGGAATCCGGCGTGTTCAGCACCTTACCTGCTATGGGCACCGCCTCTCCAGTGAGTCTGGGCGTGCCGTCAGAAAATGTTGCCCCTAACAGCGGTCAGCAAAAATCCGATATGCAGCGCAATCGCCTTAACGCCATTTTGCAGGACTACGAATTACAGCGTCGGCTGCATGCCGAGCACGCTCTGCCGCAGGACGATCAGCAAGCGGCAATTCAGGTTCCCGGTACTCAATCATTAGGAACACAGCCCCGGTAATGAAGCGTGTTTGGTCCGCCGCCTGTTTTCTGATTGGCAGTCTGTTTTATTCTACTTTCGCCCCGGCTCAGAATGTTGAGCCGGGCGCGTTGCTGCAACAGATGAATGGCGCTACTCGTTCTCTGAATTACGAAATTTCCTTTATTAACATAACCCTGCAAGGTTTCGAGTCGGTACGGTATCGTCATGCTGTAGTCAACAACCGTGCCTTAGCGCAGTTGCTGTTTATGGACGGACCGCGACGCGAGATCGTACAGCGTGGTAATGAAATCAGCTATTTCGATCCTGGTTTTGAGCCGTTTACGCTCACCAGCGATCATATCGTTGATTCTCTCCCTTCTCTGGTCTTCGCTGATTTTCAGAAACTATCGCCCTATTATGATTTTGTTCCTGCTGATGGACGGGTACGCATTGCCGATCGTCTGGCATCAGGCATTCGGGTCATCTCACGCGATGGCACACGCTACAGCTATACGGTGTGGATTGATGCGGACTCCAAACTTCCACTGCGCATTGATTTACAGGATCGCAATGGCGACAAACGGTTGGAGCAATTCTTAACGACATCATTGATTGTTGACGATGATCTGGTGAGCGTGATGCGTCCGCTGGAAGGAATCAAACTTCCTCCTGCGCTACCCGCGCCTGCTGCGGAAAAAGGTGATTTTACCTGGGTGCCAGAATGGCTGCCTGCTGGGATGAAAGAACTGTCGCACAACAAAAAAGTATTGCCAGGTTCGTCCATTCCTATTGAAACACGTCTGTATAGCGATGGTTTATTCAGCTTTTCGATTAACATTAGCCCGTCTTCTGACGTGAGCGAGGAACAGTCTGTGCTCACGGGACGACGTTCGATCCACACTGTCATGAAAGGCAACCGAGAGATTACCGTTGTCGGCGATATTCCTCCTTCTACGGCTAAACGTGTGGCTGACAGCATTATTTTGAAGGCGCAACCGTGATCAAAGAGTGGGCGACAGTGGTTTCATGGCGGGATGGAATTGCGGAGCTGCAGTGTGAGCCGAGCGCGGGCTGTGGCACCTGTAAATCCCGCTCGTCGTGTGGAACGGGTTTATTAAGTCAGCTTGGGCTCTCTGCCGAAAATACGCTGTACGTTCCTTACGATCGGCCTTTGGAAGTCGGACAAAAAGTGGAGCTGGGTATTTCTGAAGGGCGGTTATTGTTTTCCGCTGCTCTGGTTTATGTTGTCCCGCTTTTTGGGTTGCTGTTCGGGGCAGTGATATGCCAAACGCTGTTCGGCACCGATCTGGCTGCGGTTATTGGCGCGCTGCTAGGCGGTGGCGTGGCGTTTATCGGCGTGAAGCGCTGGGCGAAGCAGCTAGGTAAGAATAAACGTTATGAACCCGTTATCCTGCAAATCGCGCTGCCGGGTACTCTCTTACAAAATTGACCTGTTCACCCGAGCGTAAACGGCGCGCGGCGCGGAAACATTGCTTACTTGTTTGTTATCTTTCGACACGATGTTTGCCACGTAATGACACTTTACTTCCTGCTTTCCTCTTGTTGTTCTGCTATTCCAAATAAAACCGTCATAATCAAGGGGAATGCACTGGACATGACTAGGTTTTCAGGCTTCTCGCATGTAGAATGCTGCGATTAAGGTGGAATGACATCGCTGCTGTTTTCACCTATGCGCATGCCCATCGGCAAGAATTTCAGGAATATCAAGGTAGAAAAATTTTTATAATGAAGCATATACGAAATTTCTCCATTATTGCCCATATCGACCACGGTAAATCGACGTTATCTGACCGTATCATTCAGATTTGCGGCGGTCTAACCGAGCGTGAAATGGCTGCGCAGGTTCTGGATTCCATGGATCTGGAACGCGAACGCGGAATAACGATTAAAGCGCAAAGCGTCACGCTGGATTATAAAGCGCAAGACGGCCAAACCTACCAGTTAAACTTTATTGATACGCCTGGGCATGTCGACTTCTCTTATGAAGTTTCCCGTTCGCTCGCCGCCTGTGAAGGCGCGCTGCTTGTCGTTGACGCTGGGCAGGGTGTTGAAGCTCAAACGCTGGCTAACTGCTATACCGCGCTGGATATGAATCTCGAAGTGGTGCCGGTTCTGAATAAGATCGACCTGCCTGCTGCCGACCCAGATCGTGTTGCTCAGGAAATTGAAGATATCGTCGGCATTGATGCTACCGATGCGGTGCGTTGCTCCGCAAAAACGGGGATTGGCGTGCCCGATGTTCTGGATCGCTTAGTGCGTGATATCCCGCCGCCGGAAGGCAGCCCAGATGAACCGCTGCAGGCGCTGATTATTGATTCCTGGTTTGATAACTATCTTGGCGTTGTGTCATTGGTGCGTATTAAAAACGGCACGATGCGCAAAGGCGACAAAATTAAGGTGATGAGTACGGGTCAGGTTTATAACGCCGACCGTCTCGGGATTTTTACACCGAAGCAGATTGACCGCGATGTATTGAACTGCGGCGAAGTAGGCTGGTTGGTGTGCGCCATTAAAGATATTTTGGGTGCTCCAGTCGGGGATACCCTGACGCTGGCGCGTCATCCGGCTGAAAAAGCGTTACCGGGCTTCAAGAAAGTCAAACCTCAGGTCTACGCGGGCCTGTTCCCGATTAGCTCCGACGACTATGAAGCATTCCGCGATGCGTTAGGCAAGCTGAGCCTCAATGATGCCTCCCTGTTCTATGAGCCAGAAAGCTCGACCGCACTGGGCTTTGGTTTCCGCTGTGGATTCCTGGGTCTGCTGCACATGGAGATCATTCAGGAACGTCTGGAGCGTGAGTACGATCTGGAGCTGATCACCACGGCACCGACGGTAGTGTATGAAGTAGAAACGACGGCTAAAGAAACCATCTATGTGGATAGCCCGTCTAAACTGCCGCCGCTGAACAATATTCAGGAATTGCGCGAACCGATCGCCGAATGTCACATGCTGATGCCTCAAGAATATTTGGGCAACGTAATTACGCTTTGTATTGAGAAGCGCGGTGTGCAGACGAACATGGTGTACCACGGTAATCAGGTTGCGTTGACGTATGAAATCCCGATGGCCGAAGTGGTACTCGATTTCTTCGATCGCCTGAAATCAACGTCTCGTGGTTATGCCTCGCTGGATTATGGCTTCAAGCGTTTCCAGGCATCAGACATGGTGCGCGTTGATGTATTAATCAACAACGAGCGTGTTGATGCACTGGCCCTGATTACTCACCGTGATAATTCACAATATCGTGGCCGTGAATTCGTCGAAAAGATGAAAGAACTGATTCCACGTCAGCAGTTTGATATCGCGATTCAGGCCGCTATTGGTAACCACATTATTGCGCGCTCTACGGTTAAGCAATTGCGTAAAAACGTACTGGCCAAGTGTTATGGTGGCGACGTCAGCCGTAAGAAGAAACTGTTGCAGAAACAGAAAGACGGTAAGAAACGTATGAAGCAGGTCGGCAACGTCGAACTGCCGCAAGAAGCGTTTCTGGCAATTCTGCACGTCGGCAAAGACAGTAAATAAATTCTGAGGAGTTGGCATGGCCAATATGTTTGCCGTAATTCTGGCATTGGTGACGCTGGTCACGGGGATTGTCTGGTGTTTAGAACGTTTCGTCTGGGCACCCGCTCGCCGGAAGAAATTTGCTGCGATGAGCGGTGCCGATCTGGCTGATGGCGCGGTTTCATCGAAAGCGATTCAACAACCAGGCTGGATTGAGACGATAGCGTCCGTCTTCCCGGTTGTCGCTTTGGTATTGGTTGTGCGCTCCTTCATTTATGAGCCGTTTCAAATTCCATCGGGTTCGATGATGCCGACGCTGTTGATCGGTGATTTTATTTTGGTGGAGAAATTTGCCTACGGTATTAAAGAACCCTTCACGCAAAAAACGCTGATTGAAACCGGTCACCCGAAGCGTGGCGACGTTGTGGTGTTTAAATACCCGTCCGATCCTAAAGTGGACTTCATCAAGCGTGTGGTTGGCGTACCGGGCGATCGCGTTAGCTATAACCCGATAACCAAGCAGGTGACGATTCGTCCATCCTGTCAGGGACAGCAGGCGTGTGATACCGCATTGGCGGTCACATACAGTAACGTACAGCCTAGCGATTTTGTTCAGACCTTCAACCAACCAGGACTGGAATCGCGCAGCGGATTTTATGAGGTGCCCGCTAATGACAACAGCGTGGAAGGGACCCGCATGGGCGCACGCAAAGAGTCATTAGGCAATGTCACGCATAATATTCTGTTGGTGCCGGGTCAGCAGGATCAGCTCGGTGGTTATTACCAGCAATCGCAGCAGCAGCTTGCGACATGGGTTGTTCCAGCAGGACACTACTTCATGATGGGTGATAACCGCGACAACAGTCTGGATAGCCGCTATTGGGGCTTTGTTCCAGAGAGAAATCTGGTCGGTAAAGCCACCGCTATCTGGATGAGCTTCGAGAAGCAGGAAGGTGAATGGCCTACCGGCGTACGTTTGAGTCGCATCGGTGGTATCCATTAACCAAAGTAAGCATTAATCAAAAGTAAGCATTAACCGAAATAAGATACAGGCAGCATTCTGATGCTGTCCGATGTAGAATATTTTCTGTAACGCTCTTTTTGAAAGAACATGCCCTAAATAGTACGAGTTGCAGGACAACACGTTAGCGTTTTAACCACGCTAACGTACAGGCAACGCGAAGTATGACGGGCAAAAAGGCAGGCTCCCTATGGGAGCCAATGCAAACGAAACAGTTTTGACCGAATTGGTAAGCAGGGCTGTTCCGTATGCTGCTGTTTTTGACGCATCGTTGATCTATTGGTAACACATGAATCCCATCCTGATAAATCGTTTACAAAGAAAGCTGGGCTATACTTTTCAGCAGTACGATCTTTTGTTACAGGCGTTGACGCACCGTAGCGCTAGCAGCAAACATAATGAAAGACTCGAGTTCCTGGGTGACTCCATCCTGAGTTTTGTGATCGCCAATGCGCTGTATCACCGTTTCCCCAAGGTTGATGAAGGGGACATGAGTCGGATGCGAGCGACGCTGGTGCGAGGAAATACGCTGGCGGAAATCGCGCGTGAATTCGAATTGGGAGAGTGCTTACGCCTCGGTCCCGGTGAATTAAAAAGCGGTGGTTTCCGTCGTGAATCGATCCTGGCTGATACGGTCGAAGCGCTGATTGGCGGAATTTTCCTCGACAGCGACATTCAGACCATCGAACGTTTGATCCTGAACTGGTATCAGACGCGTCTGGATGAAATCAGTCCCGGCGATAAGCAAAAAGATCCGAAAACGCGGTTGCAAGAATTTCTGCAAGGGCGTCACTTACCTCTGCCAACGTATTTGGTGGTGCAGGTTCGTGGGGAAGCACACGATCAGGAATTTACTATCCACTGTCAGGTGAGCGGCTTTAGTGAGTCGGTCATTGGTACAGGATCGAGCCGTCGTAAAGCCGAACAGGCTGCGGCTGAACAAGCGTTGAAAAAACTGGAGCTTGAATGAGCGAAGTACAGACACACTGCGGTTTTGTCGCGATTGTTGGTCGACCAAACGTCGGTAAATCGACGTTACTGAATCAATTACTGGGGCAGAAGATTTCTATTACGTCACGTAAGCCCCAGACGACGCGGCACCGCATCATGGGTATTCACACTGAAGGGCCTTATCAGGCTATTTATGTGGATACGCCGGGATTGCACATTGAAGAAAAGCGGGCGATTAACCGCCTGATGAACCGTGCCGCCAGCAGTTCAATTGGTGACGTTGAGCTGATCATTTTCGTTGTTGAAGGGACACACTGGAACGACGACGACGATATGGTATTGAATAAGCTGCGCGATCAGAAACTCCCTGTGCTATTGGCGATCAATAAAGTCGATAACGTCACGGATAAAACTAAGCTGCTGCCGCATATCCAGTTCCTCAGCCAACAGATGGACTTCCTTGACGTCGTTCCAATCTCGGCTGAGAAGGGCACGAATGTCGATACGATTGCCAGCATTGTGCGTAAACACTTACCGCAGGCAACGCACCACTTCCCGGAAGATTACATCACCGATCGCTCACAGCGTTTTATGGCATCGGAAATTATCCGTGAAAAATTGATGCGCTTCCTGGGTGAAGAATTGCCGTATTCCGTGACGGTTGAAATCGAGCGTTTCGTGACGAACGAGCGCGGCGGTTATGACATCAACGGCCTGATTCTGGTTGAGCGTGAAGGCCAGAAGAAGATGGTGATTGGCAACAAAGGTGCCAAAATTAAAACCATTGGTATCGAATCTCGTCAAGATATGGAAGAGATGTTCGAAGCCAAGGTGCACCTTGAGCTGTGGGTTAAAGTGAAATCCGGTTGGGCAGATGACGAACGTGCCCTGCGCAGCCTGGGTTATAGCGAAGACTTGTAAGGTTCACGCCGATGGAAGGCTGGCAGCGCGCATTTGTCTTGCATGGGCGACCTTATAGCGAAACCAGCTTATTACTGGATCTGTTTAGTGAAAGCGATGGTCGAGTTCGCGTGCTTGCCAAAGGCGCGCGAGCCCGACGCTCTAGCCTGAAAGGCTGTTTACAGCCTTTCACTCCGCTGCTGGTGCGCTGGAGTGGGCGGGGAGAAGTGAAAACATTACGCAGCGCCGAGCCTGTCTCGCTCGCGCTACCACTGACTGGCTCGATGCTTTATAGCGGTTTATACGTTAACGAACTGCTGTCTCGCGTGCTGGAACATGAAACCAATTACTCCGCTCTTTTCTTCGATTATCTCCACTGTTTACAACATCTTGCTGCACAGGATGCCTCTCCCGAGCCCGCATTAAGACGCTTTGAATTAGCGTTACTGGGCTATCTGGGATACGGCGTTGATTTCCTGCATTGTGCTGGTAGCGGCGAACCAGTGGCCGATACCATGACTTATCAGTATCGAGAGGAAAGGGGATTTATTGCCAGTCTGGTTGTCGATAACAAAAGTTTTACCGGGCATGAATTACGTTCGCTGGCGTCGCGTGAATTTCCAGATGTCGGCACACTGAAGGCGGCAAAGCGTTTCACCCGCATTGCGTTAAAGCCGTATCTGGGGGGAAAACCGCTGAAAAGTCGTGAACTGTTCCGCCAGTTTGTTCCTGCTGCTAATTTGTCCAAACCCGCATCTTCTGATAAATAATCCCACCTCCTCAGTACCCTGACGCCGTGACATCGGTGTAAACTGCCACGTATCGTGCATGACTTTACCGAGGATTTATCATGGCTGAACTGCTGCTTGGCGTTAACATCGATCACATTGCAACGCTGCGTAATGCGCGTGGAACGGCGTATCCCGATCCCGTTCAGGCGGCTTTTGTCGCAGAGCAGGCGGGGGCGGATGGCATCACCGTGCATTTGCGTGAAGATCGTCGCCATATCACGGATCGTGATGTACGGATCCTGAGAGACACGCTCCAAACCCGCATGAATCTGGAAATGGCCGTCACGGAAGAAATGCTAAACATCGCCTGCGAGGTGAAGCCATATTTCTGCTGTCTGGTGCCGGAAAAACGCCAGGAAGTGACGACCGAAGGCGGGCTAGATGTCGCAGGGCAGCAGGAAAAAATCGATAACGCGGTAACCAGACTTAGCCAGGCTAACATCTTGGTTTCACTCTTCATTGATGCGGATAAGCGGCAAATCGATGCCGCCGTGGCCAGCGGTGCACCCTATATCGAAATCCATACCGGAGCGTATGCCGATGCGCCAGATGATGAAGCGCGCCAGCATGAATTCGAGCGTATTCGTGATGCGGCGACTTACGCCGCAGCGAAGGGGCTCAAGGTCAATGCCGGACACGGTCTGACGTACCACAATGTTCAGCCGATTGCCGCCTTGTCAGAAATGCACGAATTGAATATTGGGCATGCGATTATCGGGCGTGCGGTAATGAGCGGTCTGAAGGATGCCGTTGCCGAAATGAAGAACCTGATGCGAGAAGCACGCCGCTGATGGCGATTCTTGGGCTAGGAACCGATATTGTCGAAATCGCCCGTATTGACGCGGTGATTGAACGTTCAGGCGAGCGATTGGCTCGCCGCATTCTGACGGATGCTGAATGGGCGTACTATCAGCAGCATCAGCAGCCTGTCCGTTTTCTTGCCAAGCGTTTTGCCGTGAAAGAGGCGGCAGCAAAAGCCTTCGGCACCGGAATCCGTAATGGGCTCGCGTTCAACCAGTTTGAAGTTTTTAATGACGAGCTGGGTAAACCTTGCCTGCGGTTTTTTGCTAAAGCGGCAGAGTTGGCTGAACTGATGGGTGTCAGACATGTCCATGTTACACTGGCTGATGAACGACGCTATGCCTGTGCGACGGTGATTATCGAAAGCTGACCGCGCGTAAAATGGATTATCAAATCCTGTCGGCATGGTGCATAAGCACGTACTTTTCCCACAACTGCTCATTGCCTTCAACATGGTTTGGATCTTTGACGATCGTATTGTCGATTGGACACACTTTCTGACACGTAGGTGTGTCATAGTGACCAACGCACTCAGTGCAGAGAGTGGTATCAATTTCATAAATGTCCATCCCCATGGAGATGGCCTGATTCGGACACTCAGGCTCGCACATGTCACAGTTAATGCATTTATGGGTGATGAGTAACGCCATGATGTTCTTCTACCTTACAAATAGGGCACAGATTATACCCGCTGAGCACTGCTTAGACACGCGTAAGTGTCATTGATCGATAATATATTGTCAGACTGACTCCTATTATTCTTCGCCTTATTTTTCTTCTGAGGTGGTTTGCTGTGGGCTCTGCATGTTTTCAGAGACCTTCAGCATGCAACCTATTGGCTGCATAAATAGTGAGGTTACAGGGTAAAATTACCATCTGTTCGTTAAATTGGTTTTATACGTATGCTTTAAACTGTACGAATAAGCCAGTGCGACTGTGTTTCTTGTGTTTTAATTTATTGATTTACAATTTAAATAAATTTAGTTGTGATATTGAACCACTTATTTTTGCAATATCATGGACATCGATTTAATCGGTATTGCCGATGACGTTTGTATACGGAGAGTCGATAGCGACGCATGTCCATATGATATAACTTTATAACTAATAGTGTCAGTTTAATGGCGGAACTCATAGTGCAGCAGGAAGGTCATCTTAATCAGGTTGGGGCAGGATTTTTCCAACAGGGAAGCGTGGAGCCATTAGGCGCTGATTACTGGCATCAATGTCAACGACAGTACACTTTTCAGCCCATTTATCGAACATCTGGTAAATTAATGGCTATCGAGTTACTAACTTCCGTTTTTTCTCCTACCTTTCCGAAAAAATTTATCTCTCCTGAAAAATACTTCGCGAATATAGATGTTGAAACCCGTCTGCTAATTATTGTAGAACAACTGCAACTTTTATCTCAGTGGAATTTTCGATTTACTCGTGACGATCTTTTTGCCTCCGTTAATATTGATGGCATGACGTTATTGGCGTTGCAAAATAATCCAGAAGCCAAACGCCTGATTGCGGCAATGCCATGGATTCGTTTCGAAATGGTAGAAAATCAGGGGGGGCTGCCGAAAGAAATATTAACCAAACTCCCTGAGGCTCAAACACTGTGGCTGGATGATTTTGGCTGCGGTATGGCGAATTTTTCATCACTTATGCTGGCTCAGTATGACTGCATCAAAGTGGCGCGCGAACTTTTTATTCTCCTGCAACAAAGTGGTGAGGGGCAGACTGTTTTTCCTGCGTTGATCGCTTTGCTATCACGCTTTTGTAACTATGTAGTGATTGAGGGGATCGAAACACAGGAGGAGTGGGCGATTGTGCAGGCATCACATGCCTATGCAGCCCAAGGTTATTACCTCTCTCGGCCTCAGCCGTTTGAGAATTTTGAAGCGTTAAAACTTGAATTATAGGTAATAACATGTTGTTTTAACTTGGTTTTTATTTTTTAAAGTACTATTGTACGTTCCCCATTTCCCTCTGCCATATTAATTCATTATATTTATTAATGTTTCATTTTTTGTGTAAAAAAAACCTGCGCTATCATCCTACTTTTAATCCTGATTAGTAAGGTTAAGTGCTGATTTTTGTTTTATTTTTGTTATTTAATTCTTTTTTTGTTTGTTATGGTGGTGTTTTATTTCAAAGGGAAGAAGGGGAGGGGCACCGCAGATTTTGCATCAAATTATGACATATATAATCAGGCGCTTACGTTAATGATTTTATTTTTTTCTTTTAATTATTTGATTTTTAATGGTAAAAAAATATAATGTTTACTGTTAACGATCAAAAATCATTTTGTGATAGATTTTATTGATTAAAACAATGATACTTATTGGTATAATTGATTTGCTTACAAAAAATTGACGTTCAGAATATATCGCTATGTACCTTTAGGAATATTCTATTATTTCATTAGAAAAGCTTATAACCCGAACAATTACTACTATTAAATTAAGATACTCTTTTGAATTTGCTATTTTTATTCGCGCACAGTCATATGCGAGGGCTTTATGCTGACGTTGCTATGTTTCTAAATACTCCCGCTTCATGGAGCGTTTTCTCTTTCCTCCTTTCTGCTCTCCGGAAATGCATCAATCCCGAAAATCAGTGGGGTAGCGGTTTGTTGCCGGGGTTTTTCGTTGCCAGCATTGTGATTTGTACGATCAGGACCACTCGGGCCTGAGGAGAGTGTTATTGTGTATGAAATTATAATAACCATGCTATTACTACTGTTATTATTTTCTTCTGTAAAAAATAGAAAAATCAAACAAAATTTTAAAAATGATCAGAAAAAACAAGATTTTCTTAACATGGCTTTCTTTGCAATGGAATATAGTCCTGCCTCAATTATGATCGCAGATGAAAATTGTGAAATTATTTACGTAAATCGTCAGTTTATTACTATGTCTGGCTATATGCCGGATGAAGTTATTGGCAAAAAAACGAATATATTAAACTCTGGTATGACCAACGCCAGCGTCTATGAAGATCTGTGGGCTACCATAAATAAAGGTAATGTTTGGAGCGGTGAGTTCGTTAACCGACGCAAAGATGGGCAGTTGTACTGGGAAAAGGCCAATATCGTTAAAATATATAATAAGGCGAGTAACACAACTCAGTATGTCGGCATTAAGTTAGATATTACGGAACGGAAATCACAGGAACATCATGATAATTCATACAATCGTGCATTGGAGTTGTTATCAAGTGGCGCGCCGCTGAAGGATATTTTGGATGCGATTATTTTTAGCGTTGAGGAAAAAAATCCTGGTCGCATCGTTTGTTCTGTATTGCTAGTCGATAAAGACAAGAAATGTTTGACGCTTGGATCCGCGCCTAGCCTACCGGGTTTTTATAAAAATGCTATTCACAACGTGAAAATTGCCGATGGTGTCGCTTCTTTTGGTACCGCTGCTCATACCGGAAAACGTGTCATTGCTGACGATATCTCTGTCCATCCACATTGGTCGTTGTATAAAGGGCTTGCATTATATGCTGGGCTGCGTTCCTGTTGGTCTGAACCTATCATCGGTCAGAACAAAGAAATATTAGGTGTTTTAAGTGTTTACCATCGTAAAGTCTATGTGCCGACCGAAGACGAAATTTTCTCTATAGAGAAATCGGCACAACTGATTGCGATCGCCATAGAGCGATATCATGCTATCGATATGTTGCGACGCAGCGAGGAACACTATAGGCAATTGGCGCACTATGACTCATTAACATCATTGGCTAACGGCCTGACGTTCGCCGAACAAATGGAACAGGCGATTCTGTTATCGAAACAAACGGGCAGAAAAATCGCGCTGATGTTTCTCGATCTTGATAAATTTAAACAGATAAATGATTCATTCGGACATGCTGTCGGCGATTTGCTATTAAAAGAAGCTGCTGCTCGCATGCGTGGTGCGGTTCGGGATTCGGATACGGTATATCGCCGCAGCGGTGATGAATTTATTATTCTGCTTCAGGGTATTAAGGAAATCGATAATACACTCTATGTTGCAGATAAAATCCATAACGCATTGAATAAACCTTTTGAGATCAATGGGAAAAAGCTGGATATATCATGCAGTATCGGTATTGCGCTGTATCCAGAACACGGATCCGATTCTCTGACGCTGGCAATTAATGCCGATTCTGCCATGTATCAGGCTAAAGCCATGGGGCGGAGTCAAACTCAGATTTATCACAGCATGAACGACCACTGATAAATGAAATAGAAAAAAGGCGCTTTGCTGAGCGCCTTTTTTCTATCTTTCTCGCAGTGCTTCTGCTTTTGCACGAATAATTGGCTTCAACAAATAACTGAGAATCGTTTTCTTTCCCGTGATTATATCAACTGAGGCCACCATGCCAGGAATGATAAGAAGGGGTTTATCGGCTGAACCTAAATAATTCTTATCAGTCCGTAGCCGAATAATATAAAAGCTGTTCCCTTCTTTATCGGTTACAGTGTCAGGGCTGATTTGTTCCAACTGACCCTTTAAACCGCCATAGATAGTGTAGTCATAGGCTGTCAATTTTATTATGGCATCCTGACCCGGATGTAGAAAGGCAATATCCTGAGGGCGAATTTTCGCTTCTACCAACAGTTTGTCATCCAGCGGAACAATTTCCACCAGATCGCTACCCGGCTGAATCACCCCCCCGATGGTATTCACCAGAAGTTGCTGCACGATACCGCGAACAGGGGAGACGACCAGCGTTCGGTTTACCCGATCTTCGAGCGCTTTACCTGTGGCTTCAATTTTGTTCAGGCTGGTTTGTGCTTCACTTAGCTGAGATAACGCCTCGCTTTTATAGCGGCTACGCGTTTCCTCTATTTTATTCTCGCCCTCTTTAATCGCAGACTCGGCCCGCGGTATGGAGAGTTTGATGGAATCAAGCTGACCACGGGTTTCGACTTCAGCACGGCGCAGACGTAAAACTTCTACTTTAGAAATGGCACCTTCTGCGATCAATGGCTCTGACATTTTTATTTCTTGCTGAAGCAGACCCAGACTATTGCGGAACTGAATTTCCTTGGTAGAGAAATCTCGCAGTTCCTGATGACGCTGGATCAACTGCTCTTCCAGACCGGATATCTCATTATGTAGTTGCTGGCGGCGGCTGTTATAAAGCTCTTTTTCTCCTGCCGCGATTTTAGGCGCTTGCGTCGTGATTTCTTCGGAAAGCACGAGCTCTTGACCGTTAATTTCAGCGCTCAGGCGTTCAATTCGCGACAGTAGCGAAAGCCTGTCAGCTTCGGTTTCACCGACGTTGGAGGCAAAGCGGGTATCATCAAGGCGCAGCAAAGGATCGCCGGCATTGACGACTTGTCCCTCACGAATGAACACTTCCGTGATAATGCCGCCTTCCAGGTTTTGGATTTTTTGCAGCCGGGAAGATGGGATCGCTTTACCATCGCCGCGAGTAACTTCATCGATATCCGCGAGCCCAGCCCACAGGATGAAAAACAGGAAAAAAGCACCGATAGCCCACAGCGTAAAGCGCATAGAACGTGGGGAATCTTCAGCCATTGCCCGACTCACTTCTGGCATGGTTTGTAGGCTTTCCTCATCTCCACCGACAAAATACCGTTTGATTCGTTTGATATATTTACCGAGACGCATTGATCTGCCCCTTCTTCAATGCATCCATCACGATTGCTTTCGGCCCATCAGCAATAATTTTACCTCTGTCGACAATCACTAAACGATCGACCAGCGCCAGCATTGAAACCCGATGGGTAACTAGCAAGAGTGTTTTCTCTGCAATCACGGGGGCCAGAGCTTGCTTTAGTCGGTCTTCGCTAGTGTTATCCATTGAACTGGTGGGTTCATCTAGCACCAGAATCGGTGGATCGAGCAGCAGCGCTCTGGCTATCGCGACGGCCTGACGCTGCCCGCCGGAGAGTTGTTGGCCGCGTTCACCAACCTGGAGGTTATAGCCATCGGGGTGCAGGCGAGCAAACTCATTTACCCCTGAGATTTCTGCGGCTCGCAGCATGGATTCGTCTTCGACATAGCGTGCGCCGCTAATCAGGTTATTGCGCAGTGAACCACTAAACAGCTGAATATCCTGAGGAACATAGCCTATATTGTGACGCAAATCGCTGACATCCAACTGACGTGCATCGACGCCGTCGATCAGAATATTGCCCGTATTAGGCTGGTAGAGGTTTACGATCAGTTTTTGCAGCGAGCTTTTTCCCGAGCCGCTACGGCCAATGACACCCACTTTTTCACCAGGGGCGATGGTCAGGCTGATGCCTTGCAGCGAACTGGTTTTTTGTTCTGGGTAATTAAACGTCACATCGCGAAATTCGATACCGCCTCGGATGCTTTCGCGCTTCAGCGGACGTTCGTTATCGCTACGCTCTTGCGGCAGCTGCATCATCTGTTCGGTGGTTTGCATCGTCAAACGTGCCTGCTGGTAACGGCTGACCAAGCCAGACAGTTGGCCCAACGGCATGAGCGCTCTGCCGTTCAGCATGTAGCAGGCAATCAGCCCACCCATACTGAGTTTGCCGTTAATCAGCATATAGACACCGACGACGATCATGGCAATGCCAGCAAATTGCTGGAACCACTGCGTCAGGTTTACCGCCAGTGAAGACAGCGCCTTTGCCCGCATTTCCAGCTTGCTCAGGCTGCCAATGGTCTGTTCCCACAGGTGCTGCCGTTCACTTTCCGCATTATTGACCTTGATCGCGTCCAGACAGCTTAAGGTTTCGATCAGCGTAGCTTGCCGTTCACTGGCAAGGTGCATCGTTTTTTCAATGGTAGCAGACAGCGGTTTTTGCATCGCCCAGCTTGCCAGCAGGGCGATAGGGTAGGCCAGTATGGAAACCCAGACCAGCGGGCCGCCGATGATGCCGATAACCAGTAGCAGAAGCAGCGTAAAAGGAAAATCGATCAGCGTCGTCAGCGTCAGTGAAGAAAGAAAATCTCTGAGCGACTGAAATTCATGAATATTCTGTGCAAAGCTCCCGACCCGTGGCGGTCGAGCTTTCATCGACATACCGGTAATGCGTTCAAATAACGTGGCGGAAATAATCAGGTCGGTTTTTTTTCCTGCCATATCGAGGCAAATGCCGCGCAGCGTTTTGAGAATTAAATCGAAAACAAAAGCGCCAGTAACGCCGATAGCCAGTACCCATAGTGTCGCCGTTGCCTGATTGGGCACAACGCGGTCATAGACATTCATCACGAACAGCGGTGTGGCAAGTGCGATAATGTTCACCAGCAAACTGGCAAGGACGGCATCGAGATAGAGCGAACGCGAAAGCTTAAGCGTATCTTTGAACCAGGATTTGGTTCGGGGGATCAGCGACGGGTTTTGCAGATCGAACTGATGGCGAGGCTGGGCGAACATCACCAGACCGAGGTAATTCTGTTGCAGCGTATTGTGCTCAACGGAAATTTCACCGCCTTCTGTTTCACTGGGCATCAGACGTGCGCTGCCGTCAGCGTTCCAGCCTAACAGAATCGCCGCGCGACCTTCCCGTAACAGCAACATCGCGGGGAGCGACATCTCGGAAATTTTATTCAGAGAACGTTTGAGTACGCGCCCTTGCAACCCCGCGCGTGCGGCAGCTCTTGGGAGCAATTTTACCGATAACCGCTGATTGGCTAAGGGGAGCCCGGCGGTGAGGGTGGTACGGCTGACGGATTTCCCCTGCAAAGTGCAGAGGATCAGCAAGCAATCCAATAACGGGTCGTCATGACGGCTGCGAGGGTCACTATTTTCATGAACGATGGGCTCATGAGCGATCTGCGGTTCATGAACCGCAGGCTCTTGGGCAACTGATTTATCAGAACCATTTGTCTCTTGTACTGAATGCAACTTCATTTAACTGGACGTTCCTTACGCAACGTAATTCTCCTGCATATAAACCATAATTGATCGCCGTCTGACCAATGAAATATATTAATTAAGGCTCGGCAACTCTGCGTGAGTGGTTACGTTTGTCAAGCTGGTACCCGCATCAGGCGCTGGGATCGCCAAACGGTTTAATAGCTCTCCCATACGGGATGCGATCCGGTATTCGGTGTAGAGTGAGATGAAGCGAACCTCGACCAGACGGCGCTGTGCGGTGAACAGCTCGTTTTCACTGTCCAGCAGGTCCAGTAGCGTCCTTTCTCCCAAGCCAAATTGCTTCTGATAGGCGGTACGCACTTTCATACTGCGGTCGGCATATTCGGCGGCAATCGGCAGTTGCTGACGCGAGTTATTTAACGCTGACCAGGCTAGTTTGAGCTCTTCACTCAGCAGGCGCAGGGCATTATTTCGGACATCCTGAGCTTCTTTTACCTGATAGGCTTTTGATTCCATGTTGGCCTTGCTGCTACCGCCTTCATACAGGTTGTAGCGCATCCGCAGCATCGCCTGCCACTCATTATTTTGACCGCGCGTCCCGTCAACGTTGTTATCCATCGTGCGAGAGAGCTCAACGTTGAGGCGCGGGTAAAACGTTGATTTTGAAGTCTCGTATTGCTGCTGAGTGGCTTCAATATCTGATTCTGCAGACTTCAGTGCTGGGCTGTTAGCCAGCATGATGCGCTGGGCTTCATCCAACGAGGCAGGGAGCTTTATCGCAGAAGCATCGGGCATCACCAAATTCTCCGGCACCTTGCCCACAACGCTCATGTAGTTGATTTTGGCATCGTCCAGATTGGTTTTTTCCGTCAGCACGTTGTTACGGGCCTGTGCAAGACGTGCTTCAGCCTGATCCAAATCGGCCAATCGCCCAACGCCTTGTTCGCTGCGTAGCCTGATTTGATCGTAAATACGTTCATGGCTTGCAAGGTTGGCTTCTGCCAGACGGACAAACTCCTGACGTTGCAGCACATTGAGATAGACCTGAACGGTATCTAACGCCGTCGATTCACTGGTATTTAAGACTTTATAGGCACGTGAATTGACGGTGGCACGCTGTCTGCCCACTTCGCTGGAGGTGGCAAAACCATCAAATACCGTTTGGCTCAGATTGATGCTCGACTCTTGGCGGCTGAGTTCAACGCGTTTATTGATGCTAGCGCGTGTCGAGGGGCTATCGGTTTCTTCGCGGCCAACACCTGCACTCAGTGTGATGGAAGGAAGGTATCCCCCTTTTGCCGCTCGTAAATCGTGTTCGGCAGAAAAACGACTATTAATGGATGCACTTACTTCGGGGTGTGTATAGAGCGTGCCTTTTACTGCTTCTTGGATCGTGTCGGCATACGTTGCGGTGGAAAAAACGGTAATAAAAGATAATAAAGTAAAACGGTATTTACACATCATCATCAGCAATTTTCCTTCACAAAGAACTTTATTTGTGATTATTCCTATTAAAATGTTGGGGTGTTATATAAGCGTCTAACGAATTTATTTTATTTTATTCATTTTATATCAATATCTTAACTTATTTTTTCTGGAAAAACTAATGCGAGAAAAATAAGAGTGACTCAAAGTAAGTAAAGTTCTGGAAAGAATATTCTGAATTTTTTATTATATCGTTCATTGAGTCAAGCATTTGCACTCAACAACAGCACTATCGTAACGCTTTTTTTTAAAAAAAGTCAGGACGACATAGCAAGTCAACCTTATCAGGATGATAGCCAAGATCTATAGCCGCAATATCGCAATATCATAAAAATAATTATAGATATCAAGGAGACAGTATTTTGAATAGTGTAATTGGCGTTATTAAATTCGTTATTGGACAGGTTTTTATCGTTGCGCTTGATGGGAGTCAGAGGCTGCTGGTTGCTGGCGATCGGGTTTACCGTGGTGAAGAAGTGGTGACCGGTGCCAACGGCGCGGTTTCAATCACATTACCTGATGGCAAGACGCTGGATCTGGGGCGTGATAGCCGCTGGAGTGATATAAGCAGCGCGTCTTCCCAGCAAAATACGGATGTCGCCAGTGATGTCGCTGCTATACAGGATGCTATCGCTCAGGGCGCCGACCCAACGCAAGTATTAGAAGCGACTGCCGCGGGTAATGACAACACCGGAGAAGCGGGTGACGGCGGCGGTGGGCATTTCAATCCAACGGTAGTTCTGAATTTGACGGCCGAGGTCGTTACGACGCCAATTGGTTATGATACCGCGGGCATATCGTTTACTGACAGAGCCTCATCGGTTTTGGATGGCGCAGATTCATCCACGTTGCTGGCTGCGGCAACGGATACCACACCACCTTCTGTCACCATTGTCATAAACAGTGATGGCACAGTAAGTTTCGTCTTCACAAAACCGATTATTGGTTTTGACCTCAGTGATATCACCGTAGCAAATGGTTCTGTAACCAATCTAGTGCAGGATCCTAACGATCCTACTCGCTGGACGGCGACATTGACGCCAGCCGCCAATTTTGAGGGAGAAGTCCGCGTCAGCATCCCTGACGGTAGCTACACCGATACTGCGGGCATTCCTGGTACGGGCGGAAGTGAAGCGGTAACGGTCGATACTTTGTCCCCTGTTGCCTCAATCTCTATCGATGACGTCACCAGTGATAACGTGATTAACGCGGCCGAATCCGGCCAGACCATTGCGGTCACCGGTAAAGTCGGCAATGAAGTCAAAGCGGGCGATGCGGTGACGGTGAAAGTCGGTACCGAAACATACCAGACGACCGTCAATACTGATGGCCAAACCTGGAGCGTGAATGTTCCGGGATCGGTGCTGGCGGCTAACGGCGATGTGAGTGCCACCGTGACCACACGTGATACCGCAGGCAACGTCACTACCGCCAATACCAGCCACACTTACGGTGTCGATACGGTTGCACCAACGGCGTCTATCTCTATCGACAATGTCACGTCTGATAACGTGATCAATGCCAGTGAATCCGGTCAGACCATCGCGGTCACCGGTAAAGTCGGCAATGAAGTCAAAGCGGGCGATGTGGTGACGGTGAAAGTCGGTACCGAAACATACCAGACGACCGTCAATACTGATGGCCAAACCTGGAGCGTGAATGTTCTGGGATCGGTGCTGGCAGCCAATGGCGATGTGAGTGCCACAGTAACCACACTCGATACCGCGGGCAATGTCACCACCGCCAATACCTCGCACACTTACGGTGTGGATACCGTAGCGCCTGTCGCTTCGATCTCTATCGATAACGTCACGTCAGATAACGTGATCAATGCCAGCGAGTCCGGCCAGACGATTGCCGTGACGGGGAAAGTCGATAACGACGTGAAAGCGGGTGACGCGATTACCGTTAAAGTCGGCACGGAAACCTACCAGACGACGGTGAATACCGACGGCAAAACCTGGAGCGTCAATGTTCCGGGTGCTGTTCTGGCTGCAAACGGTGATGTGAGTGCGACGGTCACTACCCGTGATACCGCAGGTAATGTCACCACCGCGAACACCAGCCATGCTTACGGCGTGGATACGGTTGCACCAACAGCCTCTATCTCTATTGATAATGTCACGTCCGATAACGTGATCAATGCCAGCGAGTCCGGTCAGAGCATTGCAGTAACTGGTCAGGTGGGTAATGAAGTCAAAGCAGGCGATACGGTTACGGTGAAAGTCGGTACCGAAACCTACCAGACGACGGTGAATACCGATGGCAAGACCTGGAGTGTGAATGTTCCGGGTTCGGTGCTGGCTGCAAACGGTGATGTCTCTGCTTCGGTCACCACGAGTGATACCGCAGGCAATGTCACCACCGCCAATACCAGTCACGCTTACAGTGTTGATACCGTTGCACCTGTTGCCTCAATTTCTATTGATGATGTCACGTCCGATAACGTGATCAATGCCGCTGAATCCGGCCAGACCATCGCGGTCACCGGTCAGGTCGGCAATGAAGTCAAAGCGGGCGATGCGGTTACGGTGAAAGTCGGTACCGAAACGTACCAGACGACGGTGAATACCGATGGTAAGACCTGGAGCGTGAACGTTCCGGGATCGGTGCTGGCTTCAAACGGTGATGTGAGTGCGACTGTCACCACCCGTGATACCGCAGGTAACGTCACGACTGCCAATGCCAGCCACGCTTATGGCGTGGATACCGTCGCGCCAGTGGCTTCGATCTCCATCGATGATGTCACGTCGGATAACGTGATTAATGCCAGTGAATCGGGTCAGACCATTGCGGTGACCGGTAAAGTTGGCAATGAAGTTAAAGCGGGCGATGCGGTGACGGTGAAAGTCGGCACCGAAACCTATCAAACGACGGTGAATACCGATGGCAAGACCTGGAGCGTCAATGTTCCGGGTTCCGTGCTGGCTGCGAACAGCGATGTGAGTGCGACAGTCACGACGCGCGACACGGCGGGTAATATCACGACGGCCAATATCTCGCACACTTACGGTGTGGATACGGTTGCGCCAACGGCGTCGATCTCTATCGATAATGTCACGTCCGATAACGTCATTAACGCTGCCGAGTCTGGGCAGACCATTGCGGTGACCGGTAAAGTCGATAACGATGTTAAAGTCGGTGACGCGATCACCGTTACGGTTGGCTCCGAGACT